>NZ_JAMKFI010000008.1:505537-658657 GCF_024494415.1 Pseudarthrobacter sp. R1 | reverse complement strand
AACCGCCTCAAACAATGGCGTGGCATCGCAACCAGAAGCGACAAAACAGCACGCAGCTACCTCGCAGGCGTGACCCTGGCGTCGACCCTGATCTGGATCAAATCAGGGCTTTAGCAACACGTCCTAGGGGTTTCGCAGGCGGAAGAAGACCAGTCCGGCGGCACCAGCCACCCCTACCAGCCCTGAGCCAAGCCAGACCAGGGCACTCTTCGGCTCCGGCTGCGCAGCCAGCACCGCGCTGGTCCGGACGCTGTTGCCGTTCGGGACTGAAGCGTACGGCGTCCACCCTGGCTGGGTACGTGGCACGGCGTAAAGCGGTACATATCCGCCCTGACCGCCCACTCCACCCGTAGTTGCGGTAGCAGCTTCGCCTGCGGCGGCATCGGCGGTGGGCTCGCCTGACGCCGTCGGGGCAGGATCCACTGCCACGGAGGACGCGGGTGGGGCCGGTTGGACCGGTATGGTCCCGTCTGCCGCTGCGGGCGGTACGGGAGCAGCAGGGGTACCGGTGCCCGGGGCTTCCGGCACGGCAACGGGAACCGAAGGCGCAGCACCCGGTGCCGTCCGGGTGGCTGTCGGAGTGCTGGCTGCAGGGGCGGAGCCGGCAGGAGCAGACGTCGCGGAACGGGTGGCTGTCGGAGTGCTGGCTGCGGGCGCGCTGCTTGTCGGAACCGGGGACGCCGTAGCGGTGGCTGAAGGTGCGGTTGGCTTTTGGGTGGCCGTCACGGCGGGACGGAGGGCAGACGGGATTGCGGAGGCGGAAGGAGCAGGAGCCGGGCTGGGGCTGGCGGCCTGTCTGGAATCCTCGCCCTTCCCCTTGTCCGCCTGGTCCTTGCCAGTGCTGCTCTTCCCTTCGCGGTCCTGGCCCGGCGCATTCTCCCGCGCAGCAGCGGACTGGCCCTTCAGCGGGGCCACTACGGGGAGGGATATGGTGTCGACCGCCGGGGCTCCGGGGTCACCAGGGCCGGGCGCTCCCTCTTTTGCTTGGGACGCCGGGACGCCTGTCGTGAGAACCAGTACCGCCCCGACTGCCGCAGCTGCTGCGCCGCGTCGGAGTCCCCCATGGATACCGGTCCGGGGCATGGAAAGATCGGACCTGTTGTGAAGCATAGTCATCGACCCTAACCATGTCGGGCGGCGAAGTGAAAACCAGCAAAGCACCCGTCGGCGGTCCGGGAGAGCCCTGTTTCCGGGCCTCCACGGGCCTGACCAGCGAGGATGTTCAGCCGGCCAGGTTCCGGATTTGGTTCTTCGTGTCGGACACCACTGCGGCGAGTCCGTTCCCGGCCACCCAGCCGCCTACCACGGCCAGGCCGCCCACCGCGTTGCAGGCTTCCCGGATTGCGGTGACCCGGGCACGGTGTCCGACGGCCGCAAAAGGCAGGGCACCGCGCCACCGCACAACGTCCCACTCGACAACGTCCTGCCGGCCGATGCCAACCCCGAGCAAGGCCGATGCGTCGTCCAGCGACGCCGCCAGGAGCCCGTCATCGGTAGCCGGTCCGCCGGGCTGGTTGCCGGTGCTGTCAACACGTCCATAGGAGAGCCGGATGACATGCCTGCCGGAGCCGGCGGCCGCGGCCAGCCAGTCCCATTTGCCGGTGGCATGCGTCAGGGCCTTTGCCTGGACGCCGGGAGTCTGGGGCGCCACGAGGATGCCGGTGCCGCGGGGACGGCGGTCCAGTTCAGGCTTGTCCAGGACCAGGGTGACGAGCTGCACGTCAGGCCCGGAACCGGGCTGCTGTCCAGCAATTGCCGGCACCGCCTTTTCCAGCAGTCCGACGGCGGCCGGGCCGTCCACTGCGACCACCAGCAGGCCGGCGTCGAACATTTCCCCCGCGGTGTCAACGCGCCACCCTTCGGATGTCCGGGCCACGGCTGTTGCGCGCCTTCCGGACAGGAGCGTCACGCCCCGGTCCTGCAGATCGCTGACCAGCGCGGTGACCAGGGTGTGCATTCCGCCTTTGAGGCCTGCGACGGCGGAGCCGGCCTTGGCGGGTCCGGTGCTGTTGCGCCGCTGGGATGCCACGGCGGCGGCCAGGGAGCCGTGCTGGCGCAGTCCTGCACGAAGTCCCGGAGCCACCATGTCGACGTCCAGGAGTCCCGGGTCGGCGGAGTGGACGCCGCCCACAACGGGCGCTACCAGCCGCTCCAGGACCCGGCGTCCCATGCGCGCCCGGACGAGGGCGGACACGCTGACAACGTCCGCTGCCGTGCCGATGGACGCGGGCAGGATCCTGTCGAGGGAGGCGCGGAGCGAGCCGAGCAGGCCCAGGGACCTGCGGACCTCGGGATCCCAGGGGTTGGCGGGAATTCCCAAAACGCCGGTCTTGGGAAGTTCCCGGGGGCCATCCGGGAGCTGGACCCAGGCGCCGCCGGGCCGGGGGGCAACAATCCTGTCCGAAAGGCCCAGTTCCCCGGCAAGGCCGGCAACGGCGTCGGACCGCGTAGCGAAGGACTCTGCCCCGCTGTCCAGGGTGAGGCCCGCTACTATATGGCTGCCCACGCAGCCGCCCCACTCCCCGCCGGCCTCCAGGACTGTCACCGGATGGCCGGCAACGGCCAGCTCCCGGGCGGAAAGGAGACCCGCGATCCCACCGCCCAGCACCAGCGCGGATGGGGCACCAGCCGGGTGAATCGCCACGGGTTACTCCGGCGAAATGGAGTGGATGAGCTCTACAACCCGGGTGAGGACGGCCGGGTCGGTCTCGGGAGGAACGCCGTGGCCCAGGTTGAGGACGTGGCCGGGCGCAGCAGCACCGGCGGCAATAACAGCGCAGACGTGCGCTTCGAGGATTTCCCAGGGGGCGGAGAGCAGCGCGGGGTCGATGTTTCCCTGCAGCGGGACCGATCCGCCCAGCCTTCGGTTGGCCTCGTCCAGCGGCAGGCGGTAGTCAACGCCCACCACATCGACGCCGACGTCCCGCATGGCCACGAGAAGCTCGGAGGTACCGGTGCCGAAGTGGATGAGCGGGGCACCCAGGTGCCTTACATGGTCCAGGGCACGCCTGGAGGCAGGGGCCACAAACTGTGTGTAGTCGGCCAAGCCCAGGGAGCCCGCCCACGAGTCGAACAACTGCCCGGCGGAGGCACCGGCCTCCAGCTGGGCCTGCAGGAACATGCCGGATGCATCGGCGGCCCAGTTGGCGAGGGCGCGCCAGGTCTCCGGGTCCGCGTGCATCATGGTGCGGGGTCCGAGGTGGTCGCGGGACGGCTTGCCCTCCACCATGTAGGCCGCCAGGGTGAAGGGCGCCCCGGCAAAGCCGATCAGCGGGGTCTTACCGAGTTCGGCCACCGTAAGCCGGACCGCCTGGCGGATAGGTTCGAGCGCCTCCCAGGTCAGCTGCGGGAGGGCGGTGACGTCCGCGGCAGTCCGGACGGGCTTGTCCAGGACCGGGCCCACTCCGGGCACGATGTCCACGCCCACGCCGGCCAGTTTGAGCGGAATGACAATATCGGAGAAGAAGATTCCGGCGTCCACGTCGTGGCGGCGGACTGGCTGGAGCGTGATCTCCGAAGCGAGCTCCGGGCGCAGGCAGGAATCCAGCATGGCGATGCCTTCGCGGACCTTGAGGTACTCCGGGAGGGAACGCCCGGCCTGCCGCATGAACCAGACGGGGCGGCGCGATGGCTTTCCGCCCCGGTAGGCCGTGATCAGCGGCGAGTCTGCGGTGCGTCCATCCACCAGTGGATGGTCTGCAGCGAGGGCGCCGGCAGCGGACATGGCAGGGCTGAAAGTCATGCCTTTGATTGTGCCCAAAAACAGCAGCAAAAGATAACGACAGGCTGTCACGCCAGGGCCCCTTTCCCGCGCCGTGGCAGGAATCACAGGGCCGGCCTGCCGCATCCGGGCCGGGCAGTTGTTCTACCGAGGAACGAAAAAGCTATGATTGACCTGCTGTGGTTCTTTTTTCATTGGTGGCTACACACGCCGACATCGATCTTGAGACCGTTGCTCAGTTGAGCAACGGTGCCTCCGGGATCGCCACATCCGCTCTCTCCGGATCGCCGGCGGTGACGGGTGCGGTTGTCCTTGCCACCTGCAACCGCTACGAAATCTATGGCGAGGCTCCCCACCCGGACGACGTTGAAGCGGCCCGCGCAGCGCTTGTCGCCCAGATCAGCGACGTCAGCGGACTCAGCGAACCGCTGGTTTCCCGCTCCTTCAGCACCCGTACCGGCCCGGAAGTAAGCCAGCACCTCTTTGCCGTCAGCGCCGGACTGGATTCCGCCGTCGTCGGTGAACGTGAAATCGCGGGCCAGGTACGCCGGGCACTTATCACCGCCCAGCACGAGGGAACCGCCAGCTCCGGACTCGTCCGCCTGTTCCAGGCCGCGTCCAAGACGGCCAAGGACGTCGGTGCGCAGACCGCACTGGGATCACGGGGACTCTCCATCGTTTCCGTAGCCCTGGATTTGGCAACTGACCTTTCCGAGAACCCTGACTGGTCCACCAAGAAGGTGGTGGTCTTTGGCACCGGAGCCTACGCCGGCGCCACGATGGCGCTGCTGCGTGAGCGGGGCTGCACGGACATCTCCGTCTTCTCTTCCTCCGGCCGCGCCGAAGGCTTCGTGGCCACCCGCGGCGGCACGGCCCTTGACGAGGAAACGCTGCGTCCTGCCGTCGCTGCGGCGGACGTGATGATCGGCTGCAGCGGCTCGGACACCCGGGTGGAAGCCGATGAACTCGCCCTTGTGCGCGCAGATTCGCCACAGCCACTGATTGCCATCGATCTGGCCCTTACCCATGATTTCGACCCCGGTGTGGGCGAGCTGGAAGGCGTTGAGCTGTTGACCCTGGAATCCGTGCGCCTCGCCGCACCTCAGGAGCAGGCTGAATCACTGGCCCAGGCAAGCGGCATTGTCAGCGGCGCTGCCAAGGCCTTCGAGCAGGAACGCGAGGCTCGCTCCGTGGATTCCGCGATCGTTGCACTGCGGCGGCACACCATGAACGTCCTGGACGCGGAAATGGAAAAGGTCCGTGCCCGGCACGGCTGCACGGCGGCGGCTGAAGAGGTGGAGTTCGCACTTCGGCGCATGGTCAAGCAGCTGCTTCACGTTCCCACCGTGCGCGCCCGGGAGCTCGCCGCCAACGGCCAGCAGGATGAGTACGTCGCCGCGCTGGAGGCCCTCTACGGCATCACCGTGGAGCAGCCGGCAGCCCGCGCCGTTCCCCAGGCCGAGTGCCCGGTGGACCACCAGGGCCTCGAAAGCGCCTGACCAGCCAACGCCCCACCACGTCCTGCCCTCTTAAATCCGACGCTCTCTCACTTAATGCGTCAATTTCCCCGACGCTCTCTCACTCTTCTGAAGAAAGTGAGAGAGCAATCCTCCCAAAAGGCGCGTCAAGTGAGAGGGCGTCCATCAAGAAGGCGCGTCAAGTGAGAGAGCATCCTCACAAAAGGCGCGTCAAGTGAAAGAGCGTCAGTCAAAAAGGCGCGTCAAGTGAGAGAGCGTCAGTCAAAAAACGGCGTTAAGTGAGAGAGCGTCAGTCAAAAGGGTGCGAAAGGTGATGGCGGGCGGGAGGGGCTCGTCGGAGGGGGTGCTCCGGGCTTAGTAGACGGGTTTGTTGGGTTCCACCTCTCGCACCCACGCGAGGATGCCGCCGTCGAGATGGCTGACCCGCTGATAGCCGGCCTTCCGTGCCGCCGCCAGGACGTTCGCCGAGCGGGTCCCAGCCTTGCACAGGAACACAATGTCCTTGTCCTGCGGCAGCTCCTGCCACGCTTCCCCGGCAAGGATCCTTCCCTGCGGGATGAGCACGGCGCCGTCGATCCTGACGATGTCGAATTCGCCGGGCTCCCGGACGTCCACCAGCTCAAAGTCCTTCAGGCCGGCCGTCCGGGACGCGAGCATGGTGGCCAGCTGGGTAGCTGTGACGGTATGTTCCGTGTCCGCCTGCGCCGCCGGCACAATGCCGCAGAACGCCTCATAGTCCGTCAGCTCCGTGATCGGTTCCGCAGCGGGGTCCTTGGAGACACGGATCTCGCGCCAGCTGCCGCCCAGGGCGTCGAACAAGGCCACCCTGCCCAGCAGAGAGCGCCCGACGCCGGTGATCAGCTTCACTGCCTCCGTCACCATCAGCGACCCCACCGCAGCGCAGAGCATGCCGAACACCCCGCCCTCACCGCACGAAGGGACAGACCCTGCCGGTGGCGCCTCGGGATAGAGGTCACGGTAGGTGGGTCCGTGCTTTTCCCAGAAGACGCTCACCTGCCCGTCGAAACGGAAGATGGAGCCCCAGACGTAGGGTTTGCCCAGGATGGCGGCGGCGTCGTTGACCAGGTAGCGGGTGGCGAAGTTGTCGGCGCCGTCCAGGATCAGGTCGTAGCCCGCGAACAGCTCCAGGGCATTGGAGGCGTCCAGCCGGACGTTATGCAGCCGGACGTCCACCAGCGGGTTGAGGGCGGCAATAGCGTCCCGCGCCGACTCGATCTTCGGCCGGCCAACGTCAGCCACGCCGTGGATGACCTGGCGCTGCAGGTTGCTGAGGTCAACGGCGTCGTCGTCGATGATGCCCAGCGTCCCCACCCCCGCGGCCGCAAGGTACAGCAGAGCCGGGGACCCGAGCCCGCCGGCGCCGATCACCAGTACTTTTGCATTCTTCAGCCTCCGCTGCCCCAGTGCGCCGATCTCGGGAATGATGAGGTGCCGCGAGTAGCGCTCCACCTCGTCAGGAGTGAGCTCACCAGCCGGTTCAACCAGCGGAGGCAGTGAAATAGTCGAAACATTTGCGGAGAATGTCGAAGCCATACTTCAATGTATGCCCCGGGATACCGCCCGGTCATATTACCCCGACGTAGAGTGGGGGTAACTGCAAGGGAAAGAAGGACAACTGTGGTCCATGAAGCACGGGCTGACCGCCCGTCTGCAGCCGAGCCGCAAACCGCCTCGCGCCCCGCCGGGCAACGGTCCGCCCGGCTTCCCCGGGACGAGAGACGCGCACAACTCCTTTCCGCAGCACAGGAAGTCTTCGTTGCCAACGGCTATCACGGCGCCGCAATGGATGAAATCGCAGAGACAGCCCACGTCAGCAAACCGGTCCTGTACCAGCACTTCCCCTCAAAGCGGGAACTGTACCTGGCCCTGCTCGAAAGCCACCTGGCCTCCTTGACGAACTTGATGCTGGGGGCGCTGAACTCCACCACCGACAATGACGAACGCGTGCAGGCCGTGATGCGGGCCTATTTCCGGTTCATCGCCAACGATGACCAGGCCCACCGGCTCGTTTTCGAATCAGACCTCATTAATGATCCGGATGTCAGCTCACGGCTGGAGACCTTCAACCGGACGTTTGCGGACGCCATTGCACGCGTTATCGCTGAGGACACCAAACTTCCCCACCTGGAGGCAGAGCTCCTGGGCCGCGGGCTCGCCGGGATGGCGCAGGTCAGTGCCCGGTACTGGCTGGAAACTGACGGGAACCTGGACCTCGATGTGGCCAGCGACCTCATCTACCGTTTAGCTTGGCGCGGAATCTCTCGCTTCCCCAAAGAGTCCTAGACTACAAATAAGACATAACCCGAGAAACGTGAACCGGCTGGGAGGCCCCCTGTGGAAATTAAGATCGGCGTTCAGAATGTTGGCCGCGAAATTGTGCTGGAATCAGTCGAGGACCCGGACTCCGTAGCCAAGGTTGTAGAAGCAGCCATCACCACCGGCAGCGAACTGCGCCTGAAGGATGACAAGGGACGCCTGATCATTGTTCCCGGCAAGGCCCTGGCCTATGTAGAAATCGGTGCCGAGGAACAGCGCCGCGTAGGGTTCGGCCAGTTCTAGCCCCCGCACCTAGGGTGCGAGTACTCCAAGGAGAGCCATGCTTTCGCTGACCATTGTGGTGCTGGTGACAGCCGCCGCAGGTTTCATCGTCTGGGCCAACGACAAGCGGCACACCAAATACGGTGTGGTCCTGCCGGCCGGCGTTGCCGTAGGAGTGGGAGCTGTCACCTGGATCATCCTGATGGCTGCAGGCTTCGGCTACCGGCCGGGCATGACCTGGCTGCCCTGGGTCCTGCCCATGGTTGTGGGCGCAGCAGCGGCGGTTGCAGCGGTCCTTTACGTTGGCCGTACCAGGGCCAAGCATGATCTGGAACGGCTTACGGCGGCGCTGAAGCTCTAGCCGGAACCAGCGCCCGGACATTCAAGCACGGCTGTGGCCACTGCCTCTCGGGGTGGTGGCCACAGCCGATTAAGCGGCTGCGGGGTGCCGCGCCGGATCCGCAACCGCGTGGACCGCGGCGGCGGCTTCACTCACGGCCTCGGCCGCGCCCACGTCGCGTGCCGTGACTTCGCCCCCGGCGTCGTGCGAGGTGTAAAGGAGGAAAACCCGGTTGTACCGCCAGTCCAGGTCCGGGTGGTGGTTCTGTTCCTCGGCAAGGCGTCCGACGGCGGCAATCAGCTCAAGTGCGGCAGCCGCCGTCGGCACCTTGTACACCGTCACCAGCGCACCTTGGCTGTACCGCCAGTCGGTCAGGACGGCCAGTGCGTCCTCGAGCCGCTCGGGAGAAAGAATGTCCTTGCCGGCCATGGCTGCTCCTCACCTTATGGCTGGCGGAGCGGCACCGGGAGCGGGCTACAGGAACTCTGCCCGGCCCTCCATGGCCGACGACGCCAGTGCGTGTTCGCGGCGCGGGATCCTGCCCGCCGCTTTCGCCAGCCTACCGGCGATGACCGCATGTTTGAAGGCCTCTCCCATCAAGGCAGGATTCTGCGCCCGGGTTACGGCGGTAGCCAGCAGCACGGCGTCGCACCCCAGCTCCATGGCCAGGGCCGCGTCCGAGGCGGTACCGATGCCGGCGTCCAGGACCACCGGAACCGAGGCGCGGGAGACGATCAGCTCGATGTTGTGCGGGTTAAGGATGCCCAGCCCGGTGCCGATAGGCGCCCCGAGCGGCATCACTGCGGTGGCCCCAAGGTTCTCAAGCCGGAGCGCCAGGACGGGATCGTCGTTGGTGTAGGCGAAAACCTTGAAGCCCCTGTTGACCAGTTGTTCCGTGGCGTCCACCAGTTCGACGGCGTCCGGCAGCAGGGTCTGTTCGTCAGCTATGACTTCCAGCTTCACCCAGTCGGTTTCCAGTGCCTCACGGGCCAGTTCCGCCGTCAGCACGGCATCCCTGGCAGTGAAGCAGCCTGCCGTGTTGGGCAGCACGCGGATGCCGTGATCCACGAGCAGCTGGAAGAGCGAACCTGTCTCGGCTGTGGAATACCGCCGCATTGCCACCGTGGTCAGCCCGGTGCCGGAGGCCAGGAGGGCAGCCCCGAGGCCGTCCAGGCTGGGCGCGCCGCCGGTGCCCATGATGAGCCGGGATGCCAGGGTGACGCCGTCAATGACCAGCGGATCATCGAGGCCCGCCACGCTTGGAGTGGTGATGGTTTCGGTCATGGTGTCAGCCTCCCTGCACAGCCGTGACGAGTTCGACCTCGTCGCCGTCCGCGAGCGCGGTGGTAAACCACTGGCTGCGCGGTACAACCTCGGAATTGTGGGCTACGGCCACACCAAGCTTTTGGCCGTCGGTTGCCTGCCCGTTGGCGGCCAGGGGGCGGCCGGTGACCTGGCTGACGAGCACGGTGATGGAGGCGCCGTCAGGGACGGGGTGCCGGGTTCCGTTCAAGGTGATGTTCATGCTGATTCCTTCGTGGGCGATGTGTGGCGGAAGTGGTTGGTGGGTGAGCCGGTGGTTAAGCGGGCGCCTGCCCTCGTCGTAAAGCGGCCCGGGCTGAAGGCCGCCCATCGGGGGTCCTCGCGGCCGTCCAGCAGGTCCCGGCAGACGGCGGCTGCGGCCGGCGTCAGCAGGACTCCGTGCCGGAAGAACCCGGTGGCGATGATGAGCCCGGAAACGTACCCGCGCTCCCCGTCGGCCGCTGCCTCCGGGGCGGGAACCCGCCCCAGCAGCGGCGCGTTGTCGGGCGTTGCGGGACGGGCGCGCGCTGTGCATTCCAGCAGTTCGAGTTCGGCGACGGCGGGAACCAGTACCTGCGCGTCGCGGAGGAGCTGGTACACGCCACCGGCGGAAACGGCGTCCGTGCCGGACAGCGCATCCTCACGCTGCGTTGCCCCGATCACCACCGTGCCGTCCCTGCGGGGAACGATGTAGACCGGAACGCCGTGCACCAGCCCGCGGACCGTGGACGTCACCAGGGGCTGCAGGTGCCGGGGCACTGCCAGGCGCAGGATGTCCCCATGGACGGGCCGCAGTGGCAGGTTCAGCCCTGGCGGCAGCTCTTCAAGAGCTGCCGCGTGCAGCCCGTTCGCCACCACTGTTTCGGCGGCCAGCACGGTTCCCCCGTCCGCCAGGCGCACGCCGGCAACAGCTCCCCCGCGCCACAGCAGCCCGGTTGCCTTGGCCGCTACCGCAATACCGCCGACGAAGCCGGCTGCCGCAGTGCCGCGTCCCGCACCTTTGTCTCTGTCCCCGCGTCCGCCATCCGTGCCATGAGCCAAGGCGGCCTGCAGGCACGCCACCAACAGCCGCGGGTCCACCTGGTGGTCGGCCGGAGTGTCCAGGGCGCAGGCGATCCCCGGGCTGAGCAGGGGTTCCCGCTGTCGCGCGTCCCGGACGGTCAGCGGCTCTACGGACAGGCCGCTGGCCTGCTGAACGGCGCGGAGGTCCATCAGGGCGCGGCGGTCGGCGGCGTCGGCACCCACGGCGAGGGTCGGCGTCGTAATGTATCCCGGATCTGTTCCCGACGCTTCGGTGAGGCCGGCGGCAAAAGCCGGCCAGCGGGCCGAGGCATCCAGCATGAATTCCAGGAGATCCTCCTCCTGGTAGTGCAGCTCGCTCACCGGGGCAAGCATCCCGGCGGCCGCCCAGCTGGCCCCCGAACCCGGTGCGTCATCGATCACCACCACGGAACGGCCGGAACGCTTCGCCTCCCACGCGATACCGTGGCCGATCACGCCGCCGCCGATCACCGCCACATCAGCATGGATGGTGTCGGCCGCGTCCACGGTCGGGGGCTCTGATGCTGCGCCCATCTGTCTCCTTCCCTACGCCGGTATTAGCCGGATCAGGTCAAGCGGTCGGCTCTGACGCCCTCTCAGCCCGGCGCTTTGTGACAGCTGCCGCGGGCTCCCGCAGTACGAGGCCAGTGTAGAGGAACTAGGCTTTCCCCCATGAATGTGTCCCACACCCCTGCCGCCGGCACCGACGTCCTCAGCAGCGCCAAGATCAGCAACGGCGTCAACGCCGCCCGCCTCTACCTCTGCACCGACGCCCGCAGGGACCGCGGCGACTTCGACCAGTTTGTGGACGCAGCGTTCGCCGGCGGGGTGGACATCATCCAGCTGCGCGACAAGACCATCGAGGCAGCAGAGGAGCTGGAACTCCTGGCGGTGCTCAAGGAAGCGGCAGAGCGGCACGGCCGGCTCTGGGCTGTCAACGACCGTGCCGACATCGCGGTGCTGTCCGGGGCACCTGTCTTCCACATCGGCCAAAAGGACCTGCCCCTGGACGCTGCACGCACCCTGCTGAACGGCAACGCCGCCATCGGCCTGTCCAGCCACACCCCGGCCCAGGTGGACGCGGCGCTCGGTGCGGCCGCCCGCCCCGCCGGGCTGGACTACTTCTGCGTGGGACCAGTGTGGGCAACCCCCACCAAACCGGGGCGGGCAGCAGTGGGACTGGAGCTGGTGAAGTATGCCGCCGAAGCTGCCCGGCCGGCGGAGCAGGAAGGGCAGTCCGACGGCGGTGTTCCCTGGTTCGCGATCGGCGGCATTGACCATGGCAACGTGGAGCAGGTGGTGGACGCAGGCGCACGCAGGATAGTGGTGGTCCGGGCCATTACGGAAGCGGGCGATCCAGCAGCCGCCGCTGCTGCACTGCTCGCCGCCCTGGATGCCCCAAACTCCTGACAACGCCGCTCCGGGCCCGATGCCTGCACTATGGCCCCAATTCCGGCTAGGCTGATTTTCGTGTCACACCATCGGCTGGCCCCCAACGTCCACGAGCACAACAACGCGCTTGAGGAAGCGCTGAGTGCCCTGAGGACCGAGCTGGAGCTGCCGGGCACCTACCCCGAGGAGGCGGTGGCTGACGCGAAAGCGGCAGTCGAATCCCTGCAGCTCCCTACTTACGACCTCACCGGCGTCGAATTCATCACCATCGATCCGGCGTCGTCCACCGACCTGGACCAGGCGCTGTTTATTGAAGCCGACGGCGACGGCTACCACGTGCTGTACGCTATCGCCGATGTGCCCGCGTTTGTGGCCCCCGGCGGGCCCCTGGACGCTGAAACGCGCCGCCGGGGCCAGACGTTCTATGCCCCCGACGGCCGGATCCCGCTGCATCCGGAAGTCATCAGCGAACAGGCCGGGAGCCTCCTTCCCGGGCAGGACTGCTCGGCGTTCGTCTGGGACTTCCGCCTGGACAGCGCCGCCGAGGTGACGTCCGTGGCCGTAAAGCGGGCCCGGATGCGCAGCCGCGCGAAGCTCAGCTATAAAGGCGTGCAGGCGGAGCTCGACGCCGGTACCGCCTCCCCTGTGCTGCAGCTCCTTAAGGAAGTGGGGCTCAAGCGCGTGGAGTTGGAACGGGCCCGCGGCGGCGCCAGCCTGAACATGCCGGAACAGGAGATCGTCCAGCTTCCCGACGGCGGCTACCGGATTGCCGCCGCTCCCCAGCTTCCGGTGGAGGACTGGAACGCGCAGATTTCCCTCATGACCGGAATGGCCGCGGCGGGCCTGATGCTGGCGGGGAAGGTGGGCATCCTGCGGACCATGCCGTCCCCGGACGAGCGCTCCCTGAACCATTTCCGGCTTCAGACGGAGGCCCTTGGCAAGCCCTGGGACGGCGAGGTCAGCTACGGCGAATACCTGCGCAGCCTCGACTCCACCGATCCCCGCCAGCTTGCCATCCTGCACTCGGCCGGCATGCTGTTCCGCGGCGCTGCCTATACGGCTTTTGACGGTTCCGTCCCGGAGGACGCAGTCCAGTCCGCCATTGGCGCCGCCTATGCCCATACCACCGCTCCTCTGCGCCGCCTCGTGGACCGTTTTGTCCTGGTGATCTGCGAGGCCTTGAGTAATGGCGGCAATGTACCGGCCTGGGCACGGGAGGCGCTTCAGTCCCTGCCTGAGATCATGGCCGGGTCCGACCAGCTGGCATCACGGATGGAGCGCATGGCCCTGGACACTGTGGAGGCTGCCTTGCTGGTTAACCACATCGGGCAGGAATTCGACGCAATCGTGATCTCCGGGTCCAAGCCACAAAAGGAAAACGGCAAAAACGGCAACGGCAACGGAAAGAACGGCAACGGCAACGGCAGTTCGGGAATCATCCAGATTGCAGACCCCGCTGCGACCGCCCGCTGCGCCGGGGAACTGGTGTCCGGAACGAAGGTCCGGGTCCGCCTGGTCTCCTCGGATATCGTCACGCGGGAAGTCCATTTCGAACTCGTTGAGTAACGCCGCAAGGGGCCACCCGGCCGTGAAAGCCGGGATTCGGGCCGCCTGCGGCTAGACTGAAGAGGTAGATATGGATGCCCGGTCGTTGATTTCCTTGATTTGAAACCAACAAGCCCGCCCCTACGCGATCTTGAGATACACCCGTTGGTCACCAGTGCCAGCATTTAGATAGCCCGCGATCGGCTTCCACTGGAATTGCTTGTGCGCCCGAGCGTGCTCCGGAACAGCCTTTGGCCGGCCCGTTGAGCAGGCAGCGCCATTGCCCAAATGAATAAGGAAACTCCACTGTGAGTGAATTGCATACCCACCAGCTTCTGACCGACGAGACCGGCACCGAGACCATCGAGCCGGAAGAAACCATTATCTCGGACGAGAAGCCCCACGAAATCGCGGAGAAGTCCTTCGCGGACTACAACGTCCGGGCTGATATCGTGGAATCCCTGGCCGACGCCGGGATCACCCACCCGTTCCCCATCCAGGCCATGACCCTGCCGGTGGCCCTGTCCGGCCACGACATCATCGGCCAGGCCAAGACCGGTACGGGCAAGACGCTCGGTTTCGGCATCCCTGCCCTCCAGCGGGTGGTGGGCCAGGACGACCCCGGCTACGACAAGCTCCCGGTTCCCGGCGCCCCGCAGGCCCTGGTCATCGTCCCTACGCGCGAACTCGCCGTGCAGGTGGCCAATGACCTGCAGACGGCGTCCCGCAAGCGCAACGCCCGCATCACCACCATCTACGGCGGCCGTGCCTACGAGCCGCAGGTGGAGGCGCTGAAGAAGGGCGTGGAGATCGTGGTGGGAACACCCGGCCGCCTCATCGACCTTTACAAGCAGAAGCACCTGAGCCTGAAGAACGTCAAAATCGTCATCCTGGACGAAGCTGACGAGATGCTGGACCTCGGCTTCCTGCCGGACGTCGAAACCCTCATTGCCGGTACGCCGCCAGTACGCCAGACCCTGCTGTTCTCCGCCACCATGCCCGGGCCCGTCATTGCGATGGCCCGCCGCTACATGACGCAGCCCACGCACATCCGCGCCGCAGATCCCGACGACGAGGGCCTCACCAAGCGCGATATCCGGCAGCTGATCTACCGTGCCCACAGCATGGACAAGACCGAAGTTGTGGCCCGCATCCTCCAGGCGCGTGGCCGCGGCCGCACCATTATCTTCACCAAGACAAAGCGCACCGCCGCAAAGGTGGCCGAGGAGCTTGTGGACCGCGGCTTCGCAGCTGCCGCCATCCACGGCGACCTGGGCCAAGGCGCCCGTGAACAGGCACTGCGCGCCTTCCGCAATAACAAGGTGGACGTCCTGGTGGCTACCGACGTCGCCGCGCGCGGCATCGACGTTGATGACGTCACCCACGTCATCAACTACCAGTGCGTGGAAGACGAGAAGATCTACCTGCACCGCGTTGGCCGCACCGGCCGGGCCGGCAACAAGGGCACCGCGGTGACCTTCGTGGACTGGGATGACATGCCGCGCTGGAGCCTCATCAACAAGGCCCTGGGCCTGAGCGTGCCGGAGCCCATCGAGACCTATTCCTCCTCACCGCACCTCTACGAGGACCTGGACATCCCGGAAGGCACCAAGGGCCGCCTCCCGCGCGACAAGCGCGTCCTTGCCGGAGTGGACGCCGAGATGCTTGAAGACCTGGGCGAAACCGGCAAGAAGAACAGCCGCGGCGGCCGTGACAGTGGCCCATCACGCGAACGCGACGGCCGGGAGCGCAGCAGCCGGGGCCGCGACGGCAGGGGCGGAAACCGCGACGACAGCCGCAGCAGCGGTGACTCTGCAGCCCGCACTGGCGAGCGCCGCCGTCGTACGTCCGATTCCGCTGCAGCCCCCACAGCCGCCGCCGAATCCCCTGCCGCGGCCCCCGCATCAGAGGGCGAGCAGCCCTCCCGTGTCCGCCGCTCCCGTACGCGCACCCGCCGGCGCAACGGCGAGGTAGTGGCCGGCGGCGACACAGCGGCACAGCCTGGCAGCACCGAGGCCTAACCCCCTCCATGACTGAACCTGTCTGGGCGCCGGACGGCAGCAGCCTGGTGGTACACGCTGACAACGCGGAGTTCCTCCCCTCGCTGCCGGACGGCGCCTTCACACTGATATACGTGGATCCGCCGTTCAACACCGGCAGGGCCCAGCTGCGCCAGCAGACCACCATGGTGGTTAACGCCGACGGCACGGGCGACCGCGTAGGTTTCAAAGGGCGCTCCTACGACACCATCAAGGGAGCGCTGCACCGCTACGACGACGCGTTCAGCGACTACTGGTCCTTCCTGGAACCACGGCTGGTCGAGGCCTGGCGCCTGCTGGCCGAGGACGGCACGCTGTACCTGCACCTGGACTACCGCGAAGTGCACTATGCCAAGGTCATGCTGGACGCCATCTTCGGCCGCGAGTGCTTCCTGAACGAGATCATCTGGGCCTATGACTACGGTGCGCGGGCCAAGAACCGCTGGCCCACCAAGCACGACAACATCCTGGTCTACGTGAAGAACCCGGCCAAGTACCACTTCAACAGCGCCGAGGTGGACCGGGAACCCTACATGGCGCCCGGGCTGGTGACGCCCGCCAAGCGCGAGCTGGGCAAGCTGCCCACCGACGTCTGGTGGCACACCATCGTCTCTCCCACGGGCAAGGAAAAGACCGGCTATCCCACCCAGAAGCCCGAAGGACTTGTCCGGCGCGTCGTGGCTGCTTCAAGCCGGCCCGGGGA
This sequence comes from Pseudarthrobacter sp. R1, assembly GCF_024494415.1. Taxonomy (NCBI): domain Bacteria; kingdom Bacillati; phylum Actinomycetota; class Actinomycetes; order Micrococcales; family Micrococcaceae; genus Pseudarthrobacter; species Pseudarthrobacter sp. R1. Next base: position 642,537 of record NZ_JAMKFI010000008.1, on the reverse strand, counting down.
TTGGTGCCTGGACTTCTTCGCGGGTTCCGGCACCCTCGGCGCCGTCTCGGCGAAGCTCGGCCGGAAGTTCGTGTGCGTGGACCAGAACCAGCCGGCCATCGACATCATGGCCAAGCGCCTGGGTGCCCACGCCGAGTTCACGTCTTTCCCTCCCAAGTAAGCAGCGCTAAATGTCGTTATGACGCTCGAAAACGACACATAGCGCTACCCCGTTGGGAGGGCGGCTGCGGCTAAGGACGGACGACGGCGGTCCCGGTGGCCATGTCCTCAATCCGGGCCAGGACGTCCGGCCCCGTCAGGTTTTCCCCCAGCAGGTTGGGTTTGCCGGTGCCGTGGTAGTCGGACGAGCCGGTGATCAGCAGGTCATGCTTCGCGGCGAGCCGGCGCAGGAAGTTCCGGCCCTCCTCCGGATTGTCGCGGTGGTCGATCTCCAGGCCGGCCAGGCCGGCGTCGATCATTTCCTGGTAGACGCGCTCCCCCACGATGCGGCCCCGCGAGGAGGCTACCGGATGGGCAAACACGGGCACGCCTCCTGCCGCGCGGACCAGTTCGACGGCGGTGGCGGGGTCCGGCGCGTAATGCTGGATGAAGTAGCGGGACCGGGAGGTAAGGATGGACGCAAACGCCTCCGACCGGTCCTCCACCACCCCGGCGGCCACCAGCGCGTCGGCGATATGCGGACGCCCCAGGGTGGCGCCCGGGGCCACGTGGTGGATGACGTCGTCCCACGTGAGCGGGTAGTCCTCGGCGAGGAGGGTGACCATCCGCTCGGCGCGGGTGTGCCGGGCATCCTTGGCTTTGGTGATCTCCTCCAGGAGCCCGGCATGGTCGGGGTCGTGCAGGTAGCTCAGGAGGTGGACACTGATGCCCTGTTCTGTCCGGCATGAGACCTCCATGCCGGGCACGAGTGCAACGCCGTGGTCCACTGCCGCAGCGGAGGCTTCCCCCCAGCCTGCGGTGGAATCGTGGTCGGTCAGCGCCACCACGTCCAGCCCGGCGCGGGCGGCGGACGCCATCACGTCGGCGGGCTTTTCCGTGCCGTCGGAGACGTTGGAGTGGGCATGCAGGTCTATCCTCACCTTCCCAGCCTAGTAGACCGCGCATCCCCCGTTCATGCGCTATTCGCACAAGGCTTCGTGCTGGTGAGACGATGGTGCCGTGAACGATGCCGATAACACCCCAGATTCTGCTTCCCAGCCCTTGGAAGAGCGCGTCAACAACCGCTCCCAGCGGCCCAGTTCCGACGCCTTCAAGGCCTTTATGGCCAGCAACTGGGCGCCGTCCAGCCAGGACCTCCCGGCACGCGACGCCGTTGCAAGCCACGCCGCAACCCGGCGCAAGGCCATTTCAGACCAGTTCAAAGGCGAACGCCTGGTCATTCCGGCCGGCCCGCTGAAGGTCCGCTCCAACGACTGCGACTACCGCTTCCGCCCGCACTCGGGCTTTGCGCACCTCACCGGGCTTGGCCTTGACCATGAGCCGGACGCCGTCCTGATCCTGGAGCCCGTCGACGAAGGAAAGGGCGACGACGGCGGCAACCACCGCGCCACCCTCTACTTCCGGCCGCTCGCCGGGCGCGATACCGAACAGTTCTACGCCGATTCACGCTCCGGCGAGTTCTGGATTGGTGCCCGTCCTACGCTGGCCGAGTTCGAGGCCCGCCTGGGCCTGGCCACGGCACACATCGATCAACTCGAGACCGCCATCACCAAGGATGTGGGCGCCCCTGAAATCGGCGGCATCTCCATCCGCCTGGTGCGCAAGGTGGACGACAACATCGACGCCCTTGTGGACACGGCCCGCTACAACACGGCGAAAGACCCCGACAACCTGGACCTTGCCGTCCTCGACGCGCTCGACGAAAAGCTCAGCGAAGCCCTCTCCGAGCTTCGCCTGCTCAAGGATGAGTGGGAAATCGAGCAGATGAAGCTCGCAGTCGCCGCCACCGTGGAAGGTTTCGAAGAGGTTGTGAAGGCCCTCCCCCGGGCATTGACGCATGCCCGCGGTGAGCGTGTTGTGGAGGGTGCATTCTTCGCCCGTGCCCGCGAGGTGGGCAACGAACTGGGCTACGACACGATCGCGGCCTCGGGCAACAATGCCACCGTCCTGCACTGGACCCGCAACACCGGAAAGGTCAACGCCGGCGAACTCCTGCTGCTGGACGCCGGCGTGGAAGCAGACTCGCTCTACACCGCTGACATCACCCGCACCCTGCCGGCCACCGGAGTGTTCTCGGAAATCCAGCGCAAGGTGTACGAGGCTGTGCTGGACGCCGCAGACGCCGGGTTCGCCGCGGCACAGCCGGGCACCCGCTTCCGTGACATCCACACCGCCGCCACCACCGTCCTCGCGGAGCGCCTGGCCGAATGGGGCCTCCTGCCCGTCAGCGTCGAAGAGGCCATCAGCCCGGAGGGCCAGCAGCACCGCCGCTGGATGCCGCACGGAACCAGCCACCACCTGGGACTCGATGTGCACGACTGCGCACAGGCCAAACGCGAGCTGTACCTGGACGGGATCCTCACCGAGGGCATGGTGTTCACCATCGAACCGGGCCTGTACTTCAAGGAAGAGGACCTTGCCATCCCGGCGGAATACCGCGGAATCGGCGTGCGGATCGAGGATGACATCCTGATGACCGTGGAGGGCCCCGTGAACCTCAGTGCCGCGCTGCCGCGCAAGGCGGATGACGTGGAGAACTGGATGGCAGGCATCTACCGCGAAGCCGAGGGCGCCAACTAAGCACACAAAAAATCGGGGCCACCGGAATTCCGGTGGCCCCGAATTTTTCTTTCGGCTCTTCTGCCCCGGCTACTGCCGGGAGTCGTCCGGGCGCTGATCGTCACCAGGGCGCCGATCCACGGGTTGCTGGCCCGCCGGCTGCCCGTCGTCGGGGTGCCCTGCAGGTTGCTGCGCCGGCCTTTGCTGCTCGCCCGCCGCGTCGCCGGCCCCGGCTTCAGAATCCTGGGGAACCCGGACGCCGTACTGGGGCCGGCCATCAGGGAGGTCGGGGTACCGCACCGCGCGCGCCGGTGACGGCGCGGGCTGCTGCTGCGCGCCGGCGTCGGCCTGTTGCCCGGCGGGCGCGCCGTAAGCCGGGTTTTCCTGCACCTGGTTGCCGGCAGACTGGCCATAAGGATCGTTCCAGCCGGAGGGGCGGGCAGGGCCCTGGCCGGGCTGCTGGTAGGGCTGGTTCTGGTAGTCCCGCTGCGTATACGGGCCATTGCCCGCGGCGGCGTCCGAGCGGGTCATCGGCAGCTGCTGCAGCAGCCGGCGCGCCTCGTGCGCAGCTTCCGGCGAAACGACGACGTCATAGCTGGTGGCCACCACCTGGCTGGTGGACGTAAAGTCCCGCTTCCCCCGCTGCATGGCGTAGGTGACAATGCCGAAGAGCATAAAGAAGGCCGCGCCCATCAGTACGGAGGCGAGGATGGAGAAGTACCCCGGTGAGGGCGCGAAGAAGGAGAGCATCACGCCCACGAAAAGGCCGAACCACATGCCGCTCAGCGCCCCGGACAGGGCCACGCGCGGGTAGCTCAGGCGCCCCGTGACCCGCTCCACCATCTTCAGTTCGTTGCCCACGATGGATACCATGTGGACCGGGAACTGCTGGTCCGCGAGGTAGTCCACAGCCTTCTGGGCGTCCAGGTAGGACGTGTAGGAGCCGACGGTGTCGCCAGTGGGAACCGCGCGGGCTTCGTCCACGCCGCTGGGCCCGCCGGCCTTGGGAGCGCCAAAAATGTTTGCCATAGTCCCATTCTTGCCCATGACTATGTGTGCTGCCTGTAAATTCAGCTAAAAGAGAGCAGACTCGGTAGCCTGTAGGAGTGAGCACAACTCCTACCCGCGTCTTCGTGGCGCGCCTACTGGGCCTGGACGTCTTCGACCCGCTGGGCGACCGGCTGGGCCGGCTGCGCGATGTTGTTGTGCTCTCCCGCGGCACCCAGGGTGCCCCGCATGTGGTGGGCATCGTGGTGGAGGTTCCCGGAAAGAAACGGGTCTTCGTGCCCATGACGCGGATTACCTCCATCGACCAGACCCAGATCATCTGCACCGGCCTGGTCAACCTGCGCCGCTTCGAGCAGCGCGGCGCCGAAACCCTTGTGGTGGCGGAGATGTTCGACCGCCGCGTCACGCTCCGGGACGGCAGCGGCGACGCCACCATCGAAGACATCGCCATGGACCAGCACCGCTCCCGCGACTGGTTCGTCAGCAAGCTTTTTGTCCGGCGGGGCCATTCCCTTTCGCCGCTGAGCCGGCTCCGCCGGAACGAGACCCTCATCATCGACTGGGCTGACGCCCTGCAGGGGCCCCGCACCGAGCCCCAGGCAGCCACCCAGTTCGTGGCGAACCACGAAGACCTCAAGCCCGCGGACTTCGCCGAAGCCCTCCAGGAGATGAGCGACAAGCGCCGCTTCGAAGTGGCCAGTGAGCTGCAGGACGAACGCCTGGCCGACGTCCTCCAGGAGATGCCGGAGGATGACCAGGTGGAGATCCTGTCCGCCCTCGACGTCCAGCGCGCCGCCGATGTCCTGGAGGAAATGGACCCCGACGACGCCGCCGACCTCCTCGGCGAGCTCCCCTCGGCCGAGGCGGAGGAACTGCTCCAGCTGATGGAGCCCGAGGGCGCAGAGGATGTGCGGCGCCTCCTGGAATACGACGAGGACACTGCCGGCGGCCTTATGACGCCGGTCCCGGTCATCCTGCCGCCTGAGGCCACGGTGGCCGAGGCACTGGCGCATGTGCGGCGGGAGGAGCTCTCCCCGGCGCTTGCCTCGTCCATTTTTATTACCAGGCCTCCGCTGGAGACTCCTACCGGGCGCTTCCTGGGCGTGGTCCACATCCAGCAGTTGCTTCGATACCCGCCGTTCGAGCCGCTGGGAAACCTGGTGGACAAGAACCTTGAACCGCTGTCCGACCAGGCCCACATCAGCGAAGTGGCACGGACCCTGGCTACCTATAACCTGAACTCCCTTCCGGTGGTCAACGACGCCGGCCGGCTTGTGGGGGCGGTGACTGTTGATGACGTTCTGGATCATCTGTTGCCGGACGACTGGCGAGCCCATGACGGCGAAGCCCCGATAAGAAGGCTCGGTGGCCGCATTGGCTGACATTGGTGCTCCCAAGAACCCCAACCTGCGGACCCCCGCCAAGGCGGCGGCGAAGGGCAGCCTGGACACGCCGCTGAGCGGCCGCCAACGGATCCTGCCAAAGTTCTCCCCTGATCCGGATGCCTTCGGCCACGCCACCGAAGGCTTCGCCCGTTTCATGGGTACGCCGCAGTTCCTCGTCTACATGACGGTCTTCGTTGTCGTCTGGCTGGCTTGGAACACATGGGCACCGCTGGCCTGGCAGTTCGACTCCCGGGACCTCGGTTTCACCCTGCTGACCTTGATGCTGTCCCTGCAGGCGTCCTATGCGGCACCGCTGCTGCTGCTGGCCCAGAACCGCCAGGACGACCGCGACCGCGTCTCCCTCCAGCAGGACCGCCAGCGTGCTGAACGCAACCTGTCCGATACCGAATACCTGACCCGGGAACTGGCATCGTTGCGGATCGCGCTGCGCGAGGTGGCAACGCGCGACTACGTCCGCGCCGAGCTGCGCTCACTGTTGGAGGACATGCTGGAAGCCCAGGAAGAGCTCCGGACGCATGATCCGTCGGGGCAGGGGCAACATGAGTCCCCGCGCGACAAGGTGCGGGAGAAACTCAAGGAACAGCGTGACCGGCAGCGGAACCCCCGCACCCAACAGATTCCCCGGGTAAAGCCCGGGCATTCCACCCAGGACCGCTAAGGAGCGCACCCATCAATAACACCTCGCTGGCCGGGGCAGTCAATGCCGCCCTGGCCACGGTCATCGACCCCGAGCTCCGCCGTCCCATCACTGAGTTGGGCATGGTGGAGTCCGTCAACGTTTCCGACGACGGCAGGGCCAGCCTGGTTGTCCTGCTCACCATCGCCGGCTGCCCGCTCCGGGACACCATCACAGCCGATGCGACGAAGGCGCTGCTGGCAGTTCCGGGAGTGGCCGCCGTCGACGTCGAACTGAAGGTGATGACGCAGGAGCAGCGTGATGCCCTCAAGGAGCTGCTCCGCGGGGCCGGCGGCCAGCGCGGCATCCCCTTTAACGAGCCCGGCTCCCTTACCAGGGTCTACGCGGTGGCCAGCGGCAAGGGCGGGGTGGGAAAGTCCTCCGTGACTGTCAACCTTGCCTGCGCCCTCGCCGCACAAGGGCTGCGCGTGGGAATTGTGGATGCCGACGTCTATGGCTTCTCGGTTCCCGGCCTGATGGGCATCAGCCAGGCGCCCACGCGGGTGGACGATATGATCCTTCCCCCGGTTGCGTACGGCGTGAAGGTGATCTCCATCGGGATGTTCGTGAGCGGCAACCAGCCTGTAGCGTGGCGCGGACCCATGCTGCACCGGGCCCTTGAGCAGTTCCTGACGGATGTTTACTTCGGCGACCTGGACGCCCTGTTCCTGGACCTGCCGCCCGGCACCGGAGACATCGCCATCTCCGTCGCGCAACTGCTCCCCAAGGCGGAGATCCTGGTGGTTACCACGCCGCAGGCCGCCGCGGCCGACGTCGCCGAGAGGGCCGGCGCCATCGCCACGCAAACGGGGCAGTCCGTGGCAGGGGTTATCGAGAACATGTCCTACCTGGAAATGCCCGACGGCGGCAGGATGGAGCTGTTTGGAAGCGGCGGCGGGGCGGTCCTTGCGGAACGGCTGACAGCCACTGTGGGCGCCGACGTGCCGCTGCTGGGGCAGATCCCGCTGGACATCCAACTGCGCGAGGGCGGCGACAGGGGAGTACCGATCGTCCTCGGCCAGGCCGGAACGCCGGCGGCACAAGCGCTCTCGGACATCGCCGGAAGGCTGGCAGCAAAACCTCGGGGTCTGGCGGGTATGAAGCTGGGGCTGCAGCCCCGCTGAGTTTCCTGCCAAGGCCTCCCCCATGCCGGGGTGGCTAGGTGGCTTCCGTATCGAAGGGGGCAGCCTCGCCTGGCGGAAGCGACTCAAGCACCCTCTCAGGTCGCTTCGGAGCGGCATCAGCCACCGCGACGGCGGCGGCGCCGGAGACGGCTGCGACGGCCGCAGGCGCACCGGCGCTGACGGGCTTGGCGTCATCGTCCAGGAGCGCCTCTTTGATGATGCGCCGGGGATCGTACTGGCGGGGGTCGTACTTCTTCCAGTCGACATCATCGATGTCGATTCCCACTTCTTCCTTGATCTGCTCGCGGGCGCCGGAGGCCATGCGGCGGACTTCCTTGACCAGGTTGGCCAGTTTCTGCGTGTATTCGGGCAGCCGCTGGGGGCCGATCACGAGGACGCCAATGATCAGCAGAAGAAAGAACTCCGGGCCGTTGATTCCAAACACTTTAGGAAGATTACCCTCTCCGGGCTGCCAGTGACGATTCCCGCCCACGGGCGGTGGGAACTGTCCGCTTTACTGCGTAAAAAGGGCCACGATCTTGTTTACGCCGCGCTGCAGGCGTTGTGCCACCGGTTCAGGATGCTGCGCAAGAGATTCCTTCAGCGCTTCGGCTGCGACACCTTCGCCCGCCTGTTCGCTGAGGCGCTGCAGGATGGGCACGGCGTCGTCGGCCTGTTCGGCGGGGAGGTCGGAGACATAGGTGAAGGTGCGGCCCTGCGTCCGATAGGTTGCGGACCAGGGCGAGGTCGCCAGGATCTGCAACGGCGGGCCGGTCTGCCCGGAACCAGATTCCTCTTCTGTGCCCCCGGGGTTCTGCCGTTCCGTGATGGTGGCGTAGTGGGTTCCGTCGGAGAGCTTCAGTTCGACGGCGGGGCGGCCCTCAAGCATCACGGCTTTCGCCGACTCGAGGCGGAAACCCATGGCCCCGAGCTCGGGGCATACCCAGCCCTCCGAGCGCAGGCCCGACAACCTGTCCACGCTCAGGGCCCTGCCGTCAGCCGGAGTCTGGACGGAGACCTGCGAGAGGGTGGCTGCAGCACCATCTGCCTGGAGGGGTTCCCCGGCAACAGCAAAAGCGCCGGCAGCGAGCACACCTGCTGCGGCAACGGTGCCACCTGCCGTCATGGCGAGCACGCGGACCGCTGCCCTGGATGCCTGGTGATGCGGGGCAGGAACCGGCGGCCGGGCTGCCAACTCCTGGGTCCTGGCCAGCAGCCGGGCGGTCAGGTCATCGCTGGCCGGCGGGATCGGCGCATCCCGCAGCCGCTCCAGGTACTGCCGCTCCCGGCGCAGGGCTGAAGCACATTGATGGCAGGACTGGATATGGCTCGCGGTGCGCTGATGCCTGCGGCTGAGCGGAAACTGGGGCCTCATGTGCCGTTCAGAGGATGCCGGCGATGCGCGGCAATGACAGTTTGGGCCTGGACTGCTGCGGACGCGGGTCACGGTGGGCCAGCTTTTCGCGGAGCATGGTGCGGCCCCGGTGGATGCGGGAGCGCACCGTACCGAGCTTGACGCCCAGGGCCTCGGCCACCTCGTCGTAGGACAGGCCTTCGAGATCACAAAGAACCACAGCCGCACGGAAGTCCGGCGGGAGTTCCTCGAGGGCGGCCTGGACATCAAGGTCCAGGTTGTTCAGCTCGAAGCTCTGCTCCGGGCCCGGTTCCCGCCCGGGAATCCTCGACTCGGCGTCCTCGGCAAGGGCGTCGAAGCGGATGCGTGTTTTCCGCCGTGCCTGGTCCAGGAAGAGGTTCGTGGTGATGCGGTGCAGCCAGCCGTCCAGCGTTCCGGGCTTGAAATTTTCCAGCGAACGGAAGACGCGGACAAACACCTCCTGGGTGAGGTCTTCGGCGTCGTACTTGTTTCCGGTCAGGCGGTAAGCCAGCCGGTAAACCTTCGCGGAGTGGTTGGTCACCACTTCTTCCCAAGTGGGGCGCACCCACTCGGACTCCGGCTTGTTTGCTGCAGGGACAGGTGCCACAACTGATGATGACATCGTCCACTCCCCTCGTGGAATGCTTACGCCCGGACACTGTTGACATCTCTGATTCGGCGCCGGCCACCCTACGGATGACCAGATAATAATCATTTCAAATTTGGCTGGGAATTTCCTGACTGCCAGGTAACTTCAGCCGTGGGCGCAACAGCCTGCCTTCCCGGCTGTTGCCGAACGACACAGTAGGCTGTACAGGACACTCCCCCTGCCGCCCAGAAAGCGAAAACCCATGAGCGCCGACAAGTCCACCAGCTGGTCCTATGCAGAAGATCTGCCCACTGAGGATGAGGTCATGCTGCGGGCCCGGGAACGCTCCTTTGAATTGGGCGTGACCCCCATCGGGCCCGGCGTGGGCGCCGTCCTCACCGTCCTCGCTGCCGCGTCGAAGGCCCAGACCGCCGTCGAAATCGGAACCGGGGCAGGCGTCTCCGGTGTCTGCCTGCTCCGCGGCCTCGGTCCGCACGCGGTCCTCACCACCATCGACGTGGACGTTGAACATCTCAAAGCCGCACGGGAAGCCTTCTCGGAGGCCGGCAGCCCGGCCAACCGCACCCGCACCATCTCCGGCCGCGCGGGCGACGTCCTGCCGCGCCTCACGGACCGCGCGTACGACCTGGTGTTCATCGACGCTGACAAGCCGGGACTTCCCGGTTATGTGGAGCAGGCCATCCGGCTCCTGAAGCCCGCCGGGCTGCTGATCATCAACGATGCACTGGACAAGGACAAGGTAGCCAACCCTGCGGGCCGCGAGGCCACCACGGTGGTCCTTCGCCAGGTGGGGAAGAGCATTCGCGACGACGAGAGGCTGGCCTCCGCCATGCTTCCCACCGGCGACGGCATGCTCGTAGCGGTCAAAAAATAAGACAGGATCCGCAGCCCGAAGGCTTGCGGACCCTGTCCGGCACAATTATTCGGTAACGCCGACCAGACATTCCTTGAGGTTTGCCGCTTCGGCTGCATTCAGTTCGACCACCAGGCGCCCGCCGCCTTCGAGCGGGACGCGCATGATCAGGCTGCGGCCCTCCTTGGTGACTTCCATTGGGCCGTCGCCGGTGCGTGGTTTCATAGCCGCCATGAGGAATTCCCCTCCATTTAGTCCCAGGACTGATCAGCCCGGGTGGGCTGTGTCCGCATGTAGATCAAGCTGCCATGGCGGAGTGGATGGACACCGCCGGGGCCGCGCGTATTCTGAATGCTTATTGTCCTTGCTTACCTACCATTATCGCGGAATTACCCGCCCGTAGCTAATCGATGGACATTTGTGGGCGGGTCCAATTTGCACTCTGACCTGCACAGAAGCCGGGATTTCTAGGGTGGATAATCCCCGCCGCCAGGCAGCTGCGCCCACGCCCACAGCCAGACAATCCACACGATCTGCAACAACACGAACATCACCACAACAGTTCCGCGGTAAGCCCGGGACCGGGACAGGAGCGCGGCGCCCAGCGCCAGTGGGAACAGCGGCAGCAGCATACGGAAAGTGCTGGTCTGCGGGTGGAGGAACATCACCAGGTAACCCATGTAGCAGGCGCACCACAGCCGGAGTTCGGCGCCGAGCCGGACCACCGGAGGCAGGTACAGCATCGCGCCGAAGAGCGCCACAAATACGAAAGGCGCCATCACTCCGAGCACCGGGCCGAAGAGGTCGACGCCCGTGTCGAACCAGGGCTTGAACGGCACCAGATCCTGGCCCCGCCACACTGTTTCAGTCTTGGTATAGGCCTGGATGTCCCCCGTTGCCGCCCAGGCGGCGGCCGGCCATGCCAGCGCCGCGAGGCCTGCCACTGCCGTTAGGGCGGTGAGGGCCGCCAGGTCCCGGACGGAGTGCGGATCCGGTTCACGCCCGCCCCAGCGCTGCACCAGCCGGTGGACCAGCAGGAGCCCCAGCATGGCCGCGAATGGAACGCCCACCGGACGCGAGAGGCACAGCATCACTACCACCGGGATCGCCCACAGGTACTGCCGCCGGACTACCAGCAGCAGTGCGGCCGCGAGCAGCAACAGTGACAACGGTTCGGCATATGGCACCTGGAGCACCGCGGACACAGGGAAGGTGGCGAAGAACGCCACCGCCCACAGTGCCGGCCCGTGTGCTGCCTTATGCCGGAAAAGCGCATAAACCACCAGCGCGGCAGCCAGTCCGGACAGCATGGCGATAATGGTCAGCGAAGCAGCAGGGGCCAACCCCGTCAGCCTGCTGAGCCCTCCTGCCAGGGACGGGTACAGGGGATAAAAGGCCCACGTATTTTCCTGGACATTGCCCGCGTCATCGACCGGAAGGGTGGCGGGGTAACCGTTGGCGATAACCCTGCCGTACCAGCGCGCGTCCCAGATGTTGATGAAGTTCCAGTAGTCGGGCTTGGCCGGGAACCAAGGGTTGGGCCCTTGGTGCAGGGCGGCAGCCATAAAAATCGCGGCGCTGACGGACCTTGCTGCGACGTAGATGGCCGAGACCTGGAGCCACCAAGGCCAGCCGCGGACGCTTGCGCGGAACCGGACGGCGACCGCCTGGACCGACGCTGTAACGCCTGTTCCCCGCCGGGTGGCAGTGCTCACTCCCGGTCCTCCCCGGCCCCGGCCCCTGCCCCGGCATGCCCAAGGGTTTCCGCCGCCGGCGGTTCAGCCTGCGCACCTGTCCCGACGGCGGGCTCCGCCGCCGGGACAGCGGTGGACCCTGCGTCTTCCATGGCTTCCAGCCTGGCCTTCAGGACCTCGACTTCGTCCCGGCTTGCCGCAAGCTGGTCCCTCAACTCATCGAGTACCTGATCCACCTGGTCCATCCGGTAGCCCCGCAGGCCCAGGGAAAACCGCACGCGGTCCACGTCCTGCGGCGCCGCGTTGGCTGGCAGGAGGACCGGCGGAAGGTTAGCGGGAGGCTGGTCAAGGCCGGCGTCCAGCAGGGCGGGCAGTGCACGGCCGCCGGACCTGCCGGAACGTCCCCCTGCACCGGCCCAGAGGACAGCGCCGATCAGGGCCACGGCAAGGAAGACCAGAAAAAAAGTCACTATCCCATCGTGCCAGACGTGGCCGTCTTTGTTATTCCGGGCGCTGTTCGCCGTTCAGGGAGGGGGTGACGGCCACGTGGAGCACGCGGTCCACCGCTTCCGCCGGGTCATCCACCACCTGGATCAGGTCCAGGTCCTTTTCCGAGACCATCCCCTCAGCCACGAGCGTGCCCCTGATCCAATCGATCATCGGGCCCCAGAAGTCGACGCCGAGCAGCACGATCGGGAAGGACGTCACCTTCCTGGTCTGCACCAGGACCATAGCTTCGAAGAGTTCATCCAGCGTGCCAAGGCCGCCAGGAAGGACGATGAATCCCTGCGCGTACTTCACGAACATGGTTTTGCGGGCAAAGAAGTAGCGGAAGTTGATTCCCAGGTCCACCCATTGGTTCAGGCCCTGCTCGAACGGGAGCTCGATGCCGAGGCCCACTGATACGCCGTTGCCTTCAACGGCACCGCGGTTGGCTGCTTCCATGGACCCCGGTCCGCCTCCGGTGATCACCGCGACGCCTGCCTCGGCCAGCTTCCGCCCCACTTCGACGCCCATCTCGTAGTAGGGGCTGCCCGGCTTGGTCCGGGCTGAACCGAAGACGCTGACAGCCGGCCCGAGGTCAGCCAGCGCCCCGAACCCCTCGACGAACTCGCTTTGGATCCTGAGCACGCGCCATGGATCGGTGTGCACGAATTGGCCAAGGCCTTTGGTATCAAGCAAATGCTGGTCGGACATCTCAACTGACGCCTGCTTGCGGCGAAGTTCAAGGGGTCCTTTGCGGCGCGGCTGGGAGTTTTTGGCCGGATCTGCACTGATGCTCATTCCCCAAGGCTAACCTGCCAGCGGGAGGTATCTCTTGAATCACGATCCGCAGGAACTTGCGGTGATTCGCGTCATAACGCACCGTTGTTCGCTAGATTCTTCCTTATGACTACTCATGTGCCCGGCGATGCCCTCGTCTCCCTGAACGCCGTAAATAAGCATTACGGCCAGCTGCACGTTTTGAAGGACATCAACCTGCAGGTCCGCAAAGGCGAGGTTGTTGTGGTCATCGGGCCGTCAGGCTCCGGTAAGTCCACTCTCTGCCGCGCCATCAACCGCCTCGAAACCATCGAAGGCGGCACCATCAGCATCGATGGGAAAGTCCTTCCCGCGGAAGGCAAGGAACTGGCGCAGCTCCGGGCCGACGTCGGAATGGTTTTCCAGTCATTCAATCTCTTCGCCCACAAAACCATCCTCGAAAACGTCACCCTGGGCCCCATCAAGGTCAAGGGCGTTGCAAAGGCCAACGCGGACAAGGACGCCATGGCGCTGCTTGAACGGGTGGGCGTCGGGCACCAGGCTCCGAAGCTTCCCGCGCAGCTGTCCGGCGGCCAGCAGCAGCGTGTTGCCATCGCCCGCGCCCTCGCCATGAAGCCCAAGGTCATGCTCTTCGATGAGCCCACCTCCGCGCTTGACCCCGAGATGATCAACGAGGTCCTGGACGTGATGATCCAGCTGGCCAAGGAGGGCATGACCATGATCGTGGTCACCCACGAGATGGGCTTCGCCCGCAAAGCCGCGGACCGGGTGGTCTTTATGGCGGACGGCCAGATCGTCGAGGACGCCACCCCTGAGGAGTTCTTCACCAATCCCAAGAGCGACCGCGCCAAGGATTTCCTCTCCAAGCTCCTGACCCACTGATTCACCTACGAACAAACACTCCGAGTTCGCACCCAGGCCGTGACCCACGGCCACCAATGAAAGGAATGTCATGAAGGCATTTATGACCCGGCGGAAGTCATTCTTCGTGGCGGCTACCGCTGCCCTCGCCCTGTCCCTGAGCGCCTGTGGCGGAGGCGGGGCCGGCACCACCAGCGACCCCTCCGTTGAAGCAGCACCCACGTTCGCCGCCGGCACCACCATGGAAAAGCTGGCTTCGGCCGGAACCATCAAGATCGGCACCAAGTATGACCAGCCCCTCTTCGGCCAGGTGGGCCTGGACGGCAAGCCTGTCGGCTTCGACGTCGAAATCGGCAAGCTGATCGCCGCCAAGCTGGGTATCGCCGCTGACAAGATTGAATGGTCCGAAACCGTCTCGGCCAACCGGGAGCCGTTCATCGAGCAGGGCAAGGTTGACCTGGTGATCGCCACGTACACCATCAACGACAAGCGCAAGCAGGTTGTCAGCTTCGCCGGTCCGTATTACGAAGCAGGCCAGGCCCTGATGGTGAACAAGGACAACGACACCATCAAGACCCCCGAGGACGTCAAGGGCAAGAAGGTCTGCTCGGTCACCGGCTCGACCCCCGCCGCGACGATCGTGGACAAGTACGGGGCAGAGCTCGTCCCTGCAGCCACCTACTCCGCCTGCCTCGAGCCCCTGCGCAACAAGCAGGTTGAAGCAGTCACCACCGACAACGTCATCCTGGCCGGTTTTGTGGACAAGGAGCCGGACGCCTTCAAGCTCGCCTCGGATGAGACCTTCACGAAGGAGCCCTACGGCATCGGCCTGAAGAAGGATGACACCGAGTTCCGCAACTGGATCAACGACCAGCTGGAAGCATTCCAGGAGGACGGGTCCTACAAGAAGGCATGGGAAGCTACCGCAGGTTCAGTCATCAAGACTGCCCCTGAGCTGCCCAAGCTCGACCGTTACTAGGTAACCCCGGTGGTTGCCGGGGCTGTTCCGCGGCCCCGGCAACCACCGTCTCCGCTCCCGTCCACGCCCACATCCGAAGGATTTTATGGACGTCATTCTTGAAAACCTGCCCCTGTACTGGAACGGTTTTCTCCGCACGCTTTTCCTTTCCGCCGTTTCCGGAGTCATCGCCCTGGTTCTTGGCACGCTGCTGGCGGCAGCCAGGGTTTCCCCAGTAGCAGCACTCCGCGGCTTCAGCATGGTCTACGTCGAGGTGCTCCGGAACACCCCGCTGACCATCGCCTTCTTCTTCGCAGCGATCGTCCTCCCCCGGCTCGGCGTTACCTTCGAGCAGTTCGAGGTTGCAGCCATCATTGCCCTCAGTACCTACACCGCAGCGTTCATCGCCGAAGCTGTCCGCTCAGGTGTCAACAGTGTTCCCGTTGGGCAGGCCGAAGCCGCACGCAGCATCGGCATGAACTTCGGGCAGGTCCTGAACCTCATCATCCTCCCGCAGGCCCTGCGGACTGTGATCCCGCCGTTGATCAACATCCTGATCGCACTGGTAAAGAACTCCTCGGTGGCCGGCGCGTTCTTCGTCCTCGAACTGTTCGGCTACGGCCGCCAGCTGGCCAACGCCAACGGTGACGCCGTGATCCCCGTGCTGCTGGGCGTTGCGTTCTTCTATCTGCTCCTCACCGTTCCGCTGGGCATCCTTGCCAGCACGGTGGAACGAAAGGTGGCGATTGCCCGATGACCTCGGTACTTTACGACGTTCCCGGCCCGAAGGCCCGGCGGATATCCCTGATTGGTTCGATCGTCGGTTCCCTGCTGATCCTGGGCCTGCTCGCCTGGATCATCATGACCTTCGCCCAGCAAGGCATCTTTGAAGGGCGCCGGTGGGCCATCTTCACCCGTGCAGATGTGTGGACACTCCTGGGCAACGGATTGAGCGCAACCCTCAGCGCCGCGGCTTTGGCAGCAGTGATCGCCTTCCCGCTCGGCCTCCTGCTGTGCCTGCTGCGCATCTCGGATGCAGCCTTCATCCGCATCCCTGTCCGGGTGCTGCTGGAGTTCCTCCGCGGCATGCCGGTGGTCCTGATGATGCTGTTCATCCTGCTCGGCTTCGGAACCTCGCCGTTCATTGCCGTTGTCACCGGCCTGGTGCTCTACAACTCGGCAGTGTTCGCTGAAATCATCCGTGCGGGCATCCAGTCGCTTCCCAGGGGGCAGCGGGAAGCCGGTCTGGCCATTGGCCTGACCAGCTTCAAGTCCCGCATGCTGATCGAGCTGCCGCAGGCCATCCGGCGCATGATGCCCTCGCTCGTAGCCCAGATGGTGGTGCTCCTGAAGGACACGTCCCTCGGCTACATCGTGGCGTACGGCGAGCTGCTGCGTGCCGTGCAGGTGATGGCTGACTTCCTGGGCACACAGTTCCTGTTCCCCATCTTCTTCGTGGCAGCGGCGATCTACATTGCCATCAACATCTGCGTTTCACGCATCGCAGTGTGGATCGAACGCCGCGGATCCAAGAAGGCGGCAGGCGGCGTGGCCAAGGCAGAACCCGAAAAGGCCAACGCCCCGATCCCCTGACCGTTCGCACAGCCCCTTTTGTTAATAAGCGATGGCCCGGACCTTTCGGTCCGGGCCATCGCCCGTTAACTTCAGGCTTGTCCCCTGCGTCAGGCTGCCAACCAGTCCTGCAGCGCCTGCAGGCATTTGCGGATGGCGTCGGCGTGGACGTGCTCGTTGTCCTTATGGGCCAGCAAGGCATCACCCGGCCCGAAATTGACCGCCGGGATCCCCAGTTCACTGAACCGCGCGACATCGGTCCAGCCGTATTTGGGCTTTGGCTCGGCTCCGACGGCGGCAACGAAGGAAGCGGCTGCGGGGTGCTGGAGCCCCGGGCGTGCACCGGCGGCAGCATCAGTGCGGACGACGTCAAAACCTTCCAGGAGTTCCCGCACCACGGCTTCGGCCTGGTCCGGGGTCTTGTCCGGCGCAAAGCGGTAGTTGATCTCCACCACGCACCGGTCCGGAATGACATTGCCGGCAGTGCCGCCGTTGATTTTTACCGCGTTGAGACTCTCGCGGTATTCCAGCCCGTCCACGTTGACGGTGGCTGGTTCGTAGGCCGCCAGCCTGGCCAGGATGGGTGCCGCTGCGTGGATGGCGTTGCTGCCCATCCAGGCACGGGCGGAGTGGGCTGCCTCGCCCACAGTCGTTGCCTCGAACCGGCTGGTGCCGTTGCAGCCGCCCTCCACCGTGCCGTCGGTTGGTTCCAGCAGGATGGCGAAGTCGCCGTCGAGCAGGTGGCCGTGGTTGCGCACCAGCCGGCCCAGGCCGCTCTTCACGGCCTCGACTTCCTCGTGGTCGTAGAAAACAAAGGTGACGTCCCGCTTGGGAGCCGTCCCGCCGTCGAACATTGTGGCGGCAAGCGCCAGTTGCACCGCGACGCCGCCCTTCATGTCGGTGGCACCGCGGCCGTACAGCACGCCTTCCCCGGGGATGCCGGACTCCCAGCTGGAAGGAACCGTACCCCTGGACCCTTCAGTCAGGGGCAGCGGAACGGTGTCCAGGTGGCCCGCCAGGATGACGCGTTCCGCGTTGCCCAGCTCCGTGCGGGCAATGATCGAGTCGCCGTCGCGGACAACGTGCAGTTCCGGAAGGGCCAGCAGGGCCGCTTCGACGGCGTCGGCCAATTCCGTTTCACTGCCGGAGACACTGTTGATGTCCATAATCGCGGCGGTCAGGAGCGCAACGTCCTGGCGGAGGTCAAGGCGACGGGTGGATGGTCCGTGGGCGGTTTCGGCAGTCACGAAGCCAGTCTAGTTCGGAGCAGGTCCCCGCCCGTCGATAGACTGGGGCAATGACTGAAACTGCTTCCTCCGCTGTGCCCGAAACCCAGACTGCCCCCACTGAAGAACGCTCCGCCTACGGCTTTGGCGTGGCCACCATTGCCGTTGCCAATGGTGATGCCACCGTCCTGGACGTCTGGTTCCCGGCACCTTCGCTGGGCGTCGCTGCCGAACACCTGCGCGCAGTGGAAAATGCGGACGAGGCACTCACCCGGATCGCAGAGGCCGGAACGGATGAGGACCGCGGCACCGAGCAGAAGGTGGTCTTTGTCCAGATCAACCTCGATGAGGCCCCGGCCGACACCGCTGACGCCTACCTTCGCCTGCACCTGCTCTCCCACCGCCTGGTCCGGCCGAACACCATCAACCTGGACGGCATCTTCGGCAAACTGCCGAATGTTGTGTGGACGAACTTCGGGCCCGCCGCGGTGGAGGGCTTTGAACTGACCCGCGCCCGGCTGCGCCGGCGCGGGGCAGTCACCGTGTACGGCATCGACAAGTTCCCCCGCATGGTGGACTACGTGGTTCCCACGGGTGTCAGGATCGCCGACGCCGACCGCGTGCGCCTGGGTGCGCACCTCGCCGAAGGCACTACGGTCATGCACGAAGGCTTCGTCAACTTCAACGCGGGCACGCTGGGCACCTCCATGGTGGAGGGCCGGATTTCCGCGGGTGTAGTGACGGGTGACGGCAGCGACGTCGGCGGCGGAGCGTCCATCATGGGCACGCTGTCCGGCGGCGGCAAAGAGAAGATCACTATCGGTGAGCGCGTGCTTCTCGGCGCGAACTCCGGCGTCGGCATCAGCATCGGCGACGACTCGGTGGTGGAAGCCGGCCTCTATGTCACGGCAGGAACCCGGGTGCGCGTACCTGGTCCCAAGGACGAGGTGGGCGAAGACACCACAAAGATCGTTAAGGCCGCGGAACTCTCCGGCGTCCCCAACCTGCTGTTCCGCCGCAACTCCACCAACGGTGCTGTGGAGGTCCTCCCCCGTGCGGGCCAGAGCGTGGAACTGAACGACGCCCTGCACGCCAACTGATCCCTATGGCACGAAGCCGAGGCCTGCGCAGGCTCCTGGTGCTGCTGCTCACCCTCGCACTGGTGATCGGCGGCGTCTATGCGGCGGTGTTTTTTGTGCAGCGTTCCGAAACCCTTGTTTCGGAACGCTGCATCGCCGTCGTGGGCGGAGGAACGGCAGAGCTGGCCCCCGACCAGGCGGTCTACGCTTCCCTGATCACCGCCGTCGCTGTCCAGCGGGGGCTCCCGCCGAGGGCCGCGACCATAGCGCTGGCCACCGCAATGCAGGAGTCCAAGCTGCGGAACATCGACCACGGAGACCAGGCAGGCCCTGATTCGCGGGGGCTGTTCCAGCAGCGTCCGTCGCAGGGCTGGGGCAGCGAGGCGCAGGTCATGGACCCGTACTATGCAGCAAACGCCTTCTATGACGCTTTGGTCCAGATCCCCGGCTATGAGTCGATGGAGATCACCGAAGCGGCGCAGCGGGTCCAGCGGTCCGCTTTCCCCACCGCCTATGCCCAGCATGAGCGGATGGGGCGCTTCTTTGCTTCCGGGCTGTCCGGCCAGACGCCCGAGGCCGTTCAGTGCACACTCCGCTCCGCGGTGGCGGTCGGAGACCCTGGCGCTGTTTCGGCCGGACTGGCCCAGGCCTACGGACCCTTGGTCACGGCTGTGGAAGGCCAAACGCTGGTGGTGGAGGCCACCGGCAGCCAGGCCTGGTCCGTTGCCCAGTGGGCCGTGGCAAACGCCAAGGGGTATGAAGTGACGCAGGTACAGGTGGCTGGACGGACCTGGGACCGTGGACAGCGCAACGGCTGGCAGGACTCACCGGGCTCTGACGGCGAGGTCCGGATCACTGTGTCACCGGTTGGCGTCGAGGGCTGAGCCCGCTGGCTGTCCTAAGCCAGTATTTCCACCACCGGCTGGACATAGCTGCGGAACAGCTCGGGCTGGCCCATCAGCTGGTGGCTCATGATGATTTTGTCCGGTTCGAGGTACCAGGCCCGCTGCTCGTTCAGAGGCAACTCGATGATGGTCAGCTTGAAGTCGCGGGCGTCCCGCCCTACTTCCAGCAGCCTGTCATCAACCATGTCCTCCAGCAGCTGGTCTGTACCGATGGCAGCCCGCTCCGCTTCCAGCTCGGCGTATTCGCTCCTGCGCTCCCGCGCCCAGGTGAGGGCAGAGCCGAAGTGCGCCTGCAGTACGCGCTGCAGCGCGGGCGAATTGCCAAAGGCCTCAAAATCAGGCGGCGACAGTTCCGGCGACGTCTGGGGATGGGCCTTCAGCAGCTGCGCCCACCAGGCCTCCCACTCCGTCTTAAGCCCGCTCAGGCCACCAACATCGGCAGTGAGGTGGGAATGGTCTGCAGGGCGGATTTTGGGCGCGGCGTGCGACAGGGCCGGGTGGCCGGCGCCGTCCAGCCCGGCTGCATCGCGGACGTACAGGGCGATCATCATCGGTCCGGACGTGTCGGTGGTGATCTGCCAGCCGGAACCGCCTGTTTGGTGCATCCGAAATCCTTCCCTGGCGCGTTGTGACCGGGCCTGTTGATCCGGTGTCACGCCCCCGGTTATCAGTCTATTCCCCATGGTCGGCGACGTTAACGGCAGTCACGCCGCAAGCCCGTCAAGGTGCCGCTCCAGTACATCCCTGCATATGCCGGCCGTCATCCAGGCCGGCTGGAGCAGGGCATGCATACACAGTCCGTCGAGGGTCGCCAGGAGCCTCTCGGCCTCCACCACCAGCGCTTCCTCAGGCGCACCGGCCGGCATCAGGGTGATGATGGCGCGTCCCATCAAGGCCGCGACTTCCCGGTGGCTGCGATCGGCCTCCGCTGAAAGGAATGGCCTGATCCTGGCGGCGTTCCGAAAAGCCATCCAGACACAGGCCTCCACAGCCCGCCGTTCATCGAGCGGCAGCAGTTCGCCCAAGAGTGTTAAAACCGCCTCCCGGTGTTCAGGACTTGCGGGCGGGTTCTTCTCCAAGGCGGGCAGGGCTTCATCCAGCCTGGTAACGATACGGTCAACGACGGTCGCAAAGGAGTGGGTGAGCAACTCCTCGCTTCCCGCGAAGTAGTGCCTTACGGACCCGACGGCGAGCCCCGCCTCATCTGCCACTTCCCGGAGCGACGCTTTTTCCAGCCCGTCCACTGCGATGATCCGCCAGACCGCTTCGACCACGTCCTGGCGCCGGGCTTCGGCATTGACAATTTTAGGCACTCCAATTTTTAACACATCCGTGCTCCATAAAGCGTCCGGCCCGCCGCCAGTACCGTAAACGCCCGTCATGCTGCCCGTTATCCGGGACACAACGGCGGCAGCCCGCCGAGTTGGGATAGCGTTGGAGGCATGAAAATACTGGTCACAGGGGGAACCGGCTACATCGGTTCCCACACTGTTCTGTCCCTGCAGGAAGCCGGCCATGACGTGGTGGTCATCGACAACCTCGTCAACTCCAGCGAAGAGTCGCTCCGCCGGGTTGCGGAACTCACCGGCAAGACAGCAGAGTTCCACAACGTCGACCTCGTGGACGAAGCCGCCGTGGAAAAAGTGTTTGCCGGCGACACCATCGACGCCGTAATCCACTTCGCCGGGCTGAAGGCCGTGGGCGAGTCAGTGCGCGAGCCGCTTAACTACTACTACAACAACCTGGTGGGTACCCTGAACCTCATCCGGGTCATGGACCGGTACAACGTCCGCTCCATCGTCTTCAGCTCCTCCGCCACAGTTTACGGCGAGCACAACCCCATCCCCTACGTGGAAAAGATGGAGATCGGGGCCAACAACCCCTACGGCCGCACCAAGGAACAGATCGAGGACATCCTCTCGGACCTGGGTTCAGCCGACAGCCGCTGGCATATAGCCCTGCTGCGCTACTTCAACCCTGTGGGCGCGCACCCCTCCGGCCGGATCGGCGAAGATCCCCAGGGCATCCCGAACAACCTGGTGCCCTTCATCGCCCAGGTAGCGGTAGGCAGGCGCGAAAAGCTCATGGTCTTCGGCGGCGACTACGACACCCCGGACGGTACGTGCCTGCGCGACTACATCCACGTCGTCGACCTTGCCGAAGGCCACGTGGCCGCACTGAACCATGTGGCGGACCGCGCCGGCGTCTTCCGCTGGAACCTCGGTTCCGGCAAGGGCTCCTCGGTGCTGGAGGTCCTGCGCTCCTTCGAGAAGGCAGTGGGCAAACCAATCCCGTACGAAATCACGGGCCGCCGCGCCGGCGACCTGCCAGCGTTTTGGGCCGACGCCACCTCCGCCTTGGCAGACCTTAGCTGGTCCACCACCAAGACAGTGGATGAAATGTGCGAGGACCACTGGCGCTGGCAGAAAAACAATCCACAGGGCTACAACTCCTGATTCCCAGGACAACGAAACGGCCGCCCACCTCCTGGAGGTGGGCGGCCGTTCGCTGTCGTGGGGGCCACGCCGGCGCGGGCCCCCAACCGTGGATCCGCTTCGGCGAGGGACCCGACCCGAGCTTGCGAGGGTCGGGAGCCGGAGTGGCCCTGCGAGGCTTGGGAGCCGGTGGGGATCAGCGGGCCGGGTAGTCGCGCTCCGGCTCGCCGATGTAGAGCTGCCGCGGGCGGCCGATCTTGGTGTTCGGGTCGCTGATCATCTCGCGCCACTGCGCGATCCAGCCGGGGAGGCGGCCGATGGCGAAGAGCACGGTGAACATCTTCTCGGGGAAGCCCATGGCCTTGTAAATGAGGCCGGTGTAGAAGTCCACGTTCGGGTAGAGCTTGCGCTGGATGAAGTAGTCATCGTTCAGCGCCTTCTCTTCCAGGCGCAGCGCGATGTCCAGCAGTTCGTCGTTGCCGCCGAGCTTGGTGAGGATCTCGTGGGCGGTAGCCTTGACGATCTTGGCGCGCGGATCGTAGTTCTTGTAGACGCGGTGTCCGAAGCCCATGAGCCGGACGCCGTCTTCCTTGTTCTTGACCTTTTCCATGTAGTCCTCGGGCTTGGTGCCCTCGGCCTGGATCTGGCGGAGCATCTTCAGCACAGCCTCGTTGGCGCCGCCGTGGGCAGGCCCGAACAGCGCGTTGATGCCGGCCGAGACGGACGCGAACAGGTTGGCGTTGGAAGAGCCCACCAGGCGCACCGTGGAGGTGGAGCAGTTCTGCTCATGGTCCGCGTGCAGGATCAGCAAGAGGTCCAGCGCTTTCGCGACGACGGGGTCAACCTCGTACTGCTCGGCCGGAAGGCCGAAGCTGAGCCGGAGGAAGTTCTCCACGAGGTTGTGCGAGTTGTCCGGGTACAGCATGGGCTGGCCGATGGACTTCTTGTGGGCGTAGGCCGCGATAACCGGGAGCTTGGCCATCAGGCGGATGGTGGAAACTTCCACCTGCTCGGCGTTGAAGGGATCCAGCGAGTCCTGGTAGAACGTGGACAGCGCGGAAACGGCCGAAGACAGGACGGGCATAGGGTGCGCGTCGCGGGGGAATCCGCCGAAGAAGCCCTTGAGCTCTTCGTGCAGCAGCGTGTGCCGGCGGATCTTCTGGTCGAATTCGTCCAGTTCGGTGGGCGTGGGCAGGTTGCCGTAGATCAGCAGGTAGGACACCTCGAGGAAGCTGGAGTGCTGTGCCAGCTGCTCGATGGGGTATCCGCGGTAACGCAGGATGCCCGCATCGCCGTCGATGTAGGTAATAGCCGAGGTGGTGGCTGCTGTGTTCATGAAGCCGGGGTCAAAGGTGACTGCGCCCGTCTGCTTCAGCAGTTTGGAAACGTCGTAGCCCTCGTTTCCTTCAACAACCTGGATGCGCGGCAGCTTGAGCTCGCCTCCTGCGTGGTGCAGGGTCGCAGCATTGTTGGTCTCAGTCATGGAGTCCCCTTCATGAGGCGTCTGGGCCTCTGTCGAAAGCTTGATCCAACATCAGGTGAGCCGCGCACGAAGCCTGAGAACACAGGTTCCAACACCCGGGCTGCCTTCTTGTAGAAAGCCACCATTGATAGTCACTTAAAAAGCTACCGCTCCTTGGCGGGTGCCACTAATCCGCGACGTTCAAAACCGGCCTAAAACCCACCCGATGTGGCGCGAGTCACAGCATTGTTACGATGTGGTGGCCAGCCGGGCGACGGCGGCGTCGACCCGTTCGTCGGTTCCGGTGAGGGCTACCCGGACATAGCCGTTGCCGGCCTCGCCGTAGAAGACGCCCGGGCCCACCACGATGCCGCGCTCCGCCAAACGCCCCACAGTGTCCCAGGTGCCCTCCCCCGCCGTGGACCAGAGGTACAGTCCGGCGTCGGATTCCTTGATTTCCAGCCCAAAGTCCAGCAGCGCCGGAACCAGCCGTTCGCGGCGTCCGCGGTACAGGTCCTTCTGGGCTTCAACGTGTGTGTCGTCGCCCAGTGCCACCCGCATGGCCTCCTGCACGGGGTAGGGCACGATCATGCCAGCGTGCTTGCGGCTGTTCACCAGGTTGGGCATCAGGTCCGGATCGCCGGCCACAAACGCTGCCCGGTAGCCTGCCACGTTGGACTGCTTGCTCAGCGAGTACACAGCCAGCAGGCCCTGGTGGGATCCGCCCGCAACCCTGGGGTCCAGGATGCTCGGAACTGCCTGGCCGCCGCGCTGGACGTCCCAGTCGCCCCAGCCAAGTTCGGCATAGCATTCGTCCGAGGCCACCACTGCCCCGATGTTCCGGGCCTGCGCCACCAGCGCCTTCAAAGAGTCGATTCCCCGTACGCTGCCGGTCGGGTTGCCCGGTGAATTGACCCACATCAGGCGGACCCGGGAGCGGGTGGCGTCGTCGAGCTCGTCCAGGTTGTCGGTTGCAACGGACGTAACGCCGGCGAGGGTGGCGCCAATGTCGTACGTGGGGTAGGCAACCTTGGGCCGCACGACGACGTCGCCTGGCTTCAGCCCCAGCAGCAGCGGCAGCCACGCCACGAGTTCCTTGGAGCCCACCGTCGGCA
This sequence comes from Pseudarthrobacter sp. R1, assembly GCF_024494415.1. Taxonomy (NCBI): domain Bacteria; kingdom Bacillati; phylum Actinomycetota; class Actinomycetes; order Micrococcales; family Micrococcaceae; genus Pseudarthrobacter; species Pseudarthrobacter sp. R1. The sequence continues at coordinate 618,197 of NZ_JAMKFI010000008.1, read as the reverse complement.
TGATGTTGCGGGGATCAAGACCGGCCACGCCACGGCGGCGTTCAAACCATCCTGCGATGGCTTCCCGGAGCGCGGGGGTGCCGTGGACGGTGGGGTACCCGGGGGCATCCGCGGCGGCCTTCAAGGCGTCCTGGATCAAGGCGGGAGTGGGGTCCACCGGCGTGCCGATGGACAGGTTGACCGCCCCGCCGGGGTGCCCGGAAGCCGTGGCGAGATACGGCGCCATGGCCTCCCACGGGTAGTCGGGCAGGTCAAGGCCGAACGTATTCACTGCTGCGGTCACCAGTCCTGCCTGCGTTAGTGGTCTTGGTTCTGCGGCGGCAGCGCGGCGATCATGGGGTGGTCCTTGCCCGTGTTCCCGACCTTGGCGGCACCGCCCGGAGAACCGAGGTCGTCAAAGAACTCCACGTTGGCCTTGTAGTAGTCGGCCCACTCATCCGGGGTGTCATCCTCGTAGTAGATGGCCTCAACGGGGCAGACAGGCTCGCATGCCCCGCAGTCGACGCATTCGTCCGGATGGATGTACAGCGAACGCTCACCTTCGTAGATGCAGTCGACGGGGCATTCTTCGATACATGCCTTGTCCTTGACATCTACACACGGCTGCGCGATTACGTACGTCACGTCCCTGGCCTCTCCACGTTGGTTCCGGCGACCCGCCGGTTCTTGCATCCGGCAACTATGGCCGGACCCTGACATCTGAGCCTATTATCTCCCGGCCGGTTCCCGCGAACCTAGCCGGTGGCCTTGTGTGAAGCCCTTTAGTATGAAGTGGTGAACCTGCCCGCCCCCACACCCGCCGGATTCCTTGCCGCCGCCGCACCCGGCACCCGCGTGGTGGTGCGCTACCGCATCGACGGCGGCTTCACGGACGCGCTGGGGCACCTGGTGATGTGCGACGCCGGTGCCTGCACCGTCCGCACGCGGCAGGCCGACGTCGTTATCCCCCTGCGCGAGGTTGTGGCAGCCAAGGAAGTCCCGCCGGCACCGGAGCCGCGTCGCCGGACCGCGCCATAAGGGCATTTCACTGCGCAGGGGCTGCCTCTGCGGGTGGAACCCGGGCTTCAGTGCGCAGGCCGGTACGTGGCAAGGGCCTGATGCACCATCCGCACGAACTCCCGGGGCTCGCTGAGCAGCATCTCAAAGGTCACACGCAGGGTGGGAACACCCCGGACAACAGTCAGGTTCCACCGCCGCCTGTCCTCCCGGTAGGCTGCCCGGCTGCTGTGGTAGGCGTAACCGTCCGTCTCAATGCCCAGCAGGCCGTCAACCAGGAGGTCCACATGGCCCATCCCGGGGATGTTGACCTGCAGCTCCACCGTCAGCCCGGCCTCTTCCAGCAGATATCGGGCCATGGTCTCGATGATCGACCCGGACTGGGGCCGGATTCTTGCCACCAGCCCCAGAAAGGCCATTTCCCGTGCAGCCGGAAACCGGCCGCGCAGATCTGAAAGGTGAACCAACCCCTTCTTGACTGCAGACTCCGCGATGGTCAGCCCCTCCAGCGGCGGCAGGCAACGCAGCGATTGGCACACAAGATCCAGGTGCGTCAGTGGAACGCCGCTTCGATGCACCACGCAACCCTCAATCGGCTTCCCGTGCCGCGCAGCAAGGTGCGGCTTGTCAGGCCTGCGAACAACCCACAGCCCTGTTGCAAAGGCGGCCGTGACGCAGCCTGGCACCGCATGATGGCGGCCCGCATGGATTAGCCAAGGGTCGGCGTCGGGCAGTGCATACACGCCGCGCGCCACCCTTTGGACGGACGCGTCAAGCAAACCCGCTTCAATGTTCCGGCGGGAGAGACCGGCCTGCGTCAAAGAGCTGGTGCTTGCAACTCCCCCCATTTCGGCCAGCGCATCAGTGATAGTTCGCATAAGGGCATGCTGCCCGCTCAGGGAAGACGGCACAGCCGCGGGGAACGCCTATGTGGACAACCGCCGAATGCAGTGCAGGCGGAGTTCGGTGCGCATGGAGCGTCCCAGCGCATCGACGGCGGGAATGAGTGCGCAGGCATAAGCGGGGCCGGCTGCGCCCCACCTCTCAGGAGGCAAAGAAAAAGCCGGGACGACGGCGGGAAATCCGCCTGCCGTCCCGGCAGTTTCATTGGCCTTCAGGGCCGTTGTTGCTAGACCTTTGCGCGGGCGCGGTTGGCCTTGGCGCGCTCGTTGGTGTCCAGGATCACCTTGCGGATGCGGATGGACTCCGGGGTCACCTCGACGCATTCGTCCTCGCGGGCGAATTCGAGGCACTCTTCGAGGGTGAGGTCGCGCGGGGGCGTCAGGTTCTCGAACGTGTCGGAGGAGGCTGCACGCATGTTGGTGAGCTTCTTTTCCTTGGTGATGTTGACGTCCATGTCGTCGGCGCGGGAGTTCTCGCCGACAATCATGCCCTCGTAAACCTCCGAGGTGGGCTTCACGAAGAAGGAACCGCGCTCCTGGAGGTTGATCATGGCGAACGGCGTTACAACGCCGGCACGGTCGGCGACCATGGAACCGTTGGTGCGGTACTCGATGGGGCCGGCCCACGGCTCGTAGCCCTCGGAGATGGAGGCTGCGATACCGGCGCCGCGGGTGTCCGTGAGGAACTTGGTGCGGAAGCCGATCAGGCCACGGGCGGGAACGATGAATTCCATCCGGCACCAGCCGGTGCCGTGGTTGGCCATGTTGGTCATGCGGCCCTTGCGTGCGGCCATGAGCTGGGTGACGGCGCCGAGGTACTCTTCGGGCACGTCAATGGTCATGTGCTCCATGGGCTCGTGGATCTTGCCGTCGATGGTCTTGGTGACAACCTGCGGCTTGCCCACGGTCAGCTCAAAGCCCTCGCGGCGCATCTGCTCAACGAGGATGGCCAGGGCCAGCTCGCCACGGCCCTGTACTTCCCAGGCGTCGGGACGCTCGGTGGGGAGAACCTTGATGGAGACGTTACCGATCAGTTCCTTGTCCAGGCGGTCCTTCACCTGGCGGGCCGTGACCTTGGCGCCCTTGACCTTGCCGGCCAGCGGCGAGGTGTTGATACCGATGGTCATGGAGATCGCGGGATCGTCCACGGTGATCAGCGGCAGCGGCTGCGGGTTCTCGGCGTCGGTCAGGGTCTCACCGATGGTGATGTCCTCAATACCGGCGACGGCGACGATCTCACCGGGACCGGCGGATTCGGCCGGGACACGGTCCAGGGCCTTGGTGGCCAGCAGTTCGGTGATCTTGACGTTCTTGAGCTCCCCGTTGGCACGGGCCCAGGCAACGGTCTGGCCCTTGCGCAGGGTGCCGTTGTAGATGCGCAGCAGTGCCAGGCGACCGAGGAACGGCGAGGCGTCCAGGTTGGTGACGTGCGCCTGCAGCACACCTTCCGGGTTGTAGGTGGGAGCCGGAATGTGCTCAATGATGGTCTTGAAGAGCGGCTCCAGGTCCTCGTTTTCCGGCGCGGTGCCGTCGGCGGGCTGCTCCAGGGACGCACGGCCAACCTTGGCGGCAGCGTAGACGACGGGAACCTCGAGGATCTTGTCCAGGTCCAGATCCGGAACTTCGTCGGCCAGGTCAGAGGCCAGGCCCAGGAGGAGGTCCATGGACTCGTGGACCACTTCCTCGATGCGGGCATCGGGACGGTCGGTCTTGTTCACCAGCAGGATGACGGGCAGGTGGGCGGCCAGGGCCTTGCGGAGCACAAAGCGGGTCTGCGGCAGCGGACCTTCGGAAGCGTCAACGAGGAGGACGACGCCGTCAACCATGGACAAACCGCGCTCCACCTCACCGCCGAAGTCGGCGTGGCCGGGGGTGTCAATGACGTTGATGGTGATGGTCTGGCCGTTGGAGGACGGACCGTTGTAGGCCACCGTGGTGTTCTTGGCCAGGATGGTGATGCCCTTTTCGCGCTCGAGGTCACCGGAGTCCATCACGCGGTCTTCGAGGTGGTTGTGCTCGGCAAAGGAGTTGGTCTGCTTGAGCATGGCGTCGACCAGCGTGGTCTTGCCGTGGTCAACGTGGGCCACAATCGCGACGTTGCGGAGGTCACTGCGTGATGCAGTGGCTACCGCGGTGTTGGTGGTGGTTTCAGACATGCGTAATGGCTCGATTCAGTGGTGAAAGTCAGCTGTTGTATCGCGACATTTCCAACTGGAACGCACGACGGATCAGGCCCTTAGCACAGGGCACCTTCCCCAAGTCTAGCCTCTGTGCCATTTATTGGCCTAAATTTTTCCGGCGGCGTGCGGGTCCCGGCGCACCCCGGCGTTGCGCCGCAGCAGAAATTGTGGGCAATATCACTGGCCATACAGGTTGGCATGGAACATGATTGCTCTGACAGACCTGCAAGCCCGGAAGACACCAGATGCGCAAAGCCCCGCCTGCGTTGGCCCAGACCCGTTCTGCCGCGTCGGGCGGCATCGCGGTTATTGCCTTATCCGGTGTCCTGGCCCTCGCCGGGTGCGGCCTGTCCGGGCAAGCCCTAGGAAATCCTCCCCCGGCCGCTGCGGCCGCCGGTCCCGAAGGAGCACCCGGCGGTCAGTTGCGTGGCGGCTTCCCCGTCCTGAACCCCGCTAACGGGCGGTTCGAAGCCGTCGTCCCCGATATCAGCAAAACCGTCCTCCTGATCGGGGATTCGCAGTCGGAACCGGCAGACGGCTGGCCCCGCCAAGGCCTCGCTGCTGCCGGGTACGAGGTGTACTTCGGCGGGAAGGCCGGCACCGGATTCGTGTCAGCCAACGGGAAGACAGGCAACTATATCGACGCCCTCCTGCGGGGTGACTGGCTGATTCCCTCCGGTACTCCCGCGCTGATCGTTATCCAGGGCGGCGGCAATGACGCCTCCAGCGGGGTATCCGACAGCCAGATCACCGGCAATGCCGGCCGGTTAATTGCGGAGTTGCAGGCACGCTATCCGGGAACCCCGATGGCGATGATAGGAACCCTGGCCCGGGGCGAAAACAACGGGGGCGGCCGCCGCACGGAAGTTGACGCCCTGCTGGGATCGGTGGCCGCCGCGCATGGCCTGCCCTTCGTCTCCGTGGGCGACTGGCTCACCAGGTACGGCCTGGCCAAGGACCTCGCCGATGCCGTGCACATGAATCCCAGCGGCCGGCAGGCCCTCGGTGCGCTCCTGGAACGCAGGCTGCGGGACCTGGGCCTGGAGCGTAAGCCGGAACTCGGGCAGGGTGAAAGCAGTTGGAGCCGGAGCCGGCAGGCTCCGGCTCCAACCGGTGAATAAGAAGGGCTGCTAAGCCACTTCCGGCGGCAGCATCAGCTTTGCGCCGGGAATGGCGTTAAGCAGTGCCTGTGTGTACTCCTGCTGCGGCGCATCGAAGACGTCGTCCGTTGATCCGGTCTCCACCAGACGCCCCTTCTCCATCACGCAGACGTGGTCCGCGATCTGCCGCACCACCGCGAGGTCGTGGGTGATGAAGAGGTAGGTCAGCCCAAGGTTGGACTGAAGATCTGCCAGCAGATTCAGTACCTGGGCCTGGACCAGCACGTCGAGGGCGGAAACTGCTTCATCACAGATGATGACTTCAGGGTCCAGGGCGAGTGCCCGCGCAATGGCGACGCGCTGCCGCTGCCCGCCGGAGAGCTCGTTCGGGTACCGCTGCATGGTGGATTGCGGCAGCGCCACCTGGTCCAGCAGTTCACGGACCTTCTTCTCCCGGCTGGCCTTGTTCCCGATCTTGTGGACCCGCAACGGCTCCTCGATGGTCCGGAAGATGTTGTACATCGGGTCCAGGGAGCCGTACGGATCCTGGAAGATGGGCTGGACCCGGCGCCGGAACTTGAACAACTCCGAAGGCTTCAGCAGCGAGGTGTCCACGCCGTCGAAAAGGATCTTGCCGTCGGTGGGCTTCTCGAGCTGGAGCACCATCTTGGCCACGGTGGACTTGCCGGAGCCCGACTCCCCCACGATCGCCGTCGTGGTTCCCCGGAGGACGTCGAAGCTTACGCCGTCCACGGCCGCGAAGTCCGACGATTTCCCCAGGCCCTGCCGAAGCTTGTACACCTTCCGCAGGTCCTGGATCTGCAGGACGTTGTCGGCGGCAAGTGCCTCGGCGGCCGGAGCGAGCAGATCGGCCGCTTCCACGCCCTGTTCCTTTGCAACCTGGATCCTTCGGCTGGCCAGGGAGGGCGCAGACTCGACGAGCCGCTTGGTGTAGGGGTGCTGCGGATTCTGCAGCAGCTCCAGCGACGGCCCCGACTCCACCACCTGCCCGCGGTACATCACCACAACCTTGTCCGCGCGTTCAGCCGCGAGGCCCAAGTCGTGGGTGATCAGCAGGACAGCTGTGCCCAGCTCGGAGGTCATGCCTTCGAGGTGGTCCAGGATTTGCCGCTGCACCGTGACGTCCAGTGCTGACGTGGGTTCGTCGGCGATCAGCAGCCTCGGCTGGCAGGACAGGCCGATCGCGATCAGGGCCCGTTGGCGCATACCGCCGGAGAACTCGTGGGGGTACTGCTTGGCGCGCCGGTGGGAGTCCGGCAGCCCGGCTTCGGACAAGACCTTGGCAATGTCCTCCGGGCCACTGGGACGCCCGTTGGCCTGCAGCGTTTCCCTGACCTGGTAGCCGATTTTCCACACCGGGTTGAGGTTGGACATGGGGTCCTGGGGCACCATGCCGATGGTGTTGCCGCGCAGTTCGATCATCCGCTTTTCGGGCGCGTGCGAGATGTCTTCCCCGTCCAGCAGGATCTGTCCGCCGGAGACCCGCCCGTTGCCGGGCAGCAAGCCAATCGCAGCCAGGGCGGTGGTCGACTTTCCGGACCCTGACTCGCCCACGATGGCCACGGTTTCACCCGGCATGATGGTCAGGTGCGCGTTGCGGACAGCCTTGACTTCGCCGTTGCTGGTGTTGAACGTGATGGCGAGGTCGCGGATTTCCAGCAGCGGCCGGTCTGCGGGTGTTCCGGCTTCAGTAATAGTGACATCGGATGTAGTCACGTGTGCCTCCTTCATCGCTGGCGGCTCTTCGGGTCAAGAGCATCGCGCAGGGCGTCGCCCAGCATGATGAAGCTCAGGACGGTGATGGACAGTGCGGCAGCCGGGTACAGCAGTACTGCGGGGTTGGTACGGATGGACGACTGCGCCGCAGAGATGTCATTGCCCCAGGACATGATGCTGCCGGGGAGCCCAATGCCGAGGAACGACAACGTCGCCTCCAGCACGATGAACACCCCGAGCTCCATGGTGGCCAGCACGATGATGGGGGCCAGGGCGTTGGGCAGGACATGCTTGATAAGGCTCTGGATCCTGGACACGCCCAGCGAACGGGCGGCCGTGATGAAGTCCGCATTCCGGACTTCGATCACCGCCCCGCGGGTCAACCTTGCCATCTGCGGCCACGCGAGCAGCACGATGATCATGATGACCGTCCATACGCTCTTGTTTTCGCGGAAGAACGGCAACTGGGTCACAACCAGGGCGCCGAGCACCAGCGGAAGCGCGAAGAAGATGTCGCCGAGGCGGGCGATGACGGAATCGACCCACCCGCCGTAGAAACCCGCAAGCGCGCCGAGGGTCACGCCGATGATGAGCACGCCGATGACGGCGAAGACACCAACCATGACGGAAGCCTGCGTGCCGTAAATGACGCGCGCGTATACGTCGCAGCCCTGGAAGGTGAACCCGAACGGGTGGCCGGCGGAAGGTGCGCCGTCCGAGTTGGCCAACTGGCAGTTGTCGTTGGGCGCCGTCTGGGTGAACAGGCCCGGGAAGAACGCCACAACCAGGATGACCAGGATCATCACTGCCGAGACGATGAACAGCGGACGACGGCGGAGCTTGCGCCAGGCGTCTGCCCACAGGCTCAGCGGGGCTTGGTCCGTCTTAACAGCATCCGTCGCCAGCAGAGGGGTTTCCTCGATGGGGGCAACGAAATGCGTGGTGTCTTGGTTACTTTTCATAGCGAATCCTCGGATCAAGCCAGGCGTACAGCAAATCAACCAGCAGGTTGGCGATAACGAAGACCAGCACCAGCACACTCACGATGGCGACGACTGTTGGGCCTTCGCTGCGGAGAATTGCCTGGTAGAGCTTCTGCCCCACGCCGGGAACGTTGAAGATGCCTTCGGTAACAATGGCGCCGCCCATCAAACCGCCGAGGCTGGCGCCCAGGTAGGTAACAACGGGAATCATCGAGTTGCGGAGGATGTGCGCCATCACTACCCGCGGCCGGGACAGCCCCTTTGCAGTCGCGGTGCGGACGTAATCAGCCGTTGAGTTTTCAATCACCGATGCCCGGGTGAGGCGGAGCACGTAGGCGAAGGACACCAGCGCCAGCGCGAAGGCCGGAAGCAGCAAAGTACCCCAGCTGACGTCCGTGCCCACCGTGGGTTTGGCCCAGCCAAGGTATACGCCGAAGACCAGCTGCAGCACGAAGCCGAGGACAAAGATGGGAATGGCGATGACAACAAGCGAGGCGAGCAGCACTGACGAATCGAAGATCTTGCCCTTGCGCAGGCCGGCGATGAGGCCGAAGCCGATGCCGAACACGGCCTGGATAACCAGCGCTTCGATGGCGAGCATCACGGTGACGGGGAAGACCCGGCCAAGGGTCGCCGCGATGGGCTGGCCGGTGAAGTCGACGCCCAGGTTGAACGTGAAGAGGTTCTTGAGGAACAAGCCGTACTGGACCCAGAACGGCTGGTCGAGGTTGTACTGCTGGCGGAGGGCTGCGATGACAGCCTCGCTCGGCGGGCGGTCTCCGAAGAGTGCCCTGATGGGATCCCCTGGAAGGGCAAACACCATGAAGTACACCAGCAGGGTTGTGCCCAGGAAAACGGGGATGACTTGGAGCAGTCGCCGGAGAATGAACTGGATCACAGCAGACCCTCCGAAGACTTTGGAGATGTGGGGAAATTCATGTGGGACAGCTTCCTGCCGGTATCAAGGCTATGGGGGCCCGGCTGTTGCCGGGCCCCCACTAGCTAGTTGAGTTGGACGGTCTCAGAACTACTTCGCGGTGATGTTGTAGTACTGAATGACACCGTTCCAGCCGCTGTCCACGTTCGTCACGTTCTGGCTCCACACGACCTGGCGGGCGGAGTACCACAGCGGGAGGTTGGGCAGGTCCTGGAACAGGATCTCCTGGGCCTCGGTGAACTTGGCGTTGGCGTCGTCCGTGGACTTGGCACCCAGTCCTTCATCGAGGAGCTTGTCGAATTCGGGGTTCGAGTAGCCCTCGTAGTTGGCGCTGGCACCGGTCTTCAGGAGCGGGCCGAGGAAGTTGTAGAGCGACGGGTAGTCGGCCTGCCACCCTGCCCGGGTGAAGCCGGGAAGGGTCTGCGCCTTGCGGAGGTCAAGGATCTCAGCGAACTTGGCGAACGGCTGTCCTTCGGCCTGGATACCCAGGTTGTTCTTCAGGTTGTTGGCAACAGCGTCGATCCATTCCTTGTTGCCGCCATCGGTGTTGTAGGCGAGCTGGAGGGTCTTGTCTGCGGGCCAGGGGCTGATGGCATTGGCCTTGTCCCAGGCTTCCTTTGCCTTTGCGGCGTCAAACTTCAGGACCTCGGAACCCGCGACGTTGTCGTTGTAGCCATCCACTGCCGGGGAGGTGAAGTCCTTGGCCGGGATGCGGGTGCCGCTGAAGATCACCTTGGTGATCTCGTCACGGTTGATCGCCATGGAGATTGCCTGACGGCGCAGCTTGCCTGCCTCGCCCTGGAACTCGGGCAGGTAGCCCGGGATGTTCAGGGTGGAGTTGCCGGCGTACGGCTTGTTCAGGTGGTTCTCCGGGAAGTCCGTGGTGTAGGTCTTCAAGGCGTTCGTCGGAAGGACGTCGGTAACGTCCAGGTTGTTGGCCTGGATGTCGGTGTAGGCGGGAGCCGGATCGGTGTAGAACTTGAAGGTTACGCCGCCGTTCTTCGCTTCACGGGGGCCGGCGTAGTCCTCGTTCTTGACGAGTTCAATCTGGCTGTCGTGCTGCCAGGCGCCTTCCTTGGCCATCTTGTACGGGCCGTTGCCTACCGGGTTTTCGCCGTAGGCCTTCGGATCGGCGATCGCCTGGGACGGAAGCGGCATAAAGGCGGTGTAGCCAAGGCGCAGCGGCCAGTCGGCCTCAGGCTGGGTCAGCTTGACCTCAATGGTCGTGTCGTCCTTGAGGACCAGGCCCGAGAGGGTCTGGGAGGTGGGGGCGGGGACCTCGGTCTCGCCTTCCTTCTTGGTGGCGCTGACGGCGTCGTAGCCCTCAATCGACTCAAAGAAGCTGCTGTTGGCCTGGGCATTGGTGCTCAGTGCAGCGAAGTTCCAGGCGTCGACGAAGCTCTTGGCAGTAACTTCCTCACCGTTAGTGAACTTGGTGCCGCTCTTCACCTTGATGGTGTAGTTCTGGCCGTCCGGGGATTCGATGGACTCGGCCAGGGCGTTGACTGACTGCCCGCTGGGGTCGTAGCTGGTCAAGCCTTCGAAGAGAAGTTCGACGACGCGGCCGCCATAAACTTCGTTGGTGTTTGCCGGCAGCAGCGGGTTCTGTGGTTCGTTGCTGTAGGCGGTGATGACCTTACTGGGGTCGCCGGCCGACTGGCTGGCACCGTCATTGCTGCCGCCTCCAGCGCCGCAGCCGGTCAGGGCGAGTGCGGCGATTGCCACGATGCCCAGTGCTTTGGAAGTGCGCGCAAAACGCATTCCGCCTCCTATGAGTTGTGGGAGAAAACGAGGGGAATCTTGTGCTTCCCCGCAGGCGAGACGCAGCTTTCAACTGTGACGCAACCTACATATACGAGTAGCCTAACCGCACAAAGTCCAGATGCTGGTACTCCGTTGCCAAACCGTGACCGGCTCGAACTGAACGCCTAGTCGGTCAACGGAAGTTGTGCAAGTCACATGCTACTCGCCGGTAGGCGTAACTGCGAATCGGAAATGTGAACCGCCCCACGCACCCTGCGGCAGGTAGTCAATCAGGCCCTAGGCCAGCCGCCAGTCCCAGACATTCCACCAGACGCCCAAGGGGCCCGGGCTTGGCTTAACACCGGCAATCCGGGCGCTGAAGGCTGTTGTGCCCACTGTCTGGTACAGCGGGAGCCCGTAAGCGTTCTCCCATACCTGCTTATCGATTTCCGCCAGGAGCTCGTCCTGTTTTGCCAGGTCAGTGGTCCCGGCGAGTTCTTCCATCGCCTTGTCGGCGTCGCCGTCCGAGAATCCGTTGAAATTGCTGCCGGCGCCGGTGCGGAAGATCTGCGGAACCCGGCTGACGCCCACCCCGGTGCCGATCCAGCCGAGCAGCGCTGCGTCGTACCCGCCGCCTCCGAGGGCCCTGGCCCAGTCAGCGTTGCCTTGTCCGGCGTCGACAACCTGGAAGCCGGCCAGGGCTGCCGAGTCCCGGATCAGCTCAAAAGCCCGGGCGCGGTTGGGGTTATCGCGGTTGTAGAGGATCCGGACGGTGGGAGTTTCACCATCAAGGAGCGCCTTGGCACGCTCGATGTCCACCTCGGCGTAATCCGCGGATCCGTTATTCTTCGCGGTATCTTCGTACTTTGGCTGCCCGGGCAGGAACACATGCGAGTCGAGGGGCTTTGCATCCGGCAGCAGGTCCCCGACGACGGCATCGACAATGGCTTGCCGCGGGACCGTTTTGAGGAACGCCTCCCGTACGCCGTCCCGGGCGAAGGGACCGGAAAAGCTGAGGTCCAGGTGGTCATACCCGGACTGGTTATAACGCTCAACGCTGATGCCCTGTTCAGCCAGGCCCGTGAAGAGATTGTCGGTGCCGCCAGAGGGTTGGGGCGAAATGATGTCCGCCTGCCCGTTCCGGAGGGCATCCAAAGCCGCCGGCATTGCTCCGGTGAACCGGATGTTGATCTCATCAAGCCACGGTTCCTGGCCCCAGACGTAGTCGCGGTTGCGGACCAGCTTCATGGAAACCTCGGGGACGATGTCCCGGACGATGTACGGTCCGCTGGAGAGGTAGAGCGAGGGGTCATCGGGAAGGCCCTTGGTGTCGAAACCGGAGTTCCAGAAGTCACTGACCTGCTTCAGGGCCGTATTGACCGCCGGTTCTTCGACATCCCCGCGAGGTGAGTCCTTGACCAGGTCGATGAGGTCTTCCTCATCGTTCAGGCCGCTCTTCGCGGCCACGACGTGCGCCGGCAGGCCGACGTCGAACGCTACTTCCCAATCGGCGTACGGCACCTCGTACTCCAGGGTGATGGAACGCCCGTCCTCGCCGATCTCGGGAAGAACGGTTCCCGCCAGCCCGCTGGTATCGGCGGCGGTGGAGAAATACCTGGTTCCGGTTCCGGCCAGTGGATCGGCGTCGTCAAAGTATCCGGAGCCGGCAGCCCAGCTCAACAGGAGGTCGCCGGCGTCGATCGCTTCACCGTCAGACCACGTGACGCCCTCGTTGACGGTGTACCTCACCTTGAGCGGTTGGTCGGACACCTTTTCGAAGCGGCCGAACTTCTCGTTGCGCACCACCGTGGACGAGTCATCCAGGTAGTAGAACCCTGAGTGCGTGATGTGCCCGACCTTGGAGTTGATGTCCGTGTTGCCATCAGTGCTGTACGGATTGAAGGACGAGAAGGCGTTGACCTCGGCAACGGTGGCGCTGCCACCCCGTTTCGCCTCACCCACCACCACGGGGGCGGGACCTCCCCCGCCCGAGCAGCCCGAAAGCACCAGGGCAGCCGCTAGTGCCGTGGTGATGACCTGCATCAGACGCCTGACGGGCATGCCGCCTCCTTGTTTTCCTTCTGCGGGAGGGGCTCCTGGAACTGCCAGGATCACGCCCTGTACTCAGGATAAGGCGTGCGGCCCCTTGTTTCGCGGTGCCGTCCGCAGCAGCCGTGTTGCCTCCTGCCCGTCGCCGAGCAGCGTTTCAGCACGACGGCGATGCTCCCGCCGCTTGTCCGGGTCCATCGCTTCGCCGGTCCATTAGCTTCTTTGGCGCTCAGTTAGAGGACTCGGCCGAGCTTAGAAGGCGGTGCTGGGCAGATCCTTCTCGCCATCGACGATCGCGGTGATAATTCGCGCTGCAACCAGGTCTGGATCGAGCCCCGCGCCGAATTGCGGCGCTGACCCGGCGATCGGATGGTCGGACAAGGCGGTGCCAGTGTGGCCTGGGCGGGCGTCCATGATTCGGATGCCCGCGCGGCGATACTCGCGCGCCGCTGCGACAACGAAGGCCGCGAGCCCAGCCTTCGACGCCGAGTATGCCGCCAGACCGGCGACGGGTGCCTCGGCGACAACGCCGCTTAGTGTGACCACGAAGGGCTCCCGGCCCTCACGTGCCGAGGCCGCGAGGTAGGGCTGGCTCTGGGTAATGAGCTGGATCGGACTCGTCGTATTCACAGCGAAGAGTTCGTCCACGGTGGCGGGTTCAAGGTCTGATGCGGCGCCGAAGGCGACGACCCCGGACGCAACCACTAGCCCGTCGAGGCGTCCGTACTGCGCATTCGTATCATCCAGGACCTTTTGGATCACGGAGGGTGCGCGCAGATCATGCCCGGCAGACTTTGACGAACGGGCGACGATGGCGCCGTTACTCTCCAGCTGGACAGCGATGCGCGAACCAAGCCCGCCGGTGGCGCCGACTACCAGAACAACCGCACCCCGAAGAGTCGTCATGGGTAGATCCTAGGTCACGCCGCTGGCCCGTGACACAGCCTTTTGAGTTGGAAGATGCCCCCCATCGCACTGACAGAGATGGGCCCATCTAAAAATTCTGTGGGCTAGACGTTGAAGCGGAACTCCACCACATCGCCGTCGGCCATGACATATTCCTTGCCTTCGATCCTGACCTTGCCGCGGGATTTGGCCTCGGCCATGGACCCGGCTTCCACCAGGTCGTTGAAGGACACCACCTCGGCCTTAATAAAGCCGCGCTGGAAGTCAGAGTGGATTACCCCTGCTGCCTGCGGTGCAGTATCCCCCTGGCGAATAGTCCAGGCACGGGTTTCCTTGGGGCCGGCCGTGAGGTAGGTCTGCAGCCCCAGCGTGTGGAAGCCGACCCGCGCCAGCTGGTCCAGTCCGGATTCGTCCTGGCCATTCATTTCCAGCATTTCGCGGGCCTCTTCCTCGTCAAGTTCCACGAGGTCGGCTTCGAGCTTGGCGTCAAGGAAAACGGCGTCCGCCGGGGCAACCAGGGCCCGCAGTTCCTCCTGCTTTTCGGGACTGCCCAGAATGGCTTCGTCGGCGTTGAAGACGTAGATGAACGGCTTTGCCGTCAGGAGGCCGAGCTCCTTGAGGTGTTCCATTTCCAGCTTGTCGCTCTTGATGGAAGAGAAGATGGTATCGCCGCGTTCCAGAACCACCTGGGCTGCCTTGATGGCGGCAAGCTCCGCAGCTTCCCGCTTCTTGATCTTGACTTCCTTTTCGATCCGCGGAATGGCGTTCTCGATGGTTTGCAGGTCGGCCAGGATGAGCTCGGTGTTGATGGTTTCCATGTCGGAGCGCGGGTCCACTTTGCCATCCACGTGGATAACATCGGGGTCATCGAACACGCGCACTACCTGGGCAATGGCTTCAGCCTCGCGGATGTTGGCCAGGAACTTGTTGCCCAGGCCTTCGCCCTCGGATGCGCCCTTAACGATTCCGGCGATGTCGACGAACGACACCGGCGCCGGCAGGAGGCGCTGCGAACCGAAGATCTCAGCCAGCTTCTGAAGGCGGGGGTCGGGCAGGTTCACGACGCCAACGTTGGGCTCGATGGTGGCGAACGGGTAGTTCGCCGCCAGCACCTGGTTGCGGGTCAGTGCGTTGAAAAGGGTTGATTTGCCGACGTTGGGCAGTCCGACGATGCCAATAGTAAGAGCCACGAGCATTGATTCTACCCGCAGCAGGCGCCAAGGGGTTCCCGGCCGGCGGGCGGAAATGTCGCTTCCGGGAAATGTCACAGCCCCGTGCGACAGTGAGCACATGGATGCTTTTGCGCTGATACTGGCTTTGTTCATGCTGTTACTGGGCGCCCTTGCGGGCGCTGCAGCCACCTACTTTGCGCTGCGGAAGAACAGCCGCGCCGTGGAAGAGGACTTCGACGCCGTGTCGTCGCGGCTTTCGGAGGTGAGCGCACAGTTTGCCGCGGCCGACGCGGAACGCCGCCTTTTGGCTGCACAGAACCGTGAGTTGGGGGAATCACGGTCCCAGGACGGCAGCGTGCTCCGTGCCCTGGCGCCGGTGGCCGAGAAGCTGACGGCAGTGCAGCAGCAGGTGGCGCTCCTGGAGCGTGACAGGCTGGAACAGTATGGCCAGCTGGCCCAGCAACTGCAGGAAGCCCGGCTTTCGGATGAGCAGCTGATCCGGTCCACCCATGCCCTGGAGTCCGCCCTGCGGTCCAACAGTGCGCGCGGGCAGTGGGGAGAGGTCCAATTGCGGCGCGTGGTGGAGGCCTCCGGGATGCTGCGGCACGTCGACTTCATCGAACAGGTCCACAGCACCGGCGGTGAGTCTTCCGTCCGCCCGGACCTCGTGGTCCAGCTGCCCGGCGAAAAGCAGTTGGTGGTTGATGCAAAAGTCCCCCTGTCGGCCTATCTGGAGGCGCAGGAGCTCGGCGCATCCATGGAGTCCCGGGCGGGCCAGCCCGGGCTGTCCGTGAGCACAGACCGCCGCTCGCAGCAGGGGCTCCTGGCTGCCCACGCAAAGGCGCTGCGGGCCCATGTGGACTCATTGAGCAACAAGAAATACTGGGACATCCCGGGCAACTCACCGGAGCTGGTGATCTGCTTCATCCCGGCCGAATCGATTCTGGCCGCAGCGCTCATGGCTGATGCCGAACTCCTTGACCATGCGCTCTCGAGGAACGTGGTGCTGGCATCGCCGAGCACGCTGCTGGCTGTGCTGAAATCTGTGGCCTTCACCTGGCGGCAGGACGTCCTGACTGACAGCGCCCGTGAGCTGTTCGACCTCGCCAGGCAGCTGTACGACCGGATGGGAACCTTGGGCGAAAATGTCAGCAAGCTGGGGTCGTCGCTGAAGACGTCCGTGGACCGGTACAACTCCATGGTGGGCACCCTGGAAGCGCGTGTCCTTCCCACTGCCAGGAAGTTGAACAGCCTGGAGGAATCGGGCTTGATGACTCCTCCGGTTGTAGAGGTCACACCGCGCACGCTGGCCGCCCCTGAACTTCAAAGCGAGGACGAGGCCGCCTGAGGGCGCCTCCAGGGAAAGAGCTTCGGGGTAAGAACTCCCAGGGTCAGTAATCCGGCGTAAGGAAAGGGCCTGGCAGCCGCAGCTGCCAGGCTCCTCACTTCACTGTGCTCCCAGCTTCGACGCCGGCGTTCCTAGCTCCGCGGGCGGCGTCCACCCAGGGCACGACTGACATCGCCGGCCTGCTTCAGGGTTGCCCGAAGCTCCTTAGGCAGCGAGAAGAGGAGATCCTCTTCGGCCGTGACGACTTCCTCAACGGTGCCGTAGCCGTAGTCGGCCAGCAGGCGCAGCACGTCCTGCACCAGCACCTCGGGTACGGAGGCGCCGGACGTCACGCCGACCGTTGCGACGCCTTCAAACCAGGCCTCATCAACCTCATTGGCAAAATCCACGCGGTAGGAGGCCTTGGCACCGTATTCGAGGGCAACCTCCACCAGCCTCACGGAGTTTGAGGAATTGGCCGAGCCCACCACAATGACCAGGTCTGCCTGGGGGGAAATCTTCTTGATCGCCACCTGGCGGTTGGTGGTGGCATAGCAGATATCGTCGCTGGGCGGGTCCTGCAGCGTGGGAAACCGATCCTTCAACAGGCGGACGGTTTCCATGGTCTCGTCAACGCTGAGGGTGGTCTGTGACAGCCAGATGACCTTCTCCGGGTCCCGCACCGTCACCTTGTCCACTTCGTGCGGACCGTTGATGATCTGGATATGCTCCGGAGCTTCGCCTGCAGTGCCTTCAACTTCCTCGTGGCCGTCGTGGCCGATCAGCAGGATGTCGAAATCGTCCTTCGCGAAGCGCACGGCTTCCTTGTGGACCTTGGTCACGAGGGGGCAGGTGGCGTCAATGGTGCGCAGGCCGCGGTCCTCAGCGGACTGGACCACCGCCGGCGATACGCCGTGGGCAGAGAAAATCACCAGCGCGCCCTCCGGAACTTCGTCCGTCTCGTCAACGAAGATGGCGCCCTTTTCCTCCAGGGAGCTGACCACATGGACGTTGTGCACAATCTGCTTCCGCACATACACCGGAGGGCCATAGTGTTCCAGGGCCTTCTCAACGGCGATGACGGCACGGTCAACACCGGCGCAGTATCCCCGGGGAGCAGCGAGCAGCACCTTCTTGGTTCCGGAGACGGGGGCTGCAGCAGCTACTTCCTCAGGAGAGCGGCGCCTACGCGGGATTGTGGGCATCGAAAGGGAAACAGCTGAGGGGGTCATTATTTGATTCTACCGGGTTACCCGCGCCCGCTTTCGCGGTATGAGGCCCGCCACAATTCCCACCAGCACCAGTACCCCTCCGGTGATTGCCGCGGCCAAGGTCCATGTTTGGAAGTCGGCGGAGGCCGCCGCGACGAACTCATTCCTGAACATGTTCGCCACCTCGTTACCGCTGTCCGTAGCCAGCACTGCAGCGGAACCTGCCTGCGCGCCCAACGTCCAGAGAGCTGCCAGCAACAACGCGCCAACTCCTGCGGCCACCAGCACCGTCCAGCGCCGGCGGGCGGCAACGAGGGCCAGGAGCAGCGCCACGGCAGATCCCCCGGCCAGCAGGTAACCGGCGGGAGCGAAGGTGCGCAGGCGCTCCGTCCATTCCTTGTGCTCCGGCTGGCCGACATTAATAAGCGTCTGCTCCGGCGGGTCCAGGGGAAGCCTGGTGGCGCGTGAGATTTCCTCGGAGCCCAGTGCCACCAGGGGCGCGACGTCGAGGGTCAGGGATGAAGCGGATGCAGCTTCAGGATTGTTGGCGTCTGTGCCCGCGAAACTGAGGCGGTGGCTTTTGCGGAGCGTTTCTTCCCAGGCAGCGGGGTAGCCGGGAAGACCGGTCAGGGACGCCGCGGCGTTCTCCAATACCGGCCGGACGAGGTCCGAGAGGAAGCCCGGGACCGCGCTGGTGTCGATCGTGCCGATGGCAGCCGCTGCCAGTCCTTGCTGGAACTCTGGATTCCTGCCCAGCGGTGCCGCCAGTTCCACGAAGCCCTGCTCCTGGACAATGCTGCGGTCCAGCCAGATGGCCGGAACTGCCACGGCAGCGAGCAGTACGGCCAGCACGGTAGCAGCAGCGGAAACAAAAGTGCGCACAGCAGGTCCTTCAGGTCGATGGCGGTCAACCCATCCTAGGCGGGCATCCCGGCCGGCCACTGTCAGTCCCGGATGCTACAGCTTATGGATAAGGTTGAATGACCGCCGCACAACAGACGAAGGACCCCATGCCCTCAGCTCCAGCCCCGCAAGGGACTTCGCATGTCTGAACAGGCCTCACTCCCGGTCCCCGGCCAGCAACTGGCTGCACCCACCACCCTCCCGGCGACGGCCGCCGAAACCACCCCGGACAACCCATGGCCGCTGCAGCTCCTCTCGCAGAAGCTGAAAGCCCACATCGACCGCACGCCGTCGGCCTGGGTCGAAGGCCAGGTCATCGAACTGAACCGCCGCGGCAGCAACGCGTACCTGACCTTGCGGGATGTTGACGCGGAGGTTTCGCTGCCGGCCTCGGTGTGGACCAAGGTGCTGGAACGCCAGAACCTACCGCTGGAACGCGGTTCCCGGGTGGTGGCCCTGCTGAAGCCGGAGTTCTGGATCAAAACGGGCCGGCTGAACATGCTGGTCAGGGATATCAGGCCGGTGGGCCTGGGCGACCTCCTTGCCCGGATCGAGCGGCTCCGCCAGGCCCTCGCCGCCGAAGGCCTCTTTGCCGACTCCCGCAAGAAGCCGCTGCCCCTGTTGCCGCATCGCATAGGCCTCATCACCGGCCGCGACTCCGATGCCAAAAAGGACATCCTCCGCAATGCCGCCCTCCGCTGGCCCGCAGTGGAGTTCGAAATCCGTGAGGTTGCCGTCCAGGGAAATACGGCTGTCTACCAGGTGGTGCGCGCGTTGCGGGACCTGGACGCCCGCCCGGAGGTGGACGTTATTGTCATCGCGCGCGGCGGGGGCGCTCTGGAAGACCTTTTGCCCTTCAACAGCGAAGAATTGATCCGGGCCGTGGCAGCCGCTTCCACTCCCGTGGTGAGTGCCATCGGCCACGAGGCGGACAGGCCCCTGCTGGATGACGTCGCCGACCTGCGCGCCTCCACTCCCACAGACGCCGCCAAGCGCATCGTGCCGGAAGTCTCCGAAGAACTGGCAGGGGTCCGCCAGGCCCGGGAGCAGCTGCGCCGGTGCATGGAGCGCCTCGTGGACAGGGAATCGGACCGCCTGGCTTCCCTTCACTCAAGGCCCGTGATGGCTGCACCCGAAGGCATGGTGACCAACCGCTCCGAGGAGATTGAGCGGTTGCTCCGAAGGTCCTCCGCGGCGGTGAGCTCCACCGTGGTGCGGGCTGCCGACCAGCTGGAGCACCTGAAGGCCCAGGTACGCGCGCTGTCCCCGCAGAAGACGCTCGACCGGGGGTACGCCGTCGTCGAACTCGCCGACGCACTGGCAGCACGCTCCGCCAGCTCAGGGCACGCCGTGGTGCGCCGCCCGGCGGAGGCGCCGGCGGGAACGCCGCTCTCGGTCCGGGTGGCGGAAGGCCGTTTCGGCGCCACGTCCACGGGCAGGCTTGACCAGCACACATCGGAAACCGGAGAACCCAATGACTGAGCAAAAGCCAGGAAACGACGTCGCAGCGCTGAGCTATGAGGAAGCCCGCGAGCAGCTCATCGCCGTAGTGGGCAGGCTGGAGGCCGGAGGAGCCAGCCTGGAGGAATCCCTGGCGCTGTGGGAACGCGGCGAAGCGTTGGCCGCCCGCTGCGAGGAATGGTTGGAAGGCGCCAGGAAACGGCTGGCCGCTGCCCGCGACCAGCCGCTGTAAAGCCTCAGGAACGGAGGATCAGCTCCCGCTCGGTGGGGACGTCAAACCCGGCCTTGGGCCACTCGAGGTTCAGTCCGGCCAGAGCTCCCAGCAACAGCTGCTGCACGGCGATCCTGGCGTACCACTTCTTGTTGGCCGGAACCACGTGCCAGGGCGCGTCCGGTGTGCTCGTTTCATCGATGGCCGCCTGGTACGCATCCATGTAGTCCTCCCAGAACGCCCGCTCATCGAGGTCGCCCCGGCTGTACTTCCAATGCTTGGCGGGGTCGTCCAGCCGGGCCAGCAGCCGCGCCTTCTGCTCCTCGCCGCTGATGTGGAGCATCACCTTGACGACTTTCGTCCCAGAGTCCCTCAGGCGCGCCTCGAACTCGTTGATCGCCCCATAACGGCGCTTGATTTCATCGGGGCTGGTCCAGCCGTGGACACGGTGGATCAGCACATCCTCGTAGTGGGACCGGTCGAAAACGCCCACCATTCCAGCGGCCGGCACTTCCTTCTCGATGCGCCACAGGAAGTCGTAGGACTTCTCTTCGTCCGTCGGAGCCTTGAACGCCTTGAACTGGACCCCCTGCGGGTCCATGGCTGCCATGACGTGGTTAACAATGCCGCCCTTGCCCGCGGTGTCCATCGCCTGCAGGATCAGCAGGATCCGCTTCCGGCCGCCAAACCGCGACTCGGCAAACAGCTTCTCCTGCAGCTCGCCCAGCTCATCGTCCAGGTCCGCCAGGAGGGCCTTTCCGTCTACCTTGCTGCCGCTGTAACCGGGAGTGGAATCGGGATCAACGCTGGCAAGCGAGAACCCCTCCCCCGCCCGAAGGGTCTCGGAGGGGTGCTGATCGAACTGGACGACGCCGGCCATAGCGAATCCTTTCCGCGAAGGTTCACGGGACCGAATCGCCCGTGTCCACAGGCTAGTTCCCCTGATACCTGCTTAGGAAGTCCCCCATCCGCCCGACTGCCTCTTCGATGTCCTTGACGTTGGGCAGGGTGACCATGCGGAAGTGGTCCGGGCGTACCCAGTTGAAGGCGCGGCCATGGGAAACCAGGATCTTCTGCTCCCGGAGGAGGTCCAGGACAAATTTCTCGTCATCCCGGATGTGGTAGACCTCGGGGTCCAGCCGGGGAAAGAGGTACAGGGCGCCGCGTGCCTGCTGGGTGCTCACGCCGGGGATGGCGTTCAGCATGTCGTAGGCCTTGTTGCGCTGCTCCAGCAGTCGCCCGCCCGGCAGGATCAGGTCGTTGATGCTCTGGTAACCGCCGAGCGCCGTCTGGATAGCGTGCTGGGCGGGAACGTTGGCGCAGAGGCGCATGTTGGCCAGGAGGCTGATGCCCTCGAGGTAATCCGCTGCGTCCTTCTTGGGACCGGAGATGGCCATCCAGCCGGCACGGTAGCCGCACACACGGTAAGCCTTGGACAAGCCGCTGAAGGTAAGGCACAGGACGTGGTCGCCGGTGAGCTTGGCGAGGTTCACATGGACTGCGTCCTCGTACAGGATCTTCTCGTAAATTTCGTCAGCGAAAATTACCAGTCCGTGCTTCTCGGCAAGGGCCACAATCTTCTTCAGCGTCTCGTCGGGGTAGACGGCGCCGGTGGGGTTGTTCGGGTTGATGACCACGATGCCCTTGGTCCGCGGCGTGATTTTGGCTTCCATGTCCTCAAGGTCAGGCTGCCAGCCGGATTCCTCGTCGCAGAGGTAGTGGACCGGCTTCCCGCTGGCGAGTGCCACGGATGCGGTCCACAAGGGGTAGTCAGGCGTGGGGATCAGGACCTCGTCGCCGTCGTTGAGCAGGGCCATCAAGGACATGGTGATGAGTTCGCTGACCCCGTTTCCCAGGTAAATGTCATCCACGTGGATGTTCTGGATCCCGCGGGTCTGGTAATACTGCGAGACGGCGGTACGTGCGGAGAATATGCCCCGCGAGTCGCTGTAGCCCTGGGCGTGCGGCAGGTGGCGGATCATGTCCACCAGGATGGCGTCCGGCGCTTCGAATCCAAACGGTGCCGGGTTTCCGATGTTCAGCTTGAGGATCCGGTGACCCTCCGCCTCCATCTGCTGGGCGGCCTGGAGGATCGGTCCACGGATGTCGTAAAGGACGTTGTTGAGCTTCGTGGACTGCTTGAATTCTGCCATCCACTAAATATGCCACAGGAGGGATGCGCTTCCGCTGAGACATCAGCCACACCCGTGTCAGGCGCAGCCGGCAGGAAATGCCCTTGGCACCACGACGGCGGCTGCCGGACGTGGAGAAGTCCGGCAGCCGCCGTCGTACTGGTGCAGCAGGTAAGCAGGCTCCTACTTGACGATGCCCTTGTCCTTGAGCCAGGCCTCGGCCGCTTCCTTGGCACCCTGCTTCTGGTCGCCGCTGACAGCACGGTTGAGGTTGATCAGGTCCTCGGTGGTGAGGATCCTGGAGACAGAGTTGAGCGCTTCCTTCGCCTTGTCCGTCATCTTTGCTTCGTTGTACAGCGGGATGACCTGCTGGGCAATGAAGTTGTTCTTCGGGTCCTCCAGGACCACAAGGTCGTTGTCCGCGATGGACGGGGTGGTGGTGTAAATGTCCGCCACCTGCACCTGGTCTTCGAGCAGGGCCTTGAGCGTTACCGGACCGCCGCCGTCGCTAAAAGGCTCCAGCTTCTTGGGCTCGCAGTTGTAGTTGCTCTTCAGGCCCGGCAGCCCATAGGCGCGCTCAGCAAAGGTGGCCGGGGCACCCACCACAATCTCGCTGCAGACCTTGGCCAGGTCCTCGATGGACTTCAGCTGGTACTTCTCCGCGGTTGCCTTGGTGACCACCATGGCATCCTTATTTTCGGCCTTGGAAGCTTCCCCAACCGCAAGGCCGTCAGGCAGCTTTTCCGGCAGGGCCTTGGCGATGTCTTCCGCCGATTCCTCTGTGGCTTCCTTGTCCACATGCAGCAGCAGGTTTCCGGTGTAGTCCGGAACAACGTCCACCGAACCGTCCTGGACAGCCTTGAAGTACACCTCGCGGGAGCCAATGTTCGGTTTGGTGGTGGCGGTGACGCCGGCCGCCGTGAGCGCCCCTGCATACAGCTCAGCGATGATCTGGCTCTCCGGGAAGTCCGCCGAACCGATCACCAGCGAAGTGGCGCCTCCGGACGCCGTGCCGCTGGTTGCCGGGGCGTTGCTCAGCGGATCTGACGATCCGCCGCAGGCGGACAGCGCCATGGCCAGGCCAATTCCAGCGGCCACGCCGCCGAACGCCCGCCTGCCAAAACCTTGTGGTCGGCTTTCTTTCATGACTTACCTCCTTGTGCCACAGTCTCCGCAACAACGGGGACTGTGAGATCGACCGCAGCCTGCTGGCCGCGGTGGGACTGCTTCGAGGCCCCTGATGACAGGAACAGCCTCTGGATGAGGGCGAGGACAAGATCGACGCCGATGGCCAGCGCGGCGATCAGCAGCGATCCTCCCAGCATTTGCGGGAAGTCGCTGAGGACGAGCCCGTCGAACAGGTACCGGCCCAGGCCGCCCAGGTTGATGTAGGCCACCACCGAGACGGTGGCGATCACCTGGAGCACACCGGTCCGGAAGCCGCCGAACATCACCGTCAGGGCGTTGGGCAGCTCCGCCCGGAACAGGACCTGAAGTTCGGTCATTCCCATGGCGCGGGCGGCGTCCACCACGTTGCGGTCCACGCTGGAAATGCCAGCATAGGTACCGGCCAGCAGGGGCGGCACGGTGAGGATCACCAGCGCCCAGACGGGAGGCATCAGACCAATTCCGGCGAGCAGGACAAACAGTGTCAGCAGGCCGAGGGTGGGAAGGGCGCGGAGGGCACCGGCAAGGGCCACGATGGCCACTCTCCCCCGTCCCGTGTGGCCGACGTAGAGGCCGACGGGGACGGCGATTGCGGTGGCGATCAGCATCACGAGCCCCGTGTACTGCAGGTGCTCGCCCAATCGTGCGGGGATGCCGGCGCTCCCGGTCCAGTGCAGTGGGTCGGCCAGCCAGGCGAAGGTATCGGAGAAGACGCTCATGCGTTTCCGCCTCCCGTTGTCGGCTCGGAAAGACGACGCGCGGCAGCAGCTTCCGCTGGTGCCTCGGCCCGCCCATGGTGGCCCCGCTGGCCGGCCCGCTCCCACGGTGTCAGCAGCCGCTCAAGGATGACCAAAATGGCGTCCATCAGCAGTGCGAGGACGAGGATGGCAACGATGCCCACCACTATTTCCGTCACAAAGCCCCGTTGCAGCCCCGAGGTGAAGAGCATGCCCAGGTTGCCGACTCCGAGCAGGGCGGCCACGCTGACAAGCGAAATGTTGCTCACGGAAACAACCCGCAGGCCGGCGAAGAGCACGGGCAGGGACAACGGGAGGTCCACGTGCAGGAAGCGGGCGAGCGGCTTGTACCCCATGGCGACGGCGGCCTGGCTGACGTCCCCGTCCACTGAGTCGAAGGCATCAAGGGCAGCCCGCACCAGCAGGGCGACCGCGTAGATGGTCAGGGCCACCACTACATTGAGTGGATCGAGGATCCTGGTTCCCAGGATCGTTGGCAGAATGATGAACAGTGCCAGCGAGGGAATGGTGTAGAGCAGCGACGACGCCGTGAGCACCACCGAGCGAAGCACGGGATGCTGCCGCGCCAGCTGGGCCAGCGGGATGGCCACCACCAGTCCCAGCACCATGGGGACCAGGGCCAGCACCATGTGCTGGCCGGCCCGTTCCAGGACCATGCCGCTGTTGGCCAGGAACCACTGCATCAGAGCGCAGCCTGCCGCACCTGGCGGGCCTCTTCGATGAGGGCCAGGACTTCGCCACCCCTGACGACGCCGAGTACCCGGCCGTCCGAATCCACGGCAACGCCGAGGCCCGACGGCGAGGACAAGGCAGCATCAAGGGCACGGCGCAGGCTCTCGCCGGGGCGGAAGAGTGATCCGCCGGGAATCAGTCCGGCACCGGTTCCGGGGCCGGTCCAGCCGAGCGGATGCCCGTCGGCATCCACCACGAGCTGCCAGCCGGCGGGATTGGACTCCAGGCTGCCGTCCGCACCGCGGACCACCGTCGGCACCTGGTGCACGGTGACGCCGTCGGACGCCGTAAATCCAAGGTGGCGGAAACCACGGTCGCGCCCTACGAAGGAGGCCACAAAGTCGTTCGCGGGCGCCCTCAGGATCTCCTCCGGAGTGGCATACTGCGCGAGCTTGCCGCCGGTGGCAAAGACGGCCACCTTGTCGCCCAATGTTGTGGCCTCATCGATGTCGTGGGTAACAAAGACGATGGTTTTGGCCAGGTCCTTCTGGAGCCTGAGGAGTTCCTGCTGAAGCTCGTCACGGACCACGGGATCCACGGCGCTGAATGGTTCATCCATCAGGAGGACAGGCGGGTCTGCGGCGAGGGCCCGGGCTACGCCCACGCGCTGTTGCTGGCCGCCGGAGAGCTGGGACGGGTAGCGCTTCGCCAGGGAAGGGGCCAGGCCGACGACGTCGAGCAGTTCCTGGGCGCGTTTCCTGGCGTCGGACTTGGAGACGCCGTTGAGCCTGGGCACGGTGGCGATGTTGTCCAGCACCGAGCGGTGCGGCAAAAGTCCGGAGGACTGCATCACATACCCCATGGAACGGCGGAGTTCGGGCGCCGGGACGGTGGTGACGTCCTTGCCCGCCACCGTGATGACGCCTGAGGTGGGCTCGACCATGCGGTTGATCATTCGGAGCGACGTGGTCTTCCCGCAGCCGGAGGGCCCCACAAATACGGTGATGGAACCTGGGCTGATGGACATGGTGAGCTGGTCCACGGCCGGCTGCCCGCCCTGGTACTGCTTGGTGACGCTCTGAAACTCGATCATGGCCTGGTCCATGCGGACTTACCTGTTCTGTTGGACGGCTTCGGAAAGCAACGCGAAATTGTCACAGCACGCTGATAGTTACGGTAGCCCAAACCGGACGCGGCAACACCTGCAGCACACCCCAATTCCGGCAAAGGAATCCCTAACTGTAATCATTCGGTGCCGGTCCACGGCCGGATGGGTACGCGTTTGGCCAGGGTCGACGGACATACCGCGGCGTGGTAACCGAGGCCTAAAGTGGGGAGGTGACCAACTTGGAAGTTTCCCCGCAACAGGAAGTCTGCCCGCCGGCACAGCCGGAAGGAAGCTCCGGCCCCTGCCTGCAGCTGTGGCCCGAACGTGAAGTACCGCTGGGCGGGGTGCGTGCAATGAATGTCCAGCGGACGCTGCCCCAGCGCGGGCTCCCGACCATCGGCGCCTGGTGCTTCCTGGACAGCTTCGGCCCGGACCGGACTGCGATGTCAGTGCTTCCGCACCCGCATATCGGGCTGCAAACGGTGACCTGGCCGCTGGCCGGGACTATCCGGCACCGGGACAGTGTGGGCAGCGACGTGGTGGTGCGGCCCGGCGAGCTGAACATCATGACGGCGGGGCACGGGGTTTCCCATTCTGAATTCGCAGTGCTTCCGCCGGGGGGCGAACTGCCCCTGCAGCGCGGCCTTCAGCTCTGGGTGGCCCTTCCGGATGGGGAACGGGACCGGCAGCCCGCGTTCGAGCAGCACCGTGACCTTCCCACAGCGGCCGGCGAAGGTTTTACCGCCACCGTGATGGTGGGCGAACTCGACGGTGCGGTCTCGCCGGCAACGATGTATTCCCCGATTGTGGGAGCGGATGTTTCCTGCGAAGGCAGTGCCGTACTCCCCCTCAACGAGCACTTCGAACACGGCATCCTGGTGCTCGACGGCGGGCTGACGCTGGACGGTCAGGAACTTCCTCCCGGGCCGCTGGGCTACCTTGGCATCGGCCGGCGGGAACTTCAGGTCCAGGCGAAGCCCGGCACGCGTTTCCTCCTGATCGGCGGCGAGCCCTTCCAGGAGGAGCTGCTGATGTGGTGGAACTTCGTGGGACGTACGCACGATGAAGTCGAGCAGGCCCGGGATGCATGGGAAGCGCAGGCGGCCCTTCCCGACGGCGGGATGGCAGCAGCCCGCTACGGCCTGGTCCCGGGGCACGGTCCTGACGCCGGTCCGGAGGCCGGGCGCATCCCTGCTCCCCCGCTGCCGGCCGTACGGCTTACTCCGCGGAAGCGGTCCGTGTAGGAAACCGGCCCGGCGAGGGCGTGTCCCTGCTCACGCTACGCGTCAGGCCTGTTCTGCCAGCAGCTGCAGCACACCGAAGACGGGTTCCTGGTCCAGGACCCGGACATCGGTAACACCGGCTTCCGCAAGGTGCCGGCGGAAGGAGTCCTGGAGAGGCACCACGTTCATGCCCAGCCCGCCGCCCAGGATGACCGGCCCGGGGATCTCCAGCTGGTTCAGCACCTGCAGGGCCAGCCCGGCAAGGTCCTGGCCCGCCTGCTCCAGCAATTCCTGGCTTGCCGGATGGCCGGCTGCTGCCGCCTCCACTACGTGCCGGGCCTGCTGCGCCCAGAAACGGCGCCCGGTATCCGGAGAATGGAACTGCGCAATGAGGCGGTTCGGATGGTCCACTCCGCAGGACGCCAGCAGGGCGGCAGTCAGTTGGTCCACTGGAAGGCCCTGGTTCATCCGCCGCAGGCTGTACCGCACAGCCTCCCGTCCCAGCCAATAACCGCTGCCTTCGTCGCCCAGCAGATAACCCCAGCCTCCCGCCCTGGCCTCGGCGCCGTCGGCGTTCCTGCCCCAGGCTGCCGAACCAGTGCCGGCGATTACTGCCACGCCTGTCCCGGCATGGCCTGCAGCGAGAAGCAACCGGGAATCATGCACCACCGTGATCTGCGCGCCGGGAGCGTGAGGTTCGATCAGCCCGGCAAGGGCTGCGGCGTCCTCTTCGGTATCGATGCCGCCGGATCCGGCATACACGTGGGACACCGTTCCCCCGCCGATCCTGCCAAAGAGGCTGGCCAGATTGCGGGCAGCCTCGTCACGGGTAACGTTTTGGACGTTCGAACTCCCCGCAGACTCATCGGCCACCGGGATCCCGTTTTCAAACCGGATGCCGTGCGTTTTCGTCCCGCCGATGTCCAGGCCGATGATAACGCCGCCGGGTGGATTCGACGGCGGGTTAAGCGTCTGGGCGGGCAGGGCAGATGGATTCTCGGTGTTCGTCACGTCACAAGGGTACTGGTCACAGGACTAGTGAAGTTTCGGGTTCCTGGTCACGGGGTTGACCAGCCGGGACCGCCGTTCCACCAGCCCGGCCAGGAGCTCCGGCCCGTCGGTGAGGACCATGTCTCGGAACAGCCGGACGGCAGCCGGTTCAACCTCGGCTTTACGCTGCCGCCAGCTCAGGCCGACCTCGCGGAAGGCCAGAGCCGAGTCCAGGGGCACTTCCACCCAGCCCAGGTTGCCCGTTTCCGCGCTGACGTTCCGGCCGGGGGCATCCCCGCCCGGTGGCAGGATGCTGACGCCGAGTCCGGCCGAAACGAGGCCCCGGACGGTATGGGAGTCCTGGCTTTCGAAGGCGATGCGGGGACGGTATGCGGCCTCACGGAACAGGGCATCGGTCAGCGAGCGCATGCCGTAACCGGGGCCGAGGGCCACAAACGGTTCGGAGCGGATGTCCGCCACGGACGCCACGGCCCTGCCGGCGAGCGCATGGGTGTGGTGGACCACCAGGCGCAGGGGTTCCCGGTAGAGCGGGGCGGAGAGAAGGTTCCTGCCGGGAGTTGCCACCGGCGCGGTCAGCGCCAGGTCGGACGCGCCTGCCGCGAGCTCGGCGAGGCAGGAGTCGCGCGCTCCCTGGCTTAGCGTAAACACGGCGCCCGGGTGGCGGCTGCGGAAGGCACTGATGAGGAGCGGGAGGGTGGACTCGCCAAAGGTGTGCTGGAACGAGACGGAGATTTTGCCGCGGACAATATCGGACTCGTTGCGGACCAGGTCCAGCCCGGCCTGGAACTCCGTCAGTGCCCGCTCGATGTAGGGCAGCAGGGACCGGGCAGCCGGGGTGAGGCGCACTCCCCTGCCGTCCCTAACCAGGAGTTCGGTACCGACGGCGGCGCTGGCCCGCGCCAGTGCCCTGCTCACCGTGGACTGGGGTACTCCGAGGAGTTCGGCGGTTTCGGTGACATGTTCGGTCCGGCCCAGTTCAGCGAGCAGCGGCAGGAGCGGAAGAAGCTGCGCCAGCTGCTTGTGGTCGGGCTCCATAGGTCCTTCCTGGTTCCAAGTCTGCGAGGGGCAATGTTCCGGATTTGATATGAGTCTGGCACAAAAGATGCATTGGAAGCAGGTATTGGGCCGGGTTTACGCTTGCCACATGCCACACAGCCAGCAGCACCCCGGGCACCAAACGTCCCTGCCGGGCTGGGAAGGGCACGCGAAAGGCTCCACCGCGTACGGGCGGATCATTGCCGGCCTGGCCTTTGCCGGGGTAGCGACTTTTGCCCAGCTGTATTCCACCCAGGCCGTCCTGCCGATCCTTGCCTCGGACCTGCAGGTCACCGCCGCAGAGGCCGCGCTGACCATCTCGCTGGCTACGGTAGGACTGGCCGTCACGGTGATCCCGTGGTCCTTCCTTGCGGACAGGATAGGCAGGGTCAAGGCCATGATGTGGGGAATCTCCGTGGCAACAGTGCTGGGCCTGCTGGTGCCCCTGTCCACCAGCTTCGCCATGCTGCTGGGCCTGCGGCTCCTCGAAGGGATGGCGCTTGGGGGGATCCCGGCCATTGCCATCGCCTACCTCAACGAGGAGGTTACCAAGGCCCATGCCGCAGTGGCAGCGGGAAGTTACGTCGCGGGCACCACGCTTGGCGGCCTGGCCGGCCGTCTGGTAGCCGGACCTGCCGGGGAGTTGTGGGGGTGGCGTGCCGCAGCCCTGGCCGTCTCCGTGCTGGCGACACTGGCCGCCGTCGCCTTCCTGCTCCTGGTGCCGCGTGCCCGGGGATTTATCGCCGCCAAGGCTCCCGGGCTCCGCGGAGCTGCCCGTACCCTTGGCTGCCACCTGCGCAACGTCCGGCTGCTCGCCCTCTACCTCCAGGCTTTCCTGATGATGGGCGGCTTCGTGGCCGTCTTCAACTACCTCGGGTTCCGGCTCTCCGGCGAGCCCTTCGGCCTGCCCACCACCGTGATCAGCTTGATTTTCCTTGCCTACCTTTCGGGGACCTTCTCCTCCCGCTGGGCAGCAGGGCTGACGATGCGTTTCGGGCGCCGCAACGTGCTGCTCGCCGGGCTGGCCCTCTCGACGGCGGGCCTCGCCCTCACGCTGACTCCGTCACTTGTGCTGATCCTCGCGGGGCTGGTCATTTTCACGGGCGGATTCTTTGCCGCCCACAGTATCGGCGCAGGCTGGACGGGTGCGATTGCCAGCACCGGACGTGCCCAGGCCGCCTCGCTCTACAACCTCGCCTACTATCTGGGCTCAAGCCTCATCGGCTGGGCCGGCGGCCTGCTCTTCCAGTCCTATGGCTGGAACGCCCTGGCCGCCGCCGTCATGATCCTCGCCTGCCTCACTGCGGTGACTGTCGCCGTCGTCCATCCGAAGGCAGCGGGCACCGCCGCCGCCTGAACGCGTGCCCGCGGGCGTCTAGGATAAACGCAGGAACTTTGTGAGGAGCCGCCGTGAGCACGAATGCCAGGAACGTCAGGCCGGGAGTGCATCTGGAGCCCCTTGATGCCATCGACGAACGGCTTCTTGCCGCTTTGGTGGAGGACGCAAGGATCTCGAACAAGCAGCTTGCCGAACTGGTGGGCATCGCCCCCTCCACAGCCCTGATGCGGACCCGTGCGTTAACAGAGCGGGGAATCGTGCAGGGCTTCGAGGCGAAGCTCAACCTGTCATCCATCGGCAGGTCGGTGCAGGCCCTGGTCGCTGTGCGGCTAAGGGCGCACGACCGGGATCAGATCGACCGTTTTACGGCACGCGTCCCCCGTCTCCCGGCAGTGCTGTCCACGTTCCATACCTCGGGCTCCGTGGATTACCTGCTGCACATTGCCGTGGCCACCACCGAGGACCTGCGGGACTGGGTGCTGGACAACCTGGCCACCGATCCAGTAGTGGGCCACACGGAAACCACGTTGGTGTTCGAGCACATCCAGGGCAACCACGGGCCACTCCCGGAGTAACCGGACCTGCGGCCGCTAGCCCCGTGTGCGAACAGCCTGACGGAGTGTGACGGCAGCCAAAATGAGCGCTGCGGAGCCGCACAGCACCACGAATCCGGCCACCGAAGGCGCCAGGCCGAACACGCCGGCGGCCCAGCCGAGCCCCAGCACCGGGACAGCGCTGCCCAGGTAGGTGATGACGTACACCGTGCTGATGGTCTGGGCCTGGCGGATTGGCTCCACCCGGGCAGCGACATCATTAAAAACGGTGCGGAAGGCGAGGCCCTGCCCCACACCGGCGGCAACGCTTGCCACAACCAGCAGCACCGGGCTGTTCCACATTCCTGCCCCGCCCAGCAGGAGTACCGAGATGCCCAGGACCGCCAGCCCGCCCGGGACAACGAAGCGGCCCCGAAGGGTCACCAACTGGGTCAGCGCCGATGCCGCGAGGGTCAGGCCGGCCAGCACGCCGATCAGGGGGCGGCTGTCCACGGCCAGGATCCGGGCGAAGTAGCCGGGGGCCAACGAGAGGCAGAAACCGAACACTGCGAAGCTCAGGAAGCCGACGGCGGCTGCGAGCCAGAATGCGCCCCTTGCCGCCCGCGTCACGGAAGGACGGCGGGGTGCGAGCAGGTGCAGCGGCTTGGGTCCTGCGGGCGGCTGGATGGCGGGGCGTGCCCGCAGGAGGTACAGCGGGACCAGCAGCGCGGCGAGGACTGCAGCATGGACGTAGTACGGTGCCGACGTAGCCTCGGGAAGCAGGGACAGCAGCCCGCCGATCACCGGGCCGGCGGCCACTCCCCCCGCCGAAGCCAGCAGCGTGAAGCGGGAGGCCCACTCGGGGCGTGAGGGCAGCAGTTCACGCAGGGCAGCGGCACTGGCCCCCGTCGCAAGGGCGACCGCAACTCCCTGGAGCGCCCGCCCTGAGCACAGCGCACCCAGCGTGTGTGCCTCGGCAAAAAGCCAGCCGCCTGCCAGGCCGGCAACAACGGCGAGGATGAGGGCAGCCCTTCGCCCGATGTGGTCCGACCAGTGCCCGGCCAGCATCAGCGTGGCCACAAGCGCGAGCACGTAGCTCGTGAACGCGGCGGTTACATCCAGCGGAGACAGTCCGAGTTCCGCCTGCAGGAGGGGGTACAGGGGCGTGGCAAGGTTGGCACCGACCAACAGCGTGAAAATGACGGCGCCCGCCAGCACCAGCCTGGCAGTAGTGGACGCGTCCCACCCGGCCGTTGTGGCTGGAGCCGGACGCATGCGGAGTTCGCTGAAGACCGTCATTATTACGCCTCTGCTGCTGCCGCGGCAGGTGGTCCTTGTGGGAGCCCGGCGCGGATGGACATGTGATAGCTCCAGAATGCAGCACTTCTGCTCTTTCGGGCGGAAAGTGGTGCCACAATTGAGCATCATCATCAATATTCTGATGCTGACGTGACGGAGAGTGATCATTTGAACAAACTGGACTCCGCCGACCTGAAGATCCTCCTGGAGCTCATCCGGGACCCCAGGATCCAGATCGGTGAGCTCAGCGATTCGCTAGGGGTTGCCCGCAATACGGCACAGTCGCGGGTCCGGCGCCTGCTCCGGGCCGGGGTTTTGCGGTCCGGGGGCCGCGAGGTGGACCTGGAGGCCGTGGGCTACGACGTTGTGGCGTTCGTGACCATTGAGGTGTCACACCGTGAACTGGACGGGGTGGTAGGGGGACTTAGGGTGATTCCGCAGGTCCTGGAGGTCCACGAGATCTCCGGACGCGGTGACGTCTGGTGCCGGGTGGTGGCCACCGACACCCACAACCTCCAGGCAGCCCTGCGGCAGGTCCTAAGGATCAAAGGGGTTATCCGGACCGAAACCGTCCTGGCGCTGCACACTCACATCCCTTACCGGACGGAGCCGCTGATCAGTGGCCTGGCCAAAGCTGCCGGGGCCGGACAACACGGCCCGGCGAAACCCTCCCGGGCGGCCGGGGTGGAGACGGACAGCTAGGATTTTCAGAATGGATTGGCTCTCGTACGTTTCACAGATCAACTGGCTGGCCGTGCTGCTTGCCTTCATAGCCACCATGGCCATCGGCTTTGTCTGGTACATGCCTGCCGTCCTGGGCAACCGGTGGATGGCCGCGATCGGAAAAACCGAGGACGATCTCAAGAACATAAATGGCGGTGCCGGAATCTGGGTGCCCATGATGGTGGCGGCGGCCTTGACGGCCATCCTGCTGGCAGTCCTGATCAGCAAGCTCGGACTGGACACTGCCCTGGCGGGCGGCTGGTTCGCTTTGGTTCTGGCGCTGGTCTTCCGTGCCGGGGGCCATGTCATCCACAACGGCTTCGCGGGCCGGCCTGCCGCCGTCACCCTTATCGATTCCGGCCACGACCTGCTGGCCATGACGATGTCGGGTGCCATCATCGGGGCGATGTCCTGATGCCCCGGACCCCCTCGGCGAAGGACAGCCGGCCATGACCATCATTGACAATGCGGTTTATGTGGACGGCGTACGGCACGCGGAACCCGAAAACCTGGAACAGACTTTTGAGACCCTTGCGCACTACGGCGGCATGGCCTGGATCGGCCTCTACCGGCCCACCGCCGAGGAGATGGCAGCGGTGGCCGCCGAGTTCGGACTGCACGCGCTGGCGGTGGAAGACGCGATCTCCGCGCACCAGCGACCCAAACTGGAGCGCTACGAGGACAACCTTTTCACCGTCCTGCGCCCTGCCAGGTACCTGGATGCCACGGAAACGGTGGAGTTCGGCGAGCTCCACATATTTACGGGCAAAAACTTCGTAGTCACTGTCCGGCATGCCGAGACTGCCGGAGTGGCACGGGTGCGGCAGCGCCTGGAAAGCCGGCCGGACCTGTTGCGGCACGGACCCGAGGCAGTCCTTTACGCCCTGCTGGACCGGGTGGTGGATGACTACGGGCCCGTGGTCGCCGGGCTGGAAAACGACATCGACGAAATTGAAGACCAGCTGTTCAGCGGCGACACCACCGTGTCACGCCGCATCTATGAACTCGCCCGCGAGGTCATCCAGTTCCAGCGGGCCATCCACCCCCTGCCCGACATGATGCACCAGCTGAAGCGGGGGTTTGAAAAGTACGATGTGGAAACCGACCTCCGGCACAGCCTGCGCGACGTGGAGGACCACGTGAAGCGGGTGATCTCACGGGCGGATTCGTTCCGCGACCTGTTGCAGAACGCCCTGACCCTGGACGGCACCCTCACCGCGAACCGGCAAAACGAGGCAAGCGCGCAACAGAACGAACAGGTAAAAAAGATCTCCTCGTGGGCCGCCATCTTCTTTGCGCCGTCGTTCGTGGCCGGCGTGTACGGCATGAACTTTGACCACATGCCCGAGCTCCACTGGCAGTTGGGCTATCCCATGGCCATCGGGCTGATGGCGGCTACGGCGGCACTGATGTACGTCATCTTCAAGAAGAAGGGCTGGCTGTAGGGCGGCCGTCACGCGGCGAGGGCCCCAGTACTCCGACAGGCAGAGATGTGTGGAGCTAAGGGGATTCGAACCCCTGACCTCTTCGATGCGAACGAAGCGCTCTACCAACTGAGCTATAACCCCGGAACCAGCCGCTTGGTCAACAGAAGCGGCACCGGTGAACCTAGGCTACAAACTTTCCCGGCCCAATGCCAACCGGCGCCCGGAAGCCGCCCCGGGAAACCTTCCCCGGGACCAAATGGTCAGGCGCGGCGGCGCTGCAGGACGTCGTCGAGATTGCTGAGGGCGCTCTGGGCCTTGGTGAGCTGCTGCGCTTCCGGAGCGGGCACGGCGGGGACGGCGGCGGCACCCTGCTTGAGGGAAGGCTTGCCGGTGGCCTTGGGTGCCTCCGGCAGCTCCAGCGGCTCGGGTGCCGGACGCTCGGCCTTGGCCGCCTCAACGTAAACAGGCTTGGGCACCTCCACGGGCTCCCAGGTGCTTGCGGGCGCCGGCAGTGCTGCGCTGGTATCACCGGCAGCCACGGCAACGGCAAGGGCGGCTTCGCGAAGTTCCACGGCTGTCAGGGGTTTGACCTTGGGCTTGCCTGCCTCCGCGTCAAAGAGCGGGCTTTCCGGACGCACCGGCGCGGATTCCGGCTTTGGCGGAACGTGCCCGGCTGCGGGCCGGGGGGCAGGTGCGGTCATCGCGGAGCGGAAAGCAGCGTTGACTTTGGACCTGCGGTCCCGGACGGCCAGCCAGCGGAGAAGGACCACGGACGCTCCTGTCAGGGCTACGCAGGCCAGGGGGAGAACCGGAGATCCCAGCCCAAACGCCAGCAGGACCGCAGAAACGATCGCGGTCAGCAGGGAAACCAGTCCCACGAGGGCGAGTGCCGTGCGGCCGTATCGGATCCGGAACTGGCCCGCGGGGGCAGCGCTGGCCGCTGTGGCCGCAGTGGATCCGGTGCTCTTCCTGGTGTCCATGGCTTTCTCCTGCTGGGCGGCGACCTTCAAAACCAGCCCTGCTCGCGGGTCCGGTGTTTCATCGGCGGGGGCGTCTACCAGGAAGTCGCCGGCGGGTTGGAACTGGTGCCGGCGGTTCCGGAGGACGTAGGGGGCAACCCATACAATCCAGAGCACAACGGCAACCACAAGGATCACTGAGCTGCTAAGGGGGAAGTCCACACTCAAAACCGTATGAGCATCATGTCGGCTCCAGCCGCATTAGCCCCGGTGTGTCGTGGCGCGGCTGGCAAATCAATGGATTTATGACGGCCTGGAGGCAAGCCAGCGGTGCAGCAGCCCCTCGGGAACTTCCTCTGAGGTCAAGGCAAACGAGCGGTGGTCCGCCCACTCGCCGTTAATGTGCAGGTACCGCGAACGGTATCCCTCGTCCCTGAAACCCAGTTTCTCCACCACCCGCAGGCTGGGCCCGTTCTCGGGCCGGATGTTGATTTCCATCCTGTGCAGCCCCAAAGTCCGGAAGCAGTGGTCCGTTACGAGGGCCACAGCGGTGGGTGCTATCCCCCGCCCGGCGCGCGCCTGGTCCACCCAGTACCCAAGGGTTGCCATCATGGCCGAACCCCACACAATCGATGAAACAGTCAACTGGCCAACAATCGCAGGGTTCCTGCTGGCAGAACCGCGCTCGGTGATCACAAACGGAAGGGCCGTGGCCTGGGCGGCCTGCGAGTTCAGCGAGCGGACCATTTGCCGGTAGTCAGGCAGGCCGCCGGCGGGGTCCGGGTTGGAAGCCTCCCACGGTGCCAGCCATTGGCTGTTGCGGGCGCGCACTTCCGTCCACTCTTTTTTATCCCGGTACCTGATGGGCCTCAGGACCAGGTCGCCGCACTCGAGGGTCACGGGCCAGATGGGGCCGGGGCGCACAGTGCTACTTGGACAAGCTGGCGGTGAAGCCCGGCAGCCACTCCCGCAGGCCGGGGCCCAGGTCTTCGCTGTCGATGGCGAGCTGGACGCAGGCCTTGAGGTAGCTCAACTTGTCTCCGGTGTCGTAGCGGCGGCCGCGGAAGACGACGCCGTACACGCCGTGCCCCTCGCCCTCTCCGGACGCAAGCTCCTGCAGGGCATCGGTGAGCTGGATTTCGCCGCCCCGCCCGGGACCTGTGTGCTCCAGCACGTCAAAGACGGCGGGATGCAGGACATAGCGGCCAATAACGGCGAGGTTGGAAGGGGCTTCGTCCGCGGCCGGCTTCTCCACCAGACGGTTGACCCGAACGTAGTCCTCGCCGTCAATCTCCGCAATGTCGGCACAACCGTAAGCGCTGATCTCTGACGGCTCCACCTCGATGAGTGCAATCACGGACCCTCCCGTTTTCGCCTGCACCTCAATCATGGTGCTGAGAAGTTCGTCTCGGGCATCGATGAGGTCATCGCCCAGGAGGACGGCGAAGGCCTCGTTGCCCACGTGCTGTTTTGCGCGGAGGACGGCGTGGCCCAGACCGTTGGCGTCGCCCTGGCGGACGTAGTGGATGTCACCGAGATTGCTGGCAGCCTGGATGGACGCCAGTTTCGTCGTATCCCCTTTGTCTTCAAGGGTGGATTCCAGTGCCGGCACGCGGTCAAAATGGTCTTCCAGGGCCCGCTTGTTCCGCCCGGTGATCATCAGCAGGTCGTTGAGGCCCACGTTTACGGCTTCCTCAACCACATACTGGATGGCAGGCTTGTCCACGACCGGAAGCATTTCCTTGGGCATGGCCTTGGTGGCGGGCAGGAACCTGGTGCCGAGTCCGGCAGCGGGTATAACGGCTTTGCGAACTCTGGGGTTACTGGTAGTCACCCGACTAATCTAACGTCAGCGTCAAGCATTCAGTAATCATTAGGCAGCTGCAGGTCCCTGTGACTGCAGGGCACTACGCCGCAATGCAACGATGGAGGAAGACACAGTGCTTGAGGACGCAAAGGCAACCAAGACCAGGATCCGCACTGCCCACCGACGGCGGCGTGCCGCCCTAAGCCCGCAGCAACTGGAGGCGGCAGGGGCTGCCATCGCCCGCCACGGCGCAGGCTGGGCTGCATCCCTCGCCGGCGGTTCCCCTGCCACATTCTGCGTCTACTTCGGCGTGGGCGTCGAACCGCCCACCCTTCCGCTGATCAGCGCACTCCATGCCGGCGGCCATCAGGTCCTGCTGCCCGTCTGCGAGCCCGGGCGGGAGCTCGCATGGGTGTTCTGGAACCCGGACGCCGGCTTCGAGCAGAGCCGGTACGCCCCGATCCTGGAACCCAAGGGCGACAGGCACGGGCCGGACGTGGCCGGAACGGCAGCCGCTCTCTTTATCCCGGCCACCGCCGTCGACCTTTCAGGCAACCGCGTTGGGCAAGGCGGAGGGTACTACGACAAGTTTTTGGGCCATCTTGCCACCGCAGGGAAGAACATCCCACTGGCTGCCGTTATCTATGACGAAGAACTGCTCCCCGCCGGCGAGATCCCCGAGGAGGAGTTCGACCGCCCCGTCCCCGCCATCCTGGCGCCGTCCGGGTTCCTGCCGCTCGACGGCCACCACTGAGTCCCACAGCCCAACGCTGCGGGGATGATAGAATTAGCACTCAGGCCCTGCGACTGCTAACCGGACATCCGTCCAGGCAGCACGGGACCTCTCGTTTGCCCAAGAGGAGGAGCACCAGTGCCAACGTACGCGTACGCCTGCAAGGATTGCGGCCATGCCTTCGACATCGTCCAGTCGTTCTCGGACAGTACTTTGACCTCGTGCCCCGAGTGCCAGGGGACGCTGCGCAAGAAGTTCAACAGCGTCGGTGTCGTCTTCAAGGGATCCGGCTTCTACCGCACCGATTCCCGGGACTCCAAGGGAAGCACCGTTTCGCCGGCCCCGGCGGCTGCAACGTCCGCTCCCGCGGCGGCACCTGCCGCGTCCGCTCCGGCGGCTGCTGCAGCCAGCTAAGCAGGGCTATCCGACGCCGGCGCCCCGGCTTTGTCCACATAGCGAACCGCGCTCCTGTTGCGGGTATTCCCGCCGCCATAGCGTAGGCGCATGCCTGCAAATCTTCTCCGCCCCGGCCGCGCTGCCTCCCGATATCCGCGCACCCCCCGCCGTTCCGGCCGCGCCGGTCGCCGGCCCGCAGCGGTCCGCTTTGGCGGGTGGCTGAGCCGGAACCGCCGGCTAGCTGTGGCGTTGCTGCTTTGCGCGGCGGCTGCAATCACCGTCCATCAGCTCACTCCCGCGCCGGTCCACACCGTCACAGCCCTGGCTGCCGCGAGGGATTTGCCTGCCGGCTCGGCCTTGGCGGCCTCAGACCTTGCCCACGTACAGGTACCGCCGGACATGATGGCCGCGGGGTTTTTGGACGAAGAAAGCGAATTGGCTGGCAAGCAGCTCGCGGCTCCCCTGCGCAAGGGCCAGCTCCTGACGGACGCCCAACTGCTCGGTCCCGGGCTCCTTGCCGGCACGCCTCCGGGCTCGGCCGCCGTGCCCCTTCGGATGGCCGATCCGTCATCCATCCAGCTCGTCTCGCCCGGGCAGCTGGTCAACGTGGTGCTGACGGCGGCGAACGGCTTCGACCAGCAGGCACCGTCCGAGGTCCTGGCGGCATCCGTGCCCGTGCTCTGGACGTCCGGCAAGGGCGGCCAGAGCGGGCAGTGGCTGGGCACCGCCGAGACGGACGGGCTTATCGTGGTGGCGGCAAGCGCAGAGCAGGCTGCCCGGCTGGCCGGGGCCTCCACCCAGGGCAAACTGTTCTTCGTCCTTGTTGGACCCTGAGCTGGTTGGACCCTGAGCCGGGGCAAACCTGCCAGCCCCGTCACCCAGGCCCGGCCGCTCAGCCCCAGTGCGGCGGCTTTTGTTCCTTCAGCCAGGCGTCGTGGTCGTCGTCAGCATCGCCCCAGCGCCGCGGGTCGTCTTCGGCGGCTTTGGTGGGCAGAATCCCTTCCGTCACGCCTTGGCCCTTGGCGTCCCCTTGGCCCTGGTCCCCTTGGCCCTGTTCGTCTTCGGGGGCCGGGCCGGCAGGGGCGGACTGCCCGGCCACCTGGCC
This sequence comes from Pseudarthrobacter sp. R1, assembly GCF_024494415.1. Lineage (NCBI taxonomy): Bacteria > Bacillati > Actinomycetota > Actinomycetes > Micrococcales > Micrococcaceae > Pseudarthrobacter > Pseudarthrobacter sp. R1. Next base: position 578,952 of record NZ_JAMKFI010000008.1, on the reverse strand, counting down.
GTTGGTGTTTTGTTCAGGGGCCACGGAGACCGCCTCCTTGCTGTCCAATTTTTTCTCCTGCGGCCGGCGGCGTGCGTGCTCTCCGGCGTCGATTCCATTGAGCGCCTGGTCCACGTCGTCGTCAAGGAACCCCGTTGAGGTTGACGTCCGGTCCCGCAGCACCGCCCGTTCAAGGCCCAGGTATGCGGCAATCCGGTCTGCGCAGGCTGATGGGTCAGTGAACACCTCTATGGTCCACAAGGGCATGTACCGCCATCCCAGGCGCTCCAGCAACTGCGGACGCAGCCGGCTCCGTTCACGCACGCTCATGGTGCGGTACTGCTCGGTACCGTCCGACTCGATGGCCACCGGCCAGGGCAGGTCGGTCTCGTCCTGGCCCATGGTGCTCAGCGGATCTGCGGCTGCTACGACGTCGATGGCACCGTCGTACTGGTGCCAAACCCGCGCGCCGCGTGCCCGGAGCCTGTCCCCCAGGTCAGCGACCAGAGGATCGGCACCAAGTGCCTGTTCGCTGGCGGCGGCCCGGGAAGCGGGAGTTCCCAGATCAGTATTCCCCGAAATTTCTCGGTCCAGCAATGAGTAAAGGTCCACTGCGCCGTGCGTCAGCCGGGTGTGGTCCAGGTCCTCCGGGCGGAAGCAGGTCAGCACGTGTATTGACCGGCGTGCGCGGGTCATGGCCAAGGCGAATTTTTCCCGGCCCCCTTCAGCGGAGAGCGGACCGAAGTTGTGCAGGGCGCGTCCGTGCGGGGTGCGGCCGAAGCCGGGCGAGAAAATGACGTGGTCGCGCACCAGGCCCTGTGCCCGTTCCAGGTCAACTACCCGGAAGGACTCCGGTCCGGCACCAAAGAATCCGGCCAGGCCCGGGTGGTTGGGCAGCTGAAGCCGGATGGATTCCCCGATCCGGGCAGCATGGCGGAGGCTGGCCGTGACGACTGCCAGTGATGTGCGGGGACGGGTACGCGCGTGTTCGAAAACCAGCTGCACCACCCGGTTGACCTCGGCCACGACGGACTCCACGCCTTCGTGGTCCGCGCTTGGCAGCCCGGTGCCGTCCGGCAGGTACTCCACCAGCAGGGACCGGTCCAGGCCGGTAGCCGACTGGCCCTCCGGAAGGCGGCGCAGGGCGCCGTCGTAAAAGTTCTTGCTGAGCTGGAGGACCAGGTCCTCGTCCACCGCCCGGTAGACGAAGTTGAGCCGCCACACGGGGAGCACGGCAGACAGCGCTTTGAAAGCACTCTCCACCCGGTGGTGTGCCGTCTCGCCTGCGGCCAGCCGCTCTACGCCCACGGTAAAGGTTCGGGGGCTGGCAATCATGGCGTCGCCGAAGGCGATGACCTGGCGGGCACGGGCGATAGATGGCAGCACCGCCTGGAGCGACGTCGCTTCGGCGTCCAGGATGACCACCGCGTCGAAGTGTTGCTCCGCGGGCAGCAGGCCGGTCATCAGGTACGGGCTGACGGACCAGACCGGAACGAGGGTGCCGATCAGGTCCGGAGCCTGTGCAGTCAGCGCTGGCAGGGACACCCTGCCGTCCTTCAGGAGGCTGCGCAGGAGGTCGGCCTGGCGGGGGTGGGCAGCGATGCCGGCCCGCCACCGTTCCGCCAGGTCCCAGCGAAGGCGGGCAGCGCCGCTGGCGATGTGCGCATTGTCAGCCAGCCGGTACTCGGCCTCCAGCTGCCGCAGGGCGTCGCCGTCGGACATGGCGAGGTAATCGTCCCCGCTGATCATGGCTTCCAGCGCCGACTGCCACCAGGCGAGTTCGAGTTCCGCTGCGACCGAGCCTGCCGGAACCTCCCGCTCCGCGAGGTCTGCCAGGAGCTCCCCCAGCCCGTGCTCGCGCATGTTCTCCACCAGGAGGGTGCGCTCGGGCAGCGTTTTGAGGGTGTCGGTGTCCGCCACAAGCCGCTCGAGCCGTTCCATCAGCTCTTCATAGCGGACCGTGGTCAGCGAGCCGCCGGCCTCCGTGTGCCGGAGCGCCTCGCCCAGCTGGGCCAGTTCGCGTTCCAGTGCCCGGTACATCATGCTGATTTCGGCAAGTCCGGACGGCACCGCCGGGTGGCGCTGTGTGGTGGCATAGCCCGCCCACAGTGCACGCTGTTCCTGGACAAGGACCAGGGAGCTGTGGAGGTCGGCGATGTGGACGCCGGGCCGGACGTATTCCTTGGCGACCCTGCGCAGGCGTGACCGCTGCATGGAGGTCATCTCGATGCCCCGCTCACGGCGCCAGGCCGACGGCGCCGTGGCCGAAATGAGGTCGGTGACCGGGCGGTCGAAGATGTCGGGGGTGAAATTGTCCAGGCTCCCCCGTACGGCCACCAGGAGCTCGAGTTGTTCGCCCCATTCGGCGAAGGAAGCGCCCAGCCGGATCTCGGCGTGCTCCGCCACGGCGTTCATGCGTTCCCGCAGGGCCGGCAGGCTCTTCTCAACGGAGCGGACCAGGTCCTGGGCTTCCTCGGTCTCCTTGCGTGTGAGGAGGCGCGCACCGTGCCAGGGACTGGTGGTGGAGGCCTTGCTGAAGCTTCCCAGCTCTGCGGCGCGCCGGAGCCTGCCGGCAAGCTCATCGCGGTCCCGGATGCTGTCCAGGACACTGCGTTTCAGCCGCACGGTGGTGGCGGGTGCCGGGTGGATCGACGTCAGCTCAGCGAGCGACTGCATTGCCTGGTAGGGCGAGCAGCCCCAGCGCTGGCGGACGTTATGCAGCGACGCCACATGGTCCATCAAGGCGTGGCGGTGCTCAGTCAGGGTGTTGTGCAGGTTCCCCAGCTGGGGTTCCAGGGATTTTTCATTCCGGACAATTGCCCGGACCAGCTGGCCCTTCAGCTGCTGCGGAGTAACGTTCCCGGACAGCTGGAACAGGATGGACTCAAGGCCAAGGCTCTCCAGTTGCGCGGACACTTCATTGAGGCTGGCGCGGCGGTCGCCTACTACCAGGACCGTTTTTCCGGCGTCCACCAGGGCGCCGATGGTGTTGATGGCCGTTTGGGTCTGGCCGGTGCCCGGTGGGCTGCTGACCACAAGGGAATCACCGGCGCGGGCGGCATCGATCACGTACTGCTGGTCGATGTCCGCGTCCAGCAGGAGCATCTCCTCGCTGGGGTGCCTGCTGTCCAGCGGCGGGAAACGGGACGGGTCCGGCTCATCAACATCCACCACTTCTCCGCCTGCTGCGGTGGCCAGTGCGGACACCAGCGGGTTGGAGTCATTGATCCACGGATCGTCCAGGTTCCCGGAAAGGTCCGCGAAGGTGGAAACCAGCAGGTTGTGCTGTGCCTCGGCACCGTGGATGGGCCGGATGAGGGCAGCCAGTTTGTCCAGGACCGGCTGGGGATCGAAGCGGGCCGTGCTGTAGGCGAGCCGGGTGACGGCATTGACGTCAAAGACGATTCCGTGAATGTTCTTCAGGTGCCGCACCAGGGCCGGGTTGATGTGGGCCTGCTCGGTCAACTGCAGTTCGTAGTCGTCCTCCCCCGGACGGACGGTGAGCGAAATCGCCGTGAGCATGACGGGAGCCGAGATGCGCTGGGGCTTGCCGCCCACCGCAGAAGTCCACACCACCGTGCCAGCCGAGAAATAGCCCGCATCGATGCCGCGGTCGTTGGCGAGCTCGAAAATCTTGGACCGGATGTTGCGCGAAGCCCTGGCCGCGACGACGTACTGCTGGCGGTCCCGGATCAGCGTGGAAAGCCGGGTCTTGCGCCCGGCCATGAGCTGGGCGAGGCCGGACGGGTGCGCGTGCGTCAGGTCGATGGAGCCCTCGGGGGTCTTGGTGAAGCGCAGCATCGTATCCGCCCCGGTGACGGGCTTGAGCCCGGACAACCATTTACGGAGCTCCTCGGAGCCTTCCGGGTGGCCTTGACCAACTGACACTACTGCCTTCTTTTCTGCGCTTGCGCGTGACGCCCTGGACCATACCGGCATAGATTCGAGCGTAGCCGCTTCGATGCCCGGACTGAGAGACCGCAACACTGGAGCAGGCTAAATTGCGGAGTTTTCGGTAATGGAAACAGCAGTGGCCGGCCTCCTTCACCGGAGGCCGGCCACTCATGATGCTATTCCCACTCGATGGTTCCCGGCGGCTTGCTGGTGACATCGAGCACCACGCGGTTGACGCCCTCCACCTCGTTGGTGATGCGGTTGGAGATCCTGGCGAGGAGCTCATACGGCAGGCGCGACCAGTCCGCCGTCATGGCGTCCTCCGAGGAGACGGGACGGAGCACGATGGGGTGGCCGTAGGTGCGGCCGTCGCCCATGACACCCACGCTGCGGACGTCGGCGAGCAGGACCACCGGCATCTGCCAGACTTCGTTGTCCAGCCCGGCGGCGGTGAGCTCGGCCCGGGCAATTGCGTCGGCTTTGCGCAGCAGGTCCAGGCGGTCCTTGGTGACTTCACCGACGATGCGGATTCCGAGGCCCGGTCCCGGGAAGGGCTGGCGGCCCACGATCTCCTGCGGCAGTCCAAGCTGGGCACCGACGGCACGGACCTCGTCTTTGAAGAGGGCGCGCAGCGGCTCCACGAGCTCGAACTGCAGGTCCTCGGGCAGGCCGCCCACGTTGTGGTGGCTCTTGATGTTCGCGGCACCTTCGCCGCCGCCCGATTCGACGACGTCCGGGTACAGCGTGCCCTGGACCAGGAACTTGATCTTCTCGCCGTGGGCGGCTGCCTCGGCGATGATGGCAAGTTCTGCCTCTTCGAAGGCGCGAATAAATTCGCGGCCGATGATCTTGCGCTTGGTTTCCGGATCGCTGACACCGGCGAGGGCCGAGAGGAAGCGTTCCTGCTCGTTGGCCACGTAGAGCTTCACGCCGGTGGCGGCCACGAAGTCGCGTTCCACTTGTTCCGCTTCGCCTTCGCGCAGCAGGCCGTGGTCCACGAAGACACAGGTGAGCTGGTCGCCCACGGCACGCTGGACGAGGGCAGCGGCGACGGCGGAGTCCACGCCGCCGGACAGGCCGCAGATGACGCGGGCATCGCCGATCTGCTTGCGGATGCGCTCCACCTGCTCCTCGAGGATGTTGCCCGTGGTCCAGTTGGGTTCCAGCTTGGCGCCCTTGAAGAGGAAGTTCTCCAGGACCTGCTGGCCGTAGGCGGAGTGCTTGACCTCGGGGTGCCACTGGACACCGAACAGGCCCTTCTCCTCGTTGGCGAAGGCAGCTACTTCAGCACCCGCCGTCGTCGCCAGGACTTCAAAGCCGTCCGGAGCCTCGTGGACGGAGTCTCCGTGGCTCATCCACGTGTTTTGGTGCTGGGGCATGCCCGCCAGGACCGAGCGGCCCTCGCCGAGCAGGGTGGTTTCCGTGGAGCCGTACTCCCGCAGCCCGGTCTTGTCCACCTTGCCGCCCAGGGCGTTGGCCATCGCCTGGAAGCCGTAGCAAATGCCGAAAACGGGAACACCGGCCTCAAAAAGGTCGGCACCGACGCTGGGGGCACCGTCAGCGTAAACGCTGGAAGGGCCACCGGAAAGAATGATGGCGGCGGGGTTCTTGGCCAGGAGCTGCTCGGTTGTGTAGGTATGCGGAACCACTTCCGAATACACATTCGCTTCCCGGACGCGGCGGGCAATCAGCTGCGCGTACTGGGCACCGTAGTCAACAACCAGCACCGGCTTCTGGGAAGTCTGGGATGCAGTGGGAGTAGTCACCGTACTAGCCTACTGGGCGCCGTTGCACCGGCGCACCTTGAGAAGCTGTGCTGTGACGGAGCGAACTCCCCACTTTCCAGCGGCTGCTTAGTACCTCTGCGGTGCCTGGGGGTTGGCCGCGAGCTCGGCTTCCACCTCGGCGTGGAACTTCTTCTCCACAATGAAGGACAGGAACGGAACCACTCCGCCCAGTGCCAGCAGGATCAGCTTCAGGAACGGCCAGCGCATGAGTGCCCAGAGCCGGAAGTTTGAAATGAGGTACACCACATACATCCAGCCGTGGACAATGAGTACGGCGACGGAGAGGTTGACGCCACCCAGGACGCCCTGCGGTTCCGCATCCGCGAAACCAAAGCCGAACGCCTGGCCGCTGACGGCGTTGGTGCCGCCGGCAAAGAGGTACTTTCCAAATCCGTACCGGGCGATCAGTTCGGCACACAGCAGCAGCAGCATGGCGCCCGTGAGGTAGGCCAGGACCTTGTAGAACTTCAGGGCGGAGCGGATCTGCGCTTCAGTACCGCCAAAACGGCGCTTCTTGCCGGATCCCTTGCCGGCAGTTTTGCTGCCTGTGTTGGTGCCTGCGTTGGTGCCTGCGGCAGGGGCGGGGGTGGCCGGTTTTGGATCAATCATGGCTCTACCTTTTGCTGGTTCTGTTCAGGGTGGGTTTCTTCAGGGACGGTGGCATCGTCCTCGTCGTCATCAAGGTCTTCCTCAAGATCCCGGTGGTAGTCGTCCTTGACCAGCCGCCACCAGATGAAGAGGGCAAAGCCGGCGAAGACAACCCACTCAAGGGAGTAGAAGAGGTTGAGCCAGTTGATCTGCTGGGCCGGCGGCTGCGGGCCGATCTGCAGGGGAAGGAGGTCTCCCGGTACTGCTGCAGGGCTGACGTCCGCCCCATCCGCGATTTCGGCAGTGGCGGCGACGAAGCCCGGATAACTGCTGATTTCCCAGTAGTTGATCAGCTCTGCCACCGAGACTGCTGTGGCCTCGCCGGGGGCGGCTGCCGTTCCTGCCACGGGCGGCTCGGACGGGAGCAGCCGGCCGGTGAGTTCAACAATGCCCGACGGCGGGGCCGGCGCGTCCGCGGGGTCCGCCACCCATCCCCTCGCGACGGGGATCCAGGTTTGGGGTGAGGCGGCAACGCCGCTGAGGGTGGGCGCGCCTTTGACGGCGAAGGCGGAGACTACCCAGTAGCCGGTTTTGCCGCCGTGCAGGCGGCCCGGGACCAGGACCTGCTTGGCCGGGTCATAGGTTCCCTGCGCGCTGACCATCTGGTCGGCGTCGGAACCGTGGAAGAAGTCGCCGGGCTGAAGCGTTTGGATCAGCGGCTGCACCTGCTCGGTGGCGGGGTTGGCCGGCACTTCCGGCTGGGTGGAGCGCCCGAACTGCCATTGGCTCAGCAGCACGAAGACCCCGGAAATGGCGATCGCGAAGATGAAACCTGCAATCCATCGAGGTTTAAAGGCTGTTTTCCACACGTCTTAACCGTACTTCGTCCCGCTGTAGAACAACTAAACGCCCGGTGCCGGGGGGTCCTGTCCAGCGGCAGGAGCCGGCGGGAATGGGCGCAACGGCCCAGGCGTCAGTGGTCGAAAAACACCAGGCTGGAATTGATGAGCTCCGCGATCACTTCGGCGTCGTAAGCACGGCGCAGCGATTCGCGGAAAGACTCCTTGGAAAGTGAGCGGGCCAGGGTGGCCAGGACTTCGAGGTGGTCGGAGAAGGAACTCGCGGGAGTGGCGATCAGCAGGATCACCGTGGCGGGCCCGTCCGTGGCGCCGAAGTCCAGCGCGTGGCCGTACTTGGCAATCCCGACGGCGATCGACGTGCGGGACACAAACTCGCTGCGGGCGTGGGGCAACCCGATACCGCCGGGGAGTCCGGTGGCCAGCTGGTGTTCGCGGGCATTGACATGCTTGAGGAACCCGGGCAGATCCGATACCCGTCCAGCAGCGAAGAGGCGTTCCGCGAGCTGGGTGGCGGCGTCCGCCTTGTCCGATGCCTCCAATTCCAGGATCACCATTTCCGGGGTGGTGAGTTCGGCATCGTACCGGTCAAGTGGTTCCGCCAAGGCGTATCCCTTCAGTCAGCAGTGCTGGTGCCGTGAATCCCTCAGCGCAAGGGCACGATGTCTTCCACACCCAGGCGGGCGGCGTCTGCGGATTCGTCGTCCGGCTGTTGCTGGCTGAGGCGTTCCGCCTCCACCCGTGCAATGTAGTGCCTGACCTCATTTTCACGTTGGGCGTCGCTCCAGCCAAGGACGTCACCCATCAGTTTAGCGACTACCGGCACGGCGGACACACCTCGGTCCCAGGCCTCGATGGAAATCCTGGTCCGCCGGGTCAGGACGTCGTTGACATGGCGGGCGCCTTCGTGGCTTGCCGCGTACACCGCCTCTGCCTGCAGGTAGTCATCGGCGCCGGGAATGGGTTCGGCAAGGGCAGGGTTCTCTGCGATGATGGCCAGCACCTCGGGCGTCAGGGACCCGTAACGGTTGAGGAGGTGCTCAATCCGGGCCACGTGGACGCCTGATTCCTCCGCCGTGCGGTTCCGGCGGTTCCAGGCGGCCTTGTAGCCGCTCGCCCCCAGCAGCGGGATGGTTTCCGTGCAGCTGGGAGGTACCCGCTCGTCCATGGTCCGGGTTGCCTCATCCACTGCGTCCTTGGCCATGACCCGGTAGGTGGTCCACTTTCCGCCGGCCACCACCACCAGGCCGGGCACGGGGTGTGCCACCACGTGCTCCCGCGACAGCTTGGCGGTGGAGTCGTTTTCGCCGGCCAGCAGCGGACGCAGGCCGGCGTACACACCTTCCACGTCTTCGCGGGTGAGCGGGCGCTTCAGGACCTTGTTGACGTGTTCCAGGATGTAGTCGATGTCCTTGCTGGACGCGGCGGGGTGGGCTTTGTCCAGGTGCCAGTCAGTGTCCGTGGTGCCGATGATCCAGTGCCGCCCCCAGGGAATGACAAACAGGACCGACTTTTCGGTGCGCAGGATCAGGCCCACGGTGGACTGGAAACGGTCCCGCGGAACCACCAGGTGGATTCCCTTGGAGGCCCGGACCTTCAGCTGGCCGCGCTCGGTGACCATGGCCTGGGTTTCATCGGTCCAGACTCCGGTGGCATTGATGACCTGTTTGGCCTTGATGTTGAACTGCGTCCCGTCCTCATGGTTGACCACTTTGGCCCCCACTACGCGTTCACCTTCACGCAGGAAGTCCACCACAGCCATCTGGTTCACCGCATGGGCGCCGTAGTGGGCAGCGGTCCGGATGAGGTTGGCGCAGTATTTCGCGTCGTCCACCTGGCCGTCGTAGTACCGGATGGAGCCGACAAAAGCATCGTCCTTCAGGCTTGGCGCCGCCCGCAGCGTACCGCGCCTGCTGAGATGTTTGTGGAACGGCACTCCCCTGCTGTGGCCGCTGGAGACGGACATGGCGTCGTAGAGCGCAATGCCGGCCCCCACGTAGGGGCGCTCGAGGAACGGCCTGGTCAGCGGATACAGGAACGGCACCGGCCGGGCCAGGTGCGGCGCGAGTTCGGAGAGCAGCAGCCCGCGCTCCTGCAACGCCTCCTTGACCAGGCCAAAGTCGAGCATTTCCAGGTAGCGCAGGCCGCCGTGGATGAGCTTTGAAGACCTGGAGGACGTCCCGGCAGCCCAGTCGTTGGCCTCGACAATCCCTACGTCCAATCCGCGGGTAACTGCGTCAAGGGCTGCACCGGTGCCCACGATGCCGCCGCCGACAATCAGGATGTCCAGTTCCTGTCCTGGCTCAGCGGTTGCACGCAGCCGCTGAATGGCTGCTTCCCTGGCTGCGGGGCCCAGGGCCCCGCCGTTAGCAGGAACACTCTTCATCGAACGCCTCCAGTGCCACTAGTCCCGGTCGTGAGACCACACTACTTCGTTGCGGCACGCTTGGGCAGGGCGGCAGGGCGGCAGGGCGGCAGGGCGGCAGGGCGCCAGGGAGCGATTAGCGCAGCCGCGCGTCAGTTCCCTGAGTAGGGGGAAACCACGACGTCGACCCGCTGGAATTCCTTCAGGTCCGAATAGCCGGTGGTCGCCATGGAGCGGCGGAGCGCGCCGATGAGGTTCGAGGTTCCGTTGGTGTGGTGGCCCGGTCCGAAAAGGACTTCTTCGAGCGGACCGACAGTACCGACGTTTGCGCGGTCACCGCGGGGCAGTTCGAGGTGGTGGGCTTCCTGGCCCCAGTGCCAGCCCTTGCCGGGCGCCTCTTCGGCCCGGGCGAGCGCGCTGCCCAGCATCACGGCGTCGGCGCCCATGGCAATCGCCTTGACGATATCGCCGGAGGTGCCCATGCCGCCGTCGGCAATCACGTGGACGTAGCGGCCGCCGGACTCGTCCATGTAGTCGCGGCGGGCGGCGGCGACGTCCGAAATTGCCGATGCCATCGGCGAGTGGATGCCCAGGGCACGGCGGGTGGTGGTGGTAGCGCCGCCGCCGAAGCCCACCAGCACACCGGCAGCACCGGTGCGCATCAGGTGCAGCGCCGGCGTGTAGCCTGCCGCGCCGCCGACGATCACGGGGACGTCCAGTTCGTAGATGAACTGCTTGAGGTTCAGCGGCTCGTGGTCCTTGGACACGTGCTCGGCGGACACCGTGGTTCCACGGATGACAAAGATGTCGACGCCGGCGGCCACCACGGTCTTGTAGTGCTCCTGCGTGCGCTGCGGCGTGAGGGATCCGGCCACCGTCACGCCGGCGGCGCGCATCTCCGCGAGGCGGGAGGTGATCAGCTCGGGCTGGATGGGGGCCTTGTACAGCTCCTGCATCCGCCCCGTCACGGCGGGGCTGTTGGTCTCGTCCTGCAGCGCACCGATCTCGTCAAGGATGGGCTGCGGGTCCTCGTACCGGGTCCAGAGGCCCTCGAGGTCCAGCACGCCCAGGCCACCGAGCCGGCCCAGCGCGATGGCGGTCTGCGGAGACATGGCGGAGTCCATCGGCGCTGCGATGACGGGCATGTTGAACTGGTAGGCATCGATCTGCCAGGAGACGGAGACGTCCTTGGGGTCGCGGGTACGACGGTTGGGGACAATCGCAATGTCATCCAGGGAGTAGGCACGACGCCCACGCTTGCCACGGCCGATCTCGATCTCGTAAGTCACTGCTCTAGGTTATCCCAGCAGCAGTGCTGTCCTTGTCTGGCATGGGCAGCGGTGCCCATGGCAGCGGGCTGAAGAAGTCCGTAACCTAGGGCCGGGGGCTGGGAAAACGCTCCCGTGCCCGATTCCGAGGAGAACAACCATGGCCCCTGGCCTTTACGGTGCCGACATAGAACAGTTGCGCTCGCTCTCCAAGTCCATGGGACAGTCAGGGCAGCAGTTGCTGAACACGGAGCGCCTGGTCAGCAGCCTGGTCTCAAACGCCGCCTGGAAGGGCAACGACGCGGGCAACTTCCGCCGCGAGTGGAGCAGCAGCCTGCGCCCCATGCTCAACAAGGCGTCCCAGTCGCTGATCGACGCATCACGGACTCTCTTGACGCAGGCCGATGAACAGGAAAATGCCAGCACCAACGGGGGCACGGCCGGTTCCGGACCGGGAGCCGCAACCAGTCCGGCAGGGCCCGGAAATCCCGGGGCAACTCCGTCCACCGGAGTTGAAGGCATCCTCTCCGTCGCCGGGAGCCCGGAATGGTGGGCCGCCAACGCTGCGGTGACCGGGGCAGGCCTCTACACGGACAGCCTCCTGGCCACCATGGCCAAAGGCGACCTCCTCACGAAACTGACCAACTGGCCCTGGCTAAGCGCCCAGTACGCCCAAGCTCCCGGGGTTGGCTACGTCCGGGGAACGCAGTTCCTCAACGGCACGTCGATGCTGGGACGCCTTTCCGGCGGACTCGGCATGGTCACAGGTGTGTTGCAGATCGGGCAGGGCTACACAACGGGCAACACCGGGATGGCGATCGACGGCAGCATCTCAACCGTCCTGGCAGCGGGAAGCTTCATCCCAGGCGCCGGCCCCTTCTTCGCTGTCGCCGGCATCGCCTGGGGCGGCATGGGCCTCCTTGCCACGAACCTGGGTTACGGTTCAGCCTCCGAAATGGTGGGCGATGCGGCGGCAAAGACCGTCGATGCCGTAGCCGACGGCGCCAAGAAGGTCTGGGGCTGGCTCACCTGACACCCCGGCTTCCCTGGAAGCTTCCATAGAATATGACCCGAGACCCTGTCTACCCAAAGGCTGCTGTGACCATTCAAGAAGACGCACCCCTGCTCATCACTGAACACGAACTCATTGCCCTGATCGCCCTGGCGGGAACCAGCGGGGCACTCAGGTGCCGGAGTCTGTTCAGGCTCGACGACGCCGCAGGTGCACCGCTGGAGCAGGCGGGAGTCGCGACGCTCCTGGAACGGGGCCTCATGAAGGTGGAAGGCGAGAGCCTCGTCCCGGCAGGTCCCGCCGCCGGCGTCGCGGCTGTCTTGGCAGCCTCCAATGCCTGGCTCGAGGCCGCCCTGGTAACACCCAAAGCGGAACATGTCTACTTTCTGTTCGGTTCCGGGGAAGGTGCACTGATCCTCAGCCTCAGCAAATACGGCGTCCACGAGCTGCGGCCACTGACCGACGCCGACGGCATGTTCAAAACAGCCATCGAAATGGTCACCTTTTATCTGGGCTCGGCCCCGGACGGACGCCCCGCTGCGGCAACGCTCCGCCGGCACCTTGCGGATAAGTCCTTCCATGCAGTCCACGTCAAGGCCGGCCGGGACGGCTCGCTGGAAATGGCATCAGGTGAGGGGGAAGGCCTGGCGACAGAGCCCCTGCCTTCCGACCAACTCGAGAACCGGGTACGCAAAGCCCTGGGTCTCTAGGCCGCCATGACAAGTCCAATCCCCTACGACGCCCGGCCCGTCCATCCCCTCGAGTACTGGCTCTCCCCCGATCTGGCCCGGGTGAGCCCACCCAATGCCCCATCCCGATTGCGGCAACTGGCGGACGCCCAGGGCACCCTGGCCGCGGGCTGGAGCAGTGCAATCGCCGGCGGACCTGTCCTTGCTTTGGCTGGCGCGTTCTATTCAGCTACGTCAGGAAATCCTGCCGCGTTTGCGGTCCTCGGCCCCCTGGGTGCCGCCCTGACGGCGCTCGGCCTCTCCTTCTGGAAACGGGTACGCGCAACGCTGCCCAATACCGATAAGGCCCTTATCACCCGCGGACCTGGATCCGCCCGTGGCGGCATCGTCATGGTGTCAGTACTGGCGGTCATCCTGGGCGGGATCCTCTCGACGTTCCTGCCGGCGGCCGCTTCCAGGGGAGACGGCACGGCCCTGGTACTGGCCGGCACCTTCCTGCTGATCGTGGCCCTCCTGGTGGCCTGCATCCTGGTCCCCTCCGTGGTACTGGGCCGGGCCCGGCAATCCTTCCGGCAACGGGTCCAAGTGAACCCGGAACTCCGCAGGGCAGTGGAACAGGACCTGGCCGTGTGGCACGATCCCTACGGCACCGCAGGCTACGGCCCGCTCTGAGGTGACCGTGTGGGCAGGCGCTGGGTTTTCGACGGGCACATTGCCGGGATCGGCACGTCCTCCGGCCTTCGGGCCGTGGTAGGGATGTGGCAGCACTCCCCTTTCGGAGCCTTCGCGGACGTCATGGTCCAGCAGGCGTCCGGGCACCGGCTGCTGCTGGCGCCGAGCCAGGAAGTGGCCGGCTTCATTTCCACCACCTATAGCTTCGACGAAGTCCAGGTTCTGGACATGTCAGCGGAGCTGGACGGTCATCGGCTCACCGTGTCCGCCGGTCCCCTTGCGGTCCGGGCCGAGGTAGGAGGCAGAACCTTGCTGGGGACCGCGCTGCGGGCAGTGCCGCGGCGCCTCGCTGTGCATCCGCGGTGGCTGAGCAGCGTCAGCCCGCTGGCGGCTTTGGCCGCCCCCGGCGCCCGCACGTTCGGTACTGCCGGCAACGGCAGGCTCGAGTACTACGGAGTGAGCGACCTGCACTACGTCACCTCCGCCGTCGTGACCTGGGAAGGGGCCGACGCCGGGACGCTTGCACCCATCCGGCCGGCGGTGACGTTTGGGTTCAGCAGCGTCCCGCCGCGTCCCAGCGTTGCCCGCGTGCGCACAACGGTGGTAGAGGCTTGGGGCTGACCTCAGACTCCCTCGGCTTCCTCTACGCTGAGCTGCGACTCGAACATCCGGAAGTAGCGGCCGCGAAGCGCAACAAGCTCCTTGTGGGTCCCCTGCTCCACGATCTGCCCGTCTTCCAGCATGTACACGATGTCCGCCTTTTCGATGGTGGCGAGGCGGTGGCTGATGGCGATGATGGTGCTGCTTCGGTCCGCAAAGAGACGGGTGAAGATGCGGTGCTCGGCGAGGGCATCGATGGCCGACGTCGGTTCGTCCATCACCATGAACGAGGCGTCCCGATAGAAGTTGCGGGCCATTGCCAGCCGCTGCCATTGGCCGCCGGAGAGTCCGCTGCCTTTGCGGCCCCGGGGATCCTCCATCCAGTTGCTGACGTGGTTTTCCAGGCCGTTGGGCAGCTTGTTGATGAAGTCCAGCGCCTCCGCATCTGCTGCGGCCCTGCGGATGCGGGCGTCGTCCCGGGGTGAGTCAACATCACCGAAGTAGATATTTTCGGCGGCAGTGGCGAACTCGTACTTGAGGAACTCCTGGCTCAGCACCGCGAGGTGCCTGTGCCAGGAGGTGACGTCGACGGCGGCGAGGTCCACGCCGTCGAGCATTACCTGGCCGGAATCCGGGCGGTAGAGTCCGGCCAGGATCCGGATCAGGGTGGACTTCCCGGCGCCGTTCTCCCCCACGATGGCGATGTGCTGGCCTTCGCTGATGGTCAGGTTGATCCCGCGGATCACCTCGATGTCGCTGCCCGTGTAGGTGAAGCGGATGTCCTTCAGTTCCACGGTTTTTGGGGATTCGAGCAGTGGAGGCGCGTGCTCGGAATGCACCGGCAGGGCCATAAACAGTTCGTAGTCCTTGAGGTTCGCCAGGTCCTCGTCGATGGAGCTGAGGGAGGACACCAGGTTGTTGGCCGTGGACAATGCCCGGCTGACGATCTGCTGCACATAGAGGAACTGGCCGACGGGCTGCGCGCGGGCGATGATCTGCCCCACCACCCAGATCAGCGAGACCACCTCCGCGCCGTATTGCAGGGCATCAGCGGCGAGCTGCTTAGGGATGTACCGGCGCTGGAAATCAAGACGGCGGCGCTCGTCAGCGTCGCGGAGGCGGGAGCGGAGGTCCATCAGGAAGCCCACGATGCCGTAGAGGCGCATCTCGGCAATATGCTGCGGCCGCAGGAGGTTTTGTTCGATCATCCGCCGCTGCCGCCGCGAGTCCACCTGCGTGTTCCAGTGCGCTATCTGCTCCCGGGACAGTTTGAACTGCAGGTAGACGCTGGGCACGATGGCCACCAGGACAATCACCGCAATCCACCAGCTGACCAGGAGCAGTGCTCCGACGGCCAGGATGACCGAGACGAGCTGGGTGAAGATCGCCGCGATCCTGTCCAACACCCGGGCGTAGGAGTCCGAGAAGCGCTTGGCGCGGTCGTAGAGGTCAACGGTTTCTTTGTCGTCGTAGCGCCAGAATTCGAGGGCAAGGAACCGCTCGTACATCTGGTCGCCCACGATGGCCCCCACCTTGAAGCTCATCAGCTGCTGGATGTAGCGGTCCACGCTGGTGAAGGCACCCCAAAAAAGACCCAGGGCGGCGGTGATGATGACGTAAACAATCGCGAGCTGGCCGGCTGCGGCGTCACCGGAGTACGCGGCAGCCAGCGCGGTGGTGGTCAGCGCAGCGAAGTAGGTGGTGACCAGCGGCAGCACAGCCGAAATCAGCGAGCCGAGCACCTTCATGACCACGGCGCCCGGGGAGGCCCGGAAGCTCACCCGGAGGACCTGGGCTACAGCGCGTGCGTAGGGCCGGAGGGCCAGGCGGCGCTGGGGTTCCCGTTTAGGGCTCAGTTCAGCCGGGTGGCTTGGTGCAGGCATGGATTCAGCCTAGTACCGGGCACAGACGCCGGCAGGCCATGGAGCGCGAACTCCATGGCCTGCCGGATATGGTGTGGACCGGTGTCAGCGGGAACCGTAGTTCGGCGCCTCGACGGTCATCTGGATGTCGTGCGGGTGCGATTCCTTCAGCCCTGCGGGGGTGATCCGGACAAACTTGCCGCGGGCCTTCAGCTCAGGGATGGTGGGGGCACCGGTGTAGAACATGGTCTGGCGCAGGCCGCCCACCAACTGGTAGGCCACGGAAGCCAGCGGACCGCGGTAGGCAACACGGCCTTCGATGCCCTCCGGAATGAGTTTGTCGTCGCCCGAGACGTCGGCCTGGAAGTAGCGGTCCTTGGAGTAGGACGTGTTCTTGCCGCGGGACTGCATGGCACCCAGGGAGCCCATGCCGCGGTAGGACTTGAACTGCTTGCCGTTCACGAAGATCAGCTCGCCCGGTGACTCGTCGCAGCCGGCCAGCAGCGAGCCCAGCATCACCGTGTCAGCACCGGCAACCAGCGCCTTGCCGATGTCGCCCGAGTACTGCAGGCCGCCGTCGGCGATCAGCGGAACGCCTGCCGGAATGGCTGCCTTGGCGGATTCGTAGATGGCGGTGATCTGTGGGACGCCCACACCGGCCACCACGCGGGTGGTGCAGATGGAGCCCGGCCCCACGCCCACCTTGATGCCGTCGGCGCCGGCGTCGATCAGGGCCTGGGCCCCTTCGCGGGTGGCGGCCTGGCCGCCGATGACGTCAACGTGCGCCGCCACGGGATCGGACTTGAGGCGGCGGATCATGTCCAGCACGCCCTGCGAGTGGCCGTTCGCGGTGTCCACGAACAGGGCGTCGACGCCGGCATCAACCAGTGCCATGGCGCGCTCCCAGCCGTCCCCGAAGAAGCCGATGGCGGCGCCAACGCGGAGGCGGCCTTCGTCGTCCTTCGTGGCCAGCGGGTACTGCTCGGCCTTGGTGAAGTCCTTGGTGGTGATCAGGCCCTTGAGGCGGCCCTGCTCATCAACGAGGGGAAGCTTTTCGATCTTGTTGGTGGCCAGCTTGTGCGAGGCTTCCTCGCGGCTGATGCCAACGTGACCGGTGACCAGGGGCATCTTGGTCATAACGTCGCTGACCAGCCGCAGCGGGAAGTCGGATTCGGGCACAAAGCGGGTGTCGCGGTTGGTGACGATGCCCAGCAGGCGGTTGTCCTCGTCCACCACCGGCAGGCCGGACACGCGGTACTGGGCGCAGAGGTCATCCAGCTCGCGCAGGGTTGCCTCCGGCCGGATGGTCAGCGGGTTGGTGATCATCCCGGACTCGCTGCGCTTGACGCGGTCCACCTGGTCCGCCTGGTCTGCGATGGACAGGTTGCGGTGCACCACACCCAGGCCGCCCTGGCGGGCCATCGCGATGGCCATCCGGGACTCCGTCACGGTGTCCATGGCTGCGGACAGCAGGGGCGTCTGGACGGTGATGCGCTTGGAGATCCGGGAGGACGTATCCGCTTCGGAAGGGATGACCTCGGTGTGGCCCGGCAGGAGCAGGACGTCGTCGTAGGTCAGGCCGATGAAGCCAAAGGGGTTGTGTTCGGGCTCGGTCATGAATGCGCCTCTTACCATGGTTGCTGTGCGGGTAGGGGTTGCAGCCGATGACCAGCCCGTCATTACGGGACTGGCCTGTGCAGAAGATCGGGACCACCACTGCATGCGGCGCTCCGGGTTCAGAAAGTGTTGAGTAAATATTAGAACCTCGGCGCCGATCCCCCTATTCCATGCCGGCAATGTGAGCAACCACACCAACGCCAGCCCCACAGCGGGATGCTGTGCAGGGTCAGTTCCAGCCGGTCGCGGCCAGGAGCCGCTGTTCGAACATGGGAATCATGGTTTCCACATAGGTCCGGGTGAGGTGGTTGTCGTCCTTGTAAACGTAGACATTTCCCACCACGCCCGGGCAGATGCCGCGCGCGCAGATGAAGTCGCTCAGATCCATCAGGTGCAGCCCCTCCACCTGGCCCGAGTAGTTTTCGAGCGGAGATGGGTCCACCAGGGATTCTTCCAGAGACACGCTGCATTCCGGGGCGTCCGGGCCGTTGCGCTGGATGCACTCGGGCATGTTGAACGTAAAGCGGGGGTTGTCCCGGATGCCGATAATCTCGATCCCGGCGTCAGCAAACGGCCGGACCCCCTCCAGGTAACCCGGGACTTCGGTTTCGAACGGGGCTTCCTCATGGGTCAGTGATGCCACCGTGAACACTGCGTCGGGCTTGTGTTCCAGGACGTAGGCGGCGCTGGCCTGGTTGTAGGCGTTGCATTCCGCGTTCCTCTCCACTGACTCGGCTCCAAAGCGGCACGCCGGCATCAGCAGCGTCACCAGTTCCCAGCCCCGCGCAGCCGCAATCGGTGCCAGCGCACCCAGGTACTGCTGGGAGTGGGAGTCGCCAAGGACCACAATACGTTTGGTGACCTCCCCTTCCGGGACCTCCTGCCGGCATCCTTCGAGGACGGGGTCACTGGTGGCATTGGCTCCGGTGCAGGGGGCTTGGATGCCGGCCCAGTCGTTGTCCAGCGCGGCCGGCCCCGGAATGATCTTGGCGTCAGGATCGGGCAGCGGGGCGTGCTCCGGGTTCAGGGCCGCCGCCCCGGGCGTGAGCTCCCGCGGCTGGGCCGCCGTCGCGCTTTCCTCTGCGGTGAGCGTGGTCTGCCAGACGGCCACGGGACCGGCGAGGATGGCCCCACAGGCCACAATGACGACGGCGGTGCGCCAGGCCCGGAGTTTGGGCCAGTGCCAGTCGCGAAGCGGCTTTTCAACGAAGCGGGTGGTCAGGACAGCGAGGACGACCGATGCGCCCACGATCCCCAGTCCCTGGGCCAGGTTGGGTGCGTCCACACCGGTGGCGGCGAGCGCAAGAACCAGGACGGGCCAGTGCCACAGGTACAGTGCATAGGAGTTATCTCCCAGCGCCACCAAGGGCTTGCTGCCCAGGAACGTGTCCACACCGTAGCGGCTGCCGGATTGTCCCGCAACGATAATTGCAGCCGCCGCCAGGGTTGGCCACAGCGCCACGAAACCTGGGAAAGACCGGTCCACGGTCAGCAGCAGGCCGCAGGAGACCATGGCTGCCAGCCCCGCCCAGCCCAGTATGACCCGCAGGGCCCGGGCAGGCTTGAGGTAGGGCAGCGCAAGTGCCAGGAGCGACCCAAGTGCGAACTCCCAAAGGCGGGCCCTGGTGTCAAAGTAGGCGTACGCCTGGTTGGTGGCGGTTTGCTCCACGGAGTAGGCCAGCGAAAAGGCGAAGACCGTGCCAAAAACCAGCGCCAGCAGCCCCCGGTAATTCACCCTGTGAAGTGCCGGGACGCGGCCCACCAACGCCAGCAGCGCCGCGGTGCCGGCGAAGATCAGCGGCCACAGGATGAACACCTGGCCCTGGATGGACAGCGACCAGAAGTGCTGGAGCGGGCTGGCGCCGGCATGGTCCTGGGCGTAGTAGTCCACAGCGGTATCAGCGAGCAGCCAGTTCTGGTTGTACAGCAGCGACGCCCAGGCCTGGTCCAGCACCTGTGGCCAGCGGCTCTGCGGCAGGATCAGCCACGTCCCCGCGAGGACACCGAGGATCACCACAACGGCGGCCGGGAGCAGCCGTTTGAACAGGTGCAGCCAGTGCCCCAGGAGCCCGAAAGGGCGCCCTGACTCCGCTTTCCGGACAAAGGAAAGCGTGAGCAGGAAAGCCGAGATCAGGAGGAATATGTCCACTCCACCCGATACCCGGCCAAGCCACACATGGTAGGCCACCACCATCAGTACTGCGAGCGCGCGGAGGCCCTGGACTTCGGGACGGAAAGTGGGTTTCCGGCTCTTGGCATCGGCTCCGGAAGGCGGTCCGGCTGCAACCGCTGTTCTCGCTACTGACACTAAAAGACCTCACAGGCGCATAGGCAAAACATCAATTCTACCCAATTGGCGTATTTTCCCGGCCAGGTACCGCGCACCAGATGACGTCGCAGGCACCTCCCCGACCCAACCCTGGCCGTAGCTCCAGCACAGCTTGGGCGCGCCCGGGGGTTCCTTTTCCCGCTACGAACGCAGCAGCGCCCGCAGTGTCTGGATGGTGTCGGCTTCGGCAGCTGTCTTGTCGTCGCGGTAGCGTTTCACGCGCGCGAACCGCAGGGCGATTCCGCCGGGATAGCGCGAGGATTGCTGCACGCCGTCGATCGCGATCTCCACCACGGTGACGGGCTCCACCCAGACGGTGCCCGCCGTTCGCCGCACCTCCAGCTCCTGGAAGCGCCCTGTCTGCCATTGCAGCAGGGCGTCCGTGAGGCCCTTGAAGGTTTTGCCCACCATGACGTAGCCGCCGGGTTCGCCGAACTCGCCGGTGGGGTCGAGGGCTCCCAGGTGCAGGTTCGACAGCAGCCCGGTGCGCCGTCCTGACCCCCATTCGCACGCGAGCACCACCAGGTCGTAGGTGAGCACCGGCTTCACCTTGACCCAGTTCGAACCTCGGCGGCCCGCCGCGTAGGCCGAACCAACGGCCTTTACCACCACGCCCTCATGGCCTGCGGCCAGCGCATCCCGGGCCACTTCTTCAGCTACGTCCGCATCCGCCGTGATCTCCCCAGGAATCCGATACCCGGGAGCGATGCGCTCGAGCACCTCGATGCGGGTCGTCAGCGGATCGTCGAGCAGGTCCCGCCCGTCGACGTGCAACACGTCAAAGAACCACGGATGCAGCAAGGTGTCGCGCACGGCATCCGCCCCGAACCGCGACATGGTCTCCTGGAACGGCCGCGGGCCACCGTCCTCGTTGAGGGCCAGGGTCTCGCCGTCGAGGATCACATCGCGCACGGGCAGTCCGCGCACCACGTCGACCACCTCGGGCAGCCGGTGGGTAACCTCGGCCAGGGTGCGCGTAAAGATGCGCACATTGTCGCCGAGGCGATGCACCTGGATGCGCGCGCCGTCGAGCTTGTATTCCACCGATGCCTCCCCCGTGACTTCCAGCGCGGCACCGGCGCTGGCGGCGGTTGAGGCGAGCATGGGTTGCACAGGGCGGCCGACCACCAGGCCGACGGCGGCGAGCTGGTCCGCCGTGCCCGTCATAGCCAGGAGTGCGGTTTCGCCGAGATCACCGGAGAGCATGGCCGCGCGGCGTACAGCGTCGACGGGCCGGTCGGCGGCGCGGGCGACGGCATCGGTGAGGACGCCCTCGAGTGCACCGGTACGCAGTTCGCCGAGCAGCACGCCGGCGATGAAGGCCTGTTCGCGCTCGGTGGCGGCCGCCGTCAGCGTGCGGAGGGTCGCGGCGCGCTCGGCGGCAGACCCAGCGCCTGAGGTAACGAGCAGCCGGTCCAGCGCTGCGTCCAGGTCGGCGACGGTCAGGCTCGGTTCAGCGGCTGGCTTCCCCATGGCCGCTGACATGCCGCGCCAACCGACCCCTACCCGGCCCTGCCGCGGCCTGGCGGTCAGCAGGCCGACCGCCGTGGCGATGTCAGCGGGCTCGAGCCTGCGCAGCAGATCTGCGAGTGCATCGACCTTGGCGAGCCGGGAGCGCGTGGACGCCACGGCATCCGTAGTTCTCACAAGCTCATCGAGCAGCATGGCACCAGTGTGCCACGCCGGCCGACGCCGGGTAGGGAGGCCGGGCAATGCTGGACAGCACCGGAGGGCAGTTCCAGACTGGACGCATGGGAATCATCGTCGCGAACCTGTTCCTGACCCTCGACGGCGTCTACCAGGGACCGGGCGGCCGCGAAGAGGACACCGAGGGCGGCTTCGGTCTGGGCGGCTGGCAGATGCCCGTATCCGACGACGAGGCTGGGGCTGCCATCGAGGCTGAGATCAGCCTCATCGATGCCCTGCTTCTCGGCCGGAAGACCTACGACATCTTCGCCAGCTACTGGCCCCACCAGTCCGGCGACATCGGCGGCACGCTCAACCGGGTGCCGAAGTTCGTTGTTTCCAGCACCCTGACCGCTCCGGCCTGGGCGGGCACGACAGTCCTGCCGGACGCCACGGCTGCAGGCCGGCTCCGAGAGGAGTACGACCAGGTGCACATGTTCGGCAGCGGCGTCCTTATCCGTTCACTGCTCGCGGCAGACGTACTGGACCGACTCCACCTCTGGCTGTACCCCGTCACGCTCGGGCAGGGCAAGCGCCTCTTCGACGCCGGGACCATCCCCGCCTCCTTCCGCCTCGCCGAGCCTGCCCGCAGCTTCCCGAAAGGGGCGGTGTCGCTGGTGTACGAGCGCGCCGGCGAGGTTAAAACGCAGGACATGGCGGACATGTGATGGGAAGGTCCGGGCGGGTGGACGAACTGGTCCGTCTAACGCCCCATCAGCTCCTCCCGCTTTCCGGCCAACGCCCCATCAGCTCCTGCGGCTTTCCATCCAACGCCCCATCAGCTCCTGCGGCTTTTGGCGCCTCGCTCCATCACTAACTAATGAAGTCCGACGGCGGTGCTCCCGCAGGCATATGCTTTCGGCGCCTTCGGTTGACCCAAAGGTGATGGAGGGTTGCCCGATTGGCTGCAGGACGTGATGGAGGGTTGCCCGATTGGCTGCAGGACGTGATGGAGGGTTGCCCGATTGGCTGCAGGACGTGATGGAGGGTTGCCCGATTGGCTGCAGGAGCAACCAGGACCGGCAGTGGAACACCACAGGGCAGCGAGGCCCCGGCAATCCACCATGCCCGCAACCCGCAAAATCACCGAAAATGGAATCAGGCTACCCGCCCCAGCGGACCGGTGGATTCAGGCTAAGGAGTACAGCACAGGTCCCTGCGGCTTCATCAATCCAGCGCATAACAGTACCGCCGTGGGCGTTGCCCGCCCAGTTCGCGGTTTCCTGACCTGCCACGAACCGGAGCGTACTTCCGGGCCCGGTTCCTTGGCCGGAATACAGCTCAGCCAGCATCGCCTCTTTGATCCGCATCCGCACGGGAATCCGCTGAAGAGCAAGTTGCTGCCTGGCCTCGTCGTCCCGAGTTTTGGGCTGCCAGGGCCGGACCCCGTGAGGTTTACCCTGCTCATCCACTGCCACAAAGACAAGGATGCAGTGCATGGCACGGGTGTACTCGGCCTCGTCCAAAGAACGCGCGTGAACGGAGACCAGAACATGAATGCTGGACCTACCTGTGTGAATGATCCTCGCATCGACTTCAACGACGTCGCCCGGGCCAATACTCCCGTCGTAGTGCACGTTGCCGACGTAAGCCGTGACACAGTAACTGGAGCTCCAGGCCACGGCGCAGGCGTAGCCCGCGCGGTCAATCCATTCGAGAACGCGGCCGGCATTCACTTGCCCGCCACCATGATCCATGTCCTGAGGGGCGGTGAGAAACCGCAGGATCAACCGGTCATCAGTGACCGCAGGTGATCCCTGCGTCAACGTGGCAGAAATCATCGTTTCCGTTCTTAAGTATTCTCAGACCGCCGTGCCGCAGCCCCGCGATGGGGTCGAAGTGCACCCAGCTGCAGCCAGGATCGCCGTCCAGGGGTCACCGCAAGGGCGGCCTTGCGCCATCACGCCCCGCCACCGATGGCGATGCGTTCCATGATGCTGGACTGTGTTTTAGGTTGGAGTGCCGGGACGTGCTCGGGCTGCATACGCGTTAAGTACCGTCCAGTCAGGTTCAAAGCCCGTGCCCGGGCTATCCGGGATGCGTACCCGGCCCTCACGGGGGATGGGGGTAGCGATGCCCGGGAAGGCTTCGGGTTCGACGTAGAGATGCTCAAGCTTCGGATCACCGGGAGCCGCAGAGAGCAGTTGAAGCGTTGCCCAGTATCCGGGGCCGAAGTAGGGCGAGTGCGGCATGCACACGATGCCGCGCTGCTCGGCCTCGTTCACAACTGCCATGAATTCAGTGATCCCGCCGATCTTTGTCACCGAGGGTTGGGGGTGCTGGACGGAATCGGCCTGCATCATTTTGTGGAACTCGTAGCGGGTGCATGCGTTCTCTCCGGCGGACAGCGGGATGCTGGTCGCCGCTGCAAGCTGGGCAAGCGCTTCGAAGTCCTCAGGAGGGTAGATGGGCTCCTCGAGCCAGTCAATGCCGATTGCTTCCAGTGCGGGCAACTGCTCGCGTGCTTCGTCCAGGCTCCAGGCGCAGTTTGCATCCACAGTGAGCTCGATTTCCGCACCTACGCCTTCGCGGCCGGCGCGGATAATCTCCGGGAGCGTCTCGTGCAGCTTAACCGAGGTGTAACCTGCTTCGACAGCCTGTCGTGCCCGATCGTGGACGACCTCCGCCTGGCCGTAGTGGACGAGGCTGGCGTAGGCGGCAACTTCAGCACGCTTTCGACCGCCAAGCAGCTCTGCAAGGGGCACCCCGGCTGATCGGGCCTTCCTGTCCCACAGGGCGATGTCAGCTCCGGAAACCGCGAACATTGCAATGCCGTAGCGGCCAAACAAGTGTATGTTCTGCTGCACCCTGCGCATCAGGCCCGGGACATCGCCGGCGTCCTGGCCCATAAGGAGCGGAGCCACCATGGTGCGAAAAGCCTCCGCAACCGCTGACCGGCAGCTGTAAGCAAAGCATTCTCCCCAGCCGCTGATCCCGTCAGCCGTGGTAATGCGCACGATGACCCCGTCGAAACGGTTCCACCGACCGGCAGGAGCCCCATAACCAGTGCTGCCGTCGTCAAAAGGGATATCGAGTTCGTAAACTTCCACGCCCACGACGGTCGAGGCGCCATAAGCCAGGGCAGCTGCCCCCACCGTCTCAACTCGCTGATCCAAAACCATGATCTTCTCTTTCCTCCGAGGTACGAGCCGTGAAGCGCAGGGACTTAATGCACCACGCGTCGAGACGATGATGCCGGCGAACCAGGCCGTAGAACCTGCTCTAAGTAAGATACCGTAAAGTCCCGATAAATGCTATCGCATCCCGATTAACGGGATTGGCTTTTGGTGGGTCGACCTGCCAGAGGCTTTGTGAAGGTCTGCAGTGAGGCCACGCCGCTGCTCGCCGAACATCTGCAGGTACTCGATGATCTCGGTGTCGCCGTAGGTTTCTCCGACTCCGTACTGACCGCCCTGAGTTTCGATCCTCATCACCCCCGTGGATGGCTGGTGGACCCCTTGCAAATTCAGCAGGGGGCATCCTCTATGAGGATGGGGGTTACGCTGACGCGAGTGATCGTAAACTCCGGGTTTGCCATATTTTTTTGGGATGCCGCCCTTTCCGGGCCAGACGTGTTCAGACTTAGGCCGGGGGGGTTCGGACGTGATCGTGCTGGAAGAATGCCGGCGCGGTCCACAGGGTCTCCCCGCCTTTACCCCTGTGAACCAGCGTCGGGAACCGCGGGCAAGGTCCGGCTGACGTATGCGTTGGTCCGCGGGATGTTCTTATTCATGGTGGCGGGGCCTCTTGTGGCGGCCGTCAGTCGCGGCTTTGACGGCGACGACGGGGATAGCGGAGTCGAGAATGATTTGCTGGGCGGTGCTGCCCATGATGAATTTGCCCACGGGGGAACGGTGACGGGTGCCGATGATGATCATGCTGGCCTCGTGATGTTCGGCCGTGTTCAGGATCTCCTCGACAGCTTCCTTGCCGCGGCTGGGCTGTTCCAGGACGTGGTCGATTCCGCTGGAGGCCAGCTGTGCGTCGAGACTGTTTAGTTGCTCGTCGCTGGCGAGCCGTGCATCTACCCGGGCTGCGCCCTTGGATGAGTTGACGACAACGAGGCGTTCTCCGCGTAGTTTCGCCTCCGAAATGCCGAAGGCGAGTGCTGCCTCGGAGGCTGGGGTGGGGGTGTAGGCGACGACGATTGTCATTTCTTGCCCTTCTCGTTGATCAGTTCCGGAGCGTTCTCCGGGTGGCCGGATTCGACGGCTTCAGTGATGGCGACCCGTCGGTCCCGCAGCTTCTTAATTACCGGGAGCAGGGCAATGGTGGCGACGATCATGAGCAGCAGACCGCCGGAGATGGGGCGGGTGACGAACCCGGCGACATTGCCGTCGAAGAGGAGCAGAGACTGGCGGGCGGCTACTTCGAGCATGGAACCCAGCACGAACGCGAGCACCATGGGGCCGGGTTCAAAACTGGTCCTTTCAGGATGTAGCCGATGATGCCGAAGATGATCACTAGGAACATGTCGAAGAGACTGTTGTTGACCGTGTAGACGCCGAGCATGGTGATTGTGACGGTGATCGGGGCGAGATCTGGTCCGGGAGGACGATTCCGGCGTCGTTGTCAGCTAACTTCAGCGGGTTGAAGACGCGTAGCGGGCGCCCCTCCGCCGTCCAGCTTCTCGCATCTCGATATATGTATCGGGTGTCGCCTTCAGAGGTGCCCCTTGGAGCCCGCGGGGAGCGCCGCCGCGATCCCTCTCAGGACTCAGCGGCGTCGGCGCATTCTTGGGGGGTTCCACCTTGCCAGCCTGCCCGGCGGTGGTCACTAGCGGGATCCGTAGTTCGGCGCCTCGCCGGTCATCTGGATGTCATGCGGGTGCGATTCCTTCAGCCCGGCCGGGGTGATCCGGACAAACTTTCCCCGGGCTTTCAGCTCGGAAATGGTGGAAGCACCGGTGTAGAACATGGTCTGCCGCAGGCCGCCCACCAGCTGGTAGGCCACCGGTGCCAGCGGGCCACGGTAGGCCACACGGCCTTCGATTCCCTCGGGAATGAGCTTGTCGTCGCCCGAGACGTCGGCCTGGAAGTAGCGGTCCTTGGAGTAGGAGGTGTTCTTGCCCCGGGACTGCATGGCACCCAGGGAGCCCATGCCCCGGTAGGACTTGAACTGCTTGCCGTTGACGAAGATCAGCTCGCCCGGCGACTCGTCGCAGCCGGCCAGGAGGGAGCCGAGCATCACCGTATCGGCGCCGGCCACCAGCGCCTTGCCGATGTCGCCCGAGTACTGCAGGCCGCCGTCGGCAATGATCGGCACACCGGCCGGTATGGCAGCCTTGGCGGCTTCGTAGATCGCAGTGATCTGAGGAACGCCCACACCGGCCACCACACGGGTGGTGCAGATGGAGCCCGGCCCAACGCCCACCTTGATGCCGTCAGCACCGGCGTCGATCAAGGCCTGGGCGCCTTCACGGGTGGCGGCCTGGCCGCCAATGACGTCCACATGGGCCGCCACAGGATCGGACTTCAGGCGCCGGATCATATCCAGCACGCCCTGCGAGTGGCCGTTCGCGGTGTCCACGAACAGGGCATCGACGCCGGCATCAACCAGTGCCATCGCCCGCTCCCAGCCGTCCCCGAAAAAGCCGAAGGCGGCACCCACACGGAGCCGGCCCTCGTCGTCCTTCGTGGCCAACGGGTACTGCTCCGCCTTGGTGAAGTCCTTGGTGGTGATCAGGCCCTTCAGCCGGCCCTGCTCATCCACCAGCGGCAGCTTTTCGATCTTGTTGGTGGCCAGCTTGTGCGAGGCTTCTTCACGGCTGATGCCCACGTGCCCGGTGACCAGCGGCATCTTGGTCATCACGTCGCTGACCAGCCGCAGCGGGAAATCGGACTCCGGCACAAAGCGGGTGTCGCGGTTGGTGACAATGCCCAGCAGCCGGTTGTCCTCGTCAACAACCGGCAGGCCGGACACGCGGTACTGCGCGCACAGACCATCCAGCTCGCGCAGCGTGGCCTCGGGCCGGATGGACAGCGGGTTGGTGATCATGCCCGACTCACTGCGCTTGACCCGGTCCACCTGGTCCGCCTGGTCAGCGATGGACAGGTTGCGCTGCACCACGCCCAGGCCGCCCTGGCGGGCCATGGCGATGGCCATCCGGGACTCGGTCACCGTGTCCATGGCCGCCGACAGCAGCGGGGTCTGCACAGTAATCCGCTTGGAAATCCGCGAGGAGGTGTCGGCCTCGGACGGGATGACGTCCGTGTGCTCCGGCAGGAGCAGGACGTCATCGTAGGTCAGGCCGATAAAGCCAAAGGGGTTGTGTTCGGGCTCGGTCATAAATGCGCCTCTTACCTTGGTTGCGTGCGGGTAGGGGTTGCAGCCGATGACCAGCCCGTCAGCGCGGTGAGCAACTGCTGGCCTGTCCAGTCGGCCTCTTTGGTTTCCAGATCTCCGAATTGAAAGGCACCGCCATGCATCCACACTAATGCTTGTGCGGAATGAGCTTCATCGGACGGTTCTGCAGGGGTGTAAATGCGAACTGGTACCGACACATGGGGGCCGGGCAAGGAAACCATCCGGGTTGTGGCAGTCGGTGGGGGAGTCGCGTCCGGGTAGGCATCAAAGGCCTCCATCTGCGCCCTCGTGGGCGGCTCGCTGAGACCACTTTTAATGACGGGGATTCCGTTCAGCAAGGGGAGCCGGGCGGCGATGTCGGGATGAAACGGCATAGGGTTCCTTTCCTGATGCTTCCGGCTAGCTGACGGCGCTGACGAGGAGTCGGACCCTCACGGCGCTGATGTGCTTGTCGGAAAGGATCTCAAGGCGCTCGTCTCCGTTGAGGAATCGTCCTTCCTGTAGCCCGGCGTCGGTCACCAGCAATTCCCTCACTGAATCAAGCTCAACGTCACACCCGGGCTTGTGGAAGTCCACCTGCGCTCCTTGGCCCACCACGATGAACTCGGTGGGATTGATGGCCAGGACCATCCCGAAGGGACGGGCGTCTCCTGGGGTGGGGCCATGGGTAGCGGCAACCGTTTCTTCCAGGAGTTCGGGTGCCGGTGGGACCCGCACACCTGCGTCCAGGAGCATGCCTTCGAGGAGCTTCCTGGAATTGCGAACAGTGATGCCGGTATCCATCAGGTCGGCTCGGATGGATTCCTCGTCTGGGTCTAGGGCGAAACCAAAAATCCTGCCGTCGCGTTGGCCATCCACTATCTCTGGAGTAAGGGAAGTAATGATGGAGCAGGCGGTGCTGAATTGGTTGCCTTCCCTGCCTTCTTCCACACCGAAGACGTTGTAGCCGAGGCCTCTAAAGCCGCCGATTGCCAGAAACGCATCTCCGGCGCGAAAACGCGCTTCAGGGATGAACAAGGGATTGGAATCGGTGGCGTATTGCCGCATGACTTCTGCCGAGTTGGGAACGTAAATATCCGGTGCCAGGAAGTCGATGGCTGGCGCCGCGGCCCGCCACACGGGGACCATCCGGGCGGTTGGTCCGCCGCTTGGGTACTGGCCGGGCAGGTCCTGACCACGTTGGGGGCCGATCCAGGCGTTTGCGTATGCGGGGAGGGGAAGTACTTCTTTTCCGGCAGCCGCCAGACCTCCCACAAAGGATGCAAATCCCCACGCCATAAAGGTCTCTTCAGCAATGGGGTTGTCGTCGCCGAAATGGTCCGCCCAGGTCCTGCTGCTGTCCGGATTTGCGCCAAGGGCCTGTACAAGCTCAGGATCAAAGGAATCCGGAGCTTCGGAGACCGCAGTCATCAGTTGCTCGGGCAGCGGTGCGTTCCACGCGGCCTCGGCCAGCGCGCTGTGGTCTCTTCCTGCACCCAACAGCCCCACTTCGTTTTCAACCTGAACCATGATGACTGTATGGTCCGGATCGATCAGGGCGACATGCCTCAACAGGGCCGTGTAGGCAGTTCGGTCCGCTTCGAAAAGATCGCGAGAGAAGACGGACAAGCTTGGCCGCGGCATTGATCCGGGATAGGAGAAGGGGGTCTTCAGCGGTTTCGCGCCCCTGTCCGCGCGCGGAAAACGGTCACGATCAGCGCGAACCCAGCTGGGGGCATAAGTGGAAAAGGCGTTCTTGAAGGCCCCAAACCAGATCATTACCAGACGGACCCCAGTGGACCGGGCGTCTTCCACTAATCCGTCCACGATCGACAAGTCGAGTTGTCCCTCCACCGGTTCTATTTGTTCCCAGGTCACTGGAGCGATGACGGTGTTGATCCCTGTCTTTGCAACCTTGTCCCAGATGGGGGACATATGGCTCCGGTCGGATGCACTCGAATTATGCAGTTCACCCCCGATGCAGAGAAACGGCTTCTCCTCAACGATGAGCCGGGTGTGGTTGCCTATCCGCTCGAGTCGCGGGAGGTTCTCGTATGGCATGGTAGGTGTCCTTAATACTTGTGTAGCGAGTTTAAGTTGTGTCCCGGGTCATGGTTGCCGGGATTCACTCCGGCTGGACATTAACTTTCAGGGTGAAGATCCTCCTGAGAAGGGTTGTGAATCTGGTGCCTTATTAGGTCAAGCGTTCGCATGATGGCCAAAGAGTCGATGAGGGGCATCACGGAACTCTCCGACCTACCCGCTTCGAGAAGCGCGTGGAACTCGAGAATTTCGTATTTGAGTCCGCCGCCAACAATGGGGGCTTGGATGCGGTGGGACTGCATGAGTCCCGGCCCCGAGGGGTTGTAGCGTGAAACAGTCAGCTCGTGTGGACAATGGTGCGGGGCCGGCAGTTGGATGTAGCCCTCGGTCCCCAGTATCCGTGCGTCATTGGGAAGCACTGTGGACATTGAGGAGCTGATGTTTCCAGTTGCACCGTCACCGAAGGACAAAAGCGCCGTTGTGTCCAGGTCCACCCCGCTGGTGCTGCTGCGGCCGACCGCGGCGACGGCCGGCTCATTGCCGAGGAGCCAGTGTGAGAGCTGAACGGGGTAAACGCCCATCTCCAGCAGGCTTCCCCCGCCCAGCGCGGGATCGTACAACTGTGGCCGTGCCCGCGGACCGGCCTCCGGAATCGGGAAACCGAAGGACGCTTCAACCTTTCGAACCTCCCCGATGGCGCCGTCGTCCACCAGCCGCTTCAGCTCAACGTAGGCAGGAAGGAAGCGGGACCACATGGCCTCCATCAGGACTGTCCCGGTGCGCTTGGCGGTTCGAGCCAGGTCCAGGGCTTCAGCGTGGGTGGAGGTAAAGGGTTTTTCCACCAGGACGTGTTTGCCCGACTCCATAAACAGCGTGGCGTGCTCATGGTGCAGTCCTGCCGGGGTGGAAACGTACACCGCGTCTATGGTGTGGTCACGGGCGAGGTCTTGAAATGACAGGTGCTGGTTCGGGATGCCATATTCGGAACAGAACTTTTCTGAGGCTGCGGTGGTACGGGATGCAGCAGCAGTGAGCGAGGCTGAGGGTACTTCAGCCAGGGTCCGCGCGAATTCACGGGCGATGGTTCCCGTGCCGGCAAGCCCCCATCTCACATTCGTGGTGTCGGGCATGCTAATCCTTCGCTTGCAGTGCCAGGTTGGCAGGGTTGTCTGCGGGAGCGGTGGCTTCGTCCGAAAGGCGTCCGTCAGGCAGCAGCAGCGCTGCAATGAAACCCAGGATGTAGATGCCGGCCAGTGCAAGGAAAACGGGAGAAAACACGTCGTGGTAAATCGACGCTATCTCGGCCTGCAAGGCGGGGTCTGCGGCTTGGACCAAGGCCGGGGTGAGCGTGTGAGAATCGAGCCCGGCTGGCAACAGTGACGCGACCCCGAACCCCACCACACCACCCACTACGGCTGAGCCGATGGTGGATCCGATTTGGCCGCTAAGGCCGGCGGTTGCGGTTGCGGTGCCGAGTTCACTGCGTGGCGCAGCACTTTGCACGATGGCAATGGCGAGGCTCATGAACGCTCCCGTGCCGAGGCCGACGAACGCCATGATCAACGCCGGGACCCACAGCGGCGCACCCTCCGGAACTACGGACATGGCCCCGAGTCCGAGGGCTCCCAACACCGTACCGACGATCGGAAAAAGACGGTAGCGGCCTGTCCGCGAAGCGAGCCAACCCGTCACAAGATTGCCTACCAACATTCCAAGCACGGTTGCGATGGGAACCAGCCCTGAAATGGTGGCACTGACGCCGTATGCCATCTGGAAGTACGTCGGCAGGTACGCCGTAGCGGAGATGAGTCCGGCACCCATGACTGCTGATAATCCCACGCCTGCACTGAAGGTGCGGTTGCGAAACAGGTGAACCGGGATGATGGGGTTCTGCTGGCCACGCTCGACGGCGACAAGACCGGTTAACGCTGCTACGCCTGCGCCAACGGCGCTCCATGCTGATGCGTTTCCTGAGCTGAACCACGCAACTGCCAGCACCACCGCCACAAGGAGAGCTGTGAGCAGGAGTGCTCCAACGACGTCGAACCGTCTTTTGCCCGCTGGTTCGATGTGGGGAACGGCGATGACCGCAAGGAGAAGCGCGGCCAGCCCCACCGGGACGTTGATCCAAAACACCCAAGGCCACCCCAAGTGGTCTGTGATCAGACCCCCGAGGAGCGGCCCGATCAGAATCGCCACCGGAAATGCGGCGCCGATGAGTGATAGATATCGGGGACGTTGCCTTGGTGTTGTTACCTCGGCGACGATCGTCTGCGACATCAGCTGGAGACCCGCGGCGCTCATGCCCTGGAGGACCCTCGCAACGACAAGCTGGGTCATGTCATGCGCGAGTCCACAAACGAAGGAAGCGGCAACAAAGCCGACCAGCGCAACGAGGAAGACCATCCGTGGACCGACTCGATCGCCCAGCCCTCCGAGGACCGGAAGCAGGACAGTACTTGCCAGCGTGTAGCCGACCACAACCCAGCTCATGTGCTGGAGAGCTCCCAGTTCCCCGGCAACA
Source organism: Pseudarthrobacter sp. R1 (assembly GCF_024494415.1). Lineage (NCBI taxonomy): Bacteria > Bacillati > Actinomycetota > Actinomycetes > Micrococcales > Micrococcaceae > Pseudarthrobacter > Pseudarthrobacter sp. R1. Next base: position 546,895 of record NZ_JAMKFI010000008.1, on the reverse strand, counting down.
GTGGCCAATGAAGTTGAAACGATGGTGTGATCGAGGGCTCCAAGGAATGACACCGCCAGGAGCGCTGCCATGAGGAGCCGGAGACGGGTGGGAGCGATTGGGACCGTGCTGCTGCGGCGGGCTGCGGTCACGGCGTCCCGGCGATCTCGGCCTCCAGGCGATGCAGAAGGGCATGCTGCCGGCGCACCTGTTCAATGGAACGGTAAGGCAGGCGATCGCCTTCGTACTCGCTGGACAGGTAACCTGACCATTCGTTCTCCTTCAAGGTTTGAAGGATCTCGCGCCAAGGTATCTGGCCGTCAACGAGGTTCTGGTCGATGTCGAAGAACTTGGCTTGGATGAACGATACGTAGGGGAGGACATCCACCAGATCCGACATGGGAACGGCAAGGGGTTTACGCCATCCTTCTTCCTGTGCCTCTTCGCTGAGGCCGTCATGCTTGGCGGTGGTGATTGCCCTTTGGAAGATGCCGGTGTCGATCAGCAAGCGGAAGTTCTTCGATCCGGTTCGCTCGATGAAGGCGATGTACTCATCCACCACCGGGTGCTTGATCGGTGTGGGCGCATGAATTTCCGGACAAATGATGAGGTTCAGCTCGGCTGCGAGGTCGAGGTTGCGCTCGATCACCTCTTCCCAGATCGGATGGGGACGCAGGTCCATGGACACCACACCGATCTTCGGGCGGATTGAGGTGAACCCGAGGCGATGGGCGAGCCGAAGATCACGGGCGAGCATCACAGCACCCTCATCGGCAGTCAGGTCGCGGTCACGCCACATGCTTGAGTCGATCCAGGAGCCGTAGTTGGTGGGCTCAAGCTGGTATTTCTCGAGCAGCCCGTACCAATGGTCAATCCACGCGATGGACGGCTCCGGGTAGCTGGGCACGTGGCCTTCGCCGAGGATCTCGATCCCGGTAGCGCCGATGTCAGCTATTTGTGCCATGGCGTCTTCGAGGGTCAGGACGGTGTTGATGTCACCTGTGTAGCTGTAGAGGGAGACACCGTACTTGAGGTTGCTCATGCGAGGACCGTGACCTTTCGCTGGGACGTGAAAATTGACGGTTGGAATTCTGCAGGGATGTAGGGCGCGTGCAGGGCGATGTCAACGCGGACATCATGGACACCTACGGCCAGACCGCCTGCGAGCGGCACCATGATGGTGGCCAGTTCATCGAGTTGCCAGCGGACGTCGGTGGACCGACGCAGTTCTTCGATGCTGAAAGTGCGTCCCTGGAGGGTCCAGAGCGGTACTTCCCGGTTCCACTCCTGGCCATCCACGGTGACAGCGACCCCGTCGATGAGGCTTCCCCAGAGGCCTCGGTAGTTGGGCATGCGGAGGGCTATTTCGAAACCGACCGTCTCGGTTCCTTCCTGGACGTTGCGAAAGCCGCGGCTTTGGATCAGTTCTCGTTCGAGGACCATGTTTTCCTCACTTCTCTGTGGACGTGGAGTTGATTGATTCAGCGATGTGGCGTGCACCGGCCACGGCAAGGGCCACACCAGTCAAAGTGGGGTTGCAGGCTGTGGGGGTGGGGATGACGCCGTTACCGGCAACGAACAACCCCTGAACGTCCCACACCTGTCCGGTGGGGTCGCATACGGCGGTTCCGTCGTTGGATGCCCCCATCCGCAGGGTGCCTTGGTAATGCAGCGAGGCCCCGGCAGGGAAAGTGAGCGGTTCGTCTCCGAGAGGCTCGCCCAAGGACCGGGCAGCCGCGACCACCGATTGGCGTGCTGCGGACAGGGTCTGCTCGTCACGTTCCGTGAAGGTGTAGTGGATGCTCATAACCGGCAACCCGTAGGCGTCCCTGGTGTCTTCGGAGAATTCAACGCGGTCCGACGCCTGAAGGTCCTTGGCGCAGAACCATCCAAGGCCAACGATCGAACCAGGAATGACATCCCCTGAGATTGGCACCGGCGACGCGTCGAGTTGCATAACCTGCCCATGAAAGGGCTGCTCATCGGTGAAGGGCACCCAGCTGACGCCGCTCTGGGCGGTGATGGTGGTGTCGCGGGACGAGGCAGCGGGAATATCATCCACGACGCCGGTCAAACGGACAGCATGGACAATCTGTGGCTGGTCATTCAGGTACCGGCCGAGTGCTTCGGGGCGGATACCGGACGCGAACAGCAGCTGTGGGCCGCGGAGGGCATCCGCGGCGACTACGACGTACCGGGCGGCAATTTCATGCTCGTCTCCGGTCTTCTCGTCACGGACCCGGACACCGCTGACCTCGTTCCCGGTGGTCAGCACCCGCACAACAACGCTTTCGTCGAACAAGCGGGCCTGGGGGTTGTTGCGTGTTTCGTCGCCGAACACCACGTCAGCTCCGGACCAAATGAACCTGCCGTCATCACTGCGGCGAACGGCCAGCGGCATGGGCTGCACGCGACGGTCAGGGGCGCGGCCAGCGTCGAGGGCTGAGGCCAGCCGTGATCGGACGAGGTCTGCCAGGGGAGCGTCAGCCAAGGCCTCCGCGCTCACGGAGAGGAGACGTTCTGCCTCGGTCAGGAGTTCGTCCATGTTCGGAAGAAACGCAATTCGCTCGCTCCCGCCAGGACGCGGGCAGGCGCCGGTCCAGTGCGCTGCCATTCCGCCAACATTGCTGGAAAAGGCAAGCCCCGGCAGTCCCGCCTCGCCTGGCTGTTGCCACCCGTCGTCGAGGAGAAAGGTCCCGGGCCGCACCGGGCGGGCAACGTCGCGGGCGTACCCTGCGAGGTCCCCTCCAACCGGAACGGCGCTCACTTTTCCCTCCGAGCGGCGCTGGGCAGCTTCGCGGTCCTCAAGGCTTGCGATGTTTTTGACGTGGGATCCGGGGGGATCACTGATGGTCGGTCCCGCCTCGAAGATGGCAATGGTGGCCTTGGGGCTGAGCTCGGAAAGTATCCGCGCATACGTAGCACCGGCGGGGCCGCTTCCGATGATTGCGACGTCGACGCCGGCTGGATAAGGGCGCGCTGAAGGTACCGCTGTGGTGGTCATGCTGTTCTCCAGGAGTCTGTAGAAGGGAGGGCGTCACGCCTTGGTGGTTTGCTCAGCGGGCAACTGTGGACAGTGCAGGTTGAGCGTCAAGAAAAAGTCGCCGTTCCCGACGACGCTCGGCTTGAAGTGCCGGGTTGGCGATGGGGGAGGCCAGAAGGAGGGCCTTCGTGTAGGCATGGTGCGGCTCAGCAATAACCTGCTCGGTGGCGCCGGTCTCCACAATTTCTCCACGTCGCATCACGGCGACCCGTTGGCTGATGTGCCGGACCACGTCCAGATCGTGGGTGACAAACAGCAGCGAAACCCCGGTCTGCTCTTGTATCTCGGCGAAAAGTTGGAGAACCCGTGCTTGGGTGGACAGGTCCAGTGCGCTGACGGGCTCATCGCACACGATGAGCTTGGGCTTTCGGCACAAGGAGCGGGCAATTGCAATGCGTTGCCTCTGGCCGCCGGAGAACTCCCGCGGGTATCGGCCGCTGGAGTTGGAGGGCAGATTCACTACATCAAGGAGTTCCCGGACCCGCCGTTGAGCATCAGTCCGGGAGGTGCCTGAAACCTGCATGGGCTCCGACAAAATGTCGCTGATGGTCATTGAAGGATTCAGGGAAGTGTAAGGATCCTGAAACACCACCTGGATGTCGCTGCTGAGCGCCCGGCGTTCCTTCTTCCTGAGCTTGGTGATTGACCTGCCGTCGAAACGGATATCGCCGCCGGTCACCGGAGCGAGACCCAACACGGCGCGACCGATGGTTGACTTACCGGAACCGGACTCGCCCACAAGTCCCAGGGTTTCCCCGGGCTTGATGCCGAGGCTCACGCCCTGCAACGCCCGGAATGTCCGTTTTCGACCGAACCCGCCGATCCGGTAGTCGACGGTCAGGTCAGTGATCCGCAGGAGGGGCTCTTCTTCAGGCGAGTGGGCCTGGTTGACGGAAGTCATCGTGCACCTTCTGTCTCGGTGGTCATGTCCGACTCCACTGAGGGGGCGGCTGCTGTGTTCGAGGTCGAATCGAGGGCAGAGTCCAAGAGGAGCCGCGTGTATTCTTCCTGGGGGTTCGTGAACAGGTCATTCACCGCAGCTACCTCCACAATTTCTCCGTTGCGCATGACGGCCACTTGGTCGCAGAGATCCGCCACCACTCCGAAGTTGTGGGTAACCAGGACGACACCCATGCCTCGTTCGGTCTGAAGGCTGCGAATGAGGTCCAGCACGTCGGCCTGCACAGTAACGTCCAGCGCGGTGGTGGGTTCGTCGGCAATAAGAAGGTCCGGGTTGCAGGAGACGGCTCCGGCGATGAGCACACGCTGCGCCATTCCGCCTGAGACTTGATGCGGGTAGGACCTAAAGACCCTCTCAGGATCGGGAATGCCCACTCGAGCGAGGAGTTTGAGGGCTTCATCTGTTGCAGCCTTTGCCGATATCCCCAGATGGTGTCGCATTGGCTCCGTGAGTTGGGACCCGATGCGGAAGGCGGGATCGAGGTTGCTCATCGGCTCCTGGGGGATGTAACCGATCCGGGCGCCGCGCAGGCGATTGCGCTCTTTTGCGGTCATCCCGAGCAGATCCACTCCGGCGAAACTCAAGGTCCCCGCAGTCATTTCGGCTTGCTCGGGCAAGAGTCCCAGGACCGAGAAGGCAGTCTGCGATTTGCCCGAGCCTGATTCTCCCACCAGACCAAGGATCTGGCCGCGCTCCACTCTCAAGGAAATGCCTTTGACGACTTCGGACTTTTCACCGTTGGGACGGGGGTAGGACACCCGGAGGTCGTTGATGACCAGGAGCGTGTCCTCCGGATCCACAGGTGTTGTTTCCGTTTGCCGCGCAACCGAGGGTGTCGTTCCGGCGTGTTCGGCAGCTTTGAGTGTCTTGGTGCGGGCGGAAGATGATCCGTAGTTCGCCAGGGCGTCGCGGAAGCCGTTACCAACTAAGGTGCAGGCCATGACAGTCAGCACCAGTGCCACGCTTGGCCAAAGGAGCAGCCAGGGAGCGTTAAAGATGTTTTGTGATGCGTCATTGAGCATCAGGCCCCAACTGGCCTTGTCAGATGAGCCAAGGCCGAGGAAGGCAATGCCGGCTTCGATTCCTATGCCGGCTCCTGCCAACAGAGCCGCTTGGATGATGGTGGGCGTGATGACGACCGGGAGGATGTGACGAACCATAATGCGGATATCGCTTAAGCCAGAGACCCGGGCTGCGTCCACGTACAGTTCTTCCCGCACGGCCCGGACCGAGCCACGGATGAGCAGAAACACAGATGGGGCGATCAGTATGCCGAACACCACCAGCGCAAGTGAGGTACTGCGGCCCACACGGGCCAGCACTACAAGGAGCACAACGATTGCCGGCAGCGAGAGGAGAGCACCGCTGATCCACATGCTCACGCCGTCGATCCATCCTTGGCGGTAACCCGCCAAAAGCCCCGTTGGCACTCCAATTAGTAAGCTCACTGCGATGACGATCGCGGCACTGGAAAGGCTGGTTTGGGCGCCGTAGACGAGGTTTGCCAGCACGTCGCGGCCCACACCATCAGCACCCAACGGATGCTCAGGGGTGAAAGGAGGTGCGAGGACATCGGCAATTCGCGTTGCGGTGGGATCGTAGGAGGAGATCAACGGTGCCAGGACCGCCACCACGACAAGCAGGGCGAGGAACACCAGCGAAATTACCGCCGCAGGTTCACGAAGGAACTTCTTGACCAGGTTGTCGCCTTGGGGTGCGGCGCTAACCACGTCCAGAGACTTGCCGGTGCCGGTGACAAGGTTATCGGTCATGAGACACGAACTTTCGGATTGATCCAGCCTTGTGCCAAATCGACGAGAAGATTGACGACGACGACGAGCACCACTGTGACAAGGACGATCCCGAGTACAACTGGCAGGTCGCCACGGCTGGCAGAGTTATTGGCCTGGGTGCCAATCCCGGGGATATTGAAAACTTTCTCAATGATCACCGAACTGGAGATGGCCACGATGAACATCAGCGACACTGTGGTGAGGCTGGGGCCGGCGGCGCTGCGCAAGGCATGCTTGACCACCACGCTTCGCTCAGGGAGGCCTCGGCTGCGCAGTGTTCGAACAAAGTCCTGCTGCATGACATCGATCATTGACCCCCGGACCTGCAGGGCAATAGAGGCCAAAGAACCCAACGCCAGGGCAACCACCGGGAGCGTGATGGAGGCGAGCCACTTGCCGGGAGAATCGGTGAAAGCAGTGAACCCGGTAGCCGGGAACATGCGAAGTTGGACAGCGAAGACCAAAGCCAGAACGAGGGCCACCAGGAAACCGGGAATTGCTTGAACCAAGGTCGATGCTACTTGGAGGCCGCGGTCAAGCCGTCCCCGGCGCAATGCAGCAGTGACCCCTATCAACGTTCCGAAACAGGCGGCGAGGATCAGTGATCCGATCACCATGGAAAGGGTGGGAGGGAGTGTTTGGGAGAGCAATTCTCCCACTGGCTGGTTGGTGAACCACGACCGTCCCAAGTCTCCACGTACGGCTGATCCGAGCCACTGGAAGTATTGGGCGATCAACGGCTCATCGAGGCCCAGTTCTTGACGCTTGGCTTCCACTTGTTCGGCCGAAGCCACAGGCCCCAAGACCTGACGGACGGCGTCCTGCCCTGTGAGGTTCAGCAGGAAGAACGTTGCGGTGGAAATAACGAACATGAGCACCAGTCCTGAGGCCAGGCGGCGAAGGATAAACATCAGCACGGCAGCTCCTTGGGCTTCGGAAGATCACGGGATACGTAGGGAGGGGGAGGCCGGCCCGGCATGGGCCGGCCGCCCACCTACTTCTTCGAAGGAGTGAAGCCCCAGAGCGGCGGAAGGGTGGCATAGCGCTGCGGCGTGACCGTTATTTCAGCGTTGCTTGCGAAAACGCTGTCAGACTGGATATAGGGGGCAAACCAGGCTTGGTCCACCAAATAGGTGTTCAATTGCCGGAACGTTTCCGTTTGGGCCTCACCGGTCTCGCCCTGAGCCTTGTTGATCAGATCAACCACCGTGGGATCGGAGACACGGAACGGGTTCCAGAGCGACTGCGGAGTGAGCGCGATCTGCGCGAAATCCCACGGGCGCGGGCTATTGAGCTGGAAAATTGCCGCGGGATACTTTCCTGCCAACAGATCCGAGATGAAGGACTGGCCATTTACGGGCTGGTACTGGGGGGTGACTCCGATTGCTGTGAGCGCTTCAGTGACAGCCGCCTGCTGGTCGGGATATACAGGTGACACATCCGGCATAGGCAGCGTGAAGCCGTTTGCATAGCCGGCGTCGGCCAGGAGCTTTTTCGCGGCAGCCACATCGAAGGGGTACTTCTCATCCAGCTCCGGGATGTAGGCGTCACTGGTGGAACTGAAAGCCTGGGTGGTGGCTTTTCCCTTACCCCCAAAGACCTGCGCGTGAATCGCGTCGCGATCCAATGCCATGTTGATAGCCTGGCGTACCTTGGGCTCAGCCAGTGCAGGGACCAGGGAACCGGCCCGGTCGAACAAGTAGAGACCGGTGGTGGTGTAGGCAGGGCTGGACTGAATGTTCAGGCCTGCAGATTGGAGGCCGTTTCCATCTTTATCAGTAACGACGGCGAAATCCGTCTCCCCTGCGCGCAGCGCGTTAAGGGTGGCGTTGTTGTCGTTGAAGACGGTGACTTCGACGGTGTCGAACGGGAAGTCTTTGGCGTTCCAGTACTCGGGATTTCTGGTGTAGGCATACTTGATGCCGGTCTGGGACTTTGAGGCATCAAGGATGTATGGGCCGGAACCTACGGGAGTGGTGTCCAGGTCCGGAGTGCCCAGAGCTTTCGGGCTGGCAAGAATACCGGCTGTTCCGCCCAGATTCGGCACAAGCGACGGGTCGGGAGCGGAGAGCGTGACCGTGAGGTTGGTGCCGTCCGTGACGGTGACCTCTTGGATGAAGCGAAGTTGCCCACCGGCTTCGCCGGTGCCCTTGCGGGCGGAATCGAGATTGGCCTTCACCGCCGCTGCATCCAAAGGCGTACCATCCGTGAACTTGACACCTTCCCTGATGGTGAGGGAAAGCTTCGTTCGGGAATCATCGTAAGACCACTTGGTCACGATGTTCTCAGCAGGTTCTCCCTCATTGGTGTTCCGGAAGAGGGAGTCGTACACGGGCTGAAGGAACATAGTGCTGGGGCCGGTACCGAAGTTGCCCGGAGAGAAGGACTCAGGCGGTGCAATAGCCGCCACATCCAGCTCAGTAGGGGCGGCGGAACCACCGGGGGAAGAGCCGGTGCAGGCAGTAAGCGCCATAACGGCCGTGACGGCGGCAATGCCGACAAATTTACGCATGATTCTCCTAGACAAAGCGTCGAAAGCTCAGCTTCGAGTGATCCGACTGTTCTCCGGCGACAACGCAACGGAAATGGGTAGGTATGGCGAGGAATGGTGGCTGAATTGCCTTGGAAAGGCGTCTTGGTTCACAGGAAATCCTGCGAATACCTGAATGAACATGGGCGCCGGGCCACGGGATGCAGGTGATGTACTCCATCTCGGTTTCCCTCGCCGTCGAGGTCTATGTTGTTGCTCCAAAAACGCTTTGTGGCGTTGGTTACAAAGATAATCCGGTGACCGGAATAAGTCAACTACTTATCCCGGTCACCGGATTATTAGGCGGACAAGCCCTGGCTGTCTGTCTCGGCCAGCTGCTCCATTAGCCGGGGAAGGTTGTCTTTGGAAAAAAGCTCGCCAAGAACGAGTTGAGCTGCTCCTACGACGCCCCCCACCTGTTCGTCGATGGCCGATAGCTCCACGAGCAAGTCCGGTGCACCTGTTGAGGGCAGCCGCTCCAGGACGGCTTGCTGTATGGGCTTCAGCATGATGTCTTTTGCTCGGGCAATGCCACCGCCAACAACCAGCATGTGAGGAGCGAAAAAACTTACCAAGGTTGCGAGGCTGCTTCCAAGGAGCGTCGCCGTTCGGCTGAGTAGTTCAATCGCCGCTGCATCCCCATGCTCAGCGGCAAGCGTGACGTCATATGCGCGAACACGGCCGGTCTCTTTGAGGACTTGTGCGAGGTAGGTGCTGCGTCCAGTTTCGGCCAACATCAAGCCGTCCCGCTCGATCGCCCATCCACTGGTGACGGCCTCAAGGCAGCCTGTGCGTCCGCACCTGCAGGCGACCACTCCCGCCTCGGGGACGGCCACGTGGCCAATAGAGCCGGCCAGGCCATGGGAGCCCCGGTAAAGCCTGCCGTCGGTGATGAGGGCAGCTCCAACCCCGGCGCCGGCTCCGAAATAGAGCAGATGCTTTGCTTTGGCAGCCCGCGGATTGCTGTCTATTTCAGCGAGAGCCAAAAGATTGACGCGATTGTCTACCCAGACCGGAACCGGCCAGCGCGCCGCGAACTCTTCCCGCACCGGGTAGTCATCCCAACCGGGCAGGACCGGTACGCCGACGGGAGTGCCGGTATCGAAATTGACCGGACCGGAGAGGCCTACGCCGATCCCCAGCAGGTTGTGGCTGCTTTGCTCCCTGATTACTACCTCGATAATCGCATTGGCCTGGTCCAGGATCCGCGCGGGCCCTTCGCCGACGTCGCATAGTTCCCGGTAGCGGGTGCCGAGCAAGGCACCGGCAAGATCGGAAGCGCTCACGACCATTTCATTTGAGGCGATGTCCACGCCTACGACGTAGCCGGCCTGGGCGTTGAGTGACAAAAGCTTGGCGGTCCGCCCTCCCGTGGAGGGAGCGCGGCCGGGGGAGTGGATGAGCCCGATCTGTTCGAGTTCTGCAACCCGCTCGGCAACGACACTCCGGCCCAGCCCCACTTGGTCAGTCAGGGTTGCCTGCGTGATGCCGTCCTGCCAACGGATTGTCTCCAGCACTGATGCCAGACCCGTATAGCGCTCTATGGCCATTGATTTCCCTCCAAGCGCCTTCAGCACTTTGACGCGCCCCGCGACGACAGCCAATCCTCCCGTCAATGACCGACGGTCCGCGCATTTTGGTTACCAGCCGCAACTTTAGCTTGCGTTGGACAGGTCCAAGTGTATAACTTTTTCCGACAAGCGGATAAACTAGAATGCAAACGGTTCCGAAATTCGGCCTGCGCCCGGCATTGTTGGCGTCGAGACAGGGGAGCGCGGTTCACGAACTCCACTTACCGTGCCTTCCAGGCTTGGCACAACAGGGCCAGTAGCACTGGCGACTGTCCGAACTTCAGGCGGAACAAGTGCGGCAGTTCGCATCCCACTCACGGTCTTAATCCTTCTTTAACGGCGCGTCCAGCAGGAAGGCTATTTTTCACTATGGGATTGCTTTTTCGATTATTCATGCATGGGGCGGGTCCCAACATCACAGGTTCCCTGTTTAGTCCGTGCTGCTGTGGAGGAGTGATTAAGCATGACCACGGAGTCCACCCTCCGCTTCGGAGCCCAAACGGATGAAGGGACGAGCCTGCTGCGGATCGTCAACCTGGTCCGAACTGGTGCGGCGATCACCCGCCCGGAACTTGGTAAACTGACGGGCCTTGGCCGCGGCGTGGTTTCGCAGCGAGTGGATCAGGCAATCAAGATGGGCTTCTTGGCTGACGGTGAATTCGGAACCTCTTCCGGGGGCCGCCAACCTCGGACGCTTCGATTTTGCGCTGAACAGGGAATGGTCGTCGTTTGTGCCCTGGGAGCCCTGCACGTCAGAGTGGGCATTGCCGGGCTGGACGGCGACATCTTGGAGCACATGCACCGTAGCTGGGACATTTCCCGTGGGCCTGAGGAAACCATTGACATGGTGATCTCGATGGTGGACGACCTACTGGAGAAGGGGAACAAGCAACCTGTCTGGAGCGTCGTGGTGGGGCTTCCCGGACCCGTAGACTTCCTCACCGGACGGCCCGTGGCACCGGCCATCATGCCAGGCTGGAACGATTTCGACGTCCTCACACCCTTCGAGGAGCGATACGATGCGCCGGTTTGGGTAGACAATGACGTGAATCTCCTGGCGCTCGGAGAATGCGCCCGCCGCCGAGACGTGCCCACGGACTTGATCTATTGCAAAATCGGGTTGGGTATGGGCGCCGGATTGTTGTCTGAGGGACGAATACATCGCGGGGCAAACGGTGCTGCCGGCGACATCGGGCATGTCAGAGTTGCAGGCTCTGAGGCGCTATGCCGTTGCGGGAAGATCGGCTGTCTAGAAGCAGTGGCCGCCGGATGGGCGTTGGTCCGCGACGCAGAGTTGGCGATCGGGCAGGGAGCAAAAGGGCCGCTGGCCAGCAGGGCCGGAAAAGCTCCCTTGATACCTGAGGACATTACGTTGGCCGCGGCAGACGGGGACCCGCTCGCAATTGCCCTCATTCGGAAATCGGCACAGGCGGCAGGAGAAGCCATTTCGGCCTTGGTGAATATGTTCAACCCCGGCGTCATCGTTATAGGCGGCGTGATGGCGTCTGCCGGGGAGGTCTTCCTTTCTGAAGTCCGCCAGAGGATCTACGAACTAGCTCTTCCGCTGGCCACGCGCGACCTCATCGTCCTCCAGTCGCCCAATGACGAACGAGAACCCTTGCGGGGCGGAGTAGAACTGGCCCGCCAGCAACTGTTCGACGTCACCTTCCCACGCTGGTTCGCCCACGGCCGGCCGTCCCCAGAAGGAGTGAAAGCCACAGCCTAGTCCTGTACCGAAAAGCGATCTCTTATTCGGAATCATCCGGCCGTGCGGCAAACTTGAGAAGCACACGACCCGGAAAGTTGCCCTGGCGCCGGTCCATTCCCCCGGAACTTCAGCCTAAAAGGCCCCTCATCTCCCTGCTGATAGCGCCGAGGCCAGTTTCCAGTGCCTGCAACTCGCTAACGCTCAGGCGCGCCAGTATGTTGGCACCCAGTTCCGGCCGGGTGGCCATTAGTTCGCGTACGACAGCTCGTCCGAGGGGCGTTGCCTCCATCATGCGAACCCGATGATCGCCTGGGTCTGAAACGCGTGTAGTCAGGCCGGCTGCCACGAGCCGATCCAAAAGCTTTGACATTGATGCCATGGAGACGCCGAAACGGTTTACCAGCCCTCCGATGGATACTCCGTCTGCTGACGTAACGATCACCGACAATACTTTGAGTTGCTGAATGGTCAGGTCCGTCGTGAGGAATGTTTGCAGCACCAAAGGGAGGGATCGTATTGCTATGGCAACAGCCAAATTGTTCACGCTTTCCTGAAGCGACTCTCGTTTTTCTTCATGGCGCTGCATGCAGTAAACCGTATCGTCTTAGGTCCGTTTGACCACTTACTTAGCTTAACGCTAACTTTTTATAGTTAGCTCCGGGCTAACCAATCGATCCAACGACGCGTCGCCCAAGCCTCAGAAGCCGCGGCCTGCCTCGCTGGTGCCCAGCTTTTTGCGCTTACTGAGCGGGGCGCACCAATGAGACGGGGAAATGACGCATGATTACTGAACCACACGTCCGTTATACCGGGGAGCCAGCCTCTATCGAGGAGCTGCGCGCAAAGTACCGAACGGAGCGCGACCGCAGGGTACGGCCGGAGGGTCTTGGCCAGTACCGATCTGCCGCGGGAAACTTCGGCTACTACGCAAAGGACCCCTACCGCGAAAGAACAGAGCGCGAACCTCGAGAAGATCGTGTCGAAGTGCTGGTAATAGGCGCCGGTTTCGGGGGACTGCTCACGGCCTCCCGGTTGCGGGAAGCCGGCGTCCAATCCATCCGGCTTATGGATGAGGCTGGGGACGTGGGTGGGACCTGGTACTGGAACCGCTACCCGGGTATCCACTGCGATATCGAATCCTACGTTTACATGCCGCTGCTTGAAGAAGTGGGATACGTTCCCTCCTGGCGGTATGCGCCCGGCGAGGAAATCCGGCAGCACGCCGTCGCCATCGCCAAGCGGTTCGACCTGTACCGGGACACCCTCTTTCACACCCGCGCCACAGGCCTGACCTGGAACGAAGAAGCGGAGGAATGGACGGTTGAAACGGACCGCGGCGACCAGTTCCGGGCACGATATGTCATCACCTCGTCCGGAACGCTGACCCAGCCCAAGCTGCCCAACATTCCAGGAATTGAAACCTTTAAGGGGCACACGTTCCACACGAGCCGCTGGGATTACGGCTATACCGGGGGAACAGCAGAAGGCGGCCTGGTAGGGCTGGCGGACAAACGCGTGGCGGTCGTGGGCACCGGCGCCACAGGCGTTCAGGTTATCCCGCACCTGGGCCGGGACGCGCAACAGCTTTTCGTATTCCAGCGCACCCCATCCACGATCGATGTCCGGGACAACAGGCCAACAGATCCGCAGTGGGCGGCATCCTTGACTCCCGGCTGGCAGCGTGAACGGATGGAAAACTTCCTCGAGGTTCTTTCCGGTGAGCCGGTCACTGAGAGCCTGGTCAGCGATGGCTGGACCAGGACCGTCCGGCTGCAGCGAAAATTCCTGTCCGGGGCAGTAGATGGTGCGATGGACGCCCAAGCGCGCGAGATCCAGGATGAACTTGCCGACTGGGAGACCATGTCGCGCATCCGCGCCAGAACCACGGAGCTGGTGGACGATCCGGAAACGGCCGAACTGCTCAAACCTTGGTACCGGTACATGTGCAAGAGGCCCTGCTTCAGCGACACCTATCTCCAAACGTTCAACAGGCCCAACGTCACGCTCGTTGACACTGCCGACTTTGGCGGCATCACCGGCATGACGGAGACGTCCATCATGGTGGGTGAGACCGAATATGAAGTGGACTGCATCATCTTCGCCACAGGATTCGATGTCGGAGTTTCAGGAATCCTCTCTGGCACACTGCCGGTAGCTGGCCGCGGCGGACAATCGCTCCTGGGCAACTGGAGCAAGGGGCCCCGCACCCTTCACGGCTTCTACACCCACGGCTTTCCGAACCTGTTCAACCTCGGCTTCCTGCAGAACGCCAACTCGGTGAACTACGCCCATATCCTCCAGGAACAGGCCGAGCACATCACCGAAGTCATCAAGCGGGCACGTGACACACCAACAGGAGTCGTCGAACCAACCCTTGAATCCCAGGAAGCATGGGTCAGCCACTTGACCCAACCGGTAACTGACGGTGAATCCTTCCTGGCCGAATGCACGCCCGGCTACTACAACGGTGAAGGAACCCGAACCTCCGCCGGAACGGCCTATAGCCCCGGCCCGGTTGCCTTCCATCGCTTACTGCGCAAATGGCGCCAGAGCAACATGAACGATGTACTGGCCTCAACCCATGAGGGCAGCAAAACGCCCCCCAAAGAAACGACCCCGGCGAGGGCGGCACGGTGACCACCCGAGCGAAACAGCAACTGCCCGTCACCGCGGCCGCACTCGCCGCTGCGATCACCCTCCTCACCGCATGCACCCCACCCGTCCGGCAGACTCCGCCCGGGGTGACAACCGAACATGCGGCACTGGCGGGGCATCAGACAGCCAATCGGATGCTCCAGGTATCGCCAGTACATCAGGACACCGGCATGACATTGCTGGAAGGACCGACCTTCGGTCCCAACGGCGACCTTTTCGTCGTAGACGTCACGGCCCCGCCAGGTGGACCAAAGGTCATGAAAATCGACCTTGAATCCGGCACCGTGGACACCGTCTACACAGACGGTTCCAGCGCGTTCACCTCGGCCCAGTTCAGCCCGCATGACGGGCGGCTGTACCTCACGGACTTCGTTGGTGGCACGGTCCAGAGCATCACCGCAGAGGGGACGGAACACCGCACGTTCTTTGCCGGCGCACTGGAAGGCGTGGCAATGAATCCCGACGACATAGCCTTCGGCAAGGACGGGACGCTCTACGTCACAGACGCCGCCGGTTCCCAAAACCCCTACTGGGAACCAAAGGGACGGATGGTCCGCATCAACAAGGACACCGCAACTGGAAATGTCCTCGCTGCCGGCATGGCTGCACCCAACGGAATGCCTTCGCACCCGGTCACGACGCAATGTGGGTCAGCCATAATACCGGCAACCGCATCGACTACCTGAGGTTGAATCCCGATGGCACGACTGTGGAGACGGCACATCCGGCGATACATGTCAGTGCAGGGGAAGGCCAAGTTGATTCCCTCGCGGTTGATGCGGCCGGGAACATCTACGTGGGCATGCATAACAGGGCCGCAGTCCTCGTTTACCGGCCAAATGGAGAACTCGCCGCCACCATCTCCGCACCGGCAGAGGATTCTGTTTCATCCGCCACAAATCTCGCCATCAAGCCCGGCAGCACAGATGGCTACATGACTGTTAGCGGAAAGGATGGAGGATTCATATACAGCTTCACCGCCCTGGCCGAAGGCATTCGACAATCCAACGGCGGCTGAGCAGCCTGACCATTTCAGGAGCCAGTCATGTGGCGGCGCTGCGTGGCAAGAGCAGTTGCGCCATCTTGTCGCACTCCCCGTCGCTAAGCGGTTCGGTATGCGTTTGGTCCCACATAACGACACCAAAAAATGCGAGTTGGGCGATAAGGTCCCGCTGCCCGGGATCAATCTCGCCCCGCTCCACAGCCCGCGCGAGCACTGAGTGGAACGGGGCCAGGGCACGTTCCAGCACGGAAGCCACCAGGTCCTGCAACTCAACTGCAGTGGACCTGGCTGCTTCCGAAAATGCCCGACCCTCAGGCAAGTCCACGTTGTCACGAACCATGCGCAGAAGAGAGGACAAGTCCCGCCAGCTGGACCCGGCATCCGGAACGGTGTCATACCGGGTGAGGAGCGGCTCCAACACAGCATGCAGCAAGGCGGAGCGTGTCGGCCAACGACGGTAAATGGTCGTGCGGTTGACGCGGGCCGCCTTCGCCACGCCGTCGATCGTCAAGGCGGCATAACCTACCCGCGCGAGCTCCGAGACTGTGGCGGCGCGAACGGCCTCTACCACCTGCACACTGCGTGCACCCTGCTGGACGCCCTGCGTCCTGCGTGTCATCTCCACCATGAATCAACATTCTATTGACCTTCTTCAAAGGCAACAGTATGTTGCCATTGAGGGTCGCTGATGTTTCAGCAAAAGAACGCTTTGCCCTCCCACAACAATTGAGGAGCATGATGAGCACGCAAGAAACTGACTTCGCCGAGACGATGGGATTTGACCGGCTCCCCACGCACATCGTCGAAAAGCGGGTTACTGATCTAATGGATCTCACCGGGAAGAAAGCGGTGGTTACCGGGGCAGGGGGAGGCGGCCTCGGACAGGCAATCGCCAACCGTCTTGCCGGCCTGGGTGCGGACGTGGCGGTCATCGACATCAACAAGGA
The DNA here is from genome assembly GCF_024494415.1 of Pseudarthrobacter sp. R1. Taxonomy (NCBI): domain Bacteria; kingdom Bacillati; phylum Actinomycetota; class Actinomycetes; order Micrococcales; family Micrococcaceae; genus Pseudarthrobacter; species Pseudarthrobacter sp. R1. The sequence continues at coordinate 530,705 of NZ_JAMKFI010000008.1, read as the reverse complement.
CGGTGCGGTTTCCAACGCGGCGACCATCGAACAACGATGGGGCACACGTGCCATCCCTTTCCAGGCCGACCTCTCGGACTGGGACCAGGTGCACTCCGTGGTCGCGGAAAGCGCAAAAGCACTGGGCGGCCTGGACATCATGATCAACAACCCTGTCCAGGTGGTTTCGGACAAATTCGAAAACCACACCAAGGCGGACATCGACTACACCGTCCATGGGAGCCTGACAATGCTCATGTACGGCGCCCACGCCGCGGTCGAGCACTTCCTGCCCCAAGGCCACGGCCGCATCATTAACATCGCTTCGGTGGGCGGCCGGATACAGCACCGGGGGCTCACGGTGTACAACGCCGCGAAATCGGGTGTCATCGGGTTCACCCGAAACCTCGCCCATGAGTACGCCTTGCGGGGTATCAACGTTTTGGGAGTAGCGCCAGGGGTCATGATCAACCCGCTGCTGCGGGACATTCTGGCCAACGCATCCGATGAGCAGGCGCTGGCCGCAAAGGGCTCCATGCTGGAAGCAGTCGACAGGTACATCCAGCTCGGACGAGTGTCCATCCCCGAAGAAGTTGCCAACATGGTCGCCTACCTCAGCACTGAGGCGGCGGACTACATGTGCGGGCAGACGATCGATGTCGCCGGCGGGCAATGGATGGGGTGAAATCCCGGGAGTTTTCCCACTACCAGTAGGAGCCCGGCAGGAGCGGTCATGGGGGCGTCCCTGTTGATGAGGTAGGAAATGAGAAGGCAGGTTGCCCCGGTCATGCATAACCGGGGCAACCTCCTCCACGGGAACTACGCCTTACGGGCTTACCCCCCCCGAATGTAGGTTCCTGGCAGTTGCTCGATAATGCGCCTGGGCAGCGCACCGTCCTGCATCAGCCACAGGATGGTCCCGTCAGCGGTTACAGCATCCACCACACCCCGATCAATCTGCACCCCATGGCGATAAATCTCGATGTACCGCCCTTCGACGCTTGCCCAGTCATCGACGGGTTGCCAGCCTGCAGCGTCAAACGCACTCCTGCCGGTGTGACTGTTCACGATGCATCCTTTCTTCAGTACGACCACTGCGGTCGCTGATACCCGCAGCTGCGATGGCCGGGCGGACTCCACCACCGCCTGAAGGCTGTAGCAGATATCGCGAGCGAAAAATGTTTGGCGGGTCGGCTGTGCTCACCGGGGGAGGGGGGTCCGCAAATCCCGTTCCATCACAATGCCAGGACGGATGCCGGTGCAGAACTGGACTGTGAAGGTCCTGTGGTCAAGCCGCTCCACGAGAATTCCGTGCCTGGCGCTTGTCCCGGCTTTGGTCATGAGCTCACCGACGGCGCAGTCCAGTGCGCTCTCCAGCTGGCTTCGGTTGTCTATCGTGAGCCGAAGCCGGCTCGTCCTTGTGCTAAGTGCTTCCATGTCCATTCTTCCAGTGAGTGGTGTGTGGTGCCGGGCAAAACTGAGGCGCACCTTCATGACGACGATGCCAAGATAAAAAGCCTGGCCGGGAGGTGCACTGCAGCGGCAAGCCCTTCAAAGTCCAACTCAGTGCACCACTGGACGTCCGGCCCCCACTGTGGTGTCGGACCAGCGTCCGTCAAGGCCTATGGGAAGTCCGGCACACGGGGAGTGGCGTGTGGGCTATCAATGTGGCGAGGCCTTGGAGACTCCGGTAGAGTCAGGAAACCTCGCCTTGTCTGTTATTTTTCCCGCTGTGGTAAAAAAGATAGAGGCGATGAAGGCTTCAGTCAAGTTCACCGTTGCGTCCCAGTACGCGGGGCGGGGCGCAGCGAGCACAATGGAATGCAGTAAAGGGGTGGCCATGACCAGCGTTGAGAGCGTAAAGCCGCGACGGGGTCGGCCGCGGCGGATCGATCGTGAGCGGATCATTGAGGCCGCCAAGGTACTGGACCCGGAAACCCTGACGATGCAAGCCCTCGCAGAGGAAATGGGGGTCGACCGCAAGACCCTGCACTACCATGTGGACAACCGCGAATCCTTACTGAAGATGGTTGCTGCCGATGCCTTCCGGGAGGCAGTTGGCTCCCACCACTTCATCCCAGAGAAGGACTGGAGAAAGGCCATCCGCAGCTTTGCCCACATCACACGTGATGCCGTCATGGCTGCAGGTGCGTGGGCGAGCTTTGTCGGCTACGAAACGGAGGAAGACCTGGAGGCCCTCAGGCCCGCCGAAGCAGCGGCGGAAGCCCTTGTCGCGGCTGGCCTTTCCGAAGCTGACGCAGGACGCGTGATAGCAATGCTGGCAGGCCTGGCCTTCACCTCCGCCACTGACCGATCGATACCAAAACCTACAGGCCGCCACCCGCAAGAGCCGGTTCTTGAGCACCTGCTTGAGAAGGCGCCCACGGAGGAGTTCACGCTGCTCCGCAAGCTTGTTGGCGGCCGGTCCTCGGAACTGGGCACCGAAGAACAGTTTGCCTTCAACCTTGAAATTGTCTCTCTTGGAATAGAACGCATGCTTGAAACGAAGCAGAGCTGACTTATTGCCATCGGGCTGCACGGGGAGACTGAGCCAATCCAGCTTCCTGTGCAGCCGTGCGACAGTCCGCCGCAGGTGGCGACGTCCCAGGCAGTGCTTATTTTGGCTTGCTGCTGCCCGGGGTGTACACCTCCCGAGCCGCATGTTCACCCTCCTCGTGCGCCCTCCGTGCCACCCTCCTGGAGTCCAGCGAAGAAACGCTTCGTTAGATAATCAGGGCCCTAAGAGATAGCGATTGATGGCCGGCCACACTTGCCGCCAATGCCACCACGAGTTGCGTGCCGTGCCTATGCCCGCCGGCAGCTATCCGGACTCGCCCTCGGGACGCCATGCCCCTGAGGAGGTTACTGGCCGCCGAGCACCCTTCTTTGTCCCCACTGCCGGGCCAAGGGGCACCCGCGTTCCGGGCTCCCATTGGGAATGGCCTATTTTGTTGCGCCCGCCTCCTGTGGAGTGGATGCGACTTGACTCACGTCCGTAAGCAATCTAGGGTTTTTCCCACCTCGGGAAAAACTGAGGTGTCCTCGTGGTTGGCCACGAGCGGCTTGCTTCAACGGTGAAGGATAACCGTGGCAAAGACGCCCCACAGGCCCGTCCTGGTATCCGGTCGTTCGACCCGGTGCTCTTTCCGACATTGTCCGGCCACCGCCCAGCGCTGACCCGCGGCAGTTCGATGCCCCATCTCACGCCACGTCTGCGGGTGGCGGAACAAGGAGACTTACATGGAAAACCAGTTGCTTTCGACTTCTGACGTGGCGGTTGCCGTCACGGATCAGGTCGAGGACCTTCTTTCTCAAATGACGCTGGAGCAAAAGGTTGCCCAGCTTCAGTGCACTATCCCCATTACCGGCCACCTCGAGGCTGGCCTTGCCAAGTTCCCCCATGGCCTGGGCGCTTCGGGAAGCATCAGCACCGGGGTGTCGATTGAGGCCGACGCCGACCACTACGACGAGGTGCAGGAGGCGGCCAGTGCCAAGACGGATCTGTCGATCCCGCCGTTGCTGCATGGCGAAGCGGTTTCAGGCTGGACCGGTCTTGGAGGGACCGTCTTTCCCTCTGCGATCGGGCTCGGTGCTACCTGGAGCCCCGACACCATCGAGGGCATGACCGACATCGTGCGCGGCCAGATGCTCTCGGTCGGCGTGCGCCAGGCCTTGTCACCCATCATGGATGTCGCCCGGGATCCGCGCTGGGGACGTGTGGGGGAGACCTATGGTGAGGACCCCACGCTGTGCGCTGCCATGAGCGTGGCTTTCGTCAAGGGCCTCCAGGGCCCGGACCTGCAGGACGGCGTTGCTGCCACTGGCAAGCACTTCCTGGGCTTTGGCCTGTCCGAGGGCGGCCTGAACATGACCTCCAACCCCATCCCGCCCCGGGAACTCCGCGAGGTTTTCGCCAAGCCGTTCCAGGCCGCCATCACCGAGGCGAACCTGGCCGGCATCATGAACTCTTACGGCACCATCGATGGCGAACTCATCATTGCCTCCAAGCACATCCTCGATGACCTGCTGCGGGAGGAGATGGGGTTTGAAGGACTCGTCGTTTCCGACTACATGTCCATTAACCTTGCCGTTGACCTCAACGTAGGCGCCGATCCGACAGATGGTGGCATCAAGGCCCTCAAGGCCGGCCTGGACGTGGAACTGCCGACTCCCTACGGGTTCACCGACGGCCTGGTCGAAGCCGTAAAGCGCGGAGACCTGGAAGAACGCTTTATCGACCGTGCCGTGCGCCGCATGCTGACCCTGAAAGCCAGGCTCGGCCTGTTGGAGAACAACTCAGCACGCAAGGAACTGATCGCCGAGGCCTACGAACCGATCTCAACCAAGGCCCACAGCCTCAAGACAGCGCGCGAGTCCATCGTTCTACTGAAAAACGACGGGCTGCTCCCCCTGAGCAAGGCAACCAAGAAAATTGCCGTCATCGGGCCCCACGGCAACTCCCTGCGGCTGTTCTTCGGCTGCTACACCTACCCGGCCTCCATCGACCTGGCAATGAGCGGAACCATGTCGGAGATGGCCGGAATGCTGGATCTACCCGAACTGACCGCCTCCTACGAGCAGCCGCCGCTGGCCCCCCTGTTCGAGGGAAGCGACGTACGGTCCGAGCCGGAAGCCGTGGAGCAGGCCCTTCAGGGGGCGCTCGGGCACAAGACCCCCACCATCGTGGCGTCCATCAAGGCAAAGTGCCCGGAAGCCGACGTGGTGTACGAAAAGGGCTGCGACATCGCCGGTACGAACCGCACCGGCTTTGACGCAGCCGTCGCGGCCGCGAAAGATGCCGATGTCGTGATCCTGACCCTGGGCGGCAAGTACGGCTGGGGCAGCTCCTGCACCTCGGGCGAGGGTATCGACACCTCCAACGTCGGCCTTCCCGGCATCCAGGAAGAACTCGCACGACAGATCTTCGAGACCGGCACACCCACCGTCATGGTCCACATGGACGCCAAACCGCTCTCCAGCGTGTACATTGCCGAACACTTCCCGGCAGTCATTGAGAACTGGTTCCCGGGCGAAACCGGTGGCGAAGCGCTGGCCGATGTGCTTTTCGGCGACTACAACCCCGCAGGCCGGCTGCCGATGACAGCCGTCAGGGACGCCGGTCAGATCCCCCTGTACGCAGCTCACAAGAGGAGCAACAGCTTCAGCAGTGCCGGGACCATGATCATGAACCGCTACGTCGACGGCTCCAAGGTCCCCCTGTTCCACTTCGGAGAGGGAAAGAGCTACACGACCTTTGAGTATTCCAACCTCACCCTGGACCCCACAGTCAAGGCCGACGGGGTGGTGCACCTCTCGTGCGAGATCACCAACACCGGACAGAGGGACGGCGAAGAGGTCGTACAGGTTTACGTCCGTGACGAACTCGCCAGCATGGTCCGCCCAGTGCAGGAACTCGCCGGCTTCAACCGGGTGGAACTTAAAGCCGGGCAGACCAAAACCGTCCACTTCACCATGCGGGCCGACCAGTTCGCCTTCCTTGACGTGGACATGCAGTGGGTTGTCGAAGCCGGGCAGATGACGGTCAAAGTCGGCGCCTCCTCAGCCGACACGCGACTGACCGGAGCCTTCGACATCGAGAACACCGCCATCATCGACGGAAAACGCCGCGGCTTCTACGCCACCACCAGCGTCTCCTAACAACACCGGTGCAGGGCGCCCAGGTTAAACACCTGGGCGCCCCGCGCATTTAGCGCCGGCTACCGTCGCCCGAGCGCCGCGACCAACACATTGAGGACTGCAGCATGCCAACAACAACCACCCAGACGGGCACATTCAACGACGCCGTTGCCCGCATCCAAAACGGCGCCCACCCTTCCGAAACGGACGCACGCTTGCTGGGGATTTGATCGGCAGCGGCAGGATGCCCTACTCGATGCCAACCAACGAAGGGCATCTGCCGTAGTTCGACCGCGACCCACCAGCGTCGTGTACGAGCGTCACGGTCGGAGTCCGGGGCTCGCTGCGTCCCCTTCAGAGGTGGGTCGACGGGGGCTTTTTCTCCTGGGCGGCCCCGGTAGCCGTCCTGGAAGCCGGCGCTTTTTCCGGCGACCCCAACGCTGTGACCACCCTAATTCACCTGCCCTAGCGTCATCGTCAACGACCGACGAAACATCTATTGTAAGGAAAAGAGCATGCAGAAAACATCCTTCAATCAGGGCTGGGGCGTGCGTCCCCGGACCAGCCCCTTCCTGGAGATCATGGGCCAGGCCCAGGCGCCGATCCCGGTGACGCTTCCCCATGACTGGCTGATCTCCCAGCCCCGCTCCGCAGACAACCTCCCGGGCGGGCTTACCGGTTTCTACGGCGAGGACGTCATCGAGTACGTTAAGACTTTCGCCGCGCCTGAGGGCTACCGGGAGGGCCGGGTTGAGATCCAGTTTGACGGCGTTTACCGGGGGGCGATGATCTACGTCAATGACGCGTTCGTTGGCCAGCGCCCCTACGGGTACATCCCGTTTTCCGTCCGGATCGACCCCTACCTGAAAGACGGCGACAACGAGATCCGGGTCGAGTGCCGCAACCACTTTGACGCCCGCTGGTATTCAGGCCTGGGCATCTACCGCGACACCCACCTGCTGGTCGGCGCCCCTCTCCATGTGGCCAGGAACGGTGTAAAGATCCGCACCATCAGCGCCACCGCCGAAACGGCTGTGGTTGGGGTTATCACTGAGCTCCAAAACGATTCCACGGAACTGCGCACGCTCAACGTCGTGACTGAAATGGTAAACCAGGCCGGCACGGTCGTCGCAGCGGAGTCAGCCTTCCTTGCGGTACGACCGCTTGAGTCTGCGCTGCTGCGCCAGCAGTTCACGATCGACAACCCCGCGCGCTGGAGCGTTGACTCACCATCGCTGTACACCTGCCGGACGCGTCTGGAACCCAGTAACAGCACGGGCGAGACAGTGGAGTCCACCTTTGGCATTAGAACCCTCGAATGGGACGTGCGCCATGGCATGCGGATCAACGGTGAAACCGTCAAGCTCCGCGGCGGGTGCATCCACCACGACAACGGCCTGATCGGGGCTGCAACGATCGCCCGGGCAGAGGAACGCCGGGTCGAACTCCTCAAGGAGGCCGGGTACAACGCCATCCGGTCCGCGCACAATCCCATCAGCGCAGCGATGCTCGACGCCTGCGACCGCCTTGGCATGCTGGTGCTCGATGAATTCACCGACGGATGGACCTCATCCGGAGTCGGTTTCGGCTACGGCGTCGACATGAACGAATGGTGGCGGCGCGACCTCACCGAGATGCTCCAGCGGGACTACAACCACCCGAGCGTCATCATGTACTCAATCGGCAATGAGGTTTCCGATACCGGCAACACCTGGGGCGCCATCCACGGGCGGGACATGATCGACTTCATCAAAACCATCGATGACACCCGCCCAGTAACCAACGCCGTCAACCCCATGATGACCGTCCTCCACGACCTCAAGGCCCAGGTTGGCAAACAGGCTGACGCCGGAGGGGTCAACTCCTTCATGCGGGACCTTGGGGAGTTGACCAAGGACCTGGTCGCATCGGACCTCGCGACCGAGCGACTCGAAGAAGCGATGTCCCAGGTCGACATCCCCGGATACAACTATGCCTACGGCCGTTACGAACTGGACATGAAACGCCACCCACAGCGGCTGCTGATCGGCACAGAGGGCCTGCCAAACAAGCTCGACGAGGTATGGGAGTACGTCGAACGCCACCCGCAGGTTATCGGGGAATTCAGCTGGACCGCCTGGGAATACATCGGCGAAGCCGGCCTTGGCGCGGACAAACCCGCCGAAGAAGCCTTCTTTGGAAACTACCCCTGGCGGCTATCGATGACCGCCGACCACGGCGTGACCGGCCAGCGCCGCACGCTCTCCTACTGGCGCGAAATTGTCTGGGGGCTGCGGACCACCCCGTACATCGCGGTGCACCGCCCCGACATCACGGATAAGGAAAGCCTCAAGCCCTCCCTCTACACCTGGAGTGACAGCGTCAGCAACTGGACCTGGACCGGCTATGAGGGCACACCTATGACCATTGAGGTGTACTCGGACGCCGAGGAAATCGAATTGCTCCTCAATGGCAAGACGGTAGGCAGAGCCCCAGCCGGAAAGAGCAACCGGTTCATGGCCGTTTTCGAAACGGAGTACCAGCCCGGACACCTCGTCGCTGTCGCCTATAAAGATGGTAAGGAGACGGCCCGGGACGAACTGCAGTCAGCCGGATCGGACGTTGCGCTGACAGTCACTCCCGACAGGACCGAAATCCGCGCCGACGATAATGACCTGGCCTTCGTCAACATCAGCATCGCCGACAAGGCAGGAACAGTCCACGTCCTCCAGAATGCCGCAGTGACCGTGAAAGTGAGCGGAAACGGCGTTCTCCAGGGCCTCGGCAGTGCTGATCCGAAGTCCGAAGATGACTACGCCGGGTCTACCTGCACAACCTTCCTGGGACAAGCGCTTGCCGTCATCCGCCCCACCGGCTCCGGCGAAATCAGGATCTGCATCGAATCCGACAAGTTCTCCGCCATCGAAACCGTCATCAAGGCCATCTAGCCGTAAACCCGCGACTAAGGGGATTTGTACGGTCTCCCGGTGGGCCTGATCCGCATGTAGGGCATACAGACGCGGGGCCTGGGACCGGAGCACATCGCACCGGGCCCTGCCAGTCGTCTAAGTGTAGAAGCAGCCGTCCCTAATGGTCGGCAGGCGCCCGCGACGACGACCTGATCGTGCGTTTGCGGATGAGTCTAAAGCCACGGCCCGGAGAAAGGATCTGGCATGAAGCGTGGGGCGCTGCAAGGTGAGACCAGGAACGTGATACCTCCGCCAGTAGCTCCGGCGTAGCGGTACGGCTTCAACGTTTTCCTCCCCAGGATTTTCAGCTCATCGTCCGGGATGCCTCCTCGCTGACGCGCTCGGAGTAAAGCCCGGGCACTCTGCTTTGCATCGGATATCCTGCCGACCGTCTTGGGTTGCGGTGTAGACGGTGAGGGCGTTGATCGCCGCCTTGCAGGCGCCTGTGCCAACTGTGCTATGTCGCCACCGAGAGCCGAAACGGAGGAGGCGTCCGCTATCGCGGCATCTCCGTCCCACATTATTTTGAGGGCGCGCGGAGAGGTCAAGAGCAATGCCTCGGACGTTGATGTCGAAAAAGACGTCGGTCTGAACGAAACCAGGGTAGCGTCCCTCCTCAGCGCCGGCAGCGGCGTTGTTATGCACGAAGTGGACGGTACCGTAGGCGGCCAACGCATGGCTCTGGGGTCGCTGAGGTCCAGCCAAGTTGCTGTTGCTGCGCCTCCGGCCGCGTTGATCCCTTCTGCCAATGCAGGGAGCTGCGACCGCTGTTGGCTGCAATATAGCACCAGAGCGGATAACCGCTAGCGAAAGATTCAGTGAAAAATCGCACATCTATTGCTAGGTAACACGTGAAAGCATATGCTCTTGCTCACGTGAAGTAACACGTGTCATCAAACAGCTATTGACGCGGACCACGTTCTAATCCAACCCGATAAGGGAGTTCCATATGAGAATCGCTTTAGCGATGAAGACGGCGGCCATCGCCGTCATGGCGAGTCTGGCAATTTCAGCCTGCACCGCCGGCAACGGCCATGACAGCGGCAACAAGGATAAAGAGGACACACTCCACCTTGCGCTCAACACACCCCCCACCAGTTTTGCCATCGGCGAATGGGCCGGTGGGGAGCAGTACTTGGCCACCGCTGTCTATGACACGATCGTCACTCTGGCCCCCACGGTCGACAAGTTCCAGCCCGGAATTGCAGAGGCATGGGAGTACAACACCGACCGCACACGGCTGACCCTTAACATCCGGAAGGGGATGACTTTCACGGACGGGGCTCCGGTTGACGCTGCGGCCGTCGTTGCATCACTCGAGGCGGCGCGCAAGGGGCCGGCCAGCTCACAAAGCCTCGCCAGCGTCTCAGCTGTGGAGGCCACAGACGAATCGACCGTTCTGGTCGAATTGTCCCGCCCCGATGGCGCTCTGCTCTATAACCTGTCCACCTCTGTCGGCAGTGTTGGGTCACCTAAAGTCCTCACGGCCGAGAGTTCAAAGTTAGAACCCGTCGGCTCCGGGCCATACGTTTTGGACAAGGAAGCGACCAAGGTCGGCGATATCTACGTCCTCGTCCGTAACGAGGACCATTGGAACGCCGAGGCGTATCCCTTCGAGCGTGTGGAGGCAAAGCTTTTGCAAGACTCGGCTGCGGCACGAAATGCGTTTCGCGCCGGTCAGGTTGACGTGTACGGCGAAAAGAAGGAGGCGCTCAAGCAGTACGCCGCTAGCCAGTTCAACCAAGGAGAGGCACCTCCAGGCAATATGGCCGCACTCTGGCTCGTCGACAGGGAAGGAAAGGTTGTTCCTGCCCTGGCCGATCAGCGCGTGAGGCTTGCAATCAATATGGCATTTGACCGTGAATCAATAGCCAAGAATCTCGTAGAAACCGGCGACGGCGCGACTAACCAGGTGTTTAGCCCGATTTCGGAAACTTTCGACAAGGAATTGCTCGACAAGACCCCATACGACGTTAAACGCGCCCGTGAGCTGATGGCTGAGGCCGGCTACGCCGACGGCTTCAACGTAACGATGCCGAGCAACTTCGCCACCACGACGTACGAGCCGATCGTTAGCCAGGCGCTGTCGGAAATTGGTATCACCGTGAATTGGGAACCAGTGCCTTTCCAAGATTTCTTCGCGAAGGTATTTGGCGGAAGCTACGGAATGTTCTTCATGTTCAGCCCCATTTCCGGAATTGATGCGAAGGACGCAGACGCCGCTCTGAACGGCGCCTTTAACCCCTTCCAGTCAACAACTCCGAAGCTGCAGGAACTTATCGCGGCGGCCAACGCTGCCCCTGAAGATAAGCAGACCGAGGCGTACCGGGCGATCAACGAGTACTTCGTGGATCAGGCCTGGTTTGCGCCGCTCAGCTCCCCGAGCGGATTCTGGGTCTCCTCCAAAGACCTCAAAACGGTGCCTCTGCAGGGCGTTCCATCAATCAACCTGCTTGGCTACGAACCGGCCGGGTAGGACGACCGACACCGCGGGTGCGGGGGTCTTAAAGCCCCCGCACCCGAAGAAAGCAGCAACATGATTACCTATCTCCTGAGGCGGCTAGGCGCCGGTCTCGTCCTAATCTTCGTCGTCACGGCAGTGACATTCTTCTTGACCTACGGTGCAGACATCCCAGTTGCGCGGAACATCCTCGGCCCGAATGCTTCCGCCGAGCAGGTCCTGGCGCTCGAAAAACAGCTTGGCCTCGACCAACCAATCCTTGATCAATACTTCGGCTGGCTCGCCGGTGTCATTCAAGGAGACCTCGGAAACTCCTACTTCAGCAACCAACCCGTAGCTGAGGCGCTTGCAGCCAGGCTCCCGGTGACCCTGTCCGTTGTCGTCGTCGCGGCGACTCTCACCATCACCCTGAGCGTTGTGCTTGGAGTCATGTCCGCTGCCCGTGGCGGTGTCATTGATGCCTTGCTGCAAAGCATCTCTACCATCGCGTACGTCTTCCCGGGAATCGTCCTTGGGGTGGCCCTGGTGTACGTTTTTGCGATCAACCTGCAATGGGTGCCCGCGATCGGTTTAGTGCCCTTCGCCGAGTCTCCCGCAGGATGGTTCAATTCCGTCATATTGCCGGCAATTGTGCTCGCCATCGGCGGCGTAGCAGCCCTCGCTTCACAGATTCGAGGATCCCTGGTGGACGAACTTGAACGGGACTATGTAAAGACACTCCGCAGCCGCGGAGTCTCTGAGGGCTCCATCCTGCTCAAACACGCCTTACGAAACGCAGCGGGGGCCGGACTCACCACCTTTTCCCTGCAGTTCATCACCATGTTCGGCGCTGCCTTGTTCATCGAAAAGATCTTCGCCCTCGGCGGATACGGCACCTACGCCTACCTTTCGGCTGTCCAAGGCGACCTCCCCGCCATGCTCGGCGTCTCCCTGTTCGGCGTCGGCCTGGTCGTCGTCGTCAACATGCTCGTCGATGTCGCGTATGGCTGGCTCAATCCCAAGGCAAGGACATCATGACGGCAACAAACATCGAAGAAATCGTCTCGGCGGACGCCAAGACCCTTAGTCGGAAAGGAGTTTTTGTCAGGCTACTGCGCAAGCCCCTGGGATTGTTGTCACTCTTGGTGCTGCTGACGCTCATCACCCTAGGACTCCTGGAGCCGGTCCTTGCCACACACTCACCGACGTTTTCAGCGCTAGAGTACGTCAATGCCCCACCCGGCACACCGGGATGGCCATTGGGAGGAGACAAGAACGGACGGGACATCTGGGCCCGGGTGCTCGCCTCGATTAACGTATCGCTCATTTCCGCGCTCATCGGCGCAGGCGTCGGAGTGGTTTTGGGAACCGTGTTTGGCCTCATCGCCGGCTACGCGGGACAACGGATAGACGCTGTCATGTCATGGATCTTCAACCTGCTCATGACATTTCCGGCGTTGGTGCTGGTCATCGTCCTCCAACCTGTCACCGGCGGTACCTATCAAACGATGATGGCGCTCTTCGGTGTCTTCCTCGCCCCCGGCATCTTCCGACTCGTCCGCAACCTTGTGGTCGGCGTCCGCAGCGAACTGTATGTCGACGCAGCCAGAGTCTCCGGGCTGTCGAATATGCGGATCCTCGCCCGCCACGTGTTCTACGCCGTACGAGGGCCAGTAATCATCTCGGCAGCCTTTCTCGCCAGCGCGGCAATCGGAGTCCAGGCGGGCCTCGCCTTCCTAGGCTTCGGCCAAAGCACCCTGCCCAGCTTCGGAACGATGACCGGCGACGCCTTCGTTAACATCTACACCGAACCCGTACAGCTCTTGTGGTCAGCCGGCTTCCTTGCCCTGCTGAACGGCTCCCTCGTGCTGCTGGGCAATGCCTACCGCGATGCACTGGCCGCACCCCAAGCAGGGAACAGGGCTGGCCGACGCAAAAAGGTTAACCACCACCACCCCCGCACAGAAAACTCGAATAGTAGCGCCGCCGCCGCCATTTGCGGGCTCCTCACCGTGCGCAACCTGTGGGTGCGATACCCACAGGTGGATGGTTCACAGAAAGACGTCGTCCGAGGTATCTCACTCGATGTGGCCCCCGGCGAAATCGTCGGGCTGGTCGGTGAGTCTGGATCCGGTAAGTCCCAGACCGCGTTCTCGATCCTCGGACTGCTCCCGCGGCAAGCCGTGGTCACCGCTGACGTCCTTGCCCTGGCGGGGGAGCCCCTGCTGACCAAAGACAATCATGCACTGCGGCGGCTTCGAGGCGGGGTCGTGGCCTATATTCCCCAAGAGCCCATGTCGAACCTAGACCCGTCCTTCACAGTCGGCAGCCAGCTTGTGGAAGGCCTCACTTCCGCAATGACCCGGCGCGAGGCCAAGGATACGGTGCTGAAATTGCTCGCCCGGGTAGGGATCACCGACCCCGTCCGCACATTCAACTCCTACCCTCATCAAATTTCCGGCGGGATGGCTCAGCGCGTGTTGATCGCGGGCTCCGTGGCATTGCGCCCCAAGCTGCTGATAGCCGACGAGCCCACAACCGCGCTGGATGTTACCGTCCAGGCGGAGATTCTCGACTTGCTTCGCGACCTACAGCGAGAGTACGGCATGGGAGTACTCCTCGTAACGCACAACTTCGGTGTCGTCGCCGACCTCTGTGATCGTGTCCTGGTGATGCGCTCGGGAGAACTGGTCGAGTCCGGAACCGTGCGGTCCATCTTCCATAACCCGCAGCACCCCTACACTCAGGAGCTCATCGGATCGATCCTCGACGAGGACGTCCTTCGCGAGGATTTCCCCTCCGCTGCCCTGGCGACCTCGAAGGAGTTTTCATGACCGCACTTCTCACCGTGTCCGATCTGCGGCTCCGCTATCCAGGGCGGGGTTTGCGTGCCAAGTCCGCCGAAGTGCTAAGGGGAGTATCGCTGGTCATTGCTCCTGGGGAGACTTTGGGGCTCGTGGGTGAATCCGGTTCGGGCAAGACCACGCTCGGGCGGGCAGTGCTCGGCCTGGCTGCACCCACCGGCGGTTCAATCAGTTTTGGCGGGAAGGACATCACACACCTTAATCATCGGGAGAGACGACCACTAGCACGAGACATCCAGGTTGTGTTCCAGGATCCCTACACCTCGCTTAACCCCGCCCTGCAGATTGCGGACATCCTTTCTGAACCCCTCATTGCGCAAGGCACTGATGCGAAGCATGCACGGGCGTCGGTGAGCGCACTCCTGGACAGGGTGGGTCTACCTGCCGGGGCAGCGGAACGATACCCCCGCGAGTTCAGCGGGGGGCAGCGCCAGCGTGTCGCTATCGCACGAGCACTTGCGCTGAGGCCGAAACTAATTGTGTGCGATGAGCCGGTTTCCGCGCTAGACCTAACGACGCAGGCGCGGGTACTCGATCTGTTCATGGAACTGCAGCGGGAGACCGGTGTCGCGTACCTCTTCATCACTCACGATTTGTCGGTGGTAAGGCATATCAGTCACCGAGTCGCAGTAATGTACCAAGGGGAACTGGTTGAGACCGGTTCAGTGCGTAATGTGACGAACACGCCCCAGAACGAGTACACGCGCCGGCTGCTGTTGGCGGCGCCAACGGCGGACCCTGACAGGCAGGCGAAGCGCCGTGAAGCGCGCCGACAGCTACTCATCGCTCCTGCTTAGGTCTTGGCCCTAGGGTGTGTCTCCCTATTGGCGACTCCAACTCGGTAGGTGATAGCTAGTTGATCATAGCGCGTTGCGATCGCTCATCATTGGTTGAAGAGGTTGAAGGACCGTTCGACACGGCCCACTGCTGCCGCCCTTTGTAGGCCTGGGAGTCAAAGTTGATGGGCCGGCCGCCGCGAGATCCGCGGCGTTTTGATGCGTCGGGTCCGCAGGAAAGCCCGGTTCGCTCGGGACGAGTACGCCTGATCGCCCATTACGGCGTCCCGGCGCGTCCTGAGCGGCCCGCGCCTCCCAACCGAGACATCTTAAAGGCCTCCACTAGAACGGCAACATCGGTGAGTCCCCGCCCTGACCGGGCCCATTGCCAGAGGTATGCCTCTCCCGTCACAGGCATGATGGATCTTGGTATTCAGGCCTCCACGGGAACGCCCAATGGCGTGGTCCGGCGGTTCTTCGAACAGTTTCTTGTAATTCGGGAGTTCCCCCTGTGGCCCGGGGAAGGTTTGTCCTGTGTTGATGGTCGAATCTACGGAAACGGTTCAATCAACCTGCCCGGCAGCATCGGATTCAGCCAAGTTCCGGCTGAAAATCCGGTCCCAAGTTCCGTCAGCGGCGAAACGGCGATGCCGCTTCCAGGCGGTCTGCCAGGGCTTGAATTGCACGGGCGGGTCCCATCAGGCAATCCCACATCGGTATCGGTAGATATCCTTCACGACCTGGCGGCGGCCCCGGAACGGCCACTCCCTTCCCATTAAGAGACACGCCCTAGTTCACTTCCTCGGCGGTGATGAGCCGCAAGGATGGGCTGTCCTAGAAGGAATACGCAGCGGGGGTCTGTCAACAGGACTCTCCGGGCACAAGGGTAACCAGCTCATTCCACTCAAACACTCCGACGCGAAGAGCAATCCGACCGGGGGAGGTCCGCCCTCCACCTGGCCGGATCGCATCCCGCAGATTCCTTTCGAAAACAGCCCTCATCGGTAACGTCTTGAGGCCGATCGTGGCGAGACGTGGTGAGAAAAACTGACCTGCCTGTGTAAGTTCTAGACCGATCACTCCCACCTCGTCAGGCACGCTGAGGCCAAGGTATCTCGTGGCAGTCAGCACGGCTATCGCCACTTCATCGTTGTAGCAGGCCACGCCGATGGGCCCGCTAATATCTTGAAGGACAGGCGCCAACGCTTCGATTGCCGCGTCAAGCTGCAGCGGAATCTCTACTGCATCAGGGACCGCTCCGCCCGCTGCCGCGACGGCCTCCTTCACACCCTTCGCTCTCGCGGCTGCATAAGGAGCAACGCGGGGGTCTGCGAGTCCGGCATATATCAGCCGTCGCTGTGGTACTTTCAGAAGTTCCGCTGCCTGCATGCGCCCCAGCATCTCGTCAAACCTACTTGATCCTGCCACGCCCTCGGCGCCGCGGGGCATGACCTGAGTCCCGGCTGCCTCGAGTTCGGCCACTGCTGCTGCGTTCAGAACACCAAAGTTGAATACTGCCCTCGGACGCAAGTCAAGGATGGTCGTGATGGTTGCCGTTAGATCGCTTTCGCCATAACGCACGAGGGCGTTGAGCCCGAAGGCTTCGGCCGCCGCAGAAAAATTTTCCACCATCTCTTGGACGCTCCGCCCAAACGTAATGGTTGGCACCACCAGAACCACCAAGTCACTAACACCGGAAACAAGGGCCCTTGCTGCCCTGGACGGGCGGTAATTCAGTCGGCACGCGGCGGCAGTCACACGGGTGCGCGTTTCCTCAGGAAATCGTGAGCCATTGCCGTTAAGAATTTGGCTGACCGTGGAACGAGACACGCCCGCCAGCCTTGCAACGTCCAAACTGGTCGGCCGAGGTTCAGCGTGCTCCATCTTCAAGCTCTCCCCTCGGGTCATGAAGCATTCCGCCTCCCTACACAAGGCATGCCGCACCCTTAGTATCACGTGATACGGATGCGAGCAACCACTCGGAACCGCCGTCCTAACGTCCGTGCACCATCAACAGGATTCACCCTCGATGACAGTGATGCTTTCTTCCTCCTGACCTTGTGCCGGAGAGTCCTTTCGGCCTGCACGTGCTATCCGTCCTCTTGGCCCCAAGAGCCGGTTAAGTTCGGCTGAAAATCTGGCTTCGAGGGCGGCAGTATTGATCGCAATCGTGGTCAGGCGCGGCTGGATGAGCTGCCCGATGTCGATTCCATCCACACCTACGACCCCCACCCGCTCTGGAACCTTCAAGCCCAAGCTCCTCGCCACAGCGAGCACAGCGATGGCGACCTCGTCGTCGTAGCATGCGATGCCGAGGGGGCCATCTGCTTGACTCAGGGTGGGACCGAGCACGCTGATGGCTCCTTCCAGGTCCGAAGGAACCGCTATCACCCGCGGCTGATCAGCACCTACGTCCGCGGCCCCTTCAGCCAGACCTCCCGCACGGAGCCGTGCGTAGGGCCCAACTCGGGGGTCGGCAGGGGCAGCATACAGCAGTCGGCGTTCGGGCACGCGCAAGAGTATCTTGCATTGAACGCGTCCCAACATGCGGTCGTACCGACTCGACGGGTCCGGCCTGTCGGCGCCTTCCGGTAGGACCTGCACTCCCGCCGCTCGAAGCTCCCCCACTGCATCGGCATCGAAAACGCTGAAGTGATAGACCGCTGCTGGGCGAAGGTCAAGGATGGTCGTAAGGGTGGCTCTGACGTCACTGCCGGCATAGCGTACGAGGGCGTTCAGCCCGTGCGCTTCCACCTCGGCAGAGTAACGTTCGACGATCTCTTGGAAGCGCCGCCCGATGTTGAAATTCGGCAAAACGATGACAACGAGATCACTGACGCCAGAGACCAATGCTCTACCGGCCCTTGAGGGCCGGTAGTTGAGCTCTCGCGCAGCGGCGGACACCCTGTCCCGTGTCTCTTGGGGAAAGCGCGCATCGCGGCCGTTCAGAATCTGACTGACAGTGGTTCGCGAGAGGCCAGTAAGCCGGGCGACATCCCAACTCGTAGCCCTGGGAGCTCTTTCGACCTTCATTCCCGCAGTATCGCACGTCCGTTGGTCGAGTCCCATGTGGGGTGGATTCAGAGCGGTTCGTCGGGCGCTCTGACATCTGTCCGGAGACTCAAGCAGAAGGCCTCCCAGCTCCGGTGGCGGTCATTCTGAACAGGAAGCCTTGGAGGTGGCGGCTGCAGCACCCGACCTAGATTCATCGGTTTTTGCCCGTTCCCGGCTGCAGGCGAGCAAAAGAAGTCTCCTCACCAGACGTGTCTGATGGTCAACACGGCGGGCCCGGAAACAAGCACAACAACGACGGGACGGGGCCAAACCGGGATGGGTCGCCACACCCTTGTCTCAGCTTCTATCCCAAGGCTGAAAGCTCAGTAACGTCCAGCCGCCACGGTGTTAGGCATCATATCGATACCAGCCCGCAGAACGACGACGGGCTTCATAAGCGAAACCATGTTGAGTATCACCTGAGCCAACATTGAAGGCGGCGTCGGCGACAGGGCGCAACAAAAACCGGCGTCCATGATGAGGAAGGCACTTTCCAACGACAACCACCACCATGGGAGGACACGGAGAAGACGCTGCCGATGCCATGGCGAGTTGGAGGAGCAGTTTGGAGATCCACGCCCAGCGGTAATCGTTGGTGCTGGAGTTTTGCTAGCCGATCAGGACCTTCACGCGATCAGCGACTATCTCAATAGCCCGCGTAGGAGACAGCCTTCCGAGCCGGTCCACGCCGCGGGCATCTGTCCCTATCAGCACACGGACTGCTCCCGAAGCAATCGCGTTGACAATCTGGCCTCCCGCGTCCTGAGGTGAGGTCATTTTAGGCGCTTTCCCGTTGGGCGCTGCGATCTTCGAAGTATCCAAGGTGACTCCGGAGTTGCTGAGAATGTCTGTTCCCACACTACCGGGAAAGACGCAGGTCACTTTGATGTTCGTATCCCGCAGTTCGGCGTAGAGGGTCTCGGTAAATAGCTTCACGGCTGCTTTGCTGGCTCCATAAGCTCCTTGGCCCGGGGACGGTACGAGTCCGCCCATGCTAGAGACGTTGACGAGACTGGCGGCTGGGCGTTGGAGCAGCTCGGGGAGGAAAGCTTTGACCATGTACAGGGTGCCCCAGAAGTTCACCGACATCACCCGCTCAATCTCCTCAACGGAGAGCTCCTTAATAGGAACAAACCTGTGGATGACACCTGCGACGTTGACCAGCCCGTCAATCTGGCTGTGCTCCTCCAGAACTCGCGCCGGCAGTGCTTCTACCGCACCACGTTCCGTAATGTTCATAGCGTGCAGCGACAGTCCGCTCGTTGGTGCGCCAGCAAGAGAAGCAGTCTCTGCCAGGCCCTTAGGGCTGAGGTCCACGGCGGCTACATGCCCACCCCGCCTCAGCAGTTCGAGAGCGACTTCGCGTCCGATGCCGTTTCCAGCACCCGTGACGACGAAGACCTTATTCTCCAAGTTCATATTCTGCTTCCTTCTGATGATGCATTTAGGAAAGCTGTCTGACGCCGGTCGTACGCGTCTTGCTTACCGCTGGATCGCGCGTCGCGAAGGCCACGTCGCAGGTCATGGTGATGAAGACCCCCAATTTCGTCTAGATGTCTAGACCACGGCACTGCAGCCAATATTTCCCGTAATGGGAAAAACCTAACGGCGCACGTAGCGTTAGTCAACTCTTAGCCTGGTAGATCCATATCTGCAGGGCCGGAGACGTAGTAGTTGTAGCCGCAATAAGGAGTGTGGGTGGGGGTTGACGGAAAGAACCCGACCCCATAGAGTTTTTCCCGCATGGGAAAAACGGCAGCGTCTCCCGCGTCGCGTCGGACTGCCGGTCGTTACGTTGTCACGCGAACTCGGACAAACGCGTTCCTCACCCCTAGCGTAAGGGCGTCGAGACCAATCGGCCAGTGTCGCCTTGGCTTACCTGCACCCCAAAGATTCAATCGGGCCTTTACTCATAACCTCAAAGGAGTGGATATGGCAATAGAGTCAGATACCTCAAGGCAGACGTCGATCCGTGTCGGAGTCCTGGGTGCCGCCAATATCGTGAAGGAAGCACTCCTTCGCCCGAGTGCGCGGGTAGAAGGAATCGAAGTCGTTGCCATAGCAGCACGGGATCCTGAACGTGCAGCTCGATACGCGGCAAGACACGGAATAGGCAAGGTGCATGCGTCCTATTCATCTCTGCTTGACGATCGCGACATTGATGCCGTCTACATTCCTCTTCCATCCGCACTGCACGCCCAGTGGATGACAGCGGCGCTCGAGGCGGGGAAGCACATACTCTGTGAAAAGCCCTTTACCAGCAACGCTGCCGCAGCAGAGGAAGTGGCATCCGCTGCCGCAACCTCCTCCGTTGTCCTCATGGAGGCCTACCACTCGCACTACCACCCGCTGCGGCAGCGACTGCACGACATCATTGAGTCCGGCGAGTTAGGCGACATCTGGTCCGCGACGGCTATCGCTTGCGCCCCTATCCCGCCTGGAAAGGACATCCGGTGGAATTTCGAGTTAGGCGGCGGCGGTCTGCTTGACCTGGGCTATTACCCGCTTCGGCTCCTCCGCGACCTTTTCGGTGAGGTCACCGGTATGACGGCGACTGCCAAAACAAGAGGCGAAATCGACGCGTGCCTCGAGGCGCAGTTGACGCATGCCGGGGGAGTCCGGTCAACGTTGCTGTCCTCGATATGGTCCAGAAAGCTCCTGGCCTCCCGGCTTGAGGTTCAAGGGTCACAGGGCAGAATGCGCGTTGGCACGCCGACCCACCCCCAGCTGGGCGGCCGCATCCGCATCGACGGGATCCGGGGCTCGCGAGTGGAGCGGCCCGTCCGGCGCTCTACCTTCGACTACCAGTTGGAGGCTTTCCGCGACGCAATAAGGGGCGGGGCGGTGCAAACGGGCGCACGGGAAGCCGTCGCTCAGTTGCGGACCATCGATGCGCTGTACCAGGCAGCCGGCCTTTCCACGCGGCCGTCAAGCCCGGCCAGAGCCCACACGTAGCTTCGATGACTGCCTCTAGTTCCATGACGACACCGCGACAGAACAGCCTAGTCGGCGACCAGATCGGATTCGGCACGATCGCGGGTAAGGGCCAGTTCGCGGACAAGACGATTATCGTCACCGGCGCTGGAGCAGGCACCGGCCTGGCCACGGCCCTGCGGATAGGTGCCAAAGCGGGACGCGTCATCGCGGTGGACATCAACAAGGATCGACTCGACGACCTCCTGGCAGGAAACAAGGACATGGATCTTGTTCCGGTCCTTGGTGACATCGCCGATGATGCTACCGTAGCCGCCGTACTGGCCGCTGCGGGGGACCGCGTCGATGGGCTGGCAAATATCGTCGGCGCGGTGGACAACTTCGCTCCTGTCCACCTCATCGACGATGAGCTTTGGGAGCGGGTGTTCCGGGTGAACGTCACGGCCACCATGCGTCTTACGCGTGCCGTGATACCCCTGATGCTGGGTGCCGGGGCGGGCTCAGTTGTAAATGTTGCGTCCGAGACGGAGTTGAGCGGATGCTCCGCGGGAGCTGCGTACACGGCGTCAAAGTACGCGGTGCTTGGCCTCACCAAGAGCTCGGCCGCTACCTTCGGACCTCAGGGCCTGCGCTTCAACGCGGTAGCCCCGAGCCCGTCCCTGCCAGGCACAACCGGCACTCCACTACAAACCTCACCAGGGCGAGTCCGTCCACTGCTGCAGACGTCTCTTCCCATGGTTCCAACCTCTTTGCAGGTCGCCGAGTGCATCACTTTCCTTCTCAGTGACCACAGCTTCGCTATCAACGGCACTATTTCCGGGACCGATGGCGGCCGGAGTTTCCTCTAGGCCCCTCGCTATCCATAGATGTGCCCCACACCCGCAACCCAGACAGCTTCAAAGGAAATCAGACCTTGACCACGACACTCACCACAGGGCCCGCCGGCAGTATTTCTCACGACCTCACCTGGCGCCAAAGACTACGACGCCGGCTCGGTCGCGCCGTCGGGCAATTAGCGGCTCCACTCATCCGTCCGCAGCAAGAACACCGCCGTTCCCAGTTCAACGCGCTCGGGTGCCGGTCCGGGCGCATCGTCTTCCTGGGTGACAGCATCACCGAACAATGCCTTTGGAATGAATGGTTCCCTGAACTTCCCGTACTTAACCGTGGAATCGGCGGAGAGACCTCCAGCCAGGTCCTCGCACGCCTGGATTCAGCGATCAACGAACCACTCGCGGTATTCCTGCTCATCGGAACCAATGACCTCTCGGTCGGAATTCCGGAGGATGAGATCGTACAGAACGTGCGCAATACCTTGCGGGAAATTGGTCGCCGCGCAGAAAGCTGCCCGGTGTACGTGCAAAGCGTCATGCCCCGCACCGCGGCTTACCGGGACAGAATCAGCCGCCTGAACGAACGACTTGAACAGCTCTGCGAAACAGACTTCCCGTCAGCCCACTACATCGACCTATGGCCGGCACTGGCAACACCCGAAGGCACCCTTCGACCGGACTTCTCACTGGACAAGCTGCACCTGAACGCAGAAGGATACCGGTCCTGGGTCGAGCGGATCCGCCCACACGTTTTGATGCATGCGCAGCCAGCCGAACCCGGGTCCTGACCGTATCCCGCTGTTGCCTGCACTCGAAACAGGAACCCTCACCACGGTGAGGGCTCCTGTGCGCGGGCATTCCTGATTGATCCGGTCCGCCCTAAACGGCAGCCAAGCAAATCCCGGTTACAGAGCGTAGATGCTGCACCTGAGAAGGTGCTCCTCGCCCGGAAGCAACCGGACAAGGTCCTTTCCGCTATTGAAAGCATCGGGGGGACAGGTCATGGGTTCTACTGCCAGGCCCAGCCTGTTTGGCAGGGGCGGTTCGCGGTCAGCAGTGTGCAGCTGGAGCCAGGTGCAGCTCGTGTCCCAGGACATACCTACTCCCACACCAGTCGGGTCCATAAGCGTCAGCTCCGCAGTGCCGTTCCCGTCGACGCCCAGGCCGGTGAAGGCGTGGTCCATCTGCGTGTTTCCAATCGGTCGTGGCTGTTCGTAGTCGAATGGGTGCCCCATCAAGTCGCGTTCCCCGACTGGAAGTAGCCGGTCGGCGGTAACTTCCAGGAAGCGTTCCGCCTTGAACTGCAGGACCCATTCATCCAGTGGGGAAGGACCGGCCACGAGGTAGGGGTGCGGGCATGCGCCGTAGGGCGCGGGCGTCGCACCGGTATTCTTCGCCGTCAGTGTGATGTTCAGGCCCTCCTCGGTCAGTCGGTACTGGGCCGTCAGGTGAAGGGCAAAGGGGTATCCCTCCTGGGCTGGAACGGTGCACTTGAGGATGACAGATGAACTCTCGTGGACGTCCAGCTCCCATGTCCTCCCGAACACCAGACCATGCAGGGCGCTGCGGCGGTCGTGCTCGTTGATCGGCAGTTCAAGGAGTTCTCCGTCGAATGTGTAGTGTCCGTCCGGGATACGGTTGGGCCATGGCGCGGCGATGATGCCCCTGTAGTCCGGGTTTGGGTGGCCTGTCCTGGATGGAAGGACCAGATCCCGCCCCCTGTACTGCAGGCTACGGAGGTTTGCTCCTTCTGCGCTGACGACGGCCGTGTAGCTTCCGGCGCTGATCCTGTGCTCATTCAAGAAATCATTCAAGGTGTTCCCTATGCGTAAAGAGCGGCGTAGCGGCGGTACCTGGAGAGCACTCCGGAGTCATCTTTTACGGCGGGCCGTTCGGCTGCATTCAGCGGCCAGTTGGGAAAGCGACCCGAGAGCGCTCCGGCGGCCTGGCGTGCCGCCCCGTCGGCTACGTATTCTCCCGGTTGCGGCACGGTAATGTCGGTTCCCAGCAGCTGCACGGCAACCTCCTGCACGGCAGCCGATTGTGCGCCTCCTCCTACCAGGATGATGCGTTGGGCCCTGACGCCCTGAGCCTGAAGGGCTGCTAAACCGTCGGCCAGAGAGCACACCACGCCTTCGACGGCGGCACGGGCCATGTTCGCAGGGGTGTAGTTGGTGCGGGTGATTCCGTGCAGGGCGCCGGTGGCATCAGGCAGGTTAGGGGTCCGTTCCCCGTCGAAGTAGGGGACCAGGGTCAGGCCGCCCGCACCGGGGGCAGCGGAGAGGGCAAGCTCGTTGAATTCCTGCAGCGTAACTCCCAGCAGGGCAGCGGTGGCGTCGAAAACGCGGGTGGCGTTTAGTGTGCAGACCAGAGGCAGGTAGTGTCCGGTAGCATCGGCAAACCCGGCCACCAGCCCGGTGGGATCGGCAGCTGGCGTGTCAGATACGGCAAATACCGTGCCGGAGGTGCCCAGGGAGATCACCACATCGCCCAGGCCGGCACCGGCACCGAGCGCGGCCGCGGCGTTGTCTCCGGCTCCGGCGGCGAGAAGAAGGCCGTCGCGGGTTTTGCCTGCTGCTTCCAGCGGGTCAAGGACCTTGGGCAGGATCGGGACGTGGCCAAGGGAAGCCAACAGTACGCTGGGGAGATACTGACCCGCGGCCGTGGAGTAGTACCCGGTGCCTGACGCGTCTGACCGGTCCGTGACGAGCGCCTCAAGTCCTTGTGCGCCGCTTCCTGGCCCATAGCCTGCCAACCGCCAGGTTAGCCAGTCATGGGGGAGGCATACCGCTGCTGTTTTCGCCGCATTCTCCGGCTCGCTCTGAGCCAGCCAGTGCAGCTTCGTCAGGGTAAGGGACGCTACGGGGACTGTCCCGGTAGCGCCGGCCCAGTATCCCGCCCCTGCAACTGCGTCGCCTCCACCGGCGGCTTTGATCAACTCTGTTGCGGCACCGGCGCTGCGTGTGTCGTTCCAGAGGAGCGCACGCCGGATCACCTGGCCATCGACATCCAGGCAAACCATCCCGTGCTGCTGCCCCGCGACTGCCAGCGCGGCAACGTCGTCCAGGCCGCCAGCTTCTGCCACAGCTTCCTTGAGTGCATTCCACCAGTGATCGGGATGTACCTCGGTGCCTTCCGGATGGGCCGCCCGGCCTTGTCGGATAAGTGCCCCCGTCTCAGCGTCACGGATCACGACTTTGCAGGACTGGGTGGAGCTATCGATACCGGCGACTAATGGCATAAAAATGTCTTTTCTAAGATGCCGCCGCCATGACCAGGCCTGTGCAGGCTGCTCATGACGGCGGCGGGTGTGCAGTGTGGCTCGGGTCAGCGCGCGTTGAGGAGGTGTTCGATGGCGAGCTGGTTGAGGCGGACGAAGGCGAAGGAGCGTTCGGCTGCTTTGTCGGCGTCGAAGTCTTCGAACGCGGTGGTGTCGTTGAGCAGGTCGGTGGCGGTTTCGCCGGCGGTGAGGGTGGTTTCGCCGAGTTCGAAGACGCCGGAGGCGGCGAGGGCTTCCTGGACCTGGGGGTCGGCACGGAAGGCCAGGGCGCGTTCCTTCAGGAGCAGGTACATGTTCATGTTGGCTTTGGCGGATTCCCAGACGCCGTCGTAGCCGTCGGTGCGGGAGGGCTTGTAGTCGAAGTGCCGCGGGCCCTCGTAGCGGGGGCCGCCGTTGGGGAAGCCGTTTTCGAGCAGGTCCACG
>NZ_JAMKFI010000008.1:499330-505437 GCF_024494415.1 Pseudarthrobacter sp. R1 | reverse complement strand
GTGATGGAGGGTTGCCCGATTGGCTGCAGGACGTGATGGAGGGTTGCCCGATTGGCTGCAGGACGTGATGGAGGGTTGCCCGATTGGCTGCAGGACGTGATGGAGGGTTGCCCGATTGGCTGCAGGAGGTGATGGAGGGGTGCCCGATTGGCTGCAGGACGTGATGGAGGGTTGCCCGATTGGCTGCAGGAGGTGATGGAGGGGTGCCCGATTGGCTGCAGGACGTGATGGAGCGTCCGGCGGCACCAAAAAACCGGCCCAGCGATGCTGGACCGGTTTTTTGTGACTACAGGGCTGGG
Organism: Pseudarthrobacter sp. R1; assembly: GCF_024494415.1. Lineage (NCBI taxonomy): Bacteria > Bacillati > Actinomycetota > Actinomycetes > Micrococcales > Micrococcaceae > Pseudarthrobacter > Pseudarthrobacter sp. R1. The sequence continues at coordinate 505,138 of NZ_JAMKFI010000008.1, read as the reverse complement.
CCCGCGCCGGCGAGGGACCCGAGTCGAGCGAAGCGGGACTCGGGAGCCGGTGGGGACTAGTGGCTGTGGCCTGCGTGCTCGTCTTCCTCGGCAGGCTTCTCCACAACAAGGGTCTCGGTGGTGAGAACCAGAGCTGCGATGGAGGCTGCGTTGCGGAGGGCTGCGCGGGTGACCTTGACGGGGTCGATAACGCCGGCGCCGATCAGGTCCTCGTACTCGCCCGTCTTGGCGTTGAAGCCGTTGTTGGTCTCGAGCTCGGCAACCTTGGCGGTGATGACGTAGCCGTCGAAACCGGCGTTCTGGGCAATCCAGCGCAGTGGCTGGACCAGCGCGCGGCGGACAATGCCCACGGCAGCGGCGGCGTCGCCTTCGAGAGCCTTGACAGCCGGGTCCTCATCCAATGCCTTGAGGGCGTGGATCAGGGCGGAGCCGCCGCCGGCTACGATGCCTTCTTCGAGGGCAGCGCGGGTGGAGGAAACAGCGTCCTCGATGCGGTGCTTCTTTTCCTTCAGCTCAACCTCGGTGGCGGCGCCGACTTTGATGACGCCGATGCCGCCGGCCAGCTTGGCGAGGCGCTCCTGGAGCTTTTCGCGGTCCCAGTCGGAGTCGGTGCGGGTCAGCTCGGCACGGAGCTGGGCAACGCGTGCTGCCACGTCTTCTGCCGAACCGGCGCCGTCAACGATGGTGGTGTTGTCCTTGGTGACCGTGATGCGGCGGGCGGTACCCAGCACCTCAAGGCCAACGGTGTCCAGGCTAAGGCCCAGTTCCGGGGAGACAACCTGCGCACCGGTGAGGGTGGCGATGTCCTGCAGCATGGCCTTGCGGCGGTCACCGAAGCCCGGAGCCTTGACGGCAACTACGTTCAGGGTGCCCCGGATGCGGTTGACGATCAGCGTGGACAGGGCCTCGCCGTCAACGTCCTCAGCGATGATGAACAGCGGCTTGGAGCTCTGCAGCGCCTTTTCCAGCAGCGGCAGGAATTCCTGCACGGAGGAGATCTTGCCCTGGTTGATCAGGATGAGGGCGTCCTCGAGGACGGCTTCCTGGCGCTCTGCGTCGGTGACGAAGTACGGGGACAGGTAGCCCTTGTCGAACTGCATGCCCTCGGTGAGGACCAGTTCGGTCTGCGTGGTGGAGGACTCTTCGATGGTGATCACACCATCCTTGCCAACCTTGCCAAATGCCTCGGCGAGGAGCTCACCGATTTCTTCGCTTTGGGCGGAGATTGCGGCAACGCTGGCCACCTGGGTGCCTTCGACGGGGCGGGCGTTCTCCAGCAGGCGGGCGGCAACGGCTTCAACGGAAACCTCGATGCCGCGCTTGATCTGGCCGGGAGCGGCACCTGCCGCTACGTTGCGCAGGCCTTCCTTAACCAAAGCCTGGGCCAGAACCGTTGCCGTGGTGGTGCCGTCGCCGGCAACATCGTTGGTCTTGGTGGCGACTTCCTTGGCCAGCTGGGCGCCAAGGTTCTCGTACGGGTCGTCCAGCTCAACTTCACGGGCGATGGTGACGCCGTCGTTCGTGATGGTGGGAGCGCCCCACTTCTTGTCCAGGACGACGTTGCGGCCGCGTGGGCCGAGCGTCACCTTGACGGTGTTGGCGAGCTTATCAATGCCGGCTTCAAGAGACCGGCGGGCAGCGTCGTTAAACGCAAGCTGCTTTGCCATGGTTTTGTCCTTTCAAGACAGAACCCCGCGCAGCTGACCAGCAGAACGCATGACCAGCGGCACGGGGATCCGGGGAGTTACTTTACGACGATCGCCAGGACGTCGCGGGCGGACAGTACGAGGTACTCGGTGCCGCTGTGCTTGACTTCGGTTCCGCCGTACTTGGAGTAGATAACAACGTCGCCCTCGGCAACGTCGAGCGGGACGCGGTTGCCGTTGTCGTCAAAGCGGCCGGGGCCTACTGCAACAACTTCGCCTTCCTGGGGCTTCTCCTGCGCGGAGTCCGGGATAACCAGGCCGGAAGCCGTGGTCTGCTCGGCTTCGAGCGGGCGGACAACAATACGATCCTCAAGAGGCTTAATAGAGACCGACACTCGGACCTCTCCTTTTCGTCAGCAAATTCGTGGACTGGAAAGCTTTCCGCCCTGGCTGGCAAACCGTCGTCGCGGTGCCGGCAGCAGCCTGGCTGGCAGCTCTTCATGTGTTAGCACCCTCCTAGGGAGAGTGCTAATGAAGACTCTATGTAAGGGTTAGCACTCGGTCAAGGCGAGTGCCAGCATTTCGTCATCCGCGAACCCTCCGCATGTACATTTGAGCGGTGCGAGCTGCCGTATACCTGATCCTTGCCAACCTTTTCTGGGCCGGAAATTTTGTGGTTGGCCAAGCTGCCATGAAAACCATGGAGCCACTCCAGCTGACGTTTTGGCGATGGGTGCTGGCCGCCGTGCCGCTGCTGGTGCTGGCCCACGCCGTGGAGCGGCCGGATTGGCGTGCTGTCCTGCGCCGCTGGCCGGTCCTGCTGCTCCTGAGTTCCCTGGGCATGAGCGGCTACACCCTGTTGCTCTACAGCGCCCTGCAGCACACGTCTGCCCTGAACGCCTCCCTGGTGACCGCCGCGAACCCGGCACTGATCATGGTGCTGGCCGTGGTCCTGCTCCTGGACAGGCCGCGCCCGCTGAGCTGGGTGGGGATCGGCCTGGGCCTGTTGGGCGTCCTGCTGGTGCTCACCGGCGGCGAACTGCAGCGCCTGCTGACATTTTCCATCAACAGGGGCGAGCTGCTGATCCTTGGGGCCATCACCGTTTGGGGCCTTTACACGATCATCGCCCGCAGGCTGAGCATCCCCGCCATCACGTCCACAGCGGTGCAGGTGGCGATGGCGGCCGTGGTCCTGAGCCCGCTCGCCCTCGTGGCCGGTGCCGGCCTGCCGGGGACCCCTTCGGAGGGCTGGTCCCTGGCGTTCATCGCACTGTTTCCCTCGCTGGGCTCCTACCTGCTCTGGAACCTTGCCCTCAAGCGGACCACCGCTGCGAACGCCGGCAACTACCTGAACCTCATTGCCGTGTTCACCGCGGTCATCACTGTCGCCCTGGGTCAGCCCATCTCGGTGCCGCAGGTGCTAGGCGGCGTTCTGGTCATTTCAGGAGTGCTGCTCACCAGTGCGGGCGGCAAAGCGCCTCAGCGTCCCAGGTCGTCGAAGTCGACGTCCTCCCCGCCTTCGCCCTCGCCGGCGGCCGAGTTCCGCCCCCGGTAAAGCACCACCGCTGCCCCTGCCGCCGTCAGCAGGGCAGCAACCAGGACGGCGATGCTGCCGGCACGGGCGCCGTCGTAAAGCCCGCGGATGTCCCGCGCTTCCTGGGTGTCGCCCGCGATGTCGTCACCGCCCACAGAGTAGACAGTGGCATTGAACGTATCGAGGAAAAAGATCACCACCAGGAGCCCGATGCACACCACGGCCACCAGGGATCCGGCGATCAGTGCCGGCCGCGCGAATCGGGCGGGGCCCCTGTCCCTGGCTGGTTCTCCGGACTGCTGGGGGCCTGCGCTCTCTTCCATGCTTTCAACACTATCCGCATCCCGCTGGACGCTCCTCCACTAGGCTGGAACGCATGTCTCACGCTCCCCAGGACCAGATCGCGCCGCTGCTTACCCCCGAGGGATGGGACCTTTTGGCGTCTTTGGGCCCCTACCAGGAGGACACGTCATTCGAACTGAACTCGGCCCTGCGCAAGGCCGGGCACTCCCCCGCGCTGGTCTCCGCCGTCCTGACCCAGTCCAGGCTCCGGACCAGGGCCGAGGCAAAGTTCGGTGAGTTCGCCCGGAGCATGCTGTTCACCCAGGCCGGCCTGGAGCAGGCAACCAGGCTCAACGTGGCCGCCCGGCACGCCAAGCGGTTCGCGGAGGCGGGAATCAAGCACGTGGCGGACCTGGGCTGCGGCCTCGCTGCCGATTCCCTGGCGCTGGCTTCGATGGACATTAGCGTGACCGCGGTGGAAATGGACGAGACCACCGCCGCCTGCGCCACGGTGAACCTCATCCCCTTCCCCAACGCCACCGTGGTCCATGCAGATGCCACCGCCGTTCCGCTGGACGGGATCGACGGCGTCTGGCTGGATCCTGCGCGGCGGGTCACCTCCACCTCCGGAACCAAGCGCATCTGGGACCCGGAAGCCTTCTCGCCGCCGCTGTCCTTTGTTCAGTCCCTGGCGGCATCCGGCCGCGCGGTCGGTGTCAAAATGGGGCCCGGGATGCCGCATGATTCCGTGCCGGCGGACTGCGAAGCCCAGTGGGTTTCAGTGTCCGGGGACGTCACCGAAGTGGCGCTGTGGTTCAACGCCGTGCGGCGTCCCGGAGTCCGCCGGGCAGCGCTCGTCCTGGGGCCTGAGGGTGCGGCTGAACTGACCAGTGGCGAGGATTTCGGCGCAGGACCCGCAGCCCAGGTGGGACCGGTGGAGGGCTACCTGTACGAGCCGGACGGTGCGGTGATCCGCGCGGGGCTGGTGGCCGACGTCGCGCTGCAACTGGGCGGGCACCTGGTGGATGAACACATCGCCTATATCTGCGCGCCGCAGTTGGTGGACATTCCCTTCGCGCGGGCCTATAGGGTCCTGGACGTCATGCCCTACAACGTCAAGGCGCTCAAGGCATGGGTGAAGGCTGAGGGCATCGGAGTTCTGGACATCAAGAAGCGCGGCACCGCCGTGACCCCGGAGGAACTCCGCAAACAGCTTCTCCCAGGAGGGAAAAACGCAGCCGGCAAAAACGCAGGCAGCAAGAAGGGCGGCAACAAAACAGCCACCCTGGTCCTGACCCGCATCGGGGAGGACCGGGTGGCCATCGTGGTGGAGCCGGCCTAAGAGCGTTACTGGGCGCGCATGAACTCCTCCGCCGCACGGACCTGCTCTGCGGTGGGCCGAACGCCGGTGTACAGCACAAACTGCTCCAGTGCCTGGATGGTGGCCACCTCCGCTCCGGTGATCACCGGCTTCCCAGCGGCCCGCGCCGCCTTGATCAGCGGAGTTTCGGCGGGCAGGGCAACGACGTCGAAAACTACACGGGCGGCGTCGATGGTTTCCTGCGGGAAGGCCAGGCTGTCCGCTTCGGCGCCCCCTGCCATACTGCCTGCCATACCAATAGGGGTCACGTTGATGATCAGGTCCGCCGTCCCGCCGTCGAGCGCTGCACGCCACTGGAAGCCGTACTGCTCCGCGAGCGCCCGCCCCGTGGTCTCGTTGCGGGCGAGGACAGTGACATCAGTGAACCCGGCGTCCCGGAGCGCAGCGACCGTGGCCTTGGCCATGCCGCCCGCACCCTGGACCAGGACCGAGTAGGTGGTGGGTACGGAATTGGAGGCCAGCAGCTGTTCGATCGCCGTGTAGTCCGTGTTGTACGCCTTGAGATGCCCGTCGGTATTCACGATGGTGTTCACCGAATCGATGGCTTTGGCGGAGGGGTCCATCTCATCCACGAGGGCAATCACGTCCTCCTTGTACGGCATGGAGATGGCGCACCCGCGGATGCCCAACCCCCGGACTCCGGCGATGGCCTGCTCCAGGTTGGTGGGCGCGAACGCCTTGTAGATCCAGTTCAGGTCCAGCTGCTCGTACAGGTGGTTGTGGAAGCGGGTCCCGTTGTTGCTGGGACGGGCCGAGAGCGAGATGCAGAGGGTCATGTCTTTATTCAGAATGGGCACCTGACCATTAAACCCACACTCCCCCAACTGGGTAGCGCTAAGTGACCCTTCTATAGTTCGTCAAGCCGTGGAGGGGTCCGTCTTTGTCGCGTTGAGGGTTCGGTAGATCTGGCGGGCGAGGTAGCGTTTGATGCACCGCCGGATTTCCCTTTTGGTCCGTCCTTCGGC
>NZ_JAMKFI010000008.1:471296-499230 GCF_024494415.1 Pseudarthrobacter sp. R1 | reverse complement strand
GTCACTTACAGGACACCCCAATCGGGGGCCAATCGTTCTGTGAGTCACGACCACAGCGCGGAACGGCCAGTACCAACTCTGCCAGCCAGTCCCGGACCAGCCACCCCAATCCTCACAGTCGTTCTGAGCCTCCATAACGACACTTAGCGCTACCTACTTGGGATCAGGGGCAGCCGGTCCCCGCGGGATAACTTCCGACGGCGGCGGGCAGCTTCCCGGGCGCCGGCGCCGTCCCGGCCAGGACGGCGGCGAGGGCGTCGAAGGCGCCCTGGCTGCGGCCGTAGAGCGCCACCTTCACCGGAGCCGCGGAGTGCTGCAGCGGCCAGGGCGCGTCGAGGGCGACGGCGATGTCGCCGCCTGCGGGCTGCCCGCCGTACGGGATGAGGCTCACCAAAGGCCCGGAACCGAGGGCGAGCCCGTTACGCGCCGCAGCATCTGCGAAACGCGCCCGGTCCGCCGGACTGCCGCCTGTGACCCGGACGGCACCGGATGCAAGGGGTCCGCCGCACTGGCCGGAGAGGACAGTAACGGCGGCGGCGGATACCTTGGCGGCGAGCGCCGCCCCGCTGCCGGCCGGGGTGCCGGTTGGGGTGCCGGTGCCCGCTGCTGCCCGGGCATGCCAGGTCATCATGGTCGCCACCCGCAGGGCCGCTTCGTCCAGGCGGGCGGCGGGCAGGCTGCCGGTGGCTACGGCGTTAACAATCGCGGCATGGGCCTGCCCAACGTCGGCAGGCATCAGCAGGAGATCGGCACCCGCGGCAAGGGCCATAACGGCGGCGGACCCGGCCGGGTACTGCTTGTGCACCGCCCCCATGTTCAGGGCATCGGTCACGGCCACCCCCTTGAAACCGAGTCCCCGCAGCGCCGCATACGTGGGTTGGGAGAGCGACGCCGGCACTCCGGGTTCCAGGGCAGGCACGGCGATGTGGCCGGTCATCACCATCGGCGCTCCAGCGGCGATGGCGGCCTGGAACGGCTTCCAGTCCCGGGCGGCCAGTTCCGCCACGGTGGCCGGCTGCGTGGGGAGGTTCAGGTGCGAGTCAGTGGTTACGGACCCATGCCCGGGGAAATGCTTGACGGCGGGAAGGACGCCTGCGGCCAGCATTCCCTGGGTGAATGCCGCCCCGAGGCTGGACGCCGCATCGGGGTTGCCGGACATGGACCGGGCACCGATGGTGGGATCCGCCGGCCCGATGGTCACATCGGTGTCCGGGGCGAAATCGGTGTTGAAACCAAGCGGCACAAGCTCTGCGGCCAGCCCCTGGCCCGCCTCCTTGGCAAGGGGTACGCTGCCCGCGGCGCCATAGCTCATGGGGGCCGGCCACTCCGTCAGCGGCGCGTTCAGGCGTGCCACTATCCCGCCCTCCTGGTCCACGCCGATCATCCCGGGCCAGGGCCTGCCGTCCGCCGTTGCCGCCTGTGCGAGCCGCTTGTTGATGGCGGCCATGGCCGGCAGGTCCACTTTGCCCTGCGGGTCCAGCGGCACGTTGTCGCCCATGATGATGGCCCCGGCAAGGTGCAGGCGTTCGACGACGGCGGCATGGGCGCCTGCGTCAGTCCCGGTGAAGAACGGCAGGAGGACCTGCCCGGCCTTCTGTTCCGGCGACATCGCCGCCACGGCAACGGCTGCGGCATCCTGGTCCCGCTGCTGCGGGCCCCACCCCAGCGGCCGGGAACCGGGATCGGCAGTTACGGAAGGTGAGGGAGAGGCGGTGGCGGGTGCCGGCGTCGTACTAGGTGATGCCGAAGGTGCGGCGGGCGTGGAGGGTGACTGCGACCGGACAGGCGCCGGAGCGGCGGTACAGGATGCCAGTGCCACCGCCGCGGATGCTGCGGCCAGGACGGGGAAGGATTTGTGAAAACTGTCACGCAGGTGTTGGAACGGGGCCATCAATACGATGCTACCCCTGCACTAGACTTGAAACACCGTCCGCCTGCCAGCAGCAGCCTGTGAGCGGCGTGCGCCAGCAGTAAACCGGACAGTGAGGATACGTGTGAAGATTGACTTCGCTTCTTCGAGGCAATCAACCCTCGGTGTTGAATGGGAACTCGCGCTGGTGGACGGCAGGACCGGCGAGCTCGCCTCCGTAGCCAACGAGGTACTCCGCGGCGTGGCATCCCGCCACCCGGAACTCAACGAAGATGACGAGCACCCGCACATCAAGCAGGAACTGCTGCTGAACACCGTGGAGCTGGTCACCGGCATCTGCGAGACTGCCGCGGAGGCGAAGGAGGACCTCACCCGGTCCCTCGCTGCCGTTCGGGAAATCACTGACCCCATGGGCGTGGAGCTGTTCTGTGCCGGAAGCCACCCGTTCAGCCCGCCGCAGCTGCAGCCGGTGACGGACAAGGCCCGCTACGCAAAACTTATCGACCGCACCCAGTGGTGGGGCCGCCAGATGGTCATCTACGGCGTGCACGTCCACGTGGGGCTGGACCGCCGCGAGAAGGCGCTTCCCGTGCTGGACGGGCTGGTCAACTACTTCCCGCACTTCCAGGCGCTCTCGGCGTCGAGCCCTTTCTGGGGCGGCGAGGACACCGGCTACGCATCACAGCGTGCCCTGATGTTCCAGCAGCTGCCCACGGCCGGCCTCCCCTTCCAGTTCAACTCCTGGGAGGAATACGAGTCCTATGTGCAGGACATGTTCACCACCGGCGTGATCGACACCCTCTCGGAAATCCGGTGGGACATCCGGCCCGTACCGAACCTTGGCACCATCGAAATGCGCATCTGTGACGGCCTGGCCACGCTGGAGGAAGTGGGCGCCATCGCTGCCCTCACCCAGTGCCTGGTGGACGAGTTCTCCACCACCCTGGACAACGGCGGAACCATCCCCACGATGCCGCCGTGGCACGTCCAGGAGAACAAGTGGCGGGCCGCACGGTACGGCATGGACGCCATCATCATCCTGGACGCCGCGGGCAAAGAGCAGCTGGTCACCGACCACCTGCTGGAGACTCTCAACCGGCTTGAACCGGTGGCCGCCAAGCTGGGCTGCCCGGACGAGCTGGCCGACGTCGAAAAGATCATCCGCCGGGGCGCCGGCTACCAGCGCCAGCGCCGGGTAGCCGAGGAGCACGGCGGGGACCTCCAGGCCGTGGTCCTGGACCTGGTCAAGCAGATGCGGAACGGCCCCACCGCCTGATCTCCATTGCGGAGTTCAGGCGGGGAGCGACACCGCTGTGACCGGCAGGGAGGAATCCGGGGCAAATCTAATTCCGCTAGGCTTTACCCCTGCCATCACCAGCTGTGCGCCCAGTGCCGCCACCATGGCACCGTTGTCCGTGCAGAGGTCCAGGGGCGGCACATGCAGCCTGATTCCGGCGGAGGCGCAGCGCTGGCCCGTCAGCTCGCGCAGGCGGGAGTTTGCCGCCACCCCGCCGCCGAGCAGCACGTCCTTGATGCCGTGCTCCCGGCAGGCCAGCACGGCCTTGGAGGAGATGACGTCCACCACGGCTTCCTGGAACGCGGCCGCGATGTCGGCCACCGGAACCTCCTGCCCGCGTGCCTCGAACTGCTCAACGCACCGGGCCACGGCTGTCTTGAGGCCGCTGAAGGACCAGTCGTAGCGGTGCGGGCCCGGTTCCTCGGACGTTCCCATGTACTTGGGCTGGCTGAGGCCGCGGGGGAAGCGGATGGACTTGGCGTTGCCGGTGCGGGCCACCTTGTCGATGGCCGGTCCGCCCGGGTAGCCCAGCCCCAGGATTCGGGCCACCTTGTCGTAGGCTTCCCCGGCGGCGTCGTCGATGGTGGACCCGAGGAGGACGACGTCGTCGGTGATGCTGTTGATTTTCAGGATCTCGGTGTGCCCGCCGGACACCAGCAGGGCGCCGAGGTTTTCGGGCAGCTGCGGCGCCTGCCCTTCCTTCCCGTCCAGCAGTCCGACGCCTACATGCGCCACGAGGTGGTTGATGGCATACAACGGTTTGCCGGTGGCCACGGCCAGCGCCTTCGCGGCGCAGACCCCCACCATGAGGGCGCCCGCCAGCCCGGGGCCGGAGGTGACGGCGATCGCGTCCACGTCGTCCAGGGCCACGCCGGCGTCGGACAGTGCCTGCTCCAGGGTAGGCACAAAGGCGTCGAGGTGGGCGCGGGAGGCGATCTCCGGGATGACCCCGCCGAAGCGGACATGTTCATCCATGGACGAGGAGACCGTATTGGTCAGGAGGGTGGTCCCCCGGACAATGCCAACCCCGGTCTCGTCGCAGGACGATTCGATGCCCAGCACCAGTGGCTGCGAGCGGTTCATTGCTGGCCTGCTTCCGTTGACGTGGCGTCTCCCGTTCCTTCGCCGGCTGCAGCGGTGAGCTGGAGCCGCATAATGAGGGCGTCCACGCCGTCGCGGTAGTAGCGGGGCCGGACATGGATCTGTTCAAAGCCGAAGCGCCGGTAGAGCTGCTGGGCACGGGGATTGTCGGCACGGACCTCCAGCAGGAGATCCGCCGCGTGCCTGCGGCGCGCTTCCTCTACGAGCCGGGTCAGCAGCGTGGTGCCGATGCCGCGGCCCTCGTATTCAGGCACGACGGCGATGGTCTGCACGTCGGCGATGGGTTCAATGCACATTAACCCGGCGTAGCCCACAATGCCGGTGCTGCTCTCCGCCACCAGATATTGGCGGGTCTCCGGCTGCGACAGCTCGTCGTAGAACATCTGCAGGGGCCAGGCATCCACCGGGAAAAGCCGCTGTTCCAAAACACTGACGGCGATCACGTCCTCGGCGGTCATCCCCCGTACGGAGACGCCATGGCTACTGATGTCCGGGGCGGTGCTCACAGTGCCCTCTTCCTGGGTCCGGGGACCTGCGCATCGGATTCGCGCAGATACAAGGGGGTGGAGTCGAGAAGCTCGTCACCGGCCGCGAGCCGGGCCAGCGCGAACTGGCCCAGGTAGAGGGCGTCCGGCTGTTCCGCTGCGAACTCGGGGTCCGCCTTCAGGGTGTCTGCATAAAGCCCCGCGCCGGCACCGTAGGCGGGCAGGTCCGGCAGGTCCGCGGCGAAGCCAACGTGCGGCCCGTCCTCCAGCACGGGAAGCTGGCCTTCCGTAAGGCGATAGCGCGCCCAGTAGACCTCTTTGCGCCGCGCGTCTGTTACCACCAGGAACTCGGGGGCGGCGGCGGTGGACTCGGCGACCTCCAAAGCAACGGCGTCCAGGCTCATCAGCCCATAGAGGGGCTTGCCCCAGACGAAGGACAGGGTGCGTGCGGTGGCGATGCCCGACCGCAGCCCCGTGAACGGGCCGGGGCCAACACCCACCACCAGGGCGTCGATATCGCTGCCGCTGACACCGGCATCGGCCAGGAGCTGTTCGATTCCCGGGGCGAGCACCTCGGCGTGGCTGCGGGTGTCCTCGGTGGAGAAGCTGGCCACCACGCCTTCTAGGGCGTCGTCTGAAACCAGTGCGGCGCTGGCCACGGCAGAGGTGTCGATGGCGAGGATGAGCATCAGGCTTTCCCTTCAAAGGTCGCGACGGGTTCGGGAACAGCCGGCCAGCGGGGACCGTACCCGCGTATCACAATGGTTCGCGGCTCGTCCGTATCCTCGTCCCCGAAGTCCAGCATGCCGCCGTTGGTGGCGCCGGGATCATCGGCTGTGGCACCAAGGCCGCCCGCACCGAGCCCCATGGCGCGGTGCAGGTCGATCTCGAGCCGGCTCTCGCTCAGGTGCTCCACCCGGTCATGGCCCCATTCCACCACCGTCACGGAGGAGTCCAGGGTGTTCTCGAGGTCGATGTCGTCCATCTCTGCGGCCGACCCCAGGCGGTACGCATCAACGTGCACCAGGTCCGGCCCGCCGGGACGTGATCCGTCGGGCAGGTTGGGATGGATGCGGACCAGGACGAACGTGGGGGAAATGATTCCGGCGCGGACGCCCAGCCCCTCCCCCAAACCTTGGGTGAAGGTGGTTTTCCCGGCACCCAGCTCGCCGGAGAGCACCAGCAGGTCCCCGGCTTCGAGGACCGACGCAAGGCATGCGGCGAGCGCATGGGTCTGGTCCGCCGTCGTCGCGGTTAGCGTCTTTTCCCAGTTGGGACGAACCCCGCCGCTGTCCCTTAACTCCGCGGAGGGCGCGTTCATGCGGCACCCTCTGAACCGTGTACGGCGGCGGCCGGAGCCTGTTCGTTGATAAAGCGGCGGGGAACCCTGGGGCTGACCCGCGTGACGATCTCGTAATTGATGGTTCCGGCCGCGCGTGCCCAGTCGTCGGCAGTGGGTCCGCCGTCGGTGCCGTCGCCGAACAGCTCGGCCTCGGCACCCCGCAGTCCCGCGCCGGCAGGGCCGGTGTCACCGAGGTCGATGACCATCTGGTCCATGGCGATCCGCCCCACCACTGGGTAGGTTTTACCGGCCACCCGGACGGGACCGCCCGTAGCGACGCGGGGCACGCCGTCGGCGTAGCCCACCGGGATCAGGCCCAGGGTGCTGGGGCCGCTGGTGTGGTAGCGGAGACCATAGGAGACGCCTTGCCCGTCCGGCACTTCCTTGCACTGGGAAACGAGGGTCCGGAGCTTCATGGCCGGGCGGAGTCCCAGCTCGGCCGACGTCTGCCCGTTAAAAGGCGACAGCCCGTAAATGCCCAGGCCCACGCGGACCAGGTCGAAGTGGGTGTCGGGCCGGGACAGGGTGGCCGGCGTATTCGCGAGGTGCCGGACCTCCGGGTCCACGCCGGCGTCCTCGGCAACGGCGAGCACTTCGCGGAAAGCCGCGAGCTGCTGGTCGGTCTCGGGCCGCTCCGGTTCGTCAGCGACGGCAAGGTGCGAGAAGATGCCCACCACGCGCAGCAGGCCCTGGTCCTGGTATTCCATGGCTTCGCCCACGAGGTTGTCCCAGGTATCAAGCGTGGCACCGTTGCGTCCCAGCCCGGTGTCCACCTTCAGGTGGACGCGGGCGGGGCGCTCCTGCTCCCGGGCCGCGGCAACAATGCGCTCAAGTTCCCAGCCGGAGCAGCCAATGTCGACGCCGGCAGCCACGGCCGCGCCAAAGTTGCTTTCCGTGGTGTGCAGCCAGGCAAGCATTGGAGCATCAATCCCGGCGGCACGCAGGGCCAGGGCCTCGCTGATGTGGGCAACCCCCAGCCAGGATGCGCCTGCCTCAAGGGCAGCCCTCGCCACCGGAACGGCGCCGTGGCCGTAGGCGTCGGCCTTAACAACGGCCATGACTTTCGCCGGGGAAGCTGCTGCTGCCAGCCGGCGGACGTTGTGCCGGATGGCATCAAGGTCAATCACGGCTGACCGTTCATAGCGGGGGTCCTGCACAGGGGCAGCGTCGAAATCACCGGTTATTGCTGGGTAAGTCACCTTAGTGATTCTAGTGCGGGCATTTCCGGCCGAATAATTACGCGCTGCCGGGCCCGAATTCTGTCCGCAGGAGCTCGGCGAGGTCAGGGGCGTGGGTTGCGGGCCACCAGTGACCGGCGTCCACGTAGGTCACTGTGACCTCCTGCACCCAGTTTTGGAGGCCATCGACCAGCCGCGGCGACAGGAACGGGTCCTTGACCGGAACCACTACGCGGACTGGGATTGCTACCGGAAGCGGCGGCTGGCGGTGTTCGACGGACAGGAAATTCGCTCGGTAGAGGGCAAGGCCGCGCACCGGATTGTCGCCCACCCTGCGCCCGGTGGCCCTCTCGAAGGCGCCGGTCAAGAAGAAGTGCCACGCCGCCTCCGGCAGCACAGGAACCTGGAAGGCGGCAACGTAGAGGCTGCGCAGGAGTTGTCCCATCAGCTGCGGCCATCGCCGGGCATGCCGCAGCCGTTCCCGCATCCACCAGACATAGTGGTGCAGGTCCGGTCCGGAAACGCTGGTGAACCGGCTGATCTTTCCGGCCGCGCGGACATCCTGGATAGCCGCCCATGCCTGGATGGATCCCCAGTCGTGGCCCACGACATGAACGTCGGACGCCTGCGTTGCGTCCAGCACCGCGTACAGGTCATCCACCAGTGTGGGCAGTGCAAAGCTCCCGGGTTTTCCTATGACCGAGGACAGTCCGGCATTACGGGTGTCATAGGCGATGACATGGTGCGTTGGTGTCAACTCGCCGATCAGCGGATAAAACACGCTGTGGTCGTCGGGGTAGCCGTGGACCAGGAGCAGGGTGGGGACGCCACGTCCCGGGTCCGGGCCGTATTCAAAAACTGCCAACTTCGCCCCCTGAACAGGGACTACACGCCGCCTTTCTCCCCATCCCTCCATGGATTCAAGGCTAGAGCATGACTTTTGCGGTCATGAGTCTTCCTGCTCCGCCGGCATCGCGTCACGCGTCAGAGAGGTGTGCGATGGTGGCCGCTGCCCTGCGCTGGGCGGCCAGCGGAACGTCCTGGACGATGTCCGCCAGGAACGAGAAGCGCCGCAGCCACTGGCTGGTCTGTCGTTCAGGCCTGGCGTTGGCACGTTTCCACCAGTCGGCGATGTCACCCCAGCCCGGAGCGGCAAGGGAACCTCCCACTTCCTGTACCGCGAGCGAGGCACAGAGGTTGGCGAAACGCAGCCTGTTCCCCAGCGGCCAGCCGGCCAGACTCCCCACGATGAACGCGGCGTCGAAACAGTCGCCGGCGCCGGTGGGATCAAAAGCCTTGACGGGCAGTGAGGGCACCCATTCCTCCTCGCCCGTTTCCGAGTCAACAGCCATGGCGCCCTGTGGCCCGAGGGTCACCACCGCAACCGGCACCCGGTCCGCCAGCGCGTAGAGGGCAGTCCAGGGATCGTCCTTACCCGTGAATGCCATGGCCTCGCGCTGGTTGGGCAGGAACGCGTGGAAATACTGCAGGTTGTCCAGCCGGACCGGCGCCCAGACGCCGCTGGGATCCCAGCCGACGTCCCCGAACAGCTTTACGCCCGCCTGGTGCGCCGACATGGCCCACGGCTCCACTTCCAGGCCCACTTCAGCGATTCCGGCGAGCGCGGGAGGCGGGTCCCCGATGAGCTCCGACGCCGTCACCGGTGGAGCGTGGCCGTGGGTCACCAGGGACCGGTCCTTGTCCACGCACAGGGAGACGGTCACCGGCGAGTGCCAGCCCGGAATCTTCCGCGACAGGCTGAGGTCCACGTGCTCCTGGCCGGACAGGATCTTCCAGTTGAAATCCCCGTAGCCGTCATCGCCGAAGGCCGCCGCCAGGCCGGTGCGCAGGCCCAGCCGTGCCGCGGCGATTGCCTGGTTTGCCACCCCGCCCGGGCAGCTGCCCATGCCGTCGCTCCAGATTTCAGTGCCCGGTTCCGGCCCGTGCGGCAGGCCGGTGAAAATGATGTCCTGGAACACCGTTCCGGCCAGCAGCACGTCGAATCCGGGGCCCGACGGCGAGCGGACGGCAGCCAGGGGGTCAAACGGGCGTGCGGGTATCGCCTCCATGTGCCGCACACTACGCCCTGCCACAGACATACGGTAGGGGCGGCCGTAGGTGCTGCGGACACCCACGCCTAGACTGCTGATTATGCGGCTTCTGATCGTCGGCGGTGGGGGTTTCCGGGTTCCGTTGATATACCGGGCGCTGGTCTCCGGGTCCTTCACCGGTGTGGTCACCGAACTGGTGCTGTTCGACGTCGACCTTTCCCGCCTTGCCGCCATGGCAGCGGTCCTGCGCACCATGCCGCCAGGGCAGGGCCCCCGCCTACCGGTCCATCCCACCACCAACCTCGCGGAGGCCCTGGCGGGAACGGAGATGGTTTTTGCCGCCATCCGCCCCGGCGGCACCGCCGGACGCGTGGCCGACGAAAAAGTGGCGCAGGACCTGGGCCTGCTGGGCCAGGAGACAACCGGGGCCGGCGGCATCTCTTACGCCCTCCGGACCATCCCGCACATGCTGGAGCTGGCGCGCCTCATGAAGGAACATTGCCCGGACGCGTGGCTGATCAACTTCACCAATCCGGCCGGCATGGTCACCGAGGCACTCCTGCCAGTGCTCGGCAGGCGCGTCATCGGGATCTGCGACTCCGCCGGCGGACTGGTGCACCGCGCGGCGCGCGCCGCCGGCGTCACACTGCCGGAAGGAACGCTCGACGGCGTGGGCTACTACGGCCTGAACCACCTGGGCTGGCTGTACCGGCTGGAGTCCGGCGGACGGGACGTCCTTCCTGCACTGCTGTCGGATCCAGCCGCCCTTCAATCCTTCGAAGAGGGCCGGCTGTTTTCCCAGCCGTTCCTTGCCCGCCTCGGCGCCCTTCCCAACGAGTACCTGTATTACTACTACCAGCAGGACGCTGCCCGGGAAGCGATGCGTGCCATGCCTGAAACCCGGGGAGAATCCATCCACAGCCAGCAGCAGGAGCTGTACCCCAGGCTGGCCGCAGCCGGCGGCGAAGCTTTCACATTGTGGGAGGCTGCCCGCAGGTCCCGCGAGGAGGGCTACCTGGCCGAGGCCCGCGGCAAGGATGAACGCCGCAACGAGGACGACCTTGCCGGCGGCGGCTATGAGCGGGTGGCGTTGGCAGCCATGCGGGCTGCATCGGGTTCCGGAGACACGCAGCTGATCCTGAACACATCCAACACTTTGGCTGCGGACCGCGCCGAGCCAGCCACCGCTCAGCCGGCCGCCCCCACAGCTGCCATTCCCGGGCTGCCGGCCGACGCCGTCGTCGAGCTTCCCTGCACGGTAACGGCCGACGGCGCGCTGCCGCTGGCCCAGCAGGCTCCATCACCGGAACAACTCCGGTTGCTCCGCCAGGTGAAGGACGTGGAGCGGCTGGCCGTGCTGGCTGCCACCGAGGGTGACCGCGACGCCGCGCTGCAGGCCTTCGCGCAGCATCCCCTGGTGGGGTCGGAAGAACTCGGTGCGGAGCTGCTGGCCGGTTACGAGCAGGCGTTTCCAGCCCTGGGGAAGATGTGGCGGGGCGGTACGCGTTGACACAGGAGTAGTGTTTTATCGAATGCCCAGCACTGACCCGGCGCGCCAACCTGTGCCGGGAGCCGGAAGGAGGTCCCGTGGCACCGGTCCGCAGGGTGGCTTTACTGTCACTCCACACCTCCCCCATGGAGCAGCCGGGTTCCGGTGATGCCGGCGGCATGAACGTATATATCCGGGAATTGGCCTCCGCCCTGGCCGAGGCCGGCGTGGAAGTGGAGATCTTCACGCGTGCCACCTCCGCCGGTCAGCCCGCCGTCGAGCACCCCGATCCCGGCGTCTGCGTCCACAACGTCCTGGCCGGCCCCGCCCGGAAGATCCCCAAGGAGGAGCTGCCGGGCCTTCTCCACAGCATGGTGGAAGAGATCGAGCAGATCCGGCAGCGGCAGCCGCACGGCCGCTACGACGTCATCCATTCGCATTATTGGGTCTCCGGGATCGCGGGCCTGGAGCTTTCCGGGCTCTGGGGCGTGCCGCTGGTGCACACCATGCACACCATGGCCAAGGTCAAGAACCTGCTGCTTGAATCCGGCGAACAGCCTGAACCGCGGCGGCGCGAGCTGGGTGAGCACCGGATCGTGGACGGCGCAGCCCGGCTGATTGCGAACACCAGCGCGGAAGCGGCCGAGTTGGTATCGCATTACGGGGCATCGTACGAGCGGATCGATATTGCACCGCCCGGGGTTGACCTCAGCACTTTCACTCCCGCGTTCCGGGCCAGGTCGCGGTCTGAGCGGGGCATCGGTCCCGAGACTTTCCACCTGGTTTTCGCGGGCCGGATCCAGCGGCTGAAGGGGCCACAGATCCTGGTGAAGGCCGCAGCCCTGCTCCGGCACCGGCGTCCTGACATCAACCTGCGGCTCACCATCCTCGGTTCGTTGAGCGGAAACAAGGAATTCAACCTCCGGCGGCTGGTTGCGGAGGCGGAGATGGACGACGTCGTCACGCAGCTTCCGCCGGTCAAGGCACCTGAGCTTGCGGCCTGGTTCAGGGCGGCCGACGTGGTGGTGATGCCCTCCTACAGCGAGTCCTTCGGGCTGGTGGCGCTTGAGGCCCAGGCCTGCGGCACCCCTGTGGTGGCAACGCGGGTCGGTGGGCTGTCGCGGGCCATTTTCGACGGCAGGACGGGACTGCTGGTGGACGGCCATCATGCCTCGGACTGGGCGGATGCGCTGGAGGCGCTGTACGACGACCCGGCCACCCGCGAAGACATGGGGCGGGCAGCGGCCATCCGCGCCCAGAACTCGGGGTGGCAGCGCACAGCTGCCATCACGCTCGAGAGCTACCACGCCGCCGTCGACCATCCTGCAAGGCAACCCCTGACGACGGTTCCCGCCCCCTGACACCCCATCCGCTCCAGCTGCCCTATCCGCTCCAGCAAAGGACAAAGATGTCTGCTACCCCGAGTGACCTAGAGATCGCCCGCGCGGCACGGATCCTGCCCATCGAGGAGATCGCGGCGGCCGCGGGAATCAATGCCGAGGCGGTGGAACTGTACGGGCGGTACAAGGCGAAAATCGATCCCGCGCGCCTGGACGCGCCGCCGCCCCAGGGGAAGGTGGTGCTGGTCTCGGCCATGTCCCCCACCCCGGCTGGTGAGGGAAAGTCGACCACGACGGTGGGGCTTGCCGATTCGCTGGCACGCGCAGGCCACCGGGTAATGATCGCCCTTCGGGAGCCCTCCCTTGGACCGGTCCTGGGCATGAAGGGCGGGGCCACGGGCGGCGGGTACTCGCAGGTGCTGCCGATGGACGAGATCAATCTGCACTTCACCGGGGATTTCCACGCCGTGACGTCGGCGAACAATGCCCTGATGGCGCTGGTGGACAACCACATCTACCAGGGCAACGAACTCAATATCGACCCCCGGCGCATGACCTTCAAACGGGTTCTGGACATGAACGACCGGGCCCTGCGTGAGGTGGTCATCGGATTGGGCGGGCCCACGCAGGGAGTACCCCGCCAGGACGGGTTCGACATCACCGTGGCGTCCGAGATCATGGCAGTTTTTTGTCTCGCCACTGATCTGGCGGACCTCCGCGGACGCTTGGGCAGGATCACCTTCGGCTATACCTTTGAACGTTCGCCGGTGACCGTGGCCGACCTTGGCGTGCAGGGCGCGCTGACGCTGCTGCTGAAGGAAGCCATCAAGCCGAACCTGGTGCAGACCATCGCCGGCACCCCTGCCCTGGTCCACGGTGGTCCCTTCGCGAACATTGCGCACGGCTGCAATTCGCTGATTGCCACCCAGACGGCCCGGCGGCTGGCGGACATTGTGGTCACCGAGGCCGGCTTCGGCGCCGATCTGGGGGCCGAGAAGTTCATGGACATCAAGGCACGGACGGGCGGCCTGGCGCCCTCCGCCGTTGTGGTGGTGGCAACGGTGCGGGCACTGAAAATGCAGGGCGGTGTGGCCAAGGACCAGCTCACAACCCCAGATGTGGCCGCCTTGGAGGCGGGGGTGGCCAACCTGCGCCGGCACATCCGGAACGTGGAAAAGTTCGGGGTGCCACCGGTGGTGGCCATCAACAGGTTTGGCGCCGACTCAGCCGAGGAACTCGACTGGCTGCTGGCGTGGTGCTCTGCGGAGGGAGTTCCGGCCGCGGTCGCCGATGTGTGGGGGCGCGGCGGCGGTGGCGACGGCGGTGACGAACTTGCCGCCCTGGTGGCGAAGGCAGTGGCCGGGCCGAACGACTTCCGGCACCTCTACCCGCTGGAGCTCCCCGTGGAGGACAAGATCCGGACCATTGCGCAGGAAATTTATGGTGCGGACGGGGTGGATTTTTCCGTCCCGGCCCTGAAACGGCTGGCCGACATTGAGCGGAACGGCTGGGGCGGGCTCCCTGTCTGCATGGCCAAGACGCAGTATTCGTTCACGGACGACGCTTCCCGTCTCGGGGCGCCTAAGGGATTCATCATCCACGTGCGCGACCTCCTGCCCAAGACCGGGGCTGGCTTTGTCGTGGCGCTCACCGGAGCAGTGATGACCATGCCCGGACTGCCCGCCGCCCCGGCCGCAATGCGCATGGACGTGGATGACGCCGGCAACCCCATGGGCCTCGCTTAGTCAGACGCCCCACCACCTCCCGCACCCCTTTCCCCAACGCCCCACCACCTCCCGCACCTAATACCTCCAACGCCCCATCACCTCCCGCACCGCACCGGCGGCGGCTGCCTGTGGAAAACTTCTGCAGGGCCACGGTCTTTTGAGCCACAATGCCAACATGCCCGCTCCCCTTGATCTGCCCCAGCCATTGGCCAGTGCCCCCTTCACCTACACCTCGGCGCTGGCCTTGGGCGTACCGGCCAGCCGGCTTCGCAGACGTGACGTGGTCCATGTGAGCAGGGGGTTGTACCGACCCTCGGACTGGAACTTTGAGCTGGAAGCAGCGGCACGGGCGCTCTCCCAGGCATCACCAGGAGCCTGGATCTCCCACATCACTGCGGCTCGTCTGCATCGTCTGCTGTTGCCGCCCTGGCTATCGGATTCAACGGAACTGCATCTCAGCAAGCCCAAACAGTTGCCGCAAGTGCGTCGGAAAGGCGTAGCCGCACATAACGTCATAGTGAGGGAAGACGAAACTGAGTCGGTGGACGGCATCCGGATCAGCACGCGTTCACGAACGTGGCTCGACTTGGCTCGCCGGCTGCCGCTGGTTGAGTTGGTCTGCCTTGGAGATCAGCTCATTCGTATCCCTCGACCACAGTTTGAGGGCAGATCTCAGCCCTTCGACACCTTGGACGGGCTCCGCACCATGGTTGGGCGACACCCCAACCTTCAGGGCGTTGTTCGTGCGCGGCAGGCACTTGAACTGATGCGGGTTGGGGCTGATTCGGCACCTGAAACCATGCTTCGGCTGGCCATGGCAGACGCGAATTTACCGGAACCGGACCTCCAGATCGCGCTGCGGCCGGACGACGCAGCCTCCCCTACCGCCGACCTTGGTTACCCGCACCGGCGTCTCGCAATCCAGTACGACGGCGGACATCACCTTCTTGATGCCCAGCAATTTAGCGACCGACGGCGGGACAAGGCATTTGAATCGGCCGGTTGGACAGTCCTGGTAGTCACAAAGGACGACGCCCTAGACGGTTTCGATCGAGCTATAACGTCAATAAAGCGGCACCTTTGTACGGCATGGATGGACCATCCCTACGCGGCCGGTTTTGTCGGTACTGGGTGAAGTAAGCCGGCAGAGTCAGCGGAAGTGATGGGGCGTCCCGGCAGAGTCAGCGGGAAGTGATGGAGCGTCGTAAGAAACCTTGCGGGAGGCGATGGGACGTCGTGAGAAACCTTGCGGGAGGCGATGGGGCGACGTGAGAAACCTTGCGGGAGGCGATGGGGCGACGTGAGAAACCTTGCGGGACGTGATGGGGCGTCTTAACGGCAAGCGCTCCCCCACCCGAAGGTGAGGGAGCGCAAAAGAAGCCGAGGAGCGGGTTTAGCGCTCGAGGTCTCCGCGGATGAAGGCTTCGACCTTTTCGCGGGCGAGGTCGTCGTTGAACTGCTCCGGCGGGGACTTCATGAAGTAGCTCGATGCGGAGAGCAGCGGGCCGCCGATGCCGCGGTCCAGGCCGATCTTGGCGGCGCGGATGGCGTCGATGATCACGCCGGCGGAGTTGGGTGAATCCCAGACCTCCAGCTTGTACTCAAGCGAAACGGGGGCATCGCCAAAGTTGCGGCCTTCGAGGCGGACGAAGGCCCACTTGCGGTCATCAAGCCACTGGACGTAGTCGGACGGGCCGATGTGGACGTCCTTGGCGGCCAGCTCGGCTTCGACGTTGGACGTGACGGCCTGGGTCTTGGAGATCTTCTTGGACTCGAGGCGGTCGCGCTCCAGCATGTTCTTGAAGTCCATGTTGCCGCCGACATTCAGCTGGTACGTGCGGTCCAGGGTGACGCCGCGGTCTTCGAAGAGCTTGGCCATCACTCGGTGCGTGATGGTGGCACCGATCTGGCTCTTGATGTCGTCGCCCACGATCGGCACGCCGGCGGCGGTGAACTTGTCAGCCCACGCCTTGGTACCGGCGATGAACACCGGCAGGGCGTTGACGAAGGCAACCCCGGCGTCGATGGCGCACTGGGCGTAGAACTCGGCAGCTTCCTGCGAACCAACCGGCAGGTAGCACACCATGACATCAACCTTGGCGTCCTTAAGTGCCTGGACAACGTCCACGGGCTCTTCGTGGGACTGCTCGATGGTCTCGAGGTAGTACTTGCCGAGCCCGTCGAGGGTGTGGCCGCGCTGGACGGTTACGCCGGTGGGCGGTACGTCGGCGATCTTGATGGTGTTGTTTTCGCTGGCCAGGATCGCATCGGCGAGGTCAACGCCCACCTTCTTGCCATCTACGTCGAACGCGGCGACGAACTCAACGTCACCCACGTGGTACTGGCCGAACTCGACGTGCATCAGGCCCGGGATCGTGGCCTTGGGGTCTGCGTCCTTGTAGTAGTGGACGCCCTGGACCAGCGAAGCGGCACAGTTTCCTACGCCGACAATTGCAACACGAATCGGATGTGAAGACACGGAACTCCTTTGAGGACAAACGTCAGCCGGCCGGGTTCCGCTGCGACTGAAGTACGACGGCGGCCGGCAGGCCCGGCGCCGCGCGGCGCCTTTTCATAGTACCCAACAGAGCGGGACAAGGGCTTGTTCCCCTGTCCCACTCCTTGGGATGACGGGAAAGAAACTAGACGGGCTGCTTCCAGAGGTTGATGTCCGATTCCACGGCGAATTCGTCGATGGCGTTCAGCTCATCCCCGGTGAACTCGAGGTTGTTGATGGCGGACAATGTGTCCTCCAGCTGGCGGACGCTCGAAGCCCCGATCAGGGCGGATGTGACAGGCGAACCCTTCGGCTGGTCGCGCAGGATCCAGGCGACGGCCATTTGCGCCAGGGACTGCCCGCGGCCCTCGGCGATGCTGTGAAGTCCACGGATCCGGTGCAGCTTTTCGTCCGTGATGGCGTCCTCGGACAGGAACCGGGCCTTGGCTGCACGCGAATCAGCAGGAACACCGTTGAGGTAGCGGTCGGTGAGCATTCCCTGGGCCAGCGGCGAGAAGGCGATGGACCCTGCGCCCACCTGGTCGAGTGCCTCATACAGATTTGGCGAACCGTTCTCGGTCCACCGGTTGAGCATGGAGTAGCTGGGCTGGTGGATCAGCAGCGGCGTCCCGAGGTCCTTCAGGATCCGGGCTGCTTCCAGGGTCTGCTCCGGGGTGTAGGAAGAGATGCCGGCATACAGAGCCTTGCCCGAACGCACTGCATAGTCCAGTGCACCCATGGTTTCTTCCAGCGGGGTCTCCGGGTCCGGCCGGTGGCTGTAGAAGATGTCCACGTAGTCCAGGCCCATCCGCTGCAGCGACTGGTCCAGGCTGGAGATCAGGTACTTGCGGGAGCCCCATTCACCGTAAGGGCCGGGCCACATGTAGTAGCCGGCCTTCGTGGAGATGACGAGTTCGTCCCGGTAGGGCTTGAAGTCGTCCTTGAGGTGACGGCCGAAGTTGGTTTCGGCGGAGCCGTCCGGCGGGCCGTAATTGTTGGCGAGGTCGAAGTGGTTGACGCCCAGGTCGAAGGCGCGGCGAAGGATGGCGCGCTGTTCGTCAAAGCGCTTGTCGTCGCCGAAGTTGTGCCACAGGCCGAGCGAGATCGCCGGGAGCTTTAGTCCGCTGCGGCCAACGCGGCGGTAGGGCATGGAGTCGTAGCGGTTTTCCGCCGCGGAATAAGTCATACGTTCCATCCTGCCAGTTGTGACCGGCGCTACAGATGATGGCCGGAAAGTTACGCCGCAGGCTGACACAGCCCGCGACGTAACTTTCCAGCCGAAATAGTCAGGATTTCAGGATCGCGGCACTCCAGGGCGCCAGGGCGAGGGCTTGGCCGTCAAGGCCGGTACCCTCATCCGTCGTCAGCAGGACCGGCCCGGAAACGTCCTCCAACCGGACCTTGGCGTCCGAGAGGTTCAGCAGCACCTCAACGCTGCCGCGGCGGAAACGCAGCCAGCCTGCATCGTCGTCGAACATCACGTCCGTCTCCCCGAAGCCAAGCCCGGCGAGCTCGGTGTGGTCCCGGCGCAGCGCCGTGAGGGAGCGGTAGAGCTCCAGGAGCCGGGCGTGGTCGCCGCCGGCGGCTTCGTCCCAGTTCAGCTTGGACCGGCGGAAGGTCTCCGGATCCTGGGGGTCGGGCACGACGGCGGGGTCCCACCCCATGCGCTCAAACTCCTTGATCCGGCCCTCGGCAGTGGCCTTGCCCAGCTCCGGTTCCGGATGCGAGGTGAAGAACTGCCACGGGGTGCTCGCCGCAAACTCCTCACCCATAAACAGCATGGGCGTAAACGGCGACGTCAGGGTCAGAACGGCGGCCACTGCCAGCTGCCCGTAGGACAACGACTGCGAAAGCCTGTCCCCCGTGGCCCGGTTTCCGATTTGGTCGTGGTTCTGGTTGCACACCACCAGGGCGGCAGGGTGGGCCAGGGCGGCATTGATGGGCCGGCCATGGTGGCGTCCGCGGAAGCTGGAGTAGCTGCCGTCGTGCAGGAAGCCGTCCTTGAGGACCTTTGCCAACACGGCCAGCGACTGGAAGTCCTCGTAGTACCCGGTGGTCTCGCCGCTGACGCTCACGTGGACGGCGTGGTGGAAGTCATCGCTCCACTGCCCGGCGAGACCGTAGCCATTGGCGTCCCGCGGGTAGAGCAGGCGCGGGTTGTTGAGGTCCGACTCGGCAATGAGCGTTTTGGGCAGCCCCGTCTCAGCCGAGACGGCATCGCCTAAGGCACCGAACTCCTCCAGGATGTGCACGGCACGCTCATCGTTCAGCGCGTGCACGGCATCCAGGCGGAGCCCGTCCACGTGATAGTCCCGTAGCCAGAGCGCGGCGTTGTCCAGGATGTACTCCCGCACCACATCCGAACCGGGGCCGTCCAGGTTGACCGAGTCCCCCCACGTGTTGGCGTCCCCCTGCTTCAGGTACGGGCCGAACTTGGGCAGGTAGTTGCCGCTCGGGCCGAGGTGGTTGTACACCACATCCTGGATGACGCCGAGGCCCGCCGCGTGGGCTGCGTCCACAAAGCGCTGGTAGGCCGCCGGCCCGCCGTAGCCTTCGTGCACCGCGTACCACTGCACGCCGTCGTAGCCCCAGTTGTGGGTGCCGTTGAAGCCGTTGACCGGCAGCAGTTCCACGAAGTCGACGCCGAGGTCCGCCAGGTAGCTCAGCTTTTCGGCTGCGGCGTCCAAGGTGCCCGCCGGGGTGAAGGTGCCGACGTGGAGTTCGTAGATGACTGAACCCTGCAGCTCCTTGCCCTTCCAGCCACCGTCCTGCCAGGCATGCGCGGCGGGGTCGAACGTCCGGGAGAGCTGGTGGACACCGTCGGGCAGCCGTCGCGACCGCGGATCCGGCAGCGGGTGGCCGTCGCCGTCCAGCAGGTAGCCATAGTCCACTTCGCCGTCCCCTGGAGCATCGGGGGCAGTCCACCAGCCCTCCGAGCCGGGCGCCGTTTCCTTCTTCAGCATGGGATACTGCCGGCCGTTGGCCACCAGGATCACCGAACTGGCGTCGGGAGCCCAGACGTCGAAGCGCTCGGGCCCACCATTGACGAGGGTCATGCCTTTTCTCCATCCACCGGTACGAGCAAAGCCACCGGGTAGGTACCCAGGACGTCGGCCACCGAAACGGGGCCCGGTCCGTAGCCGGCGCCGGTGAGCTCGTCCCGGACGGGGACGGGGAGTTCGACGGCGGTGTCCCGCCACCCGCCGTCGGCCGCCAGTCCCGCCGGAAGGCGGGTGGCCAGCGTTATGGCTCCGGGAGTCCCCTGGGCCCCGCGGTGGAACGCAAGCAAGTGATCTGCAGCGGCCCCGGAGGCGGCAAGCGAAGTGTAGCCCTGGAACAGTTCGGGCCGGTCGCGGCGGAGCCGGAGCGCCCGGGAGGTGACCAGGAGCTTGCTGGTTTCGGTGCCCGCGTCAGGCAACTGTCCGGCGTCGAGCTTTGCGAGCTCCTGCTGGCGGACCGCGAAGTCCACCGGGCGCCGGTTGTCGGGATCGGTCAGTGACCGTTCCCAGAATTCGCTGCCCTGGTAGACGTCCGGGACGCCGGGCATGGTCAGCTGGACCAGCTTGGCGGACACCGAGTTGGACGCCGCGTACGAATCGATCCGTGCCACGAAGTCCTCCACCATCTTGGTGACCCGGTCGTCGTCGAACGCAGCGTCCACTGCGGCCTTGACGTGGGACTCGAATTCTTCGTCAGGGTCCGTCCACGTGGTGGAGTTGCCGGCCTCCCGGGCTGCCTTTTCCGCGTAGCCCTGGAGCCGTTCCCTGCTCGCCGGCCAGGCACCGATGATTGCCTGCCACAGCAGGTTCTCGTAAGGCCCGTCCGGAATCGGGGCCAGCTCGCGAAGAGTGTTCAGCGTGGCGGTCCACTCCTGCGGCAGTTCCGCGATCACCGAGATTCTGGCACGGGCGTCCTCGCTGCGCTTGGTGTCGTGCGTGGACATGGTGGTCATGGAGAGCGGAAGGTCTTCCTGCCGCCGAAGCATCCGGTGGTGGAACTCCTCGGGAGAGACGGCGAACTCGGCCGGTTCGGCTCCCACCTCCGTCAACGTGCCAAGCCGGGTGTAGCGGTAGAACGCCGTGTCCTCCACGCCCTTGGCCATCACCATGCCGGAGGTCTGCTGGAAGCGCACCGCGATGGGGTTGGCAGGGTCGAGGAGCAGCGGCAGGAGCGTGCCGACGGCAACCTCCAGCTCGGGCCGGTGGGCCGCCGCGGATTCGCAGGCTTCCTTGAGGATGCCGGCGCCCGTGGGCAGGTACGTCCGGTAAACCGGGAAGGCCGCGATGATTTCCGCAAGGGCATCAGCGGCCTGTTCCACGGAAAGCCCGTAGGAATCCGGAACCAGGCGGGCCAGGCGCAGCACCTCGGAGCGCAGGATGCCGTCCGCGATCATCCGCTTGGTGCCCCGGATCATCTCGGCGTAGTCAGCGGGAACCGCAGAGCCCCGCAGCTTGGCGTCCAGGTCATCAAGGGCCTGCCGGCCTGCGGGATCAATAAAGACCCGGTCCACGTCAGCCAGCGCGTCATAGCCGGTGGTACCCTCGGTCGCGAAGTCCTGGGGCAGGACTTCGCCCGGCTCCAGGATCTTTTCCACCAGGATGTAGGCTCCGCCGCTGAGGTCCTTCAGCCAGCGCAGGTAGCCGGCAGGATCCGCCAGGCCGTCCGGATGGTCCACCCGGAGCCCGTCCACGAGCCCCTCACGGAACCAGCGGCCCACCTCGGCATGGGCTTCCTCAAAGACGCGCGGGGTTTCCACCCGGATCCCGGCCAGCGTGGTGACGGCAAAGAAGCGCCGGTAGTTCAGCTCGGCGTCGGCGCGGCGCCAGTCGATCAGCTCGTAGTGCTGGCGGCTGTGGACCTCATGTGGGGTGTCGCCGTCGGAGTATGTCCCTTCGGCGATCGGGAACCGGTGGTCGTAGTAGCGGAGTTCGCCGTCCTTGACCTCCAGCTTGTCCAGGTCCTCACCGGAGCCAAGCATGGGCAGCCGGATTTTTCCGCCGGCCAGTTCCCATTCGACGTCGAAGGCTTCGGCGTAGGGCGAACCCTGCCCTTCCTTCAGCAGGGACCACCACCACGGGTTCTGCGCCGGCGTGGCCACGCCCACGTGGTTGGGCACGATGTCCACGAGGACACCCATGCCGTGCTCACGCGCAGCCTTTGACAGGGCCAGCAGGCCTTCCGGACCGCCCCGGTCCGGATCAACGGCGGAGGGGTCGGTCACGTCATAGCCATGGTCCGAGCCCTGCTCTGCCGTCAGGATGGGTGAGAGGTACACCCAGTCCGCGCCGAGCGCTTTCAGGTAGGGGACCTTTTCGGCAGCATCGAACAGCGTGAAGCTGCGGCGGATCTGGAGGCGGTAGGTGGATGCCGGGACCCTCACTTCTTGGACGCCTTCCGCTCCCCGATCTTCGTGGTCTTCCCGGGTTCGGCCACCGCGGGAGTCGTTATGGATTCACTCTCGCTGCTGGCGGTCTGGGACAGTGCTGCCAGGGACGCAGCCACGGAGTGGTCCGGCTCCACCTCAGGAACGGTGTGGGCCCGCAGGACCACCAGGGACTTGGCCTCCACCGGCAGCGGCTCGCCGGCCGCCACGGGTTCCGTGTCCGCGTTCTGCCCGGCAGTATCGATGATGACGTCCCAGGCAGGTGCGTACTCGTCCGAAGGAAGCGTGAACTTCACGGTGTCGTCGTGCGCGTTGAAGTACATCAGGAAGTTGACGTCGGTGATCCTGCGGCCGCGGCTGTCCTTGCCCTGGATGCCGTCGCCGTTGAGGAAGACGCCCACGGAACGGCCGAAGCCGCTGTCCCACGCCTCGGGCTTCATGTTTTCGCCGTCCGGGTCCAGCCATACGATGTCCGGCAGCCGCTCGCCCTCACCCCGCAGGACGGGCCGGCCGTCGAAGAACCGGCTGCGGCGGAACGTGGGGTGCTTGGCGCGGAGGGCGTTGACGGCGGCCGTGAACTCCACCAGCGGCTGGTCAATGCTGTCCCAATTGATCCAGGTGAGCTCGGAGTCCTGGCAGTAGCCGTTGTTGTTACCCTGCTGGGTGCGTCCCATCTCGTCGCCGTGCAGGAGCATCGGCACACCCTGGGACAGCAGCAGCGAGGCGATGAAGTTGCGCTGCTGGCGCGCCCGCAGCGCAAGGACCTCGGGATCGTCCGTGGGGCCCTCGACGCCGCAGTTCCAGGAGCGGTTGTGGGATTCGCCGTCGTTGTTGCCCTCGCCGTTGGCGTCGTTGTGCTTCTCGTTGTAGGACACCAGGTCCGAGAGGGTGAAGCCGTCGTGCGCGGTGACGAAGTTAATGGACGCTACGGGCCGGCGGCCGGAGTGCTCGTACAGGTCCGCCGAACCCGTGATGCGGGAGGCGAATTCGCCCAGGGTGGCGGGCTCGCCGCGCCAGAAGTCGCGGACCGTATCGCGGTACTTGCCGTTCCACTCGGTCCACTGCGGCGGGAAGTTGCCCACCTGGTAGCCGCCCGGGCCAACGTCCCAGGGCTCGGCGATGAGCTTGACCTGGGAGACCACCGGGTCCTGCTGGATGAGTTCGAAGAAGGTGGAGAGCTTGTCCACGTCATAGAATTCGCGGGCGAGGGTGGAGGCGAGGTCGAACCGGAAACCGTCAACGTGCATCTCCGAAACCCAGTAGCGCAGGGAGTCCATGAGCAGCTGCAGGGAGTGCGGCTGGCGGACGTTCAGGGAGTTGCCGGTGCCGGTGTAGTCCATGTAGTGCTTCTCGTCGCCCTCCATCAACCGGTAGTAGGCGGCGTTGTCGATGCCCTTGAAGGACAGCGTGGGGCCCAAATGGTTGCCTTCGGCGGTGTGGTTGTACACCACGTCGAGGATGACCTCGATGCCGGCTTTGTGCAGGGAACGGACCATGGCCTTGAAGTCCTGGACTTGCTGGCCGGTGTCGCCGGTGGAGCTGTAGGTGTTCTGCGGCGCGAAGAAGCCGATGGTGTTGTAGCCCCAGTAGTTGTTCAGGCCCTTGTCCTGCAGGGTGCCGTCATTGACGAACTGGTGGACGGGCATGAGCTCGATGGCGGTCACGCCGAGTTTCTGCAGGTGGGAGATGACGGCGGGGTGGGCCACGCCGGCATACGTTCCGCGCTGCTCCTCTGGAATCTCAGGGTGCAGCTGGGTAAGGCCCTTGACGTGGGCCTCGTAGATGACCGACTGGTGGTAGGGAATCCGCAGGTTCTGGTCGCCGTCCCAGTCGAAGAACGGGTTGATGACCACGCCCATCATCATGTGGCTGGCGGAGTCCTCGTTGTTGATGGAGTCCGGCTCGCCCAGGTTGTACGTGAACAGCGACGGATCCCAGTCCACTTGGCCGTGGACGGCCTTGGCGTAGGGGTCCAGCAGGAGCTTGTTGGGGTTGAAGCGGTTGCCGGAGGCAGGATCGTAGGGGCCGTGCACCCGGTAGCCGTACTTCTGGCCGGGCTGGACCTGCGGGATGTAGCAGTGCCAGACGTACCCGTCCACCTCATCCACCGTGATGCGGGTTTCCTTGCCTTCGTCGTCAAAGAGGCAGAGTTCAACTTTTTCGGCGCGTTCGCTGAACAGGGCAAAGTTGGTGCCGGTTCCGTTGAACGTGGCGCCAAGGGGATAAGCCGATCCAGGCCAGACTTCCATAATGCTCCTCTTTGTGATTCGGCAGCAGAAGGGCACGAGCCCCCTGCTGCCGGTGCGAACTAATGCCTACCGTAGCGGCTGGGTATGACTATTACGTTTCCGGACCCCAGCGTTACTAAGCGTGCTTACTTTACCCCAAACATACGGTAAGGAGTCGGCAATTCCGCCCGCAGCGATCGGCCCGCCGAAGCAGGCGTCCGACGCCGCCCTCCCGGCCCGGCCATGCAGCGCGGCTCCCAGCGCGGCCACCACGGCCCACCGTCCCTCCTCTTTTATGCCCACCTTCTGGAAGCGTCCGACGTCGGGAGCCGCCTGCGCGAGCAGCGCACCGATGACGCCAGCCAGCACGTCGCCGCTGCCGGCAGTGGCGAGCCAGGGCGTGCCGTCCGCCTGGCTGTAGACGTCCCCGGAGGGTGCGGCCACCAGGGTGGTGGCGCCTTTAAGCAGGACGGTGGCTCCGGTCAGCTTGGCAGCTTGGCGGACGGCGCCGAGGGTTCCGGCTTCCACTGCAGCGCGGTCCGCCTCAACTCCCCATCGCTTCAGCAGCGCGGCGAGCTCGCCGGCGTGCGGCGTCAGCACCACATTCGGGGCGAGCACATCGGTGAGGGCGGGAAGCGCACCGGCATCAGCCACCACAGGCAATCCGGACTCAACGGCGTCCCGGGCGCGCTGCAGCTGTTCGTGGTCTTCGGGTCCGATGCCGGAGCCCACCAGCCACGCCTGCACCCTGTTTTCAGCCACGGTGCCGGTACTGCACACCACTTCAGGGCAGGACTGCCGGATCAGGTCCGCGACCTCGGGCGGTCCGAGATAGCGCACCATCCCGGCTCCCGCGGCAAGTGCACCGCGGCACGCCAGGACGGCTGCGCCGGGATAATCTGCGGATCCCGCCACCACTCCCAGGACTCCGCGTGAGTATTTGTGGGCACGCCGGGCTGGGCTGGGAAGGAGGCCGGCAATGTCTGCATCCTCGAGCCGCCGCAGGGTGCCGCGTTCAAAATTGTCCTCAATACCAATAGGCACCACTTCCACCCTGCCGGCATAATCTGCGCCGGGGTCCACCAGCAGGCCCGCCTTCGCCGCTCCGAAAGTCACTGTGACATCCGCAGGCAGCACCGGTACGGACACCTCCCCGGTATCAGCATCAACGCCGCTGGGCAGGTCGCACGCCACCACGAAGCCGGGGGCAGCCTGACCGGTCCAGGCACCGGCGACAGCATGGACCAGGGTTGCCGCACTCCCCCGCAGCCCGCCTTTCGCACCGGTTCCCAACACAGCATCGACAACGACGTCGGCGCGCACCGCTTCTGCGGCAAGTTCGCCAGGTGCCGTGTCCGTAAGCTGGCGCACCCGTCCGCCGGCGCCCTCAAAAGCAGCCAGCGCCTGGGGATGTGCCGAATCCGCGGTGAGCACCGCCGTCGTACGCATGCCCCGCGCGGCGAGGAATGCGGCGGCGTAGAGCCCGTCCCCGCCGTTGTTGCCTTTGCCAATGAGCACCACAAGGCTGGATCCGTAGATCCGGCGGCCACGGGACTGGAGCTCCCTGATGATTGTGTTGGCCAGCCCGTGGGCTGCGCGCTGCATGAGGGCGTTTCCCAGGCCGGCAGCCAGGAGGGGCTCCTCGGCTTCCCGGACCTGGGTTCCGGTGTAGGCGCTGATCACGTTTGTAGGTGGCGCGGCGGGCCGGTTCCGGTTCAGCCTTCGGCCAGGACCGTAGCGGTGGCGATGCCGCCGTCGTGGCTGATCGAGAGGTGCCAGCGCTTGACGCCCTTGGCCTCGGCGACGGCCAGCACGGTGCCCTTGACCTGGACGGTGGGGCCGTTGTGGTCCAGGCCGATCCAGCAGTCCTGCCAGTTCATGCCGGCGGGCGCACCGAGGACCTTGGCCACAGCTTCCTTCGCAGCGAACCTCGCGGCCAGCGACCGGGTGTTCAGTTCCCGCTCCGCGGGGACGAACAGCCTGTCCCGGAGGCCGGGGGTGCGCTCAAGCTGGCGGCCGAACCGCTCGATGTCTACAACGTCTACGCCAATGCCAACGATCATGCGGCCCATTCTACGGTGACACCCTGAGGCTCCCGTGCCGCAGCGCGCCCGGCAGGAATGCGTGGTTGTTGGGCCCTCAGCTTAATGGCCGCCCTGTATTTCCGGGGGCTCCTGCTCCAGAGGCCAGCAAAAGTCACGCGAACAGGCTCCAAAAAAGCCGAAGCCCCGGGCTCTCTGCCCGGGGCTTCAGCTGTACATCAGAACCAGTTACTCGACGGTGACGCTCTTGGCGAGGTTGCGGGGCTGGTCCACGTCGTAGCCCTTGGCTGCGGCGAGTTCCGCGGCGAAGATCTGCAGCGGGACGGTGGTCAGCAGCGGCATCAGCAGGGTGGGGGTTTCCACGTCGTAGCCCTTGGCTGCGGCGAGTTCCGCGGCGAAGATCTGCAGCGGGACGGTGGTCAGCAGCGGCATCAGCAGGGTGGGGGTTTCGGGGACGTAGAAGACGTGCTCGGCGTAGGCCTTGACTGCTTCGTCGCCTTCCTCGGCGATGACCGGGGTGCGGGCGCCGCGGGCCCGGACTTCCTGGATATTGGACACGACCTTGGCGTGCAGCGAATCGCGGCCGCGCGGGGACGGGACCACCACGAACACCGGCTGGCCCTCATCGATCAGGGCGATGGGGCCGTGCTTGAGCTCGCCGGCGGCGAAGCCCTCGGCATGGATGTACGCGATTTCCTTCAGCTTCAGCGCACCCTCGAGCGCCACCGGGTAGCCCACGTGGCGGCCCAGGAACAGCACCGACTTCTCGTCGGCCATGCTGCGGGCCAGTTCCCGCAACGGCCCGGCGTCGTCCAGGATCTTCCGGATCTTGGCCGGGATCTTGTTCAGATCCGCCAGGACGTCCTTGATGTCACCTTCATCTACGTTGCCGCGCAGCTGTGCCAGATACAGGCCCAGCAGGTACGCGGCGGTGATCTGCGCCAGGAACGCCTTGGTGGAGGCAACAGCGATTTCCGGGCCCGCGTGCGTGTACAGCACCGCGTCGGATTCACGCGGAATGGTGGAGCCGTTGGTGTTGCAGATCGAGATGGTCTTCGCGCCCTGCTCGCGGGCATACCGGACGGCCATCAGGGTGTCCATCGTTTCACCGGACTGGCTGATCGAGACCACCAGGGTGTTCTCGTCCAGGATCGGATCCCGGTAGCGGAACTCATGGGCAAGTTCCACCTCGGTGGGGATCCGGCACCAGTTCTCGATCGCGTACTTGGCCACGGTGCCGGCGTATGCGGCGGTGCCGCAGGCCAGCACGATGATCTTGTTGACCTGCTTCAGCCGTTCAACATCAATCCGCAGCTCATCCAGGGTCAGGTTGCCGTTGATGTCCGAGCGTCCCAGCAGGGTCTGCGCCACAGCATCGGGCTGGTCATGGATCTCCTTCTCCATAAACGAGGAGAAGCCGCCCTTTTCCGCCGAGGCCGGGTCCCAGTCAACGTGGTACTCCTTGCCCTCGGCCGGCTTGCCGTAGAAATCGGTGATCTCCACCGTGTCCGCGGTGATCGTCACGATCTGGTCCTGGCCCAGTTCCACGGCGCGGCGGGTGTAATCGATGAAGCCGGACACGTCCGAACCCAGGAAGTTCTCCCCCTCGCCCAGACCCACCACCAGCGGCGAGTTCCGCCGGGCAGCGACGACGACGTCGGGCTGGTCGGCGTGGACCGCCAGCAGGGTGAAAGCGCCCTCCAGGCGCTGGCAGGCGAGCTCCATCGCGCGGGTCAGGCCGCCGTCGGAGGTGTCCCCGCCCAGCTTGTTCCGGAAGATATCCCCCAGCAGCGCCGCGGCCACCTCGGTGTCCGTCTCGGACAGGAACGTTACGCCCTTATCCAGCAGCTCAAGCTTCAGCTCGGCGAAGTTTTCGATGATGCCGTTGTGGATCACGGCGAGCT
>NZ_JAMKFI010000008.1:266886-471196 GCF_024494415.1 Pseudarthrobacter sp. R1 | reverse complement strand
CCACGTCGTAGCCCTTGGCTGCGGCGAGTTCCGCGGCGAAGATCTGCAGCGGGACGGTGGTCAGCAGCGGCATCAGCAGGGTGGGGGTTTCGGGGACGTAGAAGACGTGCTCGGCGTAGGCCTTGACCGCTTCGTCGCCTTCCTCGGCGATGACCAGGGTGCGGGCTCCGCGGGCACGGACTTCCTGGATGTTAGAGACGACCTTGGCGTGCAGGGAGTCGCGGCCTCGCGGGGACGGGACCACCACGAACACCGGCTGGCCTTCATCGATCAGGGCGATGGGGCCGTGCTTGAGCTCGCCGGCGGCGAAGCCCTCGGCGTGGATGTACGCGATTTCCTTCAGCTTCAGCGCACCCTCGAGCGCCACCGGGTAGCCGACGTGGCGGCCCAGGAACAGCACCGACTTCTCGTCGGCCATGCTGCGGGCCAGTTCCCGCAACGGCCCGGCGTTGTCCAGGATCTTCTGGATCTTGGCCGGGATCTTGTTCAGGTCCGCGAGGACGTCCTTAATCTGGCCGGAGAAGATATTGCCGCGCAGCTGTGCCAGATACAGGCCCAGCAGGTACGCGGCGGTGATCTGCGCCAGGAACGCCTTGGTGGAGGCCACAGCGATTTCCGGACCCGCGTGCGTGTACAGCACGGCATCGGATTCACGCGGAATGGTGGAGCCGTTGGTGTTACAGATCGAGATGGTCTTCGCGCCCTGCTCGCGGGCATACCGGACGGCCATCAGGGTGTCCATCGTTTCCCCGGACTGGCTGATGGACACCACCAGGGTGTTCTCGTCCAGGATCGGATCCCGGTAGCGGAACTCATGCGCGAGCTCCACCTCGGTGGGGATCCGGCACCAGTTCTCGATCGCGTACTTGGCCACGGTGCCGGCGTACGCGGCGGTGCCGCAGGCCAGCACGATGATCTTGTTGACCTGCTTCAGCCGTTCAACATCAATGCGCAGCTCATCCAGGGTCAGCTTGCCGTTGATGTCCGAGCGTCCCAGCAGGGTCTGCGCCACAGCATCGGGCTGGTCATGGATTTCCTTCTCCATAAACGAGCTGAAGCCACCCTTTTCCGCCGAGGCAGGGTCCCAGTCAACGTGGTATTCCTTGCCCTCGGCCGGCTTGCCGTAGAAATCGGTGATCTCCACCGTGTCCGCGGTGATCGTCACGATCTGGTCCTGGCCCAATTCCACGGCGCGTCGGGTGTAATCGATGAAGCCGGACACGTCCGAACCCAGGAAGTTCTCCCCTTCGCCCAGACCCACCACCAGCGGCGAGTTGCGGCGGGCGGCGACGACGACGTCGGGCTGGTCAGCGTGGACCGCGAGGAGGGTGAAAGCGCCCTCCAGGCGCTGGCAGGCGAGCTCCATCGCGCGGGTCAGGCCGCCGTCGGAGGTGTCCCCGCCCAGCTTGTTCCGGAAAATATCCCCCAGCAGCGCCGCGGCCACCTCGGTGTCCGTCTCGGACAGGAACGTTACGCCCTTATCCAGCAGCTCAAGCTTCAGCTCGGCGAAGTTTTCGATGATGCCGTTGTGGATCACGGCGAGCTTGCCGCCATCGGCCAGGTGCGGGTGCGCGTTCCGGTCCGTCGGCCCGCCGTGGGTCGCCCAACGCGTGTGGCCGATCCCGGTGACGGTTTCCGGCAGCGGACGGGCCTCCAGCTCGGCAATCAGGTTGCTCAGCTTCCCCGACTTCTTCCGCGACTCGATCAAACCCTGGGACACCACGGCGACCCCTGCGGAGTCATAGCCCCGGTACTCCAGGCGGCGCAGTCCCTCAAGGACAACATCCAACGCACTGTGACTTCCGCCGTTACCAGAACGGCCCACGTATCCTACGATTCCACACATAGGCTCAAGACTATCGGCAGGGGTGCCCTAGCTTTAAACCAGGCGCCGCCGGGAGCCGCTCTGTGGCGTTGACCAGTGTGCTCCGGCTCACGCGCATTTCGCTCTCGGCCGGGCTGGGGGCAGAATCTCTAAAGTGACTGTGCAACGCAATGAAGCGAACGGCGAAGGCGTCTCCCCGTTCGTTGAGCTGGACCGGCAGACCTGGTCCCGGCTCGCCGATGAGATGGAACAGCCTCTTAATCAGGAGGATATTGACCGTCTCCGCGGCCTTGGCGACCCCCTGGACATCAAGGAGGTCCGGGAGGTCTACCTTCCGCTCTCCAGGCTCCTGCACCTGTATGTTGAGGCCGCGGGCCAGCTTCATGCGGCCACCACCACCTTCCTGGGCGAGCAAACCCAGCGCACTCCGTTTGTCATCGGCGTGGCGGGCTCGGTCGCCGTCGGCAAGTCCACCATCGCCCGCGTTCTCCGCGAAATGCTGCGCCGCTGGCCTGGCACCCCCAATGTGGAGCTCATCACCACTGACGGTTTCCTGTACCCGCTGGCTGAACTGAAGCGCCGGCAGCTGCTGGAGCGGAAGGGCTTCCCGGAGTCCTACGATCGCCGGGCGCTGCTGCGCTTCGTGAGCGAAATCAAGAGCGGCGCCGAGGAAGTCCGCGCCCCCTGGTACTCCCACGTCACGTATGACATCGTTCCGGGCAAGGAAGTGGTGGTCCGCCGCCCCGACGTGCTGATCGTGGAGGGGCTTAACGTCCTGGCACCGGCGCGGCCGCGGCATGACGGCCGGCAGGGGCTTGCCCTGAGCGATTTCTTCGACTTCTCCATCTACGTGGATGCCAAGACTTCCTATATTGAGGAATGGTACGTGGACAGGTTTCGCAAGCTCCGCACCACGGCATTCGCGCAGCCGGAGTCCTACTTCCACCGCTATGCAGCCCTGTCCGACGAGGAGGCGGAGAGCACCGCCCGGGATATTTGGAAGCGGATCAACGAGCCGAATCTGGAGGAGAACGTCCTCCCCACGCGCGGCCGCGCCCAGCTGGTGCTCACCAAAGACGCGGACCATTCCATCCGCCGCATGCTCCTTCGGAAGGTTTAGCACAGGTGTGCTACGACTGCACTCCTTCTGAAGCTTCCGGGCAGACGGCGACCAGCCGGCGCACCTTCGCCCGTTTCCTCGCGGCGGGGGCAGGACTGACTGTGCTGGCTGCCTGCACGCCGGAAGCACCCGGGGCGGGGGCGCCGTCGTCGGGCGCGCCTTCTGCTTTCCCCTCCCCCAGTCCGGTTACTGCGTCGGCAACCCCGACGGCGGAAGTCACCACTGCGGCTCCCCCGCCTCCGGAACCGTCCCCGACGCCGTCGCCCTCCTCGGCTTTGCCGCGGCAGTTCTCCCTCACCGATCCTGCGAGCCCCTGGCTGGTGGTCAATAAGCACCGGCCGCTGATCCCGGCGGACTACGTGCCGGCTGACCTGGTAGTGCCCGCCGTGGCCACGACCGCCTCCGGCGAGGCGGCGCTGCTGAACAGCACGACGGCGGCTGCGGCCGAGGCGATGTTCGCGGCGGCCGCGGGGGAGGGGGTGGCCATGGTGCTGGCAAGCGGGTACCGCTCCTACGGCACCCAGGTGGCCACCTACAACGGCTACGTTGCCTCGCGCGGCCAAGCCGATGCGGACACGGCAGGCGCCCGGCCGGGATACTCGGAACACCAGACCGGCTGGGCCTTTGACATCGCGGACGGTGGGGGCGCATGCGGTTTCCAACCGTGCTTCGCGGACCAGCCTGCGGCCATGTGGGCGAAGGCGAACGGACACCGGTTCGGGTTCGTGGTGCGCTACCCGTGGATGTTCCACCCGATCACGGGGTACTACTACGAGCCGTGGCACCTGCGCTACATCGGCGTCGAGGCGGCCACCGACATGGCTGCGCGTGGGATTTTCACGCTGGAGGAGTACTTCGGCGTGGGGGCCGCGCCGGGGTATCCCTAACGCTATGCGCTAGCTTGGTTCCTATGCTGACTGGATTCAAGAATTTCATTATGAAGGGCAATGTTGTTGACCTTGCCGTCGCCGTCGTTATTGGAACCGCCTTTGGCGCGGTGGTGACGGCACTTGTGAATAAGGTGCTCATGCCTTTCATTGCCGGGCTGACAGGTTCGCCGAACTTCGACAGCTTCGCAAGAGTGAATTTCAACGGCAACTTCATCGAGTTTGGCGTGCTGCTGACTGCCATTGTGAATTTCCTGCTCATCTCAGCGGCCATCTATTTCGTTGTGGTGATGCCGATGAACCTGATGATCGAGCGACGCAACCGCAGGCTGGGGATCGGCCAGGACGTGAAGAAGGAGTCTGCCGAGGATCCGCAAATCGCGCTGCTGACCGAGATCAGGGATGCCCTGAAAAGCCGCACTCCCTGACGCCTAGCAATCGAGTAGGTGGGTCGGGTTTCCCGACCCACCTCTCACACCACCGTACGTGCGGGCCTCGCATACGGCGGTTCGCTAGGTCGTTTGAAAGCGATCCCATGCAGTGCGAAAGAGAATGAGGCCTTGCCCTGCCCAGTACTCGGTTGGCAGGGCCCTGTGGAGGATGGGCGACTTCGCGACCCGCCAGTAGGCTCGGCTGCTGTTGCCCCATTGATAGGCCAGATCCGGCCTGATCCCGAGCTTGCATGCCTTCTATGCGGTTCGTGTCCCTCGGTGCAGGGATTTGCCTCCGGCTTCCTTCCCACCCCACCTCACGATGACGCAGTTGCCATTGGCTAGAAGTTAAACCACCTTCTCCTTCAGAGGACTTCCACCTCCAAGCGAATGCCCATGCTGGGCGTACACAACGAAAGCGGCCCGCCTCCTGATGGAGGCGGGCCGCTTTGCTGTTCAGGGACCTATTCGGAGATGAGCTCCAAAGCGAGCTCTGCCCGGACCACCTGGGCAAGGTGTTCGGCAATGGACTGGGCGGTCTCTTCGTCGGCAGCCTCAACCATCACACGTACAACCGGTTCGGTGCCGGACGGCCGGAGGAGGACGCGGCCGGTGTCACCGAGAGCGGCTTCAGCTGCCGCCACCGCCTGAGCGAGGACCTCGTTCCTCTTCACTCCGGCGCGGTCCACACCCTTGACGTTGATGAGGACCTGGGGAAGCTTGGTCATCACCGTGGCGAGTTCCTTAAGCGGCTTACCAGTCAGGGCAATCTGGGCCGCGAGCTGCAGTCCGGTGAGCACGCCGTCGCCCGTTGTGGCGTGGTCGGCGAAAATAACGTGGCCGGACTGTTCGCCGCCCAGGTTGAAACCGCCGTCGCGCATCTCCTCGAGGACGTAGCGGTCGCCCACGGCGGTTTCGCGGATGCTGATGCCCGCTTCGCGGAGCGCGATCTTCAACCCGAGGTTGCTCATGACAGTTGCCACCAGGACATCGTCCCTGAGCTTGCCTGACGCCTTCAGAGCCACGGCGAGGATGGCCATGATCTGGTCGCCATCCACTTCGTTGCCCTCGTGGTCCACGGCGAGGCAGCGGTCTGCGTCGCCGTCGTGGGCGATTCCCAAGTTGGCGCCGTACTTGACGACGGCCTCCTTGAGGGGACCAAGGTGGGTGGAGCCGACGCCGTCGTTGATGTTATGGCCGTCCGGGTCCGCACCGATCACAATGACATTCGCGCCGGCGTCCTTGAAGACCTGGGGCGAGCAACCGCTGGCAGCACCGTGGGCGCAGTCCAGAACCACCGTAAGTCCGTCCAGCCGGTGCGGCAGGGTCTGCAGGAGGTGGACGATGTAGCGGTCCTCGGCGTCCGAGAAGCGCTGGATGCGTCCGACATCGGCGCCGACCGGGCGCACTGCTTCCCGGGACATCTGCGCCTCGATGGCGTCCTCCACCTCGTCGGGGAGCTTCTGGCCGCCGCGGGCGAAGAACTTGATGCCGTTGTCGGGCGCAGGGTTGTGGGAGGCCGAGATCATGACGCCGAAGTCAGCGTCCAGGTCCGCCACGAGATAGGCCGCTGCAGGGGTGGGGAGGACGCCGGCGTCGTAAACGTCCACGCCGGAGCTGGAGAGCCCGGCCTCCACGGCGGCGGCAATGAATTCCCCGCTTGCCCGCGGGTCGCGGGCTACAACGGCCCGCGGCCGGGACCCGTTGGATTTGCGGTCATGGCCGAGTACGACGGCGGCCGCCTGGGCCAGCTGCATGGCGAGCTCCGCAGTCAACAGACCGTTCGCCAGCCCCCGGACACCATCAGTTCCAAATAATCTAGACACCGGTCAAGTCTAGAGGATGGGGATGGTTCGGCTTGAAACGGCTGGTCAGGCACTGTTCCTGGACTGTTTGAATGTCTTACGTCTCGGAATGGGCGATTGGAATTCTCTCCACGCTCCGCTTACTCGCTGGGATGTCAGATGCCAGGCCCTGCACTCCTTGCAGGGATAAACGCTGGCCTCACGTCTTGCGCAGTTACCCGAGCGCTGGATGGCGTAGAGGGCAAGGAGGGCAATGCTCCGGCTTGCGTAGGTGACTTTGGCGCAATGAGCCATGGGCGAAGTCCAATTACAGGAAGTCGCATGGCTCATTTCCACACTTGATCGACTGTTTAGTACAGGCCGACCCGGGTCCACTCGAAG
Source organism: Pseudarthrobacter sp. R1 (assembly GCF_024494415.1). Lineage (NCBI taxonomy): Bacteria > Bacillati > Actinomycetota > Actinomycetes > Micrococcales > Micrococcaceae > Pseudarthrobacter > Pseudarthrobacter sp. R1. The sequence continues at coordinate 464,747 of NZ_JAMKFI010000008.1, read as the reverse complement.
TGGCTGGTCTAGTAAAAAGTAACGCGGCCGCCCGTGACCGTCAATCCAAAATTAGCGAGAGCGCTTGGCCGACTTAGGAGTTAACGGCAGAAGCCCGCCCCACCAATGGCGGGACGGGCTTCTGGGCAAGCGGATTTAGCGCTTGGAGTACTGCTGAGCCTTACGGGCCTTCTTGAGGCCAGCCTTCTTACGCTCGATGACGCGGGCGTCGCGTGAGAGGTAGCCGGCCTTCTTCAGCGTGGCGCGGTTGTTCTCGACGTCGATCTCGTTCAGCGACCGGGCGATGCCGAGGCGCAGTGCGCCGGCCTGGCCGGAGATGCCGCCGCCGTGGATACGGGCGATAACGTCGTAGGCGCCTTCGAGATCAAGGATCTTGAAGGGCTCGTTGACGTCCTGCTGGTGCAGCTTGTTGGGGAAGTAGTTGTCCAGCGCGCGGCCGTTGATGGTCCACTTGCCGGAGCCGGGAACAACGCGAACGCGTGCAACAGCTTCCTTGCGGCGGCCAACAGCTGCGCCGGCAACGGTCAGTGCCGGGCGCTCTTTCTTCGGCGCAGCGGCGTCAGCAGCTGAGCTTTCAGAGGTGTAGCTGGTCAGGGTTTCCTCAGCCTCAACGGCTTCGGTGGTCTCTTCGTTCTGAGCCACGGTTCTCCTTGTATAGATAAGTTGTTTGGTGGCCAGGACTACTGGGCGACCTGGGTGATTTCGAAAGTCTTGGGCTGCTGGGCGGCGTGCGGGTGCTCGGCACCGCGGTACACCTTCAGCTTGCCCAGCTGCTGGGCAGCGAGGGAGTTCTTCGGGAGCATGCCCTTGATGGCCTTCTCAACGGCGCGGACCGGGTTGGATTCCAGCAGTTCCGCGTAGTTGACGGAGGTCAGGCCGCCCGGGTAGCCGGAGTGGCGGTAAGCGCGCTTCTGCTCCAGCTTGGCGCCGGTCAGGGCAACCTTTTCAGCGTTGATGATGATGACGAAGTCGCCCATGTCCATGTGGGATGCAAAGGTGGCCTTGTGCTTGCCGCGCAGCAGGATTGCGGTCTGGCTCGCGAGACGACCAAGGACAACGTCTGTGGCGTCAATGACGTGCCACTGGCGGTTGATATCGCCGGGCTTCGGGGTGTACGTACGCACGGTGTTTGCCTCGTTCTTGTTCTGGCTTCTTGTTTAGGAGCCACTCAGGGGTGGGCACCTACTATCTGCGCGCTACCGGAACAGAGGTGAGGGCTCTATGTAACCAGTCATCCTGTGGTTCCGAATGTGCACGTTGAGTAGTCATCCTGCAACCGGATTCTCAAGCGGGCACGCACCATCGGAATAGGACACGCACAACGACTACCAAGATTAGCGCGTTAAGGGGTTCAGGGTCAAAATGGGGTAGCCGGAGGCTGCCTCAGCACCTGCCGGCCCAACGGACGCAGGGGGCGCGGTGTTTGCAATGACTAATGAGGTTTCTGCTTACTGGCTCCTGGTCCTTGGCGCCGTCGCGTTGGGAATGGCGCTCTCCCCCGTCGCCGAAGTCCTCATCGCCAAGCAACTTCCCCGCTTGGGCGGCCTCCCCACCCTTCCCATCAGAATTACGACGGCGACACTTACCGGCCTCGCGTGCGCGGCCTTTACTTTGCGGTTTGGAATGAGCATTGCTTTACCGGCTTTTATATTTTTGGCCGTGCTGGGCGTGCAGCTCGCCCGCATCGACGTCGCACTGCATTTGCTGCCCAACCCGCTCGTATTAATGCTGCTCGGGGGTGGTTTTTTACTCTTTTTGATCCCCGGGATATTCAATAAGCAGGCTGATGATCTCCTGCGCGCGGTGCTCGGCGCCGTCATTTTGTTTCTTGGCTACTTTATTTTGGGGCTGATTTCCCCCGGCGGCATCGGGATGGGCGACGTGAAGCTTGCAGCGCCCGTCGGCCTTTACCTCGGGTACTTAGGCTGGAGCCAGCTGCTCTACGGCGGACTCCTGGGCTTCATCTTGAACGGTGTAGTCACAGTGCTGATGCTCAGTCGAAAAGACCGGAATAAAGCGTCAGAAGTGGCCCACGGTCCTTCGATGCTCGGCGCTACTACAGCTGCAACTCTCTTTTTCATGTAGCCTCCTCCGGTCATCCTTAGGGCTGTTGCCCGGTCAAGCACGCCTTGAGTCCAAGTAGTGGCGCCGTGTACTCGCTTCGCTTTCCGAGTACTGCCCCGGCCTTTCGAGTACGTACTTTTAGCGCCCGTGGAAAAAGTCGAGTACCACTACGCATTGTTGCCCCTGCCCCCGAATGACAATCTCTTCTTAGCGAAGTCCAGCCGCTAAGGATTTATGGGGGCAGCTGGAAATTCGTTGAAATCAATCAAACCCATTTCACCGAATTAAGGAATTTACAATGACTTCTCTCATGGTCTCGATGACTGCTTACATCGCCGGCATCAAGGATCGCTTCACCCGTGAAGAAAAAGGCGCAACGATGGTGGAGTACGGCATCATGGTCGCTCTCATCGCCGTCATTGTCATGATTGCCGTCGGCCCGCTCGGCCTGGCTATTCAGGCACTCTTCCAGGGCGTCACGGATGATCTCTAGGTAGAAGGTAGTCGGCCGGCTCCTAGTGGCTCCAGTAGAGCCTTCGGAGCTGGCCGACTCTTTTTTCTACCAGATCAGTAACCTCATCTTGTTTATTCGGCCTGGGAGACGGTTTTGAAACCGAAACAAAAAGAGCGCGGCGCAGTAGCCGTCGAGATGGCACTCCTCCTCCCCCTACTGCTTCTGATTCTTATCGGCACAATGGAGTTCGGCCGCGTCTTCAACGTCCAGAATTCCCTAACACAAGCCGCTCGGGAGGGCGCGCGGCATGCGGCCATCCACTATGACGACAGTTCCCTCGATGTGGAAGGAGCGGCGCTTGATGCCGCCCCCTCGCTCGCCGGTCTGGGAGTTGCAGTGGCCGACAACGCAGCCGCGTGCGCCGCAGATGCAAATGTGCAGGTCACCACAACCGTTATATTGCCGTCGCTTTCTGGCTTTCTTGACGCCGGCTGGTTTGGGTCACCAGGGCTCTTCCCCATGACACTTACAGGAATAGGAGTAATGCGATGCGGCGGCTGAGGGGAAGAAGCGAGGCAGGCATCAAACAGGACCACGAGCGCGGTGCGGCGGCCGTCGTGGTGGCGTTCACCATGGTTGCACTCTTGGGGTTCGCGGCATTGGCGGTGGACGTCGGAGCGATGTACGCCGAGAAAGCTCAGCTCCAGAACGGCGCAGACGCTACAGCCCTAGCAATAGCAGGCGATTGCGCCAAGGGTGTCAACTGCGGGACCGCTATGGCCGACGCAGACAACCGACTGGCAGACGCCAACGCCAACGATGAATCCAGCGGAACTTTCTCGGTCACGCAGCCATCAGCTAACAGCGTGCGTGTTGAGACCAACGCTCAGGAGGCAGGGTCTACTGCTGACAGCTTCACATTGTTTTTCGCTAGGGCCTTTGGCAACGACACCGCCGTGATTCATGCTTCGGCTGTAGCTTCATGGGGAACGCCGTCATCTGCGGAAACATTACCCTGGACCGTCAGTAAGTGCGTATTCGAAAAGTACTTGTCGCCGAGCCAGCTTGCAGACCTAAATGCCACCGGCAATTTCACGGGCGATCCCATACCAACTCATATCCTTCTTCGCTACGATGAAAATACTCCAACGTATCCAGGTTGTGCTGCCCAGAACGGATACGCGCCCGGAGGCTTCGGCTGGCTCGACACTGACACAGGTTGCTCTGCTGAAATCGATGTCGCCAACAGTGAAGTCGGTAGTAATCCTGGCAATGACCTGCCCAATGTTTGCCAAGACATGCCAGCGACCATCAAGGATGAGCCGGTCCTGATTCCCATATTCACCACCGCCGCCAAGAATGGCGCGAAGACTAAGTATTCGCTGGCTGGCTTCATTGCCTTCCAAGTAACAGGCTTCAAATTTGGTGGTGGACCGAGCGTAACAAGCCTTGACCCAGCTGCTCCGAGTTGTACCGGCAGCTGCCGCGGAATCCAAGGTTATTTCACCCGCTTCGTCTCTCTTGAAGAAGGACTGTCATTGACCGGCGGGCTGCCCAACTACGGAGCCACCGTGGTGGCACTTACGGAGTAGCTGTAATGCTTTGCCGATCAAATCGACACCAAAAAATCAAAGGAGTAATCTCGTGAAATCTCGCCTACTGGGAGGCATCGCAGCGCTGGTACTGGCTGTAATTGGCACCGTCCTGCTCGTCGTTTACGTGCAAGCCGCGGATAACAGGGCAGCGCAGGGGCTCGAACCCGTAAATGTCCTGGTCGTCAAGGAGTCCGCGCCCGTTGGTACGAAAGCAGAAGATCTTGGCAAGTACCTGGAGCAGGCTACCATCCCGCAGTCAGCAGTTCCCCGAGGAGCATTAGAAACTCTTGACGACCAGACGGGCAAGGTGACGTCGGTTGCGTTAGAGCCAGGAGAACAACTCCTCACCTCCAGGCTCGTTGACCCCCGGGAGCTCGTTCCGGGCACGGTTCCCGTTCCCGAGGGCTTGGAAGAAGTGACAATCCTACTTTCACCCGAACGCCTTTTGGGCGGAAGAATTGAGGCCGGCGACACGGTCACCGTCTACAGCTCCTTCAAGTCTGAGGAAAATATGCCGGCCAACGCCCCTGTTCCCGAAGAAGTCAAGGGTTGGAAACAGTCAACGGGCCTGCTGTTCCACGACGTTCTTGTTACTGCAGTGCAGAAGGCGGCGCCGGAAACCAAGAAGTCGGGAAGCGCCGATGGCTCGACCTCCGGGGACAGAGCGGTTGAAATGCCAAACGGGTCCGCTTTCGTCACCGTCGCACGGACTGATGCGGATGCCGCCAAGCTGGTGTTCGGTGCCGAGTTCGGCACTATCTGGTTGGCCAAGCAAACTGATTCCAGCACCAAGAGTGACCCCTCGGTTACTACTTTTGGAGGGCTGTACTAATGAGCCGCTTTGTAGCCATCACTGCTGTTAGAGATTTTGAAGGACGGATACGTCAGGCCATAGCAGGCGCCTTACACGGAGATATGCAAACGCTCACTCCGGATATCCTGACCGGCGGACCTGACGACGTCTTCAGGCAGCTCACCGGAGCCCCGCCGGAAGTCTTGATCCTGGGGCCGGGAGTAGCACCTGATGACGCTCTTAAACTCGCAACTGTGTTCGACCTTCAATACCCAGAGGTCAGCCTCCTCCTGGTGGCCGAACCCACACCGGACCTCGTCCTGCGTGCCATGCACGCCGGCGTTCGGGACGTTGTTGCCCCCGAAATCCTCGTCAACGACCTAAGAGTCCTGTTGGAGCGTGCATGCCTTGCGGCAGCAAGCCGGCGGAGGGGCATGGCGCCGGCTGCGGAATCCGGGCAAGAAAGGGGACGGGTCATAGCGGTGATGTCACCCAAGGGCGGAGTGGGCAAGACCACGGTCGCCACCAATCTGGCCATTGGACTCGGCAAGGTCGCCCCAATGGGCGTAGTCATAGTCGACCTGGACCTCCAATTCGGCGATGTGGCTTCAGGGCTCTTGCTGGAACCCGAGCATTGCATCACCGAAGCGGTCCAGGGTTCGGCATCCCAGGACTCGATGGTCCTGAAGGCGTTTCTGACGGTGCACCCCGCTGGTATTTATGCCTTGTGCGCTCCCCGGACGCCAGCCGAATCCGACTACATCACGGCCGACCACGTCACTCGCCTGATAAATCAGCTTGCAGGCGAGTTCAAGTATGTAATTGTGGACACTGCTCCCGGCCTTGGCGAGCATGTGTTGGCAACCCTTGAGCAGGCAACGGATGCAGTATGGGTCTGCGGCATGGATGTTCCAAGCGTCCGCGGGCTGCGCAAGTGCTTCACCGTTCTCAAGGAACTTCAACTGCTGCCTCAGGGACGGCATACAGTACTCAACTTTGCGGACCGGAAGAGCGGACTATCCGTCCAAGACGTAGAGGCAACTATCGGCGTCCCCATCGATGCTGTAGTTCCGCGTTCCCGAACCCTTCCCTTCACTACAAACCGTGGAGTTCCGGTCCTGCAAGCGTCTACGAGGGACTCAGCGGCGAAAGGCCTCAAGCGCCTGGTGGATCGGTTCGACCCTCTTTGGGTGTCATCCCCGCAAAATAAACTCCATCGAAGGGTGGTTGTGTCGTGAGACTTTCAGATCGACTTTCAAAATCAGGAACTGCTGACAAAACAAGCGACCAGGTCCTGCAGGTGCCGGAAAGCACTTCTACACTGCATGCAGAACCAGCTGCGCCGGCACGAACGCCGTTGACTTCACATTTCGGCCCCGTTAACGGCACACCAGGTCCAGTTGTCGATGCCCTGGCCGGCCTAAAGCAGCGTGCTGCCCTCGCACTCTTCGAGCGAATGGGGACGCGTTTGGGGGATTCCTCCGCATCCGAAGAAGACCTGCGTGCTTCAGCGGTGGAAGAGCTGTCAGCAGTTATTGATGAGGAACAGGTCCCGCTGTCCCCCGAAGAGCGACGGCGGCTCATTCGTGAAATCGCAGATGAAGTTATGGGCTACGGACCTCTTCAGCGACTTCTAGAAGATCCTTCAGTAACCGAGATTATGGTCAATCGCTATGACCAGATCTATATCGAGCGCGGGGGCCATCTAACGCTGACCGCGGCCCAATTTAGTTCAGATGACCATCTGCGGAAAGTCATTGAACGGATCGTGTCCAAGGTGGGCCGCCGGATTGACGAGTCATCACCACTAGTCGACGCACGTCTCGCCGATGGATCACGCGTGAACGCAATAATTCCTCCCCTGGCAGTGAACGGACCGTCCCTCACCATCCGCAAGTTCAGCCACGTTCCACTAACTGTTCGCAACCTCATTGATTGGGGTTCACTCACCGTAGAGATGGCCGAGCTGCTGAGTGCTTGCGTTAGAGCACGGCTCAACATCATAGTTTCAGGCGGTACGGGTACTGGTAAGACCACATTGCTGAACGTGCTCTCCTCCTTCATCCCTGAGGACGACCGCATTGTCACTATCGAGGACGCGGTGGAGCTCCAGCTGCAGCAGGAACACGTAGTGCGACTCGAAAGCCGCCCGCCCAACATAGAGGGGAAGGGCGCGATAGGCATACGGGAACTGGTACGAAACTCCCTCCGAATGCGACCCGATCGTATCATCGTTGGCGAGGTTCGGGGCGGGGAATCCCTGGACATGTTGCAGGCCATGAACACCGGACACGACGGTTCCTTGTCCACCGTGCACGCCAACTCACCGCGTGATGCGGTAGCACGTTTGGAGACGCTCGTTCTCATGGCCGGCATGGACCTGCCACTGCGCGCCATTCGGGAACAGGTTTCATCGGCCGTGGACTTGATTGTTCAGGTAACCAGACTCCGCGATGGAAGCCGCCGAGTAACGCACGTCACGGAAGTCCAAGGCATGGAGGGCGACATTGTCACGCTCCAGGATGTGTTCCTGTTTGATTATTCTGCCGGCATGGATCCCCACGGACGGTTCCTAGGAAAGCCGGTGCCAACCGGAATACGGCCCAGATTCCTCGACCATTTCGAGGAACTTGGAATCAACGTCTCACCCGGCGTTTTCGGTGTCGACATGACGCCCTTTGGAAGGCGGTAGAGGTGGAAAATCCCGTTCTTCTAGCGGTGGCCGTCCTGCTGTGTTTCGGGGCCCTCGTCGTTCTGTTTTTTGTAGTCCTCAAACCGGCTTACGGAACGATATCCCTCGACCGCAGGCGGCCCAAGGGCAGCGAAGACAGTTCGGCACTCAGTCAGGTTTCGCAAACTCTTGTTATCAACGTGGAACGTGCCTTGGGAAAGTCAGGTGGCCCATTCAACCGAGATCTGCTCTATAACGCAGGGGTGAAGATGACGCCTGCCGATTTCACCGTCATGGTTTCCGTTGCATCCGTACTTGTTGGTTTCCTCGGTGTAGTGTTCACGAACCCGGTCATAGGTATTCTCTTGGGAGCCGCATCCCCATTCGTCACACGTTTTGTCCTCAACTTCCGGACGGATAAGCGGCGCGGCAAGTTCGAAGCCCAACTCACCGACACCATCCAGATGCTCATAGGTGGACTTCGGGCGGGTCACAGCATCATGCGTTCCTTGGAAGCTGCGGGATTGGAATCCGATGCGCCCACTTCAGAGGAGCTATCCCGCATCGTGAATGAGAGCCGGATTGGCAAGGACCCAGGGCAGGCTTTGGAGGAGACTGCACAACGAATGGGCAGCGAGGACTTTGGTTGGATTGGCCAGGCCATTCAGATCAATCGTGAAGTTGGTGGTGACCTCGCGGAAGTCCTCGAGCAGGTAGCAGGAACTATCCGGGAACGCAGCGAGATCAAGGGGCAGGTACGTTCGTTGAGTGCGGAGGGAAAAATGTCGGCCGTCATTCTCATGGGTTTGCCCGTCGCCGTCGCCGTCATGATGGGACTGATGAACCCAAGTTATATGCAAGTGTTTATTGAGGAACCCATGGGCAACATCATGATCGCTATCAGCGCAGTAATGTTCATCATCGGTGGTATCTGGATGAGCCGCACCGTGAAGATCAAGTTCTAGGAGGATGCCATGACTCCGATAGCCTGGCTCATCATCGCAGCCATTGTTCTTCCGCTTGCATACTTCACTTGGGTTTTGGCGACTTTGGATAGGCGAGGAGCTCTAGCCGTCCAGTCCAATCTCGGTCGAGGCTTTTCCCAAAGCGGGTCCGTTGTCACAGCTCGCCCACCTGCCGTACTGAGTGTGGCCAAACGGCTTACGCCTGGCAGCTATGAAGCCAAGCTTGACCGCTGGCTTGCTTTGGCTGGACGTCCTGCCTCCATGCCGTTGGAAAAGCTGATCATCGCTAAACCCGTGCTTGCCCTGACCGGCGCGGTGCTGGCAATCCTCCTGTTTAGGGCTGCGCCCACATCTCCAAATCTGGGCATTGGTGTGGTAGTCACAGCACTAGGATATTTTTTGCCAGACCTTCTCGTTTACAACAAGGGGATCAAACGGCAAGAAGCCATCCAGCTGGAACTGCCTAACACCCTAGATCAAATGCTCATTTCAGTAGAGGCAGGCCTTGGCTTCGAGGCCGCAATGGCCCGTGCCGGGCAACATGGGGAAGGACCGTTGGCTCAAGAACTAACTAGGACGCTCCAGGATATGCAGGTTGGCCGTCCTCGTCAGGACGCCTACCAAGCTATGGCCGAAAGGTCCTCAGTGGCGGAACTGCGCAGCTTCGTCCGGGCCGTAGTGCAGGCGGACAAGTACGGCATCGGGCTTGCAAAAGTCCTCCGGACCCAAGCAAAGCAATCGAGGGTAAAACGTCGGCAGCGGGCTGAAGAAAAGGCCATGAAGCTGCCGGTTAAAGTTCTCTTTCCACTTATATTCTTTATTTTTCCCGTCCTCTTCATCGTCCTGCTGGGCCCCGCAGCAATCAACATCATCCAAGCGCTCACTTAGCCCAGCTCCCGCCCGAATGAAACGCGCGAAAGCGCTCCATAGACCGGACCCCCTCGGCACCCAGAACCGAGGGGGTCCGTTTGTGTGCCTCGGGAGTTCAATTCTCAGTGTTAGCGCAGCAAAAGCCAAGCGAAAACGCAGGAAAAGAACACCGCGGAAAGCCTTTGCGCAGGATGCTCCAAGATCCAGGTTTTGGCCACTTTCTCGTTGCTAACTTCGTAGCAGTGCTGGTGCAGGGCCAGCCATCCGACTCGCTCAGGAGTACAAAATGCTTTCCCTTTACACCAACCTCATGATCCGTCTCCGCAATGAAGAAAAGGGCGCTACCGCCGTTGAATACGGCATCATGGTGGCGCTCATCGCTGTCGTGATCATCATTGCAGTGACTACCCTTGGCGACAGCCTCTTCAACCTGTTCACGGATGTCAACACTGACATCGTGAAGCCGCCGGCCGCGACTACTGCGCCCTAGCACCTCTGAGTCCGGTTCCGGACCCCATATCGGAATCGTCCGCCAACAAGGGCTAGAACACATTCAAGAGGAGGTGCAGCAGGTGTCACATGATTCGGAGCGCGGTGCAGCCGCCGTCGAATTCGCAATCCTGCTGCCCCTCCTTTTGATGCTGGTGCTCGGAACCATCGAATTCGGAAGGGCATACAACGCCCAGATCACACTGACCAACGCAGCCCGCGACGGCGTCCGGGTGATGGCCATCGCCAATGATCCCACCAGCGCCAAGACCGCCGCAAAGAACGCGGCCGCTTCGGTCAGCACCACCATCCCCACCTCTGACATCACCCTCAGCACCAACGCATGCAGCATCGGTGCCCAGGTCACGCTCACCATCAAGTACAACCTGTCCACCATCACCGGCATCGCAGGCCCCTTCCCAATGTCAGGCAAGGGGGTCATGCTGTGCGGCGGCTGACCAGTAACGAAGCAACCAGCGAACGCGGCGCCATCAGCGTCATCGTCGCCATCCTTCTGGTGACTCTCCTCGGCTTCGTGGCGATCGCCGTCGACATCGGACTCATCTATTCAGAACGCGCACAGCTGCAAAACGGCGCGGATGCCTCCGCCATAGCGCTCGCCCAGAAGTGCGCCAAAGACGGAACAGACCCGCTCTGCTCGACCACATCAAGCCTCGCCACCAGCCTTGCCAACCAGAACGCCCTGGATGGCATGAGCAAGGTTTACGGCATCGATTTGGATAAAACGTCCCGAAAAGTCAGTGTCACCACGTCTGCCAAGGAAACGGGCGGCACAGACAACTCCGTTTCCCTCTTTTTCGCAGATGTCCTGGGCATTCCGACCAAAGAAGTCGGAGCGCGGGCATCTGCCGAATGGGGAAGCCCGAAGGCCGGCCGCACCGCCTTCCCCCTGGCCTTCTCTATCTGCCAGGTCAAGGATCATGTGGACGGCTCGCTCCAACTGCTCCAGGACCACGGCAACAACGCCAACCCCGACTGCAATTATGGTCCGTCTGGAGCAGCCGTGGCCGGAGGCTTCGGCTGGCTTGCGCCGGACGCGGGAAAATGCGGCGGCACCATCGATCTCGCATTGAGCGAGGGCGGCAGCGACACTGGCAACAATGCGCCAGGACATTGTTCCGCCGAGCTAACCAAATGGGCCAGCGAGATCACGGCAGGCCGCAGAATTACAGTCCTCCTGCCGGTATTCAACAAGGTCTCCGGCACGGGTTCCGGCGCCATCTACAGCCTCATTTCGTTCGCTGCGTTCGACGTGACGGGCTGGAAGTTCAGCGGCAACAGCGGCCTTCCCTACGAGTTCCGCAGCGAAAAGTCGACGACGACGGGCGTCACCACGGATACGGAGTGCAAAGGAAACTGCCGCGGAATCATCGGCAGCTTCATCAAATACGTTTCCCTCGCCGACGGCTACACCCTCGGACCGGTATCGGAATACGGTGCCACCGTCGCCCGTCCGATCCTCTAATAACCAGAACCCATCACCACCCCTTACCCAGGAGTTGAAAGTGAAGTCTCGCCTGCTCGCCGGAACGGCTGCGGTCGCTTTGGCGATTGTGGGAGCCCTCCTCATCGTTTTCTACGCCCAGGGCGCAGATCAGCGGGCGCTGGCGTCAACGGAACCTGTTGACGTCCTGGTCGTAAAGACTGCCATTCCCGCTGGAACTCCTGTCAACGACATGACTGCCTCGCTGGTCATCGAGAAAGTCCCGGCCGCCGGCAAGTCGGACACCGCCCTCAGCACGCTGGACAACAAAGCCGGCACCGTTAGTGCGGTGGACCTGGTCCCCGGCGAACAGCTCCTGGCCGAGCGGCTCGTAGCACCTGCGGACGTCAAAGCCCAAGGTGCTGTTGAGGTGCCCGCCGGCTTGCAGGAAGTCTCCTTCGAGGTGGAACCCAAGCGTGTGGTGGGCGGCAGGATCGACGTTGGCGACCATGTAGGTATCTTCCTTACCTTCGATGCCGGCGCCTACAAAGCTAAAGCCGACGACGCAACCACCCAGATGACAGTACGCAAAGCCCTCGTCACCGCCGTCCAGCGTGCCCCCCAGGCCGCGAGCGCCGAAAAGCCCGCGGACGGCTCGGATCCCCAGGACACCACGCTCCCGGAAGGATCCCTCATGCTCACCGTCGCCGTCAGCGATATCGACGCCGGCAAGATCGTTTTCGCCTCTGAGTTCGGCAGGCTCTGGCTTACCAAAGAGCCCCTCGACGCCCAGGACAACGGTCCGAAGATCGAGCGCAAGGAAGTGGTCTACAAGTGAGCCGCTTCGTTCTCCTCTCCCCCAACGGTGACTTCGACCAGAAGCTGCGCGCCGCCGTCGCCAACGGCCTCCGCGGCTCCGTGCAGACCATCGCCTCGGACATCCTCCCGGCCGGCCCCGCCGAACTTTTCGCCCTCCTCAACCAGGAACAGCCCGAAGTCCTGATCATCGGACCGGACGTCCCGTACGAGGAAGCACTGCGGTTCGCCAAGGTCTTCGACGTCCAGCTCCCCGGCCTCAGCCTGGTCCTGGTCAGTGACGTTGACCCGTCCTTCCTGCTGCACGCCATGCGGGCCGGCATCCGGGACATCCTCAGCCCCCAGGCGGATGCTGCGGAAATCCGCGTACTGCTGGAACGCGCCTGCCAATCCTTCGCCACCAGGCACCGGACCCCTGAAGCGCAGGGAGAAACCAACGGCAAGGGCCTGGTCATTGGCGTCTTCTCCCCCAAGGGCGGCGTCGGCAAAACCACCCTGGCAACCAACATCGCCATCGGTCTCGGCCAGATAGCTCCCATGAGCGTCGTCATCGTGGACCTGGACCTGCAGTTCGGCGACGTTGCCTCTGGGCTTTACCTCAACCCCGAACACACGGTCACGGACGCGGTCTCACCGGCGGCAGCCCAGGACTCCCTGGTCCTCAAGGCCTTCCTCACCGTGCACCCGGCAGGTATCTACGCCCTGTGCGCTCCGCCCAATCCGGTGGACGCGGACCACATCACGCCGGAACAGATCACCCGGTTGCTCCAGCAGCTGGCCCAGGAGTTCCAGTACGTGGTCCTGGACACTGCTCCCGGCATGCCCGAAATCGGCCTCGCCGCCATGGAGCAATGCACCGACGTCGTCTGGGTCAGCGCCATGGACATCCCCAGCCTCCGCGGCCTGCGCTCGGGACTGGAAGTGCTCCGGCAGCTGGAAATCATGCCCGAATCACGGCACGTTGTCCTGAACATGGCAGACGCCAAATCGGGGCTCAACGTCCAGGACGTCGAATCCACCATCGGCGCGCCCGTGGACGTCAGCGTCCCCCGGTCCCGCGCCGTGGCGCTCTCCACCAACCGCGGCATCCCCGTCCTCCAGGAATCCAAGAAGGACCCCGCCGTCAAGAGCCTTCGCCAGCTGGTTGAGCGGTTCAATCCGGCGTGGCGCGCCCAGGCCCAGCGCAAACTTCACCGAAGGGTGGTCATCTGATGAAGCTCTCCGAACGGATCAGCGCGGTCCAGGACCGCAACCAGGCATCGGGCAGCAACGTCGCCGTGCTAGAACCGCCCCGGCCTGCTGCTCCTCCCGCTCCGGTGAGGGAGAGCGGGCCCCGGCGCCTTCCCGCCCAGCAGGCTCCTGCAACGCCAGCGTCCGACGCCGGCACCCCCGCAGTGCCCAAGGCACAGCCCGTGGATGTCTTCGCAGCCATGAAGCACCGGGCGGCCACCGCCCTTTTCGAGCGGATGGGCGCGCGCTTCAATGACGCTGCCGTCACCGAGCAGGAGCTCCGGGCTACCGCCAAAGAGGAACTGACCCGCATCATTGACGCCGAACAGGTCCCCCTTACTGCCGAGGAGCGCACCCGCTTGGTCCGTGACGTGGCCGACGACGTGCTGGGCTACGGTCCGCTCCAGCGGCTGCTGGACGATCCGGCAGTCACGGAAATCATGGTCAACCGGATGGACCAGATCTATGTGGAGCGCAAAGGCAAACTAACGCTCACCGAGTCCCGGTTCAGCTCCGAAGAGCACCTGCGCAAGGTCATTGAGCGCATCGTCTCAAAGGTGGGCCGTCGCATCGACGAGTCCTCCCCCCTCGTGGATGCGCGCCTCGAGGACGGCTCCCGTGTGAACGCAGTGATCCCGCCGCTGGCCGTCAGCGGCTCATCGCTCACCATCCGAAAGTTCAGTAAGACTCCGCTGACGGTCCGCAACCTGATCGACTTCGGGACGATGACGCCCGAGATGGCCGAGCTGCTCAACGCGTGCGTCAAGGCCAAGCTCAACATCATCGTCTCCGGCGGTACGGGCACCGGCAAGACCACCCTGCTCAACGTGCTGTCCTCCTTCCTCCCGTCCGACGAACGCATCGTCACCATAGAGGACGCCGTGGAACTCCAGATCCAGCAGCAGCATGTGGTCCGCCTCGAAAGCCGCCCACCCAATACCGAGGGCAAGGGTGAAGTCACCATCCGTGAACTGCTCCGCAACTCACTGCGTATGCGTCCGGACCGGATCGTGGTGGGTGAGGTCCGTGGCGGGGAATCGCTGGACATGCTGCAGGCTATGAACACGGGCCACGACGGCTCCCTTTCTACCGTGCACTCCAACTCACCCCGCGATGCCGTCGCCAGGCTCGAAACCCTGGTGCTGATGGCCGGGATGGATCTGCCGCTGCGGGCCATCCGTGAGCAGATCGCGTCCGCCGTCAACCTCATCGTCCAGATTTCCAGGTTGCGCGACGGCTCGCGCCGCATCACCCACGTCACCGAAGTCCAGGGCATGGAGGGAGACATCGTGACCCTGCAGGACGCATTCGTCTTCGATTACTCCGCCGGTGTTGATGCCCACGGCCGCTTCCTGGGCAAGCCAGTTGCCACCGGAATCAGGCCGCGGTTTATTGACCGTTTCGAAGACCTGGGCATCCACGTGTCCCCCGGCGTCTTTGCCGGTCCCCAAATCCCTGCCAGCCACGCCACCCCCGGAAGATAGGGCACAGCCATGATTCTTGCTGTTGGAGCCGTCATCCTGCTCGTGGCCGTTTGCCTGCTTGGTGTCGCCGTGATCCTGCCGGGCGCCCCTTCGGTGCCGCTGGACCGCCGTCGTCCTTTCGAACCCGAGCCGCCGTCGTCAATATCGCGTCTGGCGCTCTCCGCCGTACGATCTTTCGAACGGCTCCTGCACGGACGCAACGTCTCCCTGTTCTCCCGCGCGGAACTCGAAAACGCCGGGCTCCGCCTGAGCCAGGCTGAATTCTTCCTGCTGGTGGGCATCGGCGCCTGCATCGGAATGCTGGTGGGAATTGTCACGGTTGGGCCGCTGGTAGGTATCCTCCTTGCACTGCTGGCGCCGTTCGTCGGGAAACTGGTCCTGGGATTCCTCGCCGGGAAACGCCGCGCCACTTTCGACAGCCAGCTGGGCGACACCCTCCAGCTTCTCTCCGGCGGCCTCCGTGCCGGGCACAGCATCCTGCGTGCCATCGACGCCGCCGCCGCCGAGTCCCAGAAGCCGACGTCGGAAGAGATGCGGCGCGTCATCACCGAAACCAGCCTGGGCCGGGACCTGCTGGCAGCACTCAACGACACTGCCGACCGGATGAAGAATGAGGACTTTGTCTGGATCTCCCAAGCCATCCAGATCAACCGCGAAGTGGGCGGCAACCTGGCCGATGTCCTGGACCAGGTGAACGAAACCATCCGCGAGCGCAGCGAGATCAAGGGCCATATCAAGGCACTGGCGGCGGAAGGCAAATTTTCTGCCTACATTCTCATTGCCATGCCCTTCGGCATCGTGGCCATGCTGCTGGCCGTGAGCCCCAATTACATGAACTCGATGTTCACCCATCCTTTGGGCTGGGTGATGATCGGAGCTTCATTTGTGCTCATGACCATCGGCGCATTGTGGATGCGCAAGATCATCGACCTGAAGTTCTGAGGACGCGATGAACCTGATAATCCTCCTCTCCATTCTGCTGGTGTGCGTTCCCCTAGCCGGCCTGGCCTGGTCCGTTCTCACCGTGGACAAACAGGGCCGCGTGGCCGTCAACGATCTGCTGTCCCGTGGTGCTCACTTAGAGGAAGTTGAGCGGACCGGCAAGCCCAGCCTGCTTGAGTCCATCGGCCGGCGCCTCACTCCCCCGGCGTACGTCGCCTTGTTGGACCGCCTGCTTGCCCTCGCAGGTAGGCCTACCACCATGCCGCTGGGCAAGGTTCTAGGGTCAAAACTTGCTCTCGGGCTCACGGGAGCCGGGCTGGGCTTTTACCTCACCGCCATTGGAAGCACTCCCCTGATGAAACTGGCAGGGCTTTTCGTCCTGGTCCTCGGCTATTTCATCCCTGACCTCCTGCTGTACAGCAAAGGACAGGAGCGCCAAAAGGTAATGCAGCTGGAGCTGGCCAACACGCTGGACCAAATGCTCATTTCAGTAGAGGCCGGCCTCGGCTTCGAAGGAGCGATGGCCCGCGCCGGGGAAAACGGCAAAGGCCCGCTGGCCGAGGAACTGGTCCGCACCCTGCAGGACATGCAGGTGGGCCGCAGCCGCCGCGAGTCCTACCTTGCGCTGGCGGAAAGGACCAACATCCCGGAGCTGCGCAGCTTTGTGCAGGCCGTGGTCCAGGCAGACACGTATGGCATCGCCATCAGCCGGGTGCTCCGCGTCCAAGCGAAAGTCATGCGGGTCAAGCGCCGCCAGCGCGCCGAAGAAAAGGCGATGAAGCTACCCGTGATGATCCTTTTCCCGCTGTTGTTCTTCATATTTCCGGTCCTCTTCATCGCCATTCTGGGACCGGCCGTCATCAACACGATAGTGACCTTTAGCTCGCAATAGATCCACACAGCCCGGCAGCAAGGATCCCTCAAGGTTTACACAGGATCACCCGAAATAGGACAAACGACTAAATCCAGGAAGTAGCCTTGAAGAATGCAAAGTCCAGATCCCGGCTCCAGCGACAGGAGCGCAGCTGCGAATCCACCGCAGCCCGGGATCACAGCGGTTACCGGTTCCGGGTATTCACAGGAAGCGGCCGGGCTCTTGCCGCTCGTTGACGCGGCCGTGCTGGAGGAGCTGGAAGACGAACTTGCCGGCTCCGGCCTCGCCCAGCGCTTCGCCCGCGACTATGCCGCCATGTGGGACCAGCGCTGCACGCGGCTTGCGGCAGCGGTGGACAGCCAGGACAGCGAATCGGCCCTCGATGCCGTCATCAGCCTGAAGATCAGCTCCGCCATGGTGGGCGGGGTGCGCCTGGCCAAACTGGCTGAACTGCTGGAAGTACTGATCCGGCGGGGCGACTTCGGCCAGGGACAGGCTCTAATGAAGCGGGTTGCCCTGGACGGCGGCCATACGGTGTCTGAACTCCAGGCCACGTACATCCTCAAAAACGGCTAGCCTGATCCGGCGCCCGGCCTTTGCAGAACGGCCTAAACACTGTCCGGCCTGCTGGGCGCCAACCTGTACCCGACTCCCCGCACCGTCTGCAGCCAACGCGGCGAAACCGAATCTTCCTTCAGCTTCCGCCGCAGGTTGCCGATATGGACCTCAACGGCCCGCTCGTCCGCCTCGCTGATGTAAGTGTCCTCACCGTAGAAGTCGCCGCGCACAGCCCGGACGAGGTCGGCCCGGGTGCAGACCGCCCCGCCGCCACGCAGGAGGACGTGGAGCAGGTCAAACTCGCTTCGCGTAAGTCCCAGCGGCTCCCCGTTGATTTCCACTGTGCGTGTCCGGTGGTTCAGCGCCAGGCCGTTGTGGTGCAGGACGGCGGAGTCCTCCAGCCGGGGGGCCCCAACAGCCGCAGCGGGCGCTGCTCCCCACACAGACGACGCCGGTTTCTGGCTGTCGACCTCGTGCCGGGGCCTGCGCATCATCGCCGCTACCCGAGCCCTCAACTCGCGGGGCCGGAAAGGCTTGGCAATGTAGTCGTCAGCACCGGCGTTAAGGGCGGACAGCAGATCCGGCTCCTCTGTCCTGCCCGTGAGCATCACCACGTAGGCGTTGCTGAAATTGCGGATCCGCCGCAGAACTTCGAACCCGTCGATGTCCGGCAGTCCAATATCCAGTGTCACCACGTTCGCCTGTTTGGCGCGGACCACTTCCACTCCGGCCCGCCCATCAACCGCTGTATGCACCTCGAAGCCGGCCTGGCTCAACACTCCTTCGAGGAGGTTGCGCACGTCGGCGTCGTCTTCGATTACTACAGCCACACCAAGATCGTCCATTGATATCCCTGCGCCAGGCGGTTATGGCCCCCCATCAGCCCAGCGCCAATGCCATACCCGCTCCAACCCTTTATACGCTACAAGTAAGCGGTGCTGATCACATCTGTTTCAACATTGCATTTGAAAAGTCAATTATTATGACAAGTATGTGGATTACGAGTCGGAGAGGATGTGCCACCTTGCCCAGCGGGAATTCTGTTGCCCAGGCGGTGAATATCCAAGTGACAATCCACCGTAACCTGAGCGGCGGCCGCAGCCGGGCTCATGGCTGAGCGGCTTTTTCCACGCGGCCCCGCCCGCTTCTTCCAGCGGCTGGGGCCGCGGTCGCAGGTTGCCCTGTGCCAACTGCCCCTGACCTTGATCGTGGCCGCCCTTGCCATTGCCACCCCGTTCGCCTGGCCCACGCTTGTGCACAGTCCACTCTTCCTGGCCGGGATCCTCCTTTCCGGCGTCCTTTTCCTCGGCTGCCTTTTGGTGCCATGGGAGCGCCTGGCGCACCGTCCCTACCTGCTGATTCCCATCCTCGACTTCGTCGCGATAGGGCTTCTCCGGAACGGGGCCGCACCCCTTCTCCCTGGACTTGCCGTCCTGGCGGTGTTCCCGGTGATCTGGCTCTCCGCCTCGGGCATGCTCGCCAGGAGCAGCCTTGTCCTCAGTTTCTTCGGCCCCATGCTCATCATGGTTCCCTCTCTGGCCGGGCGGTTCCCCAACCTGACGCCGTCGGACATCACCACCACGCTGCTCTTCCCCCTCATGATGCTCTCGGTTTCCCTCGCCATCAGGTTCGCGAGCGTCCACGTCCGGTTGCAGCAACGCGAACTGGCCCAGAAGGACAAGGAACTTCGGAAGCTGCTCCGTGAGAGCCGGGAGCGTGAAAAGCTGCTTCAGACGGTCCTGGACGCCACCGACGTCGGGATTGCCGCCGTCGACAGCTCCGGCCACTTCCTCGTGGCCAACGACCGGCAGCGGAACTTCCGCCGGGCAACGGGCGCCGACGACGCCGTGCCCGGCCAGGGGCACCAGCTGATCTTCGGCCAAGACAGGCGGACCCTGCTGCCGCCGGAGAAGCGTCCCATCAGCCGCGCCATCGCCGGCGAGTCCTTCGCCGACTACCTGGTCTGGGCCGGAGAGGGAACGGAGCAGCGGGCGGTGTCGACGGCGGCCCGGCCCCTCGTCGGCGAGGACGGCCAGTTCACCGGAGCCGTGGTGGTCTACAGCGACGTCACCGGCTGGGTGGAAGCCCTGGCAGCGAACCAGGAGCTGGTTTCCAACGTCACGCACGAGTTCAAGACACCCCTGAACTCCGTCATCGGCAATGTGGACCTGGTACTCGACGACGTCGCCGCCCTGCCGCCCCAGGTGGCCCAGCGCCTATTGGTGGTTCAGCGGAATGCTGAGCGGTTGGTGGCGCTCGTGGCGGACCTGTCCGCTTCGGCGTCGGCCGCGCTTAACGTCCACCCCAAACGCACGGACCTCGCCAGCCTCGTGGAGACCAGCATCGGTTCTGCCCAGGCGCAGGCGGAACATGCGAACATCCGGCTCACGGCGGACGTTCCCTCGCCCTTGTGGGCCTACGCGGACCCACTCCGGATCGGGCAGGCACTGGACAACCTGGTGTCCAACGCCATCAAGTACTCGCCCGACGGCGGGAAGGTGAGCATCAGCGCCCGCAGCACCGACGACTGGGTGCAGCTCAGTGTCAGCGACACCGGGATGGGGATCAGCAGCGAGGACACCACCAGGGTCTTCAAGCGCTTCTTCCGAACGGAGTCTGCCAAGGGCGCGGCCATTGCCGGTGCCGGCCTCGGCCTGTCCATCACCAAGATGATTGTGGAGCGCCACGGCGGGCACATCTCGTGTGTCAGCGGGCAAGGCCAGGGGAGCACTTTCACGCTGACCCTGCCGGCGGAGGGCCCGCCGCCGTCGTTCTAACTGGGCCCACGCCCGCAGGGTTCCCTGGCCGTGGAGCCAGGCCGGCGAGGGCCCCGGCCCGAGCTTGCGAGGGCAGGGAGCCGGCATGGACTTGCGAGGCTAGGGTGCGGGCGGGGACTACTCCCGCAGCGCCCGGGTGAGCTCGGCGCGCGCCAGCAGCTCGTCGTCGGACGGGTACGCCACTTCTTCCAGCACCAGCGGGTGCGGAGCGGCCAGCACGGATTTGGCATCACGCTTCCTGGCGAGCAGCCGTTCGTGGAGCCAGCCCGGTTCCTCCACGCCCTCCCCCACATACAAGGCCGAGCCGATCAGGGCGCGGACCATGTTGTGGCAGAAGGCGTCGGCCTGAACGGTGGCCACGATGACTCCGTCTTCCGCCCGGGCGAACTCGAAACGCTGGAGCTCGCGGATAGTGGTTGCACCCTCTCGTGGCTTGCAGAACGACAGGAAATTCTGGAGCCCCAGGAGCTTGGAAGCACCCTCGTTCAGCAGCGAAACGTCCAGCGGAGTCTTGTGCCACAGCGTGGAGTACCGGCCAAGCGGGTCCCACAGGGCAGGGCCGTCGGCGATGCGGTAGCTGTAGCGCCGCCACAGGGCCGAGAAGCGGGCATCGAAGCCGGGGGGCGCCAAAGAGATCCGATGTACCTCCACAGCTCCGGTAAGGTCACCGAGCACCCGGCTCAGGGCGCCGCGGATCCTGCGGAGCATGGCGACGGCGGGATCCAGCTCGTGCCCGCGCGGCAGTCCCAGCCACTCGGCTTCCGTCAGGTCCAGGTGGACCACTTGGCCACGGGCGTGCACGCCGGCGTCGGTGCGCCCGGCAACAGTCACCCGGACGGAACGCCGGAGGAGCATGTGCAGGGCCTCCTCGAGGACGCCTTGGACTGTCCGGAGGCCCGGCTGCAGGGCCCACCCGCTGAAGGGCCCGCCGTCGTACGACACATCAAGCCGGACACGCAAAAACCCGCCGCCCCCCATTACGGGGGCCGCGGGTTTTTGGTCGTTCATAGACTTAAGTCTAAGCGAAGAAAATCAGCGAATTACTTCGCGTCCTTTTCCTCGGCTGCGGGAGCTTCCTCAGCGGCCGGAGCCTCTTCGGTTGCAGCCTCTTCGGTTGCAGCGTCCTCGGCAGGAGCTTCGGCCGGAGCCTCGGCAGCTTCGGTCTCGGCAACCTCAGCCTCGGGAGCTTCCTCGGCAGCCGGAGCGGCCTTGTCTGCATCGCGCTTGGCAGCGGCGGTAGCCTCAGCAACTACGGCCTGCTTGGCGGAAACCGGCTCGAGAACCAGTTCGATAACAGCCATGGGAGCGTTGTCGCCCTTGCGGTTGCCGATCTTGGTGATGCGGGTGTAGCCGCCGTCGCGGTTCTCCACAGCCTGGGCGATGTCGGTGAACAGCTCGTGGACGACGCCCTTGTTGCTGATCAGGCCGAGCACGCGGCGGCGGGAAGCGAGGTCGCCACGCTTGGCGAAGGTCACCAGGCGCTCTGCGTACGGCTTCAGGCGCTTGGCCTTGGTGACCGTGGTGGTGATCCGCTTGTGCTCGAACAGGGATGCTGCCAGGTTCGCGAGCATGAGGCGCTCGTGAGCCGGGCCGCCTCCGAGGCGCGGACCCTTAGTGGGGGTAGGCATAATTGTTTCTCCTCAAATGGAAGCCGTGGGCCGGGCACACCATGGTGCCCTGCCCGCCGGCCAAGGTCTGGTTTAGAGTTCGTCGTCGCCGAAGGCGGCGTCGTCCTCTTCGATTGCTGCGGCGCGTGCTGCGAGGTCAAAACCGGGAGGCGAGTCCTTGAGGGACAGGCCCAGTTCAACCAGCTTTGCCTTGACCTCGTCAATGGACTTGGCACCGAAGTTGCGGATGTCCATCAGGTCAGCCTCGGAGCGGGCTACGAGTTCACCCACGGTGTGGATGCCCTCACGCTTGAGGCAGTTGTAGGAACGGACGGTGAGGTCCAGATCCTCGATCGGCAGGGCCATGTCGGCTGCCAGGGCAGCGTCGGTGGGCGACGGGCCGATCTCGATACCTTCAGCTGCGGTGTTCAGCTCACGTGCCAGACCGAAGAGCTCCACCAGGGTGGTGCCTGCGGAAGCGACGGCATCGCGCGGGGCGATGGCCTGCTTGGTCTCGACGTCGACAATCAGCTTGTCGAAGTCGGTGCGCTGCTCAACACGGGTTGCTTCCACGCGGAAAGTAACCTTCAGCACCGGCGAGTAGATGGAATCGACCGGGATACGGCCGATCTCTGCATCGCCGGACTTGTTCTGAGCTGCCGAAACGTAGCCGCGGCCGCGCTCGATGGTCAGTTCCAGTTCGAACTTGCCCTTCGAGTTCAGCGTGGCAATGTGCAGATCCGGGTTGTGGAATTCGACGCCGGCCGGCGGCGCGATGTCCGCGGCGGTGACGACTCCGGGGCCCTGCTTGCGCAGGTAAGCAACAACCGGCTCATCGTGCTCGGAGGAAACCGAGAGGCTCTTGATGTTCAGGATGATCTCAGTGACATCTTCCTTGACACCCGGAACCGTGGTGAACTCGTGCAGCACGCCATCGATCCGGATGCTGGTTACGGCAGCACCGGGGATGGAGGAGAGCAGGGTACGGCGGAGGGAGTTTCCGAGGGTGTAGCCGAAGCCCGGTTCCAGCGGTTCAATGATGAAACGCGAACGGTTTTCTGAAACTACCTCTTCGGAGAGGGTGGGGCGCTGTGCAATGAGCACTTAGGTTTCCTTTCGGCGAGCATCCGCTATATGACGCAACACAGGTGGTGGAAATTCGGTCTGAAGACTTAACGCGCTGGGCTTGCCCGGACCATCGACGGTCCGGGCAAGCTCATGCGGCGTGGAAAGCCTTAGACGCGGCGGCGCTTCGGCGGGCGGCAGCCGTTGTGCGCAGCGGGGGTGACGTCCTGGATGGAGCCAACCTCGAGGCCTGCGGCCTGCAGCGAACGGATCGCGGTCTCGCGTCCGGATCCCGGTCCCTTGACGAAAACGTCAACCTTGCGCATGCCGTGCTCCTGGGCGCGCTTGGCAGCGGCTTCGGCAGCCATCTGAGCAGCGAACGGAGTGGACTTACGCGAGCCCTTGAAGCCAACCTCACCTGAGGAAGCCCAAGAGATAACAGCGCCGCTCGGATCCGTGATGGAAACGATGGTGTTGTTAAAAGTGCTCTTGATGTGCGCCTGGCCAAGCGCGATATTCTTCTTGTCCTTCTTACGCGGCTTGCGAACCGCGCCACGAGTCTTCGGGGGCATTATTTCTCCTACAGAAAGTTATTGGGGAAAGCTCCGTTAATCCCGGACGGGATTTTAACGGGCCTTCTTCTTGCCGGCGACGGTGCGCTTCGGGCCCTTGCGGGTACGGGCGTTGGTCTTCGTACGCTGTCCGCGTACGGGCAGGCCCTTGCGGTGGCGCAGGCCTTCGTAGCTGCCGATTTCAACCTTGCGGCGGATATCTGCTGCTACTTCGCGGCGAAGGTCACCCTCAACCTTGTAGTTGCCTTCAATGTAGTCACGCAGCTCAACCAGCTGTGCATCAGTCAGGTCCTTGACGCGAACGTCAGCGCTGATGCCAGTGGCAGCCAGGGTTTCGTGTGCACGGGTCTTGCCCACGCCGTAGATGTAAGTAAGCGCAATTTCCAGCCGCTTTTCGCGGGGAATGTCTACGCCAGCGAGACGAGCCATAGTGGCAGTACTCCTTGATAAACCGGAGGTCGTAGGCAGTACACCCGCACGTTCTGTACGGCCCCAGCCTCCGACCGGGGGTTAGCTGTCCGGACTCTTTCGAGCTCAATGTTCCAGATCAGCTTGTGCTGCCTTTATTTACTTGCGTGGGTTAGCAACCCAGGATTTCCCGATGAAGGGAAATTAGCCCTGGCGCTGCTTGTGGCGCGGGTTCTCGCAGATCACCATGACCCGGCCATTACGGCGGATCACTTTGCACTTTTCGCAGATCTGCTTGACGCTCGGCTTGACCTTCATGGCATTCCTTTGCGTGTAACAGTTGGTCAACTGGAGCGGACATCAGTTCGCACTGAAGCCGCCCAGCAATTTACTTGTAGCGGTAGACGATACGACCACGGGTGAGGTCGTACGGGCTCAGCTCCACCACTACGCGGTCCTCAGGGAGAATCCTGATGTAGTGCTGACGCATCTTTCCAGAGATGTGTGCCAGTACGATGTGCTTGTTGGTGAGCTCAACGCGAAACATCGCGTTAGGCAGCGCCTCGGTCACAACGCCCTCGATCTCAATGACCCCGTCCTTCTTGGCCATACCCTCCGCTAACTGTTGTTGCCGCAGTCCTGCCGGATTGCACCGGGCATGACCACGAACGTTTTTGTTGGATCGATTGTCAGTTCCAGGCCCCAAAAGGGCGTGGCAGTCCAGACAACCAACAAACAACACTACTCTGTATCGCTGTAAAAGTTAAA
The DNA here is from genome assembly GCF_024494415.1 of Pseudarthrobacter sp. R1. Lineage (NCBI taxonomy): Bacteria > Bacillati > Actinomycetota > Actinomycetes > Micrococcales > Micrococcaceae > Pseudarthrobacter > Pseudarthrobacter sp. R1. The sequence continues at coordinate 440,301 of NZ_JAMKFI010000008.1, read as the reverse complement.
TCGGCAATAGTAACCTACCGGGCGCCGTACGCACCATAATCACCGGCGGGAGTGCTCACGGCTTCCGCACTGGCCACGCCGTCGAGGATGGCCAAACGTACGACGTCGGCTGCCGCGCTCTGCAGCGTAATGAGACTGACCTGCCGGGCGGCTTCGTCACTGCGGTCGAGTGCCACAGCTTGGGTTGCCAGGCAGAAAACCGTGTCCCCGTCAGCAAGGGTGAGGCTCGGGTTGAGAGCTCTCGCAATCCCCGCCTGCGACGCAGAGGCAGTCCGCTTGCACTCGGCCACATCAAGAACGGCATTAGTTGCCACCACGACAAGGGTTGTATTCAGGGGTGCCGGGTCGGCACCCCCTGAAGGGGAATCCGGAACCCGGAAGCGCGCGTCTAAGGGAGGCACGACCGAGCGCGCGGAGGGTTCGGGATTCCCCGAAGCAGTCAGTGGCAGCCCCAGGGCATTCACCACAGCGATTGCCCCCACAACCACGCCGTTTTCGAGGGTGGCCGACGCGGTGCCCACCCCGCCTTTGAACGTCCTGGCGATGACTGCTCCGGTGCCGGCACCCACATTGCCGCGTCCGACGACGTGCCCGTCCTTTTGCGCAGCGGCGGCGGCGGTTGCGGCGTAACCCATCTCCGCCGTCGGACGGGCTGAAAAGTCGCCGCCGCGGCCAAGGTCGAAGATCGCGGCTGCCGGGACGATGGGCACTACTCCCCCGGGCACCGCAAAGCCCCGGTTGTTTTCCTCGCACCAGCGCTGGGCGCCGGACGCGGACACCAGGCCGTACGCGCTGCCGCCGGTAAGCACCACGGCATCCACCGCGCTGACCAGGGTGGTGGGATCGAGTGCATCCGTTTCGTGGGTGGCGGGTCCGCCGCCCTGGACGTCCACTGATCCAACCGTGCCCGGCGGGGGCAGGACCACGGTTACGCCACTTAGCCAGCCGGCGTCGGTCTTTTGCATGTGGCCAACGCGGATGCCCGGTACGTCAGTGATTGCTCCCATGTCACCCATTGTTCCCCCTGCTCCCAACTGAGTAGCAGTAACTGTCGTTTTGAAGGGTTAAAACGACTTGGCGCTACCTGGTTGGGCTGGGCGAGCGGAAACTACGGGATGGGCACGGGGGTGACGCCGAGGGGCACCAGGTGCTCCGCGCCGCCGTCGGGCGCCGACAGCACCCAGATGCCCTTGTCGTGGACCGCCACTGAGTGCTCCCACTGGCAGGAGCGCTTGCCGTCCGTGGTGACGACGGTCCAGTCGTCCTCAAGCACGGCGGTATCGATGCTGCCGCGGACCAGCATGGGCTCGATCGCCAGGCAAAGGCCGGGACGGATCTTGGGGCCGCGGTGGCTGGTGCGGTAGTTCAGCACGTCCGGGGGCATGTGCATCTCGGAGCCGATGCCATGGCCCACATAATCCTCGAGGATGCCCAGCGACTTGCCCGGCACGGAGGATACGTAATCATCGATTGCGGCGCCGATGTCACCCACGTGCTTGCCCGTGGCCAGCGCGGCGATGCCCCGCCACATGGCTGCGCGGGTGACGTCGGAGAGGCGCTGGTCCTCGGGGTCCGCGGTGCCCACAATAACTGTGCGCGCGGAGTCCGAATGCCAGCCGTTCACAATTGCGCCGCCGTCGATGGAGATGATGTCGCCGTCCCGGAGCACGCGGCTGCGGGGGATGCCGTGTACCACCTCCTCATTGACGGAGGTGCAGATGGTGGCGGGGAACCCGTGGTAGCCGAGGAAGTTGGATTTCGCGCCGGCTTCGTTCAGCACAGCAGCGAACACGTCGTCCAGGTTTTTGGTGGTAACTCCGGGCACGGCTGCTGCAACGGCTGCATCCAGGGCACGGCTCAGGACCAGGCCTGCTTCGTGCATGGTGCGCATCTGGGCGTTGGTCTTGTATTCGATGCGGGGCTGGCCAAAGGCCATGGTGTTTCCTTTCAAATGGCTGAGGCTCCTCCCGTTTACCGGGAGGAGCCTCGGAAATGCTTTTGCCTGGATCAGGCTGCCTGTGCGGCCTTGATGGCCTGCATGACGCGGTCCGTGACCTCGTCGATGGGGCCGATTCCGTCCACCTGGGTGAGGATGCCGCGCTCGGCATACTTGGCCACCACGGCTTCGGTCTGCTCGTGGTACAGGTCCAGGCGGTGGCGGATGACGGCTTCGTTGTCGTCGCTCCGGCCCGTTTCCTTGGCCCGGCCCAGGAGTCGGTGTACCAATTCCTCGTCATCTGCAGTCAGCTGCAGGACGACGTCGAGCTTCTCTTCGCCCTTGGCGAGGATCTCATCGAGGTAGTCCACCTGCGCCGTGGTGCGGGGGTAGCCGTCCAGGAGGAAGCCGTTTTCGACGTCGGACTCGCTCAGGCGGTCGCGCACCATCTTGTTGGTCACGCTGTCCGGAACGAAGTCGCCGGCGTCCATGTACTTCTTGGCTTCAATGCCAAGCGGCGTTTCGCCCTTTACGTTTGCACGGAAGATATCGCCGGTGGAGATCGCCACAACGCCGAGGCGCTCCGAGATCCGCTCTGCCTGCGTTCCTTTTCCGGAACCGGGAGGTCCAATAATCAGCATTCTCGTCATCGCAAAAGCCCTTCGTAGTGACGTTGTTGTAGCTGCGCATCAATCTGCTTGACGGTCTCCAGGCCAACGCCCACCATGATCAGGATCGAGGTGCCACCGAACGGGAAGTTCTGGTTCGCGTTGATCAGTACCAGTGCCACCAGCGGAATCAGCGCCACGAAGCCCAGGTACAGGGCGCCTGGCAGGGTGATCCGGGACAGCACGTACTGCAGGTAGTCAGCGGTCGGTTTGCCCGCGCGGATACCTGGAATGAAGCCGCCGTACTTCTTCATGTTGTCCGAGACCTCTTCAGGGTTGAAGGTGATCGCGACGTAGAAGTAGGTGAAGAAAACGATCATGGCGAAGTAGAGCACCATGTAGATGGGCTGGTCACCGCGGACCAGGTTGTTGTTGATCCATTCCACCCAGGGCTGGATCTGCTCGCCTTGCCGGGGCTGGTTGAACTGCGAGATCAGGCCCGGCAGGTACAGCATGGAGGAAGCGAAGATCACGGGGATAACGCCGGCCATGTTGACCTTGATGGGGATGTACGTGCTGGTACCTCCCACGGTGCGGCGGCCGATCATGCGCTTGGCGTACTGCACCGGCACGCGGCGCTGCGACTGCTCAACGAAGACCACCAGGGCCACGGTCAGCAGGCCGATGGCGAGGACCATAAAGAACGTTCCGGGACCCTGCGAGCTCCAGATGGCGCCGAGGGACGTGGGGAACGTGGCAGCGATGGACGTAAAGATGAGCAGGGACATACCGTTGCCCACGCCCTTCTCGGTGACGAGCTCGCCCATCCACATGATCAGGCCGGTGCCGGCCGTCAGGGTGATGATGATCAGGATGGTGGTGATCACGCTGGTGTCCGGGATGATCGGCAGGTTGCAGCCGGGAAGAAGCTGCCCGGACCGCGCCAGGGAGACCAGGGTGGTGGCGTTCAGCAGGCCCAGCGCGATGGTGAGGTACCGCGTGTACTGGGTCAGCTTGGACTGCCCGGATGCACCCTCTTCGTAAAGCTGCTGGAACCGGGGAATGACCACCCGGAGCAGCTGGACGATGATGCTTGCCGTGATGTACGGCATGATGCCGAGGGCAAAGATGGACACCTGGAGCAACGCGCCGCCGCTGAACAGGTTAACGAGCTGGTACAGGCCGCCTGCGGTCTGACCGTTCTGCAAGCATTGCTGGACATTCTGGTAGTCCACACCTGGCGAGGGAATGAAAGCACCCAAGCGGAAGATGGTGATGATTCCCAGCGTGAACAACAACTTGCGTCGCAGATCAGGCGTGCGAAAGGCCCGGCCAAATGCGCTAAGCAAGCGTCCTCCTGGTGGTGTTAATAAGAGTTGTGATGGGGATCTATAAATCCCAACAACCGAGTCTAACGGTTGGATGCGCCATGCGAACAATCCGGGAAAGCGCGCATGCGGCGGGTGGCGGGAAAAATACGCCCGGCGGATGTGAAAAACTCCCGATCTCCAGGGCCTGGGCCCCGGAGACCGGGAGTTCAACAACGGGCTTGGCGCCCACCGGCTCTAGAGAGCGGTGGTGCTTCCGCCTGCTGCAGCAATCTTTTCAGCGGCGCTGGCCGAGAATGCGTGGGCGGTGACGTCAACCTTGACGGTGATGTCACCGGTGCCCAGCACCTTGACGGGCTGGTTCTTGCGAACGGCACCCTTTTCGACCAGGTTCTCCACGGTGACTGCGCCACCTTCCGGGAACAGCTCGTTGAGCTTGTCCAGGTTTACAACCTGGAACTCAACCCGGAACGGGTTCTTGAAGCCGCGCAGCTTCGGCAGGCGCATGTGCAGCGGCAGCTGGCCGCCGGCAAAGCCAGCCTTGACCTGGTAGCGGGCTGCAGTACCCTTGGTGCCACGACCGGCAGTCTTACCCTTGGAGCCTTCACCACGACCAACGCGGGTCTTGGCGGTCTTGGCACCCGGGGCGGGACGCAGGTGGTGAACCTTCAGGGCGTTCTGCTTCTCAGCAGCGGCGCTCTGTGCCTTGTCAGCAGTGTTCTCTGCCATTTACTTCGCCTCCTCTACCTGTACCAGGTGCGGAACCGTGTTGAGCATTCCCACGGTGACGGCGTCGGCGGTGCGGACAACGGTGTGTCCGATCCGCTTCAGGCCGAGGGACCGCAGGGTGTCGCGCTGGTTCTGCTTGCCGCCAATGGCGGACTTGATCTGAGTGATCTCCAACTGGATGTCGGAGGGAATCAGGTTCTTAGCCATAACTAGACACCCGCCTTCGAGTTCAGGAGAGCCTTCACCAGCGCCGGCGGAGCGATCTCGTCGAGGGGCAGGCCGCGGCGTGCTGCCACTGCTGCCGGCTCTTCGAGGCGCTTCAGGGCATCAACAGTCGCGTGAACGATGTTGATGGCGTTGGAGGAACCGAGCGACTTGGAGAGGATGTCGTGGATGCCCACGCACTCCAGTACTGCACGGACCGGGCCACCGGCGATAACACCGGTACCGGCGGAAGCCGGACGCAGCATTACGACGCCTGCGGCAGCCTCACCCTGGACGCGGTGCGGGATGGTGCTGCCAACGCGGGGTACGCGGAAGAAGGACTTCTTGGCCTCTTCAACGCCCTTCGCGATTGCGGCAGGAACTTCCTTAGCCTTGCCGTAGCCAACGCCGACCATGCCGTTGCCGTCACCGACGACGACCAGGGCGGTGAAGCTGAAGCGACGACCACCCTTGACCACCTTGGAGACGCGGTTGATGGTGACAACGCGCTCTACGAACTGGCTCTTCTCGGCTTCACGGCCGCCGTCGCGGCCGCCACGGCCACCACGGTCGCCGCGGCCCTGGCCACGGTCGCCACGCTCACCGCGACGAGCGCCACCACGGCGGTCGTCGGCAGCTGCGGGGGCAGTGGTCTCAGCGGCAGCTACGGCTTCGGTAGCCTTCTGATCTGCAGACACAGTGTCCTTTTCCTTGTTTGCTTCCGTCACAGTGACAGCCCACCTTCACGTGCACCGTCAGCGACGGCGGCGATCCGGCCGTGGTACTTGTTACCACCGCGGTCGAAGACAACAGCTTCGATACCGGCAGCCTTGGCACGCTCTGCGACAAGTTCGCCAACGCGCTTGGCCTTGGCAGTCTTGTCGCCGTCGAATGCACGAAGGTCGGCTTCCAGAGTGGAGGCGCTCGCTACGGTCAGGCCCTTGGTGTCATCGACAACCTGGACGAATACGTGGCGTGCGGAACGGTTGACGACCAGACGAGGACGTACAGCCGTACCGGAGATGCGCTTACGGATACGAAGCTGGCGGCGGCTGCGCTGGGCAGACTTGCTCTTGTTCGTACGCTTCTTGTTAATTGAGATGGCCATGGTTACTTACCAGCCTTTCCGACCTTGCGGCGGATGACTTCGCCGGCGTAACGGATGCCCTTGCCCTTGTAGGGGTCCGGCTTCCGCAGCTTGCGAATGTTGGCAGCAACCTCGCCGACCTGCTGCTTGTTGATACCTGAAACAGAGAGCTTGGTCGGGGTCTCAACTGCAAAGGTGATGCCCTCCGGTGCGGAGACATTGACCGGGTGGCTGAAGCCGAGAGCGAACTCAAGGTCAGATCCCTTGGCCTGAACGCGGTAACCGGTACCGACGATTTCAAGCTTCTTCTCGTAGCCCTTGGTAACGCCCTCGATCATGTTGGAGATCAGGGTGCGGGTCAGGCCGTGGAGTGAACGGGAGGCGCGCTCGTCGTTCGGGCGGGCGACAGTCAGGGTGTCTGCATCCAGGGTGACCTCGATCGGGCTGGCCACAGTGTGGTTCAGCTCGCCCTTGGAACCCTTGACGCTGACGACAGAGCCGTCAACCTTGACCTCAACGCCGGCAGGAACGGTGATGGGGAGACGTCCAATACGTGACATTATTCTCTTCCTTTCCCGTTACCAGACGTAAGCGAGGACTTCGCCGCCCACGCCCTTCTTGCCGGCCTGCTTGTCAGTCAGGAGGCCGGAAGAGGTGGACAGGATTGCGACACCCAGGCCACCCAGCACGTGCGGCAGGTTGGTGGACTTTGCGTAAACGCGCAGTCCCGGCTTGGAAATACGACGAACACCAGCGATTGAACGCTCGCGGTTCGGTCCGAACTTGAGCTCGATGGTCAGCTTCTTGCCAACCTCAGCGTCTTCTTCCTTCCAGCCGGCGATGAAGCCTTCGGCCTTGAGGATGTCAGCAACGCGTGCCTTGAGCTTGCTGTACGGCATGGACACGGAATCGTGGTATGCCGAGTTTGCATTGCGCAGACGCGTAAGCATGTCTGCGACAGGATCTGTCATTGTCATTGTGGGCTCTTGCCCTTCCTCATAACGGTTTCCGCGGTGCTGCTTTCCTGAACGGATTCAGAAGCCGGACCGCCGGACCTTTTACGTAGTTAGATTAGTCTTCGGCCTTGAACGGGAAACCAAGCGCCTTGAGCAGCGCGCGGCCTTCGTCATCGGTCTTGGCAGTGGTGACAACCGTGATGTCCATACCGCGGACGCGGTCGATCTTGTCCTGGTCGATCTCGTGGAACATAACCTGCTCGGTCAGACCGAAGGTGTAGTTGCCGTTACCGTCGAACTGCTTGCCGGAGAGACCACGGAAGTCCCTGATGCGGGGCAGTGCGAGGGTGACCAGACGGTCCAGGAATTCCCACATGCGGTCGCCACGAAGTGTGGCGTGTGCACCGATGGGCATGCCTTCGCGCAGCTTGAACTGAGCGATCGACTTACGGGCCTTGGTTACCTGCGGCTTCTGGCCGGTGATCTGGGTGAGGTCGCGGACAGCGCCGTCGATCAGCTTGGAGTCCTTGGCGGCATCTCCAACACCCATGTTCACAACGACCTTCACGAGGCGCGGAACCTGGTTGACGTTTTCGTACTTGAATTCCTCAATGAGCGTGCTCTTGATGGATTCGGCGTACTTGGTCTTCAGACGAGGAACGATCTTCGTTGCCGGAGTCTCGAGAGTCTCAGTCATTAGATGTCCTTCCCTGAGCTCTTGGCCACGCGCACGCGCACTTCACGCTTCACGCCATTGCGCTCAACGGTCTCGGTGCGGAAACCGACGCGGGTGGGCTTCTTGGTGGACGGGTCAACCAGAGCCACGTTGGAGATGTGGATCGGGGCTTCAACAACCTCGATGCCACCGGTCTTGGTGCCGCGCTGCGACTGACCGACCTTGGTGTGCTTGGTTACGCGGTTGATGCCTTCGACCAGCACTCGGTTGGTGTCGGTGAACACGCGCAGGACCTTGCCCTGCTTGCCGCGGTCGCCGCCGCGCTCAGCCTTGGCGCCAGTGATGACCTGAACCAGGTCACCCTTCTTGATCTTTGCAGCCATGGACTAGAGCACCTCCGGAGCCAGAGAAACGATCTTCATGAACTTCTTGTCACGCAGTTCACGACCAACCGGTCCGAAGATACGGGTACCGCGGGGGTCACCGTCACCCTTCAGGATCACAGCTGCGTTCTCGTCAAACTTGATGTAGGAACCATCCGCACGGCGGCGTTCCTTCTTGGTACGGACGATGACTGCCTTAACAACATCGCCCTTCTTTACGTTGCCGCCGGGGATTGCATCCTTGACGGTGGCGACAATGACGTCACCGATGCCTGCGTAGCGACGGCCGGATCCACCGAGAACGCGAATGGTAAGGATTTCCTTAGCACCCGTGTTGTCGGCGACCTTGAGTCGCGACTCCTGCTGAATCACTATTTACTCCTTGCGTCGCGCCGGTTCTCAGACCGAAAATCTTCCTACGGAATGAGCCTTGCGGAACGGTTGATCGGGGTGTCTCTTGACCTGCCTGGATTTTGCCAGACCAGGCCTAAACGCCCGTGCCAGAAGCAGTTGCTCCCATCCGTTCCAGGAGATCCTGGGCGCAAGGGGGCACTATGCCGTGGCACGCTTGTTTACGAGGTTGATGTCGGCACACTAAGGGCGCCATACAAACTCAATATCCTAGCACGTTTTCCGCCCATCCCCATATCACCGCCGGCGCTCCCCCGCAAGACGGACGACGGCGTCACGCACGGCAGCCTTTTGGCCCACCCCGGGTGCCACATGCGCAGGAAGCCGCGGCACCGCCGTCGTCCGCCCCATCACCTCCCGCCCGCTCCCTGGGACGCTCTCTCACTTAACGCGCCTTTTTGGCCGGCGCTCTCTCACTTTCCTGAGAGAAGTGAGAGAGCGTCAGTTAAAAACAGGCGTTAAGTGAGAGAGCGTCGAGGGGGGACGACGGCGTTACGGACGGCAGCCTTTTGGCCCACCCTGGGTGCCACATGCGCAGGAAGACGCGCCACCGCCGTCGTCCGTTCCCCAAAGCGTGCCCGGCGCTACCGGGGGGCCGGCTGTTAAACGCGGAAGCCCCCGCTCCCAAAGGGAGCAGGGGCCTCCGGATACCGAAGCAGCAGGTGCTACTTGGCCTTCTCGAGGATCTCCACGAGCCGCCAGTTCTTGGTGGCGGACAGTGGACGGGTCTCGGCGATGACAACGAGGTCGCCGATGCCGGCGGTGTTCTCTTCGTCGTGGGCCTTGACCTTGGAGGTACGGCGGATGACCTTGCCGTACAGGGCGTGCTTCACGCGGTCTTCAACCTGGACAACGATGGTCTTTTCCATCTTGTCAGAGACCACGTAGCCGCGACGCGTCTTGCGGTAACCGCGCTGCTCAGCCGTGGCTGCGGTAGCAGTTTCGGTCACGTTCTCGTCCTTTTCACTCACTTGGCATCCTCCTCGGTCTCAACCGTTTCAGCCTTGTCGGCCTTCTTGGTTGCTGCCTTCTTGGACTTCTTTTCTTCCTTGGCTTCCACAACCGGTGCGGCAACCTCGGCACGAATGCCCAGCTCGCGCTCACGGAGAACGGTGTAGATGCGGGCGATGTCCTTCTTTACCGCGCGCAGACGACCGTGGTTCTCCAGCTGTCCGGTGGCGGACTGGAAACGCAGGTTGAACAGCTCTTCCTTGGCCTTGCGGAGTTCTTCAACGAGACGCTCGTTGTCGAAACCGTCCAGCTGTGCGGGAGCCAGATCCTTGGATCCTACTGCCATTTCTATTCACCACCTTCGCGACGCAGAATGCGTGCCTTCAACGGGAGCTTGTGGATTGCCAGGCGCAGGGCCTCGCGTGCTACCGATTCTTCGACGCCGGAGATCTCAAAGAGAACCCGACCCGGCTTGACGTTTGCGACCCACCATTCCGGTGAACCCTTACCGGAACCCATGCGGGTTTCGGCAGGCTTCTTGGTGAGGGGACGGTCCGGGTAGATGTTGATCCAGACCTTACCGCCACGCTTGATGTGGCGGGTCATGGCAATACGGGCGGATTCGATCTGACGGTTGGTGACGTATGCCGGGCTCAGGGCCTGGATGCCGTACTCACCGAAAGTGACCTTGGTGCCGCCCGTAGCAGCGCCGGAACGACCCGGGTGGTGCTGCTTACGGTGCTTGACTCGACGTGGGATAAGCATTTAAGCCTGTCCTCCTTCTGCTGCCGGAGCAGCAGCTTCAGCTGCCGGAGCCTCGGCAGCAGGAGCTGCGTCAGCGGCCGGACGGTCGTTGCGACGGCGGCGGTCACCACGGTCAGCGCCACCCGGGCGGCCCGGACGGTCGCTGGGACCGCGGCCACGGGACGGGGCGGAAGCGGCCTGCTGGGCCAGTTCCTTGGCGGTGACGTCACCCTTGTAGATCCAAACCTTCACACCGATGCGGCCGAAGGTGGTCTTGGCTTCGTAGAAGCCGTAGTCGATGTTCGCGCGGAGGGTGTGCAGGGGCACACGGCCTTCGCGGTAGAACTCCGAGCGGGACATTTCAGCGCCACCCAGTCGACCGGAGCAGGCGATACGGATGCCCTTGGCACCTGCACGCTGTGCGGACTGCATGGCCTTCTTCATTGCGCGGCGGAAAGCCACACGTGAAGTCAGCTGCTCAGCAACGCCCTGGGCAACAAGCTGTGCTTCCATCTCGGGGTTCTTGACCTCGAGGATGTTCAGCTGGACCTGCTTGCCGGTGAGCTTTTCGAGCTCGCCGCGGATGCGGTCTGCTTCTGCTCCACGGCGGCCGATGACGATGCCCGGGCGGGCCGTGTGGATGTCCACGCGGACGCGGTCACGGGTGCGCTCGATCTCAACCTTGGCGATACCGGCGCGCTCCATGCCCGTGGACATGAGCTGGCGGATACGGATGTCTTCGCGAACGAAGTCCTTGTACCGCTGGCCGGCCTTGGTGCTGTCAGCGAACCAGTGCGATACGTGATCGGTGGTGATGCCGAGTCGGAACCCGTGCGGGTTTACTTTCTGTCCCACTTAGCGAGCCTCCTCTTTCTCCGGGGTAGCGACTACCACGGTGATGTGGCTGGTGCGCTTCTTGATCTGAAATGCACGACCCTGGGCACGCGGCTGGAACCGCTTCATGGTCGGGCCTTCATCAACAAACGCTTCGCTGATGATGAGGTCGCCTTCGTCAAACGCCACGCCGTCGCGGTCCGCGAGGACCCGGGCGTTGGAGATTGCCGACTGAACTACCTTGAATACCGGCTCTGAAGCTGCCTGTGGGGCAAACTTCAGAATTGCCAGAGCCTCATTCGCTTGCAAACCACGAACAAGGTTGACGACGCGCCGGGCCTTCATAGGCGTTACGCGGATGTGGCGCGCAATTGCCTTGGCTTCCATTGCTTTCCTTCTCTCGTCTTTGACGTAAGTGCAGGCGCCTAGCGGCGCTTGCCCTTACGGTCGTCCTTGACATGGCCGCGGAATGTCCGCGTGGGAGCGAATTCGCCGAGCTTGTGCCCGACCATCGACTCAGTGACAAACACCGGAATGTGCTTGCGTCCGTCGTGTACGGCGATCGTGTGCCCGAGCATGTCGGGGATGATCATCGAACGGCGTGACCAGGTCTTGATGACGTTCTTGGTGCCCTTTTCGTTTTCCCTGGCTACCTTCACAAAGAGGTGCTGGTCAACGAAAGGACCTTTTTTCAGGCTGCGTGGCATGTGTCCAGGCTCCTATCGCTTGTTCTTGCCAGTACGACGGCGACGAACAATAAGCTTGTCGCTCTCTTTGTTGGGGCGGCGGGTGCGGCCTTCCCGCTGACCGTTCGGGTTGACGGGGTTACGTCCACCGGACGTCTTGCCCTCGCCACCACCGTGCGGGTGGTCAACCGGGTTCATGGCGACACCACGGACGGTCGGGCGTACGCCCTTCCAGCGCATGCGGCCGGCCTTGCCCCAGTTGATGTTCGACTGCTCGGCGTTGCCCACCTCGCCGACGGTTGCGCGGCAGCGCACGTCAACGTTGCGGATTTCACCGGAAGGCAGACGCAGCTGGGCGAAGCGGCCTTCCTTGGCGACGAGCTGGATGGATGCACCGGCGGAGCGGCCCATCTTGGCGCCGCCACCCGGGCGCAGTTCAACTGCGTGGATAACGGTACCCACGGGGATGTTGCGCAGGGGCAGGTTGTTGCCAGGCTTGATGTCAGCGTTGGCACCTGCCTCTACGAAGTCACCCTGGGACAGCTTGTTCGGCGCGATGATGTAGCGCTTGGTGCCATCAACGTAGTGCAGGAGGGCGATGCGAGCCGTACGGTTCGGATCGTACTCAATTTCAGCAACGCGGGCGTCAACGCCGTCCTTGTCGTGGCGACGGAAGTCGATCAGACGGTACTGGCGCTTGTGTCCGCCACCCTTGTGACGGGTGGTGATCTTACCGGTGTTGTTACGGCCGCCCTTTTTGGGCAGCGGACGTACCAACGACTTTTCCGGCGTCGACCGCGTGATTTCGATGAAGTCCGCTACGCTCGAGCCACGACGGCCCGGGGTAGTCGGCTTGTATTTACGGATTCCCATAATTTATTTCCTCGTTAAAGTGGTCTCCGCTACGCGAGCGGACCGCCGAAGATGTCGATAGTGCCTTCTTTGAGGGTGACAATCGCACGCTTGGTGTTCTTGCGGGTACCCCATCCGAATTTGGTGCGCTTGCGCTTACCGGCACGGTTGATGGTGTTGATCGATTCGACCTTGACGGAGAAAATCTTCTCCACGGCCAGCTTGATCTCGGTCTTGTTCGACCGGGGGTCCACCAGGAAGGTGTACTTGCCCTCGTCGATCAGGCCGTAGCTCTTTTCCGACACGACGGGCGCAAGCACGACGTCGCGGGGATCCTTGATGGTGGCTGCACTCACTTGGCATCCTCCTCGTTCTTTGCCACTGCCTTGCCGGCAACGAATGCTTCGTAGGCAGCCTTGGTGAAGACAACGTCATCAGACACGAGAACGTCGTAGGTGTTCAGCTGGTCTGCGTACAGAACGTGAACACCGGCGAGGTTGCGCACGGACAGTGCAGCAACATCGTTGGCGCGCTCGATGACAACCAGCAGGTTCTTGCGGTCGGAAACGCCGCGCAGCGTTGCAAGTGCACCCTTGGCGGAGGGCTTGGAGCCCTCAACCAGTTCGGCAACAACGTGGATGCGTCCGTTACGCGCCCGGTCAGACAGTGCGCCGCGCAGTGCAGCAGCAATCATCTTCTTGGGGGTGCGCTGGCTGTAGTCACGCGGGGTGGGACCGTGGACAATGCCACCGCCGGTCATGTGAGGAGCACGGATGGAACCCTGACGGGCGCGGCCGGTGCCCTTCTGCTTGAACGGCTTGCGTCCTGCACCGGAAACTTCAGCGCGGGTCTTGGTCTTGTGGGTACCCTGGCGAGCAGCAGCGAGCTGGGCAACGACAACCTGGTGCAGCAACGGCACGTTGGTCTGAACGTCGAAGATCTCTGCAGGCAGGTCAACCTGGACAGTGTTAGCCATTGAACTAGGCTCCCTTCACGGCGGTGCGTACGAGTACGACCTGGCCGCGGGCACCGGGAACGGCGCCCTTGATAAGGAGCAGCGACTTCTCGACGTCAACCGCGTGAACCGTGAGGTTCAGCGTGGTGTGACGAACGGCGCCCATGCGGCCGGCCATTTTCATGCCCTTGAAGACGCGGCTCGGGGTGGATGCGCCACCGATTGAACCGGGCTTACGGTGGTTCTTGTGGGCACCGTGGGAAGCTCCAACGCCGTGGAAGCCGTGACGCTTCATAACACCGGCGAAGCCCTTACCCTTGGTGGTGCCGATGACGTCGATCTTCTGGCCGGCTTCGAAGACCTCTACGGAGAGCTCCTGGCCCAGCTCGTACTCAGCAGCATCTGCGGTACGGAGTTCGACGACGTGGCGGCGAGGCGTGACGCCTGCCTTCTCAAAGTGACCAGCCAGCGGCTTGGTGACCTTGCGGGGATCGATCTGGCCGTAGCCGATCTGTACGGCTACGTAGCCATCAGCTTCTGCGTTGCGCAGCTGGGTGATGACGTTCGAATCTGCCTGGACCACAGTGACGGGGATGAGCTTGTTGTTCTCGTCCCAGACCTGGGTCATGCCGAGCTTCGTGCCCAGCAGGCCCTTTACGTTACGGGTTGCGGTCATAGTCTCTCAGCACCTCCCTACAGCTTGATTTCGATGTTCACGTCTGCCGGCAGGTCGAGACGCATAAGCGAGTCAACAGCCTTCGGCGTGGGATCGATGATGTCGATAAGACGCTTGTGCGTGCGCATTTCGAAGTGCTCGCGGCTGTCCTTGTACTTGTGCGGAGAGCGGATGACGCAGTACACGTTCTTCTCCGTCGGCAGCGGCACGGGGCCAACTACCGTTGCGCCTGCGCGCGTGACCGTCTCAACGATCTTCCGTGCTGAAACGTCAATGACCTCGTGGTCGTATGACTTCAGCCGGATGCGGATTTTTTGTCCCGCCATGTCGCCTGACTCTCTTTCAGTCTGTGCTTCCCCTGGTTGGGGCTGCCCTGTTCACTTACTCGTTGTATGGCTGCCGAAGCAATTGAGGTCGTAACCACCATCCGCCGCACAAGCTGAATCCGGATGAATCCGGGTTCCTCACCTTGCCGGCGTAACCGACCCCCGCGGTCGGGCGTGTCGCGCTTGGCACGCATACAAATCCGCAATTCCATGGGGAGGGGGTTATGTTTGGTCTTCCACTTGGACCCTGACACCCGGCATTATCCGGATCGGGACACGAAGAAGCGCTTGAACAACTCATCTAGTATGCCGGAATTTGCCGCCAGAAGCGAATTGGCCCATTCCAGAGGCCAGTCCGAGGAATCATTGCCTTCGGCAACACCGGAATGGATGATAGGGGCATGACGCTGGAAAGCACCGAATCCGTGACCGAACTGGCCAGCCGCATGCCGCCGTCGTTCACCCTGGGCGTCGCAGCCGCAGCCTTTCAGATCGAAGGAGCCCTGACCCAGGGCGGCCGGGGCCCGTCCGGGTGGGACGCCTTCGCCGAGAAGCCCGGCAGCATTATGGACGGGCATTCCCCCGCGGTGGCCTGCGACCACTATAACCGTCTCCCCGAGGACATCGCCCTCCTGCAGGAGCTGGGCGTGGACTCCTACCGCTTCTCCTTGTCCTGGCCAAGGATCCAGCCCGAAGGCCAGGGACGACTCAATGCGGAGGGACTGGACTTCTACGACCGGCTGATCGACCAGCTGCTGGCAGCCGGCATCTCCCCCATGGCCACCCTTTACCACTGGGATACTCCCCTGCCGCTGGAACACCGCGGTGGTTGGATGAACCGTGAAACAGCGGAACGGTTTGGCGAGTATGCCGCTGCCGCCGGCGAACGCTTCGGGGACCGCGTGGCGCAGTGGGTGACGCTCAACGAACCGCTGTCGGTGACCCTGAACGGCTACGCCTTGGGCGTCCACGCCCCGGGCCGCACCCTGATGTTCGATGCCCTCCCGGCGATCCACCACCAACTCCTGGCCCACGGTCTCGGTGCACAGGCCCTGCGTGCGGCAGGGGTGAAGGGAGACGTAGGCGTAACCAACCTGCACTCCCCTGTCCGGCCGGCCAGCGGAAAGGTCGGAGACAGGCTCGTGGCGAAGCTGTACGACCTCCTGATGAACAGGATCTACGCCGACCCCGTGTTGCTGGGCCGCTACCCGCACCTGCCCCTGTACGCGAGGCCATGGCTGCGGTCCATCGGGCGGATTTCGGACGCCGACCTGCGGACCATCCACCAGCCACTGGACTTTTACGGCCTCAACTACTACTTTCCGGTAAAGGTTGCACTGGGCCGCGGGGTGACCCCTATTCCTGCCAATACGCACAAGGCGGTAGCCAGGCTTCCTTTCCATGAGGTGGGCTACCCGGAGTTTGACCACACGGGCTTCGGCTGGCCTGTGGCTCCTGAGCACCTGGGCATCCTGCTCAAAGAACTCCAGGACCGGTATGGGGCTGCACTCCCCCCGGTTTACATCACCGAAGGCGGCGCCAGTTACCCGGAGCCGGACCAAGTGAACGGGTCCATCCAGGATGAGGACCGTCTGAACTACATCGCCTCGCACCTGCGCGCAGCACTGGACGCCACCTCGCCCGGCGGGATGGCCTCGGCCGTGGACCTGCGCGGCTACTACGTGTGGACCCTGATGGACAATTTCGAATGGGCGGCCGGTTACTCCCAGCGCTTCGGCCTGGTCCACGTGGATTTCGAAACGCTGGAGCGTACGCCCAAGCAGTCCTTCTACTGGTACCAGTCACTCAGCAAGGCTCGGCGGGCCGCGTCAGGCTAGCTCCGGGCCGCTACTGGTTTTTGTTTGCCCGGTTGATCCGCTTGGCGCGATCGATTTCGTAGCGGAAGTGCTTCTTGGCCCAGAAGACAACGGCGACCACGGCGACAACGATGATCAGAAAAATAAGCCATCCCATGATGAACTCCTTTCGGTCCAGCAACAGTATCAGGCAGGAGTTAACCAAAAAGAACAGCCCCGCTGCAGTAGCAGCGGGGCTGTTCTTCAGTTCAAACAAGAATTACTTGTTGATCTTGGTAACGCGTCCTGAACCAACGGTGCGGCCGCCTTCGCGGATTGCGAAGCCGAGGCCCTCTTCCATAGCGATGGGCTGGATGAGCGCAACGGTCATCTCAGTGTTGTCGCCAGGCATAACCATTTCCGTGCCCTCGGGCAGGGTGATAACGCCGGTTACGTCCGTGGTACGGAAGTAGAACTGCGGGCGGTAGTTGGAGTAGAACGGGTTGTGACGTCCGCCTTCGTCCTTGGAGAGGATGTAGACGTTAGCCTCGAAGTCGGTGTGCGGGGTGATGGAACCCGGCTTGACGACAACCTGGCCACGCTCTACGTCATCGCGCTTCAGACCGCGGAGCAGGAGGCCACAGTTCTCGCCGGCCCATGCTTCGTCGAGCTGCTTGTGGAACATCTCGATACCGGTAACCGTGGTCTTCTGGACCGGGCGGATGCCGACGATCTCGACCTCGGAGTTGATGGCGAGGGTTCCACGCTCGGCGCGGCCCGTAACAACGGTGCCACGGCCGGTGATGGTGAAGACGTCCTCGATCGGCATCAGGAACGGCTTGTCACGGTCACGTACGGGGTCCGGAACAGACTCGTCAACAGCAGCCATCAGGTCCTCAACGGACTTGACCCACTCCGGGTCGCCTTCCAGTGCCTTGAGGCCGGAAACGCGGACAACCGGTGCTTCGTCGCCATCAAAGCCCTGCGAGCTGAGGAGCTCACGAACTTCCATTTCAACGAGGTCCAGCAGTTCCTCATCGTCAACCATGTCGGACTTGTTCAGCGCGACCAGCAGGTAGGGAACACCAACCTGGCGGGCGAGCAGAACGTGCTCGCGGGTCTGTGCCATCGGGCCGTCAGTGGCGGCAACCACGAGGATTGCACCGTCCATCTGTGCAGCACCGGTGATCATGTTCTTGATGTAGTCAGCGTGACCCGGGGCGTCTACGTGTGCGTAGTGGCGCTTTTCGGTCTGGTACTCAACGTGGGAGATGTTGATGGTAATGCCGCGCTGACGCTCTTCGGGAGCAGAGTCAATCGACGCGAAGTCACGCTTCTCGTTGAGAGTCGGGTACTTGTCGTACAGCACCTTGGAAATGGCGGCCGTCAACGTCGTCTTACCGTGGTCAACGTGACCAATGGTGCCGATGTTAACGTGCGGCTTAGTCCGCTCGAACTTTGCCTTTGCCACAGGTTCCTCCTAGAACGTTTTCAAATGACATACCCTTCAGCCGCGCTTGTCGCGGCAGAAACTCAGGTAAGTCTACTTGGGGGGCTTTGGATTGGTGAAATTGCAGATTCAGGAACTAATACTAGTCCCTCGAGCCTGTTCGTGCAGATGGCCGGAACCCGGCTTGACCGGACTGCATCCGACCGGAAAACCGGCCACCTGCACCAGGCGGGCCTCCGTCAACCGGAAGCACACCCGAGTTTGTTCGCTTCGAAAGTCCGAAAAACTATTCGCCGCGGGTCTTCTGGATGATCTCGTCAGCAACTGCCTTCGGGACCTCGGCGTAGCTGTTGAACGTCATGGAGTACACAGCACGGCCCTGGGTCTTCGAGCGCAGGTCACCGATGTAGCCGAACATGCCGGACAGCGGAACGTGCGCACGGATGACCTTGACGCCCTGTGCATCTTCCATGGACTGCATCTGGCCACGGCGGGAGTTGAGGTCACCGATAACTTCACCCATGTATTCCTCAGGGGTGCGGACCTCGACATCCATCAGCGGTTCGAGCAGAACAGGGTTCGCCTTGCGTGCAGCTTCCTTGAAAGCCATACGGCCGGCGATCTTGAACGCCATTTCCGAGGAGTCAACATCGTGGTAGGCGCCGTCAACCAGCGTGGCCTTGATGCCCACAACCGGGTAACCTGCCAGGACGCCGTCGTTCAGCGCATCCTGGATACCAGCGTCAACCGACGGGATGTACTCGCGGGGAACGCGGCCACCGGTGACCTTGTTCTCGAACTCGTACAGCTCGCCCTCGGCGGTGTCCAGCGGTTCGATCGCAATCTGGATCTTTGCGAACTGACCTGAACCACCGGTCTGCTTCTTGTGCGTGTAGTCGTGGCGTTCCACGGCACGCTTGATGGTTTCGCGGTAGGCAACCTGGGGCTTACCAACGTTAGCCTCGACCTTGAACTCGCGGCGCATGCGGTCCACCAGGATGTCCAGGTGGAGCTCGCCCATGCCGGCGATGATGGTCTGGCCGGTGTCTTCGTTGAGGGACACCTGGAAGGTGGGGTCCTCAGCGGAGAGCTTCTGGATAGCCGTGGAGAGCTTCTCCTGGTCACCCTTGGTGTTCGGCTCGATGGCAACCGAGATCACGGGCTCCGGGAAGCTCATGGACTCGAGGACGATCTGGTTGGCGGAGTCGCACAGGGTGTCACCCGTGGTGGTGTCCTTCAGACCGATCGCTGCGTAGATGTGGCCGGCGGTAGCGCCCTCAACGGGCATTTCCTTGTTGGCGTGCATCTGGAACAGCTTGCCGATGCGCTCCTTCTTGCCCTTGGTGGAGTTGACCACCTGCGCGCCTGCTTCCACGTGACCGGAGTACACGCGGATGAAGGTGAGCTGGCCGAAGAAGGGGTGGGCCGCAATCTTGAATGCGAGAGCGGAGAACGGCTCTTCGGAGGAAGGCTTGCGGGTCAGTTCCTTCTCTTCGTCGCGAGGATCGTGGCCGACCATCGGAGGAACGTCGAGCGGGTTCGGCAGGTAGTCGACAACTGCATCGAGCATGGGCTGAACGCCACGGTTCTTGAATGCGGAACCGCAGAAGATCGGGTAGAGCTCGGAGTTGATCGTCATCTTGCGGATGCCGGCCTTGAGCTCGTCGATGGAGATCTCTTCACCCTCGAGGTACTTCTCCATGAGTTCCTCAGAGGACTCTGCAACGGTCTCAACGAGCGCTGCGCGGTACTCTTCGGCCTTTTCCTGGAGGTCAGCCGGGATCTCGCGGATCTCGTACTTGGCACCCATGGTGACGTCACCCTTGGCGTCGCCGGGCCACACCAGTGCGCGCATGTAGAGCAGGTCCACGACGCCGATGAAGTCGTTCTCGGCACCGATGGGCAGCTGCATTACGAGCGGCTTGGCGCCGAGGCGGCTGATGATGGTGTCTACGGTGAAGTAGAAGTCGGCACCGAGCTTGTCCATCTTGTTGACGAAGCAGATGCGCGGGACGTTGTACTTGTCAGCCTGGCGCCAAACGGTCTCAGACTGCGGCTCAACGCCTTCCTTGCCATCGAAAACGGCGACAGCACCGTCGAGGACGCGCAGGGAGCGCTCAACCTCAACGGTGAAGTCAACGTGGCCGGGGGTGTCGATGATGTTGATCTGGTTGTTTTCCCAGAAGCAGGTCACGGCGGCAGACGTGATGGTGATGCCGCGTTCCTTTTCCTGTTCCATCCAGTCGGTGGTCGAAGCGCCGTCGTGCGTTTCGCCGATCTTGTGGTTCACACCCGTGTAGAACAGGATGCGCTCGGTGGTGGTGGTCTTTCCGGCATCAATGTGGGCCATGATGCCGATGTTGCGGACCTTACTAAGGTCGGTAAGCACGTCCTGTGCCACGGGGTCTCCTTTTGGGATGGACTACACGTTCGCCGCCGGCTCGGTTGAGCCGGCGGCGTACGGGAAGTATTACCAGCGGTAGTGTGCGAAGGCCTTGTTGGACTCGGCCATCTTGTGGGTGTCTTCGCGACGCTTCACAGCGGCACCGAGACCGTTGGAGGCATCCAGGATTTCGTTCTGGAGGCGCTCGGTCATCGTCTTTTCGCGGCGGGCCTTGGAGTAGCCAACCAGCCAGCGCAGGGCGAGTGCGGTGGAGCGGCCCGGCTTGACCTCAACCGGAACCTGGTAGGTGGCGCCACCGACGCGGCGGGAGCGGACCTCGAGGGAAGGCTTGACGTTGTCCATGGCCTTCTTGAGGGCTGCTACGGGGTCGCCGCCGGACTTGGCGCGTGCGCCTTCGAGGGCACCGTAGACGATGCGCTCTGCCGTGGACTTCTTGCCGTCAACGAGCACCTTGTTGATGAGCTGGGTAACCAGCGGGGAGCCGTAAACGGGATCTAGTACGAGCGGCCGCTTGGGGGCCGGACCCTTGCGAGGCATATTACTTCTTCTCCATCTTTGCGCCGTAGCGGCTGCGGGCCTGCTTACGGTTCTTGACACCCTGGGTATCGAGGGCGCCACGGACGATCTTGTAGCGGACACCCGGGAGGTCCTTCACACGACCACCGCGGACGAGCACAATGGAGTGCTCCTGCAGGTTGTGTCCCACACCGGGGATGTAGGCGGTTACTTCAACGCCGCCGTTGAGGCGCACACGTGCCACCTTACGCAGAGCCGAGTTCGGCTTCTTCGGGGTGGTGGTGTAAACGCGGGTGCAAACACCGCGGCGCATGGGGCTGCCCTTAAGCGCGGGGGCCTTGGTCTTTGAGACCTTCGGCGTGCGGCCCTTGCGGACCAGCTGGTTAATCGTAGGCACTCTCGTGTTCTCCGTTTTATCCGGAGTGGCCGCTTCCAGCCACTCTCCTTTGCGTTGCCCCGCCGCCTGGGCCTTGAAGAAGATCTCCAAGGCGGCGAAGGCGAAGCCTTAATAGTCGGATCGCATACGCAGGGAATGACCTGACTCGCGTCTTCAATGGTCCCTAGGCATGCAAAAATGTGGCATATGTTGCACAAGAACCCTGCAAACCGGAAACGTCGCTCTGGTTCAGCCTTTCAGCTGGAACCGGCGCACTCATCCACTGCCACAATAACAATTGGTAACAAGTCTAGCACGGACGCTCTCCATGCCTTAATCGGCGCCCGCTCCCCCAAGTAGGTAGCGGTAAGTGTCGTTTTGGGAGCTCATAACGGCACTTACTGCTACCCAGTTGGGAAAGGGAAGGCCCCGCCCCCACAAACGTGGAGGCGGGGCCTTCAGCCAATCAGCGGAACTTCCTTAGCGGAAGTCGTTGCCCAGGTCGTAGTCATCCAGCGGGATGGCGTGGAACTCAGGAGCTCCGTCGCCGCCCAGGGTGTCGTACGAGAAGTCACTGAATGCACTGGGGCCGGTGAACAGGTTGGCCTTTGCTTCTTCAGTGGGCTCGACGGTGACCTCGGTGTAGCGCGGGAGGCCCGTGCCGGCCGGGATCAGCTTACCGATGATGACGTTCTCCTTGAGGCCGAGCAGCGGATCGCTCTTGCCTTCCATGGCCGCCTGCGTCAGGACGCGGGTGGTCTCCTGGAAGGAAGCCGCGGACAGCCAGGACTCGGTGGCCAGCGACGCCTTGGTGATGCCCATGAGCTCAGGACGTCCGGAAGCCGGAGTCTTGCCCTCGGACACAACACGGCGGTTGGCGTCCTCGAAGCGGCTGCGCTCGGCGAGCTCGCCGGGCAGCAGGTCCGATTCGCCGGACTCGATGACCGTGACGCGGCGCAGCATCTGGCGGACGATAACCTCGACGTGCTTGTCGTGGATACCGATGCCCTGGCTGCGGTACACGCCCTGGACTTCGTCCACCAGGAACTTCTGTGCCGCACGCGGACCCATGATGCGCAGGACCTGCTTGGGATCCACCGGTCCGTTGATCAGCTTCTGGCCGACGGTGACGTGGTCGCCATCCTCGATCAGCAGGCGTGAACGGCGCAGGACCGGGTAGGCGATCTCTTCGGTTCCGTCATCAGGAGTGATGACCAGGCGCATCTGGCGCTCGGACTCTTCGATGGTGATGCGGCCGGCTGCTTCTGCAATCGGTGCGACACCCTTCGGAGTACGGGCTTCGAAGAGCTCCTGGATACGGGGCAGACCCTGGGTGATGTCGTCGCCGCCGCTGGCGGAGACTGCACCACCGGTGTGGAACGTACGCATGGTCAGCTGGGTACCGGGCTCACCGATGGACTGTGCGGCGATGATGCCCACGGCCTCGCCGATGTCCACGGTCTTGCCGGTGGCCAGCGAACGGCCGTAGCACAGGGCGCAGGTGCCGACGCTGGACTCACAAGTGAGTACGGAGCGGACCTTGACCTCGGTAATGCCGGCCGCGAACAGCTCGGCGATCACCACGTCGCCGCAGTCGGTGCCGGCGGCTGCGAGGACGTTGCCCTCGGAGTCCACGACGTCGACGGCGAGCGTACGTGCGTATGCGCTGTTCTCGACGTTCTCGTCCAGCACCAGCTCACCGTTGGAATCGGCGACGGCGATGGGCGTGACCAGGCCGCGCTCGGTGCCGCAGTCCTCTTCGCGGACGATGACGTCCTGGGACACGTCCACCAGACGACGGGTCAGGTAACCCGAGTTGGCGGTACGCAGAGCGGTGTCAGCCAGACCCTTACGGGCGCCGTGCGTGGCGATGAAGTATTCCAGAACCGACAGGCCCTCACGGTAGGAGGACTTGATGGGACGGGGAATAATTTCACCCTTCGGGTTGGCCACCAGGCCACGGATACCCGCGATCTGGCGGACCTGCATCCAGTTACCACGTGCACCGGAGGACACCATGCGGTTGATGGTGTTCATCGGCGACAGGCTGTCGCGCATCGCCTGGGCGATCTCGTTGGTTGCCTTGTTCCAGATCTCGATCAGTTCCTGGCGGCGCTCGTCGTCGTCGATCAGGCCCTTGTCGTACTGGCCCTGGATCTTCGCAGCCCGCTCCTCGTAACCGGCGAGGATGGCCGGCTTTGCGGCCGGAACCTCGATGTCCGAGATGGCGACGGTAACGCCTGAGCGGGTGGCCCAGTAGAAACCGGCATCCTTCAGGTTGTCCAGCGTTGCCGCGGTGACAACCTTCGGGTAGCGCTCCGCGAGGTCGTTGACGATGCGGGACAGCTCGCCCTTGTCGGCAACAGCCTCAACCCACGGGTAGTCCTCGGGCAGGGTCTCGTTGAAGAGAACCTGGCCCAGGGAGGTCTGGACGAGCGCGGGCTGACCCGGCTCCCAGCCTTCCGGAGCTTCCCAGCCCGCGTAGGGCACAAAGCCTTCGAGGCGGATCTTGACCTGCGAGTTCAGGTGCAGCTCGCGGGCATCGAACGCCATGATGGCTTCCGCAACCGAACCGAAGACGCGGCCTTCGCCAGCTGAGCCAACACGCTTGGTGGTCAGGTGGTAGAGGCCGATGATCATATCCTGCGAAGGCAGGGTGACCGGGCGTCCGTCGGAGGGCTTCAGGATGTTGTTCGAGGACGGCCTCAGGATGCGGGCTTCAGCCTGCGCTTCGGGGCTCAGCGGCAGGTGGACTGCCATCTGGTCGCCGTCGAAGTCGGCGTTGAAGGCGCCACAAACCAGCGGGTGGAGCTGGATTGCCTTACCTTCAACAAGCTGCGGCTCGAACGCCTGGATGCCGAGGCGGTGCAGGGTAGGTGCACGGTTGAGCAGCACCGGGTGTTCGGTGATGATTTCTTCCAGCACGTCCCAGACCTGCGGACGGTACCGCTCCACCATGCGCTTGGCCGACTTGATGTTCTGGGCGTGGTTGAGGTCAACCAGGCGCTTCATCACGAACGGCTTGAAGAGCTCCAGGGCCATCTGCTTGGGCAGGCCGCACTGGTGCAGCTTCAGCTGCGGGCCGACGACGATGACCGAACGGCCGGAGTAGTCGACGCGCTTGCCGAGGAGGTTCTGGCGGAAACGGCCCTGCTTGCCCTTGAGCATGTCGCTCAGGGACTTCAGCGGACGGTTGCCCGGTCCGGTGACCGGACGGCCGCGGCGGCCGTTGTCGAAGAGGCTGTCAACAGCTTCCTGAAGCATGCGCTTCTCGTTGTTGACAATGATCTCCGGAGCACCCAGGTCAAGCAGGCGCTTGAGGCGGTTGTTGCGGTTGATCACACGGCGGTACAGGTCGTTGAGGTCGGAGGTCGCGAAGCGGCCACCGTCCAGCTGGACCATGGGGCGCAGTTCCGGCGGGATCACCGGGACGGCGTCCAGGACCATGCCAAGCGGGCTGTTGTTGGTGGTCAGGAACGCGTTGACCACCTTCAGGCGCTTGAGGGCACGGGTCTTGCGCTGGCCTTTGCCGTTGGCGATGATGTCGCGCAGCAGGTCCGACTCGGCCTGCATGTCGAAGCTTTCAAGACGCTTCTTGATGGCTTCGGCACCCATGGAGCCTTCGAAGTACATGCCGTAGCGGTCGCGCAGCTCGCGGTACAGTCCTTCGTCACCTTCGAGGTCGGCGACCTTGAGGTTCTTGAAACGGTCCCAGACCTGCTCGAGGCGCTCGATATCGGCGTCGGCACGCTTGCGCACGTTGGCCATCTGGCGGTCGGCGGAGTCGCGGGCCTTCTTCTTGTCGGCAGCCTTCGCGCCTTCACCCTCAAGGCGGGCAATTTCGCCTTCGAGGTCACGGGCGATCGCCGCGATGTCGGAGTCGCGGTTGTCGATGAGCTGCTTCTTCTCGATGTCGTGCTCAACCTGCAGGTTGGGCAGTTCCTCGTGGCGGGCAGCTTCGTCAACGCTGGTGATCATGTAGGCAGCGAAGTAGATGACCTTCTCGAGGTCCTTCGGTGCCAGGTCAAGGAGGTAGCCCAGGCGGGAGGGAACACCCTTGAAGTACCAGATGTGCGTGACGGGTGCGGCCAGCTCGATGTGGCCCATGCGTTCGCGGCGGACCTTTGCGCGGGTGACTTCAACGCCACAACGCTCACAGATGATGCCCTTGAAGCGCACGCGCTTGTACTTGCCGCAGTAGCATTCCCAGTCCCGGGACGGGCCGAAGATCTTCTCGCAGAAGAGGCCGTCCTTCTCGGGCTTGAGCGTGCGGTAGTTGATGGTTTCCGGCTTCTTAACCTCGCCGTAAGACCAGCCACGGATGTCTTCCGCGGTGGCGAGGCCGATCTGCATGAGGCCGAAGGAGGATTCGCTGGACATATGGTCCCTGTTCTCTCTTGTTCTCTAAATTCTGAAGTCTTGGTTACGGGAAGAGGGAGAGGTCCGACGGCGGGTGGTCACCCGCCGTCGGACGCTCTGCTAGACCTCTTCTACCGAACTGGGCTCTGCACGAGACAGATCGATGCCCAGTTCTTCCGCAGCGGTGAAGACTGCGTCATCAGAGTCACGCATTTCAATTGTGGTTCCGTCCGTGGAGAGGACTTCCACGTTCAGGCACAGTGACTGCATTTCCTTGATCAAGACCTTGAAGGACTCGGGAACACCCGGCTCGGGGATGTTCTCGCCCTTGACGATGGCTTCGTAGACCTTCACACGACCGTGGATGTCATCAGACTTGATCGTGAGGAGTTCCTGGAGCGTGTAGGCGGCGCCGTAAGCTTCGAGCGCCCACACTTCCATTTCACCGAAGCGCTGGCCACCGAACTGTGCCTTACCACCCAGCGGCTGCTGCGTGATCATGGAGTACGGGCCGGTGGAGCGCGCGTGGATCTTGTCGTCCACCAGGTGGTGGAGCTTCAGGATGTACATGTAGCCGACCGAGATCGGATCCGGGAACGGCTCGCCGGAGCGGCCGTCGAACAGACGGGTCTTGCCGGAGGAGTTGATCAGGCGTTCGCCGTCACGGGTCACGTTGGTGGAGTCCAGCAGGCCCGTGATTTCCTCTTCGCGGGCGCCGTCGAACACCGGCGTTGCAACAGTGGTCTGGCCACTCTCGCGCGGCAGGTTCGGTAGCTGCTTGACCCACTCGGGCTCGCCTTCGATCTTCCAACCGGTCTTGGCAACCCATCCGAGGTGCGTCTCAAGCACCTGGCCTACGTTCATACGGCCCGGGACACCCAGCGGGTTCAGGACGATATCAACGGGGGTACCGTCGGCAAGGAAGGGCATGTCCTCGATCGGGAGGATCTTGGAGATAACGCCCTTGTTGCCGTGGCGGCCGGCGAGCTTGTCGCCGTCGGTGATCTTACGCTTGGCAGCCACGTAGACGCGGACCAGCTGGTTCACGCCCGGGGGCAGCTCGTCGTCGTTGTCGCGGTCGAAGACGCGCACGCCGATGACGGTGCCGGACTCGCCGTGGGGCACCTTCAGGGAGGTGTCGCGGACTTCGCGGGACTTCTCACCGAAGATGGCGCGCAGCAGGCGCTCTTCCGGGGTCAGTTCGGTCTCACCCTTCGGGGTGACCTTTCCAACCAGGATGTCCCCTGCTTCAACCTCGGCACCAATGTGGATGATGCCGCGCTCGTCCAGGCCTGCCAGTACTTCCTCGGACACGTTGGGGATGTCACGGGTGATTTCCTCGGCACCAAGTTTGGTGTCGCGGGCATCGATCTCGTGCTCCTCGATGTGGATGGAGGAAAGAACGTCCTCGGCAACGATGCGCTGCGAGAGGATGATGGCGTCCTCGAAGTTGTGGCCTTCCCATGACATGAATGCCACGAGCAGGTTCTTACCGAGGGCGAGCTCGCCCTGGTCCGTTGCCGGGCCGTCGGCGATAATGCCGCCAACTTCCAGGCGCTGGCCTTCGTTCACCAGGACACGGTGGTTGTAGCAGTTGCCCTGGTTGGAGCGGGCGAACTTGTTGATGCGGTAATTGGTCTCGGTGCCGTCGTCGTTGAGCATGATGACGAGCTCGGCGGAAACCTCGGTGACCACACCGGCCTTCTTGGCGATGACAACGTCACCGGCGTCGACGGCTGCGGCGCGCTCCATGCCGGTGCCCACAAAGGGAGCCTCGGAACGGACCAGCGGCACGGCCTGGCGCTGCATGTTGGCACCCATGAGTGCGCGGTTGGCGTCGTCGTGCTCGAGGAACGGGATCAGGGCGGTAGCCACGGACACCATCTGGCGCGGGGATACGTCCATGAACTCGACGTCCTCGGCGGGAACGAGCACAGGCTCGCCTCCACCACCACGGGCACGCACCAGGACGGTGTCTTCGGCGAACTTCTTGTTCTCGTCCAGCGGCGCATTGGCCTGGGCGATGAGCACCTCAGCCTCGTCGTCGGCCGTCAGGTACTGGACGTCGTCGGACACGACGCCGTTCTTGACCAGGCGGTACGGGGTCTCGATGAAGCCGAACGGGTTGATGCGTCCGTAGGATGCCAGCGAACCGATCAGACCAATGTTCGGGCCTTCAGGGGTTTCGATGGGGCACATACGTCCGTAGTGGGACGGGTGCACGTCACGGACTTCCATGCCGGCGCGGTCACGGGACAGACCGCCGGGGCCAAGCGCCGAAAGGCGGCGCTTGTGGGTCAGGCCCGAGAGCGGGTTGTTCTGGTCCATGAACTGCGACAGCTGGGAGGTTCCGAAGAACTCCTTGATGGCTGCAACCACGGGGCGGATGTTGATCAGGGTCTGGGGCGTGATGGCCTCGACGTCCTGGGTGGTCATACGCTCGCGGACAACGCGCTCCATACGGGACAGGCCGGTGCGGACCTGGTTCTCGATGAGCTCGCCGACGGCGCGGATGCGGCGGTTGCCGAAGTGGTCGATGTCGTCGATTTCGACGCGCAGGTCCACTTCCTGGCCATCGCGGGTGCCCTTGATGGTCTTTTCGCCGGCGTGCAGCGCGACGAGGAACTTGATCATGGCCACGATGTCTTCAACGTGCAGGACCGATGCTTCCTTGTCGCCAAGGGAGCGGTCGATGCCAAGCTTGCGGTTGATCTTGTAGCGGCCAACCTTGGCCAGATCGTAGCGCTTGGAGTTGAAGTACAGGTTGTCCAGCAGCGACTGGGCAGCCTCGACGGTGGGGGGCTCGCCCGGGCGCAGCTTCCGGTAGATGTCCAGCAAAGCGTCTTCGCGGGTCTCGGTGGCGTCCTTCTCCAGGGTTGCCCGCATGGAGTCGTACTGGCCGAACTCTTCGAGGATCTGGCCTTCGGTCCAGCCGAGGGCCTTCAGCAGGACGGTGACCGACTGCTTGCGCTTGCGGTCGAGGCGAACGCCGACCTGGTCGCGCTTGTCGATTTCGAGCTCGAACCAGGCGCCGCGGGACGGGATGATCTTCGCAGTGAAGATGTCCTTGTCGCTGGTCTTGTCGGCGGCACGCTCGAAGTAGGCGCCCGGGGAACGGACCAGCTGGGAGACGACGACACGCTCGGTGCCGTTGACCACGAAGGTGCCCTTCTCGGTCATCAGCGGGAAGTCGCCCATGAAGACGGTCTGCTGCTTGATCTCGCCCGTGTTGTTGTTCATGAACTCGGCCTTGACGTACAGCGGAGCCGAGTACGTTGCGTCCCGGTCCTTGCACTCGGCCATGGTGTACTTCGGGTCAGCGAACTCGGGATCGGAGAAGCTCAGGGACATGGTGCCCTGGAAGTCCTCAATCGGGGAGATCTCTTCGAAGATGTCCGAAAGACCGGACGTGGTGGCGACGCTAAGATCGTTTTCTTCGACAGCTTTCGCTACGCGTGCCTGCCAGCGTTCGTTTCCGACCAGCCAGTCGAAGCTGTCCGTCTGGAGGGCAAGCAGATTCGGAACGTCAAGAGGTTCGTGAATCTTTGCGAATGAGAGCCGGCGAGTGGCACCATCAGTGCTGTCGGCGGTGTTAGCGGTTTCGTTATTAGAGGTGCTCGAGGCGACCAAGAGGGATCCTTCCACAGACCTTCAGGCGTTTTCAGATCTCCCCCGCTGTGCACCCTGCGGAATGCTCCGCAGTGCTACCATCCGGTTCCGCTATATGACCCGGGGCCGGTGCTGACCATGCTGTGACGTTGTTGACGGCACGTTGATTGCCAGCTGCCAGGCGAAAGCCCACCGCTATATGAAGGCTGAAGGTAAACAGGGAAGACGCAAATGTCTACGATACGGCAAAATAACCTACATGTCTACCCCACATCCGGCCCGATTGCAAGCACCGGTTTTCCGGGCTGCTTGCTGGCGGCGGGACTAAAGCCGCAGGGTGACGCCTTCGGCCGTGCACGTCCCGGCGTTGGCAAACACCGCATCCCTGACTGCGTCCCGGGATTCCTGCGCCGGCACGCCGCCGGATTCCGCCGCGGCTGAATGGTCGATGGCGAGCAGGCTCAGTGACGCGAAGAGCCCTTGGAGGTCACCGGCTGTTGCGTCCTTGGCGTCTTCGGCCCGCAGGTAGATATCCTCATAGCCGTCCGGGTCATCGGCCGGGACGGCCTTGTACTCCGCGACCAATTCGTTGAAGAGTTCACAGGTACCTTTTGCTCCCATCGCTGCGGCTCCCCCTGAAGCCGCTTCCCCTGCAGCGGACGACGGCGGCGCGTCCGTGGCGCTTCCAGCGGAGCCGGTGGAGCGGGGAGAGTTTGCCCGGCTTGGCTCATTCGCGGCCGGCGCCGTTGAGGCGGCGTTGGGATCCGGCGTGGAAACGGAACAGGCCGTCAGTGAGGCAAAGCCGATGGCTGCTGCCATCGTCAGGATTTTTTTCACCGTGCTGCTCCAAGCGTCCCCGGGGAACGGACCTGCTGTCCCCCTGCAAAAGTGTCCGCCGTCCACCCTACGCAGGCCGCCGTCGTCGCGCACGTCCCGGGGATGGGGAGTCCTCCCCCGCCGCTGCCGTCTTGGGGTCAGGGGCGCGGCCGGAATGCACATAGCGGCCGGGACGTTTGAATATATGGGTGACCAGCGTCACGATAGCCTTAGTGGCCTACAACGGATCAGATCGGAAGAGATAAACATGGGCAACTCCGCGGACAACACTGACGTTGTCATCCTCGCAGCAGTTCGTACTCCACAGGGCCGTATCAACGGCCAGCTGGCGAGCTTTACCGCCGTCGACCTCGGGGCCCGCGCCATCAAGGCTGCCCTGGAGGCAAGCGGGGTGGACGCCGGTCAGGTGGAGGCCGTCATCATGGGACAGGTGCTCCAGGCGGGTGCCGGCCAGAATCCCGCACGGCAGAGCTCCATCGGCGCCGGCATCGGCTGGGATGTTCCTGCCGTCACCGTGAACAAGGTCTGCCTCTCTGGGCTGACCGCGGTGATCGACGCCGCCCGGATGATCCGCGGCGGTGAGGCGGCCGTGGTAGTGGCAGGCGGGCAGGAGTCCATGACCCGGGCACCGCACGTGCTGCCCGGCTCACGGCAGGGGTGGACCTACGGCTCCATCCAGGCGCTGGACGTGGCTGCGCACGATGGACTCACGGACGCCTTTGACGGCCAGTCGATGGGTCTTTCCACCGAAACCCGCAACCTTGCGCTGGGCATCGACAGGACATCCCAGGACAATGTGGCCGCCCAGTCGCACCAGCGTGCCGCGCTGGCCGCCAAGAACGGCACCTTCGACGACGAAATCGTCCCCCTCAGCGTCAAGCAGCGCAAGGGCGATCCCCTGGTGGTCTCCACCGATGAAGGTGTACGCCCCAACGCCTCCGTTGAGTCCCTGGCCGGGCTGCGGGCCGCCTTCGTCACCGACGGCACCATCACCGCCGGCAATTCCTCTCCCCTGTCTGATGGAGCCGCGGCACTGGTCCTCTCCTCCCGCGCCTTTGCCGAGGAGAACGGGCTCGAATACCTGGCGGTTGTCGGCAAGCCCGGGCAGGTTGCCGGGCCGGACAACTCCCTGCATTCCCAGCCGTCCAACGCCATTAAGAACGCCCTGGGGCGTGCGGGCTGGACCACTGCCGATTTGGACTTTATCGAGATCAACGAAGCGTTTGGTTCAGTCGCAGTCCAGTCGCTGCAGGACCTCGATTACCCCCTTGAAAAGTGCAACATCCATGGCGGTGCCATCGCCCTGGGCCACCCCATCGGCGCATCGGGGGCCCGGCTCGCTGTACATGCCGCCCATGAGCTTCGGCGGCGCGGAACAGGCAAAGCCGCGGTGTCCCTGTGCGGGGGCGGCGGACAGGGCGAAGCCCTCCTGCTGTACCGCGACTGATGACGGGCATGCCTGCGAACGGAACGGACGGCGTCGGACGCGAACGGTTCCTGGCGGATGCAGCCGCCAGGGGCCTGCAGGTGCAGGTGGTGGAACGGCCGGCCGCCAGAAGTCTTGAAGAGGCGGCCGGGATCCTGGGCATCAGCCCCGGGGACATCGTGAAGTCACTGGTGGTCAAGCACAAGGACGGCTCGTTCCTGTTCGCCCTCATCCCGGGAGACCGCCAGATCTCCTGGCCCAAGCTGCGGAGCCTCGTGGGCGTGAACAAGCTGTCGCTGCCGCCCGCGGACGTGGCGCTTGAGGCCACCGGATACGAACGCGGCACCATCACACCCTTGGGGAGCACCCAACCCTGGCCCGTCTACGCGGACGCCACCATTACCGGCCGGCGGATCTCAATGGGCGCAGGAGCCCACGGCTACAGCGCATTCGTTGACGCCGACGCCCTTACCGCAGCACTGGATGCTGTGGTCGCCGATATCTCCGACCCCTCCTAAGCAACGCGGGGTCACCTGTGCCACTCTGAACGATTCATCGGGCGGAAAGTGACGCCGCGTTGGAGTTAAAGCAGAAAACCCCGCCCACCGGAGTGGACGGGGTTTTCCAGGAAACGCTGTTACTTGAGGGTAACGGTGGCGCCTGCAGCCTCGAGCTGCTCCTTGGCCTTCTCGGCAGCTTCCTTGGTTGCACCTTCGAGGACAGCCTTGGGAGCGCTGTCAACCAGGTCCTTGGCTTCCTTGAGGCCCAGGGAAGTGATGGCGCGAACTTCCTTGATCACTGCGATCTTCTTGTCGCCGGCAGCTTCGAGGACGACGTCGAAGTCAGTCTTCTCTTCAACCTCTTCAGCAGCAGCACCGGCGGGGCCGGCAACAGCTACAGCAGCAGCGGTAACTTCGAAGGTCTCTTCGAAGAGCTTGACGAACTCGGAGAGCTCGATGATGGTCAGTTCCTTGAAAGCTTCAATGAGCTCTTCGTTGGTGAGCTTCGCCATGGTAGGCGTCCTTCCTGTTGTGGTGGTCAGCGGCACGCGGCCGTGCTTCACACCGGAGTCTTGTGGGGTAAAGAGAATTAGTTCTCTTCGGCTGCGGGAGCTTCAGCCGGGGCTTCAGCTGAAGCATCAGCAGGAACTTCTTCAGCGGCGGGTGCTTCGGCAGCCGCCGGTGCACCGTTCTCTTCTTCAAGCTTGAGGCGCAGTGCGTCGATGATGCGTGCAGCTGCGGCAGCAGGGGCCTTGAGGACGCCTGCAACCTTGGCGAGCTGCAGCTCGCGGGACTCGAGCGCTGCCAGTGCGGCAACCTCGCTGGCGTCCAGTGCCTTGCCCTCGAAGTAACCGGTCTTGATGACCAGCTGCTTGTTGGTCTTGGCAAAATCCGTCAGGCTCTTGGCAGCGGCAACTGCGTCACCCTTGATGAACGCGATTGCAGTGGGGCCCGAGAGCTGGTCGTTGAATGCTTCAACACCGGCTTCCTTGGCTGCAATGGCGGTCAGGGTGTTCTTGACGACCGCGAACTTGGTGTCCTGGCCGAGAGAAACACGCAGCTGCTTGAGCTGTGCAACGGTGAGCCCGCGGTATTCGGTCAGGACAGCGGCGTTCGATTCCTTGAAATCGTTAGTGATCTCAGCTACTGCTGAAACCTTGGTAGGCGTTGCCATAACCCTCCTTCCGGGGATAGTGCCGGTATGCGACGGTCCCCGCTCGGATGAGCTAAAACTAAAAACGCCCCGCGCAGATGCACGGGGCTTGGCTCAACACAGATGTTTCCATGGAGCTTTTGCTTCGTTCACCTGCGCCGGCCGCCCTACGTTGAGGGTCCTTCGTCCAGAAAGCCACTGCGTCTCCCGCACACAACTGCAGAGTTGAGCCATGTTCGAGAGAGTGGATTTCCAACAACCGACGGTCTTTGGTCCTTCAAGTCTACGGGGAGAGCCGCCGGTCCTCCAAATCGGGCCGTTAGCTGGTGCTGGTGTGCACGTGCGGAAGCTCCTTTTGCCAGATCCCGGTGACCCCGGCAGTCTGGAAACCCAGCTGCTGGTTCACGGTCAGGAGGTACCGGTTTTCCGGGGCGTTCCAGGTATAGATGACCCGCGCGTCCGGAAACTGCTCGGTGAGCCGTTCCATGTTGGCCACCTTGATCAGCAGGCCCAGCTTGTTCCCCCTGTGCTCCTGCAGCACCAGGGTGTCGTCCTGGAATACGACGTCGGCACGGTGCGCCAGTACCGTGATGGTGGTCAGGCCCACGAGCGTTCCCGAGGCAAGGTGTTCGACTGCGGTGACCACGGTCCGCCTGCCCTGCGCGATGGCAACCTCTTCGGCTTCCCGGAGGATGGCGCCGTCGAGCACCATGTCCTGCTCAACCGGCGCGTCCAGGGCGGGATCGACGTCGGCCCCCGCTTGGTTCTCAAGGGCCGCGACGGCCTCCAGCCACTGGTCCGGGCAGCGGTCCGTCCAGTGGTGCAGCCGGTAGCGGCCGTTGTTGGCCTCATCCGCCTCAGCCTGGAGGTCTGCCACCAGCTTTGTGTCCAGCGGCAGCGCGCACGAGCTGAACTGCTCAATATGCTGAAGCGTGTACCCGGTCCGCTGGGCGAACTCCACTTCGCGGCTCTCCAACGGTACGAAGCCCTGGCCCGAGCCCGGGACCAACTGGGCGCGCTCGAATTCATGGAGGGAGGCCCCGGGGTGGTTCGTGTCCACCAAGATCATGGTGCGCCCCTCGCCGCGGACCAGCTGTTCGGCGGCCTGGAGGAGCCGGCGGCCCACTCCCTGGCGCTGGAACTCAGGGAGGATGTCGAGGGTGAATTCGGCCAGGTCGAGGTTGTCAGTGAGGGGCAGGGCGATATCGACGGTCCCCACGATCTCCCCGTCCACCTTGGCTACGAGAATCAGCTGGCGCTCGTACGGGTCCTGGAACTCGAGCAGCTTCTCCAAGGGACCATAGGCGAGGTCATCACTCCCCCAGGTCTGCATCCTCACTTTCCGCCCCACCTCGACGGCGGCAAGGAAGTCCGCTGCGTCCGGCGCGTCCAGCGAGTCGGGAATCCAAAGCTGCTCGATCTTCACGTCTTTTGCCATAGGCGAATCACCCCAGCCGTTTCTGCCACTCGCCTTCATAACCTGCAGGCTTGAATCCAAGTGCAATATTTATGGCCAGCATATGTTGGTTTTCGTTGGCATTCCATGTCAGCACCGACCGTGCCGCCGGCCACCGGCGCTGGGCCCGCCGCAAGTTTGCCACCTTGGTCAACATGCCCAGGCGGTGGCCGCGGTGTTCGGAGGTGACGAGGGTGTCCTGCTGCACGATGGAGTCCGGCACGCCCGGGCGCCAGTTCAGGACGGTGTAGGCCGCCAGTTGCCCCGTCTCCCGCTGCCGGGCCGCCGTCACCGCTGATTGGACTCCACTGCGGATCAGCGTGTCCTCCTCCTCCCGGACCCTGGCGACGTCCCAGTCCTCACGTTCCCAATCCAACCCGGCGATGGGCACGTCCGTACTCATGGTCGCTTTGAGCTCCGCATACGCCTGCAGCAGGTCTTCCGGGCAGCTGTCATTCCAGCCGATGATGGAGTATTCCGCGGCCCGGGCGGAGGCATCGGCCTCCAACCGGTCCAGCAGTTCCGGCGGCACAGGCAGGGCCAGTCGGCTGGACCGTTCCACCTGCTCCAGCTCGTAGCCGGCAGCAACGGCAAAAGACACCGCGGGCTGGTCAAGCGGCAGACCACCGGCGCCGGATTTCGCCGGCAGCAGGGCGGTACCCTCCGCAGCCTCCAACGGCACCTCGTGATAGGCGTCAAGAGAGGTCCTGCCACGATCCCGGGCGACGGCCTCGGCGTGCTTGAGCAGGGCTCGGCCCAGTCCTCGGCGTCGGTGGACAGGAACAACCAGGACATCGATCCCAGCGGTGTGCGTGTTCTCGCGCAGCGGGAAGGTGACTGAGCAGATCCCCGCGGTTTCCGCGCCGAGCCTGGCGAGGTACAGGTGCCGTTCCTCATATTCGTTGCCCTGCCAGAACTCGGCAGCTTCCTGCAGCATGGGGCAACGGTCCAGGTTGCCCCATGCAGCGAGTTCGTGGGCCACCCGCAGGGCGTGGCATTCCTCAAACTCGGCGGTAACCTGGCGGGCCCCCGCAGCTGTTTCGCCGCCGGGCTGCATGACGTCCACCTCGGATATTGCCAGCACAACGGATTCCTCCAAGGATGGATCAACATCCGGTTCGGCCATTTCTACAGCTTAGGCAAGGTTCTGCCGCTTGGGCACGGTTTCCGGACTTAAACAAAACCGCCCGGCACGGGTGCCGGGCGGTTTTTGTTTGCAACGGAAGGATCCGCTGCGGTTGCTTCACACGAGGATTTAGGCCTCGGTCAGAACCTTGGTGACGTTCGGGTCCACGGAGATGCCGGGGCCGAAGGTGGTGGCAACGGTGGCCTTCTGGATGTAGCGGCCCTTGGAAGCGGACGGCTTCAGGCGAAGCACCTCTTCCAGTGCTGCTGCATAGTTCTCAGCCAGCTTGATGGCGTCGAAGGACACCTTGCCGATGATGAAGTGCAGGTTGGAGTGCTTGTCGACGCGGAAGTCGATCTTTCCACCCTTGATGTCGTTGACGGCCTTGGTGACGTCGGGGGTCACGGTGCCCGTCTTCGGGTTCGGCATCAGGTTACGCGGGCCCAGGACCTTACCGAGGCGGCCAACCTTGCCCATGAGGTCAGGGGTGGCGACGGCGGCGTCGAAGTCGGTCCAGCCGGCTGCGATCTTTTCGATCAGGTCATCGGAACCAACGAAGTCGGCGCCGGCAGCGATTGCTGCCTCAGCCTTGTCACCCGTAGCGAAAACCAGGACGCGGGCAGTCTTACCGGTGCCGTGGGGCAGGTTGACGGTGCCGCGGACCATCTGGTCAGCCTTGCGGGGGTCGACGCCGAGGCGGAATGCAACCTCAACGGTGGCGTCGAACTTGGACGGGTTGGTGTCCTTGGCCAGCGTTACTGCCTCGAACGGCGCGTAGAACTTCTCCGCGTCGATCTTGGCGGCTGCTGCCTCATATGCTTTGCTGCGCTTTGCCATGCTGCTTATTTCTCCTTGTGCAGTTGTGGTCTGCGGACCGCGCTGGGCCCTGCCACAGTTGGTGAGCGGGCTCGTTATCCGTGCCCGGTTCCCAACATTTGTCGGTTTGTGCCGCTTATACGGCAGTGGTGCCGGTTGCCCGGCGGTGCCGCCCGTCGTCGTGATCGGTTTTCCGAACCCGACATGTGGCAGCGGGGGAATTAACCCTCGACGGTGATGCCCATGGAGCGGGCGGTGCCGGCGATGATCTTCGCTGCGCCTTCGAGGCTGGTGGCGTTGAGGTCTTCCATCTTGGTGGAAGCGATCTCGTTGACCTGTGCCTGGGTCAGCTTGGCAACCTTGACGGTGTGCGGGGTTGCTGAACCCTTGGCGACGCCTGCAGCCTTTTTGATGAGTTCTGCAGCCGGCGGGGTCTTGGTGATGAACGTGAAGGAACGGTCCTCGTAGACCGTGATTTCCACGGGGATAACGTTTCCGCGCTGGGCTTCCGTCGCAGCGTTGTACGCCTTGCAGAATTCCATGATGTTGACACCGTGCTGGCCAAGCG
Source organism: Pseudarthrobacter sp. R1 (assembly GCF_024494415.1). Classification (NCBI taxonomy): domain Bacteria; kingdom Bacillati; phylum Actinomycetota; class Actinomycetes; order Micrococcales; family Micrococcaceae; genus Pseudarthrobacter; species Pseudarthrobacter sp. R1. The sequence continues at coordinate 403,567 of NZ_JAMKFI010000008.1, read as the reverse complement.
CAGGACCGATCGGCGGAGCCGGGTTAGCGGCACCTGCCTGGATCTGCAGCTTGATGAGGCCGGTGACCTTCTTCTTGGGAGCCAATGTAGGGTCCTTCTCTCAATAACGTCCTGGGACACAGGAGCGTGCCTCAGGTTTTTGGCCGCCATGGCGAGGCGGCCGGCCGTTCCGGTGCCGCTAAAGCAGGCAGCACCGGGACGAATTCTTGGGGTTGTCAGATCTTGGTGACCTGGTTGAACGCCAGGGTGACCGGCGTTTCGCGCTCGAAGATGGAAACCAGCACCACGAGGGTCTGGGATTCCACCTTGATCTCGGAGATCGTGGCGGGGAGGGTCTCGAACGGACCTTCCTTGACGATGACGGACTCGCCGACCTCGAAGTCGACATCCACGGGAGCCTGGTTCTGCTTGTTGACCGGCTTGCCCTTCTCGGCCTGCTCTTCCTCGAAAACGGGAGCGAGCATGGAGAAGACTTCGTCCAGGCGCAGCGGCACTGGGTTGTGGGCGTTTCCCACGAAGCCGGTTACGCCGGGGGTGTGGCGGTCGGCGCCCCAGGAGGCGTCCGTCAGGTCCATGCGGACCAGCACGTAGCCGGGGATGCGAACGCGGTTGATGACCTTGCGCTGAGCGTTCTTGATCTCAACGACTTCTTCCATGGGCACCTGGATTTCGAAGATGTAATCTTCCATGTCCAGGGTCTGGATGCGGGTTTCCAGGTTGGCCTTCACGCGGTTTTCGTACCCGGCGTAGGAGTGGATGACGTACCAGTCACCTTCCTGGCGGCGCAGCTTGGCCTTGAATTCCTCGGCGGGGTCAACATCGGCCTTGGCGGCGGCGGCTGCGAGGGCGTCTGCTGACTCTTCCTCGGAGCCGGCGTCGTCCGCCTCATCGTCTTCGGACCCGGCGTCGCTGGCTTCGGGCGCGGAGGACTCAACCTCAGACTCGTCACCGGCTTCTGCCGTGATGTCCGCGGACTCTTCCAGCTCAGTCTCGGTTACCTCGAGCTCCTGCTCAGACACTTGGTCTCCTGCTTCCTCATTGCCTAACATGCCTATTTAAATGGCTCAATTCCGCACACCGGTGCTTCCCTCCGGTTTCCCGGACGGATCACGCGGCCTGCGGACGGTTCAGCCTTAGCTGTCCCCGGGGACGCTACCGCCGAAGACCCAGCTGACAGCGGTTCCAAAACCGAGGTCCAGCAGGCTGACGATGATCATCATGATGCCGACGAACACCAGCACCACGAGCGTGTAGTTGATCAGTTCCTTGCGGGTTGGTGCAACAACTTTCTTCAGCTCGCCGATGATCTGGCGGATGAAGAGCGCAATGCGGGCGAAGAAGTTTGCCTTGGCGTCCTTCTTAGCTGGGCGGCCCTTGGAGCTGCTGGCAGCTGTTTCGGTCACCTGGTCCTCGCTCATCTTTGCAATGTTGGATTACCCGGCCCTGATCAGAACCATGGTTGCTGCGCCTGCCCCGGATTTTTGTCCGGGGCAGCTTGCGCAGGGCAGACAGGACTCGAACCTGCAACCTGCGGTTTTGGAGACCGCTGCGCTACCAATTGCGCCACTACCCTATGGAGTGAACTCCACGCAACAACGACTAACCACCAGCTTGCACTGGGGCGCACGTCATCATCCGTGTTTTCAACACCGGTGAACCAGTCTACGCAACAACTTCGCGTTCGTCGAACCAGCCCGTTTCCGGCCCTTCCCGCTGGCCGGGTTTGACCTTGACTGGCAGGCAGTCACAAATCAAAACCGGCAACCCGGAGGGTCCGGTGAACAGCATAGAGTAGATCACGTCGAAACCCACATTCCAGCCTCCGGGCTGCAAGCGAAGAACGGACCTGCCATGTCTGCCGCCCGCGTTTCCCAGCGCATTTCCGCTATTGCCGAATCCGCAACCCTTGCCGTTGATGCCAAGGCGAAGGCGCTGAAGGCAGCTGGCCGGCCGGTCATTGGTTTCGGCGCGGGTGAACCGGATTTCCCCACCCCGGACTACATCGTCCAGGCGGCCATTGAAGCGGCGAGCCAGCCCAAGTACCACCGCTACTCCCCCGCGGGCGGCCTGCCCGAGCTGAAGAAGGCCATCGCCGAGAAGACCCTGCGGGACTCCGGCTACGCGGTGGACGCTTCCCAGGTCCTGGTGACCAACGGCGGCAAGCAGGCCGTCTACAACACCTTCGCCACGCTTGTTGATCCGGGCGACGAAGTCATTGTGCCCACCCCGTTCTGGACCACGTACCCGGAGGCCATCCGGCTCGCAGGCGGGGTCCCCGTGGAGGTGTTTGCCGGCCCGGAGCAGGACTACCTTGTGACGGTGGAGCAGCTCGAAGCAGCGGTGACCGACAGGACGAAGATCCTGCTGTTCGTGTCGCCGTCGAACCCCACCGGCTCCGTCTACTCACCGGAGCAGGTGGCGGAGATTGGCAAGTGGGCCGCGGCCAAGGGCCTGTGGGTGGTCACCGATGAGATTTACGAGCACCTGACCTACGACGGCGTTCCGTTCACCTCCATCGCCACCGCCGCCCCGGAGCTGGGCGACAAAGTGGTTATCCTCAACGGCGTGGCCAAGACCTACGCAATGACCGGCTGGCGTGTGGGCTGGATGATCGGCCCGGCCGACGTCATCAAGGCCGCCACCAACCTGCAGTCCCACGCCACCTCCAACGTCTCCAACATTCCCCAGGTCGCCGCCCTCGCCGCCGTGTCCGGACCGCTGACCGCCGTGGACGAGATGAAGGTCGCCTTCGACCGCCGCCGCAAGGCCATCGTCGCCGGCCTGAACGCCATCGACGGCGTGGAATGCCCGACGCCGAAGGGCGCCTTCTACGTGTATGCGGACGTCCGCGCGCTGCTGGGCAAGGAGTTCCCGACGGCGTCGGGTACCGCCACGCCACAGACCTCCGCCGAGCTCGCAGCCCTGATCCTGGATGAGGTTGAGGTGGCAGTGGTTCCGGGCGAGGCTTTTGGGCCTTCGGGCTACCTGCGCCTTTCCTACGCGCTTGGCGACGAGGACCTCGCCACCGGCGTGCAGCGCCTGCAGGACTTCCTCGGCAAGGCTCAGTAGGGACGCTCTCTCACTTAACGCAGGAAAAACCCAAACGCTCTATCACTCTCTTCAGGAGTGTGATGGAGCGTTCGGCTTAAAGGACCGGAAGGTGATAGGGCGTTTGGGTATGAGGCGCATCAAGTGAGAGAGCGTTCCGGCTTAAGCCGCATCAAGGGAGAGAGCGTCGCGGAAAAGCCCGCGTTAAGTGAGAGAGCGTTGCGGCTAGAGGAGGCGGCGTTCGGCCGCCCACTTGGTGAGTTCGTGCCGGCTGGAGAGCTGCAGCTTGCGGAGTACGGCGGACACATGCGTCTCCACGGTCTTGATGCTGATGAACAGCTCCTTGGCCACCTCCTTGTAGCTGTAGCCGCGGGCGATGAGGCGCATGACCTCAAGTTCCCGGGCTGAGAGTTTGTCCAGTTCGTCGTCGGCGATGTCTGCGGGGGCGGTGCCAAAAGCATCAAGGACGAAGCCAGCGAGCCGCGGCGAGAAGACGGCGTCCCCACCGGCAACCCGATATACGGCGTCGGTGATTTCTGCGCCCGAGATGGTCTTGGTGACGTAGCCGCGTGCTCCGGCCCGGATCACCGCCACAACGTCCTCCGCCGCGTCCGAGACGCTGAGGGCAAGGAACCTGGTGGTGGCCAGCAGGGCAGCGGAGCCGGCGATGACTTCGCGGCCCCCGCCCCCAAGGCCGCCGGGAAGGTGAACGTCCAGGAGCACCACGTCCGGGCGCTCCCGGGCGATCACGGCGATGGCCTGCTCCACCGTCGCCGCCTCGCCCACCACCTGGATACTGGGATCAAGGTCGGCCTTCAGGCCGGAGCGGAAGATCGCATGGTCATCCACAATCACCACCCGGGCGGACCTGGCGGTTCGGACGGGACCGGTACCGGCTCCCTGCATTACGTTCATGGTTTGCCTTCCGTGCTGTCCTGCGGCGCGGCGGGGAAGCCCAGCCGTACCTCCGTGCCTTCACTGGTACTGGTGATCGCCGCCGTGCCGCCGTGCCGGTTCATCCTGCCGATGATGGACTCCCGCACCCCGAGCCTGTCCTCCGGAACGTCCTGCAGTTCAAAGCCCGGGCCGCGGTCCTTGACGAAGACTTCCGCACGTCCGGCAGCTGCCTCCAGGTAGACCGAGACCGTCCCGCCGCCGTGGCGGGAAGCGTTGAGCATGGCCTCACGGCTCGCCTGGATCAGCGCTTCATGGCCCTCCGTGACAGTCGTGTCCCCCACGCTGACCACCTCGACGGCGTTGCCCAGCAGGTCTTCCACTTCGGCGGCTACCGCCTTGATCCGGTCCGACAACTGCCCGGCGTCCTTGCCGGGGTCCTCAAACAGCCAGCCCCGCAGCTCCCGCTCCTGGGCACGGGCCAGCCGGACGACGTCGTGCTCATTGGCAGCCCGCCGCTGGATAAGGGCCAGCGTCTGCAGCACCGAGTCGTGAAGGTGGGCGGCGATCTCGGCCCGTTCGGTTTCCCGGATGCGGCCGGCGCGCTCCGCCTCCAGGTCACGCCAGAACTTCAGCGCCCACGGGAGCAGAACCAGCACCACCCCGCCGAGGACCGCAACGGAGGCCAGCAGCGCCAGCCACGTCTGCTCCCACGACCCGGATCCCGACACCATCACCAGAACGCCCGCCACCACCAGCGCCAGGCCCGCCGCCAGCCGCGCCCAGCCTCCGGCCTGATCCGCCTTGGTTTTGTCCACGAGCCCGGCACGCCGGGTTTCATCAAGCTGCATCCAGGCAATGGAAGCGCCGCCAAGGACTGCCGCCGCCGGAATCAGTGTGCCCAGGGGAACGTCCACGCCCAGGAGCTGTGCGACCAGGATGCCCGCCACCAGCAGCAGCCCCACACCGAGCAGGATCTCCTTGCCGTACCGCATGTCCCGGAACCTGAACCAGGGCCGGGCAGCCTCGGAAGCCTGTCCCGCGGCCTCCCCTGCCGCCGGGTAACCGCCGGAAGCGGGAGGGGCAGTGGCCGAGCCAGGGCCGCCGTCGACCGCTCCGGGAAGGGCAACACCAGGGCCACCCGCGGCAGTGGCCCGGGGAACGGCCCCCGGAACAGGCTCGCGGCTCACCGCCGGGGCAATGGGCGACGGCGGCCGGCGCGCCTGCCGCCGGGCGCTTTCGTCCGCGGTGGGCACCATGATCCACAACCAGGCATAGAAGACGACGCCGGCCCCGCCGGCCAGTGAAGCCAGGACCATCGCCACCCGTACGTTGCGGACCGGCCAGCCCAGATGCGCGGCAAGGCCGGAGCACACGCCCGCGATAAAGCGGTCGCTGCGGCGGACCAGCGGGGGGCGGACGGGGACGGTTGTCATGGATCAATCCAAACACGGATCAGGGTTCCCCGGACCGCAATCCAGCCGGAACCGGGGGCCACTCAGGGGCCGTTCAGGGTGTCCCCCAGTAGAGCCAAAGACCGGCAGGCGGAAGGATCGATGTATGAACTCGCAAACCCCCACCCCAGACGACGGCCAGCCAACGGAGCCCCTCCCCAAGCGCGAAAACGAACACGCCACGGAGCCCGTGGTGCCGCCTGCCACCCCCTCAGCATCAGACCAGAACCCGGCGGACGAATCCAAGCAGGACTCCACCCAGGATTACCCGGCGGCACAGGATTACCCGGCGCAGGATGGCTCCGATGGGCCATACCCCGGGCCGTCGGACGGACCCTCCCCCAGCCACAGCAGCTCAAGCCAGAACACCGGCAGCTACGCCTACGCGGGAATGCCCAGCCAGCAGACGGACTTCTTCGGTTGGGTCCGCAGCCACGGCATCACCCGCGGCCAGGACCGCTGGATCGGCGGCGTCTCCAGCGGCATCGCCCACCGCATGGGCATCGACCCGCTGATCGTGCGCGGCGTCTTTATCGTCCTCACCCTCTTCGCCGGCATCGGCGTGCTTGCCTACGGCCTCGCGTGGGCCTTCCTGCCCGAGCCCGATGGGAGGATCCACGTCCAGGAGGCCGGCGCCGGCCGGTGGACCAGCGGCATGACAGGTTCCCTCATCGCCGTCATCCTCGGCTTCAGCGGACTGGGCGGCGGTTTCTGGGGCTGGGGCAACCACGGCTTCGGCGCCTTCCTCTGGACCATCTTCTGGGTTGGCGGCGCCATCTACCTGATCTACTACCTGGCGCAGCGGAACAAGGCGGCCGTTGGAACACCGGCGAGTGCAGCGGCCGGCACCCCCTCCTACGCAACCAACGCGTACCCCGGCACCACCGCCTATTCCGCATCTACTTCCACCGGCACCACTCCCCCTTACTCAGACGTTGCGGGCACCGGTCCTTTCACCGGCAGCCCGTACGGAGGCAGCCCGTACGGAGGCAGCCCGTACAGCGGCAGCCCTTACGCCGGCAGCAGGTCCGGCAGCGGATGGAACAACGGAGGCGCCGGCGGCACCCGGCAACCGCAGGGTCCCCCACCCGCACCGAAGGTACGTCCCGCAGGTCCCGGCGCCCCCGCCGTCGCGATCGCAGCCGGCAGCGCCTTGATCGTCGGCGCAGGACTGAAAGCACTGGACGTCACCAACATCATCGACCTCGGCGACTCCACCAACGCCATCGCCTGGGCAAGCGCAGCGGCCGTCCTGGGCATCGGCATCCTCATCCTGGGCCTCCGCGGCCGGACCTCCGGCATCCTCTCGTTCTTCGCGGTGGCGGCCCTGATCATCGGCGGAATCTTCAACGTGGTGGGCAACAACGGCGACCGTGTCCGCTTCCAGCAGGTTGACTGGACGCCCACGAGCATCCAGCAGGCAAGCGACGGGCTCAACATCACGGCAGGACGCGGCACCGTCGACCTCACCGAACTGGCCGGAAGTGCCCCGCTCCAGTCAGAGGTCCTGGTCCCGCTGGACTTCACCGCCAGCAACGTCACGGTGGTCATTCCCGACACCGTGCCCGTGGACATCAGGGCCGACATGACCCTCGGCAACCTGACCGAAGGCGGGAGCCAGCGCGGCGGAACCACCACACGGGAAAGCAGCTACAACACCGACAAGCCCGGCAGCCACCTGGTGATCCAGATCGACGGCACCGTCAGCAACGTCACCATCAAGGAAGGTAACTGACATGAGCAGCCACACTCCGGCCCCGGACCCGTACGTTCCGGGAAGCACGACGGCGGCACGCACCGACTCTGCCCCTCCATCCGGGGCGAGGGTGGGAACGGTGGTCTGGGGACTGATCGTCCTTGCCCTCGCCGCCCTGATCATCATCGCGCAGCTGGGCATCGTCACCCTCAACGGGACCTACGTCCTGATCGGGCTCATGATCGGAGCAGGCGCCGCCCTGGTGATCGGCGGACTCCTCTCAGCCCGGAAACGTGACAACAGTCCTACAACAGGGAAGTCTTGAGCCATGGACAAGTTTTTCAGCATCGTCAGGGGCCTCGGCCTGAAACGCGGACCGCAGCGCTGGCTGGGAGGCGTTCTGGGAGGGATTGCCGCCAAGCTCAACGTGGACGTGGCCTACGTCCGCATCGCATTCCTCCTCTTCGCCCTGCTGCCCGGGCCGGCCCTGATCTTCTATCTCCTGGCCTGGGTGGTCCTGCCGGATCAGCGGAACGTCATCCCGCTCCAGACGTTCCTTGACCGCCGGTCCCTGAACCGTCCCTGAGAAACCGACAAGACAGTGTCCCCGCTCCCCCTGCGAGCGGGGACACTTTTTCTTTTGCGCTGCCTGATCCCTGACCGGGCCCTTATGTAACCGGTTTGTGTCGTGCCCCACACCCCCCACTAGACTCTATGTGAGCTCAGCGTGGCGCTCTGCCTGTACACCTTCTCTCCAGGATTTGAGCCGAGACATGAAAATTGGAATTCTCACCAGCGGTGGCGACTGCCCCGGACTGAACGCCGTGATCCGCGGAGCCGTCCTCAAAGGCATTGCCATCCATGGTCACGAATTCGTGGGTTTCCTTGACGGATGGCGCGGCGTCGTCGAGGGCGACATCATCGACATCCCCCGCACCATGGTCCGCGGTATTGCCAAACAGGGCGGCACCATTCTGGGCACCTCACGCACCAACCCCTTCGAAAACGGCGGCGGCCCCGAGGTCATCAAAGCCCACATGGACCGTCTCGGCATCGACGCCATCATCGCGATCGGCGGTGAGGGAACCTTGGCCGCTGCGAAGCGCCTCACCGACGCCGGCCTGAAGATCGTCGGTGTTCCCAAGACCGTGGACAACGACCTCGACGCCACCGACTACACCTTCGGCTTTGATACCGCCGTCCAGATCGCCACCGAAGCCATCGACCGGCTCCGGACCACCGGCGAGTCACACCACCGCTGCATGATCGCCGAAGTCATGGGCCGGCACGTTGGCTGGATCGCGCTGCACGCCGGCATGGCGGCCGGTGCCCACGCCATCCTTATCCCGGAGCAGAAGGTCAGCATCGACCAGATCACGGAATGGGTGAAGGAAGCCCATGCCCGCGGCCGCGCGCCGCTGGTGGTGGTGGCCGAGGGGTTCGTTCCCGAGCACATGGAGACCCCGCACTCCGAACGCGGCCTGGACACCTTCGGCCGGCCCCGCCTGGGCGGCATCGCGGACCAGCTCGCCCCGGAACTTGAAGCCCGCACCGGCATCGAAACCCGCGCCACCATCCTGGGCCACATCCAGCGCGGCGGTGTGCCGTCCGCCTTCGATCGCGTCCTTGCCACCCGGCTGGGCATGGCGGCCATCGACTCGGTGGTGGAAGGCTACTGGGGCACCATGGTGGCACTGAAGGGCACGGACATTGAGCACGTGGGTTTCCAGGAAGCCCTTGGCCAGCTCAAGACCGTTCCGCAGAAGCGCTACGACGAAGCCGCCGTCCTGTTCGGCTGAGTTGTCCGGTTCAGCTAAGGTGCCCTGTTCCGCTGGGTTGTCTCGTCCAGCAAAGGTGTCCTGCTCGGCGGGGCCGCCTGCCCGCCCTAGGCTGGGAGTATGACACTTGACCCCGGTTCCGCCGCCATCATCCAGCTTGCCTGGGCCCGGCGCCTGGGACTCGACGACGACGCCTTCGGAACCGCCCTGGCCTCCGGGGAGCGGATCGTCCGGGCCGACGAATCGGTGCGGACCGTTGAGTTTGTGCGGCTCTTTGGCAGCTCGGCACTGGTGGGACCGCAGTGGGTCATTGATGCCGCGGCCGGCATTCCCGATGAGGAGATGGCCCAGCACGTCACGCTCCTGACGCTGACCCGGTCGCACGGGGGCCACGGCCTGGGCGCCGCGGCATTGTTCTTCGCCGACGACCTGCCCCTGAAGCAGCCCTCCGAAGAGATGACGGTCTCCCACGGCAACCCCGAGGCCATCGAGCTGGAGGGCCGCTGCCCGCCGGACGACGTCAACGAGGTTGGCCTGTCAGACCTCGAGAACCGCTACACCATCGTCCACGAAGTTGACGGGCGCCGCGTCCCTCTGGCCTGCGGCGCTTACTCCGAGTGGGTGGGCCTGCTGGCCCACCTGGGCGTCCTGGTGGACCCGGAATGGCGGCGCCGGGGCCTGGGCTCGCTCGCGGTGTCCATCGCAGCCCATGAGGCACTGGCGGCGGGTCTCACGCTGCAGTGGCGGACAGACGTCAGCAACACAGGGTCCCTGGCGCTGGCCCGGAAGCTTGGCCTGTCAGCCGGCGGAATCCAGACCAGCGTCCACCTTGGCTGACAGGGCTAACACGCTGAAGCCCCAGCCCTAAACCGGCTGGGGCTTCATAAAGGACAGCGCTACGGCCGCATCAATTAGCCCAGGAGATCCAGGATTTCCTTGCGCGCGAACATCTGGGCGGCGGCCCGTGCTGTGGGCGAACCTGCGTCCGGGTCCGCACCGGCATCCAGCAGGACCCGGGCAACGTCGGTGTAGCCCTTGAACGCCGCTCCGGCCAGCGGAGTCTGGCCGCGGTCGTTGGCGGTGTCGGCCTCGGCGCCGTGTTTCAGGATGAGCTGAACGGTCTCCGCGTGGCCATGGTAGGCAGCGAGCATCAGGAGGGAATCGCCGGCGGAATTCGTCAGGGTGGCGGGAGCACCGGCGTCGAGATAGGCACGCAGCAGCGCCGTGTCCCCTTCCCTGGCGGCTTGGAAGAGCGTATGCGCCAAAGCGAGCGCCTCCTCGTCGGGCCCTTCCTGGCCTGCCGGTGAGGCGGACGGCGCGGCGCTGGTTCCGGCGTTGTCAGTCATTAGCGTGGCCCCTTGAGGAATCCGGTCTGGCGCCCCACTACCTGACCGGCGTCGGGGGCAACGATAAGTTCCTGGGCGGCAGGGTAAGGCTCCTCGCCGTCCAGAACCGTCAGTATTTCATCCGCGCCCACCGAACGCTTTATGACTGCCAGCGCAACCGGCCCCATCTCGTAATGCTGGGCCACCGAGGTAACCGTCCCCACCTTCCGCTCCCCCGCCAGCACCGGACTTCCGGCCTGTGGCAGGGTGTGCTGCGAGCCGTCCAACTGGAGGAACACGAGCCGGCGTGGCGGGTGTCCCAGGTTGTGCACGCGCGCGATGGTTTCCTGTCCCTTGTAGCAGCCTTTTGCCAGGTGCACGGCCGTGCGGAGGAGGTCCAGTTCATGCGGGATGGTCTTGTCATCCGTTTCAGCACCGATGCGGGGGCGCCAGGCCGCCAGCCGGAGCGCTTCCGCGGCGAGGACTCCGGCCAGCTGGCGGTCGGCTACCCGCTGTTCCAGGTCGGCGGCCGGTACCAAGTACTCAAACCAAGGCCGCTCCAGCCCGGGATGGCTGGCTTCGGGAACGGTGGCATAGGAGTAGCCGCCGGCTGCCACGTTGGGCCAGGGGTCCTGCCACACCAGCAGCTCCGACCATTCGGGAATTACCCTGGTGCTGCCCACAACGGCCCAGTCGGCGGAGACGTCAGCAATTTCCACCCGCAGCATGAATTTCATCCTGTTCAGGAACTCCGCCAGGGGTGCTGCTTCGGCGGCCTCAACGATCAGCCAGGTGGTAACGCCGTCGTCAATCACCCGGGCGTCGAAGTCGATCCTGCCCTGCACGCTCAGGAGGAGCAGTTCGCTGGATTCCCCGGGCTGGAGGCCGGCCACCTGCTGCGAGGACAGCGTGTTGAGCCAGCTCAGCCTGTCCGGCCCGCTGACTGTGACAATGCCGCGGTGGGAAAGGTCGACGACGGCGGTACCGGCAGCGAGTGCGCGCTGCTCGCGCAGCGGCTCGCCGTAGTGGGAGGCGACGCCGGCGTCCGCGCCGGATGCCTCAACGGCTCCTGGGCGCGACAACAGAGGGCTGGAAGTAGTCATATGTAGTAGAAGTCCTTGAAGGTCAGCGGTATTCCGGATTCTCAAAATCGAAGCGCGTCCCTGCTGCCCATTCCTGGGGCAGGTTGCCGTAGTCCGGGTAGCCGCCGGCGTCCTTGAGGATCCGGGCCAGGTGCAGGAGGTTCCAGGTCATAAACGTGGCGTTCCGGTTGGTGAAGTCGGTTTCGGGACCGCCGGAGCCCTCGTCAAGGTAGCTCGGGCCCGGGCCAACAGCGCCGATCCACCCGGCATCCGCCTGTGGCGGAATGCTGAAGCCAATGTGCTGCAGGCTGTACAGGACGTTCATGGCGCAGTGCTTGATGCCGTCCTCGTTGCCCGTGATCAGGCAGCCGCCCGCCTTGGGATAGAACGCCCACTGGCCCTTGCTGTTGAGTTCACCGGAGTGGGCGTAGAGGCGTTCGATGAGCTTCTTGGTCTGGGAGGAGTTGTCGCCCAGCCAAATGGGTCCGGCCACCACCACGATGTCCGCTTCCTGCACCGCCGGATACAGCTGGGGCCATTCATCCGTGGGCCAGCCGTACTTGGTCATGTCCGGGTAGACGCCGCTGGCAATATCGTGGTCCACAGTGCGGATCACACGGGTGCTGACGCCCTGTTTCTCCATGATGAGCCGGCTGATGTTGATCAGCCCGTCCGTATTGCTGGTCTGGGGCGACCTCTTCAGGGTCCCGTTGAAAAAAACGGCTTTCAGGTCGCTGTAGTCCCGCAGACTTCCGGGAGCCTGAACGTTCTGGGGATCTTTCACGTGCCACGACCCGCTTTCGTTTTTCCGGCCCGGATAGGGTCAGGAGACCTTTTTGAGGAAGGCGGAGGCGTGTGCTTCCAGTCCCTTGCCCTCTTTGCCACCAACGGCGACATCCCACCGCCAGAGCAGGTTGCCGTCCACCAGGCCGAAAATGCGCGTGGCCGCGCTGTAGTCCTTGGAGTGGCTCCCGCGCATCACCATGTCGGTGGTGAGCTGGATCTGCGGTCCCTTGATCTGTCCGTAGTACAGCTCGGAGATGCCTCCGGGATGCGAGATGGACACCGAGATGTCGAAGCCGCCCTCGCTGTTGCGGAGGGCTTCCACCTCATCGGCGCTCTTCAACGCAGGAACGATGTCCGCGGGGATCAGGCCAGGGCCGCCGTCGGCATCCAGCTGTTTGCGCTCCAGCGCCCAGAAGCCCGTCTCGACGGTCAGCGGCCGCAGGCGCGTGCCGTCGTCGTCCGTCAGCCAGCTCTCCGCACGGTACTGCAGGTAGGGCAGCCCGTTGTGGGTGAAGGACACACGCTGCAGGAAGTGCTCCGAGCCCTCGTCCCCTGTGCCCAGCCGGCCGCGGCCTTCCCACTCACCAATGAGCCAGGAAAGCGGGACAAGTTCTGGGGTCAAGTCGGTGGGAATCTCAATCGGCACAGCAATTACCTCGGAAAACGGCTAGCTCCGGAAAGGGTCTACTTCTGGCCTTTGAACAGGCGGTAGACCACAAAGCCGGCAAACCATGCCATGGAAAGGCTGGCGATGCCGAGCAGGACAAGGAAGAAGATTTCAAAAGCAAGTACGGACATGATGCCATCCTAACGCGTTAGTAGATGAGTAGTTTGTCTATGAAGTAAGCCAGGGAACCCACCGCCGAGACAGGCGCCAGGCCAATGCTAAAGGCAGCAGGAACATTAATCGGAGCGCCGCGCAGCGTCACGAGCCGGCGGAAGCTCACCAGGACCGCACCTACCACCACACCAAAAATGGCCGCCGGCAGGACAGCGATATCCGAGAGCACCAGCCCGGCGAGCGGACCGGCAAGTCCCGCGAGAACGATGCCCAGGGGCGCAATAATACTGTCCGGCCACCTGATCAATCCTGCCAGCAGGGCAACGGCCGCGCTGATGGCCGCTACGAGCAGCATCTCGCGCACCCCGTTAAACCGTGCTCCGGCGATCCAGCCCGCGCCCAGGCAGGCGAGCAGCACTCCTGCCGAGCAGCCAAGGGTTGACTCCAGCCGCTGCGTTTGCCCTGTTCCGCGGATGAGCTGCACCACAAAAACGGCCATCATACCGAGTGCAATAAAGGGCGGCGTCCAGTCGAGGTAGCCGGGAGCGGGGGCGTACGCGGCAGCGAGCGCCGAACCGGCCCCGGCCAGGGCAATCACCGCCGCGAGCGTCTTTTTGGCAGGAATCCGGAGGAAGTGCGGCCAGCCGATGCCCACCGCAGCGGCGCTGGCCACGGCAACGGCGACGAGGGCCTCGCGGGACGTGTAGACCCCCGCGATGATGGCTGCCAGCCCGGCAATGCCCACCACGCCGATGGTCCACGAGCCCAGGGAGCGCGCGGGCGCCTGCAGGTCCGCCGTCATACGGATCCCGGCCCGGGCTTAGTCTGTGCACTCACTGCGATGCATCCCATCCTGCGTTGACCTTCGAGGGCGGTCCGCCCTCGGCGGCAGGGCATCCGGCCCTGCCACAATCCTGCCTTATATGAACGGGTTATGTCGCAAAACGTACCCTCGCCGGGGCTGAATCAATGGTGCGGGCAGGGCCTGCGGGTATACTCGGAGCTCAGCTAAGTTCCCTGCTGAAGTGGCCGGACCGCTGCCATTGGCAGAGTCCCAAACCGTGGCAGGGAGCCAGTACCGGCCGGTGAAAATCCGGTTCAGTCGCCCAACGATGCGCGGACGGCCCTTGGAGGAACAATGTCGCACATCCTGTTACTGACGAACAGCACCGGTTCTTCGGTGGACATTTTGCCTGCCCTGGAATTGCTGAACCACCGCGTTCATATCCTCCCCGCCGAGCCGACAGCGCTGCTGGAGACCGACCCCTGCGACATTGTGCTGCTGGATGCCCGCAAGGACCTGGTGGGCGCCCGTTCCCTCACCCAGCTCCTCAAGGCCACCGGGCTCAGCGCCCCGCTGGTACTGATCCTCACCGAAGGCGGCATGGCTGCTGTCTCCTCTGCGTGGGCCGTGGACGACATCGTGCTGGAATCAGCCGGCCCTGCCGAGGTGGAGGCACGCATCCGGCTGTCGGTCGCCCGGGCCGTCCCGGAGCAGGAGGACACGCCGTCCGAGATCCGCGCCGCCGGCGTCGTCATTGATGAGGCGAGCTACACCGCCCGCGTGAACGGGGCACCCCTGAACCTGACGTTCAAGGAATTTGAACTCCTGAAGTACCTGGCGCAGCACCCCGGCCGCGTATTCACCCGGCAGCAGTTGCTCACCGAAGTATGGGGCTACGACTACTACGGCGGCACCCGTACCGTGGATGTCCACGTCCGGCGCCTGCGCGCCAAGCTGGGAGCCGACCACGAAAACCTCATCAGCACTGTCCGCAACGTTGGCTACCGGCTCACCCTGGTGCGCCAGCAGGAAGACGAGCTGACGGAAGCCTGACCCGGGCTTCGCGGTCCGGCATCCTGCGAACCCGTATAGCCTTGCCTCATGACTCCAGCGCACCCTGAGAAGTGGCCCGTCCATGTTGTTCAAGGCGGTGTTGACCGGCAGCTCCTGAAGGACTGCATCGGTCTCCTGTCGGCGGCGGAAGAGTCGGACGGCAACCCATCCATCTCAGAGCAGACCCTCATCAGCATGCGCGCCGGCGACTCCGCGGAACACAAGCTGCTGACCTTGGCCCTGTATGCCCCGGACGAGGACTCTGATCCGTCCTCCGGCCAGGACCTTGCAGGCTTCGCCGCGGTGGTTGAAGAGCCGGACGGCAATGGCGTGGTGGAAATCGCCGTGCACCCCAGCTACCGCAACCAGGGTGTCGCCGACCGCCTCGTTGGTGCCCTTCAGGACCGGCGCGGGCTGCAGGGGCTGAAGGCGTGGTCCCACGGCAACCATGAAGCGGCGGCCGACCTTGCCGCGCGCTACGGCTACGTCCCCGTGCGGGAGCTGTGGAAGATGCGGATGACGACGGCGGCGGCGGACCTTCCCGACGTCGTCCTTCCGGAAGGCGTTGTGATCCGGGCCTTTGTGCCCGGCCAGGATGAGGACGCCTGGCTGACGGCCAACCGCGCCGCTTTTTCCCACCACCCGGAGCAGGGCAGCCTCACCCGCGCGGACCTTGATGCCCGGATGGCTGAGGATTGGTTCGACCCCTCGGGCTTCCTCCTTGCGGTGAACGGGAACGGCCGGTTGCTGGGATACCACTGGACCAAGGTGCATCCGAGCCACGGCACACACCCGGCGATCGGTGAAATCTACGTGGTGGGGGTGACCCCGGAAGCCCAGGGTTCAGGCCTGGGCAAAGCCCTAACGGTGGCCGGCATCAAGTACCTGCAGGACCTGGGGTTGCACGCGGTCATGCTGTACGTCGACGCCGATAACGCCCCGGCTGTCTCCCTGTACCGCCGGCTGGGCTTCACCCGCTGGGACATGGACGTGATGTACGGCCCAGTGGCGGGTTAGTCCAATCCCCTGACGCAGGCGCCCGAAGGGCGCTAAATCAAAGGCCCCCGGGCACTGAATGCTTGTAAGGTTGGAACAGAACCGCGCCGGCCGGAAACGGCAGTATCCAAGCGCCAGGTAAAGGAGATGCCATGAACCCGGAACCTTCCGGAGCAGCCACGTCCCAGGAGACCCCGGTCCCCGTGCGCGCCCGATTCGGCTCCTCGGAGGTTCCGGCGTCGCGGGCCACGCAGGACCGGATCGACATTCCGGATTTTGCGCCGAATCTGGAACCTGAGGGCGACATCCGGCCGGACCGCTTCCTTGACCGGGAACTGAGCTGGCTCAGCTTCAACTCCAGGGTCCTTGAGCTAGCCGAAGACGCTTCCCTGCACCTGCTGGAAAGGGTCAGCTTCCTGTCCATTTTCGCGTCAAACCTGGACGAGTTCTTTATGGTCCGTGTGGCCGGCCTGAAGCGGCGCATTGCCACCGGACTGGCGGTCCCCTCCCCCGCGGGCCTGAGCCCCGTGGAAGTGCTGGAAAAAATCGGGGAGGAAGCCCACCGGCTTCAGCAGCGCCACGCGCGGGTCTTTGCGGAACAGATCCGCCCGGCCCTGGCGTACGAGCACATCCACCTCATGCACTGGGACGAACTCGATGATGCGGCCAAGCAGCAGCTCAGCCAGATGTTCGCCGAAAAGGTGTTCCCCATCCTGACGCCCCTGGCGGTGGACCCGGCGCACCCGTTCCCCTACATTTCGGGTCTCTCCCTGAACCTGGCCGTCGTGGTGCGGAACCCCGTCAGCGACAAGGAACTGTTCGCCCGCGTCAAGGTGCCGGACCAGCTGCCGCGGCTCATCTCCATCGACGGCCCGCGTGCCGGAGCGGTAGCAGGCCGGGTGGCGCGCTTCATCGCGCTTGAGGAAGTCATTGCCGTTCACCTGGACAAGCTGTTTGCCGGGATGGAGGTCCTGGAGCACCACACCTTCCGCGTCACCCGGAACGAGGATGTGGAGGTCGAAGAGGACGACGCCGAGAACCTGCTGCAGGCGCTCGAAAAGGAATTGCTGCGGCGCCGCTTCGGCCCCCCTGTGCGGCTGGAGGTCACCAACGACATCAACCCCAACATCCGGGCGCTGCTGATCCGGGAACTGGGCGTTGAGGAATCCGAAGTGTACTCGGTCCCAGCCCCGCTGGACCTCCGGGGCTTGTCGGTGATTGCGGGCATTGACCGCGCCGACCTGCACTACCCCAAGCACGTTCCGCATACCTCCCGGTACCTGAACGAGTCCGAGACCTCCAAGGCCGCCAACGTCTTTGCGGCGATGCGCCGCCGGGACATCCTGCTCCATCACCCGTACGACTCATTTTCCACCTCGGTCCAGGCCTTCCTTGAGCAGGCCGCAGCGGACCCCAAGGTCCAGGCCATCAAGCAGACCCTGTACCGCACCTCCGGCGACTCCCCCATCGTTGATGCCCTGATCGATGCGGCCGAGGCCGGCAAGCAGGTCCTGGCCCTGGTGGAGATCAAGGCAAGGTTTGACGAGCAAGCCAACATCTCCTGGGCCCGGAAGCTGGAACAGGCCGGCGTGCACGTGGTGTACGGCATCGTGGGCCTGAAGACCCACTGCAAGCTCTCACTCGTAGTGCGCCAGGAAGTGGACGGGCTGCGCCGCTACTGCCACATCGGCACAGGCAACTACCATCCGCGCACCGCCCGCTACTACGAGGACCTGGGCCTCCTGACCGCAAACGACCAGGTGGGCGAGGACCTTTCCAAGCTCTTCAACCAGCTCTCCGGCTACGCCCCCAAGTCAACTTTCAAGCGGCTCCTGGTTGCGCCCCGTTCGGTGCGTTCCGGGCTGATCGACCGGATCGAAACTGAGATCCGGAACGCGCGGGCAGGGCTGCCGGCCCGCGTCCAGATCAAAGTGAACTCGATGGTGGACGAGGCCATCATCGATTCGCTGTACCGGGCATCCCAGGCCGGGGTGAAGGTGGACGTGGTGGTCCGCGGCATCTGCTCGCTGCGGCCGGGGGTGCCGGGGCTCAGCGACAACATCACCGTCCGCTCCGTCCTGGGCAGGTTCCTGGAGCACTCCCGCGTGTTCGCCTTCGCGAACGGCGGGGACCCGGTGGTGTACATCGGCTCCGCGGACATGATGCACCGCAACCTGGACCGACGGGTGGAGGCCCTGGTCCAGCTGGGCGCTCCCGATGACATCAACTATGTCCTGGACCTGTTGCGCCGCTACATGGCCCCGGAGACCGCGAGCTGGCACCTGGACAACGAGGGGAACTGGACACGTCACCATCTGGCCGACGACGGCAGGCATCTTGAGGACGTCCAGTCCTTCCTGCTGGCGTCGCGGCCGCGGCAGCGCAGCCTGAGCCGACGGTAAGGGCTGCTGTTTTGTCGAGCGACGCACTCGTAGCAGACCAGACAGACCACCCAGGAGAACCGGTAGCAGTCACCGCTGCCGGTGCCCTGCCCTGGAGGGTCACGAAGGACCAGCTTGAAGTCCTGCTGATCCACCGGCCCCGTTATGACGACTGGTCCTGGCCGAAGGGCAAGATCGATGACGGCGAGACTGTCCCCGAATGCGCCGTCCGGGAAGCCCGGGAGGAGATCGGGCTGGACGCGCCGTTGGGGATTCCCCTGCCGCCCATCCACTACCACGTGGCGTCCGGCCTCAAGGTGGTGCATTACTGGGCCGTCAAAGTCAATGGTGGTGGAAGGCTGGTACCGGACGGCAAAGAGGTGGACAGTGTGATGTGGTGCGCCCCGGAAAAGGCGGCCCTGCTACTTTCCAACCCGTCCGACGTCGAGCCCCTTGAGTGCCTGCGCCAGGCCCATGAGCGCGGGGAACTGGACACCTGGCCCCTTCTGGTGGTCCGCCACGCAAAGGCGAAACCGCGCTCGTCATGGACCAAGGCGGAAGGCGAGCGGCCGTTGGCTGCCACCGGAACGCGCCAGGCCCAGGCTGTCGGCCGGCTGCTTCAGGCGTGGAAGCCGCCCCGGGTTGTCACCAGCCCGTGGCTCCGGTGCGTCGCCACGGTTGCGCCGTATGCCAAGGCAACCGGCGCGAAGGTGAAGCTGGCCGAAGCCCTCACCGAGCACCGGCACCAACGGAGTCCCAAGAAGACCGCGGCAGTCATCGAGGCCCTGCTCGATAAGCAGCGTCCAGTCGCCGTCTGCACCCACCGCCCGGCGCTTCCCACCGTGTTCGCGCAGCTGGCCAAACACATGCCGTCGCGCCTGAGCGCCCTCCTGCCGGCGGACGAACCGTACCTGTCCCCCGGCGAACTGGTGGTGTGCCATGTGGCTCCGGGCGGTAAAAACCGGATTGTAGCCGTGGAGCAGTTCAAGCCTTTTGACGACTAGGTGCGGCTGGGCTGCTGCCGGTAGCAACCAAAGTAGACTTGAGCCGTGAGCATCCCAACGCCTTATGAAGACCTCCTGCGCGATGTCCTGGCTTCCGGCACGCACAAATCGGACCGCACTGGAACCGGAACCACCAGCGTTTTCGGCCGCCAAATGCGCTTTGACCTGGCCAGGAGTTTCCCGCTGATCACCACCAAGCGGGTCCATTTCAAGTCCGTGGCAGTAGAGCTCCTGTGGTTCCTGCGCGGCGAAACGAACGTGAAATGGATGCAGGACCAGGGCGTCACCATCTGGAATGAGTGGGCCGACGCCGATGGCGACCTGGGGCCCGTCTACGGCGTCCAGTGGCGTAGCTGGCCCACCCCGGACGGCGGGCACATCGACCAGATCGCCGAACTCGTCGAGAACCTGAAATCCAATCCGGACTCCCGCCGGCACATCGTCTCGGCCTGGAACGTCGCCGAACTCGATGACATGGCGCTGCCGCCGTGCCACGCGTTCTTCCAGTTCTACGTGGCCGACGGCAAGCTCTCATGCCAGCTGTACCAGCGCTCCGCGGACATGTTCCTGGGCGTGCCGTTCAACATCGCGTCCTACGCACTGCTCACCTGCATGGTGGCCCAACAGGTGGGACTGGAGCCCGGCGAATTCGTGTGGACCGGCGGCGATGTGCACATCTACGAGAACCACATGGACCAGGTCCTCAAGCAGCTGGACCGGGAACCCTACGAGTACCCGCAGCTGAAGATCATCCGGAAACCGGCTTCGATCTTCGACTACACCCTGGAAGACTTCGAAGTGGTGGGCTACCAGCACCACCCCACGATCAAGGCTCCGATCGCGGTATGAGCACGGAGAATTCGACCGATCCGCAGTCCTTCACCGAGGAACTGGCCGCGTCGGTGACGGGCGTGGGACTGGTATGGGCCCAGACTCCCGACGGGGTCATCGGCAAAGACGGCGACATGCCCTGGCACCTGCCCGAGGACCTCAAGCACTTCAACCGGCTGACCATGGGCCACCCCGTGGTGATGGGCCGCAAGACCTGGCTGTCCTTTCCGGAGAAGTACCGCCCCCTGCCCGGCCGGACCAACATCGTGATCACCCGGCAGAAAAGCTGGGCTGACACGCCCGAGGCGGAGGGCGCCGTCGTGGTCCCCTCCCTTGATGACGCGTTGCTTGAGTCCCAGTTCGTCGACGGCGGCGAAACCGTCTGGATTCTGGGCGGCGGCGAGATTTTCCGCCAGTCCACCGAGCTCGCCAACGTCGCGGTGGTCACCACCATCGACGTCGATGCCGACGGCGACACTTTCGCCCCCGAGCTTGGCACCAGCTGGGAAGCATCCGCCTCGGTCCCTCCGGACGGCTGGCTCACGGCCGCCAACGGCACACGCTACAGGTTTACTAAATGGTCAAGGACTGAGGGCTAGGAATGTTGAAGAAACGGGAAACCCTTTTTGTGCTGGGCTACATGCTGCTCCCCCTGCTGGCGCTGCTGTCTGCCATCGTTGGGCTAACGATGATTTTGGGCGGCAACAAGATCGCCGGGGCCGTTGTGCTGGTGGTGGTGACGCAGGCGTTCGCCTTCGGCGCGTTCTTCGCGTTGCGCGCCCGGAAGGCGGCCGTGCTGGAGGAACCGGAGCGCCACTAGCCGGCGTAACTGTCCGGGTCATGGGGAGGCCACCCCATCGCGCCCGAACCAGGTTGTTACTAGGCTGGGGCCCGCAGCCGTCAGGAGCTGCTCGAATATTGGGGGAAGCCAGGTGTCAGGAAATCTGTGGGGTGCCGATGTTGACCAGCTGCGCACGCTGGCGCAGCAGTTCAGTAAGACGGCAGACCTGCTGCTGCAGCAGTCCACGCAGCTGAGCGGCCAGATCAACAACAGCCCGGCCTGGAAAGGCCGCGACGCCGAGCACTTCCGTTCCGACTGGAACGGCAACCACCGGGCGCTCCTGCAGACGACGGCGGCACGCCTGAAGCAGGAGTCCAAACTGCTGCTGACACATGCCGACGAGCAGGAGAACGCGAGCAGCACCGGCGGTACAGGCGGGAGCGCCGGGCCTGGCACGGGCGGACCCGGTACGGGCGTGCCCGGCAGCCTCGGTGGCCAGGGCACGGGCCGCCCGCCATTCAACAATCCTTGGGGGCCCGATTGGCTTGCTGACCCAGACTCCCCGTTCCGGGACGGCTGGGACATCTACAACCTGACCAAGGCGTTGCCCAACCTCCGGGCTGGTCTCTTCGATCTGCCACACTTCATCAAGAGGGCAGACAGCTTCGCCGAGTTCTTCTCCAAGGACTTCCGAGACGTGGCAAAGGCATTTCAGGACACCAACATGCTGAGCCAGTATTTCAACACGTCGTCTGAGCTGTTCGACGGCAGGTGGGATACCGCCTTGAACCTCGTTGATGGCGGCAAGGCTGCTACCTTCTTCGAGTTCGGCGGCAAGGCCCTCGGAGTGGTGGGGGTTGGACTCGATACCCTCGACGCGTTTAACAACTTCACCAACGGCAACCCGGATGACAACGGCGGCGCCTGGTATTCGGCGGTTAAGGCGGGACTGGGCGTAGCAGGCTTCGCGCCGCCGCCCGTTGGAACTGCTGCAATGGTTGCATCGGGCGCGCTGGCCATTTACGACAACGTCCCCATCGTCAAGGAGACTGTCAATGCTATCGGCGGATCCATCGCTGATGGTGCCGAGGCGGCATGGGAAAGTGCCGGGGACGCGGCCGAAAACGTCGTCGATTTCTTCGGATTCTGAGCACACAACGAGAGGTACTCACGATGACTGAAACAACAGCACAAGCCATCCCCGACGCCATCGGTTATGGATTCGCCGAGATGGCCGCCCTGGCGAGCCTGCGGGGCGGTGACGGAGCAGTACTCAGCGCGGAGGCCTTGCGGGTGGGCAACTACCTTGGCGATACGGACATGGTGAGCGCGGGCGCATCCTCCCTGGTTGCCCGCGGCCTGGCAACCGCCGAAAGCGACGGGCTTCTCGCGGTGGCAGGACCCACCGCGGCTGTTGCCGCCGTCCTCTCTTCAGCCAGTCGCCGCATGGAGATCTCACTTCTCACCGCAGAAGGGGGCGACAGCGTGATCGCCATGGAAAATGAGGACATCCACTTGTTGTTCCAGCCGCGCTCCTACTTCACCTGGTGGGCCATGGCGCAGAGACCGGATGTCACAGCTGCCGAGGCCAATTTCATGGTCATCAGGCAGCACCTGCACAATAACCCGCAGGGGGGCGCAACAATTCGTCGCCGCGAGGAGCCCACGGGGCAGACCCTTTACGTGAAAAATGGCGGGGGCGGATCATGGACCATCGGCACCGCCAACGCGCAGCAGAAGGACATTGTTGAAACCACAGGCCTTGACGACGCTGCCCTGCTTGACCAGATCCGCACCATCCGTCAGGACTGACTATGACATTCGATCGCGATCGTGAACGCCGCAACGATGATGTATATGCCGAGCACAAGGCGGCGCTTGCCCGGGGAGAGAAGCGCGTCCTGCGGCGAACCGACGCCGGCGAACTGCACAGCTACCCCGGTGACGAAATCGGTTTTTCTCCCGGCCGAGGCCAGGTACAGGTCCGATCCTGGTGGGGCATGGGAATTGTGTCTGCCGTTCTGGGGCTCCTGTTCCTTGGTTCTTCGGTTATGTTTCTTGCCTCGTTCGGGCAGGGTGGGGACCCGGAGTGGGGCGCACTGTTCGCTATCGTGCTGGGTGGTTTCGGCGCCTGGTACACCTTTGGCATGGCCAGGGACGAGTACCGGGCCAAAAAGCTGAGGAAAGAGCGGCAGGCACCGGAACCAGGCGCAGGACATGTCTCGCAGTAACTTATTGGCACGTCCTGTCGAATAGCGCCCCAGGTGCGTGTCGCCGTCGGCAGTTCCACCCAGGAGTGACGTAACCGACTGCGCCCTGCCTGGTCCGGCGTCTAAACTGGACGGATGACTACAGCAGCTACCCCTTCCGTCGGCCTGGTCGGATGGCGCGGCATGGTCGGTTCCGTCCTGATGCAGCGCATGCAGGACGAGGGCGACTTCGCCAACATCAACCCGGTGTTCTTCTCCACCTCGAACGCAGGAGGTGCCGCGCCCTCTCTTGCTGGTACAGCAGAAGGCAGCGCGGGCAAGCTCGAGAATGCGTTCGACATCGACACCCTCGCGAAGCTGCCTATTATTGTCACCGCCCAGGGCGGCGACTACACCAGGCAGGTCCACGGTGAGCTCCGCAGCCGCGGGTGGGACGGCCTCTGGATCGACGCCGCCTCCACCCTGCGCATGAACGACGATTCGATCATCGTCCTGGACCCCATCAACAGGGATGTCATCGACAAGGGCCTGGTGAACGGCACCAAGGACTTCATCGGCGGCAACTGCACGGTGTCCTGCATGCTCATGGGCCTTGGCGGCCTGTTCAAGAACGGACTGGTGGAGTGGGGCACCTCCATGACCTACCAGGCTGCCTCCGGCGGCGGGGCACGGCACATGCGTGAGCTCCTCAGCCAGTTCGGCACGCTCAACGCCGAGGTCAGCACGGAACTGGACGACCCGGCGTCGGCCATCCTGGACATCGACCGCAAGGTCCTGGCCCACCAGCGCACGGACATCGACGCCACCCAGTTCGGCGTGCCGCTGGCCGGCTCCCTCATCCCCTGGATTGATGCGGACCTGGGCAACGGCCAGTCCAAGGAAGAGTGGAAGGCCGGGGTCGAAACCAACAAAATCCTGGGCACCTCCGAGGAAAACCGCGTGATCATGGACGGCCTCTGCGTCCGCATCGGCGCCATGCGCTCCCACTCCCAGGCCCTCACCCTCAAACTCCGCGAGGACCTGTCCGTCGCCGAGATCGAGAAGCTCCTGGCCGAGGACAACGAATGGGCCAAGGTGGTTCCCAACACCAAGGAAGCTTCAATGGCCGAGCTCACCCCGGTGGCAGCCTCAGGCACCCTGGATATCCCCGTAGGCCGCATCCGCAAGATGGAAATGGGCCCCCAGTACATCAGCGCCTTCACCGTGGGCGATCAGCTCCTCTGGGGCGCTGCCGAGCCGCTGCGCCGCATGCTCAACATCGCCACCGGGAACCTGTAACCCTGCAGCTGCCCAAATAACGGCCCTGCCCCGCTTGAACGCTGTTGCCCAGCACCGCTCATGCGGGGCAGGGCCGCGCGTGCGCTGCGCCCGTCAGCCTTCCAGGAACTTGAGGTACCGCCGGGCTGCTCGGTCGAAGGCGGCCTGTCCTGCCGGACTGAGCGGCCGGGCGTCGTCGAACAGCTCAGGCACGACGGCGGCGCGCTGGCCTCTGCCCTCGACGGCCCAGGTGCCAATTACCTCTCCCCCGGCCATAAGGGTTTTTTTGAAGACGCCGTTGCCGCCAGGGACGATCTTGTTGGCGTGCTCGGGCGCCAGGACCAGGCTCCGGTCCGTATAGCCCAGCACAAACTCGTCAAAGCCAGGCAGCAGGAGCACAGACTGCTGGCCAGGTACACCGGAATCGAGCAGGGACGCCGTCTCCGCCGAAAGCCAGTAGCTTGTGCCCTCGAACTCAAGCTCCACGAGTTGGCTTTTTACGTCCTCGAACGCGGCCCGGACCTCGGTCAGGGGAATTTGCGTCCACCAGGCGAAGTCCCGGATCGTTGCCGGGCCATGGCTGCGGAAGTACCGCAGCAGGAACTCCGCGATGGCCTCCTGCCGCTCCAGTTTCCGCGACACCGGAATCCAGTCGTCGAAGCCCACCATCAGCTGCTGGTTGCCGGCCAGCGGCCCCTGTACCAGCCAGCCGTGCCGGCACAATGTTCCCAGGATGTGGATGCCCCGCTGGCCCTCGGTGGGCTGCCCGGCGGCGTCGAACACCTGGAAGAGCTCCGCCCGGCTGGCAGCCCCGCCCCCGGCAACGCGTTCCAGCGCAATGCCCCGGCACTTCTCGATGTCCGCCCAGGTGATGCCCAGTTCACGGTGCCGGCCGGCGATACTCTTCGATAACCGCTCTGCAGTGAGGTCCAGCATCCAGTGCAGATCCTCCGGCGCCACGAAGTGCAAGGTGCCGCGCATCGGCCACGACCGGACCACAGCACCCGAATCGAGGGCGGACCGGACATCCCTCAAACCCACACCCGGTACCCTGGCGCCCACAGCCCAGATCGCTGCCTGCAGGTCCTGGGCCTGCATTGCTGTCATCCACCGGACCGTCCCGGCTACGGGCTCGGAGACGTCAGGGGCGGGTGGCACGGCCGGAAGCGGCACCAGCCGTTGGGACACCAGCCGCAGCCTGCCCATGGTTCGGCGGTCAACACGCTTCCCCACCCTCGCAGCCATGGGCCCATCCTAGGCTCCGCACCGTCCCGTTGGCAGGACCATTAGGGTAGAGGCATGACTTTGGGGAGTTTGTGGCAGTTGCTTGATTCAAAAACGAAGCAGTGGATGCTTGGCGGGACAGTTTCCGTCCTGGCGGGAACGGGCCTGGGGGTGGCTTCCTTGCCCGGCTTCGTGGAGAGCGGCAGCTCCGATCCCCTGCTCCTTTTACCGTCCCTGGCCCTATGCCTGGGCGGCGGTTACGCGGTGCTCTTCCCGGCTATCAGTGCGAGCCGCAACGGGCTGCGGGTATTCCGCGACTGGGGGCGGCACCCGCGGGCCGGAAAGGTTCTCTGGGTGCTGTCCATCGCCATCGCAGCCGGCGGCCTGGCGACCTGCGTGGTGGCCGGCACCGCGAACCCGCTGGCGCCCGGCCTGCTCGTCTGGCTGTTTATGGGGCTCTACCTGGCCAGCGCCGGCTGGGCCTCCGCAGTTATGGGACTCAGCACCGATGCAACGGGCGAAACTTCCAACGGTGCACCCACGGAGGCGCGGGCTACAGTTCCAAGCCGATAAGCAGCGGTTCCGGGTGCAGTGTGATGCCAAAGCGCTGTTCGACGCCGGAACGCACCTCCCGCGCTACTGCCACCACGTCCGCCGCACTGGCCGAGCCGCGGTTGGTGATGGCCAGGGTGTGCTTTGTGGACAGGGACGCGCGGCCCCCGCTGACGCTGCCGGGCTCCAGGCCAAAGCCCTTGCTGAACCCGGATCGGTCGATCAGCCACGCAGCGGAAAGCTTCACCAGCCCGTCCTGGGCTGCGGGGTACCGGGGCGCCCCTTCCGGAAGCGCCGCGGCAACCTCCGCCGGGACGACGGGGTTGGTGAAAAAGGAACCCGTGGAGTACGTATCCCGGTCCTCGGGATCCAATACCATGCCCTTCGAAGCACGCAACCGGAGCACTTCCCGGCGCACGTCCGTGGAGTAGGCACGCTTGCCCTGCTCCACCCCCAGCGACCGTGCCAGTTCCGCGTACCGGACGGGGGCGCTCATTCGCCCCAGAGGCAGCTGAAACTCAACGGTGAGAACCACATAGCGGGGCGAGCCGTTCACCGTGGTCTGCTTCAGGATGGAGTCCCGGTACCCGAACTTCAGCTCCGAATTGGTGAACGTTTTCACGGCATTCCGCTCCCGATCCCAAGTGCGGACAACGGCGATGGTCTGGGAAACGTCCGAGCCGTAGGCGCCCACGTTCTGCACCGGGGTTGCGCCGGTTGAGCCCGGGATGCCGGCGAGGGCCTCGACCCCTGACCAGGCGTGAAGAACGGCGTGCTCCACCAGCTTGTCCCAGTTGTGCCCGGCCTGAACCACTACAGCCACGCCACCGCAGGAGTCCTCCGCGTTGACGGTAAACCCTTCCGAGGCGATCCGCACCACCGTGCCGGGGAACCCGTCGTCGGAAATCAACAGGTTGGAGCCACCGCTGAGGATCAGCAGGGGCTCACCGGCTGCATCCGCAGCGCGGACGGCGTTGATGATCTCAGCCTCGGTCCGGGCCTCGACGAAGGTGCCGGCCGGGCCGCCGACGGCGGCCGTGGTCAGTTCGGAAAGCATCGTGGGAGTCACCAGACCACCTTACTAGTGAAACCGAGGGGCCTTCGTGGCGCCACCGCCGCTGCTCATCAGCACCGATCGTCGTTTAACAAGTGCGACAATTAACCAACAAAACTGGTCTTTTATATTTACAAATCTGTCATATCTGCGTAGTTTCAACCCCAGCGGATCACATATAGGGGTCCGCTTCCCCGCAAACGCATAGGACAGCTATGACAATTACCAGGACTCTGGCCACAAGCCTCACGAGCCTCTCAACGGCCGCACTGTTCACCCTCGCCTCAGCAGGGGGCGCCACGGCGGCGCCCCCTGCTCCGGAGCACAAGGAAGTTCACGGCGTGAGCAGCACCAGGACCGCCGGCACTGCCGACCCCGACTACTGGACGTCGGAACGGATGCGGGCAGCCATACCTGGGGAAGTGCTGGCGAAGAAGGCACTGGCGCGGCAGAAGGCCAACACTCCACACGCCGACGAAGCAGTCGGTAAGGGAGCTGAAAGCAGAATCAAGGGTTCGGACCCCTCAGTCCAGCCGCTGGCAAATGCCAGCGAGAACCCGGTGCCGCACATCGGCAAAGTGTTCTTTACCCTGGGCGGAGCGGACTATGTCTGCTCCGCAAACTCCGTGGCCTCCACCAACAGAAACACCGTTTCCACAGCAGGCCACTGCCTCAACGAAGGCCCTGGCGCATTCGCAACCAGGTTCACCTTCGTGCCTGCCTACCTCAACGGCTCAGCACCCTACGGCAAGTGGACGGCCAAAGCCCTCTATGCTCCCACCCAGTGGAGCTCGTGGGGCAGCATGCAGTACGACACAGGGTTCGCCGTCATGTCACAGCTGAACGGCCGCAACCTTGCAGACGTCGTCGGAGCCTCCGGCGTCCGGTTCAATGCCGCCCGCGGCCTCAGCTACAAGGCATTCGGCTATCCGGCAGCAGCACCGTTCAATGGAGAATCCCTCAAGAGCTGCACGGGCACAGCAACCAACGATCCCTACAACCCGCAGTTCAACTCCCAGGGAATCCCGTGCAACATGACCGGCGGTTCCTCAGGTGGTCCCTGGTTCATCGGCACCTCGTCCGGCGGGTACCAAAACTCGGTCAACAGCTACGGTTACGGGAGCAATTCCACCAAGATGTACGGACCCTACTGGGGTTCTGTCATTCAGTCGACCTACAACGCCGCCGCCTCGGCTTCCTGAACCCGGGCAGCATTGTCATTAAAAAGGAAAAGGGACTGAGGGAGGCTGCCCCGGGGCAGCTTCCCTCAGTCCCTTTGTACACCTGCGCCTGATGGCAGCGGGGCCTCAGGAAAGGCGGACGACTGCCTGGGCCTTCATCAGGACTTTCTGCCCGGCGGAAACCACGGTGAGGTCAACACGCGCGGTGCCGGCCTCGGCGTCGAGCTTTCCGATGGTGCCGCTGACCTCGATGGTGGCGCCGGGTTCGGGGGTCCCGGTGGTGTCCGTGACCAGGACCGGCTTGGTGAAGCGGGTCTGGAAGTCGACGACGGCGGCCGGGTCGCCTGCCCAGTCAGTGACCAGCTGCACGGCGGAGCCCATGGTGAACATGCCGTGAGCAATGACGCCGGGCAGCTCCACGCCGGTGGCGAACGCCTCGTTCCAGTGGATGGGGTTGAAGTCGCCGGAAGCACCGGCGTACTTGACCAGGTCGGTACGGGTGACCTCGATGGTGCGGCTGCCGATTTCCTGCCCGGCACTGAGTTCGTTGAACGTGGGGCTCATGGTTACTGTCCCTCTCCGCGGACCAGGATGGACGACGTGGTGGTGGTGACCGGTTCCCGGGAGTGATCCGTGCCAAGGGCGAAGATCTCCGAACGCGTAGTGATCATCGCGCCGCCGCCCATGGCACGGACACCGTCCACGTGAAGCTCCGCAACCAGGCGGTCCCCGGCGAGGATGGGCCGGTGATGGGTAAAGCGCTGGTCAGCGTGGACCACGCGCGAGAAGTCGATACCGGCCTCCGGATCCTCGATGAGCTGGGCGTCTGCGCGCTGGGCAATGATGATGGCGAACGTTGGCGGGGCAACAAGGTCGGTGTGGCCCAGGGCTTTGGCGGCGTCGACATCGAAGTGTGCAGGATGGGTGGCCTTGACGGCGCGGGCAAATTCGCGGATTTTCTCGCGGCCAACGTCGTACACCTCTGCGGCAGGGTAGCTTCTGCCCTGCAGGTCCGGATTGATGGTCATGGGCTCAAGCCTATCGTCAGGCTCCGGAGCCGCCCGAAAGGTTACCGGCGCAGGTTCTTGCGGATGCTCTGGCCGCGGACCACGATCCCGGCGATGTGCAGGACGAGCCCCAGCCCGATGAGCGGCAGGGATGCGGTGGCGAGGGCGGAGTTGCCGCTGGTGTTGCCCACCAGGTTCAGGATGATGCCGACGGCGATCAGTCCCATCGCGCCGAAGACCAGGACTTTGTAGCGGGTTGGCGCGGTGGCCCAGAATTCGTTCAGCACCCTGCCATTCTACCGGGACGTGCCACCGGCGCCGGGCGGGCAGCGGTGGCGGAGTCAGAACAGCGCCTCCTGGACTGCCGGCACGGTGGAGCTGTACTGGCCCAGTTCGATGGTCCGGCCTTTCAGCTGGCCAAGGTCCACCACGAATTCCAGGTCGGCGTCATCGAGGGCTGCCAGGACAAAGCTTCCGGCCGCGGACCTGATGGTGAACCCGTGCTGCCCGGAAGCCAGCGTGTGGGGGTAGGCGTGCCTGGCGGTTCCGGAGCACAGCCGCTGCGCAAGTCCGGGCCGGTTCCAGCCTTCGTCCACCACCTCGAAACCGTCCAGCCCTGCTGCGGAAATGACCTGGCGTGCGGTGGTTGCGTGCGCCGCATTGCGTTCGGTGAGCCACGACGCAGAAGCCGGCGTGGCCAGGGCCGCAGCCTTGGCGGCAGACCGCACCTGCGGCGGAAGCCCGCCGTCGCGCGTCACCAGGTCCTCCAGGAGCCGCACCACGCGCCCGTCAGCGGCACGGGCTACGTACCTGGCCACCACAGCGCCCTGTTCGGCGAGCCGCTGCCACTTTCGAAGATCCGACGCCGTGCCCACCTTGGTTGCCCCGGCAGCGAAGGTGGCAACGTACAGCCAGTGCGGCTGCATCAGGTAGGTGCGCAGGCCCGGCGGAACCCGGCCGTCCCGGTGGAAGTCGTGCATAAGCCGGAAATCGTCCGCCACAAAGCACCGCTCACACTGGTGCCCGCGGGCCGCCGGTGATTGGCCGGCGCACAGGACGTGGTCCCGGTGGTCCGGACCGTGCACGCGGTGGTGGCCAAGGCAGGACTTCCCTTCGGCGGCGAGCCGGAAGCCCAGGCGGGCGCCGCCGTCGAGCGCTAATTCCCGGAAGGTGCCGTCCGGAGCCTGCAGCCGCAGGACCGGGCAGGAAGCCGGCGGCGCGGGCCAAAAGACCCCGTGGACCAGATAACGGGTATCGGTCACGGGGTCTCCTGAAATGAAGGTAGGTACTACAGCGCGGGCTGCACCCCAAAGGCTACCGCGAGCTTCATAATCTTCTCGGCGCGGCCCAGGCGGGGCAGGTCGGAGCCGTCACGGATGACGCGGCCGTTGGCTTCGAAGTCGGCCATGAAGTCGGTGGCCCAGGCGACGTCGGACGGCGTGGGGCTGATGACCTCGTTGATGACGGGGGTCTGGTCGATGGCCAGGCAGAGCTTGCCGGTCATGCCCATCATCACCGTGATCCCGGTCTGTTCCCGCAGGATGGGGTGGTTGGTGCCAACGGTGGGGCCGTCGATCGGGCCCGGCAGGTTGCCGACGCGGCTGGCTACCACGAGCTTGGCGCGCGGGTAGGCCATGGCCTCGGCAGTGGCGGCCATGCCGGTGTCGCGGCGGAAGTCACCGGAGCCGAAGGCCAGGCGGAAGGCGCCCTGTGCCTTGGCGATCTGGTTGGCTTCCTCGATGCCGACGGCGGACTCCACCAGCGGGATGACGGGAGTCTTGCCGTCCATGCGGTGGAAGCTTTCCGTCACCTGGTCGGCGGATTCGGTCTTGGCCAGCATGACGCCAAGAAGGCCGGGGGTGCCGCGGAGGCCGGCGAGATCGTCTGCCCAGAACGGGCTCGTGGCGTCGTTGATCCGGACCCAGGCCTTGCCGCCGGCAGTCAGCCAGTCAACCACGTGGTTCCGGGCCTGGTCCTTCTGGGAAGGGTCCACGGCATCTTCAATATCCAGGATGATCGAATCGGCGCGGGACACGGCCGACTGGTCAAAAAGCTCGGTCTTCATGGCATTAACAAGGAGCCATGAACGGGCGATCTCTGCTGGGATATTGCGTTCCGGCCTTACGGTCTCGGTGGCGAGGGTAGACGTCATGTATCTACCGTATCCGTCTTGGAAGCAGCACGAGGAAGAAAACGGCCCGCTTGTGAGGTTCAATACGAACTAAACCCCAGATGACTCAATCCTGATGAAAGCAGGTAGCGGCAAGTGTCGTTATGGGGCTCCATAACGACACTTGCTGCTACCCAGTTGGGGAGGTCAGGGGATGTTGCTGCCCCGCGCCGTCACCCACAGCTGGTACCAGTCGGCACGGCTCATTACCTGTGCCACGCGCGAAGCGTCCGCACACGCACGGATCCGTCCGGGGTTGACCGTCCCGATCACCGGGGCGATGCCCGCCGGGTGCTTCATCAGCCAACCCAGCAGGACGGCCTCGCCCGAACTGCCGTACCTCCCGGCCAGCTCCAACACCAGTTCCCCCGTGGCGGCTTCGGCCGACGTCGGACTGTCCGGTTCCGCCCCCGTGTACAGGCCGCGGGCCAGTGAGCCGTAGGCCTGCAGGGTGATCGAGTTCCGGGTGCAGTATTCCAGCGTGCCGTGCGGGAAGCTGTAGTCCAGGTGCTCGGCGTGGTTGACCAGCACCTGGCTTTCCAACCACGCCCGCTTGAGCAGGCTCATCTCCAGCTGGTTCGCCACCACCGGAGTTTCCAGCCGGTCCTGCAGCGCCTCGATCTGAGCCCCCGACATGTTGGACACCCCCAGCTGCCGGACCTTGCCTTCCGCCGTCAGCTGCCCGACGGCGGCGGCCACCTCCGAAGGGTCCGCCAGGGGGTCCGGGCGGTGCAGCAGGAGGATGTCCACATAGTCCGTCCGCAGCCGCTTCAGGCTGTCGTTGACCCGCTCCAGGATGGCCTCACGGCTGAGGTCGTAGTGCGTCTGCAGGCCGCGCTCGTTCAGCCTGATGCCGCACTTGGTCTGAAGCCGGATGCGGTCCCGGAGCCCCGGCGTGGCGCTCAGCACCTCGCCGAAGACGGCTTCCGACTTGCCGCTGCGGTAAATGTCCGCGTGGTCAAACAGGGTGATGCCGGCATCGAGCGCGGCCTCGACGGCGGCAGCGGCCTCGTCCACGTGCTCGCCGGCATGCGGCTCCTCCGACCAGCTGCCGCCGAGGCCCATGCAGCCGTAAATCAGTTCCTGCATCAGGCCGGCCGCCCCGGATGGCACGGGAACATCAGCGCAGCCATGCAGTGGTGTTGGCAGGCAGCTTGCCGTCCTCGAGGGGGGCGCTGCTGACCAGGACCGTTCCTGCCGGAAGGTCGACGGCGGTGTCCCCGAAGTTCGTCACCGACTGCCAGCCGTTGGGGCGGCGGAAGTACAGGACGTCCGGGGTGCCAGTCTCGACCCATTCCAGCTCTTCGTCGGTCTGCAGTTCCCGGCGCAGCTTTAGGGCGGCGCGGTAGAGCTCCAGCGTGGAGCCCTTGGTGCCGTCCTGCGCCTCGACGGCGTACTTGCTGAACCAGTCCGGCTGCGGCAGGTGCGCGCCGCCGTCGCCGAAGCCGAAGGAGGTTCCCTCCACCTTCCAGGGCAGCGGCACACGGCAGCCGTCACGCCCGACTTCCACTCCCTTGTTGCGGAAGAAGGAGGGGTCCTGGCGCTCCGATTCGGGAATGTCGGCGACTTCCTGCAGCGCGAGCTCCTCGCCCTGGTACAGGTAGGCGGAACCGGGGACGGCCAGCATCAGCAAAGTGGCGGCGCGGGCACGGCGTTCACCGAGCTCCACGTCCAGTTCCTCCTTGGGGCCGCCGGCCAGCAGCCAGTCCTTGCCGTCCTGGCCCTTGGTGCGTTCCTTGCCCTTGGACACCTGGGGCAGGCCGTAGCGCGTGGCATGGCGGACCACGTCGTGGTTGGAGAATACCCAGGTGGACGAGGCGCCGGTGGCGGCCGCTTCGGCAAGGTTCCGGGTGATGATCTCCTTATACTCGGCGGCGTCAAAGTCCGCCTGCAGCAAATCGAAGTTGAAGGCCTGGCCCAGCCCCTGCGGGCTCGCGTAGCGGGCACGGCGGGTTGCGTGGACCCAGGCTTCAGCGACGGCGGTGCGCGGCGGGTTGTACTCGTTGAACACCTCGCGCCATTCGGCGTAGATCTCGTGGACTTCGTCCCTGTCCCAGAAGGGGTGGGTGCCGTCGTCGAATCCGTCCACCCCGGTGTTGAGCTCGCTCAGTTCCAGTTTGGACAGCAGGGGCTCGGTGAGGTCCTTGGTGAGGGCATGGGCCACGTCCACCCGGAACCCGTCAACGCCCCGGTCGGACCAGAACCGCAGCGTCTTGAGGAAGTCCTCGCGGATTTCGCGGTTGGACCAGTTCAAGTCCGGCTGTTCCTTGGCAAAGATGTGCATGTACCACTGGCCCGGGGTGCCGTCCGGTTCAGTGATGCGCTCCCAGGCCGGGCCGCCAAAGACGGAGTCCCAGTCCGACGGCGGGAACTCCCCGTTGGGGCCCTTGCCGTCGCGGAAGATGTAGCGGTCCCGGGCGGGTGACCCCTTGGGCGAGGCGAGGGCTTCCTTAAACCATTTGTGCCGGTCCGAGGAGTGGTTGGGAACGATGTCGGCGATCAGCTTGATGCCCGCCCCGTGCAGCGCGTCCGCCATCTCGTCAAAGTCCGCAAGCGTGCCGAGCTTGGGGTCCACGTCGCGGTAGTCGTCCACGTCGTAGCCGCCGTCCGCCAAGGCTGAGGGGTAGAACGGGCTGAGCCACACGGCGTCGATTCCCAGCGACTTCAGGTAAGGCACTTTGGCGGTGATGCCCTTGAGGTCACCGATGCCGTCACCGTTGGAGTCCGAGAAACTCCGCGGGTAGATCTGGTACACGGAGGCCTGGCGCCACCAGTTTGGGTTGGCCAGGTGGTCGGAATCGGACAGGGTTGCCAAGGTGGCAGTGGTACTCACAACACTCCTTTTATTTAGCATCTAAATTATCTTGTCGACCAGTATGTGCAGGCAAGGCGGCGAACGTCAACAGCCAACGCCGCCTTGCCTGCGCTGGGCGTAGCCCTAAGCCCTGAGCCAGGCGGTTGCCTCGCCCGGGAGTTTGCCGCTTTCGATCCCGGTGCTGGAGATCAGGACCTTGCCTTCGGGAAGTTCGATTGCGGCGGTACCGAAGTTCGCAATGACGTGCCAGCCTCCCGGGCGCACAAAGTGCAGCACCTGATCGTTCCCGTCCTGTTTCCATTCCAGGGTCTCGGCGCCCTGAAGTTCGTGCCGCAGTGCCAAGGCTTTGCGGTAGAAGTTCAGGGTTGAGGCGTTGTCCGCTTCCTGGGTGCTGGCTGCATATTCCGCGAACCAGTCCGGCTGGGGCAGATGGGCGCCGTTGGCACCGAACCCGAAGGAAGGTCCGGAGGGTTCCCAGGGCAGGGGAACGCGGCAGCCGTCCCGGCCCAGGCCGTCGTACTCCGCGCCCCGGAAGAACGACGGGTCCTGGCGCTGGTCAGCGGGGATGTCCGCCACCTCGTGCAGGCCCAGTTCCTCGCCCTGATAGAGATACGCGGAGCCGGGAAGGGCGAGCATCAGCAACGTGGCGGCCTTGGCGCGGCGGATGCCTCCTTCCACGTCCAGCGCTTCACGGGGACCTCCCGCTTTGACCCAGTCCACTCCCGGTTTCCCCGGCCGCCCGTTGAGCGGCTCGAGACCGTAACGCGTGGCGTGGCGCGTGACGTCATGGTTGGAAAATACCCAGGTGGTGGTGGAGCCGGTGAGGCGGGCCTGTTCGAGGTTGTCGGCGATGATGGCGCGGAATTGGGTGGCGTTGAAATCGGCCATAAGCAGGTCGAAACTGAAAGCCTGGCCCAGACCTTCAGGGGAGGCGTACTTGGCCCGCCGCGAGGCCGTCTCCACCCAGGCCTCCGCCACAGCAAAGCGCGGCGGGTCATATTCGTTGAATACCTTGCGCCATTCGGCATAGATCTCGTGGACTTCGTCGCGGTCCATGAGGGGGTGGGTCCCGGAGGTACGGTCCATGGCATCCAGTTCCTGCCTACTGGGCAGCTCGGAGCGGAGGTCCTTGACCAGAAGGTTGGCCACGTCCACGCGGAAGCCGTCCACGCCGCGGTCGGCCCAGAAGCGCAAGGTCTTGAGGAAGTCCTCACGGACCTCAGGGTTGTCCCAATTCCAATCCGGCTGCTCCGGGGTAAAGGTGTGCAGGTACCACTGCCCGTCGTCCACCTGGGTCCAGGCCGGCCCGCCGAAAGCGGCTGTCCAGTCCGACGGCGGCAGTTCGCCATTGCCGCCCTTGCCGTCCCGGAAATGGTACCGCTGGCGGGCCGGTGAACCCTTGGGCGCAGCCAAGGCTTCCCGGAACCAGGCGTGCCGGTTGGAGGAGTGGTTCGGGACAATGTCCACGATCACTTTGATGCCCCCGGCATGCAGAGCCGCGGTCATCTTGTCGAAATCCGCCAGGCTGCCGATCCTGGGATCAACGTCACGGTAGTCATCAACGTCGTAGCCGCCGTCAGCCAGCGCGGAGGGGTAGAACGGACTAAGCCACACGGCGTCGATACCAAGGCTCTTCAAGTACGGCACCTTCCCGGTGATGCCGTTCAGGTCCCCGATCCCGTCCCCGTTCGAATCGGCGAAACTGCGCGGGTAGATCTGGTAAACCGCAGCCTGGCGCCACCAATTGCTGGCGGATGTGGACCAGGTGTCGGCATCGGGCGTCTGGCTCGAAAGAATGGACAAACGGTTTCCCCTTTCTGGGGCTGGATTTCTTGCGTGCATGCTGATTTGCTTTGCGTTTTTGCTCGCTGCGGGCTGGCCTGCCAGTGACAAGCCTCAGCCCTTGACGGCGCCCTGGGTAACGCCTGCCATAACCCACCGCTGGGTAAAGAGATATGCCACGATGGCCGGAGCCATGGCCATCAGGTAGGACGCAAAGGAAACGTGGTAGTTGTTGCTGAACTGGGTCTGGAACAGGTTCTGCCGCACTGGAAGGGTTTGCAGCGCCGGGTCGGAGATGATCAAGGAAGGCATCATGAAGTCATTCCAGGCGTAGAGGAAGGCGAAGATGCCCACCGTGGCGCTCATCGGCGCCAGCAGCGGAAAAATCAGTTTCCAGAACGTCTGCCAGGTGGTAGCGCCGTCAATGCGGGCGCTCTCCTCCAGTTCCATCGGGATCGAGCGCAGGAATGCCGTGAACAGCAGCACGCTGAAGCTCAACTGAAACATCGTGGCGAGGAGAATCACGCCCAGCGGATTGTCCAGGCCCAGGCGGCCGGTCAACTGGATTTGCGGCAGCGCGACGACCGGAAACGGGATGAACATCGCTGCGAGCAGGTAGTAAAAGGAGTACCGGAACAACTTGCGTTCCCAGTTGCGCACGATTGCGTACGAGGCGAACGCGGCCAGCACGATCGTCGCGGCCACGGTCCCTGCCGTCACCAGCAACGACATTGCGGCGCCGACGGGGAAGTTGGTCAAGGTCCACGCCTGGACGAAGCCGTCGATACTTAACGGCGCAGGGAATGAAAATGCGTTGCCGTCCACCGCCTGCCCCTGGGTTTTGAAGGCCATGGAGAGCGTCACGTACAGCGGAAGCAGTACAGTGACCGCACAGAGAACCAGGATGGTGGTAGCCGGCCAGTTCACCCGCTCGACCTTCAAACCTGCGCGTCGTCGTCCGGTTTCGGCAGGTGCTGGTTCTGTGCGGTAGATATCCCCGGCGGTGAGGGTGGATGGTGTGGTCATCAGAGTGTGTTCCGTCCGCGAGTCAGCGAAAGCTGCAGGAGAGATATGAGGACAGCGACGACGAAGAAGATGGTCGCGTTGGCCATCTGGTAGGCATAGTCGCCGCCATTGAAGCCAGCGATGACGGTCATCGCGATGCTTCGTGTTGAGGTGCCCGGGCCGCCGTTGGTGAGGCCGACGATGATGTCGTAGGCGTTGAGGAAGCCCTTGAATCCGAGAATGATGTTGATCACCACATAGCCGGCCACGAGCGGAGCGGTGATTTTCAGGAGCTGCTGGAACTTGCTCGCGCCATCGATGTCCGCGGCTTCATACACTTCCCCGGGGATCGAGACGAGTCCGGCGATATAGATCAGCAGCGCCCCGGGCACCGCCTGCCAGGCCGTAACCACCACGATGGCGACCCAGGCTAGGTCAGGGTTTGCCAGGAGGCTCGTCTCCAGCCAGGAAATGCCGGCTGCCGCACCTGCAGAGGGCAGCGAGTTCGAGAACAGGAAATTGAAAACATACGCAATGATGATGCCGGAGACCACCATGGGGATGACGAAGATGGTCCGCAGCGCGGTTTTCATGCGGATCTGCGACGTAAGCCCCACGGCGAGAAGGAAAGCGATGACGTTCACCACAAGCACGGTCACAATCGAGAATCCGAACGTGAACAGATAGCTCTGCAGAATGGCAGGATCGCTGAAAATTGCAATGTAGTTGGTCAGTCCGACGAACTCCCAGTCGCCAATTCCGATGGAGTTCGTGAAGCTGAAGAAGATGCCAACAAGGCCTGGAACCGTGATAGCCAGGGTAAAGAGGACGAGGCTTGGCAAGAGGAAAAGGTAGAAAATCGGTTCGACCCGCCGCTTTTTGCGGATTTCCGGGCGCTCCTGCCCAGGTCTTGTTGCTGTGGTGATGGACATGTATCTGGCTCCCTTGTGAGCGCTACTGGCGGAACGCCAGGCGCGCCCAGTCTGCGTCGAGTGTGCGGAAGGTGGCGGAAGGATCTGCGCCCAACACGAGCGCCTGGACGTGATTCATGATGGGGATGGTGCGTGGCACCAGCACCGACGGACCCTGATAGACCTGGCCCTTTTCGTAGTACTCCACCATCCCCTCGATCCGCGGGTCCGGAGCTCCGGCGGCATCAGTGGTGGGCGTGAAGCCCAGCTGTGACTTGTTGTACGCTTCGATAACTTCCGGCTGGTAGAGGTACTCGAGGAAGTCGCGCGCAGCGTCCTTGTGCTTGGATCCTTCGGGAATCCAGGCGGCGAGATCCACATTGACCCGGACGCGCAGGTCATCGGGATTCTCTGTCATCGGCAGCGGAAAGGTTCCGAGCTGGAGATCGGGAGCAGTCTTCGCGATCTCGCCGAAAGCCCACGGGCCCTGCAGATACATGGCTGCCTTACCTTGCGAAAACGCGAGGTTGCCGTCGCCATAGGCTCGGCTCGCGGCGTCTTTGTTGACATAGCTGCCCGCCAGTTCCAGCATTTTCGCGACGGGCTGTTGAAAGTCCTTTTCGAATGACGCCCGTGAACCCGGTCCGACCTCCGTGCCTGCTTCGGAAAGCTTTTGGAAGAAGTCGATCGTGTCGAGCTGGCCACCCACGGAGTAGTCAAACCAACCTTGGGCAACCGTCCAGTCGTCCTTCCACGTTGCGTAGAACGGCGTCACCCCGGCGGCTTTCAGGGCGTCACACGCTGCGATGAGTTCGCTCCAGGTCTTAGGCACATCGATGCCGTGGGCAGCGAAGATCTCCTTGTTGTAGATGACGGAGGACGCCATGATCGAATACGGCAGGGCGCTGGTCCGGCCTGGATACGAGCCGTACTGGTCCATCAGGGGTTGCAGGTCCTTCCGGATACGGGTTGAGGCCTGCGTTCCGGACAAGTCACTCAGCGCGCCGCGCTGCACGAACCTGGCGGTTTCCATGTTGTAGTTCGCGAGCGCGATATCCGGCGGATTGCCCCGGACGAAACTGGCTGAAACGACGTCAACCCCGGAGGTATCCAGAACGACTTCTGTGTTGTCCTGCGAAGCGTTGTAGTCGGCGACGAGTTTCGTCATGAAACCGATGGCCTCCCGCTTGCTGAACGTGAACCGGATGGTCTCCTTTCCGGAATCTCCAGCGCAGCCTGAGAGGAGGCCGGCGAGCAAAGCCAGACAGAGACCCAGCACTGCCATGCGTAGTGTGCGCGTCAAGTTCGAAGACACCCTCGTCCTTTCGTGGTGCGGCGACAGGGCCGCGGCTACGGCAGGAGTAGCTGATGCTCGCCCTGCCGGTTTTATGCAAGCTATAAATTTAGCTCCTATCGATAGTATGAAGTGCCGTGGGTCACAGCGTCAAGCGCATGCCACTTTGTTTCCCGGGCTATATTTATGGCCTAAATTTAGAAGGGCTGGTCAACGTCCCGTGGCAGCCCGGAAGAATGGGGAGCCCCTGATGAATGAGACTGCACCGTCGACACAGTTGCTGCGGAGGGTCAACGCCAGTGCTTTGCTTAAGGCAATGCGCGGGGCAGGCATCATGACGGGCACGGACCTTATGGCTGCCACTGGGCTTTCCCGGGCCACCGTTATCTCGATTTGTGATGAGCTCGTCCGGCTCGGATGGCTTGAGGAGCTGGAAAACCAACGGGGCGCCGAGGGTTATGTCAAAGGCAGGCCGGCGCGCAGATTCGTTTTCGACGATCGCGCGGCCAGCGTTCTGGGCATCGACATTGGTGCCAACAAGATCACCACCATCGTCGCCGACATGGCGGGAAAGGCCCTCTCCAGGGTCACGACACCCTTCCGCGCGCACAACCTGCCCGCCAACGAGCGTGCCGATGTACTGGACCGGATCGCCGCGGAGGCCTTGGAGAAGGCAGCCGTGTCCGCAGAGTCCGTTCTTGCCGTGTCCGTTGGGGTCGCCGCTCCGGTGAGTCGTAACGGCGAAGTCCTTACGGTTCAGGAATTCTGGAAGTCTTTTGATGTCCGCCGGCTTGTCTCTGAGCGGCATGGCTGGCACGTGCTGCTCGAGAACGACGCCAATCTTGCTGCCCTGGCCGAACGCTGGCAGGGGACGGCCCAAGGTGTTGACAACCTTATCGTCATGCTTGCCGGGGACCGGCTCGGCTCCGGCGTACTCGAATCCGGCCGCCTGCTCCACGGACAGCTCGGCGGCTTCGGCGAGCTGGGATATCTGGCTAATGTCGAAGGCGTCGGCGATACCATCGGCATCGCGCACTATGTAGCACTTTGGGGCCAGGAAGCGCTCGCCTCCAATGCAAAAACCCGGCTGCACGAGCTGTGCGGCAGCGCACCGGCCGGCCTCACGGCCGAGATGGTATTCGCTGCAGCCAGGGACGGCGACAATGCCGCGCAGGAAGTCCTCGACCGTGTTGCACACCGCATGGCACGCGTGATTGGTTCGCTGAGCACGTTGGTAAACCCTGAGCTCGTCGTCCTCGCAGGCGGTGTCGCAGCCTCTGCCCGCGCCCTCATCCCCGTCATCGAGGAGCAGCTGCCGAACTACACTTTCACTCCGCCCCGGGTGGAAGCTTCCTCCCTGGGGGATGGCATTGTGTCAATCGGTGCCATCCGCCTTGCCCTCGATTATGTCGAGGAGCACGCGCTCGACCTTTACCCCGCTTCGTTGCCGAAACCCGTGCACCCGGTTTCCTGACGCGGTTCACCTGGGAGGTGCCCAGCCCCGGATGATCCTGGGCACCAGAACCGGGGTTGTGATTCCTCCGGCAAATTACGCCGGTGATTCCAGCGCTGCGGCCACCGGAAGCGAACCGTCGCAGAATTCAATCGTCCGTCCCGCTGTCTCCGGCAGGTCCAGCACGGCTGCCGCCACGATGGCGGTGTTGCTGCGGGACGTGCCGCCGTCTCCCTCCCCCGGGTTGGGATCTACCTTGATCAAACCCGTGCCGGGCTTGTTGGTCAAGGTGCCCGGCCCCAGGATGGTCCACGAAAGGTCGGTGCCGCGAAGGTACTCGTCAGCGGCAGCCTTCGCCTCGGCGTAGGCAAAAAAGCCGTTGCTCTCCGGTACGCCGTGGTCCTTGCGGGCTCCCAGGTAGGACACCATCACGTACCGGTCCACTCCAGCCTGTACTGCGGCATCCATCGAACGGATAGCCGCGTCCCGGTCCACGGCGAATGTCCGGGCGGGGTTCCCGCCGCCCGCTCCTGCTGACCAGACGACAGCATCGTGGCCCTTCAGCGCCTCCGCGATGGCCGACGTCGTGGAATTCTCGATATCAAGGACCGACGGCGTTGCGCCCGTTTGAGCGACGTCCGCCGCGTGGTCCGGGTTGCGGATGAACGAGGTGACGTCGTGGCCCTCTTCCGTGAGCAGGGTGGACAGGTGCAGGGCCACTTTGCCGTGGCCGCCGATGATTGCGATTCGGGTCATTGCCCCATTCTGCTCCCCCATCCCGCAGACGCCACATCGCCGCGCGTTCGACCCCTGGCAGGATCAGGGGACAGTGCGGTAGCTGAGGTACACCACCCCGTTGCGGAACCTGCGCTCGTCCTGGAGTTCAAACCGCAGGTTCAGCCCGTCCGGCAGGAAGCGCAGGCCCCCTCCCACTGCCACCGGGTTGAGGAAGACCCGGCACTCGTCCACCAACCCCGCCCGGAGTGCGTTGGCTGCCAGGGTGGAGCCGCCAATGCCGATGCTGCCCCCGCTGCGCTCCTTCAGGTCCCGGATGGCATCGGGTTCAAAAGAGCGCAGGATTGTTGTCCTGGCAGCCAGCGGCGCGTCCAAAGTCGTGGAGAAGACCACCTTGTCTGCTGCCCGCCAGATGCGCCCGTAGTCCTGGATCACGGGCGGATCGTCACTTCCACCCAGGGTCTCCCAGACGGACAGGACCTCGTACATGCGCCGCCCCAAAAGGTACGTGCCGGCGTCGCGCTCCAAGTCATTGACGAAGGCATGGACTTCCTCGTCGGGGGCACTCCAGTCGAAGTTGCCGTGGCGGTCGGCGACGTAGCCGTCCAGGGATGCGATGCCCGTGTAGATAAGCTCAGCCATGGGCTCATTGTGCCTGCACTTCGGGCTTTGGGTAAGACCGCGTCCCCGTTCCTGCCGGACTATGCAGTTCCGGATGTCCGCCGCTCCCGGACGAAAAACTGCTGGGCCAAGGTCCAGGCGTTGGTGACCGTCCAATAGACCAGGACGCCGATGGGGAAGAAGACCCCTCCCAGCGCGAACACCACCGGCAATGTGTAGAGCACCATTTTTTGCTGCCGCATAAAGGGACTCCCGGTGTCCCCCGGCAACGGGTTCCGGGCGAGGATCAACTTTTGCGTGACAACCTGCGCGGCGGTCATGGCAAGGATCATCAGGATGGTCAAGACCATAACGGCTGTCTGGTTGCCGCTGCCGCCGTGCAGCACGGATGCCGTCAATGAGGCGCCGAAGATGCTGGACTGGTCGAACTGCACCACCTGGTGGTGGCTCATGGCGCCTGTTCCCTCACCCTGCGCTGCCCGGGTGCTGATGCCGGAGAGAACCTGGTACAGGGCAAAGAAGAACGGCACCTGGATCAGCATGGGCAGGCAGGCGGAGAAGGGGTTGGTCCCATGCTTTTTATACAAGGCCATCTGCTCCTGTGCCATTGACTGGCGGGAGGGCGGGTCTGTCCGGTCCTTGTATTTTTCCTGCAGCGTCTTCAGGTCCGGCTGCAGGAGCCGCATCCGGCGCTGGGCGTCGAGCTGCTTCAAAAACACGGGAATCAGGGCGGCCCGGATCAACAGAACCAGCCCGATGATGGACAGCGTCCACGTCCAGCCGCTGGCCGGGGGCATGCCGACGGCGCTCAGCCCTTGGTGTAAGCCGACCATAACGGCGGACACCAGCCATCTGAACGGGACCATGATCGCGTCAAAGAAGTCCATGCGTTTCCCCATCGGTGAGATGCGGCAAAGCTACGGGGAAACGGAGAGCTTGTCACGCACTATTGCTCAGGTCAATGGCGCGCATTCCTATCGGGCAGGCGCGCCGACCAGGACTTCATGGTAGTGCGCCGGCAAACGAACGATCTCGAGTTCCGACATATCGAGAAGGCGGCGGCTGCCGGTCAGAGTGTCCAGAATCCAGAGCAGTCCCTGGTCCAGCGCGACCTCTGTGACCGGACCGCGGTGCACCAGGGTGCTCCCGTAAAACGCTTCGATGGCGTCTCCTGCGGAGAGCTCATCACAAGAACCGCTAACAACCTGGTCATCGCTGTTCATGACCCGTCCTTTCCTTTGTTGAAGGGCTCCCCCTGGCCCCATTGTGTCGGCACAGGGTTGCTTCCGCGTGTACCTGGGATGATGTTTTGCCGACATTCTGGGGACGGCGCCACTTCGAGAAAACTGAAGCGGTTGCAGCAGAAGTACAAGCCCGGCAAGCGGGCAATCAGCCCATGGCATAGCGGCGTAGGACGAGAGGCAATGCCCGCTACCGGTATGCCGCTTCAGAAAGCCATGTCCGCCAGAACCCGCGCCCCCGTACCGGCACCGTTGGCCTCCCTGATCCGGCGGCCTACCTCCGATGCGGCAGTGCGGAAGATCGCCGAGTCAACCACAGTCC
This sequence comes from Pseudarthrobacter sp. R1, assembly GCF_024494415.1. Taxonomy (NCBI): domain Bacteria; kingdom Bacillati; phylum Actinomycetota; class Actinomycetes; order Micrococcales; family Micrococcaceae; genus Pseudarthrobacter; species Pseudarthrobacter sp. R1. Next base: position 360,059 of record NZ_JAMKFI010000008.1, on the reverse strand, counting down.
CTACAGCCCGGGCGATCTCCTCCGGGGACGACGACGCTTTGATCAGCAGCCCCGCTCCGGCGTCCTGCACTGCCTTGCCTACCATCCGCTGGTCCAGCAAAGGATGCATCGGTGCGATCACCAGCGGAAGCCCGTGGGCCAGCGCCAGCATGGTGGTGGCATGGCCGCCGTGGCCGATTACCGCGCTACACTCCGGCATCACGTCCCGGTGGGGAACATAGCCGTGCACAATCGTGTTTGGCGGCGCCGTCAAGCTCGCCGGATCAATGGCGGGACCGGTGGTTACCACCACATCGAGCGGCAGATCGGCCACCGCCTGCAGTGTCTTGTGAAGGAATGCCTCCTGCCCGGGGAACGCCATGGTGCTCAGGCTCACCAGCACGCGGGGCCTCAACCCGGGCGGGGCAGGAGTTGCCGGATGCTCCACGTCCACGACCGCACCGGTCCACACCATCTTGCTGTTGCCGTTCTTGCCGCCGGCCGGATCCAAGAGCGGATCGGAGCACACCAGGATCCGGCCGGCACGCTTCATAACGCGCCGCGGTCCGAGGCCGCGGGCTGCAAGCACGGCCGTAATGGGCGTCCGCCGGAACGGGCCGTCAAAAAATGCGTAGAAGGAATGGACCAGCACCACGGTGCGAAGCCGTGCCCGGGTGGCGGCGTCGATGGCACTGAGCAGCAGGCAGTCCAGGATGACCACGTCCGGCGGATCGTGCCGCGACTCCTCGACAACGTCCTGCGCGATGCCGGCATCGGTGAACACGGACACCATCATGGAGATCTGCTGCAGCGCGGACATATGGTCCGCCGGCATCGGGAACGGATGGTTATAAGGGTGGAATTCGACACCTGCGGCCTCTATGGGCCCCGCCTGCTGCGGCTCCCCCAGGAAGCGGACGCGGTGACCGCCCCGGACCAATTCACGGGCGATGCCGAGGGCCGGCGGCAGGTTCCCGCCAGCGTCGAGCGTCGCGAAGAGAAAATCCGTCACTGGAACCTCCCGGCGGTCACCTAAGCCGGCGGTGAACACCGGCGGGCAGAAGCGTAGTCCCGTTGCCGTGTCCCGAACAGAGGCCGATGAGACTCATCAGTACGGCTCGCTGAACGGTGCGGCCTGCCGCTAGGTCCGAGGCTCAAGCCGTTGCCGTCTCGAAAAACAGGAAAGCCCCCGGAATCTCGGGGGATTCCGGGGGCTTAGCCTGTAGCGGTGGGGAGGCTCGATCTCCCGACCTCACGATTATGAGTCGTGCGCTCTAACCAACTGAGCTACACCGCCACGAATGAGAAAAACCTGTGTCAAGCCGGTCAAAACCGCCTTGACACAGGCCCTCATTCAGAGCCCCCCACCGGAATCGATCCGGTGACCTCGTTCTTACCAAGAACGCGCTCTACCACTGAGCTAGGGGGGCAACGAGTAAATACTCTACCGGAAGATTCCATCACCAACAAATCGGCGTCCGGGCAGGTCAGCAGGGGCAAAAACCTTTGCCCAAACTGGGCTCGGACGGCCGGAAAATGGCGGAAAATCAAGGAAAACGGAGCCTTCTGACTCCTCAAGTGTTCCCGGCTTCTCGCCTTTCCCGAAGGACCAGGAACAAGGATGTGTTCATCCCCACACTCCCCCATGAGTTTTTGTCCAGCTATGCAGGCTTTGCCGCCGGCGAAGTCCGCACAGCTGGACAAAAACTCACAGGCGGGGGGCGGGCCGGAGGCATCGGACGGCGCTGTGCCGCCCTCCGCCGTCGTCGGCGAGGGGCCGTTAAATGCCGGTGGGCCGGCTCGAAAGCCGGCCCACCGGGGGAACGTGTCAGACGAACTGACGGTTTACCACTTGCCCTTGCGGTTGAAGTCGCGCTGTCCGCCCTCGTTGCCGTGGCGGGGCTTGCGGGAGCCGTCGCCGTGGCCGGCGAAGCGGGAATCGCTGGCCTGGCCGCGGGTGGCACCGCTGTCAGCGCTGAAGGAACGCTCGCTGTACGAGCGGCCGCCGCGGTCCGCGGAGCTGCGCTCGCCGTCGTTCTTCCGGAACTCCTTCTTGAACCCGCCGTTGCCCTTGAAGTTGCCGCCACGGTCGCCGCCGCGGTTGCCCTGGTAGGCGCCACGCTCGCCGGAGGGCTTGCGGCCGTTGTCCAGCTCGAGGTGGATCAGCTCACCGCCGATCCGGGTGCGGGACAGGGCACGCAGCTGCTCTGGGCTGAGGTCCGCCGGCAGCTCCACGAGGGAGTGGTCCGAGCGGATGTCGATGCCGCCGATCTGGGCCGAGGAGATGCCGCCCTCGTTGGCGATGGCGCCCACGATGGAGCCGGGCATAACGCGCTGGCGGCGTCCCACGGCGATCCGGTACGTGGCATTGCCCTCGGTGAGCGTGCGGGTCGGCCCGCGGGAGCCGAAGCCGTCCTTGGAGCGCTCGCGCTTCTGGAACTCGGGAGCTGCAGGCAGTTCCTTAACCAGCAGCGGCTGGCCGCCCTGCGCCATAACGGCGAGGGCTGCTGCGATCTCCGAAGCCGGTACGTTGTGCTCTTCCTCGTAGGAGGCGATGAGGTCGCGGAACGCGGCGACGTCCTCGGACGCGAGGGTTTCCGTGATGCGCTCTGCGAACTTGCCCAGGCGGAGCGTGTTCACGGTTTCCGCGGTGGGCAGGTGCATCTGCTCCACCGGCTGGCGGGTTGCCTTCTCGATGGAGCGCAGCAGGTACTTCTCCCGCGGCGTCATAAAGAGGATGGCGTCGCCGGAGCGGCCCGCACGGCCGGTGCGGCCGATGCGGTGGACGTAGGACTCGGTGTCGTGCGGGATGTCGTAGTTGATGACGTGGCTGATGCGCTCCACGTCAAGGCCACGGGCGGCGACGTCGGTAGCAACGAGAATGTCGATGCGGCCTTCCTTCAGCGCGTCCACAGTGCGCTCACGCTGCTGCTGCGGAATGTCGCCGTTGATGGCGGCAGCCTGGAAACCGCGGGACTTCAGCTTGTCAGCCAGGTCCTCGGTAGCCATCTTGGTGCGCACGAAGGCGATAACGCCGTCGAACTCTTCCACCTCGAGGATGCGGGTCATCGCATCGAGCTTGTGCGGGCCCATGACCTGCAGGTACCGCTGGCGCGTATTGGCGCCGGTGGTGGTCTTGGATTTGACCGAGATCTCGGCCGGGTTGTTCAGGTACTGCTTGGACATCCGGCGGATCTGGCTCGGCATGGTGGCCGAGAACAGAGCCACCTGGCGGTCCGACGGCGTCTGCTGGAAGATCTGCTCAACGTCTTCAGCGAAGCCCATGCGCAGCATCTCGTCAGCCTCGTCCAGCACCAGGTACTGGAGTTCGGACAGGTCCAGGGATCCCTTGGAGATATGGTCGATCACGCGGCCGGGGGTACCCACAACAACCTGGGCACCGCGGCGCAGGCCTGCGAGCTGCGGGCCGTAGGCGGAGCCGCCGTACACGGGCAGGACGGTGAAGTCGTCAATGTGCTTGGCGTAGGAGGTGAAGGCCTCCGCCACCTGGAGCGCGAGCTCGCGGGTGGGAGCCAGCACCAGGGCCTGGGTCTTGCGGGACGGGCCGTTGAGGTCATGGAGTTCGGCCAGGCGGGACAGTGCCGGTACTGCGAATGCTGCAGTCTTACCGGTGCCGGTCTGGGCGAGGCCAACAACGTCGCGGCCTTCCAGCAGCAGCGGGATGGTTGCTGCCTGGATTGGGGACGGCTTTTCGTAGCCCACGTCCTGCAGGGCGGCGAGCACGCGGCCGTCGATGCCGAGGTCGGCGAACTTGATGCCTTCTTCTTCCTCAGCGTTGGCTGCAGGAGCTTGCTCAGCGTTTGCTGCCCGGGCGGCCGGCGCTTCGACGGAAGCTTCAGCGGCGGGGGCGGAGGCGGGCTCTGCTGCGGGGACAGCGGCCTCGGTGAATTCGACGGCGGCGGTTTCGGCGGTTGCCGCTTCGAAGGTGGCGTCGTTTTGATTTTCGGGCATAGGGAAATATTCCTCATCCATAGGGGGCCAGGCGGCACTACCCGAGGTGAGCGGAGCCGCAGTACGTGTGCCGTGGGTGCCGGGCAAACGTTGACCGGCCGGTCACTTAGAAGTCCGGCGCTTTCGCAATCCCGTGGCAGGACTTCCCGCTGCATCTCTTGGCTGCTATCCCAGCAGTCTGTACAGCGTTTTCTTTAGCCGGCTCTCCCTATGAAAATGCCCGCATCGCATGTGCGGGCCCCAACACTTGCCAGTCCTGCCTCAAAAATTGGGCAGGAATAAGGGATTTCCGGAGTGGGGGATATTTCTAGTGTAGGGCACGCACCGGCCCCAGCGGTAATTGGAAGCACGACGGCGGCGGTGAGCTTGCCCACACGGCTCCCCTCCCAGCCACCCGGGTGGGCTGTTACCGGCCCAACTGCCGCTCCAGCGCCGCAAACTTCTGCTTGAACTCAGGCTGCTGCAGCCGGATCTCGCCGTCGGCGTCGGCGTCACGGAGTGCTTCCATCGACTCCAAATCAGGTTCACTGAACCACTTGCCCACGGTGACCCCGTGCCCGGGAACGTACGTCCGGTGGATATGGTCCCCTGCCCGGATGGTGCCAACGCGGATCACCCGGAGGTAGGCGCCCACCCGGCCCTCGCCGGTGAAGCGCTTGACGAACTGCGGCTCACCGAGGCGGCGCTGGAAGGTGGCGCAGGGTGTGCGCGGGGACGTAACCTCCACTTCCACGTCGAGGCCGATTTTCCAGCGTTCGCCGATCACCGCCCCCGTGGCGTCGAGCCCGGCCACGCGCAGGTTCTCGCCGAAAATTCCCGGCGGCAGGTCGCGTTGGAGTTCACCGGCCCAAAAGTCGGCGTCCGCCTGGGAGTAGGCGTAGATGGCCTGGTCCGGCCCGCCGTGGTGGACCCGGTTCGCCTGGATGTCGCCCTGCAGGCCCAGCTTGTGCACCTTCACCGGCCCTTCCACCGCACGCTTGTCAATGGCAGTCACACCCACGCTGGAGGCGTCCGGAACGAGCTGGTGTACGCGGCAGACGGCAAGCACAGAAGCGGTTTCCATGGGACCAGTGTAGGTTTCCGGCGCTCCCCGAGGCGGTTACCCCGCCATGGGGAGTTCTCCCGGCTTTCCTGCTCGCAGCAGCAGGCCGCAGGGACTACGCTGACTTAAGGATTGCAATTGGGGGTGCAGCGCTGTGCCCAATTCACGTGGACAACTGAGGGGGACGCCGTGGACCCGAACAAGGACCCGGAGCACGATCCAGCCAGGCGCGACGGCCAGCAGGCCGGCGCGGCGGACGGCTCCGGTGCTGCACCGGAGGGCACCCCGGCGCCGGACGCCCCCAAGCCTCCCCCGTGGCAAGTACCCAAACCGGAACTGCGCCCCGAACTCCTGAACGAACCAGTCACACCGGTGGACCCCTTTGCCCGCGACCGGGAGAAGCAGCAGGCCGAGGGTGCGGCACGGAAAAAGCGCTCCCAGCGCCGCACCGTAGTGGTGGGCCTGGGGGTGACCGCCCTGCTGGCCGGCACCATCACAGCAGTTGTGGCCAGCAACCAGGACGAGCCGGAATACGCGCAAGTGTGCTTCAACGACGACACCGGTGAGCGCGTCGAGGATACCAACTGCAACAGCTCCGCCGGCCGTGGCGGCGGTATCTACGCCTGGTACTTCTTCTCGCGCGGCGCCTTTGTCCCGGCAGTGGGACAGAACCGATCCACCGCCCCCAACTACACGCGGACGGTCCCCAGCGGCGCCAAAGCGTCCACCGGTTACAGCACCAAGGGCGGCACCGTCAGCCGGGGCGGCTTCGGCACCAGTGCAAAAAGCGGCACCAGTGGTGGCGGCGGCAAGGTTTCGGGGGGTTAGGCGTGAAGCGGTTGTTGTCTGAACCCAGGCCCGGGTGGAAGCAGAAGATTGAAGAACAGGGCCTGGTATTCTCCACCACCACCATGCCGGACGGCCGCAGGATCGAATACTGGAACGAGGCCGCCTACTACGAGTTCACCCTGGACGAGGTGGAGACCCTCGAGGCAACGGCCGAGGATATGCACAAGATGTGCCTGGAGGCCGCCCGATTCCTGGCCACCGGTGCCATGGGGGACATTGGCGTCGGCCCGCAGGCCCTCGAGCTGGCTGCGGATTCATTGCAGGCAGGCGATCTCGATGTTTACGGCCGGTTCGACTTCATCTACGACGGGCAGGGCGGCCCCGCCAAAATGCTCGAGTACAACGCGGACACCCCCACCGGCCTGATCGAGGCCGCCGTGGCCCAGTGGTTCTGGCTGCAGGACGTCTTTCCGGAGAAGGACCAATGGAACGGCATCCATGAAGCGCTGATCCGGCAATGGAAAAAGATGCAGTTCCGCACCGGCATGAGCACCCTGCACGTGGCGCACTCCGAGGTCGAGGAGTCCGGCGAGGACTGGATGACCGCGGCCTACATGCGGGACGTCGCCAGCCAGGCGGGATGGACCACCATCGGCATCAATATGTCCGATATCGGCTGGGACCCCAACCTGAACCGCTTTGTGGACCTGGACAACTTCATGATCAGCACCATGTTCAAGCTGTACCCGTGGGAGCTGATGATGAAGGAACCGTTCGGGCCCCGGCTGCTGGAACGCGCCCACAATCCCCGCTGGGTTGAACCCGCCTGGAAGATGCTGCTTTCCAACAAGGCGCTCCTCGCGGCCCTGTGGCACCTGTTCCCTGGGTATCCCAACCTGTTGCCGGCGTACCTGAACGAACCGGGGCCGCTTAAGGAATGGGTGGCCAAACCCCTGCACGGCCGCGAAGGCGACAACATCAAGATCCACGCCCAGGGCATCAGCCTGGAACAACCCGGCGGATACGGCCGTGAAGGCTGGTGCTACCAGCAGTACCAGCCGCTGCCGGATTTCGACGGCAACCATCCCGTCCTTGGCCTGTGGGTTGTGGACGGTGAGTCCGTGGGCTGCGGGATCCGCGAATCGGACGGCCCCATCACGGACTACTTCTGCAGGTTCGTGCCCAACACCATTGACGCTCCGGCCCCGCTCTCGGCCGCGGCCCACTCCAGCAAAGCAGGTATCGCACTATGAGCCCGGTGACACTATGAGCACGGAAACCACGACGGCGGGAGGACCGGGCAGCGGGCCCGGCACCTCCGTTCCGCCCAAGGGGCTCCGCGCCGGCATCCTGGACCTCGGCGACTCGGTCATGTTGGGCCTTGCTTCGACGGCGCCGGTGTATTCGCTGGCCGCCACACTGGGCCTTATCGTTGCGGTCAACGGCAACTACACGCCCCTGATCCTGCTGCTCGGTTTTATCCCCGTGCTGTTCATCGCCTTTGCCTTCCGCGAACTCAACAGCGCCATCCCGGACTGCGGCACAACCTTCACGTGGTCCCGGCGGGCATTCGGCCCGTGGGCCGGCTGGCTGGGCGGCTGGGGTGTTGCGCTCGCCGGCATCGTGGTCCTGGCCAATCTCGCCCAGGTGGCGGGCCAGTACCTGTGGCTTTTGGTGGGCGACGGCTCACTGGCAGAAAACAAGGTGATTGTTACCGCCACAGGTGTGCTGTTCATCGCCGTGATGACGCTGGTGAACTACCGGGGCATCCGGTTGGGCGAACACGTCCAGCGGGTACTGACCTACGTGCAGTACATAGCGCTGGGCATCTTTGCGCTGGCCATCGTGATTCGAATTGTCAGCGGCGCGCCGGAGGGGCAACCTTTCGATTTTGACTGGTTCAACCCCGCCGGGGCCTTCGCCGATCCCGGCGCGGTGGTCCATGGTGCGCTGCTTGCGCTCTTTATCTACTGGGGCTGGGACACCTGCCTGGCGGTCAACGAGGAAACCGAAAACCCGTCCACCACCCCCGGCCGCGGTGCAGTGATCTCCGCCTTCATCCTGGTGGCCATCTACGTCTCGGTGGCGCTCCTGGTGATGATGTACGCAACTGTGGGCACAGAAGGCATCGGGCTGGGCAACGAGGCCAACCAGGACGACGTCTTCCTGGCCATGAAGGACGTGGTGCTCGGCCCCTGGGGCTGGCTGATCGTCGTCGCAGTCCTTGCTTCGGTGCTCTCCTCCACCCAGACCACCATCCTGCCAACCGCCCGCGGCACCCTGTCCATGGGAGTACACGGCGCCCTGCCGGCCAAGTTCGGCGAGGTGCACCCGAAGAACCAAACCCCCGGTTTCTCCACCCAGGTGATGGGCGCGGCAGCGATTGCCTACTACGTTGCCATGAGCTTCCTCAGCGAAAACCTGCTGTCCGACTCCATTAGCGCCATCAGCCTCTTCATCGCCTTCTACTATGCCCTCACCGGCTTCGCCTGCTTCTGGTACTTCCGGGATACCTTGCGGCAGTCGGCCCGTGACCTCTGGTTCCGCGGCATCCTGCCGCTGGTGGGCGCGCTGCTCCTAACCGCTGCTTTCTTTATCTCGGCCGTGCAGATGTGGGACCCGGCCTATGGCGACACCCAGATCTTTGGCGTCGGCGGGGCGTTCATCAGCGGTGTGGTGCTGCTGGCACTTGGAGTGGTGCTCGCCGTCGTGTGCCGGTTCCTGCCCGCAACCCGCGGTTACTTCACCGGCAAAACAACCGCCACCAGCAAGAGCAGCACCCCCTCCCCCAACAAGTAGCGCCGACTACCACACCGAGAAGCCGCCGTCGGATTTGATGAGCTGGCCGGAAACCCAGCGGCCGGCGGGCGAGAGCAGGAACGCCGCGGTACCGGCGACGTCGGCAGGGGTGCCCAGGCGGCCGGTGGGCTGCCGTTCGGTAAGGGCCTCCCGCACTTCATCATCCATCCACCCTGTGTCCACCGGCCCCGGGTTGAGGACGTTGGCCGAGATGCCCTGCGGCCCCAGCTCGCGGGCAGCGGCGATGACGATCCTGTCCAGCGCGCCCTTCGAGGCGCCGTAGGGCAGGTTGAATGCCGTGTGGTCACTGGTCAGCGCAACGATCGCGGCGCCGTCGGCCGTTGCCTGCCGCGCGAAGGCGGCGATCAGCTGCCAACTGGCCCGTGTGTTCACGGCGAAGTGCCGTTCGAACGATTCCAGGGTTGTGTCCAGGACGCCCGAGTCCACCGATTCGGCATGGCTCAGCACCATGCCCTTCAGCGGACCGGCCAGCCGCACCGCTTCAGCCAGCAGGCGGTCGGCTGTGCCGGGGTCCTCCAGGTCTGCAGGCAGGGAGTGGACGCGGGCGCCGATCGCCTCCAGCTCGGCGGTCAAACGGACGACGTCGTCCGGCTCGCTCCCCCACGGCATCCGGGCGTCGTAGTCCTGCCAGTAGGCCAGCACCAGGTCCCAGCCTTCGGCGGCAAGCTGGCGGGCGATGCCGGCGCCGATGGAGGCAAGCCGGCCCGCGCCGGTGATCAGCGCTACGTTACGGACAGGGCCTTCGGCAAGGGTTTCCATGGGACCAGCGTACTGGCCGCTCCGCTGCGGCCGGGCTAGGCCGCAAGCCGGTGCGCTGCCCGCAGCCGGAGTGGATCACGTCCATGTGCCTGCTCAGAGGGGCCGGAAGGTGTTTCTCGCCCAGATGGCGACGGCGTCAGTACGGCTTCCGCCGCTTTACGGAATGGAGGAGAAGGCCTGGTCCAGGTCCGCCACCAGGTCCTCGACGTCCTCGATACCGCACGACAGGCGGAGCAGGTTCACCGGAACTGCCAGTTCGGTGCCCTTGACCGAGGCATGGGTCATCTCTGACGGGTAGTTCATGAGCGACTCAATGCCGCCCAGCGACTCCGCCAGGGTGAACACCGAGGTTGATTCGGCCACCTTCCGGGCCGCCGCCTCGCCGCCCTTGAACTGGACGGACACCATGCCGCCGAAGCTCCGCATCTGCTTCCTGGCGAGCTCGTGGCCGGGGTGGGTCGGCAACCCCGGGTAGAGGACAGCCTCCACTTCGGGGCGTTCCAGCAGCCACTCCGCCACGGCCTGGCCGTTGAGGCTGTGCCGGTCCATACGGACGCCCAGGGTCTTGAGGCCGCGGGTGGTGAGGAAGGCGTCCATGGGACCCGAAACGGCGCCCACGGCGAACTGCACAAACGCGATCTTTTCGGCCAGCTCAGCGTCCTTGACCACCACGGCGCCGCCCACCACGTCCGAGTGCCCGCCGATGTACTTGGTGGTGGAGTGCACCACGATGTCGGCGCCGAGGGCCAGCGGGGTCTGGAGGTACGGGGACGCGAAGGTGTTGTCCACTACCAGGAGGGCGCCGGCGTCGTGGGCAACCGCGGCAAGGGCCTCGATGTCAGTGATTTTCATCAGCGGGTTGGACGGGGTCTCAACCCAGACGAAGCGCGTCTTGTTGGCGGCAACCGCCGCCCGAACGGCGTCGAGATTTGCCATGTCCACTGGAGTGTTGCCGATCCCCCAGCCGCCGAGGACCCGGCTGATCAGCCGGTAGGTGCCGCCGTAGGCGTCGTTGCCCAGCACGATGTGGTCCCCGGGGCGGGTGAGGGCACGGATGAGGGAGTCCTCGGCTGCCAGGCCGGAACTGAAGCTGTAGGCGTGCGTGCCGCCTTCCAGCGCGGCCAACTGTTCCTGCAGCGCGTCACGCGTGGGGTTGCCGCCGCGGCCGTACTCATAGCCGTCCCGGAGCCCGCCGATGCCGTCCTGGGCGTAGGTGGAGCTGAAATGCAGTGGCGGCACCACTGCCCCGGTGCGGGGCTCGAAAGCCTGGCCGGCGTGGACGGCCCGGGTGTTGAAGCCCTGGTTCTTCGATACGGACATGATGCTCCTTTATCGGCGGTGTTGCAGTTCAGTTGCTGAGGTAGGCCAGGAGGTCGTGGCGGGTGAGGATGCCCACGGGAGCGCCCACAAAGGTGACCATCACGGTGTCCACGTCCGAGAGCAGCTCCCTGGCGGCCGAGATGGTTTCCAGCGAACCGATCACCGGCAGCTTCGGACCCATGTGCTCGGAGATCTTATCCGTGAGCTTGGCTTCGCCGCGGAACAGCTTGGCGGTGAGGGTGCGCTCATCCACCGCGCCCAGCACCTCGCCCATCACCACCGGAGGCTCCTGGGACAGGACCGGGATGTGGCTGACGCCGAACTCGTTCATGATGTTGATGACATCGCGGACCGACTCGTTGGGGTGGATGTGCACCAGGTCCGGTAGTTCGCCGTTCTTGGAGCTGATGACCTCGCCCACGGAGGTCTCCTCGCCGCCGGAGAGGAAGCCGTAGGACCGCATCCACTGGTCGTTGAAGATTTTGGCCAGGTAGCCGCGGCCGGAGTCAGGCAGGATCACGACGACGACGGCGCTTTCCGGCAAGTCCCGCGCCGCCTGCAGCGCAGCCACCACAGCCATGCCCGAGGATCCGCCCACCAGCAGGCCCTCTTCACGGGCCAGGCGCCGGGTCATGGCAAAGGAGTCAGCGTCGCTGACGGCGATCACTTGGTCCGGGACCGACTTGTCGTAGTTGGCGGGCCACATGTCCTCGCCCACGCCCTCCACGAAGTAGGGGCGCCCGGTGCCGCCTGAGTAGACCGAACCTTCGGGGTCGGCGCCGATGATCCGGACCGTCCCGCCGTCGGACGCCGGCCGGCCCGCCGAAACTTCCTTGAGGTACCTGCCGGTACCGGTGATGGTGCCGCCGGTACCAGCGCCGATGACGCAGTGGGTGACTTTGCCGTCGGTGTCGCGCCAGATCTCGGGGCCGGTGGTCAGGTAGTGGCTGCCGGGTGCGGCGGGGTTGGAGAACTGGTCCGGCTTGTACGCGCCGGGCGTCTCGCGGACGATCCGATCAGAAACACCGTAGTAGCTTTGCGGGCTGTCCGGCGGGACGGCGGTGGGGGTCACCACCACTTCTGCGCCATAGGCCTGCAGCACGGCGCGCTTGTCCTCGCCCACCTTGTCCGGCACCACAAAGATGCACTTGTAGCCCTTTTGCTGGGCCACCAGCGCCAAGCCCACACCCGTGTTCCCGGACGTGGGCTCAACGATCGTGCCGCCGGGCTGCAGCTTGCCGTCCCGCTCGGCGTCCTCCACCATCTTCGCCGCGATGCGGTCCTTGATGGATCCCCCCGGGTTCAGGTACTCCAGTTTGACCAGGACTGTGGCTTTGACGCCCTCCGTCACATGGTTGAGCTTGATAAGCGGGGTATTGCCGATGAGGTCCAGGACGGACTGGGCGTACTTCATGAGTACAAAGCTACCGCCTTCGCACGTGCCTGCCGCTACCCGGCGGCCTGCGCCTGCTCGTCAGCGGGAAGGTTCTCCCAAAGGCCCATGACGTTGCCTTCGGTGTCCTTGAAATATGCGAAGGAGCCCATCCCGGGAATGGTTTCCTTCGGCTTAACCACGGCGCCGCCCAAAGACTCCACTGTCTTCAGCGTTGCCTCGATGTCCTCAACGTCCACGGTGAGGACGGGATTCGTCAGCTCTGCCTCCCGGGCCATCATGCCGCCGTTGATTGCGCCCGCTTCCGTGGGTTGTCCCGTGGACTCGTCCATGGGCGTGGTGATCACCATATTGTAGTCCATGCCCGGGACGGGATCGATCCGCCAGCCGAGGGCCTCCTTGTAGAAGCTCCTGGCCCGCTCCTGGTCGTCCGCGGGAATTTCGAAATGCACTACTCCACCCATTGTTTCCTCCTGGTCTTTCGAGCTTTCGGTGCAGTGTTTCCGCACCACACGGTGGAGTCTAGTCCTCTGTCCGCTGCCCGTTAAGGGCCGCGGACGAACCGGCAGGGCGGCACGTTGTCAGCCCGCCGTGGGACGATTGGTGCATGACGATCGCAGAGGCACCCGCGCGGCTGGCGGCCGCCGCGGACGCCTCGCTCCGGTGGTATCCGGACGGCCCCTATGACCTGGCCCGGACCCTCGGCCCGCTCCTGCGCGGCACCAGCGATCCATCCTTCAGCGCCCAGGGAAGTGTCATCTGGCATGCCTTCACCACCGAAGAGGGCCCTGCCACTGTGCGGCTCAGCCCGGCCGGCGGCACGGAGCTGGAGCACCGCGTCGACGCCCAGGCCTGGGGCCCCGGCGCCGCCGCTGCCGTCGAGTCGATCCCGCGGCTCCTGGGGGCGGGCGACGATTGGCGGGCCTTTGATGAGCCAGCGTTCCACGCCACCCTCCCCCGCATGGTCCGGGAGGCACGACGCCGGAGCCTGGCCCTGCGGCTTCCGTCCACCGGGCGCATAATTGACCAGCTCGTGCCCATCATCCTGGAGCAGAAGGTGACGGTTATCGAAGCGCGGCGGGCCTACCGGTACCTGGTGCACCGGTACGGAACACCGGCCCCGCCGGCCGGCACTTCCACGCCGCCCGGCCTGGTGCTGGCGCCCACGGCCGCACAGTGGCTGCAGGTCCCCAGCTGGGAGTGGCACAAGGCGGGGGTGGGGCCGCAGCGCTCGGCGACGGTCATGCGGGCGCTGCGGTCCGCCGTCGCGCTTGAACGGCTGGCAGCCTTGCCGGCGCTGGAGGCGGCAGCCAAGATGCAGACCATCCCGGGAATCGGCATCTGGACGGCGGCGGAGGTGGTGCAGCGCACCCATGGCTGCCCGGACTCCATCTCCGTGGGTGACTATCACCTGGCTGCCTATGTAGGGGCAGCACTCACGGGCCGCCGGACGGACGACGCCGGCATGCTCCGCCTGCTTGCTCCCTGGGAAGGGCACCGCCAGCGCGTGGTGCGGATGATCCAGAGCAGCGGCTTCCGCAAGCCCACCTTTGGCCCCCGGATGACCATCCAGGACCACCGCCGGCACTAGTTCCAGCCGCGCCGCAGTCAGAGCCCCAGCCGGGCCACGGCTTCTTCCCGCATCTCCACCTTTCGGACCTTCCCCGAAACAGTCATGGGAAAACTGTCCCGGACGTCCACGTAGCGCGGAATTTTGTGATGGGCCAGCTTGCCCCGGCAGAATTCCGAGACTGCGTCCGCGTCCAGCGGCTCCGCGCCGGGCTTGAGGATGATGCAGGCCATCAGTTCCTCCCCGTACTTGCCATCGGGCACCCCGATGACCTGCACGTCCTGGATGGACGGGTGGGTGTAAAGGAACTCCTCGATTTCGCGCGGATAGATGTTTTCGCCGCCCCTGATCACCATGTCCTTGATGCGGCCCTCGACCACCACGTAGCCGTCGTCGTCCATCCGGGCGAGGTCGCCGGTGTGCATCCAGCCGTCACCGTCAATCGTTTCGGCGGTCTTCTCCGGCTGGTTCCAGTACCCTGCCATCACCGCATAGCCGCGGGTGCACAGCTCCCCGATCTGCCCGCGCTCCAGGACTTCCCCGGTCCCCGGGTCCACGATCTTGCTCTCCAGGTGCGGCATGGTCCGGCCCACAGTTTCCGTCCTGTGCTGCAGGCTGTCGCCCTTCCGCGTCATGGTGGACACCGGCGACGTTTCGGTCATGCCGTAGCAGATGGCCACGTCCACCATGTTCATCTCGGAGATCACGCGGTTCATCACCTCAATAGGGCACAACGATCCGGCCATCACCCCGGTACGGAGGGTGGACAGGTCGTAGGAGGCAAAGTCGGGCAGTGCAAGTTCGGCGATGAACATGGTGGGCACGCCGTACAGGGACGTCCCGCCGAAGTCCTGCACTGCTTCCAGCGCGGCGGCGGGGTTGAAGCCACGGGCCGGAATGATGGTGGCCGCCCCGTGGCTGAGCGCGTTCAGGTTGCCGATCACCATGCCGAAGCAGTGGTAGAAAGGCACCGGGATCACCACCCTGTCCTGCTCGGTATAGCCGAGCAGTTCCCCTATCGAGTAGCCGTTGTTGAGGATGTTGTGGTGGGTCAGCGTGGCGCCTTTGGGAAAACCCGTGGTCCCTGAGGTGTACTGCAGGTTGATGGGATCGTGGGGGCTCAGTTCAGCCATGCGGGCCCGCAGCCCGGAATGTCCGACGTCGTCCGCCCGCCTCAGCAGCTCAGCGTAGGTCAGCTCTGCGTCACTTAGCGGGACCCCGCCGTCGGGCCCCTCCCCGCCGGGGGCGGGAAGGAACACCAATTGACGCAGGTCCGGGCACTCTGCGAGCGCATGCCGTGCCATGCCCACGTAATCGCTGTTCCGGTCCGAGGGCGCCGTGACCAGTATGCGCATGCCGTTCTGCTTCACCACGAACTCCAGCTCGTGGCTGCGGTAGGCGGGATTGACGTTGACAAGGATGGCCCCGGCCTTTGCGGTGGCGTACTGCAGCAGCGTCCACTCGGCGCAGTTGGGGCTCCAGATCCCCACCCGGTCACCCTTTTCTACGCCCAGGGCGAGGAGCGCACGCGCCAGCCGGTCGACGTCGTCGTTCATCTTGGTGTAGCTCCAGCGCCGCGCGTCGGCGCCCGGCACCGGGGCCGCCTCGATCAGGGCGTCATGGAACGGGAACCTCGCCACCATGCGCTCGAAGTTCCCGCCGATGGTCTCTTCGAGTAGTGGAACGTCAGTGTTCCCGGCTGTGTAAGCACGCATGATGGCACGCTACCAACAGGACCCGGGCAATAGAAGCACATAAGAAGCGCAACAGTCCCGCGGCCAGCGTCAACAGGAATGGACCGGCAGGCGGCGGCCGGTATTGTGAAATCCATGAGTTCACCCATTGACCTGCAGGCAACGTTCATCCCCAACGACGGAGAGTTTTACCGCGTAAAGCTGGCCCTCGAAATAGCCATCAACGAGGTGGTGAACGAACCCGGCTGCATCCGCTACGAGCTCACCGAAGCCACGGAGGAAAAACTCGTCCTCACCGAGCAGTGGGCGTCGGAGGAGGACCTGGCCAAGCACTCCAACGGCATCGCGGTACAGGACCTGAACGAATCCCTGAGCGCTCTCCTGGCCGAGCCGGTCAAGCTCGAACGCCTGTAAACCCCGTTTCAAAAGGAACGCGGGGTCACTTTTCGCGCAAAGAACCGATGTTTATGGGCGACAAGTGACCTCGCGTCCCGCTTCCACGCCTCGCAAGCTCGGCCAGGAAACCGCGCGGGCGTGGGCCCGCGTTGCAGTCTAAAAGGGTTTAGAGATCCGGGATCTGGGAGCCGTCCTGAGGCCCTGCTGACTTGCTGGCTGCAGCGTCAGCTTCCTCCCGCTGGCGTGCCACGTGGGCGTGGACTTCGTCCATGTCAAGGGCCTTCACAGCGTCAACCACCTGTTCGAGCTGCTGGGAGTTCAGCGCGCCGGGCTGTGAGAACACCAGCACCTTTTCGCGGAAAGCCATCAGCGTGGGAATGGAGGAGATGCCTGCCTCGGCGGCGAGCTGCTGCTCAGCCTCTGTGTCCACCTTGGTGAAGAGGACATCCGGGTGCTTCTCCGAAACGGCCGAGTACGTGGGTCCGAACTGCTTGCAGGGGCCGCACCATTCTGCCCAGAAATCCACCAGGACAATGTCGTTGCCCTCGATGGTCGATGCGAACTGTTCACCTGTGATGTCAACGGTAGCCATGTGTCAACGGTACGCGGGACGGCCCGTGCTTGTCGCGGCTGGGGGCCGTTTGTTCGCTGCACGCGTCATCGGGAATAAGCTGCCCGCTCACAGATCACCACGCCGGCACTAGGCGGGACGGGCTAGCTCCACACGTGCGGCGCAGGCGTCCGGCTCCCCGGCAGCGCGCTGGACGCCCGCCACTCGTGGACCCAGTCAGGGAGCACCAGGTCCGCCGGCGGCTGGCCGAACTCCCGCAGTATCTCCTCCTGGCTGACGGGCCGGCCGTTGTGGACCAGGCGGGTGGCGATGTAGGCGCGGGCGTAGATTTCGCCGTCGGCCACCATGCGCTGCTCGAAGTAGATGGCCTTGGCGTCCAGGCCGATGATGCGGGTTTCGATGGTGTATTGCTGCCATAACTGGAGGGATTTCCTGAAGGCGATGGTTTCTGCGGCCACCACCGGACCCCAGCCCCGGCGTCGCATCCGCTTCCATACGCCGCTGCGAACCATCAGGTCGAACCGGCCCAGGTCCATCAGGGATAGGTACATGCCGTTGTTGACGTGCATGGCGATGTCGATGTCCGTGGGCAGCACCCGCAGCGGCAGCGCGGACCCATCCCAGACGGTCAACGGCGTGCGGCGGGATGACGTGAACAGCAGCAGGAGGGTTCGTAGAAGCAGGTGCATGAACCTATGTTACCTGCGGGTAACATAGCGGGGCATCCGAGGGCCACCGGAGACGGTCCGCGTAGGATTTCCTGCATGACCCAACAACGCTACCGGGACCTGGCGGACTGGCCGCTCACGATGACTGCGCTCATCTTCCTGGCAGCGTATGCATGGCAAGTGATCGGCCGCATTGAAGGCAGCGGCGCGTTGTGGCTTGAAGCCGTGATGTGGGCTACGTGGGGCGTTTTTGCCGTGGACTATGTCGTCAACCTTTGGCTGGCCGATGACCGGAGCGGCTGGTTCGTCCGGAACCTCCATGAACTGCTCATTGTGGCCCTGCCGTTCTTTCGGCCGCTCCGCCTGCTCCGGCTGGTGACGCTGCTGTCGGTGCTGCACCGGACGCTGGGTGACACGCTCCGGGGACGTGTGGTGACGTACGTGGCAGGGTCGGCCGCGATGCTGGTATTTGTCGGGGCCCTTGCCGTCCTCGATGTGGAGCAGTCCGCTCCGGACGCAAAGATCGTCACCTTCGGTGATGCGCTGTGGTGGGCCATGACCACCATCACCACTGTTGGCTATGGGGACATGTACCCGGTGACGCCCATCGGCCGGATGGTCGCCGCGGCCCTGATGATGAGCGGAATCGCCGTCCTGGGCGTAGTTACAGCCTCCATCGCATCCTGGCTGGTGCAGCGTGTGGAGGACACAGCCGAAGCGGTGTCGGATGCCGAGGAACCGGTCCGGGCCGGGGTGGCAGAACTTGCAGCGGAGATGGCTTTGCTACGCCGCGAGATTGCGGAGCTGAAGGACCGGCACAGCCGCTAGTCCCGGCCTGGCTGCAGCAGGTATCCGGCCGTTGCGGTTTTGAGTATTAATCCGGGACGTCCCAAGTACCGCGCCTGAATATTCGGGTAACCCCTACTGGTGCCGTGACCTGTGCACGGTTCCTAGACTCGGGATTCCTAGGACCCAACAAGTTTTGGCCTGTTCACCGGGTGGCTTCCGGTGGCAGCGCCTCCTCGCGGAGCTTCCGTATTTTCTGGGTGTACGGACGCCTCCATTATGCGCCGTGATCGGCCGGCTTGACGCCGGGCCGCCAGCGCATCACACCTCGATCCGTCCCGTCTTCGCGTCGTGCATCTGCACCTGCCCCGGCTGGACCGAACCTCGATGGGCTACCCATGAACGAGATGAACCTCAACGCCTCAGATCCACCAAGCCGCACTTTCACCACCGATGTCCCCCGCACCGACCTGACGGTGGGCCGCCGCACCGTCAGCAACAAGCTATGGGCCGGGATGGCCACGGCAGCCGTGGTGGCCGCCTTGGGTGTCGGAGCCCTGGCTGCACCAGTCCCCATCGTTCTGCAGGATACGACGGCGGGCGCTCCCGTTGCGGAGGCGGCCCCCGAAGGTCCGGCCGGAGTTGAAGCCAAGGCCCAGGCCGGGTCCGGCACCGAGTCTTCCGGCGCCTCCACCGGCGAAGTTCAGGAGCAGGCGGCAGCGCCGGCGGACGTACCCGCAGCGGTTGTACCCCCAGCTGCGCCGCCTGCGGCGGAAAATCCGCCGGAGGCAGCTCCGGCGCCGCCTGCCGAACCTGCACCCGCCCCTGAGCCGGTACCTGCAGCACCTGCCGCGGACCCCAACCTGCACACGGTGGTCCCCGGGGATACCGTAGGTGCCATCGCCGCCAGGTTCGGCGTGGACATGAACGCAATGCTTGCCGCCAACGGCCTAAGCCCCTTCAGCATCATCGTCCCGGGCCAAACATTGGTCCTGACGGGTCCGGCCGTTGCCGTGCCCGTGGCGGCACCAGTCCAGGCCGGTGCTCCCGCGCCGGCTGCCGCGCCCGCTGCCGCTCCGGCTCCACCGCTGGCGGCAGCCCCCGCCGTCGTTCCGGCCGCTCCCGCAGTCCGCACGATCTACGTGGCGGGAGCCGGCGGCCAAGCCATGTTGGACGCCTGCATCGGGCCCATCCACTACACGCCCAACGACGGTTATTCGCTCTTTATCACCGAGCATAATTTTTGCGGTGGCTGGGGGCGGTTCTCCGGAATCGGGGTGGGCGAGACGGTGAGCATCCCGGGTTACGGAACGTACACCGTAACTGCCAGGGGCCAGGTACCCAACCCTGGAACCACGAACGACGTCGTCGCAGTATTCGGCGGTTTCCCCCGGGCCATACTGCAGACGTGCATTCCCGGGACCAGCCAGATGCTCCTGATCGCCCTGAACTGAGGATGCACAACCGGTTTGCCACTGGCTTCCCATGCTTGTTCGCGGCTCCCAACCTTCCGGGCCGGGAGCTGCGGACAATGCTATGGGCGGGCAATAAGGAACGCCACGGAGAGGACTCCGTGGCGTTGATTGCGGGGACAAGCCCTAACGGCCAATCCCGGCTATGCGTTCATCGGTTTGCGTTCCGAAATATGCTCCACGAGCTCACCAACACGCTGTTCGGAGTAGTTGCGGGCGATGTCTCCCTGGCTGATGATTCCCACCAACTTGTGGTCGGCGATGACCGGGAGCCGCCGGACCTGGTACCTTTCCATCATTTCGATGGCGGCATCAACGTTCGCGTCGGCGTCCACCCAGTGGGGCCTGCCCGAGGCGAGGTCGCGGGCCATCATCTCCCGCGGATCACGTCCGGCCGCTACGCACTTGAGCACGATGTCGCGGTCGGTGATCATGCCCTTCAGCTTGCCGTCGTCACCGCAGATCGGCAACGATCCGCAGTCCAGATCCATCATCATCCGGGCGGCATCTGCCAGGGACTGGCTTTCCTTAATACACTGCGCGTCCGTAGTCATAAACTCGCGTACGGCACTCATTCGTCCTCCTTCATCGATTGGTTTATCGACGCAGGGCATCGGGCACGTGCGCCGATGCTGCCAGCCTACGCCCGCCCCCACAGCGATGTCGACGGCGGTTTGCGGTAGTTTTCCGCGAGTTCGGGACCCTCCGAAGAGGCGAAGGGCCCAGCACCAGGGGGATGATGCTGAGCCCTTCTATGATTCCTCCGCACTTGGGGGAATGCGGAGTCGCCTCGACAAAGTTATTGGCTGATACCAGCATCGGCAAGTTGCATTCTCGCAGGCTCGACCTGCATCCGTGCAGATATATGTGTCCGCCGAAGCTACTTGTCTTCGGTAACGTAACCGGCCTTATGGAGCCCTGCGCTGACAGGGTGCGGTAATTTAACCGGCCACTGGCACAGCGAGGTGACCATGGCCTTCCACCGAGGGGTGGATGGCATCGGCGGAAACCATGCAGTCGCTGTTGCCGGTTCCGCTTGGCGCGAGCACGTTGCCGCTGCCAGGGACGCTGGAGAGGTATCACTCAAAGCGGCGCATCTTTCAAAGAACGACACCTGCACCCAGTTGAGCGTTCCGGTGGTGTAGGTGGCAACAATGTAGGAATTCGCCATTCGCCGTCCACCTTGAGCCGGTAGTTCCCATTGATGCAGCCAGGAACGAGGTGGAGGGTGCAGCATCTATGCTGCCTGCGCGTGCGAGTGAACTCACAACTGAGCTCACAGGTCAATAAGAAAGACCCGCCCGGACCTCCGAAGAGATCCGAACGGGTCTAAATTCCCGGAAATCCGGGACTGTGGCAGATGAGGGATTCGAACCCCCGTAGGCGTTGCCAGCTGATTTACAGTCAGCCCCCTTTGGCCGCTCGGGTAATCTGCCGAACTTCAAAAGAAGATCACCCCCGGCTGCAGTCTGCGAACCGTCCGTTTCCGGACCGTTCCGCTTCCAGTAACCGCGGGCAACACAACAATACAGAACTTCCGCCGAAGAATCGAATCGGCCCCCGCAGGCCCGCAACGGCGGGGAAATTCGGGCTTTCAGACCCTCCGGAGCACGCTCACGTCAGGCGTCGCCCAGGATCCTCCCGGCGAGCTTCGCCTCGAACTTAAGGGCCTGCTCCTCGGTGATCTGGTTCAGCTGGACGGCACGGACCAGGTCAGCGTGGACGCCCTCCAGCCGCGAGGAGGCGTCCGCCACCGGGCTGAAGATGATGGAGGCAGCCACCGCCGCTGCCGCCACCGACGTTGCTGCTGTGGCCACCGCGCCGGCCGCCGCCGAGGTGGTGCGTGTGACATATCGGACGGCATTGCGGTGCATGGTGTTCCCTTCGTGCAGCTTTCCAACTCCTACAACTCTGTCCGGGACTCCTTCGTTCCCCCGGAGCGTCCGCTGAGAGGGAACTGTGAATACGGCTCACCCCTCAACGGGAGCATCCGTATTAGGCTTGAATCCAGCCACCCAAGCCCTGTCCGCTGACGGGGCCCCACCAGCACAAGGAGAGTCATGGCAGGCGAGTCAACGTTCGACGTCGTAAGCAAAGTGGACAAGCAGGAAGTGGCAAACGCCCTCAACCAGGCACAGAAGGAACTGGCCCAACGCTACGACTTCAAGGGCGTGGGTGCCGAGGTGGACTTCAGCGGCGAGAAGATCCTGATGAAGGCCAATTCCGAGGAACGCGTCCTGGCGGTGTTGGATGTCCTGCAGTCAAAGCTGATCCGCCGCGGCATTTCGCTGAAGTCATTGGATACCGGCGAACCGTACGCCTCCGGCAAGGAGTTCCGTCTCGAGGCCTCCATCAAGGAGGGCATCGCCCAGGACCTGGCGAAGAAGATCAACAAGCTGATCCGCGACGAAGCCCCCAAGTCCGTGAAGTCCCAGATCCAGGGCGACGAACTGCGCGTCACGTCCAAGTCCCGCGACGATCTGCAGGCCACCATGGCACTGCTCAAGGACTTCGACGAGGCCGATCTTCAGTTTGTGAACTTCCGCAGCTAGCAGCGGACCGTCGTTTTCGACGCGCCTGTAATTGCCGCTAAGCAAAAGGCCGGCGACGCCCAAATAAGGGGCGTTGCCGGCCTCTTGCGTCTCGCGGTGTATCCGCGCGTCGCCCACAAGGCCGCAGCTAAACCAACGAACCCAGCTAAACCAGCGGCCGCCCCGCCATCCGCTCCAGCCGCGAAATCCGGTCCCGCATGGGCGGGTGGGTGGCGAAAAGCTTGTTCATCGCTCCGCCGCGGAACGGGTTGGCGATCATCAGGTGGGACGCGTTGACCAGCCGCTGGTCCTGCGGCAGCGGGGCGATGCCCACGCCGCGCTCGATCTTGGCCAGGGCTGAGGCGAGCGCCAGCGGATCGCCGGTCAGCTGTGCGCCGTCCTCGTCGGCGTCGTACTCCCGGGTCCGGGAGATGGCCAGCTGGATCAGGGACGCCGCGAAAGGCGCCAGCAAAGCCATCGCCAGCATCGCCAACGGATTCGAGTTGCGCCGGTCGCCGCCGAAGAACAGCAGCATCTGCCCCACCGAGGTGATGACGCCCGCAACAGCGGCCGCCACCGAGGATGTGAGGATGTCCCGGTTGTAGACGTGCATGAGTTCGTGTCCGAGGACTCCGCGGAGCTCGCGGGCGTTCAGGAGCTGCAGGATCCCCTCGGTGCAGCAGACGGCGGCGTTCCTCGGATTGCGCCCGGTGGCGAACGCGTTCGGATTCATCGTGGGTGAGAGGTAAATGCGCGGCATCGGCTGGTTGGCGCGGACGGAGAGCTCCCGGACTATCTGGTACAGCTGCGGAGCCTGCGCCTCGGCGACAGGATAGGCCTGCATGGACCGGATGGCGATTTTGTCGCTGTTCCAATAGCCGTACGCCGTCGTCGCCACCCCCACCAGCGCCATGATCCAGATGGGAGCAGAACTGCGGGTACTGGCGCCAATCAGCGCCCCGAGGCCCAGCAGTACCGCCCACAGGATCCCGAACAGCGCAGCCGTCTTGAGTCCGTTGTGGTGTTTGTGCACTTCTCATCCTCCTCTTCTATGGGAACGGCTTTCCACGGAGCAGGGTTCCGTGCGCTCTTTTGAAAAGCGCAGCTTTATCACCCTGCATCCCCTCGTGGTGCAGAAGTTGCCAAAGGGTCCCGCGAGGTAAGCCAAGCCTTATTGTGAGATGTTCATAATAAGTGCTTCAATAGTGTCATGACAGAGCACTTTGACGGCCACGAGGCATGGGCTGCCGCCCTGCGCGCCCATGGCCGCAGGGTGACCAAACAGCGGCTGGCGGTGCTCACCGCCGTCGAACGGCATCCCCACTCTCCTGCCGAAAGCATCCTGGCCGCGGCCCGCGCCGAGCTTCCGGAACTCACGGCCCAGTCTGTGTACGTGGTCCTCGGAGACCTGACGGACCTGCACATGCTTCGCAGGTTCGAACCCCCGCACTCCCCCGCGCTGTACGAAACCCGGGTCGGGGACAACCACCATCACGCCATCTGCATCAGCTGCGGCCGCGTGGAGGACGTGGACTGCGCAGTGGGCCACGCCCCCTGCCTCACGCCCCACTGGGACGAGAACGCCAAGCCCATGACCATCCAGATCGCCGATGTGATGTACCAGGGCATCTGCCAGGACTGCCAGCAGTCCCAACAACTTCCTTCCAATCGTCCCTCAGAAGAAATAGAGAAATAGGAGAACAATGACTGCCATTTCAACAACCCAGTCAGGTGCCCCCGTTACGTCCGACGCACACTCAAAGTCAGTCGGTGCCGACGGTGCCATCATCCTGACTGACCACTACCTGGTGGAAAAGCTCGCCCAGTTCAACCGCGAGCGGGTTCCGGAGCGCGTAGTGCACGCCAAGGGCGGCGGTGCATTCGGTACGTTCAAGACCACCGAGGACGTGTCCAAGTACACGAAGGCAGCCTTCCTCCAGCCCGGCGTCGAAACCGAGATGCTGATCCGCTTCTCCTCCGTGGCCGGCGAGAACGGTTCCCCGGACACCTGGCGCGATCCCCGCGGTTTCGCCGTGAAGTTCTACACCTCCGAGGGCAACTACGACCTCGTGGGCAACAACACCCCGGTGTTTTTCATCCGCGACGGCATCAAGTTCCCGGACTTCATCCACTCCCAGAAGCGCCTCCCCGGCACCCACCTGCGCGACGCCGATATGCAGTGGGACTTCTGGACCCTCTCCCCCGAGTCCGCACACCAGGTCACCTGGCTCATGGGTGACCGCGGCCTGCCCGCCTCCTGGCGCGAAATGCAGGGCTACGGCTCACACACCTACCAGTGGATCAACGCCGAAGGCGAGCGCTTCTGGGTGAAGTACCACTTCAAGTCCAACCAGGGCGTGAACTCGATGTCCAGCGAGCAGGCAGAGGCCCTGGCCGGTTCGGACGCGGACTTCTACATCCGCGACCTGTCCGAGAACATCGAAGCCGGCAACTTCCCGTCCTGGGACCTGCACGTCCAGGTCATGCCGTACGAGGACGCCAAGACCTACCGCTTCAACCCGTTCGACCTGACCAAGGTGTGGCCGCACGGCGACTACCCCCTGATCAAGGTGGGCACCATGGAGCTGAACCGGAACCCGGAGAACTACTTCGCGCAGATCGAGCAGGCCACCTTTGCCCCCTCGAACTTCGTGCCGGGCATCGCCGCTTCCCCGGACAAGATGCTGCAGGCCCGCATCTTCTCCTACGCTGACGCACACCGCTACCGCGTGGGCACCAACCACGCCCAGATCCCGGTGAACCAGCCGAAGAACCAGGTCAACAACTACAGCCAGGACGGGGCTGGGCGGTACCACTTCAACGCGCCCTCCGTCCCGGTCTACGCCCCCAACTCCGTTGGTGGCCCGGCTGCAGTTGAGCCGCAGAACCCGGCCGGGGGCTGGGAGAACGACGGCGAGCTGACCCTTGCCGCGCACTCCCTCCACGCCGAGGACAGCGACTTCATCCAGGCCGGCACCCTGTACCGCGAGGTTTACGACGACGGCGCCAAGGCCCGCCTGCTCGAGACCATCACCGGTGCAGTGGGCGGCGTCAAGAGCCCCGGCATCAAGGAACGCGCCATCCAGTACTGGACCAACGTTGACGCCGAACTCGGCGCGAAGCTCCGCGCCAATCTCGGCGCCGTAGCTGTTGCGTCGGCACCGTCCTCCGATGCAGAGGCTGCCAACAAGATCGGCTAATCCGCCTTAAGCTGCTGAAAACCACCCTGTCGCGGATTCCCGTGACAGGGTGGTTTTTTGCTTTCCACATAAGCGGCGCTTTCCACATAGCCCCTGAGCCCCATAGCTCCCAACTGGCAGCCGTCCCTAGGATCGACGCATGACAACTTTCCAGGGCATCCCCGTCGGCGCCTTCGAGTTCTACAAAGAGCTGCAGGACAACAACAATCGTGAGTGGTGGCTGGAGCATAAGGACAGGTACCAGGAGCTGGTCCGTGAACCAATCACGCTCCTGCTCGCCGAACTGGAGCCCCGGTTCGGTCCCGGCAGGATCTTCCGGCCCAACAGGGACATCCGGTTCTCCCTGGACAAATCGCCGTACAAGACAGCACAGGGTGCTTTTGCCTCCATCCAGGAAGGGATGGGCTACTACCTGCAGGTCAGCGCCGAGGGGCTCCTGGTGGGCGGCGG
Source organism: Pseudarthrobacter sp. R1 (assembly GCF_024494415.1). NCBI lineage: Bacteria > Bacillati > Actinomycetota > Actinomycetes > Micrococcales > Micrococcaceae > Pseudarthrobacter > Pseudarthrobacter sp. R1. The sequence continues at coordinate 334,647 of NZ_JAMKFI010000008.1, read as the reverse complement.
CTACCACTCCCACACACCCGCCCAGCTGGTGCGGTACCGCAACTCGGTCGACGCCTCCGGAACAGGAGAATCACTGCGGCATATCATCGACGCCGTCGGTGCTGCTGGTTTCGCTGTGGAGGGAGAGAAGCTCAAGACTGTCCCGCGCGGGTACCCGCGGGACCATCCGCGGGGCGAGCTCCTGAAGCACAAATCCCTCGCGGCCAGCACGGACCTGGGCCGACCGGACTGGCTGGACACTCCTGCAGCAGTCCAGGAGATCGGGGCGTTGTGGGATGAACTGCGGCCGTTGGTGGACTGGGTTGGCCGCCACGCCGCGCCGTGAGCGTCAGCCGGCAGTGTCCGGAGCCAGTTCCACGTTGTAGGAGCGGATCCGGACCACCCGACCGTCCGCGAAGTCGTAGATGTCGCACGACGCAACCCTGCTGATGCTGCCGTCCATGGCGAGGTAGCTGGCAACGCTGTCAACCACAACGGAGTCAGGGGCCACCACCACCCTGAACTGGTCAAAACTGGTGTGCACGTCCTGGAGGTCCCGGGCCAGGGATGTGCAGACATCCACAACGGCCGCCTTGCCCCTGAGCTCTTCGCCGCCCACAAGCTCCCAGGCAACGTCGTCGTCCAGCTGGGGAAGGGAATCCTCAAACCGGTGGCTTGAAAAGGCCCTTGCCACCGACTCCATGGTGTTCTCCATAGCGCCCGCTTCCTCCCATAGGCGTCATTGGGCCCGCCTCAGGTCCAGCTTTTATTGAACTCCAAAGCCGCCCGGGTTGCACGTACATTCTCCAGCGCCATCGGGTGGAAGAAAGCAGAACCGCCCGCTGATCACGAATCAGCGGGCGGTTGGCATAGCTTGGTTGAACAACTTTTACGGCGTCAGGCGCGGGTCAGCTCGTCCTCGTCATCCTGGGTCGATGCAGCGGGAGCGCCGTTGACAGCCGTGTTGGCCTCAGCGAATCGTTCGTTCAGCCTGGAGTGGCGCTGGCCGTAGGCGAAGTAGATGGCGAGGCCAATCACCAGCCAGATGGCAAAGAAGATCCAGGTTTCCACCGCCAGGTTGGTCATCAGGTACAGGCACAGCACGGCGGAGACGATCGGCAGGACCTTGCCAAACGGGACGCGGAAGGCCGGCTTCAGGTCCGGGCGCTTCTTGCGCAGCACCAGGATGCCCAGGCTCACCACCACAAACGCGGAGAGCGTGCCGATGTTGATCATTTCCTCAAGCAGGTCCACATTGGTCAGGCCGGCCACCAGCGCAACCGCGGCGCCGCAGATGACCTGGAGGCGCACCGGAGTGGAGCGCTTGTCACTTGTCTTGGACAGTGAACGGGGCAGGAGGCCGTCGCGGCTCATGGCAAGGACCACGCGGGACAGCCCCATGAGGAGCACCATAATCACGGTTGTCAGGCCCACCAGGGAACCGAAGGCAATGACCTTGGCCGCGGACGTGTCGCCCACAGCTTCGAAAGCGGTGGTGAGGGTAGGGCTCTCCGCCTCGGCCAGCTGGGTGTAGGACACCATGCCGGTCAGGGCCAGGGAAACCAGGATGTACAGGAGGGTCACCAGGGCAAGGCCGCCGAAGATGCCGCGCGGCAGGGTCTTCTGCGGGTTCTTGACTTCCTCGGCGGACGTGGCCACCACGTCGAAGCCGATGAAGGCGAAGAATACCAGGGCCGCGCCGGCGAAGATGCCGAGGGTGCCGTACTGTGCTGGGGCAGCTCCGGTGAGGAAGCCGAAGAACGACTGCTTCAGAACATCTGCAGTGCCGGTGCCGCCGGTCGGCTCGGCAGCCGGGATGAACGGGCTGTAGTTTTCGAACTTCACGTAGGTGAAGCCGACGATGATCACAAAGAGGACCACGCCGATCTTGATCAGGGTGAAGATGTTGCCCACGCGGGCAGACAGCTTGGTGCCCAGCACCAGCAGCACCGTAAAGACGGCAACGATCAGGAAGGCGCCCCAGTAGAGGTCCACGCCGCCGAGGGAGAGTGCCGCCGGGATGTCGGCGCCCATAAGGGCGAAGACCTTGCTGAGGTAGATGCCCCAGTACTTGGCGATGACCGCAGCTGCTGTGAAGAGCTCGAGGATCAGGTTCCAGCCGATGATCCAGGCAAGGAGTTCACCCATCGTGGCGTAGGTGAAGACGTAGGCGGAGCCGGCCACGGGAATGGCGGTGGCGAACTCGGCGTAGCACATGATGGCAAGGGCGCAGGTGATGGCGGCGATCGCGAAGGACAGCGTGACGGCAGGGCCGGAGAAGTTGGCTGCTGCCTTGGCGCCGACGGAGAAGATACCGGCGCCCACGGCCACTGCAACGCCCATGATCATGAGGTCCCAGGTGCTAAGGGACCGCTTGAGCTTGCGTCCGGGTTCATCGGCGTCGGCCATCGACTGCTCGATCGATTTGGTCCGGAGAAGGTTCATAAGGGGATCACTATCCTGATTTCTGATGGAAACAGACCTATCAACGATAGGTCCATCCACTGGACGGTCCCAATTGTCCCGAATGGTGAGACGGCCACCCGGCCGAACTCTGTTCCGTGGAAACGGTTGAGACCCTCCAAGCGGAGGGTCTCAAGCGCTTTATGTCGAACTGCTATGCGGCCAGTCCATGAGGGTTGAACGGATCAGGAACCGTTTGCCTTCGGGTGCTTCCACCGAGAAACCGCTGCCCCGCCCCGGCACCACATCAACGGTCAGGTGCGTGTGGCTCCAGTAGTTGAACTGCTCCCGGGACATCCAGAACTCAAGGGGCTGGGGTTCAAGGCCATCGGAGACATCGAACAGGCCCAGCAGGACATCGGAGTCACCGGTGAGGAAGTCGCCCACAGGGAAACACATGGGCGATGACCCGTCGCAGCACCCGCCGGACTGGTGGAACATCAGCGGCCCGTGCCGGAGCCAGAGCTTCCGCAACAGTTCCGCGGCCTCGGGCGTGAGCGCCACCCGGGAAAAGTCCTCCCCGGGCAGCGTCACCGCGGCGTCGATCGCGCTTCTCGGAGCCATGGCCTAGAAGAAGCCCAGCTTGTTTTCGTTGTAGCTGACCAGCAGGTTCTTGGTCTGCTGGTAGTGGTCCAGCATCATCGCGTGGTTCTCACGCCCGATGCCGGAAGACTTGTACCCTCCGAACGCGGCCCCGGCCGGGTAGGCGTGGTAGTTGTTGACCCAGACGCGCCCGGCCTGGATCTCGCGGCCGGCGCGGTAGGCCACATTGCCGTTGCGGGACCACACTCCTGCACCCAGCCCATAAAGGGTGTCGTTGGCAATGCCCATGGCGTCGCTGTAGTCGCTGAACTTCGTCACGGCGACGACCGGGCCGAAAATCTCCTCCTGGAAGATACGCATCTTGTTGTGGCCTTCGAACACGGTCGGCTGGACATAGTACCCGCCGGCCAAGTCGCCGGGCAGCTCGGCACGGCCGCCTCCGGTGAGGACCTTGGCGCCCTCCTGCTTTCCGATGTCAATGTAGGAGAGGATCTTTTCCAGCTGGTCATTCGAGGCCTGCGCGCCCACCTGCGTCTCGGTGTCCAGCGGATTGCCCTGCACCATCTTTTCCACCCGGGCCACGGCATCGGCCATAAAGGACTCGTAAATGTCCTCCTGCACCAGCGCGCGGGACGGGCAGGTGCACACCTCCCCTTGGTTGAAGGCGAACAGCGCGAACCCTTCCTGTGCCTTATCGTAAAACGCGTCATTGTCCTGGGCGACGTCGTTGAAGAAGACGTTCGGGCTCTTGCCGCCCAGCTCCAGCGTGACTGGAATGAGGTTCTGGCTGGCGTACTGGCTGATGAGGCGGCCTGTGGTGGTCTCGCCGGTGAACGCGATCTTGCGGATCCGGGGGCTGGACGCAAGCGGTTTGCCCGCCTCCACTCCGAAGCCGTTAACCACGTTGATCACGCCGGCTGGGAGCAGGTCTCCGATGAGTTCCATCAGGACCAGGATGGACGACGGCGTCTGCTCGGCCGGCTTGAGCACCACCGCATTGCCTGCCGCAAGTGCGGGGGCGAGCTTCCACACGGCCATGAGGATGGGGAAGTTCCAGGGGATGATCTGGCCGACGACGCCGAGGGGTTCGTGGAAGTGATAGGCCGTGGTGTCGTCGTCGAGCTGGGACAGCCTGCCCTCCTGGGCGCGGACGGCCGAGGCGAAATAGCGGAAGTGGTCGGCGGCGAGCGGAAGGTCCGCGTTGAGGGTTTCGCGGATGGGCTTGCCGTTGTCCCAGGACTCGGCCACTGCCAGCATTTCCAGGTTCTCATCGATGCGGTCCGCGATTTTGTTCAGGATCGCGGCGCGCTCGGCCACGGAAGTCTTTCCCCAGGACGGTGCAATCTTGTGCGCGGCATCGAGCGCCAGTTCGATGTCCTCGGCCGTGCCGCGGGCCACTTCACAGAAGGCTTTGCCCGTAACCGGAGTGATGTTTTCGAAGTACTGCCCCTTCACCGGGGCCACCCACTCCCCGCCGATCCAGTTCTCGTAGCGGTCCTTGAAAGTGACTTTCGAGCCCTCGGTTCCGGGCTGTGCGTAAACAGTCATTGCTAGCTCCTTTGCTGTGCAGGTCAGGCTTTCGCCGTTGGAGCCAGCGTAGGAGCGGGAAGGTTGCAGCAAGGTTGCAACCTTGAGGAGCGGGTGGGGATTAGGCGTGCAGTTCGGCTTCCAGCCGCTCGAGGTCCGCGACGACGGCGGCCCGCTTGGGCGAGCGCGGCGGAAGGAGGCGGAGCGCGGCACGGCGGATGCCGACGTCGTCCCTTGCCTCCGGGAGCTCGGCGTACCTGAGCAGCGACTCGGCGCTGCCGTCCGTCATGACTGCTTCCCGCAGCAGTGACGAAACTTTGTTCCGCAGCTTGATAATGCCCGGCGCCTCGGAGCGGGGAAGCACTGCGCCGCGGTAAATCTCCAAGGCGATCCGGTGGGCGCCGCGCTGCAGGCAGCTCAGCACCTGGGCACTGTCCGGGACGAGGTCGAGGGGAAGGCGGTACGGCCGGGAGCCCGGAACGGCGTCCGGGTTGAGTTGCTGAAGGACTTTGCGCAGGCGCACCATTTCGGCACGGAGCGTGATGGTGGAACCATCCCCGCGGTAGAGCAGGAGGTTGAGCTCCTCGGCGCTGAGTCCGCCCGGGTGGGTGCTTAGCAGGGCAAGGATTTCGCTGTGCCGGGCGGACAGTGCAACGGTCCTGCCGCCCAGGCTGAGCAAGGCCTGGTCGCGGCCCAGCAGCTGAAGGCTGTTCCGGTAGAGGCTGCCGTCCGTGCTGCCTTCGCCCGGTGGCCGGGATGCGGCCCGTGGCGACCGCCGTCGTGCCGGCCTGCCCGTGGCTTCGGCCGCACGCTGGAGGCGTTCAACACGCAGCTGTGCCTGGGCGGCAGCCACCGTTGCCTCCACGAGGGACAGCGTGTGCGGTGCCACGGCGGTGGCCGTGCCAGTGATGTCCACGACTCCCAGCACCGCCCCGGAGTCGGGGTCGTGAAACGGAACAGCCGTGCAGCTCCAAGGGTGCACGGCCCGCTGGTAGTGTTCGGCACCGGCGATCTGGATGCCGCGGCCAAGGGCGAGGGCAGTGCCCGGCGCACTGGTGCCTACGGTCGCCTCCGACCAGTCAGCGCCAGGAACGAACATCATGCCCTCTGCACGCCGCCGGAGGCCTGGGTCACCCTCCACCCACAGCAGGCGCCCGACCTCATCCCCCACCGCCACCAGCAGTCCGCTGTCATGGCTGGGCTGGACCAGGAGCTTGTTGATGACCGGCATGATGGCAGCCAGCGGATGCTGCCGCCGGTAGTCCTCGAGCTCGTCCCGGTCGATCGCCAGCGGGGCTGCAGCGTTGTCCGGGTCCGCCTTGAAACTGGCAGACCGCTGCCAGGACTCCCTGATGAGTTTCCGCAGCCCGGGGAGCTCCGAGGTCTCCGTGACCGCGGCGCTTTCCAAAAAATTGATGTCCCGGAAACTATTGTCCAGGTATTCATGCCCGGCGAGGGCGGCACGCTGGCGCGGTTCGGCGTCGGCTGCCGGGCCTGGCTGGATCAGGTTCCTCATTGAACTCCTGCTGCTGCCTGCGGGCGCGGCTTCATCTCAGCCGGCCAAGGGGTGGTCGCCATTCTAACGCGGCCCTCCTCCCCCACCTAGCAGGGGAGGTGGAGGGTGGGAACGTCAGGCGCGGGAGATGCGGATCATCTCCTCGCGCGGCACCACCTTGATGCGTTCGCGCACCACGTGGTCCGCGCCTTCCGGCCCGGTCCAGGCAGCACCCAGGGCTGCTTCGTGGGCGTCGAGCCTGTTCCAGCCTTCCCACGTGGTGTATTCGATGCCGCGCTCTTCCAGCAGGCGGATGATGGCCTGCGGGTCAGGATTCTGGGCAGGAGGGAGCGTGAGCCGGTTTTCCAGGAGGAAGCCGATCGTTTCCAGGGCGTCACCCTTGGTATGGCCGATCAGCCCGACAGGTCCGCGTTTGATCCAGCCGGTGGCGTAGATTCCCGGGACCGGGTTGCCTTCGGCATCCAGTACGCGGCCGCCTTCGTTGGGGATGACCCCGCGTTTGGCGTCGTACTCCAGCTCATCAAGGGCCGAGCCGTGGTAACCGATGGCGCGGTAGACGGCCTGCACCGGGTAGTCGATGAACTCGCCCGTGCCCTTGGCGTTGCCGGTGCCGTCAAGCTGCATGCGCTCAAACTTGATGCCCGCCACCTTGCCCGAGCCGCCGTCGTCGTAAATCTCCACCGGGCTGTGCAGGAAGTGCAGGTGCAGGCGGCGGGAGGACGGGTTCTCGGACTCGGTGTGCTCCTCCACCAGCCAGTTGGTGAGGGTGTTCACCATGGTCTTGATCTGGTTGTTGCTGCGGATCGCTTCATCGGAGGCCTCATCGAACTCGAAGTCCTCGGGATAGAGCACGATGTCCACGTCATTCATGTGGCTGAGCTCGCGCAGCTCAAGGGGCGTGAACTTCACCTGGGCCGGGCCGCGGCGGCCAAAAACGTGCACGTCCGTGACCGGCGAAGCCTTCAGCCCCTGGTACACGTTGTCCGGAATTTCGGTGGAAAGCAGCTCCTCCGGGTGCTTCACCAGCATTCGGGCGACGTCCAGGGCCACGTTGCCGTTGCCGATCACGGCGATTTCCTTCGCCTCGAGCGGCCATTCGCGGGGGACGTCCGGGTGCCCGTCGTACCAGGAAACAAAATCCGCCCCGCCGAAGGAGCCCTGCAGGTCAATGCCCGGGATGGCCAGGTCCGCATCCTTGACGGCCCCGGTGGAGAAAATGACGGCGTCGTAGAACGCACGGAAATCGTGCAGGGTGAGGTCCCGCCCGTAGGTCACGTTGCCCAGGAACCGGATGTCACCGCGGTCCAGGACCTTGTGCAGGGCGTTGACGATCCCCTTGATCCGCGGATGGTCCGGCGCCACCCCGTACCGGATCAGCCCGTACGGCGCAGGATAGGCCTCGAAGAGGTCGATGCTGACCTCGAAGTCGCCGTCCTTGACGCCCCTGGACTTGGTGAGGATGTCCGCAGCGTAGACACCGGCAGGTCCCGCGCCCACAATCGCTACACGGAGGGGACGTGCGGGGGTGGTTTCGCCGTGGTTGGACACCTGGGACCCTTCTGGCCGTTGACGATACGCGGCAGGTGCAGCGCACAGTCACTTATTCTAATTGGCCGGTTCCGCGAAATAATGCCGCCCGTAACGCCTAGCTGTATTGACCACGGACGTTAGGAACATGCGGCGTGGTTAGGTGACAAAAAGAAGACCTCCAAGTGGAGTGGGGCTTGTCTAGAGTCCGAACCACAAGGAGGTCTTCAATGTCCCATGCTAACGCGCTGAGACCGAGCGTGTTGCCGCTTTCGCCGACTGGCTCCATCACTACAATCATCATCGAGGCCACACCTCACTCAAAGGTCAGCCACCGGCCAGCCGCGTCACCAACCTCTCAGGTCAATACACCTAGCCGCTTTTCGCGAGCGGCACCACGTTGCCTTCGCGGTAGAGCAGCGCACGCAGTTCGGCTTCGGCGGAGTCAGGCCGCTTGGGGTCGATGGTTTCGCCCTCGTGGTAGTGGTCCAGCACGCGCGGGTCCACATAGCTCTTGCGGGCAATCGATGGGGTGTTGCCCAGCACTTCGGACGCTTCGATCATGGCACGGCTGATGGCCCGCTTGCGTTTGGCCGCCGTCCGCTGGGGGCCGGTGCGGGACAGGCTGGCGGCAGCCGCCACCGTGCCGCGCAGGGTCCGGAAGTCCTTGGCCGTGAAGTCCGAACCGGTCCGCTCCTTCACGTACGCGTTGATGTCCGCGCTGGTGACGGGCCGCCAATGCCGGCCTTCCTTATACGCCAGGAGCCTGGCGTTCGCGCCGCGCCGCTTGAGCAGGCGCAGCAGGGCGGCGAGGTCGGCGTCGCGGATTTCGGACTCCCAGTCCTTGCCGCTCTTGGCCGGGAACCGCAGATGGATCCGGTCCTTGCGCACATGGACGTGGGCACACAGCAGGGTGGCGAGCCCGTGGCTGCCGTTTTCGTTGGTGTACCGCTCGGACCCCACCCGTAGGGACCCGCTGTCCAGCATCCTGAAGGCTCCGGCGAGGACGCGCTCGCGGGAGAACCCCTCGCCACGGAGGTCCATGGTGACGCGACGGCGGGCGGCGGGAAGCGATTCGGCCAGCTGCAGGGCCCGGTCGAACTTCACCCGGTCCTTCCGTTCCCGCCATTCCGGGTGGTAGATGTACTGCCGCCGGCCCACAGCATCCACCCCGGTGGCCTGGATATGCCCGTTTTCGAACGGCGCTATCCATACGTCCGTCCAGGCCGGCGGGATTCCGATGCTCTCCAACCGCTCACGAACAGGCCCCGGCGGCAGCGTCGAACCATCGAGGTCCCGGTAGCTGAAACCCTTGCCTGCGGCGACCCGGCGGTATCCGCGGCCCGAGGCGTTGCTGCGCCGGAGCCTCATCGGGTGGCCTCCAGCCCGTCGGCAAATATCATAAAAGCAAGCCTACTGACTATTTGCCGGAATACCTGCCCTGGAACTGATGTTATGGATACCGTGCCTTCTCCCGATGGATCCCCCTCGCCTGTCCCTGCTCCGGCCGCACCTCCAGCATCGCCCTCCGCGCCGACGTCGGAAGTTCCGGCACCAGCGGCAACGCCCGCGGCAGGCAGCAAGGGTGCGCCGCCAAAGGCAGTGGAAAAGGAGACGACGGCGGGAATCCTCTTTGGCATCGGGGCGTACGGGCTGTGGGGGCTGCTCCCCCTGTACTTCTTTGTCCTGATGCCGGCCGGCGCCGTGGAAATCGTGGCGAACCGCGTGGTGTGGTCGCTGCTGTTCTGCGCGCTGCTGATCACCGTCACCCGTTCATGGGGTGCTCTGGCCGGCGCGCTGCGGAACCGCGCCGTGTTTGGTTCCTTGGCACTGGCCGCGTTCCTGATCGCCGTCAACTGGCTGACCTACACCTATGGCGTGACCACCGGCCAGGCAGTGGAGGCCTCCCTCGGCTACTTCATCAACCCGCTGGTCTCCGTCCTGCTGGGCGTGTTTGTGCTGAAGGAAAAGCTCCGCCCGCTCCAGTGGGCGGCGGTAGGCATCGGGTTCGTTGCGGTGGGCGTACTCACGTATTCCTACGGCAAGCTGCCGTGGATCGCGCTCACCTTGGCGTTCAGCTTTGGCCTCTACGGCTTCGTCAAGAAACGTGTTGGCCCCAGGGTGGACGCCGTCACCAGCCTCAGTGTGGAAACCATGGTGCTGGCCCCGTTCGCGGCGGTAACCATGGTCTACCTCGCCGTAACCGGAACGGCGACCCTCACCACCCAGGGCCCGGGCCATTTCTGGCTCCTGCTGGCCTCCGGTGTGATCACCGCTGTTCCGTTGCTGTTCTTCGGGGCCTCGGCGCGCAGGCTCCCCATGACCACCATCGGGCTGCTCCAGTACTTCGCACCCCTGCTGCAGTTTGTCCTGGCCCTCGTGGTGTTCAAAGAAGCGATGACCCTCGACCGGTGGATCGGGTTCGGTGTGGTCTGGGTGGCCTTGCTCGTCCTGACCGTGGACATGCTGCGGACCGCCCGCAAAACATCGGTGGCGCGCCGGCGGAGCAAGGCCGCACTGAAATCCTCCTAGGCACTGTTGCCGGGAACCCCTGTGGAGTAGGTTGCTCGGATGGAGGACTCATATCAGGTGATCGTGGTCGGGGCCGGTTTCGCGGGCATAGCAGCAGCCAAGGAACTTGGCCGCAAGGGCGTGCGCGTCCTGCTTATTGACTCGAACAACTACCACCAGTTCCAGCCCCTGCTGTACCAGGTGGCCACATCGCAGATCGGCGTGTCTGCCATCGCCCGGCCCATTCGGTCGGTCTTCCGGCGGCTTCGCAACGTGCGGGTCCTGACCGCGGACGTGGCCGCAATCGATGCCGGGAACCACACTGTCACCACCGCCGAGGGTGACACCTTCCGGGCCCAGGCCCTGGTTATCGCCGTCGGCGCGGTGCCCAACTTTTTCAATACCCCCGGCGCGGAGGAACATGCCTTCCCGTTGTATTCGGTCACGGACGCCACCCGGCTCGGCACCAGCGTGACGCGGCTGCTGGACCGGGCGGACAGGGAGCCAGGCTCCAAAGTGGACATGGTGGTGGTGGGCGGCGGCCCCACCGGCGTGGAGACCGCCGGAGCCCTGGCGGAAAACATCAAATTCGTGGTGACCAAGTACTTTTCCCCTGAGCTCGCGGCACGGTGCCGCGTGCACCTGGTGGACATGGTCCCGACGGTTCTGACCATGTTCTCGTCGAAGTCCCAGGAATATACCCGGCAGCGCCTGACGAAGATCGGCGTCCAACTGCACATGGGAGTCGGCGTGACCGAGGTGCGGGCGGACGGTGTGACCCTTGCCGACGGGACGGACATCCCGGGCGGCATCGTGGTTTGGGCCGGCGGTTTGAAAGCCGGCGATCTGCTGGCCGGCTCGGGGCTTCCCCAGGGAAAAGGCGGACGGATCGACGTCCGCACGGATCTGACTGCTCCCGGTCCAGAAGGCGTCTACGTCATCGGCGACGCAGCCAACATCACCGATTCAACCGGGGCGAAACTGCCGCAGCTTGGCTCCGTGGCCCAGCAGGCCGGAAAGTGGGCTGCCCGCAACGTCTACGCCGACCTCAACGGCGGCACCCGGCAGCCTTTCCACTACACGGACAAGGGATACATGGCCATGATCGGCCGGGGCGCCGCCGTCGCTGAGCTCGGCCGCAAGCGCGTCCAGCTTCAGGGGTCCTTGGCTTTTATGTCCTGGCTCCTGGTGCACCTTGCACTCCTGTCCGGATTCCAGCAGAAAGTGCGTGCCCTGTTTTCCTGGCTCAACGGGTACGTCCTGCACAGCCCGGCGCAGGTGGTCATCGGCGGACCGGACAACGACGTCAGATAGCGGCGTAAGAATAGACCGCAGTTAAACCCCCAGGCCCCGGAACGGTAGTTCCGGGGCCTGGGGGTTTGTTCGCGCCGTTGCGAGGGGACGCTAACTCTAGTTGGCTGCCGTTATGCGTTGGCCTTGATGGCCGCAGCAAGGACGTCCAGGCCGTCGTTCAGCAGTTCATCTGTAATGACCAGCGGCGGCAGCAGGCGGATCACATTGCCGTAGGTGCCGCAGGTCAGGATGATGACGCCTTCCTTGAGGCAGGCGGCGGCGACGGCTTTGGTCAGCTCCGGGTTCGGTTCCTTTGAGCCTGCCTGGACCAGTTCGATGGCCAGCATCGCGCCGCGGCCCCGGATGTCCCCGATCACTGCAGACCCGGCACCGGCCAGTTCCTCCTGCAGTTCCCGCAGCCGGGTGGTGGCGAGGGCTTCGATGTGGCGGGCGCGGCCGGCCAGGTCGTATTCCTCCATGGTGCCAATGGAGGCGAGTGCGGCGGCGCAGGCCACAGGGTTGCCGCCGTAGGTGCCGCCGAGACCGCCGGGGTGGACGGCGTCGAGCAGGTCTGCCCGGCCGGTGATCGCGGAGAGCGGCATGCCGCCGGCGATGCCCTTGGCGAGGGTCATGATGTCCGGGATGACGCCTTCGTGGTTGACGGCGAACCATTCACCGGTGCGGCAGAAACCGGACTGGACCTCGTCCGCGATGAAGACGATGCCCTTTTCCTTGGCCCATGCTGCCAGCGCTGGGAGGAAGCCCTCGGCCGGGACGATGAAGCCGCCCTCACCCTGGATGGGTTCGATGATGATCGCGGCAACCTGGTCGCCGCCGATCTGCTTTTCGATCATGGTGATGGCGCGCTTGGCGGCCTCGGCACCGGTGATATCCGGGTTTTCCTCACGGTACGGGTAGCTCATGGGCATGCGGTAGACCTCGGGCGCGAACGGGCCGAAGTTGGTCTTGTACGGCATGGCCTTGGCGGTCAGCGCCATGGTGAGGTTGGTGCGGCCGTGGTAGGCGTGGTCGAACGCCACGACGGCGTCGCGCCCGGTGGCCAGGCGGGCCACCTTAATGGCGTTCTCCACTGCCTCCGCACCGGAGTTGAACAGGACAGTGCGCTTTTCGTGGTCGCCCGGGGTGAGGCGGTTCAGCTGCTCGGCGACGGCCACGTAGCCTTCGTACGGCGTGACCATAAAGCAGGTGTGCGTGAAGTGCTCCACGGCTTCCTTCACGGCGCCCACGACGGCGGGATCGGAGGCTCCGACGCTGGTCACGGCAATGCCTGAACCCAGGTCAATAAAGGAGTTGCCGTCCACGTCGTGGATGATGCCGCCGTCGGCGTCTGCAACGTAGACCGGGACGCCGGACGCGACGCCCGCGGCGACGACGGCCTTGCGCCGCTCTGCCAGGGCCAGCGACTTGGGGCCCGGGAAGTCGGCCTGGACGCGCCGCTTCTGCTCCAGGCGGAAGGTGATGTCTGATGCGGTGGTGGTCATGATGATTCTTTCCTTGCTGGATGGGGCCACGCCGGCGGAGTTCCTTGGCCGAAGCGGAGCGAGGTTAGGGGGCAGGATTAGGCGTCGAGCGCAGACATCACGTGCTTGATGCGCGTGTAGTCCTCGACGCCGTACATGGAGAGGTCCTTGCCGTAGCCGGACTGCTTGAAGCCGCCGTGGGGCATTTCGGCGGTGAGCAGGATGTGGGTGTTGATCCAGACGGCGCCGAAGTCCAGGTCGCGGCTCAGGCGCATGGCGGTGCCGTGGTTGGACGTCCACACGCTGGAGGCCAGGGCGTAGTCAACGTCGTTGGCCAGCTCCACGGCTTCCTGCTCCGTGCTGAACTTTTGCACGGTGATGACCGGGCCGAACGTTTCCTGCTGGACGATGCTGTCCGACTGCTTCGCGCCGGTGATGATGGTGGGCTCAAAGAAGAAGCCCTTTTCCCCCGCCCGGTGCCCGCCGGTTTCGATCCGGCAGTGCGCGGGCAGGCTTTCCACCACGGAGGTGACCTGGTTGAAGTGGTTTACGTTGTTCAGCGGGCCGAAGTAGTTGTCTTCGTCGTTCTGTGAACCCGTGCGGAGGGTCCTGGTGTGTTCCACCATGGCTGCCACCACGTCGTCGTGCACGGATTCCTCCACCAGCACGCGGGTGATGGCCGTGCAGTCCTGGCCGGCGTTGAAGAACGCGAACTCGGCAATCGCTGCGGCGCTCTTTTTGATGTCGGCGTCCTTGAAGACGATGGCCGGCGCCTTGCCGCCCAGCTCCAGGTGGGCACGCTTGAGGCCCTTGGCTGCACCGGAGGCGACGGCGATGCCGGCGCGGACGGAGCCGGTGATGGACACGAGTCCCGGGACCTTGTGGTCCACCATCATGGCGCCGGTCTTGCCCGTGCCCAGCACAACGTTCAGGACGCCGGCGGGCAGGATGTCACCGGCGAGGCGGGCCAGGACCAGGGTTGACTCAGGCGTGGTGTCCGAGGGCTTGAGCACTACGGTGTTCCCGGCTGCGAGCGCGGGGCCGATCTTCCAGATGGCCATGAGGAACGGGTAGTTCCACGGGGCAACCTGGGCCACGACGCCGATGGGTTCCCGGCGGACGTAGGAGGTGTGGCCCTCGAAGTATTCACCGGCGGACTTGCCTTCGAGGATCCGCGCGGCGCCGGCGAAGAAGCGCAGCTGGTCAGCGCCGGCGGCAATTTCCTCCGAGGCGATCAGGGACCGCACTTGGCCGGTGTTGCGGTGCTGCGCCTCCACCAGTTCGTCGCTGTTGGCCTCGATGGCGTCTGCCAGCTTGAGCAGCATCAGCTGCCGCTGGCCCGGCGTGACGTGCTTCCAGCTCTTGAAGGCCTCCTTGGCGGCTGCCATGGCCGCGTCAACGTCTTCCTGCACGGAGATGGGCGAGTACGCCACAACGTCACCGTTGGTGGGGTTGACGATGTCCAGCGTGCCGGTACCGGCAGGCGTAACAAACGCGCCGTTGATGAAGTTCTGCAAGGTTTGGACCACGGTGTGCAACCTCTTTCCTGGGGGCCATCGGCGGCAAGGCGGATGGATTTGACTGCCTTGAGCCTATGCCAGCACCCCTGCGCCGTGAATAGCCACCTGCACACCCTTTCTGCTGCTTTTTAGTGCGGTTGACTAGCAGCCGTTTATCCTTGGTCCCATGGCCATTTCCCTTGCTGCCCTCCTGGGTGTCAAATCCCTGAACCTGTCCAAAGCAGGGCTTGCCGAGACGACGTGGCACCAGGACATCAACTGGGTGGCAGTGACCGAGCTGGAGGATCCGCAGCGGTTCATCAACGGCGGCGAGTTGATCCTCACCACTGGCCTGCGGCTGAAGTCCGCGCCCGAGCAGCGGCGGTTTGTCCGGCAGGTGCAGCGGGCCGGTGCCGTCGGTATCGGTTTTGGCGTGGGCCTTTCCCATGAGGCAGTGCCGCCTGCGCTGCTCGCCGAGGCGAACCGTTGGGGCCTGCCCGTGGTGGAGGTCCCGTACGAGACGCCGTTCATTGCCATCGGCAAGCTGGTGGCGGATGCCCAGTCCGCGGACCACTACGCGAAGCTGGAGCGGCTGATCGCAGGACACCAGGTGCTGGCCCGTGCCCTGCTGACGGGCGGTGGCCTGGCCGAGCTGTTAAAGCACCTGGGCGGCATGCTTCGCGCGGACATTGTCCTCACGCAGTTCACGGCCCAGCTGTACAACAGCAGCAAGGACACGCCGCAGGCCGACACCTGGGCCTCCTACCCCATCCCCACCGGCCGGCGCGACGCCTGCACGCTGTGGGTCCGCAGGCCCTTCGAGGACACCGGCATCATCGGGTATGCCCAGAACCTGATCAGCGTTGAACTGAACAACATGGTCAAGCAGCGCCAGGCCGAGCGGGCGCTATGCGGGCAGGTGCTGGAGGATGTGATCCACGGGGCGCTGGAAACCAGCGAGGCCCAACGCCGGCTGGCCGGCGTCGGCGTGAACAGCACCCGCAAGAATGTGGTGTTGCTGGCCGTCTCCGCCACCCACCACAAGGCCCTGGTGAGCACCTCGGTGCCGCGGGAACTGGAGAAGGCGGTTGCCGCCGTCGTGGGCAAG
The DNA here is from genome assembly GCF_024494415.1 of Pseudarthrobacter sp. R1. Lineage (NCBI taxonomy): Bacteria > Bacillati > Actinomycetota > Actinomycetes > Micrococcales > Micrococcaceae > Pseudarthrobacter > Pseudarthrobacter sp. R1. Next base: position 319,200 of record NZ_JAMKFI010000008.1, on the reverse strand, counting down.
GACCTGGTGCTGGTATTGAACGACGACGGCGGCGCGGCACCGTCCCTGGCGCGGAAGTTGAGCGACCACCTGGCCGAGGCGGGCATCCATGCGACCATCGGCATCGGCGGCGCGTACACCAAGCCGAACGGCCTGCGCTGGAGCTACTTCGAGGCACGCGATGCCGCGAGCCACGGGCTGCCCGTCAACGAGCCGGAGCGGCTGAGCCTGACGTCGCTGCTGCTGGCGAGTGAGGATGTGCCGCTGGCCGATATGGCGCACGAGTCCCTCAATCCACTCCGGATGTTCGACGCGGCCCATGGTGCGGAACTGATGACCACGCTGGAAAGCTACCTCAACAACAACGGCTCCGTGGCCGCCGTCGCCGAGGAGCTCACCCTGCACCGGAACACGGTCCGGTACCGGCTGGCACAGATCACCGAACTGACCGGCTACGATCCCGCCGTCACCACCGACCGCGTGCAGCTGTGGCTGGCACTGGCGGTGGCCCGACTGTCCGCACGCCAGGGCAAGTAGCCGCTGCACCGCTTGGTGTGAGCGCCCGGGGACTAAATGACCCGGGGTTTCAGCAGGCCGCGGGACTTCTTACGGGCTTTGCGGTACTTGGCCTCGGCCCTATCCATGAGTTCCGCCTGGCGGATCCGCAGCGCGGCCAGAGCCTCGGCCGTGGGCTCCGGCAGCATGTGGCCTGCTTCGAGTGACTGCAGCAGGTTCCGCGCAATCACGGCGTCGTGGAAGTCACCCAGGATCCTCTGCTGCCGGTGGGCGGCCTTGGCCACTTTCCGCGCCCGTTTACCGCGTACCAGCCCTGCCGACTCGGCCACATGGCGAAGCCGCTTGGCGTCCTTGCGCACCTGGTGGAGGGCGTTTTCGTGGGCCGTCCCGCGCCTGGCATGCGCTGCAGCCTTTTGCGAGCGGCGCAGCCGGCGGGCGGACTTCTCCACCACCTTTGCGGTAACGCTCCGCCCGGGGGCCACGGCCTGCGACAGCACCGGCGGCTGGCGGCAGAAGTCCTCAAGATCGTTCAGCAGCCGGAAATAGCGTTCCGACTGCAGCGCCGCCTGGAGCCGGCGGTATCCGGCGTCGAAGGCAGCACCGGCCTTGCGCTCCACCTGTTCCCGCGCTGCGTCCGTCCCCTCGCCCGGCGGCAGCTCATCAAGATGGCCCCGCAGCCGGCCCAGCAGGACTTCGGCGTCACGGGGTTCGCCCAGCAGGTGGCCGAGCCAGCCAAGTTCGTCCCGGAGGCGACGTACCGGGACAGCCCTGTACAGCTTGCGGTACGCGGCCAGCACGGACCGGATCCGCCGGGTTGCGGACCTCATATCGTGGACGGCCTCCGGCTCCTCCAGCCGGACGGCGGCATCCCCGGAGAAGAGTTGGCGCAGCTGCTCCGCCACATAGACGGTGACGACGGCGGCTGCCGGGGCCTTCTTTCCGGCCAGGAGCGCAGCGGGACTTTCCGTTTCCTGTTCTCCGCTCCCGTTTGCAGCGCTGCCGAGTGCCCGCGCGAGTTTGGATGCGTGGCCGGCGGGACGGGCGCCGGCGGCGGCGAGGAGTTGCTCTGCGGGGCCAAACAGGTCCGGACTGCCGTTGACGAGTTCCAGTTCCCACTCCCGCCAGCGCTGCGGCTGTTCATCCGCGGGTTCGCGGTGCAGGCGTGTCGCCTCCACTTCGTCGTCCGCCAGGTCTGCCAGATGAGCGCCGTCCTCCCCGTAGAGCGGGTGGGTGGTGCGCCGGGTTTCCAGCCGGACCACGGGAGCCACTTTCGTGCCACGGAGGTACGCCTGCACGCGGGCCAGCAGGTTGTCGGGTACGACGTCGGGCTGGCCAAGAGGGGCGTGCAGCTCCCGGCGCTGCTGGGGTTCTGTTCCGGTGCCGGTTTGGGCTGCCGGGGGCAGCTTCAGGTGCCAGCCGGCGTCGATCCCCCCGGTACGGCGGCGCAGGGTGATGCGGCGGGCTGCGAGCGCGTGCCGGTCGGTATCGAAGTAGACGGCCTCCAGCACAGCGGTGTGGGGAGTTCCGACGCGGGCAACGCCGGGCAGTTGTTCCAGCGCGGGCACTGTGGCGTCATTGCCGACGTCGTACTTCTTTTCGATCTCGATCCCTTGGGAAGCCTTCACAGCCGTCCTTCCGCGTTGGTGCTGCATACGGGCCGGATGGCATCCATGCCCTCGGTGGAAGTCTATTGCGCTGGCAGGACGGGCCGGGAGAGCTTCGCCACAAAACTGGAGACATCAAACGTCTAACCTTTAGCCTAGAAAAATGCCCGCCACTCCCCCCGCCCCTGCTGCCGCACCCTCCGCGGTCTTCACGGCGCCGTCCCCCGCGCCCCACATGCCGTCGCCGGCGCGTGCTGCGTCCGCACCTGCCTCCGGTACCCCGCTCACCAAGCCGCGATCCGCCGTCGTATTCGGTGTTATTGCGCTGGTGCTGATCGGGCTCAATCTGCGGGCGGGCATCACCGGGGCATCGGCGCTGCTGCATGACCTTCAAACGGTGCTGGGCTATGGGCCGCTGGTGGCTGCGTTCATTCCGTCCATTCCCACCCTGTGCTTCGCCCTGGCGGGCGCCGGTACCTCCTGGCTCACCGGCAAGCTGGGTGTTGAGAAGGCGATCCTTTTGTCCCTGGCCATGCTGGCCGGCGGCCTCCTGCTCCGCGGAATCCCCGCAACCGGGATGCTGGTGGCCGGCAGTGTAGTGGGAATGTCCGGGCTCGCCGTCTGCAACGTGGCCATGCCGTCCTTCATCCGGGAACACTTCGCCTCCCGGACATCCCTCATGACCGCCGTTTATACGGTGACCATGACCACCGGAGCAACTGTCACCTCCGTCGCCGTCGTTCCACTGGCGCAAGCCCTGGGCTCACCGTCAGCCGCCGTCGGCGCCATCGGCATCACTGCCGTGGCGGCGTTCCTGGGCTTCCTTCCCGTGGCGTTGCATGCGCACCGGAACAGCACGCGTTCGACGGCGGGGCATGTGTCCCCCTGGCCGTTGCTGCGGACCAGGAAAGGGCTGCTGCTGACGGCCATTTTCACGCTGCAGGCACTGCTGGCCTATGCGTTGCTGAGCTGGTTCCCGTACATGCTCACCAACATGGGGATGGACGCCTCCGGGAGCGGACTGATGTTCGGACTGATGCAGCTGGTGTCCGTCCCCGCGGGCATGCTGCTCATCGCCATCGGTTCCCGTTCCAGGATGCTGCGCCCCGCGTTCTACCTGGTCAGCATCACCATGGCGGTGGGCCTGGCCATGCTCCTGGTGTTGCCCGTGAGCCTGGCCATCGTTCCCGCGGTCCTGCTGGGCTTCGGCCTGGGCATCTTCCCGCTGGTGATGGTGATGATCAGCCGCAGCGGCGCGAGCACGGCCGAAACCACGGCGTTGTCCACGCTGGCCCAGTCCTCGGGCTACCTGCTCGCCACCGCCGGCCCGTTCGGGATGGGCCTCCTGCACAGCGCCACCGGCGGCTGGACGCTGCCCCTCGCCCTGCTGCTGGCCCTGGCGCTGGTACAGATTGTGGTGGCGCACCTGATCACCGGCGGCGCGATGACCCGGAGCGTTTCCGGCGCGGCCGGCAGTACCGCCGGCCGCGTTGCAGGGAAGAGGAAGTAGGCCGCCATGGCACTGAGCCCTTCATCCCGCCCGCCGCTCGCGGACGAAGTCACCGCGAAGCTGCGGACCATGATCCACTCCGGCGAGTGGCCCCTCCACCAGCGCATCCCGTCCGAAACCGGACTGATGGCTGACCTGGGCGTCTCGCGCGGCACCCTCCGCGAGGCAATCAAGGCGCTCGCCCACAGCGGCATGCTGGAAGTCCGCCGCGGCGATGGCACATACGTCCGCGCAACCAGCGAGATCTCCGGCGCTGCCCGCCGCATGTACCAGGACCACACAGAGGCCCACATCCTGGAAGTCCGGCTCGGCCTGGACACCCAGGCCGCCCGGCTGGCGGCGCGGAATGCCACAGCCGACGACGTTGCAGCCCTGCGTGTTCTCCTCACCGACAGGAATGAAGCCTGGAACTCGGAGGACTACGAGGCCTGGGCGCGGGCGGACTGGGGTTTCCATGAGCGGGTGGCGCAGGCATCGGGCAATCCCCTGCTGCACGAGCTGTACGTGAGCTTCGGTGCCGTGGTCCACGAGGATTTGCTCAAGCAACTGCGCCGGCCGGGATTCGACGGGCTCCAGCACGAGGGACATGACGTCCTGCTGGCGGCCATTGAGCAGCGGGACGAGGACGCCGCCGTTGCCACCGTCAACGCAAACCTTAACTCCTGCGCCGAGTGGCTCGCCGCGTAGTTCGATGACGCTTCGGGGTTTCGCCCTTCCTTAATCAGTCAGTAGGCTTACTATCTGACAAAGGTAGTAATCCCTGCCGTGCACACTGCGCCAGGGCACCCGCCGAGATGAGGAGTCCCCATGGCGCGAGCAATACGCGTGGCCGACCACGGGCCAGGCAGCGACACCCCGCAACCGTCACCTGCCGCCGGGTCAGCCCTGCAGCAGGCCCAGGCAACCGCTGCGCGAAAACAGGAACCCAAGCCCCCCAGCGCACTGTGGGCAGACGGACTGGGCCGGGTGGGCATCCGCTCCGCGCAGGTCCTGCTGATCCTGACCGTCGCCGTGGTGTCGGTGTACGCCTTGATGCAGATCAAGCTCCTGGTGATACCGATCCTGATTGCGCTGATCCTGGCGGCGGCCATCGGCCCATTCGTGAACATGCTTCGCCGCCGTGGGCTGCGGGGCGGGCTGGCAACCGGCATCGCTTTCATCGGGCTGCTTCTGGTGCTGGGTGGCGTTGGCACAGTTATCTACTACTCCGTCCGCAACCAGTGGGGCGAACTGGCCCAGCAGGCTGCATCCGGGCTGGACGAACTGGAAAGGTTCCTGCTCACCGGGCCCATACCCATCGAACAGGCGCAACTGGACCAGGCCCGCGAGGGCATCGTGCAGTTCGCCACCAGCAGCCAGGTCCGTTCCGGCGCCATCACCGGGCTGTCCGTGGTGACCGAATTCATCGCCGGGGCCAGCCTCGTGATCATCATCCTGTTCTTCTTCCTGAAGGATGGCGCCAAGATCTGGAATTTCTTCCTCCGCCCGTTCAGCGGGGAACGCGAGGCCAAACTGCGCCGGGTGGGCAAGCGCACCCTTGAGGTGCTTGGCGGCTACGTCCGCGGCACGGCGATCGTGGCACTGGTGGACACAGTAGCCATTGGGGCCGCACTGCTGATCCTGCAGGTTCCGCTGGCCATCCCCCTGGCACTCATCGTCTTTATCGGCGCCTTCGTGCCGCTGGTGGGCGCCACTGTTGCCGGGATCCTCGCTGCCCTGGTGGCACTGGTGGCCAACGGTCCCGTGGTGGCCTTGATCGTGGTGGCCGTGGTCATCGCGGTCAACCAGCTCGAAGGCGACCTCCTGCAGCCGATCGTGATGGGCAAATCGCTGCAGCTGCACGCCCTGGTGATCCTCATGGCGCTGACCGCCGGAACCATCCTGGCCGGCATCGTAGGTGCCGTGCTGTCCGTGCCGCTGGCCGCCGTCGCCTGGGCCATCATCCAGGTGTGGACGGCGGAGGATCCGAAACTCGAGGACATGAACCCGGACCTGCCGCCCCCGAACAGCCAGCCGGTCTAGCCGGCCCCCGGGCGGCAACCACCCACACATACGACGACGGTCCGGCACCTGGGTGCCGGACCGTCGTCGTGCGTTATGGGTTAGCGCTGCAGGCCTGCGAACACATTCTTGGGACGCTGCATCTCGCCATGCTTGGCGCCCAGGATGACCACCAGCCCCGCGAATGCGGGGATGACCCACTGCAACATCTTGAGCTGCTGCTGGGCGGCCTTCAACTCGTCCGAAGCATCGGGGCGCGGCTCGGTGGCACCCTCGGCGCCCTCGGCAGCAAGCTTTTCAACCTTCTTGCCCAGGATTCCTGAGTAGAGGGTCACTGCTGCGCCAGCCACCGTCACCGCGGTCTTGATCACGGTATCCCTGGCCACACCGTCCTGCTTGGCGATGCGCTCTTTGTTCTCCCAGGCGATGGCGAGGTCCGCCACCAGGTGCGAGGCAAAGGCTGCCGTCTGGAACGGTGCCCATTTCATCCATCCGGCACTGGAGAGGCGGGTGCGCTCGGACGGATCCTTGGCCGCCGCCGCTGCACCGTTCAGGCCGATGGCACCCATCAAAGATCCACCGAACCACGCTGCTGCCGTCAGATCGTGAACTGACCGGGCAATGAGATTTCCTGCCATGATGTGCATTCCTAACGTTGAACTGGTTGAGGTGCCGCGCCTGCGGACTTCACTTGCCGTGTCCCATTGAGGTCATGGTCCGCCCATGGTAAGCACACTTACTAATGTTACGAAAGCCCGTCTTGCGCGGGCAGACCGCGTAATATCGTCGCCATGGGAACTACAGGCAGTTTGTTCGGCTGGGCCTTCGGGGACTCCGCCCGTGAAGATGACGACAACTACGTGGAAGGGCTTCAGCGCGAGGCATTCGGGAATGCCAGGGACACCGCGAAAGCCAAGGGGGTGGCCGTCGTGTCAGGCTCGGAGGTCTTCACGGTGTTGAGCGCGGACGATTCCCTGGTGGAGCTGGACAACGCCCCCGGAAAGCTGGTGGTGCGTTGCACCGTTCACGTCGAAGGACCCGGTGCGGAGAAGATTCGTGCCGAAGGGCCCATGAACGGCTGAGCAATGTCGGACAGCGACTCCACCATCAGCCAGGCCGCGGACGCCGTCGAGGAGGCCTCCAACCACCCCGCCCTGGATGTCCTTGCCCGGACGGGGTTCGCCGTGATGGCTCTGCTGCACGTCATTATCGGTGCAATTGCCATCGCCGTGGCCTTCGGCCAGCCGGGTGAAGCGGAACCTACGGGCGCCATCGAGCAACTGGCCGCCAACCCTTGGGGTCCGCTAGTGATGTGGGTGTGTGTCGCGGCATGCATCGGGTTGGGGCTGTGGCAGGCAAGCGAGGCAACCCTGCGGGCTCGCCGGCTGCCCCGCAAGGACCGCGTTTCGAAGCTGATCTCGTCGGGATTCCTTGCCATCGCATACAGCAGCGTTGGGCTCAGCTTCGCCGGTTTTGCCGTGGGACTGCGAGGGGATTCGAGTGAAAGCACGAAAGACTTCAGCGCCTCGCTGATGGCCACACCGCTGGGACTGTGGGCGCTGGTGGCGCTGGGCCTGACGATCATCGGGATCGGCATCTATTTTGTGTTCAAGGGCGTGCGACGCGGGTTCAAGGAAGAGCTCTTCCACTTTGACGGCACCCGGCGCGGGCGGCTGATCGACACCCTTGGCGTCACCGGCCACATTTCCAAGGGGGCCGCCCTGGGCCTCACCGGCCTGCTCTTTGTGATTGCCGCCGCCAAGCACAGTCCGGAGGAGTCCACGGGACTCGACGGCGGCCTCAAAGCCCTGCAGGACCACCCGTTCGGTCCCTATGTGCTGGTCGCCATCGGGGCAGGTTTCATCGCTTATGGAATATTCGCCCTGATCCGGTCCCGGTTCGGACGCATGTAGTTCCCCCTCGATGTGGGTAGGAAGGAAGCATGACGCAGCAGTTGCTGAGGGACCAAACGGCCGACGGCGGCATGCCGAGGGAGGTTGCCCCTGCCGTCACGGATACGGCGGGCCGGGCTTTTGCTGCCCTGTTCCGGCTCCTCAAAGTGGCCCGCCCCGACCGTCCTATCCATCCCAAGGGACGTGGCCTTGCCGGAAAAGTGACCAGGACCGGGACTTCCGGCGAGCCGAGCGGCCTGGATTGGCTCGACGCTCCCGGCATTGACCCCGTTGTGGCCCGGTTTTCGCGTTCGGCCGGGCTGCCTCAGACGCTTCCGGACGTTCTGGGCCTGGCACTCCGGGTGACGCCGTCCCGGAACTCCGTTTCCGGCACAACGCTCGACGCCGGCGCGGACGGCGGTGCTGCCGGCGGCGGTTCTGACGGCAGCGGCCCGGACGGCGCTGCCGACATCCTCTTCGCCTCCACCGGCTGGCAGCTTCCCGGGAGGTTCCTGCTCCAGCCCCGGCTCGACGTCTCCTCGGCCACCTTCACCACATTGATGCCCTACCGGGGACGGAAGGGTCCCGTGCTGCTGGGGCTTCGGAGCTTAAGCCTGCCGGCGGGGTCGATCACCGATGGCGAGTGGGTACTGGGGCTGTATTGGGCCAAGCCTGCGGGGCCGTGGCGGCAGTGCGGCGAACTCCGGCTGCGCGCCTCCCCGGAGCCGGCCGACACTCCCCTGCGCTTCAATCCGCTCGAGAACCAGCCGCCGGGCGCACAGGCCTACGACTGGACCCGTCGCCTGCGGGAGCGCTCCTACCAGGCGGCGCAGCAAACCCCGCCGCCCGCCGTCGCGCATTCTGCCGCCGCTCCCCCTCCAAAGGGGAACCACAGCAGCCCAGCCACCCCAGGAAGGAACACCATGTCCACCGTGTCCCAGCTGTTCAACACCCCTGCCGCCGACGTCTGGCGGGTCATTGCCGACGGCTGGCTGTACTCCGGCTGGGTGGTGGGCGCGTCCCGGATTCGCGCCGTGGATGACACCTGGCCCCAGGCCGGAGCGCGCCTGCATCACTCCGTGGGCGCTTGGCCGCTGCTCATCAACGACAGCACCCGGGTAACCGCCGTCGAACCCGGAAAGTCACTGGAACTGGTGGCGCGCGGCTGGCCGATGGGCGAAGCGAGGATCGTGATCACGCTCCAGGACCAGGGATCCCAATGCCTTGTCACCATTGCGGAAGACGCGATCCGCGGGCCGGGCAAGAAGGTGCCCAAGGTGATGCGGGACCCGATGATCACGGTACGGAACCGCGAGACGCTCAAGCGCCTGGAGCTGATGGCGGCCGGCGGGGCCGGCCGCTAAACCATGCAACGCGTGGAGCCGCGTCCGCAGGGTTCCCTGACCGAGCTTGCGAGGTGAGGGGCGGACGCGGGGTCACATCGCGGCCCTAATCCCGTGGGGATGGGCGCGAAGTGACCTCGCCTTGCTTGCGGTGTCCTAGACCTGAGCGGCCACGCCGTCGCGGGAGATGGCAACCATGTCCTCGCGCGGCACCACCTTGATGCGCTCGCGCTTGACCTCAACCCCGTGCGAACCGCCGGCCTCGGTGGCAGCAGCGCCGAGGGCGAGCTCGTGGGCGTCCAGTGCCAGCCAGCCTTCCCAGCTGGTGAACTTCACGCCACGGCCGTCAAGGAGTTCGACGACGGCGTCCGCCTCGGGAACGGCAGCCACGGGCAGGTTTTCGCGGTCTTCCAGCAGGTACGTCACGGTCTCGAGGGCGTCGCCCTTGGTGTGGCCGATCAGACCGACCGGTCCGCGCTTGATCCAGCCCGTGGCGTAGATGCCCGGCACGTGGGTGCCGGCGGCATCCAGGACGCGGCCGCCGTCGTTCGGGATGACACCCTTCGTGTGGTCGAACTCGATCTCCGGCAGGGCTGACCCGAAGTAGCCGATGGCGCGGTACACGGCCTGGACCGGGTACTCCACGAACTCGCCGGTGCCGCGGGCATTGCCCGTGCCGTCCAGCTCGGTGCGCTCGAACTTGATGCCGGCCACCTTGCCCGGCGTCTCGGCGTCGTCATAGATCTCCACCGGGCTGTGCAGGAAGTGCAGGTGCAGGCGGCGGGAAGCCTTAAGCTCGGAAAGGTCCTCCGGCTGCTCGGCGATCCAGTTGGTGAGCGTGCCCACCATGGTCTTGGTCTGGTTGTTCGTCTGGATCTGGCGGTCGGATTCCTCGTCGAACTCGAAGTCCTCCGGGTACAGGATGATGTCCACGTCCTTGGAGTGGGACAGCTCGCGCAGTTCCAGCGGGGTGAACTTAACCTGGGCCGGGCCGCGGCGGCCAAAGACGTGCACGTCGGTGACGGGCGAGGCCTTCAGGCCTGCGTAGACGTTGTCCGGGATTTCGGAGACCAGCAGGTCGTCGGCGTGCTTGGACAGGACGCGGGCCACGTCCAGGGCCACGTTGCCGTTGCCGATCACGGCGATTTCCTTGGCTTCCAGCGGCCATTCGCGCGGGACGTCCGGGTGGCCGTCGTACCAGGAGACGAAGTCGGCGCCGCCGTAGGAGCCGTCCAGTTCGATGCCGGGGATGTTCAGGTCCGCGTCCTTGATGGCGCCGGTGGCGAAGATGACGGCGTCGTAGTGGGTGCGGAGGTCCTCGATGGTGAGGTCGGTGCCGTAGTCCACGTTGCCGAAGAAGCGGATGTCGCCGCGGTCCAGGACCTTGTGCAGGGCGTTGACGATGCCCTTGATGCGGGGGTGGTCCGGGGCCACGCCGTAGCGGATCAGTCCGTAGGGTGCCGGGTAGCGGTCAAAGAGGTCGATGCTCACGGTCAGCTCGCCGCTCTTGACGGCTTCGCTCTTGGTGAGGATGTCCGCGGCGTAGACGCCTGCCGGGCCGGAGCCCACGACGGCGACGCGCAGCGGGCGTTCGGCAGAACCTACGGTGGTGCTTGATGACACGGCTGTGTTCCTTTTCTTCGGTCCGTCCCAACTAGGTAGCGCTAACTGTCGTACTGAGGGCTCATAACGACACTTGGCGCTACCCAGTTGGGTTGGTGGGCTAGCTGGTGAGGACTCGGGGCTTGTTCGGGGTGATGGTGCTGTAGTCGGTGGTTTTGAAGTGCGATGGCGCAAATGGGCTCACGCGCACCACGTCGCCGATGACAATGACTGCCGGGTTTGCGACGCCGGCGGCTTCCGCCTGGTCCGCAATGGAACCGAGCGTGCCGATGGTGACGCGCTGGTTCGGCAAATAGCCGTTTTCCACAATACCAACCGGGGTGTTACCGGGCAGACCGGCTTTGCCCAGAGCGGACGCCGATTCGCGCAGCTGGCCTACACCCATCAGCAGCACCACGGTGTGGTCCGGGCGGGCCGGAACTTCGGACAGTTCCTCATGGCCGGTCACAACGCTGAAGCCTTTGGCCAGGCCGCGGTGCGTAACGGGGATGCCGGCGGCGGCGGGAACGGAAATTGCGGACGTGACGCCGGAGACCACTTCGACCTCGACGCCGTGCTGCCGGCAGTACTCGGCTTCTTCCCCGCCGCGGCCCAGGACGTACGGGTCGCCGCCCTTGAGCCGGACCACGCGGTGGCCTTTCAGGGCTTCCTCGACGAGGATGCGGTTGATCTCTGACTGCGGCACGGGGTGGTGGCCGGGGGTCTTGCCCACCTCGATCACGCGGACATCGGGGGCCAGTTCGTTCAGGAGTTCGCGGGGACCCAGGCGGTCTGCCACCACGACGTCGGCCTGGCCCAGGAGGCGGCGGCCGCGGACGGTGATGAGGCCGGTGTCGCCGGGGCCACCGCCTACGAGGGCAACGCTTCCAGCAGACGCCCGGCGGCGACGCAGCGGCAGGTCTCCGGTTTCGAGCGCGGTGGCGACGGCGTCGCGGACGGCCATGGCGCGGCGCGGGTCTCCCCCGGCGTTCACGGCGATCTTGATGTCGTCCACCTCGGCGACGGCGGGGGTCCAGGCGGCGGAGGCTTCATGGTCGGAGGCGTTGACGCACCAGATGCGCTGCGCCTCGGCGTCCGCAGAGACCTGGGCGTCCACTGCGGAATCGCCGGTGGCCGTCTGGACGAACCAGACGCCGTCGACGTCGGCGGAAGCGTAGGTGCGCGGCTCCCAGGTGAGGAGGCCGGCATCAGCGAGCTCCCGGAGCGCGGCGGAGGCAACCGGCGCCACGACGGTGACCTGGGCACCGGCATCGAGCAGACCCTTGGCGCGGCGTGCTGCCACCGGGCCGCCGCCGACCACCAGCACGGGGCGGCCGAGCAACCGCAACGCTGTGGGGTAGATATCCTGAATTGCCATGAATCAACGGTAGGGCCGCGTCACAATCGCCAACAAAGGCCGAGCAACACCAGTTCACGCAAGGTAATGCTGCGTCACATACCGGTTTGCCGCCGTCGTGGGGGACATTGGCGGGTGTTGAAGCCGGAACAGGCGCCATTAGCGGCGTGTCCGTGCCAAAGTGCCCCGGTTGGGTACTGGCAGGAACGGAAACACAGCAAAGCCCGACGGCGGGAGTCGCCGTCGAGCTTTGCTTGCGGTTTTGTAGGTGCGGGCTAGCGCGTGCTGCCGGAGAGCAGGCCGCGGCTGCGCAGGAGGCGCTTCTCGATCGGGCCGAACACCAGCAGTTCGATCAGGATGCCGACTGCCAGGATCAGCAGGATTGCCGACATCACCACGGTCATGTCGGACAGGATGCGGCCCTGGTCGAGCAAGGAGCCGAGGCCGAACCCGATGGTTCCGCCCACTGCGATGATTTCCGCGGCCATAAGTGAGCGCCAGGAGAAGGCCCAGCCCTGCTTGAGCCCGCCCAGGTATCCAGGCAGCGCGGCGGGAAGGATGATCTGCAGCGCCATCTCCAGCCGGGAGGCACCCAGGACCGTTCCCACGCGCCGGTACTGCGGCGGGATCTGGTCCACCCCGGAGATGAGTCCGTTGATGATGGACGGAATGGCGCCCATAAAGATGACGAAGTACACGGTGGCGTCAGTGAGGCCGAACCAGATAATGGCGGCAGGCACCCACGCCACCGAGGGCAGCACCTGAAGGCCGGAAATCAGTGGACCGAAAGCACGGCGCAGCGGAGCCACCTGGGCCAGCAACAGGCCAACGGGAGTAGCGATGGCCACACTGATCACGAAGCCAACCAGCCCCCGCTGCATGGAGGTCCAGACGGCTTCCTGAAGTTTGCCCTCGTTCCAGAGGACGCCCATCTGCGTCACCACATCCATGGGGCCGGGCACCAGGTCGCGGCGCTTCACTCCGAGCGAGACGTAGAACTGCCAGATGAGCACCAGGACCACCAGGGCCGCGATGGGCAGGAGCACGCGGCTCCAGTCGATCCGGTGCTTGCGGTCGGCGTCCGACTGCAGCGAGTCAAGGCCGGATTCCAGTTCCCGCAGGTCCTCTCTGCCCGTCGAACTTCTTGTTAAAGCGGCATGGACGTGCCGGGTTTCCGTGGTGGCATCTAAAGCATCGGACGAGGGGCCCGATGCGAGCTTGCGAGCATTGGGAAGTCCGATGCTGCTGTCGGAGCCGGACGCTTCGTCCGCAGGACGGAAGCCGTCCGGCGAAGGGGCGGGGGCGGCATCGGGCGCGGAGCCCGACAGGGACTTACTTGGCATGGCGGCGAATCTCCTCACGCAGCCGGGCAGTGATGACCCCGGTCAGCTGGCCGGCAAGCCCGGCGTCGGTCCGGTGTTCCTCGGTGACTGCCCATTCCTGGACAACGCGGCCGGGGCGGGAGGACAGCAGCAGCACACGCTGGCCCAGGCGCACGGCCTCACGGACGTTGTGGGTCACGAAGACGATGGTGCGCCCGGTTTCCTTCCAGATGCGCTCGAGCTCGTCATGCAGCAGGTCGCGGGTGATGGCGTCGAGGGCGGCGAACGGCTCGTCCATGAGGAGCAGCTGCCGGTCCTGTGCCAGCGACCGGGCCAGGGACACACGCTGGCGCATGCCGCCGGACAGCTCGTGCGGGCGCTTGTCCCCCGCGGCGCCAAGGTGCACCAGTTCGAGAAGCTCCTGTGCCTTGGCCTTGCGCTCGGCCTTGCCAACGCCGCGGAGCTTCAGGGCCAGCTCAATGTTCTCCCGGGCGGTGAGCCAGGGAAACAGTGCCGCGTCCTGGAACATAAAGGCAGCACCGTCGCTGGGCACTTCGAGGGCGCCCGACGTCGGCGCCTCCAGTCCCGCCATGATGTTCAGCAGGGTGGATTTGCCGCAGCCGGAGGCACCGAGGAGGGCAACGAACTCGCCCTTGCCGATGTTGGCGTTGACGTCGTCCAGTACCGGGGCGCCGTCGCCGAAGCGCTTGCCCAGATGTTCCAGTACGACTGGCATGGTGCCGTCCTTAGGTAGTGATGGAAGGGGTCAGTCCCGGCCGAGGCCGGCAGCCGGGATCCGTTGGGTGCCGCCGCCGGCGATGACGTCGTTGAGCGGGCGAAGATCGAAAAGGCCGTTGATGTCGGCCTGTTTGGTGGTGCCGGCCTCCACGCCGTCCTGCAGCAGCCGGGGGTAGCTTCCGGCCAGCGGGTCAAGGGTGAAGGTAATGTTGGCCAGGGACCGTGCGAGGACGTCGTCGGCCAGGGCTGCGCCTGCTGACTCCTGCAGTGCCGCGTTGACGACGGAAGCCTTCTGCCCGGCCGGTGCTTCGTTCAGCCAGGCGACGGACTTTGCGTGGCCCGCCAGCAGCGCCTTCACCGTATCCGGGTGGTCGGCCGCGAACTTCTGGTTCACGATCAGGACCGTCGTGGGGAACTCGCCCGGCTTGCCGGTGCTGCTGCCATCCCACAGGTCCTTTTCGTCCACCAGCACCTTCGCTCCGGCCTGGAGCACCAGCCTGGACGCCCAAGGCTCGGGCAACCACGCGCCGTCGAGCTTTCCGTCCTGGAACAGCTTCAGTGTCTGGGCGTTCTCGGTGGGGTTGATGGCGACGTCGCCGCTGCCGTCGACATCGGTTTTGTAGCCCTGGTCCGCAAGCCAGGCGCGGAGGGCCACATCCTGCGTGCCGCCGAGCTGCGGCGACGCGAGCGTCTTGCCCCTGAGGTCCGCCGCGGATGTGATCCCAGGCCTGACCACCAGCTGGGCACCTCCGGCAGCAGCTCCGGCCACGATCCTGACCGACTCGCCCTGGCTCTTCACGAAGGAGTTGATCGCCGGATTGGGACCGATATAGGCAGCATCGATGGCGCCCGCATTCAGCGCCTCGATGGCCGCCGGCCCGGCATTAAAAGTTTCAGTGCTGAGGGCGGTATCGCCCAGGGCTTCAGCCAGGAAGCCTTCCTTGATGCCTACCAGTGCGGGCGCGTGCGTGACGTTGCCAAAATATCCCAGCTTCAGGTCCGCCGCGGGCGTGGGTTCAACAGCCTGCGCCTCAGTGTTACGCGAGACGGTGGATGCCACCACTGCCCCCACGACGATCAGCAGGACCAGCCCAACAGCCAGGGCAGCCTCGATGGCACGCCTGCGCTTGGGGACCGGGCTTTCGCCTGCCACAATGCGGGTCATCCCGGGCTTGGAACTAGTCATTGTTTCACCATAGGGAGTGGCCGAAAGCCGTTCAATGAAGCGGAAACGGGGGGTCACGCGGGTTCATTTAGCGTCATATTTCGACGACGGCGTCCCACCACTTGTGAGCCGGGATTTCCCTATCCCATGAGATTCGAGTACTCACTACTCGTGCCTCGCCATCCCCCGCCACGTAGCGTGCATTCAAAGTCCTGCTGGGAGGCACATAGGTGTTTTGACTTTCAGGGGCACGTCATGGGTATCGAGCGATGCAGGCGAGGGTTGTGTCACTGGGCCCTGCCCGGCGGGCGGGCTAGCCGCGGGGGGCAACAGTGACCCAGGGCGACGGCTACGCGCCCCTCCTTGATCCAGCCGTGCTGGAAAGGCTTCGCGAGGAGCTGGAAGGCGATGAGGGAGTCTGGAGGGTATTCGTGCAGAACTTCATCGGGTGCCTGCCCGAACGGATTGAACGGCTGCGGCAGACGCTGACAACCGGGGACTTCCGGGGAGCAATGGACGCGGTGTTAAGCCTCAAGACATCCAGCCAGATGGTGGGCGCTGAACGCCTTGCCGAGATGGCCATCAACCTGGAACGTGCCCTTCGCAACGAAACCCGTGAGAATGACCCTGCCATTGCACTGCCGCACCTGGCTGCGGAGCACCTCCGACGGATCAAACAGTGTGGCCGCCAAACGACGTACCTGCTGCAGGCGACCCTTAAACAGAAACCGGACCTTGGCTGAAATAAGTTCTCCTACTTCCTCCCGGAGGCACTTTTCCCTCGAATCCACACGGGCGCGGGCAACAGCGCCGGCCGTTGAAGCGTCCTGACCCTTACCAGCAGGACAGACCGGTCCACCCACGTCAGTTGCCTTTGACGTTGATCAACTGCCGAAGTTTGTGCCGGACCGTGACGAGGTCGGCGGCGTCCTGCATCACCTGGTCAATCGACTTGTACGCAGCCGGGATCTCGTCGATGAACGCTTCGGAGGCACGGAACTCGATGCCCCGCATGGCCTTCTTCAGCTCCTCGAGGGAGAACGTCTTGCGGGCAGCGTTGCGGGAGTACTCCCGACCTGCCCCGTGCGGTGAAGAGTTCAGGGATGCTGGGTTGCCGCGTCCTTCCACAACGTACGACGCCGTCCCCATGGAACCGGGAATGAGTCCGGGATCGCCCGGCGCGGCTTTGATGGCCCCCTTCCGGGATACCCAGAGGGACCTGCCGTAGTGCGTCTCCTGCTGCGTGAAGTTGTGGTGGCAATTGATCCGCTCGCGTTCCTGCACCGGGCCGCCCACCCAGTTGCCGAACTGCGTGCTGACGCGGTCCATCATTTCCTCCCGGTTCAGCAGGGCGAAGTGCTGGGCCCAGCGGAGCTCCGCGATATACCGGTCGAACTGCGGCGTGCCCTCATCGAGGTAGGCCAGGTCCGGGTGGGGCAGGTGAATCTGGTTCTTCCGGGAGACGAGCTGGGCGACGCCGATGTGGTGCTGGGCGATCTTGTTGCCAATGCCGCGCGAGCCGGAGTGCAGGAACAGCCAGACGTCGTCGGCCTCGTCTGCGCAAACTTCAATGAAGTGGTTGCCCGAGCCCAGCGAGCCCAGCTGCAGCTCCCACTTCGCAACGTACTGGGCGGGGTTGAAGCCCGCCTTTGCCGCCAGTTCCTTCAGTTCCGCGATCCGGGGCTCCGCCGTCGGGAGCACTTTTTTGTTGTTGTGCCCGGCGGACAGCGGAATGACGCGCTCGATGTCTTCGCGGAGCTTTTTACGGTCCTTCGGCAGGTCTTTCAACGAATACTGGGTCCGGACGGCGATCATGCCGCAGCCGATGTCCACCCCCACGGCCGCCGGGATGATCGCGTGCAGCGTGGGGATGACCGAGCCCACGGTGGCGCCCTTGCCCAGGTGCGCGTCGGGCATCAGCGCCAGGTGCGGATAGATGAACGGGAGCGTGGACGTCATCACGGCCTGCTCCCGCGTTTGGCCGTCCAGGATTGAAGCCCAGTTGAGCAGCTTGCTGTTGATGGTTTCCATACAGGGCCTCCCACTCACGGCTGAGGACTAACGTGGTTCCTAGGCTAACCCCACCCGCCCAGCGGACCGGAGCCCCACCCCCAACAAGGAGACGCAACCATGGTGAACGTCCAGACTGAGATCATCATCAGCCGGCCTCGCGCCGAAGTGGCGGAGTACGCGGCCGACCCGGACAACGCCCCCCGCTGGTACGTGAACAGGTAAGCCAGCCGTTAACCGCGAAATCGCCGGAACGGTGCGTGGTAGCCGTAGCGCTACGGCTACCACGCACCGTTCCGGCGATTTGGCCGAGCCTAGATGCTGTAGCGCTCGTCCTCGTGGTCGCCCGGGTGGTCCTTGACCAGGCCGGCGGCCAGCGTGTTGCCGTCCAGCGGATCGATCACCAGGAAGGCGCCGGTGCGGCGGTGGTGCAGGTAGTTCTCCAGCGGCAGCGGCGCGGCGAGCCGGAGCTGCGCGTGGCCGATGTCGTTCAGTTCCAGCGTGGACGCGGGCTCCAGCTTGAAGGAGGCCAGGTCCAGCTTGCCGCCAACGTTGCGGACCAGCGCCTGGACCGTGCGGGTGCCGTGCTTGACCAGCACCTTCTGGCCCTCGCGGAGCGGCTTCGGGGACAGCCAGCAGAGCGAGGCGTACAGGTCCGCGGATGCTTCGCGGACGGTGCCGGCGGCGGCGATGGTGTCACCGCGGGCGACGTCGAATTCCTCTGCCAGGCGGATGGCGACGGACTGCGGTGCCGCGGCTTCCTCCAGCGAGGCGCCGGCGAAGTCGATGCCTACCACCGTGGTGGTGCGCGGGTCCTGGCCGGGAGTCAGGACGGAGACCTTGTCCCCCACCTTGACCGAGCCTTCGGTGATCTGGCCGGCGTACGCGCGGTAGTCGCGGTAGGCCTCCGCATCCAGGCCGGCTGCGACGGCGTCGGGAGCCAGTGCACCCTGCGGCCGGATGACCAGCTGCACCGGGAAGCGGAAGCTCTCCAGGTGGCTTTCCAGCTCGTCAGCGGCCGGAAGGGTCTCGAGCACCTCGAGCAGCGCGGGTCCGGTGTACCAGGGAGTCCGCTCGGAGCGGTCCACCACGTTGTCGCCGTCGAGCGCCGAAACGGGGATGACCAGCAGGTCGGTGATGCCATCGGAACCGAGGCCCAGCTCGCGGCCCACCTGCTGCACGTCGGCTTCGATCTCGCGGAACACGGACTCGCTGAAGTCCACCAGGTCGATCTTGTTGACGGCCACGATCACGTGCGCCACGCGCAGCAGCTGCAGTACGGACAGGTGCCGGCGGGTCTGCTCCAGGACACCCTTGCGGGCGTCAATGAGTACGACGACGGCATCCGCTGTGGACGCGCCGGTCACCGTGTTCTTGGTGTACTGAACGTGCCCGGGGCAGTCGGCCAGGATGAAGCTGCGGCGGTCCGTGGCGAAGTAGCGGTAGGCCACGTCGATGGTGATGCCCTGTTCGCGCTCGGCACGCAGGCCATCGGTCAGCAGGGCAAGGTCGATGCCGCCCTTGTCGCCGCCAAAGCCGCGGTCGGCTGAGGTGCGGGCAACGGCATCAAGCGTGTCAGCCAGGATGGCCTTGGAATCGTGAAGGAGGCGGCCCACCAACGTGGACTTGCCGTCGTCGACCGATCCTGCGGTAGCGAACCGGAAGAGGGTCGTAGGCAGGGCTGTCTCCAGGTCCGCCGGGAGAACTGCTTCGGTGGTCATTAGAAATACCCGTCCTTCTTGCGGTCTTCCATGGCTGCCTCGGAGATGCGGTCATCTGCACGAGTGGCGCCACGTTCGGTCAGGGTGGAGGCGGCGACTTCAACCACAACATCGGACACGGTGTACGCGTCCGACTCCACGGCGCCGGTGCAGGACATGTCCCCCACGGTGCGGTAACGGACGGTCCTGGTGATGACGTCCTCATGCGGCAGCGGCTGGGATACCTCGCCCACTGCGCGCCACATGCCGTCGCGGGCGAAGACCTCGCGCTCGTGGGCGTAGTACAGGCCAGGCAGTTCGATGTTCTCTCGCTCGATGTAGCGCCAGATGTCCAGCTCGGTCCAGTTGCTGATGGGGAACGCACGGACGTGCTGGCCCACCGTGTGGCGGCCGTTGTAGAGGTTCCACAGCTCGGGGCGCTGGTTGCGCGGGTCCCACTGGCCGAACTCGTCGCGCAGGCTCAGGATGCGCTCCTTCGCCCGGGCCTTGTCCTCGTCACGGCGGCCGCCGCCGAAGACGGCGTCGAACTTGTTCTGCTGGATGGCGTCCAGCAGCGGGACGGTCTGCAGCGGGTTGCGGGTGCCGTCGGCACGCTCGGCCAGTTCGCCGCGGTCGATGAACTCCTGCACGGAGCCGACCACGAGCTTCAGGCCCAGGCGCTCCACGGTGCGGTCGCGGAAGTCGATGACCTCGGGGAAGTTGTGCCCGGTGTCCACGTGCAGCACGGGGAACGGAACCTTGCCCGGCCAGAATGCCTTGGTGGCCAGGTGGAGCATCACCACGGAGTCCTTGCCGCCGGAGAACAGCAGCGCGGGCTTCTCGAACTCGGCAACAACCTCGCGGATGATGTGGATGGCCTCGGACTCGAGGGTGTCCAGGCTGCTCAGTCGGGTGGAGACGGCGGAGTCAGTCACCTGGGTAGTCTCCTCGGTTAGGAAAGTGCTCATACGTGTAGTCCGCATTCTGTCTTGTCGGAGCCTGCCCAGCGGCCGGCGCGGGGGTCGTCGCCCGGCGCCACCTTCCGCGTGCAGGGCTGGCAGCCAATGGAGGGGTAACCCTGGGAAAGCAGCGGGTTGACGGGCAGGAGGTTGTCGTCCGAGTACTGGACCAGCTGGTCGAACGTCCAAGCAGCCACCGGGTTGACCTTGACCAGGCCGTTGGCCTCGTCCCAGGTCACCAGCGGGGTGTTGGTACGGGTGGGTGCCTCGTCGCGGCGGACGCCGGTGAACCAGAGTTCGTAGCCGGACAGGGTGCGGCGCAGCGGAGCCACCTTGCGAAGGGCGCAGCACCGGGCGGCATCGCGGGCAAAGAGGTCCTTGCCCAGGAGCCGGTCCTGCTGCTCTACGGTGTTTTCGGGGAGAACGTCCACCACGTTGACGCGGAGGTTTGCGGCCACCTCGTCACGCGTGGCGTAGGTTTCCGGGAAGTGGTAGCCGGTCTCCAGGAACAGGACGTCGACGCCGGGCAGCTGGTCCGCGACCAGGGCGGGCAGGACGGCGTCAGCCATGGAGCATGCGACGGCGACCGCGGGCAGGTCGAAGTTGCGCTCCACCCAGGCGATGACGTCGCGGGCCGGGGCGTCCCAGCCGAGCTCGGCAGCACCGGCTTCGGCAAGGGCCTTCAGCTCTTCCTTCGAGCGGAGCTTCGGAGCGGGCGCGAGTTCAGCCACGGTCGCCTCAACCTGTGCTGATGCAACAGCCGGCGCAACCACCGGGTCTACTCCAAGTGCGTGCTTACTCACTGGAGTGCCTCCTCGTCTGCTGCGTGAGCCCACTCTGCGAAGGTCTGGCCCTCGGCGCGCTGGGCCACGAACGTGCGGACCACGCGCTCCACATAGTCGGGCAGGTCGTCGACATAGACCTTGAGGCCGCGGACGGTGCGTCCCAGGCCTGCTTCCTCGCGCTCGTTGGATGCCAGTCCGCCGCCCAGGTGGACCTGGAAGCCCGGGGACGGGTCGCCGTCGGGCGTGGGCAGCATCATGCCCTTGAGGCCGATGTCCGCGGTCTGGATGCGGGCGCAGGAGTTGGGGCAGCCGTTGATGTGCAGGGACAGCGCGTGCGGCAGTTGGCCGGATTCGGCGAGGTCGGCCAGGCGGCGTTCCAGCTCGGCCACGGCGGTTGCGGCCGTGTGCTTGGTCTCCACGATGGCCAGCTTGCAGTACTCGATGCCGGTGCAGGCGATGGTGCCGCGGCGGAACACGGACGGGCGGGCGGACAGGCCCAGCGCATCCAGCTCGGCCACCAGCGGCTCCACTTGGTCCTTCTCAACGTCCAGGACCACCAGCTTCTGGTGCGGGGTGGTGCGCAGCCGGTAGGAACCGCGGGCTTCGAGGGTGTCCGCGAGCTTGACCAGGCTCGCGCCGGACAGGCGGCCGGCCAGCGGAGTGGCACCGATGAAGAACTTGCCGTCCTTCTGCTCGTGGATACCGATGTGGTCACCCGGAGTGGTGGGCTTGGGCGCGGCGGGACCGTCGGCCAGCTTGTAGCCCAGGTACTCGTCCTCGAGGATCTGGCGGAACTTCTCCGGACCCCAGTCGGCCATCAGGAACTTCAGGCGGGCCTTGGTGCGCATGCGCCGGTAGCCGTAGTCGCGGAAGATGCTGGTGACGCCGAGCCAAACATCCGCGGCCTGTTCCGGCTTCACGAAGGCGCCCAGCCGCTTCCCGAGCATCGGGTTGGTGGACAGCGCGCCGCCGGCCCAGAGGTCGTAGCCGATCCCCAGTTCGGGGTGGCGGACACCCACCAGGGCGAAGTCGTTGATCTCGTGGACCACGTCCTGGCTGGGGTGGCCGGTGATGGCGGTCTTGTATTTGCGCGGCAGGTTGGACAGCAGCGGGTTGCCGATGAACCGCTCCCCCAGCTCCTCGATCAGCGGGGTGGGGTCGATGATCTCGTCCTTGGCGATGCCGGCCACGGGCGAACCGAGGATGACGCGCGGTACGTCGCCGCAGGCCTCGGTGGTGGAGAGGCCAACAGCTTCCAGGCGGGTCCAGATCTCGGGGATGTCCTCCACGCGGATCCAGTGCAGCTGAATGTTCTGGCGGTCCGTAAGGTCGGCAGAGTCCCGTGCGAAATCAACGGAAATCTGCCCGATGACGCGCAGCTGCTCGGTGGTGAGCGCTCCGCCGTCGATCCGCACGCGGAGCATGAAGTACTTGTCCTCGAGCTCGTGCGGCTCAAGGGTTGCTGTCTTGCCGCCGTCGATCCCGGGCTTGCGCTGGGTGTACAGGCCCCACCAGCGGAACCGGCCGTGCAGGTCCTGGCCGGGGATGGCGTCGAAGCCCTCTTTGGAGTAAATGGACTCGATACGCTCGCGCACGTTAAGGCCGTCGTCTTCCTGTTTCCAGGTTTCGTTGGCGTTCAGCGGCGTCTTGCCGTCCACTTTCCACTGCCCGTGCGGCTTCGCGGCGGGTCGGGACGTGCGGGCCGGGCGCTTCGGGGCGGCGGTGTCCGCGGACGCTCCGGCTAGAGCTGTATCAGTCATGCATCGACTGTAGGTCCCGCCCGAATAGCGTCACAAAGGCCCGGAAACGCTAAGTCACCTAGGGAAATATTTCGTCACGAAACGCCGGACGGCCTTGAAGAAGCCACCCTGCTGTGCATCTGGCCCGGCTTCTGCGGGCGCTGCGGCGGGCTCGCTGGCAGGCACCTCAGCTGGTGGCTCCGCCGCTTTTTCGGCCGCGGTTTCGCGGGCCTTCGCGACGGCGGCGTCGTACCTTTCCAGCGCGATCTCGGCGAGCACCGGCGACGGCAGCAGCGGTTCCGTCACGAGGTCGGCTCCCGCCTTGGCGAGTTGGTCGTGGAAGTAGCCAGGCGCCAGGAGGTAGGAGGCAATCACCACCCGCCCGCCGACGTCGACAGCCCCTGCCGACGCCCCTGCCCCGGCACCCCCTTCCAGCTCCTCGCGAAGCATCGCGACGGCGTCGGGCACGGACGGCTTGGCAGAGGCCCCATAGGCGGCGACCATCCGGTTGGGCCGCAGCTCCTGGAGCTGGCCCAGCAGCTCCTCGACACTCACGGCCGCCTTGGGGTTGGACGAGCCGGCGGCGGCCAGGACAATCACGTCGCGGTCCGTCACGCCGGCTTCGCGCAGGCGCTGGTCGAGCAGCGCGGCGAGGCGCGGATCCGGTCCGAGCGGGGCGGCGGCCGCACTGCCCGAACGGCTCTTCACAGCCCGCGCGATGTCCACCTTCACGTGGTAGCCAACACTCAGCAGAAGCGGCACCACCACCGCGGACTCCCCCTCCGGCAGGCCCGCCACGACGTCCACCAGGTCCGGCTGCTGGACATCCACGTAGGCTTCGCGGACGTCGAGGCCCGGGCGGAGCGCTGCAATGGCGTCGCGCAGTGCGTTGACCTCTGAGGCGCCTTGTGTGCTGGATGTCCCATGGGCGCAGGCGATCATGATGGGGCTGTTCATAGGGGCTAGCGTAACGTTGGAGCCGCCCTGTCCGCCCTCTTTGAAACCGCCGGGACGCTCAATGACATTCCCTTTTGACATCGCCCTGGTGTGGCTGGACCTGGTAGGTGTCTTCTTCTTCGCTGTCTCGGGATCCCTCCTGGCCGCGCGGAAGCAGTTCGACATTGTGGGTTCGCTCCTGCTGGCCTCCCTCGTTTCCCTGGGCGGCGGGGTTATCCGCGACATCATCCTCGGCGCGACGCCCCCCGCGGCCTTCAGCAATCCCGCATATCTCGTCCCGCCGATGCTGGCCACCTTCCTGGTATACTTCCTGTTTTCCAGCGTGGAACGCTTCACGTCACTGCTGGTCCTGTTCGACGCCGGCGGGCTGGCCTTGTTCTGCATCACAGGCACACTGAAGGCGCTCTCTTTCGGCGTCAATCCTGTTGCGGCCGTCCTGCTGGGCGTTACCACAGCGGTAGGCGGGGGCCTGTTGCGCGACATCACAGCAAACGAGGTGCCCCAACTGTTCAACTCCCGGGACCTCTACGCGCTGCCGGCCTTCACCGGGGCCGCCCTGACCGCGGTGCTGTGGGTCACCGGATCCTTTAATGCGGTGACCGCTTGTGTGGTGGCCGCCCTCGTTTTTGCCTTCCGGGTGGTTGCCTGGCGGCGCTCCTGGTACATCCCGCTGGCCGTCAACGGATGGCACCGTGCATGGGTTGACAGCGGCGAATCGCGGGCCCGCGATTAGCTAGGATATGAACCATGACTGACATGTTCCTCGAGAAATTCCGTGCGCTTGTTCCGAAGTATCTCGAAGACGAATGGCAGGAAGAGGACGGGCTGTCTCCCGAGGAGCTGGACAAGGCCCTGGCCGACCACCAATTCCAGATTCCCCTGGTCCTCCGCGAATTCTATCTGGCCATCGGCGGCTGCGAGGACCTGATGGAGGCCTACCACTACTTCTGGGATCCCGACGAGCTCGAAGTCGACGACGAAGGCTTCCTGATGTTCCTCGAGGATGAAGAAGAGGAATACACCTGGGGCTTCCGCGTAGGCGACCTCAGCGTCCCGGACCCCATTGTGTACCGCCGCAACAACGCCCGCGGCCAGTGGAAGTCCGAAGAAGGCACGTTCTCGGAGTTCGTGTTCGACATGTTCGAGTGGGCCTTCGAGGACGAGGAAGGCTGAGGTTTCCTGCCGCCCCGACCGGCCTCGGGCCAAAATGCGTGATTTATAAGCCAAGCGCTAGGCTGGCCCCTTGATTTCCCGCCGGCTGGCTCCATTGCCGACACTGAAAACTACGCAAACAGGTCAACACCATTGGCAGGACCAGCCGGATACCGCCCGCCTCGCCATAGTTTCAGCACTGCCTGCACCTCGGAGACCATGACCTCTGGTGCGTGGACAACGTCGTCGTAGTAGTAGCGGAGGACCAAGTAGCCATCGATGATGCTGCGGTTGTTACGGCGCTGGTCCCGCTTTACGGAACGTGGCTCGAAATGGGTTGCGCCGTCCGTCTCCACCACGAGGCAGTCCTCCACAAGGAAGTCCACTTCACCAACATCAGGCACCTCCACATGCCTGCGGACATACAGCCCCGCTCGCCGGAAGTGATAGTTCGCCAGGACCTCCAGCAACGAGTCGGCCCTCGGAATCACATAGTCCAGGACTGCCCTGGCCCGGGCATTACGGTTTCCGGGGAGCTTGCGGCACAGGAACTCGACCGTGATGTCCCCGCGCTGAGCGGCACACTGCACCATAACCAACGCCTCGATCTCCGGCAGGCACCGCAAGGAATGGATCAGCACGTCCGCCAGTCCGGCGATCGGCAGCCAGCGGTGGCGTGGATGTGAACACCTCCCGTGGGCAACTGCGCCAGGCGGGGTCCTCTTGTGCCCGGGCTCAGGTGTAGTGCCTCTGGTTTCTGCACCGTCCACAGCCCATACGTCGGTGCAGCCGACAAGCAGGTCAACAGGGCGTTGTACTGCAGCGCCGTGCCAAGGACACCCGCCTCTTGCGGCAGGCTGTAGATGCCCCGCCTCAGGCGCACTATCCGGCCGGACGCCAGGGCCTTATCGATGCTGCTTCGGGTAAACCCTGCCTGACGGAGCGTGGAGTTGCGCGCTGCGCCCGCGCGCCTGCCGAGGAAAGCTTCAATGTCCATGCCTCCACGGTGTCCTGTCCGTGAGGCGAAGGGCACAGTGGTCCTTGATTATGTGGACAAGCCCGCCTTCGTGGGGCACTTCGACACGGACGCGCCAGCTCACCATCCGGAAGAGCCAAGCGGACGCCGCAATGTGCCCCAATGTGGTTTGAAAGTCTTTGACACCTTCAGTAACACAGGACTTGCATCTTGTGACAAATCTGTCATAGACTATTCACGGATCCGCTAAACGCCTCCGGCGGGTCTGATGCGAACGGAGAGATAGCCTCGGTTCACGGCAACGTATGACTCGTATCGTTGCTGCGGACCGGGGCTATCCCGTTTAACGGCTAACCCTGGGACAGCAACTAAAACGCCAGGACCAGGCACGGTCGGGCCCTAAAGAAAAGCCCGGCACCATCCACGGAGCCGGGCTTCCACACACGACAAGGACTAACTGGCGCGGTCCACCACAGCCAGCGCGAAGTTGGACAGCGATTCCTTGACCACACCTTCAGGGAGCGGTGCAAGCGCGGCAATTGCCTCGTTCGCCCACTCGCGCGCCACAACCCAAGACTCCGCAGTCACCGGGTGCCCGCGCAGCGCCGCCACCGCCTCGGCCAAGGCTTCATCGGAGGTCAGGTCGCCATCGATGAGCTTGAGAAGTTCGACGGCGGAGCTGTCACCCTCCGCGGCAGCCCGGCGCAGGAGCAAGACCGGCAGGGTGGGAACGCCTTCCCGCAGGTCCGTCCCCGGTGACTTGCCCGACTTGACCTTGATCCCGGTGACGTCGATGACGTCGTCGGCAAGCTGGAATGCCACGCCCACCTTCTCGCCGTACTCCACCAGGACCGACTCGTAGGCGGGATCGGCTTCGGCAAAAATTGCACCAAGCTGGCCGGATGCCGCAACCAGCGAACCGGTCTTGTCCGCAATGACGGAAAGGTAGTGCTCCACGGGATCCTCGTCCGGACGCGGCCCCACGGTTTCGTGCAGCTGGCCCAGGCACAACCGCTCGAAGGTTCGGGCCTGGATCCCCAACGCCCGTGAACCGAGTTCGGAAACCAGGATCGAGGCCCGGGCAAAGATCAAGTCACCGGTGAGGACCGCCACCGAGTTGCCCCACACTTCGTGGGCCGTGGGCGCACCGCGGCGGAACGGGGCTGAGTCCATCACGTCGTCGTGATACAGGGTGGCCAGGTGGGTCAGTTCCACCACGACGGCGGCCTGCACCACGGCCGGAAGCGATGCGTCACCAAGGTGGGCGCACAGCAGGGTGAGCAAAGGCCTGATGCGCTTGCCGCCGGCTTCCACAAGGTGGCGCGACGTTGCGTCCGCCAGCGGATCCGAGTTCGCAATGGCCTCGCGGAGCTTCTTCTCCACCCGTGCCAGGTTGTTGGTGATGGCCGGCCCCAGCTCGGCATCCCCGGCGATGGCAGCGAAGCCCGCGGGCAGCTGCAAACCCGTTGCGATGGCGGTGGTGTTGAGGCTGGGTTCGGAGTCCGGCAGGCCGTGTCCGGCGTGCGTCCAGCTGTGGTCTGCGGGGTTGGTCACTGGTTAACCCTAACTTTTTGTTGCGGATACCGCTGATTCGAAACCGACTGGGTATTGGATGTGGCCGGGACCAGCGACTCCAGAACTCGGATCACCCGGTCCTCGAAGCCCTTCGCGGAGGGGTCCGTCAGGTTGGCCAAAAGCCGGACCACGAACCGCATCAGCACCGGGATGGGCATGCCGGTGCGCAGCGCGAGCTTCATGACCGCAGGCTTGCCGATCAGCGCTGCGAACGCCCGCCCCAGCGTGAAGTGCGAACCCCACTGGTCCCGCACATACTCCGCGTACCGCGAGAGGTGCGCGTCGGCGTCGTACGTTCCGCCTGAGGAGGCAGCGCGTGAGGAGGCGTCGATGATGAACTCGGCCGCGAACCGGGCGGACTCCATGGCGTAGGAGATGCCCTCGCCGTTGAACGGGGAAACCATTCCGCCGGCATCACCGAGCAGGAGCAGCCCGGGTGAGTAGTGCGGGGTGCGGTTGAAGCCCATGGGCAGCGCGGCGCCGCGGATTTCGCCCACTTGGTTGTCCGGTGTGAAGCCCCAGTCGGCGGGCATGCCGGCGGTCCACTCGCGGAGAACCTGCTTGTAGTCGAGCTTGCCGAATTCCTTGGAGGAGTTCAGGATGCCGAGGCCAACGTTGGAGGTGCCGTCGCCCACGCCGAACACCCAGCCGTAGCCCGGCAGCAGCTTGCCGTCGCGGCCGGGGAGCTCCAGCCAGCCTTCCATCCAGTCATCGTCCGTGCGTGGCGAGGTGAAGTAGGTCCGGACGGCAACGCCCAGCGGGCGGTCGTCGCGCTTTTGGATGCCGAGGGATACGGCCGTGCGGGTGGAGTTTCCGTCGGCGGCGAGTACGACGTCGGCACTGAACTCGCGCGTCTCCCCCGTCTTGCGTCCGGCCTCGTCAAGGATGGCGGCGCGGACGCCGGTTACCCGGCCGTCGTCGTTTCGAAGGGCTTCAGTAACGCTGTGCCGCTCAAGGATTTCGGCGCCCGCGGTCTGGGCGTGGCGGGCCAATTCCTCGTCGAAACCCAGCCGCGTGCGGATCAGGCCGTACTGCGGAAAGTCGGAAACCTCGGGCCAGGGCAGCTCGATGGTCCGGCCCCCGGCGATCAGGCGCAGGCCCTTGTTGCGGCGCCAGCCGTCATCTTCAGGGTGCGGCAGGCCAAGTTTCTGGATTTCGCGGACGGCGCGGGGGGTGAGGCCGTCGCCGCAAACCTTCTCGCGCGGGAAGCTGGTCTTCTCCAAAACCGTGACGTCGATGCCTGCCTTGGCAAGGTAGTACGCGGCAGTGGAGCCGGCCGGCCCCGCGCCGACTATCAGTACCTTCATAGGTCAGCGGGTGATGTTGCGGCGCAGCTTGGCCACGGGGCCTTTGTGCGCGGCGATGGCGGCAGCCGTTCCCCCGGGAGCGCCTGAAGTTGACCCGGGGGCCTTGAACGCACGGTGCACCGCCACGATGCCGCCGGTGAGGTTCCGGTAGGTGACTTTCTCCCAGCCCGATTCCTCCAGCCAGGCAGCAAGGTGGTCCTGGTCCGGCCAGGCGCGGATGGACTCGGCCAGGTAGACGTAGGCGTCCGGGTTGGAGGCGACCTTGACGGCGATGGCCGGCAGGGCGCGCATGAGGTATTCGGTGTACATGGTGCGCCACAGCGGGACCACGGGCTGCGAGAACTCGGCAATGACCAGGCGGCCGCCGGGCTTGGTGACGCGGAGCATCTCCTGCAGCGCCTTTTTCGGCTCGTTGACGTTGCGGAGGCCGAAGGAGATGGTGGTGGCGTCAAAGGTGTTGTCGGCGAACGGCAGGTTGGTGGCGTCCCCGGCGATGAAGTCGATGTCCGGCCGGCGGCGCTTGCCCACCTTGAGCATTCCGAGGGAGAAGTCGCACGCCACTACGTCTATGCCGGCATCGGCATACGGCTCGCTGGACGTGCCCGTTCCGGCGGCAAGATCCAGAACGCGCTGACCCTTGGTGGTTTCCATCGCGTCCACCACGATCTTGCGCCAGCGGCGGGTCTGCCCCAGGG
Organism: Pseudarthrobacter sp. R1; assembly: GCF_024494415.1. Taxonomy (NCBI): domain Bacteria; kingdom Bacillati; phylum Actinomycetota; class Actinomycetes; order Micrococcales; family Micrococcaceae; genus Pseudarthrobacter; species Pseudarthrobacter sp. R1. Next base: position 290,316 of record NZ_JAMKFI010000008.1, on the reverse strand, counting down.
ACAGGACATCGTTGACGACGTCGTATTTGGGGGCGACGTCGTCAAACATCGTGGCTACTTCGTCCGGACGCTTATCCAAGGATGCTCGGTTCACCATGTCATTGTCTCAAATCTTCAGGAGGGTCCCGACCAAGCACCTCCCCCGGCGGTCCCCGGGCTGGCCGGCGGAGCTAGCCCAGGAACGCGTTGGTGTCCTCCGCCACCCGCTCCGGATCCTCCCACAGGACCACGTGGCCGACGCCGGGGTAGACCTTCAGGACCGAGCCCGGGATGCGGGCAGCAAGTACTTCGTGGTCGGCCTGGGGCAGGAGACCGTCCTGCTCACCCCGCAGGATGAGGGTGGGCGCGCGGATTACTCCCAGGTCCAAAGGCGGTGTGGCCTGGTAAAGCCCTGCAAGAGCGGACTTCCACACGTGTGCGGGCATCCTGAGGCCGTCACGCACGCGGTCCTCCAGGTACCACTGCGGAACCGGCCTGCCCAGCTGGAACCACAGGAGGGACTGCCGCACCCAGTCCTCGTCAATCGGCCCGGTGAGGGCTTCCGCCTCGTCAGCAAACGCCGGCCTGCGGTTAAGGGTCAGCGGCGCGCCCACCAGGACCAGTGCGTCCACCCGCTCGGGATGGCTGACGGCCAGCTGCTGGGCAACGTAGCCGCCGCTGGAGGAGCCCAGGATGGAAGCGGAGGTCAAGTGCAGGGCGTCGAGAATCGCCGCAACGTCCTCGGCCTGTTCCTGAAGGGAGTAGCCATCAACTGGTTTGTCCGCCTCACCCTGCCCGCGCAGGTCGGGGGCCAGAATCCGGAAATTGGCGAGGAGCGGGATCAGCCGGTCGAAGCTGCGGCGCGATTCACCCCAGGCGTGCAGCAGCAACAAGGGCTTCGCTGGCGGCGCACCGTGCACCAGACATGGCACCGTAATTCCGGTGCGAAGGTTCAGGATGCGGACCTCGGAGTCCATAGCTGAAGGCTACGCCCGGCACGGCTACTGGGGTATGCGCAGCCGACGGTACTCCCCTGTGCGCTTTAGGGGCGGTAAAAAGGAGTACCGTGGAGCAATCATGACCAGCACGTTCCGCACCTTGACAGTCCCCCTTGATGGCCAAAAATTCGCCGGGGGGCTGCCGTCGTTTCTGGTCCGGGACGATGTCCTCTGCTGGACCCGCCGCGAGGCCGGGCTGGTGGGCTTCGGCGAAATCGCCCGCTTCACCGCCACCGGCCCGGAACGCTTCCTCGAGGCCGATATCTGGTGGCGACACCTGGTACTCGAGGCCGACATCACCGACTCCGTGGAACTCCCGGGCACCGGCCCCGTCGCTTTTGGCTCCTTCGCTTTCTCCAAGACGTCGGCCCACGAGTCCCGTCTGATCGTGCCCGAGATCGTCGTGGGCGTGCGGGATGGCCAAATCTGGGTCACCCAGCTGACGTTTGACGACGGCCCCCTCACCGAGGCGGGCGCCCTCGCCGCGCTGGACCGCTGGCTGGGGGGCGGTTCCGACGGTGGAAGCACGGCGGCGGAAAGCACGACGGCGGCAGCGGACTTCGCCGGGAACGGCACCCCGGGCACCGCTTATGGCAAGGCGGGCGGCGCCGTCGTACGTCCGCTTCCCCTGGCAGCCGGCGCAACCCTGCACACAGGCTCGCTGAGCGAGAAGGACTGGATGGCCGCCGTGGCCGCGGGAGTGGCCGAGATCCGGACGGGCGCGCTGGAGAAGCTGGTGCTGGCGCGGGACGTTGTGGCCACTGTTCCCTCCGGCGTGAACGCTGCCAAGGTGCTGGGCGAGCTGGCCAGCCGGTACCGCGAATGTTGGACCTACGGAGTGGACGGGCTGGTGGGTGCCACCCCCGAGATGCTGATCCAGGTGGAGGGGCGCACGGCACAGGCACGCGTGCTGGCCGGCACTTTGGACCGCCGCGATGCGCACGGGGAGGACGGCCTTCCCATGGATTACGCCACCCGTGTGCTGGCGGGATCGGAGAAGCAGCGGCACGAGCACGAGATCGCCATCCAGTCGCTGACGTCCCAACTGGCGCCGTTCTCGGAGGCCATGAACGCCCACGATGAACCGTTCATCCTGGAGCTGCCGAATGTCTGGCACCTGGCGTCGGACGTCAAGGCGGAGCTGACCGAGGTGGAGGGGCACGTCCCAACCTGCCTGGCGCTTATCAATGCCCTGCACCCCACTGCTGCCGTTTGCGGAACCCCCACCCAGGTGGCCGGGGCGCTGATCCGCAAGCTGGAGCACCTGGATCGGGGGCCCTACGCCGGGCCGGTGGGATGGCTTGATGCTGCGGGAAACGGAGAATGGGGCATCGCCCTGCGGGGTGCTGTCATTGAGTCCAACGACACAGTGCGGCTATATGCCGGTTGCGGCATAGTCGACGGCTCGCTGCCAGAGGCCGAGCTCGCCGAGACCTGGGCGAAGTTCCGGCCGATGCTGGAGTCGCTCGGAATCAGCAACTAGGTGCCCTTTTGGCCAGGATGTCCGGCATCCAAGACACCGCCCCTTCCCCTAGGCTTGAAATGAGCAGTAACTTAGTTATCCAATAGTGAAACTAAGTTTCCTGTGATGCACATCTCCTAAACGGCGCTACACTATGAACCGATTTAGTACCGCATACTCCTGCAACAAAAGGTAAGAAACATGCAGCTCAAGTCCCTGGCCACGGCCAAGATCACCGCCAAGGCAGCAGCACTGTTCGCCGCCGGCGCCCTCACCCTCACGGCCTGCGGCGGCGGAAGCTCCACTCCGGCAGCTTCCGAAGGCGGCATCCAGCTCATCAACTCCGGCAAGCTCACTGTGTGCTCGGATATCCCCTACGAGCCGTTCGAATTCGAGAAGGACGGCCAGACGGTCGGCTTCGACGTGGACATCGCGAAGGAGCTCGCCAAGGACTTCGGCGCCGAACTGAGCATCGTGGACAGCTCCTTCGAAGCCATCGAGACCGGCACCGCGCTGACCCAGTGCGACCTGGGCATCTCCTCCATCTCCATCACGGACACCCGCAAGGCCGTCATGGACTTCTCCACGCCGTACCTGGATGACGACCTGGCCCTGGTAGCCAGCGAGGATTCCGGCATCAACGGCCTGGCCGACGCCAAGGGCAAGAAGGTGGGCGTCCAGCAGGCCACCACCGGCGCAGACTACGCACAGGAGCAGGGCCTCGACGCCCAGCAGTTCGAGGACACGGGCCTCCTGGTGCAGGCACTTGAGGCCGGCACCATCGACGCAGCCCTGGGCAACCAGTCCGTCCTGGGCTACGCCATCAAGGACCAGCCCAAGTTCAAGAGCGTTGAAGAATTTGCCACCGGCGAGCAGCTGGGCATTTCCATCAAGAAGGGCAACACCGCCATGGCTGAGAAGGTCAACGGCACCCTCAAGCGCCTGACCGACGACGGCTCCCTTGAGAAGTTCAAGACCACCTGGTTCGGCGAAGCCGCCAAGTAGCCAACCACCGCCAAGTAGTCGCCGTGCAGGCCTGAGGCTCCCCCGCCTTGGGTTACGGCCCTGAGAACTACGCAGCCGGGGCCCCGGACGAGCTGTACCGCAGTCCGTCCGGGGCCTCTGCCACGCACAACGAATGTGAGCAACCCATGGCAATGACCGCACGTCAGCGAGCCAGAGTAAGCCTGTATGTCCAGGCCGGAATCTTTGTTGTGGCCATCGCCGCGCTGATCCTGGCCACCGACTGGGAGACCATCGGCAACAGCGTCTTCAACTTCGGCAAGATCGGCCCCATGTTCCCCGGCATCTTCGTGACCGGCCTGGTGAACACCCTGATCTACACCTTCCTCGGCTTCATCGTGGGCCTCTCCGGCGGCCTGCTGCTGGCCCTGATGAAGCTCTCCAGCTTCCCGCTGTACCGCTGGATCGCCACCGGCTACATCGAGTTTTTCCGCGGAATCCCGGCGCTTCTGGTCTTCATCGCTTTCGGTTACGGCGTCCCGCTGGCGTTCGGTGTCTCATGGAACATCACCGTGATCGTGATGATTTCGCTGGGCATGGTCGCCTCGGCCTACATCGCCGAAACCCTCCGTGCCGGCCTGCAGGCGGTACCGAAGGGCCAGCTCGAAGCAGCCCGCTCCCTGGGCATGCCGCAGTGGCGGGCCATGGTCACCATCGTCATCCCGCAGGCGTTCAAGATCGTCCTGCCGCCCCTGACCAACGAGGTCATCCTGCTGACCAAGGACTCCTCGCTGATCTACGTCCTGGGCCTCACCGCTTCCCAGTACGAGCTCACCAAGTTCGGCCGCGACGGCATCTCCAGCCTGGGCGCAGGCCTGACCCCGCTCCTGGTGGCCGGAGCCTTCTACCTGGTGATCACCATCCCCCTGAGCTTCCTGGCCCGGAAGTTCGAAAGCCGCACCGCGCGGTCAAACCGATAGGCAGCGAAGACCATGAACGACGTCGTAAACAACTCCCGCGGTGGCACGGCAACCGTCCACGCCGCCGGCGTGGAGATCAAGGACCTGCGCAAGTCCTACGGATCCAATGAGGTCCTGAAGGGCATCAGCCTGGACGTGGCTCCCGGCGAAGTGGTGTGCCTGATTGGGCCGTCCGGCTCCGGCAAGTCCACCCTCCTGCGCTGCGTGAACCTGCTGGAGCAGCCCAACCAGGGCAGCATCCACGTGGGTGGCTTCGAGGCGACCGATCCCGATGTGGACATCGACAAGATGCGCCGCAAGGTGGGCATGGTGTTCCAGCAGTTCAACCTGTTCCCGCACCTGGACGCCAAGCGCAACTGCTCCATCGCCCAGACGAAGGTCCTCAAGCGGTCCCAGGCCGAGGCCGACAAGGTGTCAATGCACAACCTGGAGCGCGTGGGACTGGGACACCTCTCGGACCGTTTCCCGGACCAGCTCTCCGGCGGCCAGCAGCAGCGTGTGGCCATTGCCCGCGCGCTGAGCATGGATCCGGAGCTGATGCTGTTCGATGAGCCCACCTCCGCCCTGGACCCCGAGACAGTGGGCGATGTCCTCTCCGTGATGCGGAACCTCGCCAAGGAGGGCATGACCATGCTGGTGGTCACCCACGAGATGGGCTTCGCCCGTGAAGTGGCGGACCGCGTGGTGTTTATGGACGGCGGCATTGTGGTGGAGGAAGGCGTGGCCGAGCAGGTCATTTCCGCCCCCACCCAGGCTCGCACGAAGGAGTTCCTGCGCCGCGTGCTCGACCCGACGCACATCGATATCGAGGAGTAGCCCTTCTCCAGTTTCGACACACAGATTCCCTGGCGCTGCGGATATATCCGCGGCGGCAGGGAATTTCTGCGTCGGGGGTGGCTTGCGCGCCGCCACCCGTAACGCGTACGACGGCGGCACGCGCCACTTGCCCGGGCATTTACTTCCTGTGTGCCGCGGCACACAATAGGTCCCACTACAGCCCTGGCTCAGCAGCGTGCTGCCCATCCGATGTGCCGTCCCACCCTGGCCGGCCAATAGAGGAGCGCCGGCATGACAGACCCGACAACCACACCGTGGCCAACCTCGGCCGTATCAGTCCGCGCTGGGCGGCTGGCATCCATCCCCTCGTTCCAACGGGTTGACGCCTACCTCACGGCGGCCAGCCTGCGCCGGAAAGCCCGGTCGGATATTTGTGATTTCACTTTCGGCAACCCGCACCAGATGCCGCCCGACCGGTACGTCAGTACGTTGCGGGATGCCCTTACTCCGCAGCACGACCAGTGGTTCGCATACCAGACCAACGGCGAAGCTGCCCGGGAGGCGGCCGCGGAATCCCTTCAGCGGCTACTGGATGTGCCGTTCCGTAGGGAGGACATCTACCTCACTACCGGCGGTTTTGCCGCCATCGCCTTGGCGCTGAAGACGGTCAGCGATCCGGGTGATGAAGTCATTTACAGCCTGCCGCCGTGGTTCCTGTACGAGCCGCTGATCCTTGAAGCAGGCCTCGTTCCGGTGAAGGTAAAAGTCAGCACGGCAACGTTTGACCTGGATCTGGACGCGATTGAGTCTGCCATCACGGAGCGCACCAGGGTTGTGATCGTCAATTCACCCAACAATCCCACGGGGCGGATCTACCCTCCCGACCTGCTGCTCCGGCTGGCGGAAATGCTGGAGGCGGCCTCGGTGCGGATCGGCAGGCGGATCTACCTGGTCTCAGACGAGGCCTACAACCGGATTGTGTTCGATGGCCTCCGCTTCCACAGTCCCGTGGAGTTCTACGCGCACACTCTCCTGGCCTATTCCTACGGCAAAACCCACCTCTCGCCGGGCCAGCGGGTGGGCTATCTGGCGCTGCCGCCCACGATGCCGCAGCGGGAGGAGATGCGCCCCGCCATCACCGGCCTACAGGTGGCGATGGGCTGGGTGTACCCGAACGCCCTGCTGCAGCACGCGCTTCCCGAACTGGAGACGTTCACCATCGACGTCGGCCAGTTGCAGCGGCGCCGGGACCGGCTGGTGGACGCGCTGGGCGGCATGGGTTACCGCGTTCACCGGCCGGAGGGCACGTTCTACCTGTTTGCCACCTCCCCCATTCCGGACGACGAGGCGTTCACCGAGTCACTCGTCCGCCGGGATGTCTTTGTTTTTCCGGGTGCGCTGTTCGAGACGCCCGGCTTTTTCCGGATCTCCCTCACTGCCAACGAGGACATGATCGAACGCAGCCTGCCTGCATTCGAAGCCGCAATGACGGAAAGCATGAACAGGAGCGAGGCATGAACCAACGGACCTACCCTCAGGGTGTCCCGTGCTGGATCGACACGGAGCAGCCTGACGTAAACGCGGCTGCTGATTTCTACGGCGGACTTTTTGGCTGGACCTTCGAGGATGTAATGCCGCCCGGGGAGCCGGGCAGGTACCTGATAGCAAAGCTGGACGGCCGTGACGTCGCCGGGATAGCAAGCAGCGCGGAGGGAACGGCGTGGAACACCTACATAGCAGTCGATGACGCCGACGCTGCAGTCCGGCGGCTGGTGACGGCGGGTGCCAAGGTGCTGGCCCCACCGGCAGACGCGGGAGAAGGCGGCCGCGGAGCGTTGCTGGCCGATCCGGAAGGAGTCAAGTTCCGCATCTGGCAGCCGAAGCGGCGGCTGGGGGCGCAGGCGGTCAATCAGCCGGGAGCCTGGAATTTCAGCGACCTGCATACGGCTGACCCCAGCGGGGGCATTGCGTTCTACGAGGACGCGTTCGGCTGGCAGGTGGACGACGTCGGCTTCGGGCTGATGGTCCGACGCCCAGGCTACGGCGACCACCTTGAAGCAACAATCTATCCGGACATCAGGACCCAGCACGCAGAGATCGCCGCCCCACCCGGCTTCGATGACGCGATCGCCTGGGTCGTAGCAACTGACGCCGGCGAACCGCCGCACTGGCACGTGACGTTCGCCGTTGCCGACCGGGACCAGGCTGTTGCTGACGCTATCCGGCTGGGGGCCGAAATCCTTCGGCAGTACGACACCGGGTGGACGCGGGAGGCCTTGATCCGGGACCCGCAGGGAGCAACGTTTAGCGCCAGCGAGTTCACGCCGCCGACGGAATAGGTCCACAGGGCACCGCTTGTGGGCTACCGCGCCAGTACTCCCCCGACCGCGGCGGCGACGGCCTCTTTGATCCGGCCGTGCAGGGCGCGCAGGCCCTGCCGGTCGGTTCGGACTTCAATGATGCTGCGGCCCTCGATCGGCTGCGTGAGCGCCTCGGCGAGTGCCGCCGTCGTACTTACCGAGCAATGCCCGACGCCGTGCGCTGCAGCAAGTGCCGCAATGTCCACTGTATGGGGGGTGCCGAAGAGGCGCTCGACGGCGTCGCCATACGTTCCTGCCGCACGCACCGCGCCGTGCTCCAGCAGGTCGAAGATGGCCCCGCCGGCGTCGTTGAGCACAACGATCCGCAGGTGCGGCTCTTCCTCCCCGGTGCCCAGGAGCAGGCCGCCGGCGTCGTGCAGGAAGGTGATATCGCCCAGCAGGACGGTGGTTTCCTGCCGCCCGCCGAGTGCAATGCCGGTGGCGGTGGAGATGGTGCCGTCGATCCCGGCGAGGCCGCGGTTGGCATATACGGTGGCGGCAGGTTCAGGAGCGGGCAGGCCGGCCAGGTCCACGTCGCGGATTCCGTTGGAGGAGCCCAGCAGCAGCTGGCCCCGGGCGTGTTCCCACACCAGCGAGCCCACGGCCGGACCCGTGGCCGCAGCTCCCTCAGCCAGGATGCGGTCCAGCGCGTGCTGGGCGGCCGATCCGGCAAGCAGCCAGGTATCCAGCCATGTGGCCGGGCCGCGGCCGGCAAAATCTGCCAGGTCCGCGAGGCTTTCCAGGGGCAGCTCGGTGCGCCGGCCGGGCTCGTACCAGGCCACCGGAACCGGCTGGTAGAGGGCGGTTTGAACGTCCGCGCGGGCCAGTAGGGCTGCGACCGGCCGCGACAGAGTAGGCCGGCCGAACAGGACCACCCGCTCAATCGGCGCTGCTGCCCCGGCTCCAAAGTGCTCCAGCAGAAGCCGGTACGGGCCCACGGCGTTCGGCCCGAAGCGGGCATTGGAGGACGGCTCGGCCAGCAGCGGCAGGCCATGCGCGCGGGCGAAGGCCTCGGCGACCGGGCCGGCGTCGTGCCCTGCGAGTACCACGGTGCGTCGTTCGGGCAGGTGCTCAGATGCAGGCGGAAGGTTCATCACGAGCGGCTCACTGGCCAGCCGGTACCGCGGCCGTTCTGCCGCCGCCGGCAACTCCGCCCCGGCCTCGGGAATCAGCGGATCGCGGAACGCCAGGTTGAGCTGGACCGGGCCGGGGGCCAGGTCGGGGAACGCGCCGGTGGCCGCCGACAGGCCGGTCCGGATGGCGCGTTCGGGGTCGGTGCCTGCGGGGACGTCGACGGCGAAGCGCACCTGTTCGCCGAAGATGTCGGGCTGGATGGTGGTCTGGTTGGCGCCGGTGCCGCGCAGCTCGTCCGGCCGGTCAGCGGACAGGACGATGAGCGGGACGGCGGCATGGTTTGCCTCCATCACCGCCGGGAGGAGATTCCCGACGGCGGTCCCGGACGTCGTGAGGACGGCGGCGGGCGAGCCGGTGGACAGGGCAAGGCCCAGCGCCGTGAAGCCGGCGGAACGCTCGTCGATGCGGACCAGCAGCTCCACCTTACCCTCGGCCGACGCCTCCGCCAGGGCGTAGGCCATGGGAGCGGACCGGGACCCGGGCGACACCACCACGTGCTGCACACCGCCGTCGACCAAGACCCCGACGGCGATCCGCGCCGCCGCCACGGCACTCAACGAAGGTGCGGCGTCGGAAGCGCCTGCGGAGTACGTCTCTGCGGGGGAAGAGTCTGTAGCGGATGCGTTTTGGTGGGGAGCGTCTTGATCTGAAGCGTCTTGGGCGGAATCGTTGTGCGAAGTCACCAAACCAGTCTGCCACCCCCGACGCCCCATCACTCCCCGCACCAAAACCGCCAACGCTCTCTCACTTAATGTGCCATAAACCGCCAACGCTCTCTCACTTAATGCGCCTTAAACCGGGACGCTCCATCACTCTCCTGAAGAGAGTGATAAAGCGTCCTGGAATTACCCGCGTTAAGTGAGAGAGCGTTGGATTTCGACAGGCTCATTCACCGGGGACGAACCTAGCCGCGGAACACCTGGATCACGGACGGGCGCGGCGCGCGTGCCTGGCCCGGAGCCGGCGTCGTGCCTTCCTTGACATAATCCGGAAAGAAGGACACCTGCGCCTCGAACTTACCGTCCTCGCCCGGGTGCTGCACGGCGACGAACACGGTGCGCTCCTCGTCATGGATGATAGGACCACACGTTTCAGCGTCACGGGGAACGGCGAGGAACTGCTCCACCTTGCCGCGATCGGCTCCCTCCAGGGTGACCTTGAACAGGCCGTCAGCGCGGCCGATACCGGAGGGGGCGCCGTCCGTGGCAATCCAGAGGTTGCCCACCGAGTCGAACGCGAGGTTGTCCGGGCAGGAGATGGGTGAAACCTTGTCCACGGGGAGGCCGGAGAAGTAGGTGACATCACCCTGGGCGGGATCGCCGCAGACCATGAGCAGGTTCCAGGTGAACCCGGTGGAGGTCTGGTCGCCGGTCTCCGTGATTTCCACGATGTGGCCGTCGCGGTTCTGGTTGCGGGGGTTGACCTCGTTGGCGCCTTCATTGGACCCGACACCGCGGTTGGAATTGTTGGTGCACGCCACGTAGACCTTGCCGGTGTGCAGGCTGGGCTGCACGTCCTCGCAGCGGTCCATCTTGGTGGGGCCAACCTTGTCCGCGGCGAGGCGGGTGTACACCAGCACCTGTTCCACGGACATGCCCGGTACTGCTGATTCGCCGTCCACGACCAGGGGCAGCCACTCGCCGATGCCGTCGAAGGCACTATCTGCAGGCACTGCGCCGGTGCCGGTGATTTCAGCGGCCGGCGAGTTGCCCGTGAACCTGGCAACGTACAGGTTGCCCGCGGACAGCAGCGTCATGTTGTGCTTGCGGTCGCCCTCGCGGTACTTGTCCTTGGAGACGAACTTGTAGAGGTAGTCGAAGCGCTCGTCGTCGCCGGAGTAGGCCACGACGTGCCCGGACTTGGCCACGATCACGTTGGCGCCCTCGTGCTTGAAGCGGCCCAGCGAGGAGTGCTTCTTGGGGGTGGAATCGGGATCGAACGGATCAACCTCCACGATCCAGCCGAAGCGGTTGGCTTCATTCTCATAGCCGGCGTTGCGGGTGTCGAAGCGGGGGTCGTCCCGTTCCCAACCGCGGGCGGTGGCCTTGTTGGTCAGGCCGTAGCGCTTGTCCTCGGCGGAGGTGCCCGGGGAGACGAAGTAGCCGTTGAAGTTCTCTTCGCCGGAGAGGATGGTGCCCCAGGGTGTGGTTCCGCCGGCGCAGTTTCCCAGGGTGCCCTTGATGAAGCGGCCGTCCTTATCGTCAACAGTCTTGATCAGTGACGAGCCGGCCGGCCCGGTCAGCTCGTAGACGGTGTTGTTAAGGTAGTGGCGGTTCAGCGGCGCACCCTTGACGTAGGTCCACGGTTTGTTCTTGTTCTGGCGCTCCAGCTCCACCACGGTGAGTCCGTGTGCGGCTGCCCCCACAGCACGCATCTGGTCCGCAGGCATGGTGGCCGGGAACATGATGTTCTCGTTGGTGTACTCGTGGTTGGCGAAAAGCACCGCGCGGCGGCCCTTGCTGCCCGGAATCTCCAGGATGTCCGCGTAGTCGTTGTTGTAGCCAAACTGCTTTTCCTGTGCGGCGGCCGTCTAGTTGTCCAGGTCGAACTCCGGCGCGCCGTTGAAGATGGGGTCGCCCCAGCGGATGACCGGCTGCCAGGTGAAGCCTTCGGGGACCGTGACGGCGTCGACGGCGGCATCCACCGGAGCGATCGGCGCGAAGCGGAGCTTGGAGTTGCCGAAGCCTTCCTTCGCAGCCTTCGAGAGGCCGGCAGCGCTGGCGGATTCCGGCGAAGTGACGGCACTGCCGAGGACGACGGCGAGCGCACCGGCGGCGCCGAAGCCGAGGGCGGCGCGGCGGGACATTGTGGCGGAGGCGATGTCGCGGAAGTAGCTGTTGGAGCTGGTGTTGCAGACGTCACCTGCGCACGCGTTGTCGCACTTCAGCGCGCAGGTGACGGCACTGCGCTTGCCCTTGGTATGGCCGAGCATCGGCAGCAGGGTGAACTTGCGGGCAGTCGTTTCAGACATGGGGGCCTTCCAGGGAAATCGATGCGGTTCCCTCACCCTGTCAGCCGGTTTCTACGCGCAGTAGTCAACAAGGTGAAGCTCCGGTTAGCCGCTCGTGACCTGCAGGGATGTGATGGCGCGTCCGCGGAAAAGGCGCGGAAGGTGATGGAGCGTCGGCCGAAAAGGCGCGGAAGGTGATGGCGCGTCCGCGGAAAAGGCGCGGAAGGTGATGGAGCGTGTGCGAAAAAGGCGCGGAAGGTGAGAGAGCGTTTAGGCGGTAAGGAGGGCGTGGACGCGGCGGAGCCGGGCCAGCCACCAGTCCCGGCGCTCTGGCGGAGCCGCATACTGCTCAAGCAGCCCGGCGTCGGCGGCGACGTCGCGGAGGCGGATGGCGCCGTCGTCGGCCACGAGCGGATCCATGGTGATGTCGGATTCGAACAGGGACACCGTACCCAGCCCGCATGCGTAGGGCAGTTCCGGAAGCGCCGCCGCCAGGGCAAGGCCAGCGCGGATCCCCACCGAGGTGTCCAGCGCTGAGCTCACGACGGCGGGAAGTCCGGCCTGCGCCACGATGTCCAGGGCGCGCCGTACTCCCCCGAGCGGCGCCACCTTGACCACGATGAGGTCGGCCGCGCCGGCGCGCGCCACGCGCAGGGGGTCTGATTCCTTACGGACACTCTCGTCCGCCGCGATCAGCACAGGTGTTCCGGCGGTCCGCAAGGCACGCCGCACCTCGGCCAGCCCGTCGATGGTGGGCACCGGCTGTTCGGCGTATTCCAGGCGGACGTTGGCCAGCCGTGTGAGCGCCTCGACAGCGGCCGGAATATCCCAGCCCCCGTTGGCATCCACGCGGATGGCCGCATCCGGAAGGGCGGAACGGACGGCGGCGAGGCGGGCGGCGTCGTCGTCGAGCGTCTGGCCGCGCTCGGCAACCTTAACCTTTACAGCGTCCACCCTGCCAAAGCGCGCCAAAACCTCCGGAACCCGGTCAGCCGGAACGGCGGGCACGGTTGCGTTGACGGGAATCACCGGACGCAACGGAGCGGGAAACCCTGTCCAGGCGGCCTCGATCGCGGCGGCAAGCCACCGGGAGGCCTCGGCGTCGCCGTACTCGGGGAAGGGGCAGAACTCTCCCCAGCCGGCTGGACCCTGCAGCAGCAGGGACTCGCGCGCCATGATGCCGCGGAACTTCACGCGCATGGGCAGCCTGACCACGTGCGCTGACTTAACAAGCTGCTCCACGGAAGGGATGTTCGGAAACCCGTTCCGGGGCTGATGCTCTGGGTGGGCGGGCATGGTTTCACTCTATCGGCCACCTCTGCGCACAGCGAAAGGGGGTGACCTGGCGGCCACCCCCTTCACTTGCCAGCTGCAGGCGCTGGCTGCGCTATGCCTTTCCTACCGCGCCACCACGCTGTTCGAGCGGGCGGACTCCGGGCTGGTGCCCACGCCGTTGATGGCCACCACCACAAAGCGGTAGTTGCTGCCGGTAAGGGTCATCTCCAGGGTCCTGGCCGTCGCCGGAAGGACCGCGGAGTCCGTCCTTGAAACCACGGTGGCATTGTTTGCCCCCGAGCTCATCCGCAGGGCGGTGACCTTGTAGCCGGTGGTCGGTGAGCCGCCCGTGGTGGCCGGGGGTGTCCAGGCGATCGAGGCTGTCACAGGCCCGCGGTTGTCGCCTTGCCGAGCCCTCCCGATCACCGGAGCGCCCGGCCGGTTGGGCGTCGTAGCCGCATTGGATGCCGCCGATGCGGCACCCGCTCCGGTGCTGTTGACCGCCCTGACCACGAACCTGTAAGTGGTGCCCGGGGTAAGCCCGGTAATCACCTGGCTGGTGGCGGCGTTAGTGAAGGTGGCAGTGGTGACTACCGTGGTTCCCGTGCGGGTTCCCGCGAATGTGAAGTACTTCGAGACGCCGTTCCTGACCGAGATCTCGCACAACGCGGACCCGTCCCCGAAGTACGCGGACAACAATCCCGCCACCCCGCCGGTGGCGCCGGTGACCGATGCTGATGACGCGGCCTCCGCCGACTTCGCCAGCCAGCCCGCGGGAACTTACGACGATGAAATGCTCGACGCACATTTCGTTGCCGGTGATGGGCGGGTCAACGAGAACATCGGCCTGACCGCCATCCACAAGGTCTTCCACTCCGAGCACAACCGGCTCGTCGGCGATATCAAGAACACCCTCGAGAACGACACTTCCCCGAGCGGTGCGGCCACCCTTGCAGAATGGAAGTCGGCGTTGGGTGCAGACGGCTGGAACGGTGAGCGTCTCTTCCAGGCGGCACGCTTCGTCAACGAGATGGAATACCAGCACCTGGTGTTCGAGGAGTTCGCCCGGAAGGTCCAGCCGGCGATTAACCCCTTCCAGTCCTTTGCGTTCACTCAGGCCGAGCTCAACCCCGCCGTCAAGGCCGAATTCGCCCACGCCGTGTACCGGTTCGGCCACTCCATGCTGACCGAAACGATCTCGCGGAGAAACGAGGACACGGGCATCAGCGAGCTGCTGCCGATGGACGGTTCACTTGCCGCGTTGCTAAGCACCGTCAAGGCAAAACCGCTGGTGTCCGAGTACCCAGATTGACCGGTCGGCAGGAAACGGGGCAGGAGCCAGAGCACGCATATCCATACGGATATATAATGAGCGCATGGCACGGGCAGCGACCACCACGGACACTTTCAACGCGGTAGCTGAGCCACGCCGTCGGGAAATCCTGGACGCGCTCACGCAGGGTGAGCGCCCGGTGAACGAGCTGGTGGAACTCCTTGGCCTGGCCCAGCCCCAGGTCTCGCGGCACTTGCGGGTGCTGCGGGAGGTAGGGGCGGTGGATGTGCGGGATGAGGGCCGGCAGCGGCTGTACCGGCTCAACCCCCAGGCGCTGAAGCCCATCCATGACTGGGTCTCCGGCTACCAGCACCTCTGGGACGAGCGCTTCGAACTGCTGGACGACGTGCTCGCCGACCTCAAACAGGAAGACACGCAAGACTAAGGATCAGGACAATGACACAAACAGGCACCATGGACGTGACCTTTCCCAGCGACCGGGAAATCCTCATCACCCGGACCGTCAGCGCGCCCCGGCACCTCGTGTACAGGGCCTGGACCACGCCTGAACTGGTCAAGCGCTGGTGGCCGGGGCGGCGGGGCGAGATGACCACGGCCGAGATGGACTTCCGGGTAGGCGGGGCATGGCGCTACGTGATGGTGGCGCACGGCGAGTTCGAGGTGGCCTTCCACGGAACGTACCGCGAGATCGTACCCAACGAACGGATCGTGCACACGGAGGTCATGGAGACGCCCGGCGCGTCGCCGGACAGCGAGGAAGGGTCCGTGGTCAACACCGTCACCTTCAGCGATGCCGACGGCGGCGCCACCCTGGTCAGCATCCGCACCGACGCAGGAAGCAAGGACGTGCGGGACATGATTGCCCAGTCCGGCATGGAGGGCGGCGTGCGCGAGCAGTTCGAACTGATCGAGGAACTCGCCCGGAACCTGGGGTAACTGCAGCCGGGGCCCGGCCCAGCCGGCATCCCCGGCACATGCGGCGGGATCCCAGCTTTCTGTGACAACCTTGAAGTGATGACTTCTCAACGGCAGGCACCGGCCAGGACCCCAGCACGCCCCGCTCCGGGCTCGGGTTTCTTTTTCGTGCTCGCCACGCTGGCCTGCGTTGCCGGGCTGATCGCCACGTACTACTACTTCGTCCAGACCACTACGGGCCAGTTCATCGACGAGTCCGCGCTGGTGGAGGCCGTCGATATCCACGGGCCGGCGGGCAAGGCGACCACCAGGTTCCTGGACCTGCTGCCCACCATCTCACTGGTGATGGCCGCCGTCGTGGTGCTCTTTGTCACTGTGATCCGGAAGCACTGGACGGAAGCCGGCATTGCGGTGACTGCCTGCATCGGCGCGAATATTGCCACCCAGGTCCTGAAGGATGTGCTTCCGGCCCGGCCGGACAAGGGCGTGGTGACGCTGGAGCTGAATTCGCTGCCGTCGGGGCACACCGCCCTGGCGGCGTCGGCGGCAGCCGCGGTGTTCCTGATGGCCTCGCCCCGCTGGCGCCCGCTGGCCGGTTTTGTGGGCGGCACGTTCGCGATTGCATCGGGCGTATCCACGCTCATCAACCAGTGGCACCGGCCGGCCGACGTGGTTGCCGCGTTCCTGCTGGTGGGCGCTTTTATGATTCCGGCAGGCTGGCTCATCATCCGCCGCGGGGCGTGGAATACGTGGGACGGCTTTGGCGGGCACATCGGGTCGGCCCGGATCTGGCTCACGCTGCCGGTGCTGATCGGGCTGGCGTCAGCTGCGGTGGCGATGTATTCGCTGGTCCGGATCGCGCCCAGTCCCTGGCAGGAGGTCAGCACCACCAACTACTTCTGGGCGGGGATTTCGCTGATCGTGATCGCCGGGTATCTGGCCACCGTCGCCACCACCGCCCTGTTCGCCTACGCCGCACGACGACGAGGCTCACCCAGGCGCTGACGTCATCTGGCGTTAGCCCACCCCGTGGTGCTGGAGCCACATTTCCAGCAGCGCCAACTGCCAGAGGACGTTGCTGTTCACGGCTGTCCGCTGCGTGTTGGGGTCTGCCAGCAGGACGTCGATGTAGGCCGGCTGGAAGAGTCCGCGCTGCTTGGCCTCCGGTGCATGGAGGGCCTCGCGGACGATGGAGATGAACGGTTCCTCAAGGTGGCGGAGGGCAGGGACCGGGAAGTATCCCTTGGGCCGGTCCACCACGGCTGTGGGCAGCAGCTGCCGGCCCAGGTCCTTCAAAATGCCCTTTCCGCCCTGCGATGCCTTGAGTTCCGGCGGGCAGGACGCGGCGAGCTCCACCAGCTCATGGTCCAGGAACGGCACCCGGGCTTCGATGCCCCAGGCCATGCTCATGTTGTCCAGCCGCTTGACGGGATCGTCCACCATCAGCAGGTGGGTATCCAGCCGGAGCACCGCGTCCAGGGCGGTGTCCGCACCGGGGGCGTCCAGGTTGGCGGCCAGGACCCGGCTGCTCACATCGGTGGCGCAGTACCACTCGGGCTCCAGGATGTTGAGGAGTTCTTCATGGCTATGGTCCACAAATTTTGAGGTGAACGTGGACAACGCCTCCGAACGGCCCACCGAAGCAAGCGGCTGGTGGTACCCGTACCCGCCAAAGACCTCGTCGGCGCCCTGGCCGCACTGCACTACCTTCAGATGCTCGGCGACAGTCCGGGAGAGCAGGTGGAACGCCGTCACGTCGTGGCTGGCCATCGGTTCGGACATCGCCCCCACGGCCCCATCGATGGACGGGGTGAACTCGGAAGTGCTGACGTGCAGTTGCTCATGCCGCGTACCGAACTCCCGCGCAACGAGGTCCGAGTAGGCGAACTCGTTTCCGGAGTCCCCGCCGGCGCCGTCAAACCCGATGCTGAACGTGGACAATCCGTGCTGGCCCTCCTCGGCAAGCAGGGCAACGAGGAGGCTGGAATCCAGGCCCCCGGAGAGAAGGACGCCCACCGGCACGTCCGCCACCATCCGGCGTCGTACTGCCGTTTGAAGGGAACCGCGGACGGCTTCCAGCCAGTCCGCCGCGGACCAGTCCGCGTGCTCCGCGCGGCGCGTGTAGTCAGGTTTCCAGTACTCGCGGTCGTGCCAGGTTCCGTCAGCACGAATGGTCCGGATGGTTGCGGCCGGCAGCTTCTGGATGCCGCGCAGGATGGTCCGCGGCGCGGGGACGATCGAGTGCCAGCTCAGGTAGTGGTGCAAGGCCGTCTCGTCAATGGACGTGTCCATCCCGCCCGAAGCCACCAGCGCCGGCAGGCTGGAAGCGAAGCGCAACCTTCCCGGGAGCTCGGAGACGTACACCGGTTTGATGCCCAGCCGGTCCCTGGCCAGCAGGACTTCCTGCCGCTGCGGATCGTAAAGGGCCACCGCGAACATCCCCACCAGGTGGTGGACAAAGTCGTCGCCCCACTTCCGGTAGGCCTTCAGGATCACCTCGGTGTCGCTGTTGGACCGGAAGGTGAATTCCGGCTCCAGTTCCCGGCGCAGTTCTTTGTAGTTGTAGATGCAGCCGTTGAACGTGACGGCCAGGCCGCCGTCGTCCAGCATTGGCTGCGCCCCTGCCTCGGAAAGGTCAATGATGCTGAGGCGCTGATGGCCCAGTGCCACCCAGCCCGATTCCCAGGTCCCCCGCCCGTCGGGCCCACGCGATGTCATCGCCCCCATCATCTTCAGAACCGACTCCTGGGAGGCCTTTCTCCCGTTGAAGGCGATTTCGCCGGCTATTCCGCACATTTCAGGGTCCTCGTTCCTGATCCTTGCCTAAAAGCTCTGGTCGCTCGCCAGCAGCGGCGAATCACTCAGCTGCCAAAGCGCTGTTGCGGGCAGGCTGCTGGCGTGGACTGCGTCGGCGATGACGTCGCACAGGCTGCCCGCTTTGGCGTAGGCGTCCCGCTGCCTTGCAGCACCGGTGCCCCTGGTCAGGACCTGGAACAGCAGGGATTCCACAACGTCGAACTCGCCCTGCTCCTTCAACACCGGCTGGATGAAGTCCAACAGGGACATGACCACGTCGAAGGCGGCGCGGGGCTGGCCTGTCAGCGGATCCACCAGTTCGCCGTCGAGCCCAAACCGGCCCGCCTGCCAGGAGGCGAGTCGAAGCTGTACCGCAGAGGCAGGCACCGGGGGCACACCCGCGCGCCACTGCCTGGCGGCTGTCTCCGCCAGGCCGCGCACCAGGGCGGCGAGCAGGACGGCGTCGTCGGCGAACAGGCACACATCCGCCACCCGGATTTCCACGGTGGGGTGATGGTGGCTAAGCCTCGCGTCGAGGTAGATCTGTGCAAGGTCCAGGGGAACTCCCGAGCGGAGCATTTCCTGGATGTGGGCGTGGTAACCCTCAGCGGAGCCGAAGATTTCGCTGGGACCGGCGGTGGGCCACCTGTTCCAGGCCTGGGAGCGGTAGCTCGCGTAGCCGGTGTCCACACCGTTGCAGAACGGGGAATTCGCTGTCAGGGCCATCAGTACCGGGAGCCAGATCCGGATCCGGTCCAGAATGGCAACGCCTTCCTCGTCCGAGTCGATCTCCACGTGGACGTGGCAGCCGCATGTCAGCTGCTCAGCCGCCGTCACGCCGAACTTCTGCATCATCCGCTCGATCCGCTCGCCCGGGGCGGCAGTGGATTGCACCGGAAAGGGCGATGTGGCAAGGGCAACGGAGCGTGCACCCACCGCGCCGGCGGTGGAATCCGCGCTCACCCGCCGGGCCGTGAGGTCCTGCGCCAGCTCGTCCAGGCTGATCCTTGGCAGCGTGCAGGCTTCGATCTGTTCCTGCTTCATTTCACTGCTGAGCCCGTCATCATCACTCAGGCGGTCCAGCAGTTCGCCCAGTGGCACCGCCTGCCCGCTTGCATTGTCGACGATGAGGAACTCTTCCTCCACACCCAGGCGGCGCATCAGCGCTGCCCCTTTGGGCCGGCATCTCCCTTACGTGGGACTCGTCCGTGGGCAGGAGGACAAACGTTTCGGAAACCAGCCATTCTGACTCCTGGATAGAACCATGAAGCGTTTGGCTTAACCTCAGTGTTAGAACATACTAAGCATGCTTATTTCCTGTCCGCAAGGAAAAACACGCGAAAACACCCCGAAACAAGGCGCATCGCGCGCTGCTTCGGGGCGTTCCCATTGGCCTTTTTCAGGAGCTCCTGGCCACCTGCGGGCGGTTATTTTGCTCAGACGAGCGGCGGCCCAGCGAGGCTGGCATTGATCTCCGCAGTGACGGCCGACGCCGGCGTGGCCGGCAGGAGGCGCGACAGGAACTTCGCCCGGGCTGCTTCGACGAACCCACGGAAAAGGCCGAAGTCCTCCGGCAGCTCCTCCGGATGCCACTGGATGCCCATGGTGAAGGTGTTCGCCGGGTATTCGATGGCTTCCACCACTTGGTCCTCGCTCCAGGCTGCAGCAATAAGGCCTTCGCCGAGCTTGTCCACGGCCTGGTGATGGGAGACCGGCACTGGTCCGGGGTTGGCACCGATCAGCTGCTCAAGCCTGGAGCCGGGCTTGATCTCCACCGGGATCCTGTTGAAGTTATAGCCGCCGGGCTGGTACTGGCCGTTCCCGATGACGTCGGGCAGGTGCTGGTGGAGGCTGCCGCCCAGCGTGACGTTCAGCAATTGCTCGCCGCGGCAGATGCACAGCAGCGGAACGTCCTGGCGGATCGCTTCCTGGATCAGGGCCTGCTCCCAGGCATCACGCTCTGGGCGCGGGGCATCAGTTTCCGGGTGGGCTTCCTGGCCGTAGAGGGACGGGTCCACGTCCCAGCCGCCGGGAACCACCAGGCCGTCGAGCCTGCCAACAAGCAGTTCGATCATGCCTGCCATGACGGGCTGGGGTGGCAGCAGGATGGGTACGCCGCCTGCGGCGATGATGGGGTTCAGGTACGTCTCGGGCAGGAATGCCGCCCTGACCGTGCCGCAACCATCGGTCCCAGCCTGCTCCAGGTACGTGGTGAGTCCGATGATGGGTTTCATCGCGGCGTCGGTGGTCTGCACAGTGGTCCTTCCGGGAAATTTCTCTGCCTCCAATTTTATGGCGGCGGAAGGCACTGAATGTTTCGTGGACGTCAAATGCAGGTGTCAAGAAGGTCACACTTCCGGGGCTTAGTGGAGGTCCCGGGGTACCACTGTGAAGCGGCGGTTGCGCAGGGACGGCACACGGGTCCTGACTGCCGCAATCCGTTCAGGTTCAAGCTCGGCAAAAATGACTCCGGGCGCCTCGCCGGCGTTGGCGATCACCACCCCGAAGGGATCAACCACAATCGAGTAAGCAGTGGCCAGCGGCCCGCTCTGGTTGGCCGCCACCACGTAGGTGGTGTTCTCGATGGCACGGGCACGGACCAAGGTGTTGAAGTGGTCTTCCTTGCCCGGGCCGACGATCCACATGGCCGGCAGCAGCAGGACGTTCGCGCCGGCGTCCACCAGGTAGCGGGCACTTTCCGGAAACCTGAGGTCGTAGCAGGTCAACATGCCCAGGCGCAGCTGCCCGAAGGAGAGCAAAGACGGCTCGGCGATGGTGCCCTGGCTGGTTCCGTCACTTTCGCGGTAGCCAAAGGCGTCGTAGAGATGCACCTTGCGGTACGTGCCTTGAACTGAGCCCTCCGAGTCAAGAGCCACCAGGGTGTTGAACGGAAGGCCGCCGGGGGTGGCTTCGGCGGTTCCCACCACCACGGGCAGGTGGAGCCCTCTTGCGAGCGCTGCGATCCCGCTGATGAATGGACCGTCCAAGGGCTCTGCGACGTCCGCCAGGACACTTGGGGGTTCGGTGCCGGCGTACAGGCTGGACTCGGGAAGCACCAGCAGGTCGGCGTTATTCAGCGCGGCAGTTTCCATCAGCTGTTGTATCTGCACCAGGTTCCGCTGGGGTTCGCTGCCGGCGCTGAACTGCCCGCATGCAATTCTCACTTCGGCCCCTCCTGCCACCGCAACACGGCTCCCTTCACCAAAGGTTCGCACACCCCGGTCTACGCGAATAGCCCCAGTGGTACCTTCCCGGCCTACGTGCGGCTGACCTGCGCAAACGCCGAGGAACACTTGACAAAACCTTGACGAATTACCGATGAGTAATTTGAGCCAGCTCCTCCAAGCTATTCCTATCGGAGCCACACAGGCTCACAAGGTCTCTGCGGTTACCGCAAAAGTTTTAGGGGTATGACATGAGCAAGGTTGCTGGACGTAAGAAGCGCATCATCGGCACCACTGCCGCACTGGTAGCCATCGGCGGCGGTGCAGCTTTCGCCTACTGGAC
The DNA here is from genome assembly GCF_024494415.1 of Pseudarthrobacter sp. R1. Classification (NCBI taxonomy): domain Bacteria; kingdom Bacillati; phylum Actinomycetota; class Actinomycetes; order Micrococcales; family Micrococcaceae; genus Pseudarthrobacter; species Pseudarthrobacter sp. R1. Next base: position 268,926 of record NZ_JAMKFI010000008.1, on the reverse strand, counting down.
GGCCACCGGAACAGGCAGCGCCACCACCAAGGCCGGCACCACCTCCAGCTTCGAGATCACCGGTACAGCTACAGGCGGCGACCTTTCCCCGGGCGGGCCGACGCAGAAGGTCACCTTCACCGTGACAAACCCAGGCACCGGCGTTCAGAAGGTCTCGAAAGTTGTTGTCAAAGTCGCCAACACCGACGGCACCACGTGGACCTCATCGACCGGCTGCAAGACGGCCGACTTCGCAATAACGGACTACGACTTTACTGCTAAAGAACTTGAGCCCGGTGGCACTGCCACCGGCACGGTAACTCTTCAGATGGTCAACAGCGCAGAGAACCAGGACGGTTGCAAGGGCGCCACGGTGCCCCTGCACTTCGCGGCCAGCTGAAGGGGCATGGAGTCACCTTCCTGAAGCAGTCCATCAGCTTCGTAGCCCAATGGTGATGAAGTCCGCCTGACCGCTATCCAGCTCGATTTTTCCGGAAGGTCCCCGTGCCCACAAACGCCAGCTCCCCCGAAGCCACCCCCCGGCTTCGGCGGGAGCTGGTTTGGTTTAACTGGCTCTTGCGTGCCGGAGTGCTGGCCGTCGTGGTCCTTTTTATTGCAGCTTTCGCAGGCGCTGCTCCCGCTTCAGCGCACTGGCGGGCTTCCGGCTCCGGAAGTACGACGGCGTCAGCGGCCACGCTGCTTCCGCCCACCAACGTTTCGGTGCCGGCAAGCAGTAACTCAAACGTTGCCGTCAGCTGGACAGGGTCCCCCGGCGCCGTGGTCCCCACGGGCTACTACGTCACCCGGATCAGCGGTTCCACAGCCGTAGCCGCCTGCGGCTCCAGCCCGGCCGCTCCGATCGCAGGCACTACCTGCACGGACGCATCCGTCCCGGAGGGCACCCACCGTTACCAGGTAACTGCCGTCCACCGTTCCTGGACAGCAGCGGGCCCCGTCAGCGAAACCGTAGCGGTGACCAGCCTTCGTGACCTCTCCTTCGATTCACAGCCATCCGCTACCGTGGCCGCTGGCTCGCCGATCACCGTCAGTGTGCGGGCAACCTCGGCTGGAATTCCCTCAGCCGGAGTCCCGGTCACCATCAGCCTTGGCGCCAATCCCGCTGCCGGGACGCTCTCCGGAACGGTCACCGCCACCACCGATGGGTGGGGCACAGCCGCGTTCGGCGGCCTCTCGATCAACAAGGCAGCTGCGGGCTACACGCTGATCGCTTCCAGCCCTGGTTACGCCGGCGCCGTCAGCAGCACGTTCACCGTGGTTCCGGCCGCAGCCAGCAAGTTGACAGTCACCAGCAGCGCAGCCCTTACGGGCCCGGCCTCAAGCGCCGCAATCCTTGGCCCGGTTACGCTGCAACGCCAAGATGCTTACGGCAATGCCGTTACTGCCGGGATTTCCAGCGTCTCGCTCGCCACCAGCTCCGCCGGTGCCACCATCTTTGCTGCCGCGGCAAACGGCGCAAAGATCTCCACGGTGACCATCCCGGCCGGGTCCTCGTCGGCGTCGTTCTTTTACGGGGACACCAAAGCCGGCACCGCAACCATCACTGCAGCTTCCCAAGGGCTGGCGGCTCCCGCACCGGTGACCGCGACCATCACGGCCGCAGCAGCGGGGCGACTCAAGTTTGATGCCATTCCCGCCGTCGTCCTCAAGAACACTCCCATCACGCCGCCGGTGAGCGTCCATGTCCTGGACGCCTTCGGCAACCCGGTTGATAATTCCGCGCAGGTCATGCTTCAGTCCAACTGCACCATCAAGGGCACTCTTACGCGGGCAGCATCATCAGGCCTCGCTGCTTTCCCCGACCTCGAAATTGCCGGAAAAGCTTCAGGCTGCGTTCTGACGGCCAGCAGCGGCACCCTCGCCACGGACACCAGCAACCCCTTTAACGCTGACTAGCAGCCAGACTAGGATCGCTTGGACTAGCGGTCCAGCGTCGCTGACGCGCCGTGGTGGGAGAAAGTATGCGGTTGCCTCGCCCCGGGCTCTGGCCGAGGATGAGGTTTTGGGCAGATCATGGAGGTGTCTGCCGCGGTGGACGCCGGT
>NZ_JAMKFI010000008.1:121108-266786 GCF_024494415.1 Pseudarthrobacter sp. R1 | reverse complement strand
CGACCACTTCACCCGCCTGGACCCGATCAAAGCCAAGAACAACGCCATCAAGAAGCTCAACAGCCTCGGCTTCAGTGTCACCATCACCCCGGCCACCGCAGCCTGACGAACCCTACTTTCGTATTAGGCGGAAGGAGGACTGTATGACCGGCGCCGGCAGGCAGGACCATGGACCCTCCGGCGAGAGCGGGCCGCCGGACTTGCAGCACCCCCGCTTCGCCCGGGCCTACGCCCGGGCTGTGGAGGAGATGAACCGCCGCGGCGGCACGGAACACCGGCGAGCCATCCTTGCAGGCCTGAGCGGGACCGTCATCGAAATCGGCGCCGGTGACGGCTCGGCCTTCGCGCTCTACCCGGAAACGGTCACCCAGGTCCTGGCCATCGAACCGGACGACTATCTCCGAAACCTCGCCCTGGCCAGGGCCTCCTCCGCGCGGGTGCCCATAACGGTTCGGGCCGGCACCGCCGAACAGGTTACCGCGGAAGATGCCGGCACGGACGCCGTGGTGGCCAGCCTCGTCCTGTGCAGCGTGGCCGACCAGGCCACTGCACTCGCTGAAATCTGCCGGGTCCTTCGCCCCGGAGGGACGCTCGCTTTTTACGAACACGTCCGTTCCCACAACCGCCTGCTGGCCGCAGCCGAAGACCTGCTCACCCCGGCCTGGCAGCGGATGGCCGGCGGCTGCCACCCCAACCGGGACACGCTCCGGGCCATCACCGCGGCGGGATTCACGGTGCAGGCCAGCCGGGGGTTCGGCTTCTCGGCAGGTCCGTTGGCCCCACCCGTGGCGCATATCCTGGGCACAGCCACCAGCCCAGGCGGCCCCAGCGGCCGTTGACGTGCCCCGCGCTCACGGAGTCCACAAAAACCCTCAGGCAAAGCGACTGCCTACGAGGCCGGGGAACCCGCCCTGCGCAGCCGGTCCGGCGGGTGCAGGTCGATAATCGGAAGGTGCCCGTCGGTGCGGATGGCGTCGCCGCCGCCGTTGCGGTGGTGGTAGCCGCTGGAGTAGTTGAGGATGACGTGCACGGACTCAACGGCGTTGGCTGAGCGGAGGGTCCCGATGATGAAGTCGCGTTCCTCGTCCGTGCGGTCGGCGATCTTGTGCGTGATCTGGAAGGTGAACAGGGACAACCCCACGCTGCGGTCGTAGGTCCCCGCCCCCACCCAGTCCACGGACAGTCCGCCGGGAAGCATCCAGCCGGCCGGGCATTTCCAGAACCGGACGTGGTGCCGTTTACGCGGGTTCCCGTCGATTTCCCGCTGGAACGCAAGGTCCTGCTTGTTGCCGAAAACATACAGCGAGCTCACCGGGGCCTGCGGGTAGCTGCGCCCCAGGACCGTCGAGGTCAGGGTGCGCCAGGCGGTGGCCGGGGTAATGGGATCCGCCTCCACCCACCCGGCCGTCCGCATCGCCTGGCGCAACTCCTCCTTGGGTCCCACCACGGCGAGGTTCACGGGATCCCCCAGGACGCCGTCGCCCGTCCTGGTCCGTCCGATGAAGTAGTCCGGGATGTACAGGCTGCTGAGGATCTTGTGGATGCGCGGCAGCAGGGCGTAGGCCAGGATCAGCCAGACCGGCAGGAACACCCATGCCTGCTCCGGCCCGCGCGAAAGCCGGGCGAGCAGGAAGTAGTAGACAGCCCAGCCCACGGCTATGGTCACCACCAGGTACAGCAGCCGCTGCAGGACAGCGAGGACGGTGGCCCACCTGCTTTGCCGGCGCTCCACGGCACTGCTGGAACGCGAGTGGTCCGGCTCTTCCGGAACTGCCCGCTTGCGGCCGGCGTCACCAGTGGACGTCACAGTGCTTCTCCTTTCGGTCGCCAACCCCCATGACCAGCCTAGAAGGTACGGCCGGAAGGCTGCATCCCGCCGTGGCAGGAGCGGGGCGTTCACGCCGGAAGGTTCAACTGCTCCACGATGATCCTCGACGTTTCGGAATCCCCGAGGATCCGGAAGTGCCCGGCGACAGGCAGCTCGATATTGGTGGCGCCCGGCAGCACGCTGCCCTCGGGAATGTGCGGATCGAAGGGCCCGTAGATGGAGGTGATGCGGCTGTTGATGGTCTCCTCCCGGGCCAGTTGGAGGGTCAGGGCGTTGCGCGGGGAGAAGATGCGCAGGCTGGGCAGCAGCATGTACTTGGCGTAGCGCGACCCCGAAAACGGCGTGCACACGGCGATCATCCGGTCGATCCGGTGCTCCGGATCGAGGTTCAGCATCGCGTACTTCCCAATGAGCCCGCCCTTGCTGTGCGCCACAATGGCGGCGTCCCGCAGGCCCGCTTCCTCCAGGTGCTGGGCCACGAGCCTGGCGGCAGCGGGCACGTCCAGGCTGTTCCGCTGCAGCACTGTCACCACGTGCACCGGATGGCCGGCGTCGTGGATGCACTGGATGAGGGGCAGCATAAACTGCCAGTTTTCGTACACGCCGGGGATGATCACCACGGGGGCGCGGTGGCCTTGATGGAACGAGCCTGGCTGCACGCGCGAGAGCATGCCGCGGACCTGCCAGACGCCGGCGTAAAGGTAGTCCTGCAGCCACCACGCGCCTTTTTGCAGCGTGCTGATGCGAGTGGGCGTTCCCGTTTCACTCATCTGTTGAGGATATCCTCCACACCCGTTGCCCTATCACTTTTGGCCCTCAAGCCCGCGGTTTGGGGACCACAATTGATAGCGCAACCTCCCGGAATCAGTAGTTCCGCCGGTGCTTCAGCCGGGGAATGACGACGGCGAACACGGCTGCCGCCGCGAACCCCAGTATGCCCGTGGCTGAGATCCCCGCCCCCAGCGATGCCAAAGCCGTCACCCCGGAGAGGAGTACAGGCCCGCCGGTGGAACCGGCGTCGGCCATAAACCGCCAGAGCCCCAGGAACTGGCCGCGCCCGCGGTTTGGCGAGAAGTCCGCACCCAGCGTCATCACCAGCCCGGAACTGATCCCGTTGCCGAACCCGATCAAGAGCGCCGCCAGGAGCAACCCTCCAAAGGACCCTGTGAGCGGAATCAGCAGCAGCGCAGCGCCCATCAGCAGGGTGGACGGCACGGCCACAAACTGCCGGCCCTTCCGGTCCATGAGCTTGCCGGCCGGGTAGAAGACCAGCATGTCGATGGCCCCGGAGAGCCCGTAAATCAGGGAGGCCGACGTCGCGTCCATGCCCAGGTGGTCGGCCCAGAGCGGGATGACCACCTGGCGGGACGAGCGCAGCGCGCTGAGCAGCAGTATCCCGGCGCCCACGCTCAGGAAGACGCCGGCGTGGGAAACCGCCACACTGCGGAGGGTGGGCTCCGGGCCGGCACTCCCGCCGTCGTGCGTGTCCGCCAACTCAAGGTCCGGGATGGTGAGGGACAGCAGCGCAGCCGCGGCCATCGCCACCACACCCACCCAGTACGCCCCGCCGATGCCGGAAAACTGCATCACCAAAGCGCCCAGGAACGGGCCAATGAACACACCAATCCGGTTCACGCCGCCCAGGGTGGACAGCGCCCGTGCCCGGAACGCGACGGGAACGGCCTCGGTGAGGTACTTTTGCCGGGCCAGTCCGAACACCGCGCCGGACATCCCGACGACGGCCATCGCCACCGCGAGCAGCCACAGTCCGTTGGGGATCAGGGAGGACAAACCGGCTGCGGCGAGCGCCAGTCCGGCCGCGACAGCGGCGCCCACGATGGCCCAGCGTTCGCCGAATTTGAGGGTGACCAGCGATGCGGGCAGGTTGAAAAACCACGAACCCAGTCCAATCAGCGTGACGATCAGCGCCGCGACTGCAACGGACGCGCCAAGGTCGCGGGCGCTCAGCGCCACCACCGGAAGAATCGCTCCCTGGCCGACCCCGAAGAGCAGGGTGGGGCCAAAAGCGGCCACCGCGATGGCGCGCAGGCTGAACGGCTGGGGGTCATCCGGGGAAATCATCAGATTTATCCTAGGGCGGCCGGCAGCAGGGGAATGAAAGGCAAACATTTGGGGGTCACAAAACCCTTGCGAAGGACTACCGTTTGCCTTAAGGGGTGCTGATTCGCGCCCACTGCCAAAGGGGAGGTTTTTCCATGGGTGAAGTGTGGATCCGAACGCTCGGCAACGGGCTGGTCCGGGCAGACAGGGTCACCGAGATTTCGACAACGCGGGGATCCCTCCATGAGGACCAGGGGTATTCGCTGAAGGTCATCGTGGACGGCAAAGGCCATGTCCTGATCGACGACGGCGACCTTCAGGGATCCTTGGCCGAGCGGCTCGAATACGCGCGGCACATTGAGGACGCCCTCCTGCTCGCGATGGACGAGGCTCGGGACAGGGACACCTCCGTGGTCATCTCCTATGAGCCCGAGCGCGAGCGCTGGTCATCGGCGCCGGTGTCAGTGTTAACCGGGCGGCTTCCTGAAGCCGTGGGCTGAGCCAGTTCCTGGTGGGAGAGTTCGACGGCGGGCGGCGGCTTCAGCCGCCCGTGGTTCCGGCGTGCGTGCTTTTCCAGCGACGCAGGCCACGGAGCGTCACAGGATCAGCATCCTAATCGGTGTAATAAATAGGTAACTGTTGCGTGGGTCACATTTGCCCCTTACTCTGGATGAGGCTTAAGAAACAGGCCAAAGCAAGAAGCTGCAGCGTCGCAGCCAATGCCGGGGAAGGTTTTACAACTTGAATTCCAAGCTCAACATCATTGTCCGTGTAGATCTCGACCACGCCAAAGCTCTGGTGATTGCAAAGGGGCACATCAGCATTCACAGCGTGAACGCACTTTACGTAGTAGTTAAGCGGGCCAACTCCCTAAGGGAGGGCCTGGACCTGAAGCTGGACATCAGCCACGCAATGGTTGATGCAGAAGCCCTCGAAATGCTTCATACCGCTTCGGAAACGCATCACCTGCCGGCCAGGATCGATCCGCAGCAGGCACCTTGTACCATCAGCGTCCTGGCACCGCGCCGGGAGCACGCACCCGCAAGGCGCGAACTGATCGCCGCCTAAAAGCTTCAGGCAAGGCACCCGAAGCGCCCACAGTCGGGCCAGAGTGCCAGCCACAGACTCTTTTCTTCCTGGTTCAAACTTCGAGTGCAGCTGTATCCGAATAGACGGGTAGCTGCACTCTTGGTTTGAGGGAAACGCCCGCATCGGGACCGGCTAACCGCCGCCGTTTGCGTCCAGCCATTCCTTGAGGAGGCCGGCCGGAAGCGGCCGGGCGAAGTGGTACCCCTGGGCGAGGTCACAGCCCATGGCCTTGAGCATGTTGACCTGGCCGGAAGTTTCCACGCCTTCGGCGACTGCCCGGATACCCACCGCGTGCGCCAGGTCGACGCAGCTGCCCACAATGGCCGAATCGCCGGAGTCCGAGCCCAGGCCGTTGATGAAGGACCTGTCGATTTTCAGTTCGTCAATGGGAAATTTCTTCAGGTACGTCAGGCTCGAGTAGCCCGTGCCGAAGTCGTCAACAGCCAGCCCTACGCCCAGGTTCTTGAGGGCCGTGAGGGATGCGAGTGCGGCGGTGGGATCGGCCATGAGGGCTGTTTCGGTTATTTCCAGCAGCAGGAGCGCGGGATCGAGGCCCCGCAGCCCGAGGCCCGCTTCCACCATCGGGACCAGTTCGGGGTCGTTGAGCTGGCGGGCAGAAAGGTTGACGGCGAACTCAAGGGCGCTGCTGGGGCGGCCCTGCCGCCGCCAGTTATCTGCCTGTTTCAGCGTTTCGCCCAGGACCCAAGCGCCCAGCGGCCGCACCAGTCCGGATTCCTCGGCCATGGTGATGAACTCCGACGGCGGGAGCAAGCCGCGGGCGGGGTGCTGCCACCTGACCAGCGCTTCCACCCCCCTCGTGCGCCCGGTGCGCAGGTCTATTTGGGGCTGGTAGTGCACCCGGAGGGCGCCTTCCCTGATTCCACGCCGAAGCTCGCCCAACGCGCGCAGCCGGTCCACCGTAGGATCCGTTTCCGCGGGCTCATGCAGCTCCCAGCGGCCGCGTCCCAGTTCCTTGGCCCGGTACATCGCGATATCGGCCCGGCGGATCAGGTCTTCAAGGGATTCACCGTCATCCTCGGCCACCGCCACTCCTATGCTGGCGGAGCTGACGATTTCCAGGCCTTCGATCTGCATCGGTGTCCGGAGGACCTCCAGCAGCCCGGCAGCGAGCGCGGTGGCTTCCGTCGGGCCGGCAAAGGCGCCCACCACAACGAACTCGTCCCCGGAAAGCCGGGCCACAGTGTTTGTTCCTGCGGCCAGCGACGTCAGGCGCTGCGCTACGGAGATCAGCAGCTCGTCCCCCGCGGCGTGCCCCAGGCTGTCATTGACGGCCTTGAAATGGTCGAGGTCTATAAAGAGGACCGCCAGCCTGCGCGTTCCGGCAGCGCCGCCGACGGAAAGTTGGTCCAGCCTCACCTTCAGCCCGGCCCTGTTGGGCAGGCCGGTAAGGGCATCGTGCAGCGCGAGGCGGTGCAGTTCCTTTTCAGCCTCGGCACGCCGGGCCTCGGATTCCTCCGCCGCGCGAAGGGCTGCAACAAGTTCCTTCTCGAACATCCGGCGTTCGTGGGCACTGAAGATGACCACCCGGACGGCGGCGGGCTCCTCGCCCGAGGCCGGGGACCGCGACGCCGAGAGCAGAGCCGCCCGCCGCTGGCCGTCGGCGCCGATGATTTCGACCGCGATCTCGGACACCGCGCCCGTTATCCCCAGCTGCGGGATGCAGTGGGTCGAATACAGGATCTGGTCCCCCACCGGCATGAGGGACTGCAGGGTGGACCCGAGCAGGTGGGAGCGGCTGTGACCCGTCCAGCTCACGAAGGTGTCATTGACCGCGGTGATGCGGCCGACGTCGTCCGTCACCAGGTAGCCGCATGGCGCCTGGTTGAACAGCGCTTCGAGGTGGGCCGGGTCCGGACCCGGGGTGTCTGTCACGGACTGGAAGCGAGATATCGCAGGATGGCGTCGGCCGTGGCCTGCGGTGCACTGACGTGCGGGCAGTGGCCCGTTGCCTGCAGGTGCACCAGGGAACTGCGAACCAGGTGCTGGTGCACGTACGTGCCTACCTCCGGCGGCGCGAGCAGATCGTCGGAACACTGCAGGATCAGGCTGTCCGTTGGCACTTTCCCGAGCACCTGCCGGGTGTCTGAGAGGAAGGTGACCCGGGCAAAGTGCCTGGCAATGGACGGGTTGGTCCGGCAGAAGCTGCTCCGCAGTTCCTCGGCCAGCTCCGGAGTCTCCGGGTTGGCCATTGCCATGGGAGCCAGCGCTTCAGCCCAGGCGAAGTAGTTGCTGTCCAGGGACGCGAGCAGGCCCTCGATGTCGTCCTGCGAGAACCCGCCCACGTAGCCCTCCGCAGGGTCGTTGGTGTAGCGCGGCGACGGTGCAACAAGGATGAGCCGGGAGAACCGCTCCGGTTCCTGCGTTGCAGCGATCACCGCCATCATCGCGCTGACGCTGTGGGCCACAAGGATGACGTCCTTCAGGTCCAGGCATTCGCAGATCTCCAGAAGGTCCGCCGCGTAGCCATCCAGGGACCCGTACTTTTCCCGGTCATAGGCATTGACGTCAGAATGGCCCGCACCGACGTGGTCAAAAAGCACCAGCCGGTAATCGTCGGCGAAGTAGGGCAGGAGCCTGCGCCACATATCCTGGTCGCAGCCGTAGCCGTGGGCAAACATCATCACCGGCCCGTCAGCCCGCCCGGACACCGTGACGTTGTTCCGGCGGATCACCGTGGAAACCGCTGCCGTTGCTGCTTCGACCATTCTTGCTGACCCCTGCCTAGGGTGACCTTGTCTTGCCTCAGATACTAGCGGCGGGGGGATGCGGAATCCTAGGATTCCGGCGGCTGGACCTCGAGGCGCCGCGCTGAGTCCTCAACGAACTCCAGCAGGCCCTAAATCTTCCCGAGAAAGCAGTGCCTCAATGAAGATTCGCAACAGCGCACTGGCCGGCATCGCACTCGCCGCCAGCGCCGCACTCAGCCTGTCGGCGCGCGCCGGCACCGCCACGCCCGCTTCCACCGGTTCGCCCTCCGCCTCTACCTCCGCCGAAGCAGTCCAGGAAGGCGCGGCATCCCCGGCCGACGTCTTCCTCACCGAGAACTCCCCGGCGATGACGCAGGTTGAGAACGCGGATCTTTTCGCTGACGTGGACACAGCCGCCACCCAGCAGGTGCCCGAAGAATTCCGGCCCTCCACCGGCAAGTGGACCGGCATCGCCGTCCGGCGCCGACTTCCAGGCCATCGTCTCCGCGCTGCTTGAGCTCAAGGGCGAGGCTGCCACCGAAGAGTGGCTGGCGGGCATGAAGGAGAACTTCAAGGCCTACAAGGGCAACAGCACCGACATGAAGGCAGTCAACGCCGGCGAAGTGGACGCTGCGCTGATCTACTACTACTACGGCGACCAGGCCAAGACCGGCGAGAACTCCAAGAATGAGGCTGCAGCGCAGGCATTCCTGAAGTTCATCACCGGCAGGAAGGGCCAGGAAGTCCTGAAGGACGGCACTTCCTTCGAGTACGCCATCGCCTCCGATGTCCCTGCCAACGAGAAGCTCGTTCCGGTCGCGGACCTGCAGGCCCCCACCGTGGACCCCGCGAAGCTGAACTCCGAAAAGGTCACCGAGCTGATGACCAAGGCAGGACTCCTCTAATTTCGTGACTCCCGATCTATCGGCTCCCCCTCGAGGAAGCACGACGACGGCGGGCCGGGGCAGCAGCCCCCGCCCGCCTTTCGGCGTTTCAGCAGTGTCCGTCCTGGCGGTGCTGATCGCGCTCTTTTCCCGTGTGGCCCTGGCCCGTGCCCCGGCACGTGAACCGGAACTGATGCTCCTGGACGAACCGTTTTCCGCACTCGATGCCGGACTCCGCGTAGCAACCCGCAGGGCAGTGGCCAAGGTCCTGAACCAAGCGGGTGTTACCACCATCCTGGTAACGCACGACCAGGCCGAGGCCCTTCCTTCGCGGACCAGGTCGCCGTGATGCGCGGCGGAAAGCTCGCGCAGATCGGCAACCCGTTTGTGGTGTACACCCGGCCCGCCGACCGCGCAACCGCCGAATTCCTGGGCGACGCCATGATCCTGGACGCCTGGATGGAAGGTTCCCTGGCCACGTGCTCCCTCGGCGGCATTCCTGTCCGCCGGCCCCCGGTGCAGGGCCGGGTCCAGCTGATGTTGCGGCCCGAACAGATCCGGATCGCCGAGGACGGCCCTATCCGCGGCGTGGTGGTAGAGACTGATTATTTTGGTCCTGAGACCAACCTGCAACGCTGCCCTCGGGGTGGATGCCAAAGGCGCCGTGGTGCCAACCTTGATGGAGTTGGCCAGGCAGGCCGGCTACGGCACCGGCAGTGTCTCGACTTCTGAAGTTACCGACGCATCCCCGGCCGGGCGGGGTCTGGCTCTGAGAGTCTGGAACAGGGCCAGCCCCGATACCAGGAACAGTCCAGCTACCCAAGTATTCATTCTGAGACCCAGCATCGTGTTGGCGTAATCCGAACGCATGAGCTCAAAGCCAAACCGTCCCGCGGTGTAGAAGACGATGTACAGGGCGAAGACAGCCCCTGCACCCAGTGAGAACCTGCGGTCCAGGACAATGAGAAGCGATGCCGCGGCCAGACACCAGAGGGATTCGTATAGGAAAGTCGGCTGGAAGTAGCCAAGAACCTCCGGTATGCCTTCCGGTGTAAGCAGTACTTGGCCGGTGGCAGGGTTCATGGCGTGGATCTGAAGTTTCCAGGGAAGATTTGTCGGGCCTCCGTAGAGTTCATCATTGAACCAGTTGCCCCAGCGGCCCATGCCTTGGGCGATGAGCAGCCCGGGGACCGCCGCGTCGACGAATGCGGTGAAGGGCCCACATTATGAAGATGGCCTGGGTGCTGTGATCAGAGCCCTGAGTATGAGTGCAGTCCGTTGAAGAACTGGTTCACGATGGTGAAGTTGAAGACCACGCAGAGGTAGCCCACGATTGAGAGCCAGGCGGCGCGGGTGCCGGTCCAGCCGCGGGTTGCGCGGGCGTGGAGGTAGCCGGCGTAGACCACCCAGATCACGAAGGTCCAGACTTCTTTGGTGTCCCAGCCCCAGAATCGTCCCCAGGCTTTTTCGGCCCAGATCGCGCCGAAGATGAGTGTGAAGGTCCAGCCGAGGAAGCCGATGGCGTTGAATCGGTAGGAGAGGTTCTCCAGGCTCAACGCTGATGGGACCAGGCGCATGAAGGCAGGCTTGTCCGGTCCGCTGGAAGCCAGCGTTTTTTCGCGGCGCGCCTGGACGAGCTGCAGGGCTGACATCGCGAATGTGAGGGTGAACAGGGCCGAGGAGAGCACGGCGATGGAGACGTGGATGATCAGCCAGTAGCTCTGCAGTGCCGGAACCAGGTGCCCGACGGGGGTCCAGTAGGCTACGGAGGCGGCGACGAGCATGATGATGACCAGGCCGGTGACGAACGTGCCGAGGAAGCGCAGGTCGCGGCGGAGCAGGACCAGCAGGAACACCGCGATGACAGCGAAGGCGCCGGTGGTGAGGAATTCGTACATGTTGCCCCACGGCACGCGTCCCGCACCGAAGGCTCGGGTGATCACGCCCGCGCCGTGGATCACCGCGCCCAGGACGGTCAGGGCCACAGCAACACGGGCAGGAACGCGCTGTTTCACCGCGTAGCGCATGTCGCCGTCGGCAGTGCCGCCCACTGCGGCATTCGACGACGACGGGCGGGCGGCTGCATCAGCCGGGCGGCCGTCATCGGGCGCCGTTGCATTCGACGACACGCCCGCGGCTCCAATGGCTACGGGGACCTTTGCCGCGGCGGCGGCTATTTCTGCGGCTTTTCTGTCCACGGCGTGCAGGGTTTTGCTGCTTTTGGCCAGGTCCCAGGCGAAGGCGATGAACGCCACGGTGTAGGTTCCGGCGGCGAGCAGCATGAACAGTTCGCTGTACTGGCCGAGGGTTTGGTTGATGACGGGCATTAGCGGTCCTTAGCGGTTTCGGCAGGGGCGGTGTCAGGGGCGTGGGAGGTGGCCGGGAGGTGCCATTGCTTGGTGAAGAGTTCGCGCAGGGCTGCTGTTTCCCCGGCCAGGCGGTGGTCTTCACCGCGGGCCAGCAGGCCGTACTCGACCATGGTGCGTCCATCCGGGTGGGTGCCGGTCCGCACCCAGACACGGCGGCGGCTGATGTAGAGCGAGGCTACGAGCCCGGCGACGGCCAGGAGGGAGAACGCCAGGACGCCGCCCTGTCCGGGTGTGGCCCTGATGTCGACACCGATGTAGCGTTTGAGCCCGTCGAAGCTGATGCTGCCCTTGCCCTCGGGCAGGGTGTAGGTCGCGCCGGGGCCAAGGGTGATGCCGCCGCCGGGCAGGTCCCGGCCGTTGAGCTGGGTCAGGTTCTTCACGTCGAGCACGTACACGTTCTGCGGCTGGCCGGTGTCGAGGCCAAGGTCGCCGTAGTAGGAGTGCAGGTTCAGCTCGGGGTTGAGCGGATCGGGGTCGAAGCTGTAGGAGACGCCCTGGTCGTTTTTGATGGCCGAGGGGAGGAAGAAGCCGACAAATCCGAGCTGGTCCGGGCCCGCGTCCGGGACTTTGATCGTGACGGAGGAGGTGAAGACGCCGTCGCTGGGCACGGACACGACTGGTCCGCTGAAGGCGGTCTGGCCGTTGCCGTCCTTGACGGTCACGATGGGTGCGTAGCCGTTGCCGACCAGGAAGATTCCGGTTTCTCCGAAGTACACCGGTTCGTTGACTTTAAGGATCTGCTGCCGGCCCTCGGCTCCGGGTTCCTCTTTGGTGGTGAGGGCAGCGGTGAAGTTGATGGGTTGGCCGAATTGTCTGGTGGATTCCCTGTCGAAGCGCACATCAAACTGGTCCAAGGTGACGGCGAAGGGGTCCAGCGTTGCCGGGTCAAAATTGGTGCCGGGCGTGAAGGCGTCATAGCCAACAAGGGTGTTGACGAACGTCTCGCCCTCGATCAGGATCTTTTGTCCCCGGTAGCCGAACAGCCCGCCGATGCCCACGCAGACAAGGACCCCGATCAGGGAGAGGTGGAAGACCAGATTCCCGGCTTCCTTCAGGAAACCGCGTTCGGCGCCGACTGAGGGCATGGCGCCGTCGGTGTCCCGCACGTCAACCCGGTAGCCGCGCTTTTTCAGGACTGCCGCAGCATCGGTGATGGCTTGGCGGGCGGAGACGCCGGCCGAGGCGGGGACCGCCATCCTTTCGTATTCCGGCAGCCTGGACAGCCGGCGCGGCGTTCGCGGAGGGCGGGAGCGCATGGCCTTGTAGTGCGCCCGTGCCCGGGGAACGACGCAGCCGATCAGGGAGATGAACAGCAGCAGGTAGATCGCGGAGAACCATGCCGAAGCGTACACATCGAACATCTGCAGACTGTCCAGGAACTTACCGGTGTCCGGGTTGTCCTTCAGATACCGGGTGACGGCCGCGGCGTTAACCGGCCGCTGCGGAAACAGGGAACCGGGAACGGCAGCCACCGCCAGTAACAGCAACAACAACAGTGCCGTGCGCATGCTGGTCAGTTGACGCCACACCCAGCGCAGCATGCCCTTGACCCCGAGGGCGGGTTCGGCCACAGGGATGGAGGTCTTGGACGGGCCGGGTTTGGTTTGATGGGCGGTCATAATGCTGCTTTCTGCCGCTGTGGGCTGTTCCGCTTTTTGATCGTTCTTCCCTGGCCTTCCCGCCGAATTCGTGCCCCTCCCCTGATCCTCTGCGCCTTCGCCCTTTCCAAGCCCTGGGCTCCGGGCTGCGGGCCGGCTGGCTGTTGCCGCAGTCCCGGGCGCCGGGCAGGCAGAAGCTGCCGGGACAGCGTCAGAGCCAGAGGCTGATGAGGCGTTGCAGGGATCCGGATCCGATGAGGATGGTCAGGCCCAGCCCGATGAAGACGGCCGGGACGAGCCAGTGTTCAATTTTTTCCAGGGTCTGTGCACGATGCGGGCCAGGGAGTTGTTCTCCGCGGTGCTGGTGACTTCGACTTCCAGCGGCCCGGTGCCGTTGATGGCCCCGGCGTAGACATCGCTGCCGGGACCGGCCTCAACGGGCACGGATTCGCCGGTCAGCGCTGAGGTGTCCAGCGAGGTGCGGCCGGTGATAATCCGGCCGTCGGTGGCCAGCCGTTCGCCCGGGCGGACGATCATCCGGTCCCCGGGAACGAGCTCGGCCGGGTCAACGGTGATCTCCGCCCCGCCGCGCAGGACTGTTGCTTCCGCCGGGACCAGGTCCAGCAGGGCACGCAGGCCGCGCCGGGTTTTGGCCAGCGAGTATTCCTCCAACCCCTCGGAGATTGAGTAGAGGAAGGCGAGCATCGCCGCTTCCTCGTACTCGCCCAGGGCGACGGCGCCGGCGGCGGCGATCGTCATCAGGGTCCCGACGCCGATCTTGCCCTTGGCCAGGCGCCGCAGGGTGGAGGGGACAAACGTCCAGGCCGCGACCAGCAGCGCCCCGATTTCCAGGACCAGGCGCAGCCACTCCGGTCCCCCGGTCAGGGACAGGATCCAGGCGGTCAGGAGCATTACACCCGAGATCGCGGCGGCCCGGATCTCGTTGATCTGCCAGAACCCGACCGCTTCCTCGGCCTCTTCCGCCGCGGTTTCGGGCTTGTCGTCGCTGCAGCCGCAGGCGTCGCTCATCGGGTGTTCTCCTTCGTCAGTTCCATTTTTGTCAGTCCGGCGCCGGTGCTTCCGGCGCCATAGTTTGGGCACAGGCTGACCGCGTTGCCGGTTGCGGCAAGCAGGACTTCGGCCTGGGCAAGCATGTCCATCAATTCCGGACGGGTCAGTGAGTAATAGACGCTGCGGCCCTGTGCGCGGCCTTCGACCAGGCCGCAATCGCGCAGGCACGCCATATGGGCGGACACGGTGGACTGGGCAAGGCCCAGCTCCCCGGCCAGGTCCCCCACCCGAATCTCTCCCCCGGCCATCCGCTTCACCATGCCCAAACGGGTCTCGTCGCTCAGGGAATGAAACAGAGCGGCCGCGGGAGCCAGGTCCCGCCAACCCTCATTCCCAATCACCTCATGAATCGTCATGAAACGATGATAACGCACATCTTTGATGTTACTCCGCTCTTCCCGTAACGTTGAGGCGGCAAGCAAAGCAGGGTACCTGCGTCTTACTTCAGCTCTGGAGGGTGCAGGTGGTTGCCGCTGTGGCGCGGCCACATACCTTCTTCTGGCATGAATCGAGGAAACAGCGTTGAGCATTGGCGGGTATTTCGCCGAGATGGTGCAGTCCGGGGCGCTGCTGGTTGCTATGCCGCTGGCAGTCACTGCCGGCACAGTCTCCTTCATCTCCCCATGCATTCTGCCGCTGGTGCCCGGGTACCTGGGCTACGTCTCGGGATTGACTGATCCCACCCGGCCGGACAACAGGCGGCGGCTCCTCACCGGCGTCGGGTTATTCATCCTTGGTTTCGCCGCTGTCTTTACTCTGTACGGGGCAGCGTTCGGTGTGATCGGAGGGTGGCTGCTGCAGTGGCAGGACATGCTGATCCGGGTCCTGGGCGTCTTCGTGGTGTTCATGGGACTGGTGCTGGTCGGTGGCTTTTCCTTCCTGCAAACCACCCGAAAGCTTTCGTTCAGGCCCCGGGCAGGCGCCGCCGGAGCCCCCGTGCTGGGGGTCGTGTTCGGCCTCGGCTGGACCCCCTGCATGGGTCCGACGCTGAGCGCGGTCCTGGCGCTGAGCACCACCACCGGGGATCCGTGGCGCGGGGCGCTGCTGGGATTCCTGTACTGCCTGGGACTCGGGATCCCCTTCGTCCTGGTCGCCGTGGGCCTGAACTGGGTTACGAAAACCCTGGGGTTCATCCGCCGGCACATCCGCGCCTTCAACATCATCGGCGGTTCCCTGCTGGTCCTGGTCGGCATCCTGATGGTCTCAGGGATCTGGATGCTCTGGATCTACCAGCTGCAGAATCTCGCCGCCACGATCACCACCCCCGTCTGACGGAAGAAGTCAAAGATGACCAATCACCAACCCGTACCTGTTCCTCCCCTGCCGGGGCGGCGCGCCCTGCTGCTGGGTGCAGCGTCCGCGGCGCTGCTGCTGGCCGGCTGTTCCGCCCCCGATACCCTGGCAGACCAGGCCAAGGCCGGGGACAACAAAAACTACATCGCCGGGGACGGGTCCGTTTCCGAATACGCCCCCGGAACCCGCACTGCCGCGGTGGCGATGACCGGTGTGCTTTACGACGGCACAACGGTGGATTCTGCCCAGTGGCAGGGCAACGTCACGGTCTTGAACGTCTGGTATGCCGCCTGCGCGCCGTGCCGCAAGGAAGCACCGGATCTGGAAGCCCTGCATCAGGAATTCAAGAACGACGGCGTCCGGTTTTACGGCATCAACGTCCGTGACACCGCCGCGACCGCCGCAGCGTTCGAACGCACGTTCGGCACTACCTACCCCAGCTTCAACGACTCAGACGGCGAAATTCTCCTGGCCCTGGCCGACCACGTGCCCCCACGGGCGGTGCCAACAACCCTCGTCCTGGACAAGGACGGCAAAGTCGCCGCCCGGGTCCTGGGTCTGGCCGAGAAAAGTACCCTCAAAGCCCTGATCAGCACCGCGCTTAGCGAGCCCTGAGAAGGCACTGGGACAAGTCCGCGGCAGGCACGGACCCCAGAGCGCCTTCCGGGCAACGGTTGCTCCCCGTGGCTGCATGCCCCACCACACCTGGCTACCTTGGGTCCAGGACTGCAAAGCACGGGCCGACCGGGAGTGACGGGTGATGGCGTCGCCGCCTTGGCCGTCGCGGTATGTGGCGTTCTTGTGACGTTCGGCGCCCAAATGTCGCTTGGAGCCTCATGGCGGATCGGGGTCGACGAGACTGAACGCACCGCGCTGGTGACCACCGGCCCGTACTGGCTGGTGCGCAACCCCGTCTTCACCTCCGCGGCCGCGGCGTTTTTGGGGCTGGCACTGATGGTGCCCAACGCCGTCGCGGTCGTGGGCCTGGTCCTGTCACTCACCGGAATCCAGATCCAGGTACGCCTGGTGGAAGAACCTTACCTGCGCCGCGTGCACGGCGCCGCCTATACCGGTTATGCCTCCCGGACCGGCCGCTTCCTGCCCCGCCTCGGCCGCCTGCGGACAGGCCCCGCGCCCCGGAGCTGAAGCGTGACGGGGCAGGGAGTTCAAACCTGTGCCCTGAAGCCGGTTCCCCCCGCCGGCAATCAGGGCCGGCAGGCTGGCTTGGCCTGGGGGAGCCTGTTTACTGACTGTTTACCGTTACGGCATCTGCAGGACGACCAGAGACAGCCTGGGTGTCGCGGGCGGTCCCTAGGATCTGTGTGGCGTCATCGAACGCCGACCACCGATTCGTACCCCTTTGGAGACACCCGATGCGACGCACTCTTCCCCTGTTTGGCTCCGCCGGCGCCCTTGTGGCCGCTGCCGTGGCCGTCACGGCGCTGGCCGGGCCTGCCGGGCCTGCCATGGCTGCCCCGGACGGCAATAACGGCCGGACCAAGAATGTTATCTACCTGCTCGGTGACGGCCTGGGCCGCACCCACGTCACCGCCGCCCGGGAACGCTTCTACGGAGCCGAAGGCAAGCTGGCCATGGAGACCCTCCCGGCACAGGGCTACGTCAGCACCTATGCGGTGGAGAAGAAGTCCGGCCAGCCCGGCGAACCGGACTTTAAGCCCAACCTGGTCACCGACTCCGCTTCCGCCGCCACCGCCTGGGCCTCGGGGGTGAAGACCTACAACGCCGCCCTGGGCGTGGACGCCAAGGGCACGGTGGTGCCGACCGCGATGGAACTGGCCAAACAGGCCGGGTACCGCACCGGGAACGTCTCGACCTCCGAAATCACCGATGCGACCCCGGCGGGTCAGATGAGCCACGTCCTGGCCCGCGGCTGCCAGGGCCCGGTCTATTCCGCCTCGGCATGCCAGGACACGGCCGTGACCGGCGAGGCGCTGCCGACCAGTGACGTCAGGGTCACCCCGGTCGCTGACCAGATCGCACGCAACGGCACCGCCGACGTCATTTTCGGCGGCGGACTGGGACGCTTTGACGCCGCTGACGAAACCGCCTTGAAAGAACAGGGCTACTCGGTCCTGGGGTCGGCGGCAAGCCAGATTCCTGCAACCCGCACCGATCTGAACGCAGCCTCCGGGGACAAGGTCTTCGGCCTGTTCAACAAGGGCAACCTCACCGTGGAAAAGGCCAAGCAGGACAACCCCTCCGCACCCCAGGCACAGGAACCTTCCCTGCCGGAAATGACCAAAAAGGCCATTGAACTGCTGGAGAGCAAAAAGGGCGCCAACGGCAACGGTTTCTACCTCCAGGTCGAAGGGGCCCTGATCGATAAGCGCTCCCACGCCAACGATGCAGCCCAGGCCCTCGAGGAGGTCAAGGCCTTTGATGATGCGGTGGCCGCCGCCCTGGACTTCGCTAAAAAGGACGGCAACACCCTGGTGATCGTGACAGCCGACCACGAAACTGCAGGCATGAACATCATCGAGAAGGGCTCCTTCACCAACCCCGAAGCAGCAGCACCTCCGGGCAACGTCGACAGCGGGAACACCGCCAACAACTCCACCCCTTCACGGCCCAGTGGAAGCACCAAGGACCCGGCCCGCTCCACCGGCATCATCAACGGCGCCGGAGCGTCCGACCCGCGCAACTTCGGTCCGGCCACCTTCCGCACCCCTAATGACCCGGCCGATGTCAAGGACGGCTCCAAGGAAGCCAGCCTGTGGCTGGCCTACCTCTCCGGCAACCACACGGGCGCCGACGTTCCCGTCTACGCCTACGGTTCAGGATCTGAAAAGCTCCAGGGCAGCGTGGACAACACGGACCTGTTCGACATCGTCGGCAACGCCCTGCGCGTCCTGCGCTAACCTGACCAGTACATCCAAGGGGTCCGGGAAGATTTCCCGGACCCCTTGAAACGGAAAGTACGACCATGCACCGACGCCGAATCATTGTCCCCGCCGCGCTGCTCATCACGGCTTTGGCGTTGACAGGCTTCCTTGTCACGACAAAGCAGCAGCCCTCCGCGCCGGTCACTACCGGCCAGGGTCCGGCATCAGCGGCGGCCAAAACTTCATTCCAGGGTCTCCCGGCTCCAGCCGGCGAGCCGGACCTGCCGGCATTGCACGCCCCAGGGCCGGGCAAAGGTAAGGCACTGCAGGTCCCCGGACCATTCGATGACAGGTTCGTACTGGAAGGATTGGCCTTCAACGGTTCCGCCGTCAGCGGAACCGTCAGGGTAACCGGCACCACGAGCGAACTTCTGGACCTTCAGGTTCTGGCCGGTTTCTATGATGACAAGGGCAGCCTGCTCGGCACAGCACGCTTCGACCACCACCTGGCAACCGAAGAACCGAACTCCGGCACTCCGGCGGAACCAATGGAGTTCGCCATCGACGTCCCGGACCAATACCAGGACGCGGCAGTCTCAGCAGCGGTCGGCGTGCCTGTTTTCGTCACCGAATAAACCATCCACACGGAAGGCCGTCGCCTTCCACCGGAAAACCATCGGCAAGGAACTTCCTCGACTCCGCCACGGTGGAACTGCTGAACTGCTCGGGCCGGTCGCCGCCGTCAGCAACGTCGTCGTCTTCACTGCCCTATCCCAGACGCGCGATCCGATTGCTTGCCGCCGGACGTAACCTCCAAACGAAGCCCTCCCACGCAACCCGTCCAGGATGCGGCACGTCACCATCGGGCCTGCTTTGGAGGATCATCTCCGGGCGGGGAGAATCCTTATGTTCCAGGCTTTGGCCCCGCATCGGGAGGCGATGCGGTATAGGGGATGACTGTGCGGTACTTTCCCCCTGGTGTCTGCAGCGGCAATTCGTCTGCTCGAGCGAGGGTGACGTGGGCGAGGTGGTGGCCGATGAGCAGCTTCCCGATCTCGGTGCGTGCGGCTTGCCAAATGTGTTCGGCATCGGCGCCAGCCTTCATGTGCAGGCGGAGCCGGAGTTCGGTGGGGGATGCTTGCACCACTTGGAACAGCTCGATCCCCGGGACATGGTCAAGCAGACTGCTGATAGTGAGTGGGGTAATGCTAACGGGTTCCCCGTCCTGGGCGGGGAAGGTCAGCAGGTCCGCCGTGCGGCCGTGGACGCGGATGGCCGGCAGCGGGTCCCCGCAGGGGCAAGGATCAGCCCGGACCAGCACAGAATCGCCGAGGTCGTACCGCAGGATCGGCTGTACGCGGTTGGCCAGGTTTGTCAGCAAGGTGGTGTGGGATTGCTGGCCGGGCGGGACTGGCTGGTGGTGGGTGTCGACGGGTTCGAGGAGTACCCAATCGCTGTTCACGTGCAGCCAGTTCTCACGGCAGCTGTAGGTGAGGAACGGACATTCGGTGGCGGCGTAGCTTTGCCGGACAGTGGCTCCGAACGCGACGGCAATACGGTCATACTCGGTTACCGGCAGGCCTTCGGCGGCCAGGACGACCAGAATGGGGTCGATGCGCAGCCGTCCTGCCTGCTGCTCGCTTGCAAGCAGCGCGCCGGTGCCTGCATAGGAGGCAAGAATGGCCGGCCGGAAGATGTTGAGCCGGGTCACCAGCTCCGGCAATGGCAGCTGGACAGGCAACACGCCGATGAGGCGCCGGCGGAACCTGTTTTTACGCAACCCGGCCGCGGCCACCGCTGAGGCGAAGTGTCCGCCGGTTGCATTGACCATGGCGATACGCCCGCCGTGCGCGGCGATCCTTAGGAAGTCTGCCGGAGCGAGCCATGCACCAAGCATCCGTGTGCTCAGCGCGGTGGTCACGGCCAGGGAGTGCTGGTCAAGCAGGAACAGACCGCGGGTTCCGGTGGTGCCCGATGTTGTCAGCGCTGTGTATTGACCGAGAAACTTCTCGCCGACCCGGGCAGGGTCATCGACGAACGACTGGACCTGGGCGAGGCTGATGTTGGGATCGGTCACCCAGTCGTCGAACCGCGCCATCAGCGTTTTCTTGGTGACGACCGGCAGCAGGGCAGCGTCGCTCACCCGCTCGGGCAACACGTGATAAAGCTCGCGGTAGTAGGCAGAATGGTTGCGCGCGTACGTGACGATGCCGGCGAGCCGGTCCCTTTGTCTGCGCAGCAGAATTTCCTCACCCTGTTTGTGCACGCGGCGCGCGTCCAGCATCAGCCCAAGAACGTTCATCACGACCCACCGGGATGTTCAGCGTGGTGCTCGCCGGCTTCTTTCCATGCCTCATGGCCGGACCACGCGGCGAACCCCGCGACGACGAGGGCGGCAACCGGGTCGGCCCACCACCACCCGAGGACAGTGTTCAGTCCCAGTCCGGCGAGAAGGGAAATGGACAGGTAGTTCGACATCCAGGTTTCGGTTGATTGCGCCACCAGCACAGGGTTTCCCAGTGCCTGCCCGGTGCGGCGCTGGGCCAAGGCAACCGGGACCATAACGATCAGCGCGGCAACGTTGAGCATGATGCCGACCAGTGATTCCCCTGCCTTGTCCTGGGTGATCAGGTCCCGCACGGCCTCGAACACGACGTAGGCGGCGAGTGCGTAAAACGTGAGGGCGATCATTCGCAGGGCCGGTCGCAGACGTGAGGCGCTACCGGCGCGCAGTTGCCAGATCACCACCGAGGCGGCGAAGACCTCGATCGCGGAGTCGATGCCGAATCCGATTAGCGCGGTGGAGTTGGCTATTAGCCCTGCGGTGATCGCGACGGCACCCTCAATGAGGTCCCACACCACAATGAACCAGGCCAAAGTCAGGCCGCGGCGGGTGAGCCTGTCCCTCTCCACCCCAGTCATCATCGACATAACGCGATGATAGCGCGTTCAGTACTGATATGGTGACCGAGATTGCAAGTACTTGAACGAGGGGTACCGGGTTTATGTTGATGAACAGGATCGAAACTGCGCTGGTGACCTCGCCGCCTCGGCGGTGGTTGCAGCATTACGAGGTGCACCTGCTGACCCGGCTGGGCGGACGTACGCCAGGAGCGCGGGTTGCGGAGATAGGCTGCGGCTCCGGCTACGGTACCAAGCTGATCCTCGATAAGTTCGGCGCCGCCGGCGTCGACGCGGTCGACCTTGACCCGGCAATGATCACCCGCGCTGACAGGCGGCTGCAGCGCTATAGCGGCCGGGTCCGGCTGGCCCAGGGCAGTGCGACGGATCTGAGGGCGGCTTTCTCCACGTTCGGCGGCGGCACTGATGCAAGTTACGACGCAGTGTTCGATTTCGCCATCATCCACCACATCCCTGACTGGCGCGGGGCGCTGGCCGAGGTCGCCCGTGTACTCACCCCGGGCGGGCGTTTCTTCTTCGACGAGGTCACCGCCGCCGCACTCGCCCGCCCGTCCTACCGGCGGCTTTTCGATCACCCCGGCAAGGACCGGTTCACCGCCGGGGAATTCCTCGCCGAACTGCCCCGCCACGGCCTTCAGGTGGGCGACCGCTGGGCTACCCGCGTGGGCGGGGACTACCTGCTCGGAGTAGCCACCAAGTCCGGCCGGACCGAGAAGGAAACCACCTAAAAGCCCGCCATAGCCCGTCTCTTCAGTGCTTTCCCCCGGGGGGACGAGGCAAAGCGGCCCGCTTGGACGTATCCGTGGCCCGGCGGGGTGCCTCCCGCGGAATGCGCTTTGCCACCTGCCCCGGGAAGGTGCCATGGTGCTGCCTGCCGGGAACCGACGAGTGTTTATCGGAGCCACTGCGCGTGGTGGCGCAGCGGCCGCCCCCCGTTCCTTCCTGCCGGGTCAATCGTGGGTGTGCAGGGGTTTTCCGGCCAGGGCCAGGGCAGCTTCACCGATCGCGTCGTTCTGGGTGGGGTGGGCGTGAATGAGGCGGGCGACGTCTTCGGGGTAGGCGTCCCAGTTGACCATGAGCTGGCCCTCGCCAATCAGTTCACTGACCCGGGCACCGATCATGTGCACACCGACGATGGGCCCGTCCTTTTGCCGGACCATTTTGATAAATCCCGCGGTTTCAAGCATCTGGCTCTTGGCGTTCCCGGCCAGGTTGTATTCGGTGGTTTCGACTCCATCTGTGCCGAATTGCTCCCGGGCCTGGGCCTCGGTCAGGCCCACGGACCCGATTTGCGGTTCGGAATAGGTCACGCGCGGGATCCCGGATTCCACGATGGGCGCCGGCTTCAGTCCGGCGATTTCCTCGGCAACGAAGATGCCATGCTGGAAACCGCGGTGGGCCAGCTGAAGCCCGGGGACAATGTCCCCAATGGCGTAGATGTTGCCCACGCCGGTGTGCAAGCGGTCGTTAGTCAGGACGAACCCCCGCTCCATGGGGATGCCATTTTCCTCGTACCCGAGATTCGCCGTCGCCGGGCCGCGGCCTACTGCTACGAGCAGCAGGTCAGCTTCGAGCGTCTTGCCGTCCCGGGTAGTGACAGTGACGCCATCCTCGTTCTGCGTCACGCCGGCGAACATGGTGTTCGTGTGATAGGCGATATTGCGGGCCCGGAAGGCGCGTTCGAGCCCCTTGGACACGATCTCCTCTTCGCCGGGCACCAGCCGGGGCAGCGCCTCAATGATGGTGACCTTCGCCCCGAAGGAGCTCCACACCGAGGCAAATTCCACCCCAATCACTCCCCCGCCGAGAATGATGGCGCTTTTGGGCACGAAGTCCAGCTCCAGGGCATGCTCGGACGTGATGACCCGCCCGCCGATGTCCAGCCCGGGGAGGGACCTGGGGTAGGAACCGGAGGCCAGGACAATGTTGTTGCCCCGGTAACGCGTGCCGCCCACCTCGACGGTATCCGACTCAACAAGCCTGCCCCAGCCGCTAACAAGTTCGACGCCGCTGGAGGCAACCAGCCCCTGAAGACCCTTGTACAGGCGGGAGACCACACGTTCTTTGAACGCGTTCACACCGGACATCTCAACACCTTCAAAGGTGCCGGCCACCCCGACCGACTTGCTGCCACGGATTGCGTCGGCCACCTCCGCGGAATGAAGCAAAGCCTTAGTGGGGATACACCCGCGGTGCAGGCACGTGCCGCCAAGCTTGTCGCCCTCAACAAGGGCCACCTTCATCCCCAACCTGGCACCGCGCAGAGCTGCCGCGTAGCCGGCGCTGCCGCCTCCGAGGACAACAAGGTCATAGCTCATTGATCTTCCCTTTCCACCAAACGGACTGGTCAGCGTGTGTTTGTATCGTACGCGGACGATGCCGGCTCCGTCCGGGTACCGGCGCGAAAAGAACAATGCCCCGAAACGCCAACCAAGGGACAAGGGCTTCCTGCCCGGAAGCCGCTGGCCTAGACTCAGGAAAACACGGCCTGGCCTGCACAACGGGGAGACATGAGTGACTGCACGATTGCCTGACAGCTCGCTGGCCCTGCTGCGCGAGGGCTACACCTTCATCTCCGCCCGCTGCGACGAAGCCGGCACAGACCTCATTCAGACCCGCCTGATGCTCCGCCCCGTCGTCTGCATCAGGGGAGCAGCGGCGGCGGAATTCTTCTACGGCGGAGGCAAGTTCAGCCGTACAGGGGCTCTCCCGCGGTCGGTCAAGCACCTGCTGCAGGACGCCGGCAGCGTCCAGACTCTTGAAGGGGACGCGCACCACCGCCGCAAGCAACTCTTCCTGGACCTGGGCAGCCGCGGATCGGCCGAACGCCTGGCGGACTATTTCGACGCTGAATGGCACGACCCGGATCACGGGCTGCCGTCCGGGCGGCGGTTCAACCTTCACATTGAAATCCGCCGGATCCTTACCGCGGCCGCCTGCCGGTGGGCCGGTCTTCCCGCAGACCCGCCCACGATCCGCAGACGCAGCAGGGAACTGGGCCTGATGATCGATCAGGCCGGCTCGTTCGGGCCGGTGAACTGGTACGCCCGCTGGCGGCGCCGTTCCACGGAGAAGTGGGCCGCGAACGCCATCCTTGCGGCCCGCTTGGCCTCGCCGGTCAAGGCACCGGCAACCCCGGTGGAGGCCATCGCCTTCCACCGCGACAACACCGGCAAGGAACTGCCCCCCGACACCGCCGCGGTGGAACTGCTGAACCTGCTCCGCCCGGTAGTGGCCGTCAGCAACTTCATCGTCTTCGCCGCCCTCGCCCTCACCCAGCACCCCGAATGGAAAAACAAACTCGCCAACGGGGACGAGGACGACCTGCACTGTTTCGCCCAGGAAGTGCGCCGCTACTACCCGTTCTTCCCCTTCGTCGGCGGCACCGCCACCGCGGACCTGGAATGGGCCGGGCACACCTTCAAGCCCGGGGACTGGGTCCTCCTTGACCTGTACGGAACTAACCACGACCCACGAACCTGGCCAAACCCGGAAAGCTTCGACCCCGCACGCTTCCGCACCTGGCAGCCCAACCCCAACACCCTGATCCCACAAGGGGCAGGCGACAAGGAAACAGGCCACCGGTGCCCAGGGGAAGACATCACGGTGGAACTGATCAAACGCGCCATCCGCGCCCTTGCGGACACACCCGCCCTGCAGGTACCCGCACAGGACCTCAGCTTCAACCTCTCCAGCATGCCCGCCCTACCCAAAAGCGGATTCATCCTCGGGCCCGGCCATGCCGGCCGCCGCTGACAGAGCACAACGAACCAAACAGAGAACAGCCGGGAACGACTAATCCGGGCAGGTGATTCAGATATGAAACACCTGCCGCACCAGAACAGCCAAAGTATTGCCGCCGGTGCAATCCCGTTTTCTCCCATACGAGGGATTCCCTGGCTTCGGTACGAGCGGTGGAATGGTTGGAGCGGCATCAGATTGGGTTGTATCTGGGGCTCGATCGGACGAATGCGCGTCAAGGGTTGAAATAAGGCGTTTGCGCGGCGCTTGTGACCACCGGAAGGTTCTAGACCCCTTAGTCACCGTCGCTGTTCGCTGAGTCGATAAGTTTGGACAACGCCCTTGCCTCAGTGGGCATCAGGAAGAATTCAACCGGTTTGATCCTGCCTTTGCCGAAAACGAAGGCGGATCCAGGGTTCGTGCAACGGAGCACTGAGCAATTAATCATGCTTTGGGAGATACCCATGAATGTGGAGGAAAACCTGCGACACGTCCATGAGACTTCAATAGCTCCAAGCTCCGACGGGGACAGGAGTCCCAGTCATTCCCCGGTGTCCTCGCTGTCCCCCTGGCAGCCGGTGTCCTGGCCTTCGCCGAGGTCGTGCTGTCCCCGGCAGCCGGTGCCGTGCTGATGTCCACCTCCACGTTAGACAAGAAGCTGTGACCGGGCAGGAGTACCCCTGCCGGTAGGCTTAAGGATCTGTACAACCTGCACGGAAGGGAGGAAAATGTTGTGAGCTTACCATCTTTTGGTCCCTTCAGCGCGTTCTTCCTGCGTGCAGGCTTCCTGACGGCGGCCCTGGCGATCATTGCCGGGATCTTCGGCATGCACATCATGACCGGGGTGCTCCCCATGTCGGCACCAGCGGCCCAGTCAACCGTGCACCTGGAAAGCCTTCCCGCCGGCCACTCCCATCCACCGGGGGCGTCCACGGATGGGGCGGTAGTTGCCCAAGCAGCGGCTGGTTCGTCTTCCTGTGCCCCTGCAGGCTCCTGCCACGAGATGTCTGCCGGGGGCAATGCGTGCGTGCTGTCCCCCGGAAACACCTCGCTTTCGGCCCCTGCGCCGGGAACAGCACCCGATGCCTTGCCGGTCTTCGGTGCGGCAGCTGCAGCCAGTACCCACTATTCCTACTCACCGGCCAGCCCCTCTCCCGGTGACCTCTGTATCAGCCGGACGTAAACCGGCACGACGCGCCGTGTCCTGCCCGGCGCAGCTTCGAGCTACCTCGGCACGCAGAAAAACAAGCCGCCCCCGCTCGGGGGCCGTCACTGCATGCAATCCAAAAAGGCGCTACACGCCGCTGATAATTTTGAGGACCCTGATTTTTCATGATGAAGAAGACCCTGACCATTACCGCTGCCGCGATCGCAGCAACAATCGCCCTCGCCGGCTGCGCCGCCGGCACAGAAGCCGGAAGTCCGGCGACCAGCAGCATGCCCGGCATGAACCACAGCGGCTCGACGATGCCCTCGGGTTCAGCGTCGGCAACCTCGGCGGCAGCTTCGGCTGAGTTCAACGACGCGGACGCCATGTTCGCGCAGATGATGATCCCGCACCACACGCAGGCCGTGACGATGAGCGAGACCATGCTCAAAAAGGAAGGCATTCCCACCGCCGTGACGGACCTGGCCACCAAGATCAAGGCCGCGCAGGGACCGGAAATCGAGAAGATGACCGGCTGGCTTGAAAGCTGGGGACAACCCACCACGATGCCCGCCACCATGCCTTCCGGGCACAGCATGTCCGGGATGATGCGCGAGGAGGACATGGCCAAACTCGAGGCCGCACAGGGCACCGAGGCAGCAAAACTGTTCCTGACCCAGATGATCACCCACCATGAAGGCGCGGTGATGATGGCCAGGACCGAAACCACCGACGGAAAGAACGCTGACGCGGTCCAGCTCAGCAAGGACATTGTCAGCGACCAGGAAGCCGAAATCCAGGAAATGAAGGACCTCCTGGCCAACCTCTAGCCAGCATGTCACCCGGCACCGGCCCTCCCCCCGGGCCGGTGCCTCCCCCAAACCCATTTCCCGGGCCACCCTGGAGTTCCCGTGCCCCTGCACCTTATAAAGCGACGCCGTCCCGCCGCTGGAGTCACCGCGGCCGCCGCCCTCCTGCTGCCCCTGTCCGCCTGTGCCTCCGGCACAACAACCAGCACCGCATCTACTGCTGCCGCGGCCGGCCTGCCCAGCTCCCCACGTCCACGGCCTGAGCGTACACCGCGAAACCGATCAGGTCCTGCTTGCTACCCATGACGGCCTGTTCGACCTCACCAAGTCCCCCGGCACCAAGATCGGTGACACCAACGACTTGATGGGCTTCACGGCAGCAGCTGACCCGGGCGTGTTCTATGCTTCCGGACACCCTGGCCCCGGCTCGAACCTGCCCAACCCCTGGGCGCTTTCAATACATATTGTTTTACAAAATCAAGCGAAGGATCACGATGACGAACCACGGCTCCAACCCTGACCACGTCCCCCTGACCGCCAGGAGACCCCGCGGCAGAAGACACCGCTGTGGGTGAAGGGATTTCTGGTCGCTGCTGCTGTGCTGGTGGTGGCCTTTGCGGTCATACACCTCAGCGGCGGAACGGTCATAAACCACACGCCATGAAAGTCATGCCCCCCGGCATTACGCAAGGCGCCCCCGACCGTCCACATCATCTCCTCGGTAGGATGGCTCGGCGCCATCGCCGCGTTCCTGGTCCTGACCATCACAGGCCTAAGGTCCGCCGATGCGCAGCTTGTCCGCGCCGTGTATGTGGCCATGAACCTGGTTGGCTGGGCGATCCTCTTCCCCTTAAGCCTGGCCTCCCTGAGCTCCGGAATCGTCGAAGGCCTTGGCACCGTCTGGAGACTGTTCCGGCACTACTGGATCCTGTTCAAACTCATCATCACCGCCCTGGCCACGGCCCTGCTGCTGGTGCACCTGCAACCGGTCACCGCGATGGCCGAATGGCCCTGGCCACAGACCTTGGCGCCTCGGACATCAACGAGATGAGGATCCAGCTCGTCGCCGATGCCGGCGCGGCGATACTGGCGCTGCTGGTCACAAGTGTCCTGTCTGTCTATAAACCCCGCGGCCTGACCCGTCACGGACAGAAAGTCCTGGACAGGCAGCAGGCCCAGATCAGGTCGGCCCAGGGCGCCAACACCTAGCCAGGGGATGGTCCGCTACTTGGGGCTGTTCCGCGCCGATGGGCAGCAGAAATTTCGGCGAAGATTGCGGGAACCTTGAGGAACTCTTGCCCCTATCTGCCGGGGTCCTTGAGGCAAGGACGGCAAAGTATTCCGTGGAAGGCTTGAAGCGCAACAAAGTTGCAGCTGGGACTGGGACCAGTAATGCCAAGGCCTTTGTTGGGGGAAACAGAGTCTCAGGGCTTGGCGGTGTCGAGAAGCCGGCACCGCCAAGCAGAGCCCCTCCCCATGCTGTGCAGGTTGTTTGTACCGGCTGAAGCGCCTGAAGTGTCTACTTCTAAAAAAGTGAGTACCCACTACTCGTGTGCTTCCTCCCCCTGCCCCGTAACGTCCTAAAAAAGTGTCTGCGACGACACTCGCTTCAGTGGTTCGGCTGTCAGGGGCAGGCTTATGGGGACTAAACCCGGAGTGCGGAAAACGCACCATCAGACCGGGGTCAATGACGGAGGCGGCGGTACAGCGTGGTTCCGCAAAGAGTCATTGGCCCCCATGACGTCCTTGCCCGCGTGATGATTTCCGTGCCGGGACGACAGCGATGACGCAGTACGAGGGCCATACCCTGCCACTCCTGGACAGTTCAGTTCTGGACAGGTTGCGTGCCGAGCTGGACGACGACGAAGGCGTCTGGAGTGTCTTTGTCCAGGACTTCGTGGCCCACCTGCCCGCCAGGACGGAAAAGCTCCGCCTGGCTCTCACCACCGCCGATCTTGTCGGCGCCAGGAACGCAGTCCTCAGTCTCAAGACCTCCAGCCAGATGGTGGGTGCGGAAAACCTCGCCGGCCTTGCGCTTGATGTGGAGCATTCCCTGCGTTCGGCTGCCCGCGACGACGACCCCGAGGTTGCCCTGCCCCGGCTCGCGGCAGCCTACCTCATGCGCATCAGGCAATCCGCGGATCAGACTGCCTATCTCCTGGAGAGGCTTCTTCATCAACGACGGGCCGGCGCATGACTCATCGGTTCAGCTCATCCCCAACGTGCGGTGGGTTTCGCCCCGTTCTCTTCCGGGGAACTGTCCACGCGCGTAATCTTGAGGAATCAGCGGCCTGCTTACTGGGAGCGGCTGGTGAGGGCTCGTGCAGGAGGGCCGGTTGTTCCACCGTCATGTGAACCACGTGTCGACGGTTCGGATGCCATCCTCATTGGAACTGCATTGAAATCTTTAACAGATCAGCCCGGCATTCCACCCGCCGGCGGGCCTCAACGAACTTTCGGCGTTGAGGAGGAATTCCTGCTCGTAGATCCCGACACCGGGCAACCGGTGCCGGTGGCCGAACAGGCCCTGCGGCACGCTCCAAAGAATCCAAGGACCGGCCAGGGGCCAGTCCTGGCTTTGGAGGTCAAACAGGAGCAGATTGAGGTTGTTGGCCCCGTTTGTTCCACCTACCAGCAAATGGCGCAGGCCATCCGGCAGGGCCGGGCCATGGCCGATACAGCCGCCCGGGCAGTTGGCGCCAGGGCCGCGGCATTGGCAACCAGTCCCCTGGCGGCCACCCCGACGCTGGTCCCCGAACGGCGCTACCTGAACATGGCGGCCAGGTTCCACCTGACCTTCCGGGAACAGCTGACCTGCGGCCTGCATGTTCACGTCCACGTCACCTCAGGGGAGGAAGGCGTTGCGGTTCTGGACCGGATCCGCGTCTGGTTGCCTGTGCTGCTGGCGCTGAGTGCGAACTCCCCGTTCTGGCAGGGAACCAACAGCGGTTACGCGAGCTTCCGCTACCAGGCGTGGAGCAGATGGCCGACGGCGGGACCTTGCGAACAGTTCGGATCCTTACAGGAATACCGCCGTCACGTGCAGGAGTTGCTGGCGACCGGTGTGCTGCTGGACGAGGGCATGGTGTACTTTGACGCTCGGCTGTCCCGCAACCACCCAACCGTTGAGGTGCGCATCGCCGATGTCTGCATGGAGGCCGAGCACGCCACGGTCCTCGCGGCTGTCGCGAGGGCACTGGTGGAACGGGCGGCCCAGGAATGGCGGGCCGGAATGCCCGCGCCCCGCCTGCCGGCCGCACACCTGCGGCTGGCTGGCTGGATGGCCAGTGAAGCCGGCGTCGAAGGCAACCTCCTGCACCCCTTGCGGAATTCTCCGTGCCCTGCGACAGAAGCCGTGCAGGACCTCCTGGCGCATATCCGGCCAGTCCTCGCCAGTTTCGGAGACGAGGACCAGGTTACTGCGGGACTCGCCCACATCCTGGCCTCCGGTAACGGCGCCCACAAACAACGCGAAGCGATGGTTGCAAGCCAGAGCCTGGCCGCTGTGGTGATGGACGCCGTCGAACGCACGCATGCAGCAGCCGCAAGCCCGCACCGCCGTTTGCGGCACCTCTACGCCACCTGACCAGATGAGTGGAACGCGAAGACAATGTGTGCTGGGATGAAGTTAGGAAGCAGTTGGTCCACCAAGGGCCAAAACGCTGGGAATGGAGCCGGTCATGGACACTGAATTGCCGCTGGCCGACGAGCTGGCCGCGGTTTTTGCGCGGTTTTCCAACGTGCTCCTGACCGAGGAGACCGTTTCCAGCGCCCTGAAGCTCATCACCGAAGCCGCAGTCCTGGCAGTGAATGACGCCGCCGGAGCAGGCGTATCCCTGATGGATACCAACGGCAACCGCAGCAGCGCAGCTTCAACCAGCCCGATTGTGGCACAGGCCGATGCGCTTCAATACGAGCTTGGGCAGGGTCCCTGCATCAGCGCGTGGGCGTCGGGATCCCCGGTGGACATCGCAGACGTACGTACGGACTTGCGCTGGCCTGAATGGGGCACGGCAGCAGGCGATCTGGGCCTGCGGTCCTGCGTAAGCGTTCCCTTGCTTTCCGGGAACCTCGCTTTCGGTGCAATCAAGATTTACTGGGACAAACCCAAGGCGGCCTCGCACCGACTGATCCGGCTGCTGGAGTTGTTCGCGGCCCAGGCCTCGATCTTCCTGGCTAACGTGCAGGCGCGGGAGCGGGCCCAGATGTTGAGCGATGAGCTCAAGTCGAGCCTGGCGCAACGCGATGCCATCAGCACCGCCAAGGGGATCGTCATGGCGAGCCTGGGCATCGGCAACCATGCTGCGATGCTGCACCTGATGACCAAGGCACTGAACGAGAACCGGACCATGCTGGAAGTGGCAGAGGAAATCCTCAAGTCCACGCCGGGACTTGATTGATGACCGGGGGTGAACGATGGCCCTCCCTGGGGACGAGGACGAACAGCGCCAAGGATTCCGGTTAGCGTTCGAGGCTGCACCATTTACCCTTGAGCAGATTTGGATGAAGTACTTCGCCATTGGCGGAGGAGCCGGCATGACCGAAGTCCACGCCTACGTCCACGGTGCCCTGAGTCTTCCCCCCATTGAGCGGGATATGCTGGCGCACGCGCTGAACGAATCCCTCAACGGCCTTGGCGTCAATGGGCACCGCGCAGGCTACAGCCAAGCAATCTGCCTCACGTCAGACGAACCAAAATCAGACGAGGGCGAGAGCTGACGCCAGGGAAACGGCGTACGCTGGGGACACCAACTTCTCCAGGTCCTGACCCATCGCGGGTCGAAGGGTGGAACCGATGAAAGCGTTAGTCGTGGCTATTGTCGCCGTCGCCATAGTCCTTCTCATCGTGGGCTTGGCCGTCGAAACGCTGGGCTTCCTCCTGGGGGTGGCCCCGGTGCTGTTGATCGTTGCTGTCGTCCTGCTGCTGCTGAGCCGGTTCAGGGGACGCCGCATCCCCCGCTGACCGGGTACTGCTGGACCAGGAGTTTCCGCATTGGGTTCAGTTCGTGGCCGTTTGGGCAGGGTGGGGCTTTGAAGTTGCCCGGTCGAAGTGGGTTTGGGGTTTTTCGCCGGAAGCTTTGACCACTATTTCTTCGGCGAGATCGCGTAGTTTCTGGTTCCGGGTGCTTGAGGCCTTGGTCAGGATCTTCATGGCTTCGCTTTGGGTGCACCGGTTCTGGGCCATGACGATTCCGCAGGCAAGGTCGATGGCCGTCCGGCTTTTCATGGCCGTTTCCATGTCCTGGGCCACCCCTTGAATTGTTGCGACCTTGACGGCGAGCCGCACCGCATGGCCGGCGATCTCAGCGAACCCCGCAGCGTCCCGGACCGCGGCCTCGCTGAAGACGCCGGCGTGGGAGGCGAAAAAGTTCAAGGCAGCAGATGCCTCCTGGTTCAGTTCCATGGGTACCCCCAGGGAGCTGAAGCATCCGTGGTCCATCAACTGCTTTTGATACTCCGGCCATCGGGAGTCACTTCGCGTATCTCCCAGCAGGACTGAAGTCTGAGTCCGGAGTGCAGTCATGCAGGGGCCAGGGCCGGCGTAGTGCTCAATCCTGTCCAAGTCGATGGCCCTGGCGCTACTGCCTCCCACTGTTGCAGAGGCCCGATGACGTTTCAGGGTGACCCCGCACTCCACCGCGGTGCCGGCGCTGCGGCTGATGGTTGCAGCGGCAACCCCGGCAAGACTGGTGAGGAAATCGGACACCGAATCAGTACCGATAATGAGGTCCTGGAGCTGGACGAGCAACTCCTGTTCAGGGGAAGTGGCCATATCTCAACCTAGATCAATGCCAACATGGGCGACAATAACCTGCACGGTGCAAACCTGGTGGCACCACCCCTAAAGACGGGAAACACGCGCCGTCCCGTAATCCTCCAAGGCCCAGGCCAGGATCTTCAGATCAAAGGGGTCCAGGACGAGGAGCCCATGAAGGTAGGCGTCAAACTCCTCCAGCCCCGCCTCCCCCCCATTTGCCCTGTACCAGACCAATAAAGAGACAAAGTGACGAATGGCCATCGGGGACCAGAAACTGCGCCTGCGGCCGTGGATCTTGCATTGGAAAACCTTCGCTGCTGCCGCCGCCACCAACGCAAGGCAAGGCAGTAATTGAACGCCCCCGAACTGGAGGCGGGAAGAACCCGAGCACACTCCGGACATCCGGTTGGGTTGTCCTTCTGATATCCATCAAGGCCGCTGGCTTCATAACGGCCTGACAGAAAACGGGTGGACTCTCGAGCACCTGAGTTTCGCGAATCCGAGCCGTGGGCTCGACCAGTTTCCGCTCTCCTCCTGCCCATCATGGGCGCCTTTGCGCCAAATAGCCAGCCCGGCTGACTATCGGAGGACGAACCCGCAGAAAGCACGGCTTTGAGTACAAGTACTTACTACCCGCATCCCCCGAAACCACGTGGTCAGCAGGCGCGGAAACGAGTAACCAGTGCTGGCAGACACGCGCCTAAACTTAGCCATGGACGCGATCCCGGCGATAATTCTCATTCTGGGTGTGGCTTTCGCCTGGCTGGGTTTGGCGGTATTCCTGCTCCTCAGGTTGCGGCGCCGCAGGAGCGGATCGTCGCTCGTCGCTTCGGCTTCCCCTCCGGCTGGCCCCGACAGCACCCACCCCCACAAGCCTTGGCGCCGCCCCCGCCCGGTAACTGGCCAGGCCCCGGTGCGGCGGAGCAGGTTGAGCGTCAGGAAAGTCCGCGGGTAAAGCCAACAGCTGCCATAAGACGGGGGACAGGCGCTAAGTCCGCGCGTCGATATGGCTCTGGGCGATTGCCGCGAGTGTCCGAAGTACCTGCTGGTCCGATGGCGGGAAGGCGCGGGGTTTCTGGTCGATGATGCATAGGGTTCCGATGTTCCAGCCGCGGGGCCCGTGCAAAGGATAGCCCGCGTAGAAGCGGATGTGGGGCTCCCCCACCACAAGCGGATTGGACGCGAAACGCTCATCGGTGAGTGTGTCGTTGATGATCAGCATCGAATTCTGTTCCACCGTTGCCGCGCAGAGTGCGATCTGCCTCGGAGTTTCCTCGCGAAGCGGCCCGAACACAGATTTGAAGTACTGGGCGTCTTCGGCGATAAGTGACAATGACGCAGCACCTACATCAAAGTACTTCCTGGCGGCAGTCACAATGCGGTCAAACGCTTCTTCCGCGCCGCTGTGAAGCAAGTTCGTCTCGTGCAGTGATCTAAGGCGTTCACCCTCTGCTTGTTCTGGCGTGAGCAGAAACTTGCCCGCAGCTCCCAGCGCTGACAGCGACTGCTCACGGGGCGTCCCCTGGTCAGCCGCGTACTGCCTGGATCTTTCCATGAGGCCTGGTGAAGGAGCCAACTGCCGCCCCGGCGAGTGTCCGTTACCGGCACCATGGCGGCGTTGCGGTTTTGGCCAGGCCATGGACCCGTGAAGGTAGGCGTCCAGCTCGAACTCCGACCACCGGGATTTACCCGAATTGGCGGGCAGGAGTTTCCGGGGATCCACACCGATCGTGGCAGCGAGCTCCAGCCGCCGCTTCACCTCGTCATCCACGCCGTCCATCTCCAACCGAGTCATCAAACCAAGCATTCCGCAGCTGCAAACCCCATTTATAAGGCTACTTAGCACTTTACCCTTGTGGCTACCCCTCCGGCCTAATCCGCAGGGGCACCCCCGCTTCCGAAAAACTGACCATTGAGCGAAGACCCCTTTGTCAGGGACTGCGGGATTAGGATTTCTTCCATGAGGATTGCCGTTGCAGGGGGAACCGGTACCGTCGGGCGCCACGTGGTGGAGATAGCGAAAGAGCGCGGGCACCACGTCGTCAGCCTGAGCCGTTCGGAGGGCGTGGACCTGGTGAACGGCCGCGGCCTGGACCAGGCGCTCCAGGGCACGGAGACAGTCATCGACGTTTCCGGCATCCAGACCACGTCCACCAAGAAGGCAGTTGACTTCTTCACCAACGCCACGCAGAACCTGCTGGCGGCGGAGAAGAAGGCGGGTGTGAGGCATCACGTGGCACTTTCCATCGTTGGAATCGACAAGGCCACCTCGGGCCTCTACGCGGGGAAGCTGGTGCAGGAGGACGAAGTCAGGCACGGCGGCATTCCCTGGTCCCTCCTGCGGTCCACGCAGTTCCACGAGTTTGTCCCGATGGCGGTAAAGGCTGCCTCGGCCGGCCCGCTGGTGCTGGTCCCGAAGATGTTCACGCAGCCGGTCGCCGCCCGCGAGGTGGCAGCTGCCCTGGTCGCCGCAGCAGAAGCAGGGCCGAAGGGACGCCTGGCCGATCTCGGCGGCCCCCGCGGCGAACAGCTGGTGGACCTGGTCCGCGCCTACCTGAAGAAGACGGGCAAGCGGAAACGGATTGTCCAGGTGCCTGTTCCGGGCCCGATGGGTAAAGCCATGCGCAAAGGCAAGCTGATTCCCAAGGCGGGTGCCGCCGTCGGACGCCAGACGTTCCTTGAGTGGCTGGAAACGCAAACGCAACAAAACAGGTAGTCCCCGGCCGGCGCCGTCGGAAATTAGAGTACCGGCTACTGGTGCCCTCCCCTCGGGCCCGCCCGTAGATTCAAGGTGCAGACCGCGGACAATGCTGCGCGGGTGCGGAGCGAACGGGGGGTCTCGGTGACGATTCATGTGGCAGGCACCAGCGGCAGGGTGCTGAAGGCCGACGGCGGGAAGCAGGCGATGGCGGGCTCCCCCGCCTTGGAGCCCTGGCCGGAGCCGTCCGGGTTCCTACTGGACCTGGTGACGGACGCACACACGGATGTGGACTCCCTGCGGAGGCTGGCCGAAACTGCAGCTGTTGCGCTCACCGGCTCGGTGGGGGTTCAGATCGATTGCGCCGCCACGCTCGCCTCTGCCCAGCGCGCTCCCATTCGCGCGGCCAACAACGGCCGGGCCGCTTCCCTCGCCGCAGCGGAACAGGATTTCGACGACGGCCCGCTGGCCCAGGTGGCCGATTCAGGGATTCCCGTGGTGGTGGGGGCCGACGGCGGTACTCCCCTGCGGTGGCAGGCTTACCGGTGCCGGTTCCTCGACGCCGGCTACGGCGAAGTCCTCGCCGTTCCGGTCCGGCTGGAGGCCGGCATATCCTGCGTCCTGGCCTTCTTCGCCCCGCCCGGCGTTTCGTTCGCGCCGGAGGTGGTGGGGCATGCCACCTGGTTCGCCGGCGTGGCGGGGAAGAGCCTGAAGCTGGCCCTTGACGTGCGGAACGTGCGGGCAGCCGGGGACAACCTCAAGGCCGTCCTGGAAAGCCGCACCTCCATTGACGTGGCGTGCGGCGTGATCATGGGCCGGAACCGCTGTTCCTATCCGGACGCCTTCAGCATGCTTGCCTCTGCGTCCACCCGGCGAAGCATGCAGGTACGGGACGTGGCCGAGGGCATCCTCAAGAACATGCCGCGCGGCGCACCCGCCACCCGCTTCGTGGACTGAACCGGCAGCTTGGCGGCCAGCAGGATCAGAGCGGAACAGCTGGCCCCGGGGTAGATGGGGAGAAGCCGGGCGCAGCGCGAGCGGCAGCGCCGGGGGCCGCGTGAGCGGAAGCTCAGGGCTGGCCGACGACATCCCGCGGCTGCCTGGCTGTATCGAGGTGTGTCTGGAGAGCGTGGGAAGTCTGGCTGGCCCGTTGCTTGATCCTATACAGATAGTCCACCGCGAGCCGGGGCAGGGCGAGAGCTGGGTCAGCGATCCGGATACCTTCCCGCTGGGCTGCCTCAAGGTCGAGGGCGAGGGCAGCGAGGCGTTCGGCGCCCACCATCTGGCTAGCGGTCTTGAGGCTGAGGACCGCATCCCTGGCCTCAACAGCATCCCCGGTAGTCAACGCCACCCGCAGCTTTTCGATCCTCGAAGGCAGGGCGGTGATGAAATTCTCGACAAATACCCGCCAGACCTCGTACTCATGAAGGTCCTCGCGCAACTTCTCCAGCACAACATGGTCTATGAGGGGATGAGCGGATCCTCCGGCGCCTATCAAGGGGGACGTCCCGCCGGGCTGGGGGCAATTCACCTTGTGCAGTGGAGTGGTGGTGGTCATGCCTGGACTGTACGGAGCGGATGTTGGGGGAACCCTGCGGCCGCACCTTGTGGTTTCCTAGCTCGTCCAAGGTCTCCTGTTTGGCCCTGAAGCCGGGGACCCTGATATTCTGGTTGCTCGCTTGTTGTCCCGTGCAGGGCATCAAGTCTGACTGCTGTAGCCCAACGGCGGACCACTGCACCCTGCTGGGAAGAGCCTCAATGGCGCAATCACAGTTTGATCAGTTCCTCACGGAAGCCACCTACCGGGACCCCGAGTCCGGCTCGATCCTCAGCCGGGATGCCTTTTATGGCCTGTACACCAGCTGGTGCAACGTGTCCCAGGAAACGCCGCAGGCAGAGCACGTGTTCTGGGAGGCCATGGCGCAGCTCGTCGGCCCCGGTGACGAACTGCGCATGAAAGGCCCGGCGGCTGCGGATTACATCCTGGCCAGCTACCAGGCCGTGGTCTAAGCGGGCCACAGCGCAGTACTGACCCTTGCTCCCACCCGAAAAAGATAGACCGAAGGAAACAGAGCATGACCATCACCAGCAACACCACAGCGTCCAACGACGGACTTTCCCGCCCGATGAGCATCGAGGACCTCGACCTCACGCCCGCCGGCCTGGCTGACGCCCCCGCAAACGAACTGGACCGCGAAAGCATCGTGCACACCGGCAACAGCTGACATTCTGCAGGACCTTGCCAGGACAAGGGAAAGCCCCTCCTAGGAGGGGCTTTCAACGTAGTGGTCAATTGTCTTCTGGTATCGGTCAGCGGTGATGCACTCCCCCTTCCCGGACGCCCCCTAGCGCCCATCCGGACTATGACAAGTACTGACTTTAGTAACCCGAGCCCGGGTAGTAAAGGGTTTTGACGCGGGAAAAGTCCCATTGGAACCGCAAGTGCCACAGTTCCGGTGTGGACAGCCACACATCCCGGAACATCCACTTCCGGTAAACCGCCAAGCCCGTATTATTCATTCATGTGGACAAAACAGCACCAGGCTTTTTGCAGCAAGTGCGGCAGGGAGACCAAGCACGTAACGCACTACCAAAAGGACGACGTCGGCGGCTCCTTGGTTGCTGACGTCCAGTGTGCTGAGCACAGGGAATCGTCCGCGTACAGCAACCAGAGGATGGCAGCAGCGCCTGAACCGGCGGCCTGACCCCTTATGGGCCAGTGGCAGCATGACTTTTCGACTCAGGCCAGTCGCACGCCTCCGCGGCGGCTCTCATTTCGGGGTGCGGCAGAGATCCACAGCAAGGCGCCCAGCACCAGCCATGCCAGGCCGAAGGGTAGGACGAAAAGGACGCGCTCGTTCTGGTCATTTGCTCCCAGCACAAGCAGCGCCGAGACAGTCAGCATCACGCCGGCCCAGGCGGGCAATGTCCGGGCTACCACAAGGCCTATTCCCAGGACGGCGTAAGCAAGGACGCCCACGACCGTCAGGGCAAGACCAGCAAAGTACAGGGCCGACCCCATCAGCACGAAACCGAAGAACATGGCGCTGGCCGCTACCAAAGCGGCGACTCGTACCACACGCGCCCCTGCCGGGTGTACCGCGCGGACACCAAGGGTCGCCCCGATAACCAGGAGCAAGCCTGCAACGAACAGCAATCCCTCCAGTGCGCCCGCGGACCTGTAGGTTCGCCCTACGCATTCCTCCGCGATACATCCTGGCGGTTGCATTGCCTGCACTATCCCGTAGGCCATCAGGCATAGACCGCCCACCCCACCGGCGACGGCACTCCCGCGAATACCAGCGGTATCCAAGCGCGTCGGCTCAGTTTCTTCATCCTGCGCTTTCATGGCGCTCCCTTTCCTTGTGATGTGAATCCAGCTTGCCCTTCCCTGAACGATGACCGCGTCCACCACCGGTTCGACTTCCTGCGCTACATCTCCAGGTGGAG
This sequence comes from Pseudarthrobacter sp. R1, assembly GCF_024494415.1. Lineage (NCBI taxonomy): Bacteria > Bacillati > Actinomycetota > Actinomycetes > Micrococcales > Micrococcaceae > Pseudarthrobacter > Pseudarthrobacter sp. R1. The sequence goes on along the minus strand of NZ_JAMKFI010000008.1, from coordinate 228,517 downwards.
CAGCCGGCTGTTGCCTACTGACAGCGGGCAGGGCGGAGAGGATACTTTCGGTCATGGGCGATGAACGGTGGGCCTATGCATCGGCGCATGAGCCCGGTTCGGAAAGTGTGCCAAAGGTGCGCATCGTCCTGGCCGATGACGAGCGGCTGATCCGCGCAGGACTATCGCTGCTGCTTGCCGCCGAACCGGACTTGGAAGTGGTGGGCGAAGCTGCGAACGGGGCCGAGTGCCTGGCGATCGTCGCCACTACGCGTCCGGATGTGGTCGTCATGGATATCCGGATGCCGGTCATGGATGGCATCGAGGCGACAACCCGGCTGACCTCAAACGAGTTCCACACAGACAACGGGCTTCCCGCCGTCCTCATCCTGACAACCTTCAGCGAGGACCAAAACGTCACCACCGCCATGCGGGCCGGGGCTGCGGGCTTCCTCCTGAAAAACTCGGCACCGCAAACGCTCGCCACTGCTATCCGCGCTCTTGCGAAAGGCGAAGGATGGCTGGATCCGGCGATAACCAGGTCGTTGCTGCGCCACTTCAGCTCCAGGAGTTCCGACGGCCAGACCGTTCCTTCCGCGGACATCGCTGTCCTGACTGCCCGCGAACGTGAGGTTCTTGGGGCCATGGCCATTGGACTGAAGAACGCCGAAATAGCGGGCAAGCTTTTCCTCAGCGAAACGACCGTCAAGACGCACGTGCACCGCATCCTTCTGAAACTAGGCTTATCAGACCGTTCCCAGGCTGTTGCGGTGGCTTACCGCTCAGGGCTGGTCCGTTCCGACTAACCGGCTTCCTTCCACCGTGGGGTGGAGACTTGGGCATCCATCGCCAGAAGGATGCGGATCAGTGAACTATCCGGCAAAGTGAGGTCGGGCCGAAGATGGGCATCAAGGAGTCAGCAATGATGTCACAGGAAAAAAGTGCTCTTATCCTCGCCCGCCTTGGCGGAACCCCGGAACTGCCCATGCCCGCCCGGAGCGACGTTCTCACGGCGGGGGCTGCTGCCGCCTTGGACTTTGGAGCATTTATGGCTGCATGGCTCAGCGGCGATATGCCGCAGCCGCCGTGGCTGGTTCTCTTGTACACCGCGGCAATGGGCATGTTCCTCGCGTGGCGGCATCACTTTCCGCTTTCGGTTTATGCACTGACGCTCCTGCTTCACCTGGCCTTTCCCGCAGTTGCACTGAATTATCATGCCCCCTTGGACCCTTCCCTCGGCGCCACCTACTTGTCGATGGCTCAGCTCTACACCCCTTGGGTGGTCCTCCTCGTAGCCCTAACCGCCGTGGCGACGGATCGGCCGCTGCCATGGTCGGCCACGGCGGCCGCGGTTGGCTTTGGTGCTTGGACCGGGCTGACGATATTGAACGGCCTCTGGGACGTGCCGAACGTATTTCTGGTCCAAGCCGCGATCTTTTTTTCGGCATGGCTTGTAGGCATAATGGCCGGCCGCAGCGGCCGTCGTATTCAGACCCTCGAGAAGTCCCAGGCTGAAGCTCAGGCAGCCATTTCGAGAGAGCATGCACTCATCGCTTCCGAACTGCATGACATCGTTTCGCACGCCGTGACAGTGATGACACTGCATGCTGCAGGAGCCCGCCGAATCATCAAGGGTGATCCTGAGCGGGCTGCGCAGGCCCTGACAGTCATCGAGGCAACCGGGACGCAGGCAATGGACGAACTGCGGAGGATGCTCGAAGCCCTGCGGGCCGGGATCAGCCCGTACCCGGCGTCGTCTTCCCTGGCGGGCATAGACATGGCCGAGCCGCTCCTCGAGTCGCTGCGGGGAGCCGGCTTCGAGGTGGAGTGGCGCGTGGAAGGAACGCCGCAGATGCTGGCGGACAGCGTCAATCACACCGCTTACCGGGTGGTCCAGGAATCCTTAACGAACGTGGCGAAGCATGCCGGGGCCGGAGCGCACGTGGAGGTGTTCCTTCACTGGCAACCGGGTTCACTGGCCATGGGCATTGCGGACGACGGCGGCCCTGGGCGCCGCCCGGAACAGGAACAGCAAGGTTTCGGCTTGATTGGCCTGCGGGAGCGGGTGGCGATAGTCGGCGGGAGCCTCGTATACGGCCCCACGGATTCGGGCTTCCAGGTCCAGGTCGAGCTGCCCCTGGGGATCGCGCAGCCCGATCATTCGTAGGTGCCCGCTAGCGAGTCAGGGCGAACGCGGCCACCGCCAGGACAATCAACAGGACGGTGCCAAGGATGGCGAGCTGCCTGCCGCCCCCTTGTGCTGGCCCTGGCCCTCTTCTACGCCCGTGCTTGCGGATTACGTCTGTCATGCGCCGACTCTACGCAACCCAACCCGCCGGCACCCGCGTATCGCCTACTCGTTTTACTAAACCCGGACTACGCGGCGGCCGCAGCACTACCGCAATATATTTACTTTCGATAGAAACCAATTGATTGTTGAGACATGAGTATTGTGAGTCGATTGGTCCTCCCGCTTCGGGTCCTGCTGGTGATGGTGTTCCTTGGGCTGTTGGTGGCCCAGGTCATGTCGTTCCCCGGTGAATTCCTCTTCACAACAGAGGAGGGGCCGGGAATGGATCCCTGGCGGTGGCCGCTGCTGTTGTTCGCCGAATTGGAAGCGCTGTGCCTGCAGGTTGTCATCGTGTGCATCTGGCGGTTGCTGACCTTGGTCCAGCGCGACCGGATCTTCACCCCGGCCTCGCTGCGGTGGGTGGACGTGATCATGTGGACGTTCGTCGCTGCATGGCTGCTGCTGGCAGCATTGGCCGGCTCCCTCATCGTGTACATCTACTTCACGCCCGAACTGCGGGACCCAGGGACGCCCGCCATGCTAATCGGCATCACGCTGATCTTTGCAGTGCTGGTCCTGCTGATCGTGGTGATGCGGGACCTGCTGCGGCAGGCGACGGCACTGCGGACTGACATGGAAGGGGTGATCTGATGGCCATCGTGGTGCGCATCGACGTCGAACTGGCCAAGCGCAAGATGAGCGTGGGCGAGTTCGCCGAGCGCGTCGGGATCACGCCGGCCAATGTGGCCGTGCTGAAGAACGGCCGGGCCAAGGCGATCCGCTTCAGCACCCTGGACGCGATGTGCCGGGTGCTGGATTGCCAGGCGGGCGACCTGCTCGAGTGGGTAGCCGACGATGGTGCCGGCGACGGGACGGAGAAGCGATGAGGTTGCTGGCCGCACTCCTCGCCGTGGCGCTGGGCGTTGCCGTCTTCGTGCTCGGCGGCGCTGATGACTCTCCGGGTCTGCAGGGTATCGGGGCGGTGATCGTAGCCGGCGCGGCCGTCCTCCTCGTCCGGGACGTGCGCCGGGATCGCCACCGGCTCTAACCCGCAGCAGGGGGCCGTGGGAGCGGCTGCCCTCGAAAGCCTGTCAAAGCCATAGCCGGCTGGAAGTCTGCGGGTATCCGCAGACTTCCGGCATTTGCCTTTCTTCCCTTGTCCACGTTCGTAGGATTTAGCCATGCGCCGGTTCCGGAATGTACAGGTGGTTGCTGGCTCCCCTTCGGTGAAGGAGTGGTAATGGTTCTCAGGGAAACTGAAATCCGGGCGCTCAGGGCTGTGGTGGACCGGCTGGCCCGGCGCTTCCCTGATCAGCCACGCTCCGTCATCGAGGACGTGGTTGCCTACGAACACAGCCTTTTTGCTGAGTGCCGCGTTCGGGACTACATCGCCATCCTCGTTGAACGGGCCGCAAAGCTCAGGCTTGCTGCGCCGCCAGTCCTGACCCCGCAGGTGGATGCAACCAATGCCCCCGGCGGGACTCCTGTCAACGCCTGGTAAGGCTTTAACGTACGGGGCACACGCGGCCGCCGGCATACGTCACTAATCAGCTCCGCCGTCGAACCGCGCACTGCTACTGCCCTCCGGGACCACAACGTGCACAACGTTGCGCTCGATAGTGAAATCGGCGGGCGTGGCGGTGACGATCTCGCCGTCGAGGTTCACCGGCATGGGCGGCTCGGTAACCAGCCGGACACGCCGGCTGGTGAGGTGATAAACCCCGTCGCGTTCCACAAAGCTGCCGTCCTTCAGCAGCCGTGCGATCCTCACGTGCTCCCGCAGCGGTGCCCCGGGGATGGCGTAGATATCAAGGGTGTGATCATCTATTCCTGCCGTCGGCGAGACCGTGTTGCCGCCGCCGTAGTGCCGGCCGTTGCCCACTGCCACCTGCAGCATGTCCTCGAGCTCCAGGGCTTCATGGTCCCCCTCGGGGAACTCGAGACGGGCCCGGAACGGCCTGTGCCGGGCGTAGGCTCGCACGGCAGCAACGCCATAGGCCACCGGCCCGAGATACCGCTTCAGGCGGGGGCTGAGGGTCTCGGTGACACCGACCGACAGGCCAACCGAAGCAACGTTCAGGAAGGGCTGGCCGTTCGCCCGCCCCAGGTCGATGTCCACCACCTTTCCGTCCGCGAGGACAGCGCAGGCCGCGGCAAGATCGTTCGGTATCTCGAGCGTGCGGGCAAGATCGTTGGCGGTTCCCAGTGGAAGGACGCCGAGCACGATTCCGGTCCCTGCGAGCCGGCCGGCGGCGTAGGACACCGTCCCGTCACCGCCGCCAACAACCACCAGGTCGTGCCCGTCGGCCACCACCCTGTCCAGGGTTCCGGCCAGCTCTGCACCGGACAGCACGCGGTGCACGGATGTGACGGGCAGGCCCGCCCTTCGCAGCTTGTCCACTGCAACGTCCGGCGCCGCCGCTGCCAGACGGGCCCCGGCGTTTATCACCACGGCAGCGGAGTACGCCTCTCGGGCAAGCTTCATGGGGAACATCCTAGGCTGGGTGGGCTGGGAAATCCCTGAGCCGCCAGGCGGAAGGTTCGCACCGGGCAACGTAAGGCGTACGACGGCGGCGCGCGGCCGCCGTCGTACGCCCCTGCTTCCCGACGTGGCTGGGACAGGAGTGAGCCCGCAAGCTAGTGCCGCAGGATACTGCGGCCGTAGGATCTAGAAATGCTCACACGAGTGTCACCGCTACCGAGGGAGCTATCCGTGATCGGCTACGCGCTTACCCTGCAATACGGCGGGCAGGACAACACAGCGGGACGCGGGCAATGACAGCGGCGGCGCCGAGCCTGCGGGACGCCCTCGCGCAGAGGCTTCGAGACCTGCTGACCTCGTACCAGAACGTTCGTGAAGTGCGCATGTTCGGCGGCCTGTCCTTCATGGTGGATGAGCGCATGGCCGTAGCCGCCGGCCGTAACGGCGACCTGCTGGTACGCACCGATCCCGCCATGTACGGCGACCTGCTCAAGCGAGGCGGAGAACCGGCTTACATGGGCAAGGATCGACCGATGGGACCCGGATGGCTCACCGTGCCGTACGAACGGATCCAGGACAAGGCGGAACTTGAATACTGGCTCAAGGTGGGCATCGATTCCCGTAACGCGTCGAACTGATCGTTCAGCCGCGGCAGTACGCAGGAATGGCGGGCGGTAAGGCCCCATCGCCGCTTAGTGCTCCCGGCGGGTCTCCTGCAGCCGCTTGATGAACCAGCGCGACTGCTCCGGCCCGTAGGGCAGGACGGGAATCGCCTTGGTCGCGTCGGAGGGGGCTTCGCGGATGGAACGCTGGGCCTGGCGTACCGCCGTCGTCATGGTGTCCGCCATGGTCTTCACGAACTGGTCGCTGCAGGGTTTGCCGTGCCCGGGGATCAGGGACTCGTAGCGGTGACGCAGCGCTGAGATGTGCCGGAGCGCGTCCGCCCATTCCTCCGGGTAGGAGTCCTCGAAGGACGGGTGGGCACCCTGCTCCACGAGGTCACCGACATACAGGGTAGTGGGCGTGCCCACCAGCAGGTCGCCGTCGGTGTGGCCGCGGCCCAGGTGGAACAGGGTGGCGGTCAGCCCGCCCAGGTCCACCAGCACCGGCTGGTCCTTCACGATGGCATTGGGGACCACGAGCTCCACGTCCTGGCCCTCGCCGGCTGACATCTCCGGTTCCAGCGTCCCCACGAAGCGGCGCTGGAGGTCCCCGCGTTCATCGATCTCCCGGGCGCAGTTCTGGTGCGCCCAGAATTCGGTGACGCCCTCTGCCGCGAACACGGCGTTTCCGAAGAAGTGGTCGTAATGGGCGTGGGTGTTGACGACGACGAGCGGCAACTGAGTCTTCTCCCGCACCGCGTCCAGGATCTCCCGCCCCTGCCGGGGGCCGCAGCCGGTATCGATCACCATGGCCCGCTCGGATCCGACTATGAGTCCGGTGTTCAGCAGCGATCCTTCGGTAACCAGCACATGGTTGTCCGCGCCGACTTCGAGCCATTCCGACATTGTTTCTCCGTACCTCCGGCAAAGCAGTGTTCGTTCGTCCAGGCGTCGATTGTACCCACTGGCCCTTGGAGTTCCCGGGATGACCGCTGTTGCTGGTGCAGGAGTGTCCCGGGGCTAGTTCCTCGCCCAGATCGCTACCCAGTCGACGTAAACATGGCCGCTGGTCTCGGGTGCCGGGCAGCCTGTCAGGCACGACTCGGTCTGCAGGATGTAGCGCATCGGCTTGTTCGGGACCATTGACGTTGCAACGCCGATGGACTTGCCATCAAGAAAGAATTCGATGCGGCCCGGACTCCACTCGGTGGTTGCCACATGCCAGTCCGTGAAGGGAACGTTGGGACGAAACACGTCGAATTGGTGGTTGCCGTCCCGGATGCCGTGCAGGGCGGCGTAGATGACTGAGGCGAGGTCCCCTTCCGGGAAATCGATCTCACCGTCCTGCGGCCACTGCTTGCTCACGGGCCAGAGCAGCCAGGCTACCTTGAAACCCGGGAGGGAGTCGGCTTTGAATCGCACGGAGTAGCGCCCGTAAAGCTGGCTGTTGTAGGGCGGCACGGTGGCTCCTGCGAATCTCGGGGAGGGTGCCGCACCCATGGAGACACCGTTCTCCGTGCGCAGGAACATGTCCAGGACACCGTCGTGGACACTCAGGACCTTTGACGGGTAGTAGCCGGACGTTCTCTGGCCCTTTTCCTGCGCCTGGGCATGGGTGTCCGGTGTGCCGTCCTTATAGGTCTCGTGCCATCTCGAACCGTAGATGCCGGGAAAACCGCCAAGGGGCACGTCCCCGTCCGTGAAGTCCTCCACAAAGACCTGCTTCCAGCCGGGCAGGTCGCCCGCCGGCAGGGATTGGTCGAAGGACGAAGAATTGGGTTTCGGAGCCGGATCAGAGCCGCCGTCCTTGGTCGGCTCCGGGGAGGCGGTTTCGGCGGTGGCTTCCGGAGTCCCGGCCTCGGCACTTGGCTGCAGAGAACTTGGATCAGAAGTTGGCTCCGGAGAAGGGGCATCCGTAGTGGGCTGCGCAGAGCGAGTTACCTGGGTTACTGGCTCTCCTCCGCCGCCTCCTCCTTGGCCTTCAGCAGCTTGGGTCCGCGGGGAAGTTGCAGCGACGCTGAGCGTGCTAATGGCGACCGCCAGGGAAACGACCACCAGGACGGCGCCGCCGGCCCGCGCACGTGTCTTGATCGCTTCGGAGGGTGTCGTTTCCTCCTCAGGGACAAGATGCCGCGTTGTGCCGTGTCCGCCCATCCAGGGAAAGAGGGAGTTGCGAGGCCTGTTTGCCATGGTGTCCTCCCATCGTGGTGCGTGGGGGACTTGGGCAAGAACGGAGCGCCCGGCCTCATCCCCGTCCGTTCAGCCTAAGAGGGGCGCCGCAGCAGGTCACGAGTACCGAGTACTCATATTGAGATTCAACTCCCACCCGGGTACTTGTTTTTTCCGCACGCAACAAGGCGGCGCGCGGCCGCCGTGGTGCTAGCCGCGAGGCCTGGCGGGGACGGATGGCGTAACGCCCTTTTGCCCGACGTCTCTTACCGGCTCGTGCGGCCGACCGTACCGCTCTTTGCAGCCAGAATCAATGCATTTCCCCGGTGTGGGCGGCTGCCGCCACTCCCGCCGCCAGGAGCAGGCGACCAGTACGACGGCGGCGCGCGCCGCCGTCGTACGCCTCACCGTCCCGAGAGGTGCTGCCACCTCGACTGATGGAGCATTTGGGAAAAGCCGACATCAAGTGATGGAGCGTTTCGGTTTAACCGACATCGAGTGATGGAGCGTTTGGGAAAACCCGACATCGAGTGATGGAGCGTTTGGGAAAACCCGACGTCAAGTGAGAGAGCGTTTGGGAAAACCCGACATCGAGAGAGAGAGCGTTTGGGAAAAGCCGACGTTAAGTGAGAGAGCGTCGGGATGGAGGTTGGGTCAGAGGTCGGCTAGGAGGGTGGTTGGGTTTTCTATTGCGTCGGCTACGAAGCGGAGGAAGCCGGCTGCGGTGCCGCCGTCGCAGACTCGATGGTCGAACGTTAGGGTCAGCTCGGTGACCTTGCGGACAGCCAGCTCACCGTTCACCACCCACGGTTTGTCGATGATCCGGCCCACGCCGAGGATGGCCACCTCCGGGTGGTTGATGATCGCCGCCGATCCGTCCACACCAAACACTCCGTAGTTGTTCAGCGTGAACGTGCCGCTGCCCAGTTCGGTGGGGGTTGCTTTGCCCTGTCGCGCGACGTCGGTCAGCCGCCGGATCTCCGCGTCCAGCTCCCGGGCACTCAGCTTTTCGGCGGAACGGACCGAAGGCACCACCAGACCCCGGTCGGTCTGGGCGGCGATGCCGAGGTTGATCCCGTCGAACGAAACGATCTCCTGGGACCCGTCGGGCGAGGATTCGATCCGGGTGTTCAGCTCCGGGTACTTTTTTAGCCCAGCTGTGACAAACCGGGCAATAAACGCAAGCAGGCCGGGCACCTCAGAGCCGCCGGCCTTGAGTTCCTGCCGAAGCTCGACCAGTGCGGTGGCGTCGACGTCCACCCACACAGTTGCCTCGGGGATTTCCGAACGGCTGCGGGCCATGTTCGCGGCGACGGCTTTGCGCACTCCCCTAACAGGAGTCCGCGAAGAGATGGCAAGGCCGGTACGGGCGTCCGTCCCGGCAGCTTTTCCATTGGTCCCCACCCGCTCCCTAACCTCGCTAGCTCGGCCAGGGAACCCTGCGGGCGTGGGCCCAGGCTCCACCGGAGCGGGCTCGACCGCCGGCGTGCTGATGGCCTTCTCCACGTCGCGGCGCATGATGAGTCCGCCCTCGCCGGAGCCGGGGAGCTCTCCGAGGTCCACGCCGTGCTCCCGGGCCATGCGCCGGACCAGCGGTGAGATCACGGCACCGAGCTTGCCGGGGACGCGGGTGCGCAGGAGGGAGAGGTCCACGTCGGCATCCGCCGCGGAGCCGCCGTCGGCCGCCCCATCCTCCAGGGGAAGGGTGCCGACAGGCCCGGCCGCGGAACCCTTCCGGGCACGCGTCCGGCGGGCAACACCGTGGCCCCCAGGAGTTCCGTACCCGATGAGTACGTTGCCGGATCCGGCTTTTTCCTCTTCGCGGTAAGCCTCCGCCTCGGGATGGGCTTCGGCGTGCTCAGCTGCCGGCTCCCCCAGTTCGGTTTCGGTCGGCTGGGTTTCCGGCTCGGCAGGCTCGGCGGCAGGTTCAGCCACCGGAGCAGGCCCACCCACGGAAACAGGCGTCACCGAGATCAGCGGCTTCCCCACGTCCAGCGTCTCGCCCGGCTGCCCGTGCAGCTCAGCCACAATCCCCGCATAAGGAGAGGGCACCTCAACCGTGGACTTCGCAGTCTCCACCTCGGCAATCGGCTGGTCCACGGTAATCGTGTCACCAACAGAAACATGCCAGGAAACGAGCTCGGCTTCGGTGAGGCCTTCGCCCAGGTCCGGCAACAAAAACACGCGTGTTTCACTCATGGTCAGTTCTCCCACTGAAGGTCGTCAACGGCGTCGAGGATGCGGTCCACGCCGGGCAGGTAATACTTCTCAAGCTTCGGCGCCGGGTAGGGGATGTCGAACCCCGTGACGCGGCGGATGGGCGCGGCCAGGTAGTGGAAGCAGCGCTCCTGCACCCGGGCCACGATCTCGGAGGACACGGACGCGAAGCCGTGGGCTTCGGCGATCACCACGGCCCGGCCGGTCTTCCGCACCGACTCGCAGACAGTGGCATCGTCGAACGGGACGATGGTGCGCACGTCAATGACTTCCAGCGAGCGCCCTTCCAGCGCAGCGGCCTCGGCAGCAGCGAGCGCTGTGGGGACGGACGGCCCGTAGGCGATCAGCGTGGCATCCGTTCCGGGACGGGCGACGGCGGCGCGGCCCTCCGAGGACCGGCCGGCGGAAGCAGCAGCAGAGTGGGCAGAACGCAGCTCACCCAAATCCACCAGGTCCTTGGACCAGTAGAGCTTCTTCGGCTCCATAAACACCACGGGATCGTCCGAGTCGATGGCTTCGCGCAGCATCCGGTACCCGTCCGCCACGGTGGCCGGGGTGAACACCTTCAGGCCGGCGGTGTGGGCGTAGTAGGACTCGGAGGAATCGCAGTGGTGCTCCACTCCCCCAATGCCGCCGCCATAGGGAACCCGGATGACCAGGGGCAGTTTCACGGCGCCCTTGGTGCGGTTGTGCATCTTGGCCACGTGGCTGATGATCTGCTCGAACGCCGGGTAGGCGAACGCGTCGAACTGCATTTCGATCACCGGGCGCATCCCGTTAATGGCCATGCCCACGGCCATGCCCACAATCCCGGACTCCGCCAAAGGGGTGTCGAAGCAGCGCTGCTCGCCGAAGGTCTTAGTGAGCCCGTCGGTGATGCGGAAGACGCCGCCCAGCGTTCCGACGTCCTCGCCGAACACCAGGACGGAGGAATCGGCGTGCATCGCGTCGGCCAGTGCCGTGTTCAACGCCTTGGCAAGAGTGACCGGCTGGGGGCCGGCGGCTTCCGCGGAGGCAGCGGCCGAGGCGGCGGCCCGGGCAGTCGCAGCAGAAACGTTGCCGTTGGCCTCAGACGAGGTGGTGATGGTGGGGCTCACTTGCCGGCCTCCTCGGTAGATGCTGCTGCGTCGCGGGCGAGTTCGTCGGCGAGCAGGGCGGACTGTTCCTTCAGCTGGGGCGTGGTCTTGGCGAAGACGTGGCGGAAAAGCTCCTGCGGGTCCACGGGAACGTCCTCGCTGAGGCCGTCACGCAGCTGCGTGGCAACTGCCTCCGCCTTCTCGCGGATCCGCGCCTCGCCGTCGTCGTCCAAGAGCCCGCGGTCCGTCAGGTAGGTGCGCATCCGGTTCACCGGGTCCTTGGCCCGCCACTCGGCAACCTCGCTGTTCTCGCGGTAGCGGGTGTCGTCGTCGGCATTGGTGTGGGCCTGCATGCGGTAGGTGTTAGCCTCCACGAGCAGGGGGCCGGAGCCTTCCCTGGCCAGTTTCACGGCCCGGTCCAGTACGGCGAGGAGCGCCACCACGTCGTTGCCGTCCACGCGTTCCCCGGCCATGCCGTAGCCCACGGCCTTGTGCGCGAGCGACGGCGCCACGGACTGGTGTGCCAGCGGCACCGAGATGGCGTACTTGTTGTTCTGGACGAAGAAGATGACGGGCAGGTGGAAGACGGCGGCGAAGTTCAGGGCCTCGTGGAAGTCGCCTTCGCTGGTGGCGCCGTCGCCGCACATGGCCAGCACCACGGTGTCCTCGCCGCGGAGCTTGGCCGCGTGGGCCACGCCGACGGCGTGCAGCAGCTGCGTGGTCAGCGGGGTGCACTGGATGCCCACTTTGTGCTTAAGGGGATCGAACCCGCCGTGCCAGTCACCGCGGAAGATGGTCATCACCTGCACGGGGTCCACGCCGCGGGTCATCACGGCGACGGCGTCGCGGTAGGTGGGGAACATCCAGTCGCCGTCGGACAGGCACAGCGCGGCCGCCACCTGGCAGGCTTCCTGCCCGTGGCTGGACGGGTACACGGCCATGCGGCCCTGCCGGACGAGTGCCGAGTTCTGGTCGTTGACGCGGCGTCCGACGACGAGCTGCTCGTACGCTGCCAGCAGCTCCTCATCGCCGGGCAAAGGGTACTCGTGGCCGGGTTCGGTGCCCTGCTCACCTTCGGGCTTGAGCCGGCCGTCCGGGTCCACCATCTCGATCTGGTGCCGGGCGGGAAGCATGTAATCCTCGGCCGTGATGCCGAACTTCTTGGCAGCTTCGGTGAGGGCGTCCTCGGCGGGCGCCTGGCTGGTTTGGTCCGGTGCGGTGTGGTTCGCGGAGATCGTCATCGGTTCCGTCCTTCTGTTGCCACTATTACTCCCCAGTATCCGCCCACGGAAGGTTTCGTATCCAGCACGTCGATAAATCGTGGAGAAGCTGCGCGATTCTGCCCCTGTCGGAAGACGAATTGTACGTGTGAGCTGGGTTACTGACCGCGGCCGTAGACAAATTGGCGGCGAGAGACGCCAGGGGTTGCTAGGGAGACGGCGGCGGCGGGTCTGCGGGCACGTAGTCCTGGGCCATCTATTGGATCAGAGCGGCCCAAGACTGCAGGAACTTTTCAGCGATGTAAGCGTGGCCGGCAGAGTTCGGGTGGGCGCCGTCAGCGTCGAAGCCCGGGCTGTTGGCAGTTGTGAACCAGCCGGCCTCGGTGGCGTCAATGAAGGGAGCGCCGGCAGCTGCGGCGCCGGCGCGGACGGCACTGTTCACGCCGCGCAGTTCCTCCGCGAGGGGCTGGGGCGCCGACGGCCCAAGCACCACCACCTGGACGCCCGGCCAGAACCTGCGGGCCGCCTCAATGGTCTGCGCCGTGGCAGCTGTAACTTCTTCAAGGTTGGGGATCCGGGAGTCGTTCTGTCCGCCCTGCAGAATGAGGACGTTGGGCACGAAGGCGGGGTCGGCGGCGATTTCCTGCAGCCGCACCTCGTACTCGCCGGCCAGTTCGTCCTGCCCACCGCCGCCCCAGGCGAACCCGGTGCCGGACACTCCGTCAATGTTGGTGGGGTATCCAAGCTGTCCGGCAACGAGATACGCCCACCCCTGGTCTGGCTGATCTGCGCCAACACCGGCAGTGTACGAATCGCCCATGACAAGGAGGACGGGCTCGGCCGGCAGCGCAATTCCCGGTTGTGGCGTGGTTGCAGCGGCCGTGGGTGCGGGAGCCGGAGACGTAGGAGCCACAGAGGCACTAGGCGTCGGCGTGGCTTCCAACGTGCTCGAGGGGACAGGACCGGCCTCGCCTGCACCCTGTGGGCCCATCAAAGCGATGGCTGCCACCCCGAATGCTGCCACGGCCAGCACGAAAAGTGCAGCGTACTTGATCCACTCCTGCATGCGCCCGCCGTTTCCCCTCACCCGCACATTTTACCGGCGGTAGGTAGCCCGCCTGCGGAGCAAAGCGGCGCTCTTGTCCTGCCTACGGCCGCGCACATGTCAAAGGGTTAACCAACCGTGACCTTCCGGTCGTTCCGTCGCCGCGCAACAGCCGTTACTGTCGACTCCACCATCCGGATCGAACGGAAAAGAGGCGACGATGAGCATCGACATCGAAATTGGTAGCAGCCTCAGCAACGAGGACGCGGCGCACTTTGCGGCCAAGACGGAAGTCATCACCACAGCGATGCAACGGGTACGGGAGGCCCACGCAGCATACAGCTGGGCGTGGACGGACGAGATCCGCTGCCGGGAGTGCAACGCCAGCCTCGACGTACCTCTACTCGCCAGCACGAACGCCAACGCGGACAAGGCTTTTCAAGCACATCAGGCCGCCCAGTTGGATGCCTTGCTGGCTGCCGGCGGCATCGGCCCGGCAGCCCATTCGTAAAGACTCCCTGGAGAGCCTAGGGCGTACGACGGCGGCACGCGCCGCCGTCGTGTGTCTCACCGTCCCGAGGGGAGCCCGGCATTTGGTGGGAGAGGATTTGGTTTGAACCAACATCAACTGCGAGAGGGATTGAGTCAAACCAACATCTGCTGAGAGAGGGTTTGAGCTACAGGTCGGCCAGGAGGGTGGTCGGGTTTTTGATGGCGTCGAGACGCCCGGGCGTTGCTAGGTAACCGGCGGCGGCGGAGGGTCTGCGGGCACCTCGGAGCGCCATGGAGTGCGCCACTCGGCAGCATCCCAAGCATCCATGATGTAGATCCGTTCGTGCGCAACGCGGTCGCCCCTGAATTCCAGCAGGCTGACAGTGAACATCCACGGGGCGCCGTCGTAGCTGATCAGGTTCTCCACAACCACCAGGTCGGTACGGTGGGTGATGCGCCGGGTGTGGAACTTGAGGTTCGCCGGGTACCGGCGCCGCCATTCGCGGAAGTTCTCCACGCCTTCGAAGCGTTCGCCGGACTGGGGGAACTCAAGCACGGCGTCGCCGTGGTAGATCTCGTGGGCAATGTCCTCGTCCTTGCCTGAGTACTCCCAGTGGCGCCGCAGGGCCTGCATCAGGTCCGCCTCGTCGAGCATCATCGCCTCCTCAGTCCGGGGGACCAAGCGTAACGCCGGGTTCCCAGTCCTGAATAGGGAAAGTACAGCGGTGGCCGCACGGCTGGCACAGATGCGCGAGACAGTTTTTTGAGTGAAACCACTCGTTTATCTGGGCCTGTTCCGGGGCCGGGAGCCGGACAAGGGAGGATAATGGCGTGCAGGCCCTACAGGGAGCAAAGCGCATGAGCACATATGACATTGGCATGAAGAGCCAGCAGGCTATGCCGGGCGGGGTTAATGGCGGAGGCGCCGGCCCGCCAATGTCTGCTGCGGCGGAGTTGTTCAAGGCCGTGGCCCATCCGGTCCGGGCGCAGATCCTGGAGTTGCTCTCATATGGCGAGTCCACCATCCCTGAGCTTTGCGAGGGCACCGGGGTGAAGGCGACGCACCTGTCCCGGCACCTGGGCCAGATGCGCGGGCAGCACCTGATTCAATGTCTGCGGTCCGACGGCCGCCTGATCTACCGGCTGGCGTACCCGGAAGCCGCCGAACTGCTCGCCGCTGCCCGGTCCGTACTCCAGGCCCGGACGGCGTCCGCCGTCACCTCCCTGCGGGCCCTGCCGGAGGAACTGCCCTCCACGGCCCTCTGGGACGATCAGTTCCTGGCCCTGGAGGAATCACTGCTATCGCGTTCGGTGATCGCCGAGGCCTGCGAGGCGATAGCGGCGCGAATCGGCTGCACACCGGAGGAAGCGGCAGGACGGCTCATCATGACGGCCTGCAGCCGCAACTGCACTCTTTTGGGAGCCGCCCGGGACGAACTAAGCAACGGGCAGCAACCGAACCGCCCCTGACATAAAAGGGCCGGTGTTTGCGAGTTGGCGGAAGAAGCCGATCTCGGCAGGACGGGCGCCCGTAATGCTTCGTCTGTTTAGAAAAACTCCTTGACCTTCTCCCTGTATGGGACCACACTCGAATTTGGTCGATTGACGAAAACGTCTATCGGTCAAAATCGGAGTTCATTTTCTGTTATTGCAGGCAGCAGGCTCCGCACCAGGTGGCAGGGATATCCTCTATGGGGGCTCCTGGTGTGGCGATGGACGCGGAGGGGACAGCGTGGTCCCCTCCGCCTCTGAATCACTTTCCCGATCAGCCTTTCCTGCGGTTGACGGGGACCGGGACAACCAAGCGGCATCCGTTCCCGCGGGCGCGGGGCGGCATTTCAAACACAGGGAGAAATGACTAAGGGTGGGTATCCGTAATGGGCATTGACAAGGTGTGGGACCAGCTCGAGCCAGAAACACGGCAGTGGCTGATCGACAATCCCGGGAGCAAGATCCTTCCCCGGGCCGTGGTGGCAGCGATCACCAAGGCCACCGGAGTGGAGTTCGATCAGGACAGGCACGGTGAGACTCTCCTCTCCCCTGCCGACTGCGACTTCATCCGCACTGCAGCGAACCTGGACGATGCCCGGCGCAGTGAGTCCTCGTCCCCGCGTTCCTGACACCCGTTCGTATTCAGGTTGTTCGGCAATCGCAACGGCTTACGCAATTCCCCTTACACTGGGAGACGAATTGTAAGTGTGAGCCGGATTACTGATAGGCCGTGGGCAGCGTGGCAACCAGGGACGCCGGGACGGAACCCGTCCCGTTAGACGACATCGACCGCAGGATTATCTCGGAGCTGACCCGGGACGGCCGCATGTCCGTCACGCAGGTGGCGGAGAACGTCCACATCTCGCGGGCGCACGCGTACACCCGGATCGGCCGGCTCACCAGCGAAGGGGTGCTGTCCAGGTTCACGGCACTGGTGGACCCGATCAAGGCGGGGCTCCGGTCCTCCGCCTACGTGACGCTGAAGCTGAAGCAGGATGCCTGGCGCGAACTGCGCGACCAGCTCGGAGCCATACCCGAGGTGCACCACGTGGCCCTGGTGGGCGGCGACTTCGACGTGATCCTGCTGGTCCGCGCTGTGGACAACATCGACCTGCGGCGGGTCATCTTCGACCAGCTGCAGTCTATGCCTGGCGTCTTGGATACACAGACATTTCTGGTGTTTGAGGATCTGGATACGCGGTAGGTCAGCGAAACTCAGCGTGCCGGTGGCTGCTGGCAGGTGTCGGACCTCCACGAGGGAAAACAAAAGGCCGACTCGGCTTTCAACGTTTGCGAGCTCGCTCCCGGCACTGACCCATCGTGTTCAATCGGTAAGGGAACAAACTGCCACGTTTAGGACGCAGATGGCGAGCCCCGGAACCCCTGCCAATACCGCTCTGCAGGGGTACGCGAAGTCCGGCGAGGTAGGCAGCCTGCCCCGGTTCAAACGCCTGGACCCCAGCATCATTACCAACTTCCAGACCGGGCACGGCTGGACACCACCGGCGCCGCCTTCGTGAACCTAAATGACACGAGCGACTACGCGTTCGGCACGCAGTCCGCGTCTTTGGTCACGAACGCCACCGGCTCGTTCACCTTCTTCGACAAGCACACGCTGAATATCGACGCCACCGGCAAGGTGTTTCGGGTATGGATGAAAGTCGATGGCTTGGCCAAGGCGAGCCGTGTGGAGCCGGTAGCCGCTTCCGACGCCGGGGTAACCAACTACTTCATGATTCAAGCGCCAATTGGGACCACGGGGCTGAGCCTTCCTTGGAAGTCCGGCGAGCGGGTTTGAGTCACCTTCCCGTGGGCGATCGCCTCAACAGGCGGCACGCCGAATAGGGCAAGCATCACCCGCATCCGCCTGCTGACCTACGACGCGGCTGGCGGCCCCTGCACCTTCCGTGTCAACCGCGTCGAACTCGTGGACGACAAAGGCCCCTGGACCAACGGTGTCATCAGCCTTACCTTTCGATGACTCGTACATCGGCCAGTACACCAACGCCCGCCCCAAAATGGATCAGTACGGTTACGCCGGCACCCTGTTTCCCATCACGGAAATCATCGGCGCCACCGACTGGATGACACTGGACCAGATGAAAAAGCCCTACTTCAATCAGGGATGGGAAGTTGGGGCGCACGCAACCACCGCGGCAACGCACAGTCAGTCCATGAACGGGATGACCAGTGCGGAGCGGCAGGCGGAACTACGGGCACTGAAGGGCTGGCAGGTAGCCAACGGTTTCCAGTCCGATTCGTTCGCTTGGCCCAACGGTACCTTCGACGCCGTGAGCGTTGCGGATGTCCAGCAGGTCTACGCCCTGGGCCGGATTGGGGGATGCAGACCACCGAGCAACAGGTCCCCGCACTGTCGCACCGCATCCAGTCCCGGAGCCCTACCTTCCAGACACTGGACCAAATGAAGGCGGAAGTGGACACGTGCAAGGCGAACGGGACAAGGCTGGTCTACACCTTCCATGACATTGTGGACGCGAAAACCAAGGGCAACGATGTGACCACCGCAGACTTCAACGGGCTCATCGATTACATTGCAGCGCAAGTCATCCCGGTCAAGACCATGCAGCAGGTGCTACGGGCGTCAGCCGCGTAGGAGTTCCCGCAAGGTGGCTTCGTACTCGGCGGCGAGTTCGTCTTCGTGGCGAACCGCTGACCGGGTGCCTAGGCGTGAGTACCGCCCTCCGACGCGACGGGGTACTGGGCCTGAATGTCGAGCAGGCGGCGGCCACGAGACTGTTTAGTGGTGTTCCCCATGTCCGCACGTATGGGTGCATGTGAGACACGGTGAAATCCGCAAGGATGACAACTACGTCTACGTCAAGACTTCTAGTCCTTGGTCGCGAATCGTTGCTGATATGTGGCAGGTAGAGAAGGATTCTTTTCTGCCTGCCGCATATCTCGCGTCCTTGCGCTCCACATCGCCCAAGCAAAGAACGGGGCCATTTGGTAAAACAGCGAGTACGCCCAGCAGTAGGCCAGGATCAAAGTGAATGCGGCTGCGGCAGTCCCTACGTCACGCGTGCGGAGCAACCGCCAGAGAACGACCGCGAGCAGGCAGACGAAGACGAAAACCCCGAACAGCCCGAGCCGCAAATAGACCGTCACGTACCAGTTATGCGGAGCCCACTCTACGTATGTTCCTTGGAAAACCCGTTTCCAGCCTGACCCAAAGGGGCTGCCGAAAACGGTGGGGCCCATACCCTCTTCCAGGTTCTGCCCAATCAGTGTCATCCAAGTGTTCTCACGGTCGGTGTATGTCTTAGTGCCAGCGGCCGAGGCGGTGAACTCATTCGCGAATGGGTTAAAGACCCCTGATAGGGCCAAGATGGCTGCCGCAAAAGCCGCGGTCACACCAGCGACTACCAGCCGGGCGCGGGCAACCCCGCGCACCTTGAAGAACAGCACGATTAGTCCAGCGCCTAGCGCTAACCAAACGGACCGGTGCTGCGCCACGAGAGTCACACCAATAAACAGCGCAGCCCACCAAAGGCCCTTACGCGTTGTACTGCCTAAGCCATGGAGCATATAGACGCCGCACAGGGCGACCAGGACCGCCTGACCCGCAGTGAGCGGCCGAGCTGTCTGCATGATGCCACTGAATGCGGACTGAACGAACCCATCAGCCTTTCCTAAGCCGTAGAGCGCAATGTGCGTGGCGGCAACCAGGGACAACACCAGGCCAGTGACGATAGTCCATCGCCGCATACTGGCCTGCCATGCATCGCTGGGCCAATCCTGATTCAACGCCCAAGCAACGGCGGCTAGCGGGTAGAGAAACGACCGGAACTCGTTGAGGCCGCCTGCACCGTGTGTAGCCGCCCCCCACACCAGGGATGCTGCAATGGCAATGACAGTCACCACAACGATGAGAATGTACGGCCTCACGGCGGCCCAAAAACGCTGAGGACGGAAAGCCAACGTCAGAAGCATCACCCCGGCCAAAGCGTCCTCCGGGAAGATGGCCGCTCCGCCAACCGAGCCAACAGCCGGAAGCGCCGGCCAGTCCCACTGCGCCGCTGTGATTGCCGTGAAGGCGTATAGGACAATCTGGGGGTATTTGCTGGCCTGGAGCGACAGTAGAAGGAAAACGATCAGCCCGCCGAGGAGCAAGAGCGCCGTCACCCTTCTTCGCTGCTTTCCATGAAGAACATGATCGAGCTGAAGGCAGGCTTCGGCTTGGAATTTCCCCCAGTAGTCATGCCCTAGATTCTACCGTCAGCGAAAGTAGCGGTTGAGCATGGAGTGGAACCACTTGAAACCGACCACGAGCAGCGCAATCCCGATGGCGGGAACGAGGATCACGACGCCCGCGCCATGATCCAATCCAGCACGTCCAGATCGGGTGCATTCTCAACAAACATGCCTCCATCATAAGGGGCAAGCTTCGACCGGGTGGAAGCGCTCGGCGCTTACAACCTGGTAGCGGCAACTGTCCGGTAGAGCTGGTGGACGCGGTGCATGGCCTCTATGTCATGGCCGCGTCCACCACTGCTCTTGCAACGAACTACGAAAGTGTCCCGTAGATCTTCGGCGGTCAAGCCGCTCAGGTCTTCGGGCGTCAGGACATCAACCCTGCGGAGTGGCTGGACCTCGATTGCTGCCCTAGCCATTGAACGCCCCATAGCGACATCGTCAATAAGCTCGTACTCCCACTTCGGATCGGAGGCGGCGCTTTCAACCAGGTCTCGGGACATTAGGGTGCAGGTACCGGAAGCGAACCGGGTTCCGCCAGCCTCGCCTATGAACCCCGCGTAGTAGCCCCGATCCGGTAGGGCCTGGACGTACTCATCGAGCATAGGGAGGCTGACGTAGCTGGATGAATTTGTGCGGAAGACGTAGTCGAACTCTTGGGTGGCCAGAAGGTGACGCAGGCCGGCGATGTTCTTGGCGTTCGTATTCAGGTACGTCTCCGGCACTCCGGTGTAGATCCGGTCCCCGGTCGTGTGGGCCTGCCGTGCGGCAAACCAGGACCCGGAAACGCGACTGCAGAGGCCAAAAGTGCGTTCCCCTGTATAGCGCCGCACGCCTGATTGGACGTAACGGGCAAGTGTGCGCGTAAGCTTCCCTGATCTGCCATAGAGCCAAAACGTCGGGACCATGGGTGCCGCCGCCCAAGTTTTACGTTGGCCTTCATCCTCAATGTCCCGCCACGGCTCGGCATCCATCGCCAGAACCAGGACAAGCACACGCTTACGCGATCCCCCAGAAGTCATAGACGCAATTGTAGGGGCTATAAAGGACCGGTTATGTGCCCTACTCCATATGGCAGCGAATTATGAGGTAAGCCCAAGGATTTGGTGCACCCATTACGCTCGCGCAGCCTTACCCGGACTAGGAACGAGACCCAGGTTGACACATGGGAAGCAAGCCCTGCACAAAGGTTTTAGCGGTACCCGTCCACAATCGCCGCAGCAATCTCTTTATATGCACGACGCGTCTCGGGCTTGAGCACATCCAAGGTCACAAGGTCGCCGTCAGCAACACCGCGGTCGTGCGGCACGGCAATCAGTTCGCGGCATATGCCGGCCAAGTGTTCCTCAATAGCGTCCTTGTCCACGCGCGACGAAACCTCGTCTTTGTCCGTGATCACCACGATGGCATTGCGGGCCAGGTCCTCGTACCCATGGCTGGCCAGCCACTGCAGGGTACTGCGCGCACGTTTGGCACCGCTCACTGCATAGCCGGCAGCGATGACCAGGTTGTCCGCGGACTGCAGAATCCCGCTCATTGCATTGTGCGTGACGCCCGTGCCGCAGTCAGTCAGGGCCACCGAGTAGTAGGCCGCAATTAGCTTACGGATCCGCAGGTACTCCTCGGCGGTCAGCGAGTCCGAAACCTCCGGGTCCTGTTCCCCCGCAATGAGATGCAGTCTGCCTGCGTGGTGCATGTAGCGCGCCAGAGCTGTGAGTGAATCAATGGACTCAATGTTCCGGAGCAGGTCAGTGATAGTGCGGGGGCTGGCCTGCTGATAGATGCCCTCCCCCAAAGCACGCTCCACGAGGTCACCCGAGTCCGGGTTGGCATCGATGGCGCAGGGCGCGTCGCCGCGGTACTCCGCGAGGGTCAAGCCGACGCCCACGGTGGTGGAGGTTTTGCCGATTCCTCCCTTGAGGCTCAGCACGGCAGTGTTGTAACTGCCCTGCAACTGGCGCGAGATGCGGCGGCCCAGTTCTTCTTCCTGACGCTGCTTTGCGCCGGGGCCCATGTTCCAGGCCCCGCCTGTCATCTTAAAGATGGCGCCGCGCAGACCACCGACGGGGCGCGGTTTTTGTTCCTTTACAAACAGTCCTGGCGAACTGATGAAGTCCGGCATGGGCTTTTCGGCGATGGTGTCGGCCACAGTGGGCCGAACCCTCCGAAACGCGGGAGTTTCGGAAGGAGCGTCCGACGGCGGTATCGGGGCTTCCGCTGCCAGGGTATCCGGTACAGAGGTGATGGTATCCGTCGCAGCGGACTGCACAGGTACCGACGCCGGCGCACGGGTGGGAGCCGGGACGTGCGCGGCAGGCGATACCGCGTCGGCTGCGGCAGCCGCCTCAGCCCAGGAGGTCCGGCGCGTCAGCGCCCTGCCGGCGTCGGGCTGGCTGGCTGAGTCGGGTGTTACGGCTGGCATGGTTCCTGTCCGGGCATCCGTCGGCTCGCCGTCGGCGCGACGAAGGTCACGGCGTCGGCGAGGCTGCGGCTGCCCTGCATCCTCTGCATGGGCGCGTGCGTTCTGATCCGCCGGATCGGGCATGTATGTCCCCCCAGGACGTTTCGGAAAACTGTTCTGCTGCACTCGTTCAAACAGTAAGTCTAGAGGGTTGGCGAGTCCCCAGGTCAGATGCGCGTCAGGGCGGCGGACACTACAGCTGCGGTAAGGACCAGGAGGACGGCCAAAACGGTATAGCCCTGCCACTTCGGACGGCCTTTGTGCGGGTTGATGTCTACGTACGGCATGGCTAGCGGCGGTCACCTCGTGCGGCGGGGGAAGCGCCGATCCGCACGGCGCGGCGCTTGAGCCGCAGCATCTGGTACAGGACAAAGAAAGGAACCAGAAGGGTGCCCAACAGCGCGCAGAGCGCAAAGGCGAACTCGGATATAGCCACAACAGCCTCCATCGGTCACAGTGATCCCCATCAGCTATGACCCAACCACGTGACAAACGGAATGACAAGTCACGTCAAGAGTTGGCCTGGGCCGGCAGCGGCTACCCCTGGAGGGCCATCAGCACCACGGCCGCAGTGGCCACAGACAAAGCCGTCAGCAGAAAATATGAAAGTACCCTTATATTTCGCCGCCTCAGCTCACTGCGAAAGTCCCGAGCGCGGTAAGTCCCAGCGTATTTACCCATGCCCCACATGCTAAAAACACAGCCTCAAGTTTTGATCAAGTCACGTGCATTGTTACGGAGCAGAAGGCACTTTCCAATGGTCGCTAGGAGCAGCTAGGGCCCACCCAGGTCAAAGAGCGAGGATAGCACGCACTCCCAGCGAACTTCCGCACTGGTGAAAACACGAAATCCTGCTGTCCACCCGACTGAGCATGGGCGCGCCCCCCACCCGTGCTCGTGCCAGAAAGGTCGGTGCCGGAGTACCCCTCCAGAAGAATTAGCCTGACTTCTTCCATCGTCTTTCAAACAGCCGCGCTGACGGCCGGAACGCCGCCGAAGTTACGGAGGTCAACGACAGTACAATTCGCAGGGCTCCAGGTTGTAGCCGAGCGGGTATCAGGCACGCTCTCACCATCGGAACCGGAATGAGGTCTCTCCGAGCAAGCGCCGGCTTCGGTATGCAGATGAATGGCAGTCTGGCCCCGAAGTATGGCTTCTGTTACGAATCCGGGTTGAGTGGAAAGGGGCTTTGCAGATGGGGCTGCCCGGCAGACGGCGGCGGTCATCGTGCTGGCATGGTTCGAGGAACTAGTCTCTCCAGAGCCTCCCATGGCCGGTCGCGGAATTCATGGCTGCGGCGAAGCGCGGAGATAAGGCTGAGCGCGGGAAAGGAGTTCTGCATGGACGGCTGAGTCACTCACCTAAGGGCTGTGCTGGTACCTACCCCAGGAGGTCGTCGACTGGGCTTGGGGCGGGTAGAAAAGCGTGACAGAACCTGAAATTTTCGGTTTTCGGGGTCGTTGCACCCTCAGAACTCGATATTGTTGTGCCCCTAGAATCGCTTTCACGGGGGAGAGTGCTCCTAAGGGACATCCCATACCATCACCTGTTTCCCTTACTATCTGTACTCGCGTTAGGGGTCAGCGTCCGAGGAATTTAGCAGTAACCTTGAGGGTTGTTACTCTGCCACTTCCAATGGTCCTCGCACATCTGCATGAGGTTCCTTCGGGCTGACCATCCGAGGTCCGCCAGCGCCGCTGACGGATCTGCGTAACTTACAGCCGCATCGCCCAGCCTTCTTGGCGCAAATTCAAAGGGCACGGGAAATCCGGCCGCCCGCCCGAATGCGTTTATAACTTCCAGTACAGAAGAGCCGTGCCCTGTTCCCAAGTTCCAGCGGAAGACGCCAGTCTTGTTTTCGAGATGGGCAAGGGCGGCAAGATGCCCGGCAGAAAGGTCCATGACGTGAATGTAGTCCCGGACACCTGTGCCGTCGATGGTTGGGTAATCATTGCCGAAAACCAGCACCTTCTCACGACGCCCCACTGCTACCTGAGCTACGAACGGCACCAAGTTGTTGGGAACTCCCTGCGGGTCTTCTCCTATGAGACCCGATTCATGCGCCCCTACGGGATTGAAGTACCGGAGCAAGGCGATAGACCAACTGGAGTTAGCAGCGCCCAAGTCAGAAAGAATATCCTCGATCTGCTCCTTGGTTCGACCGTAAGGGTTGGTGGCATCCAGGGGCGACTTTTCGTTAAGTGGAACGTTCTCAGACGCCCCATATACAGTAGCCGACGAGCTGAATACTAATCGACGCACGTTGGCCTTTTCCATACTTTGCAGGAGGTTTAAGGTACCCATGACGTTGTTGCGATAGTACAAAAGGGGCTTCTCCACAGATTCACCAACTGCCTTCAGACCAGCAAAGTGGATAACGGCGTCAAATTGGTTTTCCTGAAATACTCGATCAATGGCAAGAGCGTCGAGCAAGTCAACCTCGCAAAAATGGACCTGTTTTCCGGTTAGCCCTTCCACGCGTCGTAACGATTCTGATGTCGAATTTGTAAGATTGTCGAGTACTACGACGTCGTAGCCCTCTTCTAGAAGGCAAAGCGTTGTGTGCGACCCAATGTACCCGGCCCCGCCGGTAACCAATACCTTCACGGGTTAGATTGTAAGCGGACTACTCGCGCAATCCGCACACCAGAAGTCATAATTGCACTTGTTTGTGGCGCGGCGAGTATGATCGGCTTTGGTCCCGACAATCTGGTTATAGGGCACGTTCCAGCAGGGTGGCCTTGGTTCGACCATGACTGCTCCGGGAGGCACGCTGCCGGTAATCGTCGCATTCGCGCCAATGACGGCGCCACTGCCAAGACCAGCGGCACCCCGACCTTCGCCATGAGGACAGCTCCCTCCCCGATGGTTACGCCGTCCTCGACAATGATGGAGCAGGCTGACGTCGCACCCTGCCCGCCCAATGCACATTGTGGGCGATGGCGACACGAGCCCCGATGGTCGTGTTTGGGAGGATAACCGTCGTCCCGGTGGGTAAAAGCTAACATCCGGCGACAACTGACACTCGTAAGGCAAGGACGGTCTGGAAAAGGACATAACTCAGGGCCTTCACCAGCTTCGCAAGCCGCGCTGGTGCAGGAGAGTCGAAAGGGACCAAAGTCGTTCAGGTCTCATTCCCACAGCATAGGGCTACAGAAGACCGGAACATAAGCGGCTGAATAGGTCCACCATCCCCAGCAGCCTAAGGCTAAATACTATGGCTACGAGCCGATCGGTCGGCACCCAGCCGTGACTGCGAATACTCTTCCAAAATGTGCCCGAACGATCCGCCAATCATTCCTGCACCCCTAAAAACATGGACAAGAGCGCGCATGCCACGATACGGCGACAGAGCTAAGCCGGGAAGCATAATCGCTCCAAGACCAAGGCGAAGGAATCCTTTGAAACCACATGCAAGCACTTGCGGCAGTTTCCCCGAAAGCCTATCGGCCACGGCGAAAGTATTACCCAGGCGGTACTGTCGGCGTAGGACCCAACGTATGTTCATACGAGTGCGGGGGACTGATTCGTAAACCGGCGCACCCGCTGACCATACGATCCTCATGCCCATAGCCACGGCCTGACGAAAAAATAGATAGTCGGACCCGCCGGAAATTCGCATTCGTTCATCGAATTGGATGCCCACCCGCCGAATGAATGCAGCCGAAACCATGACATTATTAGTCGCGGCAGCGGTCAAGGGCGCTTGATCAGGGAATGTCCAGCTTTCAAAAACGCGGCTATTAACCAACCACTTCGGCGCATCAGGCGGATACACCGGGATCACAGCACCAAGGACACAATCAGCATCCGTCGCCTGCTGTGTGAGCAGCATCTGCTCGACCCAGTGCGGACTCGGCCACTCATCATCATCGATGAAACAGATGAAGTGACTATCGTCGGGGACGGACGCGAGGCCGGCGTTGCGAGCTATTGGAATACCCTGGTGTCCCTCGACGACGTATCGGACCGGGATGGTTCCGGACTTCTCGAACGCCTGTACGACGGGAAGCGCAGTCGCCGCGACGTCATTGTCTACGACAACGACGTCTAGTTTGAAAGCTACATTTGCGATACGAGACTCCTGCCTATCGAGTGTATGCAGAAGATTCAGCAGACCCTCCGGCCTTCGGTAACTGATCACTATCACCGTTACTTGAAACGGCTTTTCATTTACGACCATTTTCCCCCCTCAGGTCATTCTTAACAGTGCGGCCAAAAAGCGTGTTGTATGTATGTTCGCAAAGAACTCTGAATAGGAACTTAGGGTTGCCCACAAGGTACCGTCTAGCTAAACGCCGAGGCTCCTGCCCCAGTCGCCAGGCCCATTCCAGCCCTACAGAACGCACGATGCCGGGAGCACGCCGCTGTTCGCCAGTAAGGTAATCGAAGAGAGCCCCGACCCCCCAAGCCGATGTAGTTAACTCCGGAACAAGGCGCTCCACCCACCGCTCCTGACGGCCGTTGCCCATCGCCACAAACACTAAGTCAGGGGTAGCGGCTCGCACGTGGCGAATAACCTCATCCTCATCCGTGGGTTCAAAGAAGCCGTGATGGAATCCGACGACGCGGTGGCGAGGCCATCTCTCAGCAAAAATATGCTTTGCCCGGACAACCACCGAGGGCGTAGCACCTAGTAGGAAGATCCTTAGAGGAATGCGGCAGCGGTCGAGAAAATAAGGCGTAAAGTCCGTACCGTTGAGATTGTCGGGGAACGGCTCTCGGTGCAGCAGGCGACTTGCACTATTCACCCCAACCCCATCGTTCAGGACGATGAACGACCTGAGAGATGTCTTCAGTTGCTCGTCTTTTGACGTCAGGTTGACGAGGTTGGCGTTCGCAAAGGCCACCTTGGCCGGCCTCCCGCTATGAAGCAGGCCCTCGAGGTAATCCGCAGCAATATCGCGCGGAAGCCCCAGAACATTGACGCCAAGGATAGGACGAATTCTTTCAGGGACTGGAAGCGATGTCTCAGCTGAATTGTTTTTGATTACTGTTCCTAAAATCGTCGAAGCCAGCGCCCGTGACAAGGTCGTAGGATGCCGCATTTTCAACCTGGTGGTACCTCTAGAACCCGTTGCCTTCTGACCAGGTGCACGGCTGACACGTCCCGTCACGGTACCATTGCCCAAATGGGCTGCAGGCTAAGTCATAGACCACCCGCGTCCTGCCGCGCGGGCCTCGGGACTGCCACCTAAAAAGACTCATTCCCCAAGTCTAAGGGCTGCTAAAGACCGGCACCGTCACTGTGAGTCTTGAAGATGAGCAAACGCGCGTAACGATGCAGCGGCTGATTATCAAAGACTCAGGGCCCACCGTCGAAATCGTGAGCATCAACAAAGCTACGATCACTATCAGCGAGCCCGAAATTGGAGGTAAGACGGCTGGCGCTCTTGCAATGCGTTATCAAAACGGTCACTCTAAAGGCGCCGAACTACACCGGAACCAACAACGCTGTCAGCGACCTCCCCATCCTCGCTAAAACCAGTGGTGACACGCCGAACAACATCAATGCCAGCCTCGCCTGCGGCCTAGGACCGGCATTCACCAACGGCACAGTTGGAAGAACATGCTCAGGAGCGACATGTTTATGAGAAAGCAAAATCAACTATGGGCGTTATCCTTCGCGTACTGCTTAACTTTTTGGGGCGGCTACCGAAAATCCCGCCTTGTGGTCGGTTAGCGCATTTGGGGTGCTAGGTGAGCGCCTGGGCTGGCGTGGTCGCGCCGACCCGGCAGATCCCGCGGGCGCGGGAAAACCTACTCCGCGAGGCCAATGGTAATAACAGAACAGTGGCGGTACCCGCACCGTCACCGACCGCCGTTTCACCTATCAGGCTATCCTGGAGAGCCCAATTGTCACGCCGTGATAGAGCCTATCGTTGTCACCGATGGTCACTCTAGGGTAGATCATCAGACTCATTCCACGTTGTACGACGTGAATGTTCTTCCCGAACTTCACGGCGGGGCGGAAAGCTGCACCCGTTGATGCACATGCATTCGCGCCCACACGACCAAGCCCAGGCACGTTCCGAAAAAGCAGAAGTTTCGCCATGGTTCTAGGCGCCGAAGTAGAGGGCCAGCGCTGCGAGGCGAGCGCTGTCTCAAGTCTTGTTAAAACGGGCGCCCTGGCGGCCTGAGTTCGTCGGCGTTGGGTCTGCGGGTGCGGCACGATCGTCAGGCCCAGGAATAGGATTGCAAGCAGCAGCGCCGCCAGGACGAGGGAAAATCCGACCCTGTAGTTATGCAGGCGACAATCCAAGGTTGGATAGATTCAGTGGTGCTCCTCCAACGCCATGATTGCAAGGCATGCTGAAAAATCTGCCCGCAACGTGGACTCGAAGCACGGGATTGCTCCAGTACTTGGACTCGCACCGGGCAGTCGCCGAGAGGTTACCGTACGCTGAAAACGACGACCGCCATACTGTGCGGCAGATTCCCAGCGCACCTAGACCTGCTCAGAATTTCGGCACCTACGAGCGGGTATCCACTGCAAACTCCTATCGATGTTCCGAAGGTGTCACCCGAACCGGTGGGCGCCGTCTCACGTCCGGACCACTCACACGGATTGACTAACTCCCTGCGTTTTCCCCGGTGGGAACGAGTGACCTGACAGAACAACCCCTCACCGGACCCAACGGGCGCGTGTCTGTTAGGTTAGGCACGTGCCTAACCTAAAGCAAAAGATTCTCATCCTTTATCCCTACGCCTATGAGGAACGGGACGCGGTTTCGGCTATGGTTCGCGAACTGACGGCCATGCTAGGAGAGCGCAACAGCGTAGACCTACTGGCACTTAAAGTGGACAGGAAGCTACGTCCGCGGCGCAAAACCCTTGACCAATGGATCTACTTGGCGAAGGCTCTGGGCTATTCGGTGGCACGTTTCAGAGACATTGACGCCATAATCGCGATAGATGTTCCAACTGGCGTTCGCCTCGTAGGGGTTTTGCCGCGGATTCTCTCCGGCAATCGAATTATCAACGTCTCATGGGTGCTCGACATGTATTCGACTCAAGTGTCGCGCCTACAGGCTGGGCTACTACCGCGCAATCGAGTAATCGAGTTCTGGGACAACCTCGGTCTGCGTGCATCTAGCCACGTCGTAGTGCTGGGGCAGTGTATGGCAGAGGCTGTCAAACGTATCTCCGGCCAAGACGCGATAGTGATTCCGATTTGGAAAGAACCATCGGTAACAGGAGAGAACCTTCGGGAGCGCTTCGGACTGAGGAATGACCAGTTCGTCCTGATTTACGCCGGAACGGCCGGCAGTAACCACCCAATGGCAGCCCTGATTGAAGCAGTAGGCTCGGTTGAGAATGATAATGCCGTCCTCTTGATCGCCGGGCGCGGGTCAGAGGTCCGGAAAGCCCGCGAGGCTGTAAAGAGGGCCGGGTTCAGCAATGTCCAATTTGTTGACCTAGTTGAAGATTATGAAGTTCCAGCGCTCCACGCTACGGCTGACCTTCATGTAGCCATCCTGGATGAGCGAGTGACAGGAACATGCGTCCCATCGAAAGCCTACTCTGCGATGGCCGCAGGCCGGGCATGCCTGTTCTTAGGGTCCGACAAGAGCCAAGCCGCCCTAGATATCGCCGCCGCAGATGCGGGCACGACGGTTGGGACCAGTGACGTCAGAGCAATCGCAGACGAACTGAAGACGTATATATCAACTCCGGGTCTTGCTGCCAGGCGCGGACGGAATGGGGCCCAGTTCATCTCTGAGCAGCGAAGCTTGGCAGTATCCACTACGAGGTGGGAAAAGGCTCTTTCCTAAAACCTGCACCAGCAGGAATGAAACAATGATTCATAATCACTGATGATTTCCGGGGTTCACAGCGCCCTCGCACGGCTCCCCTGTCGCAGCCCGCTTCAGTTCGGGATCGGATCTTGGTAATTGACTCTTAAATCCAGAAGTCTTTCCTCAAGAGACATTGCCCCGTTTTCCTGGACCTAGTAGTGGAAGTTTCCGGAGTCAGGTGGCCGCGAGATTCGTAGTACGCTTCGTTCCGAAGAGTGAATGCTAGGCGGAATGCGTAGCAGTGTAAGCAGCGGCAACCGATTATCGTACCCCGCCTGTATCAGGCGACAAGACCCAAGAAAGATGCCATGCGCGGTCCACAAAAGTTACTGCCTCAGCAGCAGTAGCGATATAAACATGGCTGACTGTTCCTCTGCTATTCCTTAGGGGCGCAACTGACTGGAAAGGCTCTACAAGTTTGAGTCGGTTTTCCATTTGAAAGCGACTCTTTGTATTCGATGGTCCCACGTGAAGCATTTTCCAAGGGGCATCCCCCGTTCTACCTGCCATGTAAATATGGGCGAGCAACACCGTGAGTACTGAGCCTGGATTATGCAGAAAGTTCGAAGACGACAGCATCTGGGCCGTTGTAACAGGATCTACTCTCTGGCATCAAGGCCATCAGCAGCGTGTTAGCGTGGCTCCATGAAAATCGTCCATCTTATGGGGGCACTGCGGCCAAGCGGCATGGAGCGGATGTTCTTGTCCGCCTCCATCCACTTCCGAGCAGCGGGCGTAGAAACGATCATCGTCGGTCAAGGCAGTGACCAGCCTTTCGCGCAGTATCTCACCCAAGCCGGCTACAGAGTTGAAGTCGTCCCATCGGTCAAGACCTATGGTGGTGCCAAAGCCTGGGCGACCCTACTGCGGAGATTGCGGCCTGACGTCGTCCACATTCATACAGAAGGTGCGTTCGTCGTCTCAGTATTGGTGGCGAGAGCCTCACTACCAGGAACGCCGATCGTGCGCACCGTTCACAGCATCTTCCGACCGACCGGCAAAGCGAAGCTAAGCCGACGACTCCAAGGCCTGGCGGCAGACAAATTCGTTGCCGCTTTTGTTGCTGTGTCCCCCGAGGTATGCGAAAACGAGCGTTCGTACAACAGAGATGCACGCACGATTTTCAACTGGGTTGACGATACATATTTCCAAGCTCGGGAGGTGAGGACCATACAGACCGGCAAACCGTCAGCTGTTATTGTCGGCAACTCCTCGCCCATCAAGAACCAGGTGCTGGCGCTTCAAGCGGTTTGGAATTCAGGCTTGGACCTTTACTTCCATGGGGACGAGACGGGAGCTACGAAGGAGGAAGTTACCATCTTGGACGCGTTGGAGGACGAGGGCAGACTTCGCCACAGAGGTACTTCGGATCCTCGCACCAGTTTGCTTCAAGGGTCCGTGTTTCTTCTGCCTAGTCGACACGAAGGTCTTGGCATTGCACTGGCGGAAGCGCTTGTGGTCGGACTACCGGCAATCGTGAACAATGTACCAGGCCTACGTTGGGCACACGATTTCCCGAACGTAACCGTCCTTCCCATCGATCAAGATCTATGGAACGTTGCGGTAAAAAGTGTTGAGCGGAGGCCCGATATTGAAGAGACCAGGGCGAATCCGCTCCCTATCGACTTGTCGCCCGCTCGTGGTGCATCCGAGTATCTCGACCTCTATACCAGCGTTAGCGCGATGCGCCTGAAGGCCTAAATCAAACCATTATTAGCACCTATGTCAAGCGTTTCGGCGGTTATTTGAATTTCTTGCTTTCGGTCGAAGAGTTTAGTGCTCTTTCCTCAGCTAGCCCGACGCGAAGAAACACTTCACCCGCCACCTAGTAATGCATCTCTGCCCTCCAGGCAGGAAATAATCAAGTTGCCCCGCCGGGGCACCGTCCCCACCCGCCGGCTCCGGGACGCCTCGTGGCCGCCGTGATCAGCTCCGGCAGGGCGCCCCCAAGGACCGCCGCTTCATACGGTGTTTCATGGTGGTTCGTGCAACGGGCCCCTGGACTCCGCGGCGCTGACGCTTCCCGATGTCGACGCCTTGGCACCGCGGCAGCTCGGCATCGATGCCTTGAGATCGTTCACGGCCGCGACAGTGAGGGCGTCGGGCACTGGCTGTTCGCGCATCAGCTTGAGTGGTGCATGGGAGTGCAGGTCGTTGCCATCGACCGGCGACCGCCCGGGGTCGGCATGGTCACCGGGACGTGGACCACGTCTGCGACGCTTACGGCGTGGTGCAGGCCAGGTTGCTGGAGCTTGTCCCCGGCCTGTCCGGGGAGCCCTATGCCGACTGGCTCAAACGGCGCGGCGCGGAATTCCCCGCCGGGATCAGGACCGCAGTGCAGGATTCGTTCCTCGGCTACGCCCACGCGATGGGCGGCGAACTGCCCGAGGGGTTTCAGCAACCTGGACGCCTTACGTGTTGTAAAGCTTGCTCGGCCATGGACAATGAAGTCGGCCGCCGCGCCCAACAAGTTACCTAGGGTACTGTGCATGCAGGGGCACTGTTCTACGGGATCCGCCTGACCTCCCCAGGGTGGGGGCCGAGGTCACCCTCGCCCACCAGTGTTACCAGAAGCTCGGCCGAATCTACCAAGTCAGGCCCGAGCGGAGCTGCTTGGAACTCGTCGATGAGGTGATCTCCTCATTCTCGTCCTGCCTAAATCCCTCGAGTCTCACGACTGGACCACGCAGTTGAAGAATAGAAGGCCGCGATCCTGGCCTACTTCGATACCCTCGGGTGAGTTGCGCTCCTCTCAGACGGAACGACCCCCGACAAAGGATGGAAGCCGCACGCCACGCCGACGAAGTACGCGATTTGTTTCGTGCCAGCGGAAAGTCAATAGCCAGACAAATGCAGACACAGTCCCGGCAACGCTGATCTGCATCACAGCCTCTGCTATTCGACCCGCTGGTGAAACGAGTCTGGCCGCCTCAAGTCCCGCGAGTAGCCCGAGGACGGAAACGCCAGCAGACCAGAGCGCAAGTGAGGTCAATCGCCGCACGAGGCGACTTCTCATCCTTACCCTGAACCCGGTATGAGAGGTGGCTGACGATATCGCCATGACCAAAAGACCAACAAAAGTCGAAATAGTAACGGCCGCGGCCGCCCACCAAATTGAGTGGGTTGTAACCAAGAGAAGAACTGGAATAACTAGGGCACCCGTCATGGACCATTGCGCACGTCGTACATGCTTGAAATTGCCTCGCATTTCCTGACCGCTGGCCAAGCTACCGAACGGCACGGCCAGTCCAGCACCAATCGCTAGAAGAGTCGCCAGTGCCCCAGCCTGTTCCCACCCCTCCCCCAACCACAGGTCCACAAGCGCCCCGGCATTCACAGCTACAATGCCGAAAATCGGAAAAGCAATTCCCGCTGAAAGCGTGGCCGCGTCGTTCATGGCCCTATCTGCAACATGTGGCTGGCTGATGAGACGCCAGTATGGTTGCATGGCACGACCTAGCGCAGCATTCAACGCAGTAGCCGGCATCTGCGCCAAAGAGGCCCCCCTGGTAAATTGACCTAAGGCGCTAGAACCCAACGAAGCGCTCACGATCCACTCCGGCACTCGTTGTAAAAGAAAAAAACCGGTGTTCTGCGCTGTTATTTTCCGCGTGAATCCCATTATCGTGCGGTAAAACAAGGGGATCCCCTGTGCGCGCTTATGAGTTTGAAATAGCCGCGAGAGAACCGCCAGTAGGAGTGACTGTAAGGCAACCACGGCTGCTAGTG
Organism: Pseudarthrobacter sp. R1; assembly: GCF_024494415.1. Lineage (NCBI taxonomy): Bacteria > Bacillati > Actinomycetota > Actinomycetes > Micrococcales > Micrococcaceae > Pseudarthrobacter > Pseudarthrobacter sp. R1. Next base: position 195,253 of record NZ_JAMKFI010000008.1, on the reverse strand, counting down.
TCCAGCTTTGTCTGATAAGTAAGGCCATAATGATCCCGCAACCACTGGACAGCAGGAAGCTTAAAAGAAGTGCAAGCGCGTCTTTCTTGGGCTGTATTTCACGACGAAGTAACGCCGCTTCTATGGCCGCGGAGGGCCCTATGGCTTGACCGACAGCGAGCAAACCAACGTACACGTGGCCTTCTGGGGCGCGCAGTATCAAGAGCCAGCTAGGAACCAGGACTACAAAGACGACGGCCGATAATATTCCTCCCAAAAGACCGAAGAGACGGACTGTTAGGACCGCACGACCTCCAAGCTCAGATTCCTTTAATACGAAGGACGGCAACCCTGTTGTCGTAAGAAGTGAGAGTATGCCCACAAGGCTTAGAGCCGCCGCCAAGCCGCCAAACTCGGCAGGCGTAAAGAGCCGCGCAGTCAAGGCTGCGTAGACCAACTGGCCAACGCTGATGATCATCTGAGCTGCCAACGCCCAAGACAAACTTCGAGAGACGCTCCGAAAACGGCTCACTTTACGGCCCCCGTCGCTAATTTCATCTCGATCTTTCTGCCGCTACCAGTTGGCTTCGAGTCTTAGGTGTTGGTGGCACGGACGTATTTCCCACCTCAACATCGCCGAAAGCCATAGAAAACGGCATCCAACCTGCTTCAGCTGGACTTAGTCCAACATCAGAACCCGACGAAGCTCTTCCAAGTACGCCGTGGTCACGCTGTCTTTGCTGTGTCTATCCGCAATCAAGCGCCGTCCATGCTCGACTAGACGATTAGCAAGAGGGGCGTTCTCATGAAGATCGCGAAGCGCAGAAGCAATCATCTTAGGCCGGGAAACATCGACAAGAACCCCTGCATTGCCGCCATCTAGTGTCCACGGGACTCCGCCGGCGCGATATCCTCCTATAATGGGGACGCCCGCAGCCATCGCCTCTAAGAGGCACATCGGTTGGCTCTCCTCCAGAGATGGATGACAAAACAAGGACGCCTCTGCTAGATGGCGACCTATTTCCGAACGAGATTGCTTGCCAAAAAAACGAACATTTTTGGAGACATTCTGAGCGGCGGCCCACCTTGCCATCTCGTCACCTTCCCCCAAACCCGGACCGACAAGTCGCAACTCGTAACCATGCACCTCTCGGCTGAAAATGTCAAAGGCCTCGATAAGCCGGCGCACGTTCTTCAACGAGCTACCATCAGCAATGTCAAGTATTACAGGCATTCTTGTCAGTTGAGGGTCTGATACGGGCAATGGAGGCGTCATATTAGGTATGACTCTAATGGCCTTTGGGAACAGCATCTGTCTCCGCCATCTCTCGGCCAGGTACGGTGACACAGCGGTAACACAGGACGCGGACATTCGAACCCGATAAGCCATGAGCGTTCTAAAAAGACGGTAGGCGTCCGGAAGATTCCGGAGAATGGTCAGAGGTGCATCGTGAACGCTGAGAACGCATGGTTTTTCAGACGTAACACCCACCCATCCGAACTCATATGACCAGTGTGCGCTTACCACTTCGGCATCACTCGAAGCCAGCTCACGTGCCATTAGATTCCGCTCCTTACGGAACAGATCGAGGGCGCGCTCTCTGGGACGCTTCCTATAAGGAACAACAGAAATGGAAAATTGTGGCCCTTGGGCCCGCCAGACAGAGCTCACGTCAGGAGAAGCACTGATCAGGTGAACGTGGTGCCCTAAGTCCAGAAGTCCCCGAACCAGATCATTGATCGGCGTACCCCCGAGTCCCTCCGGCAAACCAGCCACAGACGACTCGATATCTCTGACAAACTCCGGTGGTCGGCATGGACCGAGGACGGCAATCTTCACTATGACGTCTGCTTAGAACGACGAGATAAAACAACCCTAAAAAAGCTCCCGCAAATGCGGCGCGCCCACCACAGTCCATAGGTGGCCACATAGTAAACCACCCAGCTTCGCGGTGCTGCCAGTCGTAGGATCTTCATCATAGACTTTGGGTTACCAGCCCCCTTTGGCCCCACGAAGTGTTTCCATTGCGTTGCTAACGGCTGCGAAGGAGGAACAGGATTCCGAGCACACGTTCCGAGGGAACCCGGAGCCAGCTTTGCACCAATAGATTTTGCTGCAGCCCGGAGTCCATAATCGATGTCAGCCAAGGCGTGCGAGTATCCACCATCGATTCCGCCAATCTTTTCAGCGGCGGATGCAGGCACCAAGACTAGGTTCCCGTTAAAGGTCTCCACTGGCTCAGGAACGGAGGACATCGGGTATGTCTCAAAACTCAGAGGGTGAAGTCCGCTTCTCCTTAGTCCCGAGTACGTCACTTCGGACGTCAGCGGATCTCGCATTGCACCGACCAATATCTGACCAGGATTTTTCAGCGACAATTCGTGTAGTCGCTCGAAGGCATCCACGTCAAGAACGACGTCGTCGTTTAGCCACACAACGAAGGGATTCTCTTTGTTGTCCCGTCGGATGGTTTTCAGAACCGAGGCCTCGGCGATTGCCATACTCTTGGCCCAAAACTCTGACCCAGTTCCCGCCAATATCGCCGTGTCCGGGAACTGCGCCGATACGGACTCCGCCGTCGAATCATGACTGCCATCATCATAAAGAGTTATTCGCATATTCAGACCAGCCTTCCTGGCTGCGTCATGAGCGCTCTGTATGCACCGAAGTGTGGAGTCTCGGCGGTTATGGCAGGCGATAATGATATACAGATTCAATTTGCACCTAAATTAAGACTACGAATCAGACTACGACGGTATTTCCCGCGGCTCGGGCTATCGCGCTGGTTCATCTCTTTGACAGTCGTCCGGATGGATACTTCGCTGCCGGCCTGAAACCGTCATCTTGTAGCTCCAAACCAGTTGGAACTGCTCTCTGCCCCCTCCGCGCACCATTCTGATTGCCCCAAGATCGACGACGGCTAGTCCCATCGGCCAACATCGGACTCTCGTCGTTCGACGATGTTGCGTCGTGCCCGCCATATGAGTAGGAATACGCGTCAGGTCCCTTGGGTGGAAGCCTGTTGAGTACAACACCCAGTAGATTGGATCCAACCAGTTGCAGGGCCGCTATTGACTTGGTTAAGTCTTGGTGCTTGAGCTTCTGTGTTCCAACTACGAGGACCACGCCGCCTACGTGTTGCGAAAGTACTGCAGCGTCCGTTACCGGCAAGAGTGGCGGCGCGTCGATAATGATCGTATCGAATTCTTGTTCCAGCCTTGTGATGAGTTCCTTCATCTCGGCCGAGCCCAGAAGCTCGCTGGGATTTGGAGGAATCCGACCCGATGCTAGGACAAACAGATTGTCATCGCCCCACGGCTGCAATAGATCGTTCAAATCAGCAAGCCCAACAAGTGCGGTGGTGAGACCTGCGCCCGGGTCGATACCCAAGTAGTCACCCACCATAGGGCGACGAAGATCCGCATCGATTAGGCAAACTGACTCACCCGCCTGAGCCAGGGCTATTGCAAGGTTTGTAGCAGTAGTGCTCTTCCCCTCGCCAGGCAAGGACGACGTGATGAGGACGGTTTTTGCGTGCCCCGACACGTTAGCGAACTGAAGATTGGTCCGTAGCTGGCGGAAGGATTCAGCTCTTGGGCTTTGAGGTGCAACCTGTGTCAGGAGAGGCCTTTTGATCGCCTCAGCGTCAAAGGAAATGCCGCCCAATAGTGGAGCGTTCGTTATGTTACGCATATCGGCCTCCCCCCTGATGCGAGTATCCATGACTGACCTCAGAGCGGAGAGGCCAATACCCACAGCCAGACCGACTACAAGGCCGAGTAGCAGGTTTAGCCGCGTATTGGGACCGGAAGGCGCATCTGGCGCGACTGCAGGTTTGATAATTGAGAGACTGATAGGGGATGTTCCCCCCGTTTTGGGCCTCTCAAGGGAATCTACCGCGCGGATAAGGCTGGTAGCGACCGCCTCCGCCGTTGCTGCTGCCTGAACCGGCGATCCGTCCTCAACAGTGATGTTAATCAAAACCGTGTCATGGTCGCTGCTCGCCGTCACTGCCCTTGACAGTTGAGCAGGAGTCATTGCGAGCCCGAGCGAATCGATGGCCGGTTGAAGCACCATGGGTGAGTCAACCGTCTTAACGTACGACTGGACTCTAGCCTGAGTAAAAGTATTACCTTGCTGGAGTTCTTGGACTGATCCGGAACTATGAGTAGCTACAAATAGTTCTGTATCGGCCTTGTAAATCGGTTTGGCTAGGACCGAAAGCACGCCTCCGACCAGGAGACCGGCCAGCGTTGCCGCAACTATCAATATCCAGTTGCGGCGCAGAATGCGCAGGTAGTCGCGTAAATCCAAAACTGGAGTCCCCCTGTAAGTTTCTGGCGTTGCCCCCACCGGCAGCTCAAGAACGGCAACATTCGTGCGTCTCAGCAATTATAGCCGTCCCCTTCCGGGGCTCAGTCCGCCTTTTGATCGCCAAAACCTGGCTGAGCCTTAAGTTGCCCTAGCCAGTCAGCCTTCGGACAAACCCCGCTGACCAAGCAAGCCGGACGTTAAGAATCGAGAAGTAAGCCGGATGCAAACGTGACCCGGCGCCTCGCAGTCCCCTCGAACACTGCTGAGCCCTTAGCGCGGAAGCAGATCTTCGTGGATGCCCGGGGTGAAGACCACGGCCACTTTTCGACTAGGTCCCGTTAACGATCGAGCCCCGATACGGCCTGTTTAGCGACTTGCGCGGCCACCCACTAAGATGAGGTCGGTATTCAGCCGAACCATACTGCGCCGTGGGCCCAGTATCACTTTTGTATTGTGGGGGAATTGTGACAAAACGCGCACTGATCACTGGAATAACAGGCCAAGACGGCTCGTACCTTGCCGAGCTACTGCTGAACAAGGGCTACGAGGTGCACGGACTCATCCGCCGGGCTTCTACTTTCAACACAGCGCGGATTGATCACATGTACGTGGATCCTCACGACCCGAAAGCCAAGCTTTTCTTGCATTACGGCGACTTGAGTGACGGTGCACGCCTCGTTACCCTGCTAGCAGAGATAAACCCAGACGAGGTCTACAACCTCGCGGCCCAATCGCATGTTCGAGTCTCTTTTGACGAGCCCGAGCACACGGCAGACACGACCGGTGTCGGAACTATCAGGTTGCTTGAAGCCGTGCGGATGTCAGGCATCAATACCCGTTTTTACCAGGCCTCATCCTCAGAGATGTTCGGGGCCACGCCTCCCCCCCAAAATGAGGAAACCCCGTTCTACCCGCGCTCACCTTACGGAGCCGCCAAGGTCTATAGCTATTGGATCACCAAGAATTACCGTGAGGCTTACGGGATGTTTGCGGTTAACGGCATCCTCTTCAACCACGAGTCCCCTCGGCGGGGCGAGACGTTTGTAACGCGTAAAATCACGCGTGCTGTCGCCGCTATCAAGGCCGGCAAGCAGGATCTGCTTTACATGGGTAACTTGGATGCCGTCCGCGACTGGGGCTACGCCGCAGAATATGTGGAAGGCATGTGGCGTATGCTTCAGGCCGATGAACCTGACGACTTCGTCCTGGCAACTGGCGGGAATTACACCGTCCGGGACTTCCTCCAGATCTCATTTGAGCATGCGGGATTGAACTGGGAAGATCACGTCCGGTTCGACGAGCGTTATCTCCGACCCACCGAGGTTGACGCCCTTGTAGGCGATGCCTCTAAGGCGCAGGAGAAGCTGGGGTGGAAAGCGTCGATTCACACTCCCGAACTCGCACGGATCATGGTGGATGCGGATATTGAAGCCCTCAAGCATGCGGGCAATCATTGGATTGACAAAGTTGAACTGGAAAGCTGGAAGAAATAGTGGCTGACGACGTCATCTTCGAACCGGCTGCGCTAAGCCGCTCTTCGACCTTCTACGTCGCCGGCCATCGGGGGCTCGTCGGCTCTGCAATATGGCGAAAATTGAAATCCGAAGGGTTCAAGAACCTTGTGGGCCGCACCTCGACGGAACTGGATTTGAAAGATCGCGATGCGGTATTCGCGTTCTTCGCCGACTCAAAGCCCCGGTACGTCATTCTCGCTGCTGCTAAGGTCGGTGGCATTCTTGCGAACAACACTTATCCTGTTGACTTTCTGAGCGACAATTTAAGGATCCAGGTCAACGTATTGGATGCAGCAAGGGAATACGGTGTGGAACGTCTCCTGTTCTTGGGTTCGTCCTGCATCTATCCGAAATTTGCTGATCAACCGATCCGCGAAGACTCGCTGCTCACCGGGCACTTGGAGCCAACCAATGATGCTTATGCGATAGCCAAGATTGCAGGGATCATGCACATCCAAGCTATTCGCCGGCAGTACGGCCTTCCATGGATATCCGCCATGCCGACAAACCTTTACGGTCCTGGCGATAACTTTTCGCCAACGGGTTCTCACGTCTTGCCGGCCCTAATAAGACGCTACGACGAAGCAGCGAAATCGGGTGCCAAAACCGTCACCAATTGGGGTACAGGCTCGCCACGAAGGGAGTTTTTGCACGTAGATGACATGGCGGCTGCCTGCCTGCACCTGTTGGAGAACTACGACGGTCCTTCACAGGTCAATGTGGGAACGGGCACCGACGTAACCATTCGTGAGCTTGCCTCGCTGGTGGCCGCAGCGGTCGGTTACACAGGGGAAATCGCATGGGACTCCACTAGACCTGATGGCACGCCCCGGAAGTTACTCGACGTTTCCAAATTGGCCGACGCTGGATGGTCAGCATCAATCGGACTCGAAGAGGGAGTGCGCAGAACAGTCGAGTGGTTTAGAGAAAACTCTCTATCAGTACGCAGCTAGTCAGTTCTTGAAATGGGGGATTCGTAGTGAGTGAGGACGCCAACTGGCGGAGGCGTTCGTCACGGCTCTTACGGCTCGTCGACGCGTTCGTCGTTATCTGGGCCGTCATGGGGGCTTTTCTTATACGATTCGGTGTTGACCCCGCACTCACTACGCCTGGTCAAGACCTCTCTTACATATGGCTTTCCGTGGTGCTCGCCGCGGTGTGGTGGCTAATGTTGGGCGCTTGGAACAGCCGCCAGAGTCGCATCCTCGGGTCCGGCCCGGACGAATACAAGCGTGTGGCCGCTGCCTCCCTCTGGCTGTTCGGCATCATCGCGATAGTCTCATATGTCTTCAGGATTGACACGGCACGGGGATACGTCGGGTTGGCGCTCCCAGTCGGGCTGCTAGGCCTACTACTCGGCAGATGGTTGATTAGACAACATCTGAGTATCAAGCGCGTTCAGGGCCGAAGTATGTCCCGCCTGCTATTACTGGGGGGGCCCGGTGCGGTTGCCCACCTGGCTTCGTCTTTTCGCCGTGCCAAGCACGCAGGATACCTCCCTATAGCAGCCTACATGCCGGGCATCGAGAGCGGCTCTCCCGTGGAACCAAGCTCCGGGCTGAAAGTAGTGGGGCACAAACCCGACACGCAATCCATCATCGCGGCTCTGGAGGCCTGTGGCGCTGATGCGGTAGCAGTCTCTGCGGGCGTTCAGCTGCACCCTCAGACGCTCAGGCATCTAGGCTGGGAACTCGCTGCCCGGAATATCGGGCTCATTATGGCACCAGCTCTAACCGACATCGCGGGGCCCCGGATTCACACACAGCAGGTCGCGGGCTTGCCCCTGATTCACGTCACCACTCCGACACTGGAAGCAGGCCAGAGAGTGGCCAAGCGCCTCTTTGATCTGCTAGCAGCGGGACTTTTGCTACTAGTGGCTTCCCCGGTGATGGTCCTTGTGGCGGTCTTGATTAAGCTCGATAGTGCTGGGCCCGTCCTGTTCCGCCAAGAACGCGTGGGGATAGAAGGAAATCACTTCTATATGCTCAAGTTCCGTTCCATGGCAGTTGACGCCGAAGCCCGCCTCGCAGAATTGGTTAAGGAAAACGAAGGCAGTGGTCCCCTTTTCAAAATGAAAAACGACCCGCGCGTGACACGAATTGGAGGATTCCTGCGCCGATACAGCGTGGATGAGTTGCCTCAGCTGTTGAATGTCCTTACTGGTTCCATGAGCCTAGTTGGCCCACGCCCTCCTCTTCCGCAGGAGGTCGCGGCCTATGAAAGCGACGTACGTCGTCGCCTGCTCGTCAAGCCCGGGCTTACTGGGTTGTGGCAGGTGAGCGGGCGCTCCAATTTGTCCTGGCAGGACTCAGTTCGCCTGGACTTGTACTACGTGGAAAATTGGTCGCTAGCTGGTGACCTCGTCATCATCCTCCGGACCGTCCGTGCTGTCTTCGGCAGTAGCGGCGCCTATTGATCTCGCCAATCCCGTTTCGACCGGACGCGAATAACTGACCCCTTGGGGAAGGAAACCATCACAATGCGCATATCTGTAATCGGCTGCGGCTATCTGGGCGCTGTTCATGCAGCATGCATGGCGAAGTTAGGCCACGAGGTCGTCGGCATTGATGTCGATTCACGAAAGATCGAAGAGTTGTCCTCAGCCCGTGCGCCCTTTTTCGAGCCGGGGCTTGAAGAACTCCTGCGTGAAGTTCAGGGCACAGGGCGTTTGTCTTTCACAACCGACTTGGCCGCCGCCAGAGGAAGTGCCGTGCACTTTATCTGCGTCGGTACGCCTCAAAAGAAGGGGGAAAATGGTGCTGATATGGCGTATGTGGATGCCGCCACAGCAGGACTACTTCCTTACGTTTCACCAACTGACGTGGTGGTAGGCAAGTCGACGGTACCTGTGGGAACGGCCGCACGTCTTGCGGAAATTCTCCGGGCCGAACAACCAGAGGCGCACTTGGTGTGGAATCCAGAATTCCTTCGTGAAGGCCACGCCGTTGCGGACACTCTTCATCCTGACCGATTCGTGTACGGAGTGTCTGACGGATCGGAAGACCATCCTGCCGTCGCCGTATTGGATGACGTTTACTCGGCTCCGCTCGCAGCAGGTACTCCCCGCCTCGTGACAGACCACCCGACCGCGGAGCTCGTAAAAACGGCAGCAAATTCCTTTCTCGCCACCAAGATCTCATTCATCAACGCCATGGCTGAAGTTTGCGAAGCAGCAGGAGCGGACGTAACGCAACTTGCTGATGCGATCGGCATGGATGATCGTATCGGACGGAAATTTCTCAATGCGGGCATCGGCTTTGGCGGAGGTTGCCTTCCCAAGGACATTCGTGCGTTCATGGCGCGAGCTGGAGAGCTTGGCGCCGATCAAGCTCTTACTTTTCTCCGCGAGGTTGATGCTATCAACATGCGTCGCAGAACCCGGGTGGTCGAGCTCGCCCGGGATTTGTGCGATGGATCGCTGCTGGGCAAACGAATCACAGTGCTGGGTGCCGCTTTCAAGCCCGAAAGCGACGATGTTCGGGATTCGCCCGCCCTCAGCATTGCGGCCCAACTACAGTTGCAGGGCGCCGTGGTTACGGTGACAGATCCAAAGGCTTTGTCTAATGCGGCGCGGAGGTTCCCAGAGCTTCACTACGAAGACGACACTTCGACTGCCGTCCAGACGGCGGACGCTTTGCTATTGCTTACTGAGTGGCAAGAATATCGAGATCTGGACCCGTACGAGTTGGTGGAGTCAGTTACCTCTCCCCGAATCCTCGATGGCCGCAATGTTTTGAACGCCGCGAAATGGCGGGCTGCTGGATGGAACTACCGCGGGCTAGGTCGACCTTGACCAGGACCAAAAATCAGGACGCCTCCGCCAAAAAGGCCCCCTCCAAGATGCGACATCCTTCGAAGGCGAGCGGCAAAGGCTTTCGTCGCCGGCTCGTGTTCACCTTCGCCGCGTTGGGGGGTGCCTTTCTCATAACCGCCGCCGGTGCAGCCTGGCTTGGGAGCAAAGCGTCGGAAATAAACTCCGAGCTCACATCGGCGATTCATTTGGTCTCTGCTCTTAAAGAGGAGATAGCAACAGAGAACGCCGATGAGGCCACAGCCACAGTCCGCGAACTACGCGAACATACCGCCGCCGCGAAAAAGGCGGCAGAAGACCCACTGTGGACCTTGGCTTCGGCTCTGCCTGGGCCAGGGGCTAACTTCAGTGCCGTCGCCGAGGTTGCACGTTCAGCAGACGATGTTGCAAGCTTGGGTCTCACACCACTAGTAAAGGTGTACAGCTCCCTGAATTGGGAAACGCTTCTCCCTAGCGGTTCAGGGACTGATTTGGAACCACTCCAATCAGCCTCCCCAAACATCTCGGCTGCCGCTCACTCCGTAAGGCTGTCGGCGGACAGACTGCAACAGATTGATACCACAGACTTGGCGCCACAAGTGGCCGAACCTTTGACTAGTGCAAGACATCAATTGCAAGACCTCGCTGGGGCACTGGACGCAGCCGCAAACGCTTCGCGCATTGCACCCGGAATGCTAGGTGCGCAGACACCACGACACTACCTCCTCATGATCCAAAACAATGCCGAAGCTAGGGCATCTGGCGGCATACCTGGGGCCCTAGCTGTTCTAAGCCTCGACAAGGGCCGGCTGACTCTCGGTTCTCAAATCAGCGCCGGGGCCATCGGCGCAATGTCTCCGATTATTCCGTTTGACCCTCAGCAACAGCAGATTTACTCGCAGCGCGTAGGAAAGTTCATGCAGGATGTGAACCTCACTCCTGACTTTCCCACCGCGGCAAAAGCGGCTCAAGCTATGTGGGAGCGAAAGACCGAACAGCGTGTTGACGGAGTGATCTCCATTGACCCAGTGGCACTCGGGTACATACTTGATGCCACTGGTCCTGTCAGCATCACGAACCCCGAACTCGTGGCGCTCGCAGCGGCAGGATTGCCAACTGAGTTGACAGGCAAGAATGTTGTCCAAACACTGCTTTCGGACGTTTATGCACAAATCGATCAGCCCGCTCTCCAGGACACCTATTTTGCCGGGGTAGCCCAGCAAATCTTTGCAGCTCTTTCGGATGGCAGGGGAAATGCGAAAGGCATGGTGGATGGACTCACTCGTGGTGCAGCGGAGGGCCGGGTCTTGGTCTGGTCTGGACTCCCCGCGGAACAATCCATAATCGGCGAGTACGCCTTGAGCGGATCCATAGCTGGACCGAGCGTAGCCCCCTCGCAGTTCGGTGTCTATTTCAACGACGGCACCGGAGCGAAGATGGACTACTACGTTAAACGCACCGTCCAACTGATTAAGGAATGCCCTCAAGGCGGCTACGAGCAGACAACAGTCCGGATTACCAGCACAAACACTGCTCCTGGCGATGCAGGTACAACCCTGCCGGCCTACGTAACAGGTGATGGACATTTCGGTGTGCCGCCTGGATCGGTGCAGACGAACATAGTCGCCTACGGCCCAGCCCAAGCGCAGGTGGAGACGGCGAAATTGGATGGCCAGAAGACCGAGTTTGCACCTTACTTCCACAGCAACAGACCTGTGGGCGTACTAGCCGTACAGCTGGCTCCTGGGGAGAGCCGAACCGTCGACTTCACATTTGGAAAAATTGTCCAGCACACGGAACCTAACGTTGTTGTCACGCCAACCATTCAAGACGTAAAGGACGTGACTTTGCCCACAGAAATTGCTGCGTGCAGTTAAGACATGGACTCGGCGTTAACACTATGTAAACCGTCTTGATTGACGTTGCTCACAAGCTGACTCAGGTGATAACGTCTTTCTTGGGATCATTATCCGTAGTTCCGCACAGGTCTCGTGTGGAGAGGAAAACTTCCTCAAAATCGGGTACACCAAAACTTAAACGTCTCCGGGGGGACACTCATGAAGAAAACTCTTGCAGCACTCGCGCTTGCTGGCTCCATCGCCCTAATCGGCTCGGCTCCTGCCGTTGCCAACACCTACCCCGCGCTTCCGCCGCAGGCTGCTGTTTCTGACGGTGTCGTAGGCCCGGGCGAAACCTTCGTCTTCCGCGGACAGGGCTTCCGCGCTGGCGAACCGCTCATCATCCGTGTAACGCCCGGTCAGCCGCCTGCAGCTTCAGGCGCCAACATTGCCGGTGGCCGTTCAGTGGCAGCACGCATCAGCGTTGTTGCCGAAGCACAGACCCTGCAGGCAACTGCTGACGCCCAGGGTGCAGTTTCCCTGCCGATCGCTATCAACGAGGCTGGCACCTACTCCATCACCGCAACCGGTCAGGAGTCAGGCGTCACCGTCGGTCCCGTAACGGTGACCGTTGCAGCTTCATTGGCCAGCACCGGCGGCAACGCCGCAGGTGCTCCATTGGCCAACACCGGTACGGGCCTTGCCAACACCGGCGCCGACTCCGGTCTGGTCCTCTGGACCTTGGTCGGCGCAGGCGCACTGGCTGCCGGCGCAACCTCAGTAGTTGTGGTTCGCCGTCGGGCCAAGGCTGAGGCCGCTGCATAACCTCAGTACCCGATCACCACCGAAGAAGGTGGGTGTACTCCAGAAAGGGAGAACACCCACCTTCTTGGTTTTAGGTCTCAAAAGACTCAGCAACCAAGCCGGCGTCGGAGCTGTGGTATCAATATGACCTATGGGAAGACATTGGCGGCGCGCACCACGGCGGTACGACTTCTTTCTTCCCCTTGCCCGCCACCAAGTGCTCCCCTACGTTCTTTTGGGACTGCTGGCAGTGGCCGCATCCGGAATCGCAGCGTTAGCCCTTCTGCGCAGCTCCTAAGGGCCACATGAAGCAGCCAAAGAACCGCCGCTTCTGGCGCCTGGTCCTTATCGCCACGATGGTTCCCTTGGCATTCATCGCTTTCTGGCCAAGCCCCGTGGACCAGCCTGTGCAGGGCCAGCTCGCAGCCGCCCTGAATTCTCTTCACCGCCATGGAATTCCGACGTGGGTCAATTACAAATTCGCTGAAGCATCAGCCAACGTTGCTCTTTTCATCCCACTAGGAGTAGTAAGCTCGCTTGCTTTTCCTAATAGACCGTGGTGGCGGATCGGCGCATTCGGGCTGCTCATTTCCGGGTGCATGGAACTTGGCCAGCTGTTGTTTCTTCACGCCCGTTTTCCAAGCCCTCTTGACCTTGTGACAAACACTGCAGGCGCTGTCATCGGCGCTCTCCTGGCCACTGCAGCGCTTAAAGAACTACAGGCCCGCCGCATTATGGCAGCGGACCTGTAGGTAGGGCTTTAGCCCCGCTTAGTTGACGAAGCCCTTCATCCAGGTCTTCAGGTCCTCGCCGAACTCAACGCGCTCGGACGCGAGCGTGATGACGGCCTTCAGGTAGCTCAGTTTGTCTCCGGTATCGAAGCGGCGGCCCTTGAAGACCACTCCGTACACGCCGGAGCCTTCGCCCTCGCCGGCGGCCAGGGTCTGCAGGGCATCTGTCAGCTGGATCTCGCCGCCGCGGCCCGGCTCTGTCTTCTCCAGGATGCCGAACACGGACGGGTGCAGCACATAGCGGCCGATTACAGCCAGGTTGGAGGGAGCCTCCCCCGTGGCCGGCTTCTCCACCAGGCTGTTCACGCGGACGTAGTCTTCGCCGTCGACGGCGGTGATGTCTGCGCAGCCATAGGCGCTGATTTGGGACGGATCCACCTCGATCAGGGCGATCACGGAACCGCCGGTCTTCTGCTGCACCTCCATCATGGTGGTCAGCAGGTCCTCAGCCTCGTCAATGAGGTCGTCGCCCAGCAGCACGGCGAAAGGCTCTTTGCCCACGTGCTGGCTGGCGCACAGCACCGCGTGGCCCAGGCCCTTGGCCTCGCCCTGGCGGACGTAGTGGATGGGTCCCAGCTCGGAGGCGTACTGGACGGATTCTAGCTTGTCCTTATCCCCCTTCAGCTCCAGCGCGCGCTCCAGGCCCGGCTCGCGGTCAAAGTGGTCCTCCAAGGAGCGCTTGTTCCGCCCCGTGATCATCAGCAGGTCGGTGAGGCCGGACTTCACGGCTTCCTCAACCACGTACTGGATGGCCGGCCGGTCAACAACCGGCAGCATTTCCTTCGGCATTGCCTTGGTGGCGGGCAGGAAGCGTGTCCCCAGTCCGGCAGCAGGAATGACGGCTTTGGTGATAGCTTTCCCCGTAGTCATAGCTGAACCTTACAAATCAGCGGTAGATAAAGGCAATTTCTGGCTGGCCGCTGAGTTTTGACCAGCTTAACCACCGATGTTTCTGAAATCACGCACGATTCGTGGAGCAGAGCGCAGGAACCGGGCCCATCTGGCCTGATGCTGCGAGAGCCGTCCCCGGAGCGACATGTCCGCGTAGATGTTCCCACTCAGGAAGACGTCCGGCCGCGGGAAGACGGCCCGCCACAACATCTTTGGTTTCTGACGCCATGATGCCTGTGCGATGGCTATGAGCCTTGCACTCCCCGGTTCCTTTGCCATCAGCCGGTTGCGCCATTCCGTGGATGGCTCCGGCCACTCCGGCAGAGCTTTTTCAGGGAGAAGATCCTCGAGAAAGGGCCGCATGGCCGCAAGGGAGCCAGTGGCCGTGGCGATGTCCAACACGTCAGACACGCGCGACTGCCGTCCTGTGAGGCGGGTCAGGAATTCGAGCTCCTGCCGGCAGGCAGGCAAATGAGGAGACCGGAGGGCATGCAATGCAAGGATCAGGATTCCCAGCGCCGCTGACGGGATGCGTACCTCCTGTCCTGCAAGCTCCAGGCAATCTGTATTAGCCCACATCACCTCGAAACAGTCCATTGCCGGCCTTTCCATCCCCGGAAAGCGGAAATGGACATCGATACAACACGGCCACTCCGGGTGGTGAAAGGTCACCGCGTGCTTCGGAAATGTCCTGCTGTCCGGATCAACGGGGCGTTCCCGCCAGCCCCGCTCCCGCAGGCCTTGCACCAGGTGTTCCAAATTGGAGGGTGAGACGAAAACGTCCACGTCGGTTGACGTTTTAGGCTGGCGTAGCCCCTGTATCACGCTGGCCGGCCCCTTGATGAAGAAGGCACGGACACCCAGGCTTTCCGCTACCCGTGCCACCAGAGCGTGGCACAGGAGTACGCCCTCAGGGACGCTCAGTTGCGCTTGATTGTCCGCGTCCGTCATATCCCTAGTCCTTGACCCTGCGCCCGCTGGCAAGGGCTTCCAGTACGCTTTCAGCCCCGCTGTCCTGCCCGAGCCTGATGGGCTGCGGCTCGACTCCCACTGCCGGCGCGGGCTGCGGCGCAGCGGTGTACGTTCCGTAGTACGTGTAGGCATCTGTTCCCTTGGTGGGCACGTAATTGAGCACGGCCCCCAGGATCCTGCCCTTGACCTTCTCGAGGTTCCCCAGGGACTGTGCCAGCTGCTCCTGGGTGGTCCTGCCCGTCCGGATCACCACGATCGCGCCGTCTGCTGCACGGGAGAGGACCGCGGCGTCCGTGACCGGCAGCAGCGGCGGGGCGTCGATCAGGACAATCGCATCTTCAGCCAGCGCGTTGAGCATCTTTTTCATGGCCCGGGACCCCAGCAGCTCACTGGGATTCGGCGGGATCCGGCCGGAGCCAAGGACTGAAAGGTTCGGCAGCGCGCCCCAGGGCTGGAGGACGTCCGCCAGCTCCGCGGTGCCGGTGAGGACATCGGTGACCCCGGCTCCCGGAACCAGGTTGAAAACGTCCACCAGCGTGGGCCGGCGGAGGTCGCCGTCGACCACCACCACGTTTTCTCCCGCGGCCGCCAGGGTGACGGCCAGGTTGGCCGTGACGGTGGACTTGCCTTCTGACTGCACCGAACTGGTGACCACGATGATCCGCGGTGGCTGGTCCACGTCGAGAAAGCTGATATTGGTGCGAAGCTCCCGCAGGGCCTCACCCATCGCTCCGCCGGCATCGTGGACCTGCACTCCTGTACCGGCGCCGAGAATGGTACTCCTCTGGTCCAGGCGGTGGTCCACGGGAAGGGTGCCAATCACGGGGAGGCCGAAGAGCCGTTCGATTTCCGCGGCCTTCCGGATGCGCCGGTCCAGGTGCCGGCGGACCACCGCATAGGCGACACCGAGGGCCAGGCCGACGAGTGCGCCCAGCGCCAGGTTGAGCTTGGTGTTGGGTGACGTGGGGCTAGTGGGGAGAACTGCCTTGCCCAGAGGAAGCACCCGCACAGCCGTTGCCGTGGCGCTTGCCGCCGATTCCGGGCCGGGCGTTGCTGCGGTGCCGGGCTCCGCCGCTGCCTCGCCGGCAGGTGCCGTTTCAATCGCCTCCACCTGGGCGGCGAGACCGTTCACCCAGGCATCGGCAACGCGTTGCGCGGTGGCAGGATCCGTGGACTGGGCAGTCACCCGGATCTCGGCAGTGTCCAGCGGAACCTTCACGCTGATGCTGCCCAGGAGGGCGTCTGCACTGGTTTTCAGCTCCAGCGCTTGGATGACCCGGTCCGCCACAAGCCGGGACTTCGCGACCGACTCGTAGTTCTTGACCTTGGCCTTGGCCAGGCTGTCCCCCGCGAGTGACAGGCTGACGTTGTCCGAGCCCGGCGTGACCACAATGCCGCTGGAATCCGAGGCGTAGATCTTGGGTTGCAGTACGGTCCAGCCCACGGCCGCTAAGGTCGCCAGCAGGGTGAAGGCGATAATTGCCTTCCAGTAGGCCCGAAGCATGCGGAGGTAGTCCGTCAGGTCCATGCCAACGGGCGGTTCCGGGGGCGCGGCTGTAGTGCTCACAGTGGTTCCTTCCACTCAAGTTCTTTGTTTCCTGGCCGGTCTTCGTGGCCGAAATGCTGGTTCGAGTGGTCCCCCACCCGTTGCGGCTACTCGCCGCCCTGATCCAAAACTGATGCCTCCATGAGCTGCTGTACGGCGACGGCGACGGCGCCCCGGTAGCCTTCCGGCGTGCCGTGTACCTCTCCCACGGCTTCAGCGAGCCGGTCCGGCCGGAGCGAACTGGCGCATGCTGCCCAGATGGCCGGGCCGATCCCGCTGAGCCGGACGATCTTGTTGTCCAGCATGACCAGTAGATTGTCACCTATAGCGACGGCGTCCTTTGCTGCTGTGCGCCGGATGTAGCCATCCGGAATGGGTCCGGGCCTGATATCTCCTGCTGCGCGGCCTTCCCATTCAGGCGTTGCCCCGTGCTACTTTGGTAACTGCGTCCTGAACAGGGGGGCCAGGGCCGCCGGCAGATCGGCCGCTTCCGAGTAGGTCACCTGCCAGACTCCCCCAACGCTGTCTATCAGGCGGCAGAGCGACTGCAGTGGTTCCTGGATGTCTCCTTGCGAGGACGAGTCCGGGATCAGGGCGAGTACCGCATCGGCTAGGGGAACCTTCTCCAGCACAGGGGCCGGAGGCGGCTCGCCTTGAACGCGGTTGAGGAGAACGATGGACTGGATGAAGGGCATGGCTGGAGCTGGCTGAAGGCCAAGCTCGCCCGGTCCCACCTGGAGTTTGGGTACGCCAGGCCCCTGCTTTACGGACAGCGGCTTGGGATACTGCACCACCGACCCGTCCGGGCGGATGGCCACCGTTTCGTCCGTGACATACCCATAGGTCTTGGCCAGCACGGACGCCGCGGTGGTTTTTCCCGTTCCCGATTTCGCCACGAGCGCCACCACCGCCCCTGTGGCCGGGTGGGCCACTCCGCAGGCGTGAAGCATTGTCAGTCCACCTGCATTGGCCAGGATGGCTTCCACTGTGAGCCGGGACGTGAGGTTCTCAGCCAGCTCCACAAAGGAGGCGGCCCGCATGTGGAACGTCCCGCCGTCGTGCTTTGCCGACCTGCAGATGACGGAAGCGGTGAACGGCAGGTTGTCCGTGGGCTCCATTGGCGGCGGCGGAAGCACCGGCTCGCGGCTGCTGGCACACCGTGCCCAGGCCGAACTCATGCTTTCCCGCTGCTGCCACGTGACCGCGCGGCCCCAGCGGACAGTGAACTGCCTTCCCAGGACCTCCAGGCACAGCAGATCACTGCCTCGCGCCAATTCCTCGAAGAGGCGTTGCTTCCACGCCATAACTGCGTTTCCCATGGTTCCCGCGGCCCTGAACGGTTAGCGCGATGCGTCGGGGGCGGCCTCGATCAGGCGCTGGGCCTCGAGGCTGGCGAGGAAGTGTTCCACCTGGGACTGCATCTGTCCTGCCTGATCCTCGAAGCTGGCCTCAAGTTCAGCGAGGATGGATTGCTCCGTTCGCCGACCGTCGATCAGGTCCCAGATTGTTGCAGCTGTGCCTTCCAGGACCACCGGCTGGTTTGCGTCCAAATGGAGCAGGGCAACCCGGCCGGCGCCACGTGTCCGGACGTGGGCCACATCGTGGGAATGACGCCAGATCATTTGAACGTGATGGTTAGGTTTGTCTCGGCGCGCACCGAACCACTGTTGGGACCTGTGAGGAGCACGGTCATCAAGTAGCTGTATACATCATTGGGCTTTGGCTTGTTGGGAGCCGCGTCCTCCAAGTTGAAGAAGCCAACCGGAATGTCCAGGGTCTGCCCAGTGCCGGAACCAGCAGCGAAAGTAGTGGTCGAAGTATTCCCGTCAAAGCTGGACGCGGAAAATGCGCCTGATGCGGAGGGCTGAATTCCGATCCTCGCACGGACAGTGCCTTCTGGTGCGATAATCACGCTTCCGCCTATTGCACCTACAACACCCGTGATTTGGATCTTCGTGGGACCGGTGCCCGCGCGATTCCCTTGGCTGTACGTGATCGGTGACCCTGCACCAACGAGGGCTACGGCCGGGGAACCTGTCGACGCTGAAGCTGGCGGGACCCCGATAGCGGTAACAATAACGGGAACGGTCCACGCCACTCCTGCCATCACCCTGCGGCGGCTGACACCGTTCTCTTCGCCGCTAGTGACCTTCTCGTTCAGAACCTCAGACAATGATGCCCCCGTTGTAGTCTTCAAACGCGGCCAGCCCTGTGGGAACGGCAGCGGGAGTTGGCCGGGCGCGTTTGCCTGGCTCCAACTACTCTGGCGAACGAGGCTTAAGATTCTTGCGGTAAAGCTTCAAGTTTCAATCAAGATCTGCTTTAGGGGGTTTCGACAGACTCAACGCCTTACTCCGGCGAGAATGTAGTCCCGCCTTCATCCGTCACCATCTGGTCTGATTCGCTCAGGCTTGCGGACGCGGAACAGTCATCGCAGCGGCCAACAAATTGGTGCGGGCAGGCCGCAAGATTGATGCCGTCCCCAGTGGATGATCTGGTTCGCATGGATCCCGCCGTTCCTGAATCGCCCAGGGTTCGCCGGGAGACTCATCGTTTCAGCTGCCGCGATGAATGGTGCCGGCGAGTGCTGCGGTGGGAGCCTTCGCGAAGGCTCTCTCCTCGCCGGCACTTCCCAGTAAACAACCAAGCGCAGCGGGAAACACGAGTAGGCGATACCCGTTCATTCAGGCCCACCGTACCCACCTAAACGAGGGGAGGCGCTACTACCCAACCCCTACGGTTTCGACAGGCTTAAACCACCACTCAACCCCGGAACTGCGGCTCGCGCTTCTCCTGGAAAGCCCGGAAGCCCTCGGCATAGTCGTCGGTTTTGCAAAGCCGCGCCTGCTCGGTGTTCTCCTCGGCCATGGCCTCCCACAGGCCGAGGCGCTGGTCGCGGATGTGCGCCACCAGCTCCTTGCTGGCGGTAAAAGCACCCGTGGCGCCCCGGGCCCCCTTCGAGACGATGCCCCGCGTCTTCTCCAGCAGCTCGCCCGCCGGCATCGCGCGGCTGAACAACCCCTGCGCCACGGCCTCGGTACCGCTCATCAGCTCGGCCGTGTAAATCAGGTCCAGGGTCCGGTGCATGCCCAGCCGCTCCGTGAAGTACCAGTGCCCTCCCGAATCCAGCGTCGCCCCCAGCTTGGCGAACGGCGACCCGAACTTCGCGTTCTCCGCCACATACACCACGTCTGTGGCCAGCAGCAGCCCCAGCCCCACGCCCAGGCACGCACCGTGGGCGGCCGCGAACGTGGGAGCCGGGAACGCGCTCATCTTCTTCAGCAGCGGCTCCACCAGACCGCCCAGGTACGCGGCGGCGTCGTCGCTCTCCGGCGTCACGTTCTGGATGTCCCGGCCGGCGCAGAAGGCGCGGCCCTCTCCCCTCAGCAGCAGCGCCCGCACCTCACCGCGGGCGGCGGCGGCAGCAGCGTCGTCGTACGCCTGGGACAAATCCGCCAGCGCCTGCTCATCCAGCGAGTTCAGCTTGTGCGGAGCGTCCAGGACCACTTCGGCCACGCCGTTGTTGATGGAGAGGGAAATCATGGAACTCCTTCGGGTTGAAAAACTTAGACGTCGAAGTCGACGGTGACTTCCTTGCTGGTGGGGTGGCTCTGGCAGGTCAGCACGTACCCCTTGTCCAGCTCATCCTGCTCGAGTGCGTAGTTTTCGTCCATGGTCACGCTGCCGGTGACCACCTTGGCCCGGCACGTGCCGCACACTCCCCCGGCGCACGCGAACGGCACATCGGGCCGGACCCGCAGCGCGGCGTTGAGGATGGACTCGCGGGCGTGGGTGGGGCTGGCCACCTCGCCCTGCAGGCCGTCCAGCTTGAACGTGATCTTGTACGTTTCCTTGGACTCGTCCACCACCACGGGACGTCCCGCGTGCCCCTCCGGCTTGTCCGGCTTGCCGCTCGTGAACAGCTCGAACCGGATGTTCTCCGGCTTCACGCCGCGCTCGGCCAGGGTGTCCCGGCACAGCTGCACCAGCTCGAACGGCCCGCACAGGAACCACTCGTCCACATCGTCCGCGTGGATGGCCGTGCCCAGCAGCTGCTGGAGCTTCTCGGCGTCGATCCTTCCACTCAGCAGCGGCGCGATCCGCTGCTCGCGGGACAGCACGTGGTGGATGGCCAGCCGCTGCGCGTACTTGTCCTTCAGGTCCGCCAGCTCCTCCAGGAACATCACGTCCATGGCGGCCTTGTTGGCGTAGATCAGGTCGAACCGCGACTCCGGGTTGGCGGCCAGCAGCGTGCGTGCGATGGCGATCACCGGGGTGATGCCGCTGCCGGCGGCGATGGCCACAAAGCTGGCTTCCCCGTGGGAGGCGACGTCCCCCGCCAGCTCCTCCGGGTTGTTCATGGAGTTCATCCGGTTCTGCTCCACCGCCTGGCCGTCCCGGCCGTGCCGGGACACAAACGCGCCCATGGGGCTCATGACATCCAGCGTGTCCCCCGCCTTCAGCTCGGCGTTGGCCCAGGTGGAGAACAGCCCGCCCAGGTCCTTTTTCACGGCAACCCGGATCTCGCTGCTGCCGTCCGCGAAGCTGCGCGGCTCGGCGCAGATGGAGTAGCTGCGGCGCACCTCGTGCAGCTCGCCGGTCTCATCCGGCAGCTTGGTGCGCAGGGCCACGTACTGGCCGGGCAGGTAGTCGAACTGGCCGGCGAGCTCCGCAGGGACATGGAAGGCCACCTCGATGGCGTCCTCGGTGAGCCGGCGCACCTCCTTCACGGCGAGGGTGTGGAAGGACGGACGACGGCGGCCGGTGGCCTGCGCCGTTTCGGCGGCAGTCTGGCGGACAACAGGCATGGGGCTTCCTTACAGCACTTTGAAGTAGTCGAACGGTTCCTTGCAGTCCTGGCACACATACAGCGCCTTGCAGGAGGTGGAGCCGAAGCGGGTGAGTTCCTTGGTGTTCAGGCTGGCGCACTGGGGGCACTTCACGGCCATGCTCAGGCGGATGGGGCCGGCGTGGCGGGCCGCTCCTGCCTTGCCCGACGGCGGGGCGATGCCGTACTCCTGCAGCTTCGCCTTTCCGGTGTCCGTCATCCAGTCCGTGGTCCAGGCCGGGGCGAGCACCAGGTCCACCTCGACGTCTGTGTAGCCTTCTTTGGCGAAGGCTGCCTTGAGGTCGTCGCGGATGGCGTCCATGGCGGGGCAGCCCGAGTAGGTGGGGGTGATGGTGACCCTGACTTGGTCTGCCGTTCCGTGTTCCTGCGTCACGTTCACGTCCCGGAGAATGCCCAGGTCCTCAATGGTGAGCACGGGGATTTCCGGATCGCAGACGGTGGCGGCGATGTCCCACGCCTGTTGCCGCGGGGTGCGGGTCCGGGTTTCAAAGTCGGAGATGTACATGGCCTTCACCAGGTTGCTCCGGGGTGCTCGCGGGCCAGCACCTGCATCTCGGCCAGGATGTAGCCCAGGTGCTCCGAGTGCTTGCCGTGCCGGCCGCCGCCGGGGGCCGCCGGGACGTCCGGCACCTCCAGTTCGGCCTCTTTGAGGACGTCGCCGATCAGGCGGTCAAAGTCTTCCCGCAGGCTGGAAGGCACGACGGCGGCGCCCGCCTCGGCGAGCCTTTGCGTCAGCTCGTCGTCCTGGAACAGTTCGTTGACGTACGGCCACATCAGCCGTAGGCCGTGGATCATCCTGCGGCGGGACTCTTCGGTGCCGCCGGCCAGGCGGAGGATCCACTGGGCGCTGTGGTCCCGGTGATAGTCCACTTCCTTGACGGCCTTGGCGGCGATGGCGGCTACGGTAGCGTCCGTCGATTCAGTCAGGCGGCGGTAGAGCTCGAACTGGTAGTAGCTCACGATGAACTGCCGCGCGATGGTTACCGCGAAGTCGCCGTTGGGCTGCTCGAACAGCTGGACGGAGCGGAACTCGTGCTCGCGGCGGAAGTAGGCGAGGTCATCCTCGCTCTTCCCCCAGGCGCCGCCGGCGTAGCTGAGGAAGCTCCGGGCATGGCCCAGCTGGTCCAGGGCGATGTTGCCCAGGGCCACGTCCTCCTCCAGCTCGGGGGCGCGGGAGATCCAGTGGCCCAGGCGCTGGGCGAGGATCAGGGCGTCGTCGCCGAGCCGAAGGGCGTACTCCGCGACGTCCTCTGACGGCTTGGCCAGGCCGGTGCGGACCTCAAGCGCGATGTCCTCCGGGCGGAGTGCGTTGCCGGGGGTGATGCGGGTGGCGCTCGCGTTGGAGTCACCGCTACCTGATGGGGCGGCCACGCCGGTAGAGATGTCGCCGTGGCCTGTGGTGGTTTTCGATGCAGGGGCCACGCCGGCGAGGGACCCGCTGCGAGCTTGCGAGCTGTGGGAGCCGGTGGGGATCACAGGTGCTTCACCCCTTCGCTCTTGGTGTAGTACGTGGCGTGCCGGTAGTCCTTGCCCTGGGGTGATTCGAAGAAGGAACCCTTGGCGTCCGGGTCACTCGCGGCGATGGCGTCCGCGGGGACAACCCAGATGGAGACGCCCTCGTTGCGGCGGGTGTAGAGGTCGCGGGCGTTGCGGAGGGCCATGGCAGCATCCGGCGCGTGCAGGCTTCCGGCGTGGACGTGGCTGAGGCCGCGGCTTGACCGGACGAACACTTCCCACAGACCCCAGGCGGCGCGGTCATGAGTTTCGGCCGACGTTGGTCCGGCGGCGGGCTGGATCGAGGGAACCTGGTTCTCGGAGGCCGCGGTTGTTGCGGCGCTCTTGGGCTCGGTGGCGGCTGCCCCCGGGGTGGGGGCGCCGGCCGGAACCTGCTCCGCGCCGCGGATCACTTCACTGGCCGAACTTGCGGGGACTTCCGGGTTGCCGTGGGGGCTCATGCTGCGTATTCCTTCGTCTTCATCGACTCTTTTGCCCGCTGTTTATCCGCATAAGCGGAGGCTGCCTCACGGACCCAGGCGCCGTCGTCGTGCGCTTCCCTGCGCCGTTCCAAACGCTGGGAGTTGCAGGGGCCTCGGCCGGCCAGGACTTCCTGGAACTCGTGCCAGTCCAGCGGTCCGTGCTCCCACTTCCTGGTGTCCTCGTTGTAGCGGATCTGGTCATCCGGGAGGGTGAGGCCCAGGACCCTGACCTGCTCCACCATCATGCCCACGAAGCGGCTGCGCAGTTCATCGTTGCTGAAGCGCTTGATGTTCCAGGCCATGGACTGCTTGGAGTTGGGTGAATCGTCGTCCGGCGGGCCGAACATCATCAGGGACGGGGCGTACCAGCGGTTCACGGCGTCCTGGGCCATCTGCTTCTGCTCAGGGGTGCCGTTGGAGAGTTCCAGGAGGATCTCGAAGCCCTGGCGCTGGTGGAAGGACTCTTCCTTGCAGATACGGACCATGGCGCGGCCGTAGGGGCCGTAGGAGGCGCGGCACAGCGGGACCTGGTTGCAGATGGCGGCGCCGTCCACCAGCCAGCCGATGGCACCCATGTCCGCCCAGGTGAGCGCCGGGTAGTTGAAGATGCTCGAGTACCGTGCTTTGCCGGCGATGAGGTCTTCCATCATCTTGTCCCTTGTTTGGCCAAGGGTTTCGGCGGCGCTGTAGAGGTAGAGGCCGTGGCCGGCCTCGTCCTGGACCTTGGCCATGAGGATGGCCTTGCGCTTCAGGCTGGGGGCGCGGGAAATCCAGTTGGCCTCCGGCTGCATGCCGATGATCTCGGAGTGCGCGTGCTGGGAGATCTGGCGCAGCAGCGTCTTGCGGTACGGCGCCGGCATCCAGTCCTTTGGCTCGATGCGGGAATCCTCGGCCATGACCCGGTCAAAGTTGGCCTTGCCTGCCGCTTCTTCCGCCGCGAGCTCCTCCGGGGATAGCTCAGCTGGCACTGACTGCAAGTTCTGCGCTGCCATGGTTGCTCCTATGCAAAGACCTTCGGGACGGCAGGAATTATTTACCGACCGTTCGTTCAGGATATGCGGAAGCGTTCCAGACCGTCAAGCGCGTTCACACCCCCTGCGACGCTCTCTCACTTAATGCGGCCTTTTCCCAAACGCCCTATCACCTCCCGCAGCCTTTCCCCCGACGCCCATCACCTCCCGCAGCCTTTCCCCCAACGCCCCATCACCTCCCGCAGCCTTTCCCCCAACGCCCCATCACCTCCCGCAGCCTTTTCCCCAACGCCCCATCACCTCCCGCAGCCTTTCCCCCAACGCGCCATCACCTCCCGCACGAGGCGAGCGCCGCCGTCGTACGCCTGTCCTGCCTATAAAGCTCATCAACTATGCTCGGGTTTGGTCTGACGGACCTTGCGCATGGCTTTTTTGGGGGGATGTATGGAAAACGAAGGTACCGCAGTTGCCCGGAAGCATGTAGGGCCAGCCCGGTGGGCAGCTGCCTCCATTGCACTATTAGCAATGGGGCTGGCAGGATGCACGCAAACTGAGTCTCCAGTCCCAGCACCCTCGGCCACCGCCGCACCGGAAGTGACAAAGGCCAGCACCGGAAAGCCTTCCCTACGCGGGGAAGCGGTGGCCGACTCGTTCGGCAACGTGGATTACTACACCACGGTCTCCGGCGACACCCTCTCCAGCGTGGCTGCCGCTTACAACCTTTCAGAGGCAAAGGTCGCTGAATTCAACGGACTCCAGCCGGGTTCTCCCGTGAGCCCGGGTACAAGACTCCGGTTGATTCCCGCTGAACCGATAATTGGGGCAAAGGGCGCGGCCACTGTTGACGCGAACGGGATCCCAACCAGTTACAAGGTGGAAACCGGTGACACCTTGAGTGGCATTACGTACCGGTTCAACCTCACCCAGGAGCAGTTAGCCGAAGCCAACAAGGTCCCGTTCACCTACGAAAAAGGTGGCACCTACTTCATCCAGGCGGGACTTGTGATTCAGCTCCAGAAAAACCCGGTGGACAGCCGATCGGGCAAGGGAACAACAGTCACCAACTCGTTCGGCCAGGCCGTTTATTACACCACCGTGGACGGTGACTCTTTCGACAGCCTCGGATACAAATTCCGCTCCACTACCGAACAGATCCTGCTGTACAACCCGTCACTCACGGCCACGGGGCCAATCCCGGCGGGAAGCAAAGTGCGGTTGATACCCGGCGAACTCAAGATCGAGGGCGCGCAGGGCACGTTCAGAGCCGATGCTGAAGGGATTCCACTCACCTACACCACAGCCCCCGGCGACACGGAGCGACAAATTTCGTTCCGATTCAGCATCACGGACCTGAGAGCAGCGAACCGCCCGACCACCGGCACAGGCGGAACCTGGTACGAAGCTGTTGACCTGCCAACTGGGGAATTAGTACCCGGACAGACCATAAGCCTCGCGCTGGACAAGCCCATCAACAAACCAGGCCTTTAGATCCCAGGGATCCAGCAGCACCGAGCCGGACTACTCACCAGGACCGGTTTCTCCTTTGGGCGGTGCGGTGCGTCGCAGCTCAGCTATGCGCAGCCGAAGGAAGGTGATCACCAGGATCAGGACGTAGACAGCCAAACCGATCAGCACCGCCATCACGGCGATGTAGAGCACGGCCAGGATACCGAGGCCGGGAGCGGGGTTCACGGTTACCTCCGGCCTTAGGGATTGGCCCCGTGGGGCCTCTCGCGGTTTGAGTTGCCGGTGGCGTCGTAAATGGGTTCCCCATTCTGGTTCACCGGGAAGCTCTCTATGACGTCACCTGTCGCTGTCTCAATGATGACCACAGAGTCTGCAGGCCAAGCGGGGTCGGGGACAACGGTGTAATCAACATCAGCGACGTTGGTGACTTTGCCCGCGTCGTTCATCGAGCGGTTGAAAGCATCAACAACTTGCCCGGTCCTGGTGTTTACTGCCACGGTTTCCTGGGGGAGCCCTGAGACGTCACCGGACAAGGGGGTCGCGTTCCACCAACCCTCGTACCCGCCCACGGTTGCGGGGCGTTCAACCTCGGCCGCCGCTGCCGGCGTGGCGTTGGGCGGGGCGGTTGCCCGGCTAGCGCAGCCAGCCAGCGCTATGGCAGCAGCCATTCCAATGAGTCCCAGTCTTACCCGCATAACTTCCCCCAGAGTTGATTTCGACAAACTGCACCAGGCAAGGAGCCCTACTCAGGTGCTCCTCGTCCTAAGCCTAGGGGAAGGCCTCTCCGAGGCCGACGGCCAGCCCGGACGGCGACCGGCGGGAACCGGTGATTAGCACCCTCTTGGAAGGTGACGCCAGGCGAGCACAGAATGCTGCCAAGAGCGATCAAAACTGTGACTTTCAGCGATCCCCTTGCGAGGCTGCCGCTGCACCATGCGACAAATAGCGCGCTGAAAAAGCCGCCATTCACCGCCGAAAGTCACAACCTACTTGATGTGTCTCCTCGTGGATCTGCAATCCTCCCTGATGGAGGAACTTTCCGTTCAGGAAATGCTTGTGTTTCCGTAGTGGAAACTCTAGTTTGGGGGATGACATGCGAAGGCGGCGGGCGACCAAGTCCACAGGAAGCGCATCAGGCACTGATTGAGGTCTCGGAGTCGCGCAGAGCTCTGGCACCCTTTGTCCAATCACCGAAGTGGCTATATCCGGCCCAGGGAATTGGCATGGGTCTATTCATCATTGGACTGGTGCTGTTCAAGTCCTACGGCTGGGCCACGATAGCCCTGGGCCTCTCGGTGATCGTCTTCTGCGTGCTCCCCATCCTGCAATCCAGGCGGTCCCGAGTAATTCTCGATGTTTACACCCATCCAGGCAGCCGGCTGGTTGCCGTGCTGTACCTTGGAGCATTTGCAGCCCTCGTCGCCGCTGCACTCTCAATCCACAGTGTGACCGGCAACGACCTGGTCGTTTACCTCGCCGCGCTCATGGCGTTCGTCCTGACAGTCCTTTGCGGGCCGGCCATGGAAACAAAACTGGCCCGATGGCTTAGGGCCTCCTAGTGGGCAGCGGCTTCAACGAGACAATCCACGTCCCAACCAGGTTACGCATCTGCGCGCTCCTGGCCGGGGCAGGGGAAGTGGAATTCGGCGTCGTCCGTGATGCTCTGGCGCTCAGTGACTCTGTCCTGAGTAAGCACCTGAAAGTCCTTGAGCAAGCCGGTTTTGTTGAGCTCCGAAAGGGCACCGTGAACACCCGCACTCGAACCTGGGTTCACCTGACGAAGGCAGGGGCAGGAGCCTTTAAAGCCCATGTGAAAGAACTGCAGACACTTGCTGCAAGTGCAGACGACTTATCGATATGAGACCCGGAGCGCTCCGCTCCGTGGTTTGGGGGCGAGCAGTGCTGTGTCCTTAAGAAGCGAGCGGTCGGGGCCACTCACCCGGCTGTTAGTTGCGGGGTTCGCAGGATTGCTCGGGACCGTAATGCAGCCAGACCGGCAAAGCGGTGGTGAAGGCCTCCCGGACCGCGGACGTGTTGGTGACGGTCCAGTCCACCCTGCCTTTGACCTCAACCTCTTCCTTGTCCCATTCGAACCAGTTGATCATTTTCAGTTGCGGGAACCGGGAGGCCGTGGCGGGATCGAAGAGCTGGCTCCACCACGCTTGCTTGATGGCCAGTTCAGCTTCCCCGATGGTTCCGGGGGCGAAGAGCGCGGCCGTTTCAGGAATCGCGACAGGTTTGCCATGCGCCTCCCCGTAGACCTGGTAGAAATCCGCGAGCAGGGTATCGTCGCCGTTGGCGCCGGCGTAGTTGCCCGTGAGCTGGTCGGCGAACTTGTTAGGTTCCGGAATCTCGTTTTCACCCCAAGGGTAGTCCGCGCCCCAGTGGTAAAGGGACATGCCGACCCAGTCGACGGCGTCATCACCCGGGTAGTAGGGGGCGTAGGCGTCATCGTTCATGGTCAGCACCCCATCCGCGTCGGTGTCCAGGGCAGCGAAGTCAGGGGTCCCGGGTTTGGCTTCGTACTGCCCGCCGGCGAACGGGTATCCCCCGCCGTAGTTTGGTGCCCACATCATCGCCGAGCCCGGCGCGCGGGCGTGGATTGCCTCCGCCATGGGCCGGTACGCCTGGATGTACTGGGCCGGCTGCTGGGACCAGGGGTACCAGGAGCCGTTCATTTCATGGGCGAACCGGACGATCACCGGGACGCCGTCGTCATTGAATTCCGCCAGATCAGCTGCCAGCGCTGCCGCCGATTCCGGGGTGACTGAGGCGAGCCCGTTCATGGGTTCCAGGGTCAACAGCATCATCTGCCCGTGGGCGCGGATCTGCTCAACGGCCCGTTGCAGGTCAACCTTCTCCTGAGCGGTGTACGGGAACCCGGTGAAGGACACGCTGACTGCCGGCTTGTGCCCCAGGTCCGCGGCGTAGCCGGCGAGTGGTTTGGCGTGCCAGTCAAGGTTCACACCGAACAGCGCCCCGCTGGCGGGTACCAGTTCCGCCCGGTCCGCAGCCCGGCAAAGGGGCCCGGTTGGCGTGGTTGCGGGCGTCTGGTTCTGTTGCTGGTTCTGCTCCTGCGTCCTGGCGGAGACGCTGGTGTAAATGCCGGCACCACCGATGCCCCCAGCGACCAGGGCCACGACCCCGGCGAGGACGAAAGCCTGCCGGGTCTCCGATCCGCCTTTCTCCTTTTGTATGCGGTTCCCCTTCGGAGTTCCCTCTGACATGCGTGCACTAACCCCTACTTGACCTGCGGTTTTATCCCAATCCTATTAGGACCGTCACAGGACGAATTTTGGGGCACAGTCAGTAGAGGGTGTTTCCGCTTTGCTTTCAACTGGATGACCTTTGGCTTCTGTACACTCACTCCATATCTAACTGTGAATACTCCTGAATCCGAGGAGGCCCCCTGTTGAACGACGAAACGGGCCAAAGCGACCAGACCAACCCTGAGCCGCCTACGGCTGGTGACGAGACCGCCACTTTGCTGGGGTTTTTGGAGCGGCAGAGGTCAACCTTCGCATGGAAAACCGGCGCGCTCGACGAGGCCGGCTTACGGGCCACCTTGGCTCCCTCGGCGATGACTCTGGGCGGCCTCCTCAAGCACTTGGCCCGTTTCGAGGACGACATGTCCACTGAGTGGCTTCATGGCCGCAGGCAACTGCCCCCGTGGAACGCGGTGGACTGGGATGCCGACCCTGACTGGGACTGGAACTCAGCCAGCCAGGATTCTCCCGAAGAGCTCTATGCAAGGTGGCGCGACGCAGTGGTCCGCTCCCGTGCCCTATTCGCGGAGGCGCTGGCGGAAGGCGGTCCGGGCCGCCAGGGCACAATTGCTTCTAACCCCGAGATCGAGCTTCCCAGCCTGCGCTACATCCTGCTCAACATGATCGAGGAATACGCACGTCACAACGGCCATGCCGACCTCCTTCGGGAGTCGGTGGACGGTCTCGTGGGACAAGACCCACCGGCTTAACGAAGCGAAAGGCACGTCATGCTGCACAAAGTCGCTGAGGGCGTTCTGGTTCACGAGAGCGAGTTCATCCAGAGCAACTCCGTTGTGGTGCAGGGCCGGAAGGGTGTGTTGCTCATCGACCCCGGTATAACAGCCGGCGAAATGGCCTCCCTCGCGGACGACCTTGGCCGGGTGGGCCAGCCCGTCGTGGCAGGCTTCTCGACGCATCCTGATTGGGACCACGTGCTCTGGCACGCAAACTTCGGCGACGCGCCCCGTTACGGAGCCGCCCGGTGCGCGGCCTCCATCCAAGATCTATTGTCGAACGCGGATTGGAAGGACCGCATAGCCGAGGGACTCCCGGCGGAGTACACCGATGAGATCCCGATGGAGCTGCTGGGTCTCATTACCGGCCTGCCCGCCGGCGCTGCGCAGATTCCGTGGGATGGCCCCATAATCCGGATCATCGAGCATCAGGCGCACGCCCCAGGCCACGCAGCGCTATTGATCGAAGAGCGGGCGTCCTGGTCGCCGGTGACATGCTTTCTGACATCCTGATGCCGTTCCTCGACCTGGAGGCCGAGAATCCGATTGAGGACTACCTCGCAGCGCTGCGGCTGCTCGAGAGCGTGGCCGATGCCGTTACTGCCGTCATCCCCGGGCACGGCTCAGTGGGCGTAGCCGGGCAGCTACGAGAACGCATCGCACAGGATCGAGCGTATGTGCAGCGCCTGCGCGACGGCGGCGTTCCCGACGATCCGCGGGTGGGCCCATCGGCCCCGTTGGATTGGCTGCCGGACGTGCATCACTGGCAGCTCCAGCGGCTCGCCCAAAAGGGCGAGGGCGAGACCTCCGGTTAGCGCCGTTTCAGGCCACGTCGATGAAGACAGGGTTGGCGTAGAACCACGTGTCTGCCCACGGGTCGGCATCGCCGAGGTTGTTGCCGTGGCGCTGGGGGCCCGCCGGATCAACGGCAGTTCCATAGTAGCCCGCACCATGCCGGTTGCCGTCGCTGCCGCGGAGGCGGAAGTAGCAGGATTCCTGCACGTCCTTGAGCACATGGCTGATGGTGAACGTTCCGGTGCGGCCGGACACGTCCATCTGCTTCCAGACGGTGGTTCCCGGAGCGCGCATCGCGTCACGGTCCGCCGCGGGCCCGGTCACAGGACCGCCAATGACATCAACGTGGGCCAGTTTGGGGAGGACGCCCGCAAAGTTGCGGTAGTCCGTCGTCGTAATGGTGATGGAGATTTCGACGTCGGCGCCCCGCCTTACGCTGAGCCGCGAACCCAACGTGACGCCGTTGCGTCCGTTGCCGTTGCCACGCGCCTCACGCACCCGCACCTCCAGGCCCTGCAGCAGGTGTCCGTGGTCCACCCACATCCGTCCCTGGCGCATGGCGTCCAGCACGCCCCTGTACGAACGCTCGGTGACGCCGGTGTGGAGGCGGCTGAACTGCCCGGGCCAGTAATCGCTGCCGCCCTGCTTTTCACCTGTTTCGTACGGGTCCGGCCGCTTGCCCGTGACGGACCATCGGTCGAATTCAGTGGGCAGGCTCAGGTAGGGCTCCTCCGCAGGGTAGGGGCCGGTCTTCCAGGTGTCCTTGACCGTGAGGTGGTTGTCCGAGTTCGCGGTGATCCAGAACGGAAGCCCCTCAACCAGCATGGAGTCCCACACACCGCCGA
Organism: Pseudarthrobacter sp. R1; assembly: GCF_024494415.1. Lineage (NCBI taxonomy): Bacteria > Bacillati > Actinomycetota > Actinomycetes > Micrococcales > Micrococcaceae > Pseudarthrobacter > Pseudarthrobacter sp. R1. Next base: position 163,910 of record NZ_JAMKFI010000008.1, on the reverse strand, counting down.
CGGTGGCCGTGGCCCAGTCGAAACCGCCGTACGGACGGAAGGCGTCAGCGGGGTATCCCGGGAAGCTGAACTGGGTGGGGTTGTTGGTGTACTCGCCACGCTGGTCTCCAGCCCTGGCGAACTGGCTGACCCCGGAGCCCTGCGCTCCTGGCGCACCTTCCATGCCGATCATTACCTCGCGTGCGGCATCGCGCCAGCCGCGCAGCTCGTGCGGCGAATCGATGCCAAGGCGCATGGGGTGGTTGGCGAGGGCCACGACGTCGTCAATGTAGCCGGAGCGGCGCTGTTCCGCCAGCCAGGCGAGGGCTTCCACTGCTTTCCGTTCGAACGTTTCCACCTGTGCCGTTCCCGGGGCCGGTTTCTCCCATTGGTTCAGCTTGCCGTCCCAGACAAGTTCGAAGGTCCTCAGCAGGTTCACTTCGTTGGGTCCCGGAGCCACCAGCACGGAGGCGTGCTCGGCACCCGGAATGTACCACTCGAGGCCCTGGAAGATCAGCAGGTCCGGACGAGCAGCACGCTGCGCCTGGATCTCCTTGTTCGAGTTGGCTGCGCCGCCGTTGTTGGCGTGGCCGAAGTTGCTGTGCTCCGTCAGCGCCAGCCAGTCCACACCATATGATTCGGCGGCATCCAACTGCTGCTTGATCAGGTACTTGGCGTCGTGACTGTACTGGGTGTGCACATGGTGGTCTCCCACCAGCCATTCCAGCTGTGGATCGTTACCCCCAGGATTCGCCGCGGCGGGCCGTGCGATGGCTGCCGACGCTGCCGTGCCCGCAGCCAGGATGCCCGCAGATTGTAGGATCCGCCGTCGGCTCAATCCCATGGTCTCCAGCTCTGCGTCGGCCAGGTCCCTGCTCCGGCTGGCTGTGGTTGATTCGCTGTCTTCGGTGCACATTGCGTTCCCTCTTGTTGATTCCGGTTCCCGGGAACAGTAGAAGGGCGGGGTGGCAGGAAGGTTAACGGTGAGGGAACGGCGTCCGTGGATATGTCCGCCGGGCCATGGTTGGCGCTTTTCTACAGATACCAGCACAGTAGATCCATGGATTCATTGACCGCACCGCACGAAAATAGGTTGCTGCGGCTGCATTGGCCGGCCGAAAACGGGTCTTTAGGAGACGCCGTGGAAGAGGACGCACATGATGACATCTTCGGGACTATAGAGCTCTGCGGGCGGATCCTGCGCCTGAAGTGGGTTCCCGGTGCCGTGGTCAGGGAAAGCGATGCGAAAGCACTGATGCAACGTGCCCGCGACCTCAGTGCAGGGCGGACGCTTCCGCTGCTGGTTGAAATGACCGGCATGACATGGATTGACCGGCGTGCCCAGGAAGCGTTCGCGACTTCCTGGCCGCTCATCCGGGCAGCAATCGTCGGAACCTCGGCCGTAGACGAAGCCATAGCAGGCTTCTACATGGCACGGCACCATCCGGCCCACCCCACCCGGTTCTTTACTTCCAAGGGTGAAGCGCTTGCCTGGCTGACGGAAGATCCGGCGCAGCCGTAATCCCCCTTTCCCTGCCAAAACGTAGAGCCTACGATGAAGTCCTCGCGGCCTTTTCCCAGGGCAGGGCCGACGGCATAAGAACCGATCAGAAAGGAAACTGGCACCATGGCCGACACTCCGAACCCGATCCAGATTCAAAAGTTCCTCGGCGGCGTGGACTATCCCGCAAGCCGTGAAGCCTTGCTGTCCAGCGCGAAGGACTCCGGCGCTGACAACAACGTGATCCAGGCCCTGGAAGCCATCCCCGACAAGGAGTACGACAGCCCCACGGCCGTCAGTTCAGCGGTTTCGGACAGCAACTCCTAAACCGGACTGGCCCGTTCCTTTCCGGCTAGTATTCGGGAATGGGACTAATCATCACACTGCTTGTCATTTGGCTTGTTCTGTCGATCCTTGGCTTCATCATCGAAGGCCTGCAGTGGCTTGCGCTTATCGGCCTGGTGCTGTTCGCTGCCACCGCGGCGTGGGGCTGGGTGAAACGAAAAGCCCGGACATGACCGAAGAGACGGACACCGGTTTGGCCGGAACCATCCTGCGCGAGCGCTACAGAGTGGGCGAAGTGCTGGGCCACGGCGGCATGGGAAGCGTCTACCGGGGAACGGACCTGGTCCTGGACCGGGAGGTGGCGCTGAAGATCTTCCGCGACGACGTCAGCGGCGCCGACGAACTGGCCAGGCAGCAGTCGGAGGCCCGGATGCTTGCGCAACTGAACCACCACTGCCTGGTGACGCTCTTCGACACGGGGACGTTGCTGCGCGGCCACCGGGAAGTGCCCTTCCTGGTGATGGAGCTTATTCCCGGAACCGATCTACGCCGCCACCTCGCAAGCGGACCGCTGGCTGGTGCCGAAGCGGCGCGGCTGGGAGCTGAACTGGCTGAGGCCCTGCAGTACATCCATCATCGCGGCGTGGTGCACCGCGACGTGAAGCCGGCCAACATCCTCCTCACCCGCTATGCGGCAGGTGCACCCCTCCGGCCCAAGCTCGCTGACTTCGGCATCGCGCGGATGCTCGACGGCGCCCGGGTCACCGCAACCAACATGGTCCCCGGCACAGCGGCCTACTTGAGTCCGGAACAGGCCAGCGGTGACACGGTGGGACCGCCGGCAGACATCTACTCCCTGGGCCTGGTGCTGCTGGAGGCCCTGACTGGGACGGTCGCCTTTCCCGGACCGCCGCTGGAAGCTGCGGTGGCCCGGCTCTCCCGCGGCCCCCATCTTCCTGCGTCGCTGGGCCCGCAGTGGGAATCCCTGCTTGCCGGCATGACAGCACGGAACCCGCAGGACCGGCCCGACGCGGCGAGTGTTGCAGCCACGCTGGGCACCGCCGTCGGCTGGTCCCTGCAGGCCGACGAACCGCACGAGGCGGAAACTGCCCTGGCACCCCGCCCGGCCACCAAAGTCCTGGCCGCGGGGGCTGCCGGGAGGCCCCTGTCCAGCAGCCCGGCCGTGCGGCAGGGCGCCCGGCTCCCGGCCCTGCCAAAGAACCAGGCAACCAACGTCACGTCATGGCAGCCGGCCCCGCACCTGCCGTCCCGCTCACCAGCTTCCGCAGAGGCGGCTCCCGTGCCGCCATCTTCCGCCCAGCCGGCGCCTGCACGGCAGCGCCCGTGGAAAAAACTCGGAGGCCTGGGAAACCGCCGGCTGTGGGTCCTGGCTGTGGTGGCCGCCGTCGTCGTGATCCTCCTGGCCGTGCTGCTGACCACTGTCCAGCGGCCGGCACCCACACCGGTGGAAACACCGGATTTGGAAGCATCCCTCGCGCCGGCACCGCCGCCCACAGCTCCCGCGACTGCTCCACCGCTGACCGAGGAGCAGCAGGAGCAGGCGGAAGAGGCAAGGAAGGAAGCCGAGGAACAACGCGAAGAGGCACAAAAGGAAGCCGAAAAACAGAGGGAAGATGCGCAGAAAGAGGCCGAAAAACAGCGGGACAACCGCTGACTGGACTGGCTCCTCCACTGTTCCGCGTCCCAGCCCTGCACCCGGTGAGCAGCTTGGGATTTCCTTGGGGGCCTCGGGTCCACAGCGTCTAGGTTTTCCGCAAGGCGTCGGCTCCAAGCTGTGGGTATCTGACCGGGGAGTTGGGCCCCATAACTCATTCCGGTCAGTGCGCCGGGCCAGGCATCCTAGCCCCCATGTGATGCCCAGCCCGGCGGCCAGGTCTCCCGCTCCACGACGTGAACAGCCCATCCGTGCCGTCCGTCGCTGGGGCGCGTCACGGATTGGACTGCGGAACGTGCCCATCATCAGCAATGTCGCCTGGGACGGACGGCTCACAGCTTTCAAAGGCAGGGACACTGCCCACTACATCGAGACGGTCAAAGCTGCGGCCAGCCGCTGCGGGGCGTGCCTGCTGCCCCTTGGCCCCGGAGCTGTCCTGTCCCTGTCGGTGAACATCACCGAAGGCCGCAGCCTGGAGGGCACCCCATCCCTCACCTTCGATCCTGTTATCTGCCATTTGCAGTGCCAGGAACCCGGGCTGACTGTGCGTGAAGAGTTGGGTGCGGTGGAAAAGGTGACCTCCATTGGTGCCCGGCTGGTCCTGAGCGGGGCGGGGCCCGGGGCGGACATTCCCGTGCTGGCCTACACCCTGGTTCCCAATGTTGTTATCGGCGAACCGGGCGGGGAGAAGACATCGGCGCTCGTCTCGGTCCTGCTCAACCACGGATTCCAGATGTCTTTAAGCGCCAGCTACACCGACATCCTTCAGCGGGCTGCCCCTGCCGGGAACACCTGCACCTGCACCGTGGCCGATGGTGGCACAGTCCAACTGCATGTTGACGGACTCCTGATGTGTTCCCAGCAACTGGACAGAAGGAACAGCCTCGATGCCGTATGGCTGAAGGCAGCCGGCGCGGGGCGGGTCCTTGTGATCAGCGGCGACAACCTGAGATTTACGGAAACTGACCTGGAGCTGACGGCAGCTGCCCGCCTCGGCACACTCGTCACCGGAATTGTCCCCGCGTCCTGGTAGCCAGTTATGGGCCCTGCCGGGCAGTGAACTCCGGGCCTGGATCCGGCGTGGCCCCAGCCGGGGAACAATGGAGCCATGGCACGAGGTAATCTGCGCATCCTCCTGGGGGCTGCGCCCGGGGCGGGCAAGACATTTGCGATGCTGGAAGAAGGCAGACGCCTGGCCGGCGAGGGCTTTGACGTGGTTGTCGGTGGCGTCTCCCCGCGAGGGCGTGCCGATACTGCCGGGCTGCTGGAAGGCCTGGAACTCTGCCCGCAGCGTCCGGACAGGGCGCCGGCTGATGCGGATGTCCAGGCGCTGATTGCCCGCCGGCCCCACGTCGTGCTGGTTGACGACTACGCTGCAATGGCCGACGGCGTAAGCCGGTGGGAGCAGGTCGATCAGCTGCTGGACGCCGGGCTTGATGTTATTTCCACACTCGACATCCGGAACGTGGAGTCGCTGTCCGATGCCGTCCGCGAGATCACGGGCGTCCAGGAGTTGACTACTGTCCCCGACGCCGTGGTGCGGCTCGCCAACCAGGTGGAGCTGGTGGATGCCTCACCGGAGCTGCTGCGCCAGCGGCTGGCGGACGGAAAGATTTACAGCACCCGTGAGGAAGCCGATGCCGCCCTGGCGGGCATCTTCCGTGTGGGCACGCTTGCCGCCCTGCGGGAGCTTGCGTTGTTGTGGCTGGCGGAGCGGGTCGACGCCGGACTGGCGGACTACCGTGACTCGGCTCGCCTTAGGGAGGGCTGGCCCGCCCGGGAAAAGATCGTTGTGGGGGTGGGCGGCAGGGCGCAGGACCAGGTACTGGTCCGCCGTGCTGCGAGGATGCTCGCTGCCGCCGCGGGCGGAGAGTTGCACGTGGTTCATGTCCGCACCACTAAGGAGGGCCGCGGCCCGGAATCGGGCAAGGACCTGGAACAGCTGCGCAAGCTCACGGCTGAGCTAAGCGGATTCTTCCACTCCGTCGGCGGGCAGGACGGAGGGGCGGCGCTGATGGACTTCGCGAGGAGCATCAACGCCTCCCAGATTGTTTTGGGGTGCCCCTCACGCCGGCCGCTGCCCGGCACCCGCCGCGGGGTGGCAGCCGCCGTTATGCAGGACGCAGGCAATATCGATGTCCACCTCATCAACCACCTCCCCAACTCCGGCGACCGACAGCCACGGAGGCCTCCCAGGCTGGGGCGGCGCCGGGAGATACCGGCGTTTGCGCTCGCGGTGGCGCTTCCCCCGCTCCTGCAGTTTGGCCTGGACCTGCTCCCCCACAACCAGCTGTCCACCGACATGCTGGTCCACCTGACCGGGATCGTTGGGGTGGCGCTGCTAGGGGGGCTGTGGCCAGCGGTGGCAGCCGCCGTCGTCGCGGGTCTCATCGTGAACTACTACAGTGTCCGGCCGGTGGGTTCGCTGACCGTGATCGATCCGGAAAACGTCCTGGCGCTGCTGATCTTCGTCCTGGTGGCAGTGGCTGTGTCGCTGGTGGTGGACCGGTCCGCCAAGCTCAGCAAGGAAGCACACATCGCCGGCGCGGAAGCGGCTGTCCTCGGGGAATTGAGCCGCCGGGCGGTGGCGGAAGGGAACAGCATCCCGGCGTTCCTGGACCAGGTGCGGGAGCATTTCCAGGCGAAGGGGGCAGGACTGTGGACCAGGCAGGAGTCCGGGCCCGGCAGGACAGTGGGCTGGGAGCCGCAGGAGTTCTCTGGCGAAGCCCGCCCGGCTGACGTCGCCGAGGCAGACACGGTGGAGCAGCTGGACGGGGACCGGATGCTCACGCTGAACGGAAAGGAACTCTCCCAGGACGAACGGCGGCTGCTGGCCGCCTTCGGGGCGCACCTGCTGGCCATGGTCCAGCGCGAGGAGCTGTCCGCGAGCCAGCGTGAAAACCTGCGCCTGGCTGAGGGCAACACAATGCGGACCTCCATCCTGCGGGCCGTGAGCCATGACCTGCGTACTCCCCTGGCCGGGATCAAACTGGCTTCCAGCAGCCTCCGGGACAGGTCCATCACGTTCGGGCCGGCGGAGCAGGAAGAACTGCTGGCCACCATAGAACACGGCGCCGACAGGCTGGACCGCCTGGTCAGCAACCTCCTGGACATGTCCCGGATCACGGCGGACTCGGTGGCGCCCCTGATCAGGCCCGTCTACTGGGCCGACGTGGTGGGTGAGGCCTTGCGGGGAACGGACTCGGAGCGGCTCCGCGTGCTGCTGCCGGACAACATGCCGCCGGTGGACGGCGATCCGGGGATGCTGGAACGGGTCATCGCGAACCTCGTGGAGAACGCGCTGAAGTACGCCCCCGATTCCGACGTCGTGATTGCCGGCGCGGTGGGCGGCGCGGGCAGTGCAAGAATTGGGGATGTTCCTGCCAGTGAACTCAGCATCGTGGATCACGGCTCGGGCATCGCTCCGGACAAGGTCCTTGCCATGTTCCGGCCCTTCCAGCGTGCCGATGACACCACGCCCGGGACGGGGATCGGACTTGGCCTGGCCGTGGCGAAAGGGTTCACCGAGGCCATGGGCGGGGTGCTCCTGGCTGAGCCCACTCCCGGCGGAGGCCTGACCATGGTGGTCCGGCTGCCGCTCTCCACGGGCGTAGCACCGGAACCCGGGATGAGAGGACACCATGGCAGCAGTGCTGATCGTTGACGACGAAGTCCAGATCCTCCGCGCCCTGCAGATCAACCTGAACGCCAGGGGCTACTCCACCGTCACCGCCTTCACCGGACAGAACGCGTTGGAGCAGGCGGCGCAGCATCCGGTGGACGTCATCATCCTGGACCTGGGCCTTCCCGACCTGGACGGCGTCGAAGTGATCCGGCGGCTTCGGCGCTGGAACAAAGTCCCCATCGTGGTCCTGTCCGCACGGCACGGTTCCGATGACAAGATCCAGGCCCTGGACGCAGGCGCCGACGATTACGTGACCAAGCCCTTCGGGATGGACGAACTGATGGCCCGGCTCCGCGCTGCCCTGCGCCGCGGATTCAGCGGGGACGTTCCCGTTATTGAAACCGCCGGATTCACCGTCAACCTCGCCACCAAGCAGGTGACCCGCCGGGGCGTGCCCGTCCGGCTTACCCCCACTGAATGGAACATCCTGGAACTGCTGGCCAGGAACACCGGCGCCCTGGTCACCCATGAAGAGATTCTTACCCAGGTGTGGGGACCCGCCTACGCCCAGGAGACCGCCTACCTGCGGGTGTACCTCGCACAGCTGCGGCGGAAGCTCGAAGCCGACCCCGCGAATCCACGGCATCTGCTGACCGAGACCGGCCTGGGTTACCGCTTCCAGGAGTAGCCCGCCAGGCCTGTTGCAGCTGCACGGGTGCCCCCGCAGGAGGGCCGCAGGGGTGGCGTTAAGAAAGCATTAAGATCCGCGGAAACGCCGGGTTGGCGGGCTTTCCCGGGTGCTACGCTCCGGTGGTTATCAGCACAGCGTCGCGCCTGAAAACGGGACGTTTTACCCGTGTCAGGCAGTACAGAAAGACACGTCCTTGACGGCTTCCGCCCACTTCACCATCCCCGCCACCGTTCCCAATCCTGAACGGGAGGCTGTACCCGGCAGCCCGCTGGTCAGGTGGCTGCTGGAGCACCGGGTGAACCAGCCCGTAGGCCCGGAGACCTCCGACGCCCATGCCACCCAGCAGAGCTGGTGGAAGGTCATGTGCCTGACCGGCGTGGACTACTTCTCCACCCTGTCCTACCTGCCCGGCATCGCCGCCCTCGCCGCCGGCGCACTTTCACCGCTCGCGACGCTGCTGATCGTGGCCCTGACACTGCTCGGGATGCTGCCCATGTACCGGCGGGTGGCCAAGGAAAGCCCCCACGGCCAGGGGTCCGTGGCGATGCTCGAGCGGCTCCTGCCGTTCTGGCGGGGAAAAATCTTTGTGCTGATCCTGCTGGGCTTCGTTGCCACCTCCTGGATCATCACCATCACCCTCTCGGCGGCAGACGCCACAGTGCACTTGCTCGAAAACCCCTACCTGCCGCCCTTCTTGGAAGGGCAGGCCGTGGCCATCACCGTGGTGCTGCTCCTGATCCTGGGCGGGGTGTTCCTGATGGGCTTCTCGGAGGCCGTCGCCGTCGCCATCCCCCTGGTGGCCGTCTTCCTGCTGATGAACGCCATCATCATCGGGGAAGGAATCATCCACGTCTTTGCCACCCCCGGCGCACTCGCTTCCTGGACCGACGCCCTCACCTCCTCCGGCGGCGGCTTCAGCGGCATCCTCGGGCCCGCCCTGGTGGCCTTCCCTCTGCTGGTCCTGGGCCTGTCCGGCTTCGAAACCGGCGTCAGCATGATGCCCCTGGTCGCAGCCAAGGGCACCACCCCTGAGAAGAAATTGGCCAGCCGGATCAAAAACACCCGCAAGCTTCTGACGACGGCGGCGCTCATCATGAGCGGCTACCTGCTGGGCAGCAGCTTCGTCACCACCGTCCTGATCCCCGCCGAGGAATTTGCAGCCGGCGGCGAAGCCAGCGGCCGGGCACTGGCGTACCTGGCCCACGAACGCCTCGGCAACGGTTTCGGCTCCGTTTACGACGTGAGCAGCATCCTGATCCTGTGGTTCGCCGGCGCATCCGCGATGGCCGGCCTGATCAACATCGTTCCCCGGTACCTGCCCTCCTACGGCATGGCCCCGGACTGGTCCCGCGCCGTCCGCCCGGTGGTGCTGGTGTACACCGCCATCAGCATCCTGATCACCATCGGCTTCAACGCGGACGTCAACGCCCAGGCCGGCGCCTACGCCACCGGAATCCTGGCGATGATGGTGTCCGGGGCCATCGCAGTCACCATCTCGGCCATCCGCAAAAAGCAGCGCCGCGCGTCCATCGGCTTCACGGCCCTGACCGTGGTGATGCTCTACGCCCTGGCCGCGAACGTGATCGAGAAGCCGGACGGCATCACCATTTCCGGGTTCTTCATTCTGGGCATCGTGGCCGTTTCCCTCGTCTCCCGCATCAGCCGCACCACCGAGCTCCGCGTGGACAGGATCGAGTTCGACGACGACGCGCGCCGCTTCATCAGCGATACCCTGGAGTACGACGGCCGGATCAACCTCATCGCCAACCGGCCCCAGGCTTGCGACAGCGCCGAATACGCGGACAAGGAAGCCGTCCAGCGGGAGAACAACCCCGTCCCCGGCACCGCGGATGTCATCTTCCTCGAAATCGGCATCACCGACCCCTCCGAGTTCAGCGACACCCTGGCGGTCCACGGCGTGGAAGTGGACGGCCACCGGGTCCTCCGCGCCCAGAGCCCGGCCGCGCCCAACGCCATCGCCGCGATTCTCCTGGCCCTGCGGGACGCCACCGGCGTCCGGCCGCACGCCTACTTCGAATGGTCCGAAGGCAACCCGCTTGCCCACCTGATGCGCTACCTGCTCCTGGGCCGCGGCGACACCGCCCCGGTGGTCCGGGAGATCATCCGCGAAAACGAGCCGGATCCGGAATGTCGTCCCGGCATCCACGTGGGATGAGCATCCACAAGGAGGTCCCGCCGTCGGAATCCGCCATGCGGGTACCCGACGAGGCCAGCATCGCCGCCGTCCAAAAGATGCTGCGGGACGCCCGGGCCGAGGGCCGCACGGGCGGCGGCAGGAAAGGCCGGAAGGAAAACATCATCCGCAGGGTAATGTCCCACCCGGTCAGGGCAGTTCCCCTGGCCTTCCTGCTGGTCATCATTATTGGCGCCGCTTTGCTGATGCTTCCCGCGGCCCGTACCGACGGCGGGTCTGAAGGGTTCATGCCGGCCCTGTTCACGTCCGTGTCAGCGGTCTGCGTCACCGGCCTCATCACCGTGGACACGGCAACGTTCTGGACGCCGCTGGGCCAGGGCATCATCCTGGGGCTCATCCAGGTGGGCGGGTTCGGCATCATGACCCTGGCAACCCTGCTGGCGCTGCTGGTCCGCAAGAGCATCGGGCTGCGTGGCCAACTCGTGGCCCAGTCGGAAACCCACACCCTGAACCTCGGTGACGTCCGGGCCGTCCTGGTCCGGGTTGCCAGGATCATGCTTACGTTCGAAGCCTCAACAGCCCTGGCCCTGACCGTCCGGTTCTGGATCGCCTACGACCAAAACCTGGCCACGGCCCTCTGGCACGGGATCTTCCACGCGGTTTCCGCGTTTAATAACGCGGGCTTCTCCGTCTACAGCAACAGCCTCATCGGTTTCGCCGAGGACCCCTGGATCATCGCCCCCATCTGCCTGGCCATCATCGCCGGCGGGCTGGGGTTCCCGGTGATCATCCAGCTCACCCGCGGTGAGATCAAACCCAAGAACTGGACCATCCACCTGCGCCTGACCATCTACGGAACGGTCTTCCTTTTGGTCGCCGGGATGGCGCTGTTCGCCGCGTTCGAATGGAACAGGAACGAGACCCTCGGCCAGCTTTCCCTCACCGGCAAGATCCTAGGTTCCTTCGCCGGCAGCGTGTTTCCCCGCACCGCCGGGTTCAACAGCATCGACTACGCGGTGGCCGCACCGGAAACACTGATGGTCACCAACATCCTGATGTTCATCGGCGGCGGCAGCGCCGGCACCGCCGGCGGCATCAAGATCACCACATTCCTGGTGCTGGGTTTCGCCATCTGGAACGAAGTCCGCGGCCGCGACCAGGTGACCGTCGCGCACCGGTCCATCAGCTCCTCCTCCCAGCGCCAGGCCCTGTCCGTGGCCCTTCTGGGCATCGCCGCCGTGGTCACCGGCACCATGCTGCTGCTGATGTTCACCGACTACAGCCTGGAGAAGGTCCTCTTCGAATCCATCTCCGCCTTCGCCACGGTAGGCATGAGCACCGGCATCACCTACAACCTTCCGCCGGTTGCTGAGTGGGTCCTCATGGCGCTGATGTTCACCGGCCGCATCGGCACCGTGGCAGTGGCGTCCGCCCTGGCCCTCTCGGCCCGGCCGCGCCTATACCGCCTGCCCGAGGAACGGCCCATTCTCGGCTGACCGGATACCGCCAGCGGTCCTGTGGCCGGGCCCGCCCGGCCTGGAACACAGGGACGCCGGGACGCAAAGCACGGCCCGCCCTCCGGGATGGAGGGCGGGCCGTGCGCGGGGAATCCTTGAGGATTCCGGTGGTGAGCCTTAGCGGCGGGTGCGGCCGTCGTCGTCGAACTCGATGTTTTCCTTGCGGACTTCCTCGGTGACGGTGTGCTCGTTGGTCACGGTTTCCTTGTCCAGGCGCACGCGCTCCACCGGGACGGCTTCCTTTTCGACGACGGGGCGCTCCTCGTGGAGGATGACCTCGTGCTCTTCCTCGCTGATGGCGGGGCCGTCCAGGGCGGCACCGACGTTGGCGTCCGTGATGGGTTCGCGCTCCAGGCGGACCTCTTCACGCTGCACCGGGACGGTAGTGGTGACGTTTTCGGTGACGACGTACTTGCGCAGCCGTGCCCGGCCGGCTTCTTCCTTGCGGGTGCCGACGTGCAGCTGCTCCTCGGAGCGGGTCATGGCGTCATCGGTGGTGGGGCCGGAGGTGTCGTGGCCGACAGTGCCGCGGCCGGTGTCCTCGGTTCCGGCAGCGAAACCGTTGCCGCCCGTGAAGCCGTTGCCGGTGTGCCCGTTGCCGGTGTGCCCGTTGAGGCCGTAGTAGGTGTAAAGACGGTCTTCCTCTTCCGGCTCGAGGTGGCCGTCCGGGGCGACGCGGGGTGCGTCCTTGACCTTGTCCTTGGTGTGGGCCACAACGATGTCGTTGCCGTCCTGCGACGCGGCGTCCAGCGGGGCGAACGACTCGTGGGATCCGAAGAGCCCGGTCTTCACCGTGACCCAGGTGGGCTCGGAGGTCTGGTCATCAACGTAAATCTGGCCGATGGATCCGATCTTGCTTCCGTCGGAACCCACGACGTGTCCGCCGGCAGTGGTCAGTGCAGAAAGGTTCTCAGTGCTGATCATGTGTTTCTCCTTCTTGTTACTGGTTTTGTGCTGCTTGAGGACAAATCTAGAAGCGGTTCCGCGGCGGACGGGTCTGTCCGGCACGGAGTTGCTTGGCCTTCCGGGCCTTCAGTACCCGGCTGATGATGCCGGGGAGCAAGGCAAAGAGCAGTTTCTTCATGGCACGGGTCCTTTGGTTGGTGGTGCTGGTGTTTTGCTGTCAGCTTTGACTGTTTACGGCTGGCGTTCCGCGCCGCGGATCTCGCTGTACGGATCGTCCAGGTCCCGCAGCGGTACCCCGCCTGCTTCCGTCCCCGAATAGGCCGGCCGGGCGGGTTCGCCGTAGATGGTTTCGCCGTAGGTTGCCGGTGCCGCCACCTGATCCTGGTAGACCGACTCCTCGCCCCACGGCGGACCGGTTGGTGCGGCAGCAGTTGTTGCGGCAGCCGGCGCCTGCGCCGGCATCGGCGGGATTGCTGCCTGCGGGGCCGGGGCCGGCTGCAGGCCACGCGCAAGCCGGCCCACAAGGATGCCGGCGCCGGCAGCCAGGAGCAGGAACGTCCCCGGCTTGCGGCGGGCGAAGGACTGGACGTCCTCCAACAGCGCCCCGGGTTCCTTGCCTTCAACCCAGGAAGCAACCGAGGAGGTGCGCTCTGCAGCCTGACGGATCAGGTCACTGGCAATACCCTTCTGCTCCGGGGCATCTGCCATGGTGTGCAGCTGGCTGGAAATGGTCCGGATGCCATCGGCGGCCTTCTGCTGCTGCGCGCCGGCCTGGCTGCCCAGTCCTGACTTCGCCTGGTGCAGGAGGTCCTTGGCACTGGACTTGGCCTCGGACGCGACGTTCCCGACTTCGGATTTGGCAGTCTGCGCCACATTGTGGGCCGCACCGGCCGCCTGCCCGGCAATCTTCGACGTCTCTTCCTTGGCTGCGTCCTTCTTGGTGACGTAGGTTTCCGGCTCTGCGGAAGGATCGGTCGGTGCTGCGTTCCCGTACTGGTCGAGATGGCTTCGGGCAGAAGCCTCAGGCCACTGGTTCTCCGTCATCGTCACTCGCTTCCACTGGTTGGCAGCTGGACTTTCAAACCCAGCCTGATCAATTAGTAAGTAAGGTTACTAACTAGATACTAAGCACACTTACTATCTATCGCGCAAGACGTGTTCGAGGACATCGGACGCGGCCGGGGTTCGGACCGCCGTCGCACTTTCCTGTCCGGAAGGGCACATTTTGCGGCAGTCCGCCGTGCCGTCCGCCCCGAACCACTGACTGGCACCAAGGAAAACTCGACGAAAAGAAGGATGAACGATGGCTGACCTCACCGCACTTGCCCTTATTTGCTCCCTGACGCCTTCACCCGCGCCGTCCAGCAGTGAACTGATGGCCCGCCACGTGCTGGATGAACTTGCAGGCCACGGCGTAGGCACGGCCTCGCTGCGGGTGGTGGATTACAACGTGATGCCCGGCGTCCAGGTGGACATGGGCGACGGCGACGCGTGGCCTGGAATCCGTGAGAAAATCCTCGCTGCGGACATCCTGGTCCTCGCCACTCCCATCTGGATGGGGCACCCGAGCAGCATCACCCAACGCGTCATCGAACGCCTCGACGCCGACCTCGCCGAAACCGACGACGCCGGGCGGCCCATCATGTACGGAAAAGTAGCGATCGTCGCGGTGGTGGGCAATGAAGACGGCGCGCACAAGACGGTGGCGGACACGCAGCAGGCGCTGAACGACGTCGGCTTCACCATTCCCGCCCAGGGCGCCACGTACTGGGTGGGAGAGGCCATGCAAACGGTGGACTACAAAGACCTGGACGGCGTCCCCGAAAAGGTGGATGCGACCACCGCCGGAGCAGCACGCAACGCCGCCCACCTTGCCCGCTCCCTCAACCAGGCGCCTTACCCCGCGGGCTGAGGCGCCGCCGTCGACAGTTCAGGAGGGGTTTGAGGCGGGCCCGCCGGCCGCCCTGGGGGATAAACTGAAGATCTGCCGTCCGGGCGGGTCACAGCCTTTTGCGGTGTACCTTCAGGGTCATTGTTCGGGGCATTACAGGAACGAGGCTGCATGGTCCAGGACCGCAGCACGCAGCAGGACAACGGCGTGGCCGACTACCTCCAGGACCTTGTCCTGGCTTCCTCTGACGTGGAGGAACTCCTGACGGAACTTGCCACATTTTCCGCCGCCAGCCTCTCCACCCACAACAAGCTGCTTTGCGGCGTCACGCTGATGCGGCGGAAAAAGCCAACCACCGTTGCTACGAGCGACCCCGCCGTCCTGCCCCTGGACGAGCTGCAGTACGGCCACGGCGACGGGCCCTGCCTGGCAGCCCTTCGGGAAAAGGCCACGGTGCACGTTCCGGACCTGCGGGACGAGACCCGCTGGCCCCGATACTGCAAAGCTGCCTGGGCCGAAGGAATCGGATCCATCCTTTCCGTTCCGCTCCCCCTCGAGGGCGAAGCGCATGCCGGGCTGAACCTGTACTCCACCAGCACCCACGCGTTCAGCGGCGAGGACATCGACAAGGCCGAGGCGTACGCCACGCAGGCCTCTAAAGCCCTGCGTATGGCCGTTAAGGTGGCGCAACTGGTGGATGACCGCAATAACCTTGCCGCGGCGATGGAGTCACGCACCACCATCGATATCGCCGTCGGGGCGATCATGGCGCAGAACCGCTGCAGCCAGGAGACGGCGATGAAGATCCTTCGCATCGCGTCCAGCAGCCGCAATATCAAGCTCCGTGACGTGGCGGCATCCATTGTGGCTTCCGTGTCCCAGGACCCGAAAGTGCTGACGCATTTCGAGCCGTGATCGGGTACCACGCACTTCGCGTTGATGCCGTCATACGGTCAGGTCCCTTTCGCGGACCAGCCGGCTGGCGGCTCCTGCCGCGAGGATGGCGACGGCGGCCATCACCAGCGCGCCCTCCGGGTGGAAGGCTTCAACGGGCATCGCTGAAGAATGCCGGAACGGGCTCAGGTCCTGAAGCCACCCCGGCAGGCCGAGCAGTTCCCCGAACTGCCCCAGGACCAGCGCGGCGGCCAGGGCACCCCAGCCAACTGCACTGCTCCAGCGGGGCGCAAGGGCGAACACGAGCACGGTCACGGCCGGGAAGACGAGCGCCGCCGGGATGTGCGCCAGCGCGGCCGCAAAGACCATACCGGGGCTGCTTCCCCCGGCCTGCGCCAGGGTAACGACGACGGCGGCCGAGGCCCCGGCGGCAGCGGCTACGGCCGTCGTCGAGATTACGGCGACGGCGAGGGTGCCGCCCAGCCACCGCATTCGCGACACCGGCGCGGCCAGGAGCAGTTCGGCCCGCCCTTCCGTCTCTTCCGCCCGAAGCCGGAGCACTGCCTCGATGCCAGCGGCCGCGGCGAGGATCCCGGCTATGCCCAGCATGGCCGTGGTGAAGAGGTCAGTGAGGCCCGCGTCGCCGGGAACGATGCGGCTTAGCAGTTCCGCTACGGACGGGTTTCCTTCCAGTGCGTCGCCGACAACCGGGCCCAGGCCGCCGGCTACGGCCCCCAGCGCAGCGGCGGTGAAGCACCAGCCCGCCAGGCTGCCGCGCTGCAACCGCCACGCCAGGCCCAGCATCGACGCCAGGCCGGAGCCCGCCCGTTCCGGACCCGATTCATCCGCAGCGATATAGCCGGCCCCCAGGTCCCTGCCGTTGCGGAGCGCCACGGCGGCCCCGGCCAGGACTACTGTTCCGGCGCCGATAACCAGCAACGGCAGCGTGTCCGCCTCGGTGAAGGGCCGGATGCGCTGGCCCCAGCCGATGGGTGAGAACAGGGAGGGCCAGGCGGCGGCGACGTGGAGCAGCGATGGATCGGCGGTGCCCAGGGCGTCGCCGATACCCCGGACCAGGTAGGCGCCACCCACCAGCGCCGCGGCTGTACCGTTCGCGCTCCTGGCGGAGGGCATGACCTGTGCCACCAGTGCGGCGGCGGCCATAAAGAACATGCCCACGGCGCCAACGGCTGACCCCGCCAGGAATGATCCTGCTACCGGCAGGCCGGCCCTGATGAATCCGGCGGCAGCTACCAGGGCAAGGACCATGTTTGCGAAGGTGCCGAAAAGCAGGGTTGCGTACAGGGAAGTCACCCGGGTGACCCTGGTGGAACCGACCAGCTCAAACCTGCCTTGGTCCTCGTCCCCTCTTGTATGCCGGACCACCAGGAACACACTCATCAGCCCCGCCAGCACTGCCGTGAAGGAATAGCCCTGGAAGAAGGTGACCGCTCCGGAACTGATGCCATCCGGGAGCCCCCGGAGGAACAGGAACGCCGGACTGGCCGCGGCCACGGAAATCAGGGCGGCCCGCTCGTTGTCCCCGGCAAACTGCGTGGTGACGGCGGTGGCTGCCGCGTAGCCAAGACCGGCGATGCCGAGGATCCACGCCGCCAGGATCCCACGGTCCCTACGTGCCTCGAGCAGGGCCAGCCGAAGGACGGCGCGCATCACTGCGCCTGGCTCTTGTGGCTTGCCTGCCTGCCGGCCTGTCCGCCGGCCTGTCCGCCGGCCTGCACGCCGTAGTGGCGCATGAACAGCTCCTCCAGGGAAGGGGGCGCGGCGGTGATGCCGGTGATGCCTGCTGTAGCCAAGGCATCCAGGACGTAGCCCAGGTCCGCTGCATCGGCGTCGAACTCCATGGCGGTCCCGTTGACGCGGAGGTCGTGGATGCCCCGCCACGTAGCCATAACCTCCGGTTTGACCGCTGAGGTGACCCGGAAGCGGGTGCGGGTGAGGTGCCGGAGTTCGGCCAGAGTGCCCGATTCCACTGCCGCTCCGGCCCGGATGATGGTCACCCTGTCACAAAGCTGTTCTACCTCGGCCAGGATGTGGCTGGACAACAGCACCGTGGCCCCGTTGGCGGCGACCCGGCGGATGTGCCGGCGGAAAACAGCGTCCATGACGGGGTCCAGGCCCGAACTCGGCTCGTCCAGCAGATAGAGCATGGCCGGGCGGGAAAAGGCCGCGATCAAGGCCGCCTTCTGCCGGTTGCCTCTGGAGTAGGTGCGCGCCTTTTTCCGTGGATCGAAATCGAACTCATCAATCAGCTGCCTGCGCAGGCCTTCATCCGCACCGCCCCGCAGCCCGGCGATCAGGTCGATGACCTCGCCGCCGGTCAGGTTGGGCCACAGCGTCACGTCCCCGGGGACGTAGGCAACATCCCTGTGTGCCCGCACCGGCTCAGCCCACGGGTCGATGCCAAACACCCGTGCCGTACCGGATGTTGGCCGGATCAGTCCCAGGAGGATCCGGAGGGTGGTGGACTTCCCTGCCCCGTTGGGCCCCAGGAAACCGTGGACCTCGCCGGGCATGACGGACAGGTCCAGACCGGCAAGCGCAGCCGTCCGCCCAAAGTTCTTGCCGAGGCGTGAGGTGTTGATGACGGGAGTTGGGTCTGCATGCATGGCATGCTCCGTTCCTTGGCTGCAGCTATCACGCCAAGGCGGTTGCCATGGCATGCCGCAGGCGCTTCCGCGTGCGGGCCGACCAGGCTTCCCGGCTCTCCGGTGCACATCTTACAAGTGCGGCAGAAGATGCGGAAGGGGCGGCCGCTGCCCGGGGTTTATGGCCTGCCCAATGCGGCTGGTCCGGATGGTTTCCAGGCATATATCAGCAGCGACCCATCCTTCGCACAGATGGCTCCGAATCACTGCCGCGCGACCTGTGCCGCAGCGCATTCCTAGAGCTACAACGACCCGAAGGAGCCACTTATGAGTGTTCCGAACTACGCCCGCTTCCTCTCGGATTGCTTCCTTCAAGACCGCGAGAGGCAACCGGCTCTTCGCGAAGACGACATCTACGGGGTGTACGTCAGCTGGTGCTTGCTCAATGGCCAGCAGCCCGGCCCCGTAACGTCCTTGTGGGCAGCCATGGATCAACGGGGATACATGAAGCAACACCACGATACCGGCCGGCATGAATGGCCAGGGCTGTCCTTGAAAGGCCCGGCAGCGGTGGACTACATCCTCACGAGCCAGCCCAGCCTGCTCTGATCGAATTGCTTCCTAGTCGGAGGACAAGAGCAGCGGTGCGGCTGCTTCAGCCATTCGTTTGTGGTCATGAGCCGCCCCCGGAACCACTGTCAGGGCCCAATTAAAATCATCGCTCTCTCGGGCAGCATCCCGGGCAGCCTGGTAAAAGGTCAAGCCTCTGGTAAGCCGGTTGTCTCCCTGGGCATCAGTCTTCCGGTCACGCTGAAGCAACGGATCTTCTGGATTTACATCGTCGGCTCCCAGCAGGATTACAAGGCGTCGCGAAAAGGCCTCCCGCAACTCCTTGGTAGAAAGCGGTGAATTCTTTAGTCCGTAGGGAAAGTCGACATCCTGGTCCGGCATGGTGTACCAGCCGGCGTTTGCTGCGACTGCAACCCGCACGTGGTTTTCCTCAGTGAATTGCATGAACCGATGGACGAACTGGCCGCCTGCTGAGTGCCCAAAGAGGGCATAGTCTTTGGCCTTACTGTTTGTGTCGCGGACGACGGCTTCGAAGAGTGCTTCGACCATATTGAACGTCCAGGCCTCGGGCGGATTGATATCACCGTTGGCATCAAGGATGTTGCCCTGGTTGTAGGAGGAGGCACCTGGGTAGTCATCTTTTGAGAATTCGAGCACCAGGAGCAAGGTGTTGCGCTCTTTGACTAACGGCAGCCAGTCCTCCCGATAGGCTTCCCCATCCCGGTTGGCTCCTGTCATAACAACCAGGATCTGGGCTGAGGAAGGATCATCCGGGGCTTGGTACCAAACACGAATGGGTTGGTCGACGAGAGGCCCTTCCCATGAAAAGGAAAAATTTCCTTTTGTATCTGGCTGGATCATTCCGGTCTGAGTGCCGGTGCCGCCTGAACCTAACATCTTGTCTCCCTGATCGGATTCTTTTGATTCTTGACGCAATTCTCCCGATACGAATGTGTAAGTCGCCAGGAGCGCCAATACTGCGAGGAGCCCGGACACCAGCACCAGAGCGAGCCTCTTACGCCGCTCAGGCTGAACAGGTGGTCCGGTCATTTCGGCGGCTCGAAGCAGCGGCAGGGCATCCTGGCCACGTTGCCTTGGATTTGCAGAGCGGGGTTGACAAGTGGAATCGCACTTATCATCTGGGGCCCGTCGCAAGGCTGGGTGACGAACCCTGTCTTAGAGTTATCCGTAACAAGACATTTGACTGCGAGTTGGACCGGCCCGTTTCGACTCATTTCAACGCTCAGCATCAGACCGATACCTTGTTTTCCGTAAGATTCGAACCGACCTGGCGTACCAAATACAAAGTTGCCAAGACTGTAGGCGACCGGAACATCGCCAATAAATTCGATTTTATCGGCTATGTGGGGTCCGTGGCCGACAATCAAGTCGTAACCCGTGTCGACCATCATTTGGGCCCAATAACGCTCCTGCGAACTTGTTTCTACGTAATTGTCACCCCAGTGGACGTAGGCTACCACCCAATCAGCGCCAGCAGCGCGGGCAAGATCGTAGCCCCGTTGCACGGTTGCCGGGCTAAGCGCCACCGTACCCGGGTTGAACTCTTCGGCCCGGCTTGCCTTGCCGAAATTCTCGCCGATAGCTACGACCCCGATCGTCCCCCTATCGGTGCGCAGCATTAAAGGCCGTTCCGCCTCGGCCAGGTTGTTCCCGGCGCCAAAGCTGGCCATCCCTGCATTGCTGGCCAGCTTCATTGTTTCCTGGAGCCCGACGAGGCCCATGTCCATTGAATGATTGTTGCCCAAGCCGATCGCATCAATGCCAGCCTTTGATAATGTCCAAGCCGATTGCGGCTCCGCATGATACGAGTACTCTTTTCCTGGGTTCAAAGGCTGGTCGTGGGAAGTTATTGGACTTTCAACGTTAGCAATGACGAAATCGCCATCAATCAGTGGCAGAACGCCAGCTACGGCGGCGTCATAACCGAGTGGGTCCAGCATTGGTGTGGCCCCGTCGCCCAGCATGGTGTCCCCCAAAAACTGGACCGACCACCGCTCGGCAGGGAGGCGACCCGTCCACACGTCGACGGACTGAACTTCCGGGGCCCGCTTCTCCCCATAATTGACAGCTATTGCGCCCGTACCGGCGATGGAGACTGCCAATGCCGTCACCATGAGGAACCTGTCGCGTGTTTTTGGATGCATGACTAGTCCTTTTCGAGGCTGTGGTGGCCTGTGTATCGATCTGTGCCTGCTTGGACTTGCTCGGCCTCGACGGTGGTAGACGATGCTGGCAGTGCCGGCAGGTTGGTTTCCAGCCAAACGCGGTCCCGGAACTCTTCACCGCTTAGCACTTCCACAACGACGCCTTTGGACAGGACCACTATTTTGTCCGCTAGGGCGAGCTCCTGTGGATCCTGAGTGGCCAGCAGTACCGTCCCGTGGAACCGGCGAAGCATTGTCGCGAAGATCTGCTTCGCTGCCGTGTCCAAGCCAAGGGTTGGCTCGTCCAAAAGCAGGATGGGAGGGTTACCCATCAGCGCCCTGGCGAGTGCTATCCGTTGCCGCTGGCTCTTCGACAGGTTGAGCCCGCCTTCGGTGACCCAGGTTTGCAGGCCGTAAGGCAGGTCTAAAAGCATTTCGTCCAGCCCCGTGGCGGCGAGCACGCGCTCCACATCCTCTTCTGTCGCGTGGGGGGCGGCGTATGTGAGGTTTCGCCATAGCGACCCACGCATCAGCGGCAGCTCAGGGCCTATGGCCCCGGTCCACCGGGCTGCAGAACGCAGAGCGGTTTTCGCGAGCACTTGGCGGTCGATGATTATGCAGCCCTGGTCAGGATCGATGGTTCTGGAGACCAAATTAAGCAGCGTTGATTTGCCGCTTCCGCCGTCTCCGGTCACGGCAACTACCTCACCCGCTCCGACGCAGAGGTTAACGTCGTGAAGGGACCCGTTTACCGTTACTGACGAAAATTCGATGGTTCCTTGACGGACCTTGAGGGGACCGTGGCCGTTGGAATCCATGTCTCTGCTTGAACTGCGAAGGAATTCCTTAATTTTTCCTACAGAAACTTGGGCGCGGTGCCAGTAATCATGGGCTAGACCGAGGGTACGCACAGGGCTGGAGAGCTGCCTGGTGACAACGACGAATGCAATCACGGTCCCGATGCTTGCCGTTCCCTGCCGGACTTCGAACAGGCCTGCGGTTAGAACGGCTCCCAACGCGAGCAGGGAAAAAGCGGTCGCAACCCCACGGAGGTAGCCGCGCAGGCGGGCTACCCTGATGAGCGCACGCGTAAGTTCATCGTTCTGGTGCGAGAGGCGCGCGTATTCTCCTGCTGTGCGCCCGAAAACCTGCACCACAGTTTGGGCGTTCATTTGCTCGTCGAGGTTGCTCATAACAAGCGAGCGGCGGCGGCGCATGATGCGTGTTGCCTGGCGCATGCGTTGTCCGGCGACGAGCGAGGCGGCAGCCCCGGCAGAGATTGCCACAACGATGGCAAGAGTCATCCAAACACTGAAGAAGAACAGCACTGTCAGGGTGCCCACCAGCACCAGGGCGGCCATCATCCCGCCCAGCACTCCCCGGCTGATCCACATCCTGGTCATGGAGAGGTCACCAAGAAAGCGAAGAAGCAGGCCTCCCCGTGCCCTGCCCTGGAATTGCCGGGGTGTCATGCCCTGCAAGTGCTTGTACATCATCATCCGCAAGTCCCGGACCACGTTGTAGCCGGCAGTCTCGGCTACGTTGAAAGCCATGGCCCGGAGCCAACCGTGGAGCAAGGCGACCGCTCCCAGGATGGCGGCCTGGGCCAACGCCCAACGCCACTGCAGGTCCGCAGCGGCTCCGACAGTCACCGGGGCAAAGTTGTCCACGATGCTGCGCAACAGAAGGACATAGGAGACCAGGGTAAGAACCTGCGCCAACCCGATAGCGATAACCTTCGCGAAGACGCTGCCAGGGATGCGGTACAGCCTGGGTTTGCCAGCCACCGGGTTTACCATCCGTCCGGGCTACCCGAGGGGGTAGCCGGTCGGGGAAACCCGAAAAGGCCCCGTCTCGGTTCGGGCCGCTCAGGCGACACGGTGAAAGGACCGATCAGAACTTCGCTGGTCGCGGGGGCTTGTACCACCTCACCGACTGACTCGGCACTGTCCTTGGCGGTGGCCAGGACCTCCGGTATTCGAAGCAGCGAGGCCGCCAGCAAAGGGTCCGTTAGTTCTTCACGGGTCAGGACAGGCAGCCCTGTAACGGCCGCGGCTTCCCGGATCGCCAAGGGAGAGCGGGTGAGCAGCCCAGTCACAGCGAGAACATCGTGACCCAGATTCCGCAGGTGGGTTACGCCAGCCACGGCACCCATGGAGTCAGGAGCCGCGAAAATCACAGCGTCAATCATTGACCGGAAAACGGCCGACTCCAGCAAGCGGGAAGTTTCGCCCTGGTAGATGCCGTCGGCTACTTCCACGAGATTGAGAGCGGAACCGGAATCCGTGAGGTGGTTGACGAGCTCTCCGAACTTAGACTCCACTACATCCATCGGCTGACGGTACGTGGAGGCGAGCCCGACATCCGTGAAGTCCAGCATCAAATGAGCACCTGCGTCCAGCATGCACCAGTAGTCGTTGCCCGAGCCCGTTCCGGTGACTTTCGTAGCCCCCACGCGGACCCCAACCTTGCTCAGGCCATGGACGAGGCAGTGGACAGTAGTTGTTTTGCCTGAATTCATCGCTGTTCCAATGACTGCGACGGTTCGGGGACGGGGAACCTGCGGGGTCACCGGCTGCAATGAAAAGTCCTGGATGTTCAGCGGCCGGCCCTTGGCGTCGCCCAAGAGGCCGATGGATTCAATTTCCGTTGCCCTCCGGACAGCCATACTGCGGCTTAGCACCTCGGAAGCAATACCCCCTGAGGCAACTAATTGCGAATTCCCCAGTGTCGCGGGCACCTGTGACTCAAACTGGTCAGTAGCGTATCTGTCGCCGTATGTGACAATAATTTCGTCATCATCGTGAAGCACTGCGCGCCGCCCGTCCGGTTGCTCAATGTGACGATGATGGCCCAGCTGCACAATTCGAGCCAGTACCAGGTCACCAGAACGAGGGCGCACGGCTCCCGAAACCAGGGTAACGATCGCCTCGGGCACTACCCGGCGGGTAGTGAAAGCAGCCTTCGCTCTCTCGACACGTTGCGGGTCCAGCGGTTTGACCCATACTCTTCGGTCTGCGTTCATGAATGGCACCGTACGGGGGGAAGAATCGACGGAAAAGAGAAGTCGGTACTCTTAATTACGATTAGGTATTACTTGGGTGCGGCTCGAGTAAGCCTCTAAAGGAGTCTTGATGAGAGATTCCCTGCGCACTAGCAGGCACAGAAAACTATTCGCTGGATTATTACGCCGAGATGGGCGGCTAGTCTGAGCCGATGGCCTTCCTCGATGCCTTGGCACCCACCTTCGCGGCCGTGGCCATCCTTATGCTGCTCACCGTCGCGGTGCTCCGGGGTGCGCGCACGCCGTCGTACCTTGCACCGGCTCTGGCTATCCTCCGCGGCGCAGCCCAGCTGGCGCTCATCAGCCTGGTTCTCGGGGGCATCATCGCAGATCCATTGTGGGTGGTGGTGGCGCTGCTGGTGATGTTCACCGTGGCTGCGGTGACGGCAACGCGCCGGCTCACGTGGTCCTGGCGGCGCTTCGCAATGGTGTCGGCGACCATGGCCCTTGGCATTGTGGTGACCCTCGCCGTCGTCTTCGGCACCGGAGCTGTGGCACTCGAGCCCCGCTACGTCCTTGCGGTGGGCGGGATAGTGATCGGCAACTGCATGACCATCGCGGTGCTTGCCGGGCACCGATTCCATGAGGCGGTCCGTGAGCAGTGGGACCAGGTGGAAGGCTGGCTCGCCCTGGGCGCCACGGCCCCGCGGGCCACACTGGCCCAGGCCCGCTCCTCGGTGCACGCAGCCCTGATCCCCTCCACGGACCAGACCAAAACCACCGGCCTGGTCACCCTGCCCGGCGCCTTCGTGGGCGCAATCTTCGGCGGCGCCTCGCCTTTGGAAGCCGGGCGGTTCCAGGTGATTGTCCTGGCGTCCATCATGGCGGCGGGCGCCATCACCGCCGTCGCGCTTCTGCGTTCACTGGGTGCCGTGCGCGTGCGGCCCGAGCCGCTCTAGGCGGCTCCGGCAGCCGGACTAACCGCTGCCGGCGAGGAAGGTTTGGATTTCCTCTGCCATCCGCTTGGACTGGGTCCAGTGCAGGTAGTGGTTGCCTTCCAGCGTGACCACCTCATGCCGCCGGACGTTCTTCAGCAGGTTCTGCGCAGCGGATGTTTTGGCGGCTGTCGACTCGGAATCCTCGCCGGCAACGAAGGCCAGCACGGGCAGGTCGTCGGGGTAGGTCACTCCCCTCAGGGCTGCTGCGTTGTTTGCTATCCTGGCGGTTTCATCGGCGACTGCCGGATTGCCGTAGTTCCAGCTGGTCATGAGGCGCATCCGGTGCAGCTCGTCATCCGTGTACGCGTCGCTGGCCGGGTCCACGAAACACGGTGCCACGGCGGCGACTGCGCGCACTATCCCGGTGACGGCCAGGGCCCGTTCCCAGTTGATGCCCGGCTCCGGGTCTGGAACCGGCTGATCCCCGGGTTTCGGTATGGTCGCATCAATTCCGACGACGGCGGCCACTTCCGTTGGGTACCGGTTCGCGTAGTCGAGCATGTAGAAACCGGCGATGGAGTGCCCTGCCAGAACGTAGGGTTGCTTGACCTGCAATTTGGCCAGGACCTCGTGAAGCTCGGTACTGATGTTCTTGTTGGTCCGCGGAGGGGCTTCCATGTCGCTGTAACCGTACCCAAACCCCTCAACGGCGATAACGTCGAAGCCGCTAAGTTCACGGGCCAGAGGAGCGAAGTCGAGGCCGGGCGCCGGCGTTGCCAGACCACTGAGCAGGACAATCGGCTGGCCGTCTTCCTGCCCGTTCCGGTACACGTTCAGAGAACCGCTGCCTACGGCGATACGTTCGCCGTAGGCAGCCATGCCTGATTTCTCCGTCGACTCCAGGACCAGGTTGACCACCGTGGAGACGAGGATCAGCCCCAGGATGATCAGCGCGGCGATCCCGGCGCGGCGCCAACCGCGCCGGGGCTTCTTCCGGGCACCGGAATCAGGAGCTTCTGCTGACCCCGAAGCCGTCCGAGGAGATGAACGCATTACCCGCCCAATTCACGCAGGCTTGGCGAAGGTGGCCGCGCTCATGATTTCGTAGCCCACGAATGTCTCGTCGCCTTCGACCCAGGCATCGTGGCCGGCAGGAATGGTGTAGGCGTTGCCGGGGCTGATCGTGGTCCGGGTGCCGTCCACCATCTCCACCGTCAGCGTCCCCGCGGCGCAGATCCCCACGTGGTTCACCTGGCAGCTGTCGGTGTGGACCACGGTCTTGACCGTCTCGGACCACTTCCAGCCCGGCTCAAAAGTAAACCTGCCCAGGGTGGTGTCTCCGATGTTAACAACATCCACCTGGGTCTTCGGCGGGCGGCGTTTTTCATCCGGTTCGTCGAACGACTTCGCCTCAAGGGCTCTGACTGAATTGCCGGCCATTTTCTTCTCCTGACAGGGAGCGGGTGGAACTGTTTCATCCGGAGCGCCCAGACAACCCCGGGAGAGTTGGCAGGCCGGCTTGCGCCGCTAAGTGCCGGCCAACACAGGGCAACTAGCGCTATCAGGGTGCGCCCAGGCGTGGGCCGTGTCAATATGCCTTAGTCGCGGTCCGCCTCCACCCACACCGTGCAGTTGGCGGCATCGGCCACCACGTCCTCCAGGTCCCCGGTGCGGTGGATAACCTCCAACTGGCGTACGGCGCCCGTGCCGGCGGCGAGCAGATCGTCCATCAATTCCTCCACCCGTTCCAGGTCGCCGATGTCCTCCAGGGCCTCCCGGATATGGTTCAGCAGGGCATTAACGACGGCGAGCGCCGGCCCCGGGCGGCTGGTCACCGGGTCCAGCAGTTCCCCGCGCAGTCCCCACCGGCTGGCCTTCCACCGTGCCAGCCGAAGGAGCGTCGCCGGCACGGCGACCGGGTCGATGCCCTTCCGCCACTCCCGGGCAGCGGTCTCCACTAATCCGCGGGCGATGCCGGCCAGCAGCACCGTGTTCTGCGGCCGGAGGCACACATCCGCGATCCTGATCTCCACCGTGGGATAGTGCCGGGAAAGCCGGGCATCGAAGTAGACCATCCCCTCGTCCAGTGCCACACCGGTGCTCACCATGTCATACACCAGTTGATGGTAAGCATCCGGTGAACCCAGGATTTCCAGCGGCCCTGCCGATGGCCATCGGTTCCACACTTGCGAGCGGTAGCTGGCGTAGCCGGTATTTTGCCCGTGCCAGAACGGGGAGTTGGCACTCAGGGCGATGAGTACCGGCAGCCAGATGCGCATCCGGTCCAGCACTGCTACGCCTTCCTCGTCCGACTCCACAAAGACGTGAATATGGCAGCCACAGGTGAGCTGCTCCCTGGCCGTTAGCCCATATTCCTCAGTCATGGCCACGAAACGGCGGAGCTGCACCGGATGGGGATCGGAGGGCAGCGGGGATGTTCCCAGGGCAGCAACCCGGACTCCTATGTCCCGCGCCGCCCTGTCAGCGATGGCCCGTCCCCGAATGACGTCCGCCTCCAATGCAGCCATGGTGGAATGCGGAGGCGTGACAACCTCGATCATCTCCTGTTGGAACTCGGCGGTCAGGACGGGACCGGAAGCGGAGTCCATCGGACGAACGTACAGGTCCCAGAGCGCTCCGGCCATCGGCACGGCTTCCCCCGTTTCCGGGCTCACCAAGAGCAGTTCCTCCTCAATGCCGAACGTACGCAGCCGCCCGGCGGCACCAGGCTCCGAAACGCCTGCACCGCTGTCCGTGGCACTCCCGTCCGTGGCACCGGCGGTGCCTTCTGTTCCTGAACCGTCCATCGTCGTCGTCCCTTGTCATTCCATCCGGGCCAGTTCGTCCCAGAAGCATGCAACCGTGACGGCGCCGTTGACAAGGACTTCGACGTTGGCGCTTTCGTCACTGTCGTGCCAGTGGTCCTCCACCAAGCCCGTCCCGAAGAACAGGACCGGCGCGTCCAGCGACCGGCTGAGCAGCTCGGCAGGCCCTCCGCCGGCGTTGCCCATCCTGCCCACATCGGCTGACCGGAAGCCCTTGGCCATGGCCCGTTCCAGGGCGGAAACAGCAGGGTGGTCCGGGGTCCGGTACGGTTCCTGGGCCGTCTCGAGATCCACGCTGAGCGTGCGGCCATAGTTCTCCCCCACCGTGTCCTGAACCCATTGCCGAAGCTGCCCGGCCACCTTTTCCACCCGCTGGCCGGCCACCGTCCGGAAGCTCAGGTCCACGGACGCCACGGATGGAACCGCAGCACTGGAAAGTCCGACAGGATCGCCCGCAACCAGCGCCGTGACCTCCACCGCCGGGCGGAGCCACAGCCGTTCCGGAACCGTGTACCCCACTTCGCCCGTGATGCTTCCCGACTCCGAGCGCTTCACCCAGTCCTCTTCGGTGAAGGGCAGGCGTGCGAGCGCCTCCCGAAAGTCTTCCGGCACCGCGGCAACGTCGTCGTAGAATCCGGGGATGGCGATCCGGCCCTCCCCGTCATGGAGGCCGGCCAGCAGCCTGCTCAGCTCAAAAGCCGGATTGGGGGCAGCACCGGAGACGGCACCGCTGTGAACATCCACGTCCGGCCCGGTGAGCTCCAGGTGGGCGCTGAGCATCCCGCGCAGGCTCATGCACAGGGCCGGATGGTCCTCGCGGAAGAGAAGGGTGTCCGAGAACAGCACCAGGTCCGCCTGCAGCCGGTCCGCCTGCTCCTCCAGCAGCTGGGCAAGATGCGGCGACCCGCCCTCCTCCTCCCCTTCGACGAGGTACTTCAGGTTGACGGCGGGTGCGGTTCGTGCGGAGCCCGGAGGTTCAGGGTGAGAGAGCGTTTGGGTTTTGGGCACGGGAAGTGAGAGAGCGTTTGGGTTTTGGGCCCCGGAAGTGAGAGAGCGTTTGGACTGTTGAGCCAGGTGCGCCCGGAGCGACCAGAGGTGGGCCATCACCTGGCCCTTGGCATCCGAGCTGCCCCGCCCGAACAGCCGGCCGTCCCGCACCACCGGATCGAAGGGGGCAGTCTGGTCCCACTGCCCGGGCTTGGCCACCCGAACATCGTGGTGGCTGTACACCAGGACGGTGGGGGCACCGGCCGCCTCGCACCATTCCGCGTACACGGCGTGCGACTCCCCGGTGGGCAACACCTCCACCACCGGGAAGCCCACATCCCGGAAGGCCGCCGCCAGCCAGTTGGCCGAGCGGAGCAGGCCCTTGGTGTGCTCCGGATCCCCCAGCACCCCGGGCACACGCACCCACTCCGCCAGCTGGCCCTCGAGCTCAGCCCGGCGGGACTCGACGAAGGCGCGAAGGTCAGCGCCGACGTCGTGGTCCGCGCCGTCGTCGTTCACGCCCTGGTGCTCCGGGGCGTGCAGGCCCGGGCCCTCGTGGCCCGGGCCGTCATGGCCCTCGAACCCGTGGTACTGCTCCACGGCTCACCGGGGCTGGGCAGGGTTGGTGGGATCGCCCTGCGACGGCGGGTTGATGGGAGGCCCCGGAACGTTCGCGGTTTGCGGAGTGTCCGGCTGGCCCGTGTTCACTTCCGGGGTGCTGGGCGCCTGTGGGCCGCGGGGAACGGTGCCGCCCTGCAGGTCATGCAGCCTCTTTTCGAGGATCTGCATGATGGGCAGGCGGTTCCCGTGGGCCTTCTCGTACGTGATCAACTGCGTGATTTGCGCCTCGTCCAGGCCTGAGATGCGTGACGGGAGGGTTCCCGCCGGCAGGTGGTCGTAAGCGGGCAGCGGCAGTTCCTTGTGCAGGGGTACGTCGTTCATTGTTGTTCAGCTCCTTCGTCCAGTGAGGTCAGCAGGTCGGCGCATGCCTGTTCGCAGCGCCGGCACGCCTCCGCGCAGACCTGGCAGTGGTCGTGCATGTCGGCGTGCTTATCGCACTCCTCCGCGCAGGCCCTGCAGGCAGCGCGGCAAACTTCCAGCAACGCCCGGGTGACGTTGCCGTTGTAAGCGGCGTGGCGGGACAGTACATTTCCCGTTGTTGCGCAGATGTCGGCGCAGTCCAGGTCCGTCCCGATGCAGGTGACCAGTTCCGCCACCATGTCCTCGCTGAGGCAGGCGTCGGCGCAGGCAGTGCAGGTCTGCGCGCATTCGAAACAGGCACCGATGCATTCAGCCAGTTTGGCTTTGTTGAATTCATCCAGCCCTTTGGGGTGGGCGTCGATCATGGCCCGTATGTGCGTCATTCCACTCTCCTTCCGTTACTGGCAGCGCTAGGCAGTGGCCTCGGCGTCGGACGGTTCCGGCACCCGCAGGCCCGAAGCTAAGACGGACTCGGCCATCTGGGCTGCGATTGCATCCCAGTGGTACTTCTTCAGCAGCTCCCGGGTCTTCGGCTTGGGCCCGCGCGAAGGATCCCGCTGGCCGAGGGTCCGGCACAGCGAAGCGAAGCCCGCGCCGTCGTCGCGCAGATGCACCACCCCCGGGAAGTCAGCCACCACGTCCGGCACCCGGGTGGACACCACGGGAAGGCCGGCCGCGAGGTATTCCAGCGTTTTGGTGGGGCTGATGGAACGGGTTGCCTCGTTCAGGGCGAACGGCATCAGGGCAACATCCAGGCCCGCCATCGCCGCCGGAAGGTCCGCGTAGCAGGTATAGCCTTCATAGCTGATGTTGGGCGCCTGGGGCAGGCTGGCCGGATCGATCTTGGCCACCGGCCCGTACATCCTGATGTCCCACTCCGGCAACGCGCGGGCCAGGTCGGCGATAAGGCCCAGGTCCAGCCGTTCGTCCAGGACTCCCACGTATCCGGCAACGGGACGCTGCCCCGGAACCCGGGGCTCCGCCGTCGGGGTCCAGTAGTGCTCCGGTTCCACCCCGCTGGGGAAGAGCAGGGTGTCTGCGCGGCCCTGCCGGACCATGGACCGGTGCAGGGAGCGGCCGCCGGCAAAGACGACGTCGGCCCGGCGGAGTGCCTGCCGCTGCCTCACCACCAGCTCGGGCGGGGCGTCCTTGAAGGCGGCGAGATCGTCCATCACGTCGTACACCAGCGTGGTGGGCTGCAGGGCGAGGGCAAGTTCCAGGGCCAGCGGGGTATACAGCCACACCACCCGCTCCCCCGTGGGCGGACCCACCAGTTCGGGCAGCTGCTCAATGTAGTCGGGGAGGACGTCGTCGAAAAATCCCACGTGGTGGCCCTGCTCCGGGATCTCCAGCCAGGCCCGGTTCAGCCCGTCCATGTGAGTGTGGTTCATCCGGTTCGGCCCGGTGAATCCGGGCGACGGCGATAGTGGCTCCTCCACGTACCAGGTGGAACAGCGCGAACCCAGGCGGGAAACGAGGTGCTGCGGGCGCTGCCATACCCAGTCCCAGCGGAGATGCGACAAAACAATCAGTTCACTCTGCATTGACTATCCTCAGTTCCATCCGGGTCTGGGTGTTGGGCAGGCTGTTTCCCTGATCCGTGCCAGGGGCTTCACTCCAATTCCAGTGGGACATTTGTGATTCGTATCCGCGCAGCCAGGTGGCCACGGGTTCGCGAAGCGTGAAGGCCGCCAAGTCATTCGACGGCGTGCCGACCGCGGCTTTCGCATAGGACTCGGACATGACCGACGGCTGCCGGGCCAGCTCGTCGTCCAGCCAATACACCCCCACGGGGTCGATGTGCCCATCGTTGCGGAACAGGAGCGACGCCCAGTCCGTGGAGTCAATCACGGGGAACCAGCACAGGCCGTCCAAGGGAACCCCCATGTGCCGGGCCCGTTCGCACTGCTCCAAAACGTACTTGAACCAGGTGGCCCGGTCAGAAGTAAAGCCGCGGATGTTCGTTTCGGTGAGCAGGCACGGGAACCGGTAGCGGTCCCAGTAGAGATAGATCTGCTGCGCCAGGGGCAGGGGATGCGGGGTGTGGGTGGACCCGCCCCTGTCATCGAAGTGCCACTGGCAGTGGGCGTAGTAGTCCAGGCCCAGCACATCGATCCGTCCCGGCACCAGGTCCTGCAGCTTCTCTCCCCCGGCGTGGCGGAGCAGCTCCGCCATGGGGCCGTCCGGGTCGTAGCCCTTGCCGTCGTATTTGCCCAGGAAGCTGTCCAGCACCAGGAACCGGCGCTCGTTGGCCATGGTGGCGTAGGCACCGCCGGCGGCCCCTTCCCCGGTGTGATGCTCGCAGGTGTCCACCCAGACGTGCTTTGCACCGGGCAGCAGGTCCGCGTACGCGTGGCTCGCCTCCGCCACTGCCGGCAGCACGTTGAGGATCTGGCGTACGAAGCTGTCCAGGCCCTTCTCGTAGGGCGGCCAAATGGCCTCATGTCCGGTGAGGAACAGGGTGGAGAAGGGCTCGTTGAAGAGCGTGTACTCCTGCACCCACGGGTAGCGCCGGGCGAACGCTTCCGTGTACCGGAGGTAGGCGGTGCGGAAGCGGGGGTCCGCGAAGCCGCCCGCCATCCAGCGGGGATAGCTGGTGTGGTGCACCAGGTCCACGATGGGCCGGAAGCCGTTGTCCCGGAGATAGTGCAGCACCTTGTCCGTGTCCTGCCAGGTGAAGACCCCTTCCTCGGCCTCCACCCTGTGCCAGCGGACGGGGTACCTCAGCCGGCTCACCCCGCATTCGGCGAGCAGTTGCAGGTCCTGCTTCCACTGGACATCGTGGGCAGTGGATTCGAAGATGTCCCTATCGTGCCGGGGAAGATACGTGCTCTCAAAGGCACCGATGATGTCGATTCCGGTCATCTGCCCGCCCCTTCCCCCTGCAGGGCAGGAGCCTCCGCGGGCAGGCGGCCCGGGTTGCCGGCCAGGTGCTCGTAGACGAGGTCCAGCAGCTCCGCCGCCCTCCGGTTCAGCCGCCGCGACTCGTCCAGGTCCCGGTCCAACCGGACAACCTCGGCGCGCAGTTCGGCGATATCCGTTGCGGCTATGGCCAGCCGAAGGTTGACCTCTTCCAGCGGGTCGCTCAGGGGCTCGTGCTCGTGGATGGCGTCAATCAGTGGGTCATTCATGGCAGGGCCCTCACTTTCACTCGTTGCGTGGGTATGGCGCCATCGGCCTGGCGCCCTGGTTGTGATGGAACATCCTCTGCTTCCAGTCCCAGCTCTGCGAGGCTGGGTTTCAGATCGGCAACGTTCATGGGCGCATAGAAGCGGCACTCCGGGAAGGCCGGACCGGACTCCCCCACCTGGACTTCCAGGAAGGCCGCGGCAGCCTGGCCCTGGTTCCGCAGAAGCTGGCGGACCAGCCCCAGCGTGTTCTCCCGGCCTTGCCAGTTGAGCGAATTGAGCAGCAGCCGCGCGTACACATACAGGGGACCTGGGCCCTCCTTCAGGAGTGCGGCCAGCGGGGCGGTCTCCCGGAGCGAGTTGAGGTTGACCCTGCGGAACTCCAGGGACCCGGGGCCAGCCTGTTGCCCGCGCTGGTGCTCGATTGCCGGCCGGCTGTAGTCAACGGCCACCACATGGTGCCCCTGCTCGGAGAAGTGCCGCCCGTCGCCGCCGAGGCCGCAGCCCAGTTCCAGGATGCGTGAGCCCGGCGGCAGCCCGCGGGCTAACTCCTCCGCCCAGGCCGACGGCGTCTGGCCGGCACCGTGCCCGCCCCCACCCCGCAGCAGCGCCCGGTGGTGGTCCTCCCAATTCTCCCGGTCCCAGTCCAGGCCGCCCAGCCACGTGTCATAACGGCGGCGGGCCGGCGGCGGGGTGATGAAACGGAATGCCGGATCAGGGGTGTGCCAGCCGGGCCCGTAAATCGCGGCCAGCATCTGCTCCGGCTCTGCCGGTGCGGGCAGCTCCCGTCCGTTGATGGTGAGGTTCCGCAGCGGAAAGATGGTCACGTCCTCCGTGCGTTCGCGGGCATGGAACGTGCCGTGGAACCAGCCGCCCACAGTGAAGTAGGTGAAGATGTCCAGGTAGAACCGGTCGGTGCCGTCCGCGCCGGGGAACAGCAGCTGCAGGTGCCCCGCTGAGTGCCTGACCGTTTCATAGCCTTGCGCATGAAGGGCCCGTTCCAGCTCGAAGCCCTCCAGCGCGATGTCCGAGGGATTCTCGTACCGGCTCAGGTAGGCCAGGTCCACATCGTCGTCGCCGGGCATCACCCGGCCGTCCCGGACTGGCCCCAGGAGGGTGCCGCCGGTGACGAACAGCTCCTGGCCGCGGCCCCGCATCCACTCGACGAGCCTGCAGGCCTCATCCAGCGCCTCGTCAATCAGGTAGGCGCGCCGGCCTTCGAAGTTCCGGGCGATCCGCCCCCACTTGTTGATGATCTGCGGCATCCCCGTGCCGGGCTCCTCGAGCGAGAACTGGTGGGGTGAATCATCAAAGGTGACTCTCGCCGTCGGGCATAACGGCGTTCCCTCCTGCAGCACACTGAGCCGCGCCCACCCGGACAGCCGGCCGGCGAAGGCCGGCGGCCAGTCGATGATGCAGCAGCCGGGGCCGCGCCTGGCGCCCTCGCCGGAGTGGACGCTCCAGATGGGCCTGTCCCCCAGCAGGATGGACAAGGTGGCGCCGGCCGGAATGGGCGGGCCCGTGAGGGTCAGCGATACCCTGTCCGCCCGAAGGCTGTGGCTGTAGCTATTGCTGGTAACGCTGCGTACCTCGACGTCCTGGCTCATGGCTGCGCCACCAGTTCCGGGTCTTTGGACGGGTCTGTGTAAGGGAGCCGGACGTCCACCACCTGCCCGGTCATGGCCGATGCCAGGACCTGGATGCTGGCCCCGGCAACAGCCGCCGCGGGCAGCAGGGACCCTTCCTTCTCCGCCCCGAACGCCCTGGTCCGCATGGGGGTGGCGGTGCGGCTGGGGCTGATGCAGTTCACCCGGATGCCGTCCGAGCTCCACTCGTCCGCGAGCGCCTGGGTGAGGTTCACGATCGCAGCCTTGGTGGCTGAGTAGACCGTGTAGTTGGCCCGGCCGCGGGTGTAGGAACTCGAAGCGAAAAGCGTCAGCGATCCCTTGCTCTCGGCCAGGTACTTCTGCGATTCCTGGGCCACGATGAAGGCTGCCGTGAGGTTCACATCCACGTCGTGGTGCAGCTGCTCATCAGTGAGCAGGGCGAGCGGCCCTACGCTCAGGACGCCGGCTGTCAGGATGATGTGGTCGAGGTGGCCATGGGTTGCGGCAGCGGAGGCCAGCGCCTGGGCCACGCACTGGCGGTCCTCCACATAGATTCCGTTGCCGGTGCGGCTCTGCCCCACTACCAGGGCGCCTTCCGCCTCGAGCTGCTGGACAAGCTCCAGTCCGATCCCCGAACTTGCACCGAACACCAGCACGGTGGAGCCGCGGAGCCCGGCCCTGTTCCCGCCGGGCAGCATGGTTTTGTGCTTGAGCTGGAACAGTTTGTCCGCAAGGTGGATGTCGATGGGCTGGGTGATCTTGATGTTCGCCTCGTCCCCGTCCACCACGAAGATGGGGACGTCGGGGCAGTACTTGAGGACCACAGAGCAGTCGTCCGTGGCGGAGAAGCCAGGGTCCTGGCCGGCCCGTTCATACGCCTCGGCAATCACAGGCATCCGGAACGCCTGGGGCGTCTGGCCCCGGCGCAGTTTGGCCCGCGGCGGCACTGCGCGGATGAAGTTCTCATCATCCACTTCGATGATGGTGTCCGCTGAGGGGATGGCGGTGTCGACGGCCGCGTAGACGTCGAGTGCGCGGATGCAGGCAATGATGATGTCACCGTCGAGCAGCGGGCGGACGGCGTCGTGGAAGATGACGTTGGCGTCCTTGTCCGCGATGGCGGCCAGGGCCAGGCGGGAGGTTTCGCTGCGGTCCGCCCCGCCCGGAAGGATGCCGGCGAGCTTGCTGAACTTGTTGGCTGCCTTGGCGTCGCCGCTGGCGCCCTGTTTGCTGCCCGGTTTGCTACCCAGGAGCAGTTCCTCGGCGCGGGGGATGTAGCCCGGTGCCATCATAACGATCATCTCGTCCACCAGCCCGCAGTGCTGGAACAGCTCCACCGTGTGCTCGAGACTGGTGCGGCCGGCGATCGGGACAAACTGTTTGGGTATGTCCAGGCCCATGCGGGCGCCGACTCCTCCCGCCAGGATGACCGCCACGTTGCGGCGGCGGGTACCGGGTGGAGCGGGTGGTTTCTGGTCCATGGCTGGTCCTTTCATTCGACGTCGCGGCCTAGCGGCGGCCGCAGGGGGTGCCTCCCGCGTTTTCGGTGGCGGATGGGATGTCGATTTTGGCGGCCTGGAGCCGCCGCCGGGTTTCCTCGGCGGTGACGTAGGAATTCATCCGGGGGAACTCGCCCACGGGGACCACCGCAGAGACGAAGGTCCGGTTGTGGATGCGGACCAGGTTGAACGACCGGGCGCCGGCCAGACCCTGCATGGCGCCCGCGGGCAGTGCCAGGTCCTGGTTGTAGCTGGTGGAGGAGGCCACCGATACCGGGATGCTGGCGAAGGTTGAAAAGACGCTGTGATGGGTGTGGCCAGAGAGGATCCCGATGACGTCGCTGCCTTCCAGCACCTGGGCCAGGCTCTCCTGGTTCCGCAGCTCCGAAAGCACCGCGAGTTCCTGGACCGGCGGCACAGGCGGGTGGTGGATCACCAGGAGGGTGCCGTCGTCGGCCTGTGTCTCCAGTTCCCCCGCCAGCCAGTGCAGCTGCTCCTCGCTGATCTCGCCGTGGTGGTAGCCAGGGGTGGAAGAGTCCAGGACCAGCACCCGGAGGTTGCCCAGGTAGTAGCTTCGGTCCACCGGAAGGGTGCGCGGCTCCTCGTCGAGAAGCATCCTTTGAAAGTTCATGCGTTCGTCATGGTTGCCCATGGCCCAGATGAGCTGCGCGCCCATGCGCTCGGCGTACGCCTGGCAGGTGGTCCGCAGCCGCCGGTAGGCTTCCAGGCTGCCCTTGTCCGTCAGGTCGCCGGAGAAGATGATGGCTTCCGGCTTCAGCCCGCTGGCTTCGATGGCATCAAGGACTTCCACCAGCCCCGTTTGGGGATCCAGCTCGCCGTACAGCAACCCCTCTTCCACATAGTGGGGGTCGCTCACGTGGACCAGCACATGGTTGGGGTTTGAGTACTCGGACCGGGTCAGGTGCATGGGAGCCTTTCAGCTGTTTCCCGCCGGCCGCAGTCCATTCGGGAAGGTTCGCTGACGGTCGCTGCATGCCGTCGAAAGAAGAACATAATAAGCACCCTTATGAATTGTTGGGAAGACTTGCCTTTTGTTACGGCGGTGTGCTGGCGTTTCCCTAAGCCTGCTGATTCAGCTCGGGATGGCGGCGGGCGGGCTATACTTCCCCGGCTGCCGCGGGTAGATTCTGAAGTGTGACGGGCATTACTCCCGTCCTTCCCGGCCCTTACTGCAGGGGCGGCGGAAGTAGCTGCTGGAGCCACCCGGCGGCACATGTTGCAGAACCGGATTGGGCCACCATGCCGTCCTCACATATCCAGCAGTTCCTTGACGAAGCCACCGTCACCGATCCATCAGCCGAACACCCCTTGGGACCTGACTGCCTGTACGGCCTCTACGTCAGCTGGGCATCGCTGCACGGCTTCCGGGCCAAATCGGACCAGGCCTTCCGCGCCGGCATGAGGCGTTGCGGTGTTGACGTGAACAACTGCCGGCTATACATGACCGGGCCTGCCGCCGCCGACTACATCCTCGCCAGCTACCCGGACGTCGCCTGACGTGCGGCCGGCAGCGCCGCCCCCAACGACGTCAAGGGGACAGTCATGGGATTCGAGCCGCACGAGCCGGAGGAACGCAGCCAGCTCAACCGCACGCTGAAGGATGCCGACATCACCGTTGCCGAGCTCTGGCTGCGATACTTCGCATGAGCGGCACTGCCGGCGAATACGAGGTCCAGGCCTACGTGGAGGGACTGATCTCGCTGCCCGCCCTCCAGCGTGACCTGCTG
Source organism: Pseudarthrobacter sp. R1 (assembly GCF_024494415.1). NCBI lineage: Bacteria > Bacillati > Actinomycetota > Actinomycetes > Micrococcales > Micrococcaceae > Pseudarthrobacter > Pseudarthrobacter sp. R1. The sequence continues at coordinate 126,733 of NZ_JAMKFI010000008.1, read as the reverse complement.
GCCATGGCGGCCAGGGAAATCATCAGCGACGCGGCCTGATGTGGCGCCCGACGGCGGTACTCCCCCGCCGCCGTCGGCCTCCTACGGCTTGCCCTGGTTCCGGCGGCCTCCGGGGAAAAATCCGCACGGTTCGGACCTCTTCCATCCGCTACTTTCCCGCGCTAGGGTGGGCACAAACCCACTGGCCAAGTGCCATGGGCAATTGGGCTCATGCAGCTGGGCCTCTGGGTATTTTCCGGAGGGAACGCGCCGTGGGCAATACTAAAAGAAACACTTTTAGACGGCGGCGGACTGCCGCTTTACTGACCATTCCGGCCCTGCTGGCGTTGACCTCCTGTTCTGCGGAGGTCCAGCGGGGCTGGCTGCCGGGTGAACGGGACACGACCGACCACACCCCCCTGGTCACGGATCTGTGGGTGAACTCGTGGATCGCTGCGCTGGTTATCGGCGTGATCACCTGGGGACTGATCCTGTGGTGCGTCATCGCTTACCGCCGCCGGAAAGATACGGTCGGGTTTCCGCGGCAGATGAGCTACAACCTCCCGCTGGAGGTCTTTTACCTCTCTGTACCGCTCATGATCGTCGGCGTCTTCTTCGTCTTCACCGACCGCGACCAGCGGGCCATGGACGACCGGTTCGAGGACCCCGACGTGGTGATCGATGTCCGCGGCAAGCAGTGGGCGTGGGACTTCAACTACGTCAAGGAGGACGTCCATGAAGACCCGGGCGTCCAGGCCCGCCTGGACGGCAACTGGGGCACGCCTGACCGGCTGCCCACCCTGTACCTGCCGGTCGGTAAAAAGGTGGAACTGCAGCTGAATTCCCGCGATGTCCAGCATTCCTTCTGGGTAGTGGAGTTCATGCAGAAAAGGGATATGTACCCCGGCGAAAACCAGTACAACAGGTTCATCGACATCATTCCCAACCGCATCGGTGAGTTCACCGGCAAATGCGCTGAACTCTGCGGCGAATACCATTCCGAGATGCTCTTCAAGGTCCGGGTCGTGACCGAGCAGGAGTACAACGATCACATTGCCGAGCTCCGCGCCAGGGGCAACACCGGCATCCGCGGCGATGAATACGACCGGAACCCCTCACGGCCGGCCCTGGAACAGGCACAGCAAAGGACGGAACCGTAATGACCACCACCGGCCAGAACATGGGCGTAACGTCGGCGACCGCCGCACCTTCGGTGGTCAAGCGCCCCAAGGGCAGCATCGTGGTCAGCTGGATCACGTCCACTGACCACAAAACCATTGGGTACATGTACCTGATTTCCTCGTTTGTTTTCTTCCTGCTTGCCGGCGTGATGGCGCTGCTGATCCGCGCCGAATTGTACGAACCAGGCATGCAGATCCTGCAGACCAAAGAGCAGTACAACCAGCTCTTCACGATGCACGGCACCATGATGCTGCTGATGTTCGCCACCCCGCTCTTCGCCGGCTTCACCAACGTGATCATGCCGCTGCAGATCGGCGCTCCCGACGTCGCGTTTCCGCGGCTGAACGCGCTGGCCTTCTGGTTCTTCCTCTTCGGCTCCACCATCGCGGTGTCCGGCTTCATCACCCCGCAGGGCGCGGCGTCCTTCGGCTGGTTCGCCTATGCGCCGCTGTCCAACACCACCTTTACGCCCGGCCTCGGCGGCGACCTCTGGGTGTTCGGCCTGGCGCTGTCCGGTTTTGGAACCATCCTGGGTGCTGTCAACTTCATCACCACCATCATCTGCATGCGTGCTCCCGGCCTCACTATGTGGCGCATGCCGATTTTCACGTGGAACGCCCTGGTCACGTCCATCCTGGTGCTGATGGCGTTCCCGCCGCTGGCCGCGGCGCTGTTCGCCCTGGGTGCAGACCGGAAATTCGGTGCGCACATCTTTGACCCCGCCAATGGCGGTGCCATCCTCTGGCAGCACCTGTTCTGGTTCTTCGGCCACCCCGAGGTGTACATCATCGCGCTGCCATTCTTCGGCATCGTCTCCGAAATCCTGCCGGTCTTCAGCCGAAAACCCCTGTTCGGCTATAAGGGCATCGTGTACGCAACGATCGCCATTGCTGCCCTGTCCGTAACCGTGTGGGCGCACCACATGTACGTCACCGGTGCGGTACTGCTGCCGTTCTTCGCGTTTATGACCATGCTTATCGCAGTGCCCACGGGCGTGAAGTTCTTCAACTGGATCGGTACCATGTGGCGCGGCTCGCTGACGTTCGAGACGCCCATGCTATGGAGCCTGGGCTTCCTGATCACGTTCCTCTTCGGCGGCCTTACCGGCATCATCCTGGCCTCCCCGCCGCTGGACTTCCACGTCTCCGATACCTACTTCGTGGTGGCGCACTTCCACTACGTGGTGTTCGGCACCGTGGTGTTCGCCATGTTCGCCGGGTTCTACTTCTGGTGGCCCAAGTTCACCGGGACCATGCTGAACGAACGCCTGGGCAAAATTCACTTCTGGATGCTGTTCCTGGGCTTCCACGGCACCTTCCTCATCCAGCACTGGCTCGGTGTTGAGGGCATGCCCCGCCGCTACGCCGACTATATGCCGGAGGATAACTTCACCTGGATGAACCAGTTCTCCACCATCGGCTCCTACCTGCTGGGCGCCTCGATGATCCCGTTCTTCTGGAACGTCTACATCACGTGGCGGACCGGCAAGAAGGTCACCGTGGACGATCCCTGGGGCTTCGGAGCCTCGCTCGAGTGGGCCACATCCTGCCCGCCGCCGCGGCACAACTTCACCTCCCTGCCCCGCATCCGCTCGGAGCGTCCCGCCCTGGACCTGCACCACCCGGAGCTGAGCGTCAGGGAGCACGCACCCGCTGACAGCCCGGCCGCCGACATCCTGGGCGCCGCCGATATCGGCCCGCGCGACGTCAAGGATCCAGACCCCAACAAGTAGGCACGACGAAGCCCCTGCCGCCCGGTCATATCGGGGACCTGCCGGCAGGGGCTTCTTGCTGGCTTAGGCTAGGCCTTCGCCTCCTGAGGGTTGTCTGCTTCCTTCAGTTCTATTTCTGCTGTCGCCTGGATGAGAGCGAGCAAGTCCGGGTCCAGCCCCGGGGCGAACTCTTCTTTGCGCTCGGGGGACATCGTCATGGGGAAGCCCTTAGGCATGACGTCAGTGCTAAGTTCCGTGCCATCGTTCGACGGTGATGCGCCCCGATACAGTTTCCCCGCCTGGCTGAGGTTGTCTGCGCTGAACGTGTATTGGATGCTTTGCAGTCCAAGGTCGAGCAGCTTCTTCACTTCAGGGAACTGCTCGGCGTTGGTTTTGGGGATGGGCAGAACCTTGCCCCAGTTCACTCCGAGGCTCTCAAGCGCCTTGGCAAAGGCGTTCTCGTGCGCCTGGTCCCGGACGATCAAGTAAGCAATGGTGGAGCGGGCCGTCTTGTTCTCCGTCATCTCGTAGATACGGCATTTTTGCAGGCGGCCGGTGGACTCGAGCATCAGGTTGTAAAGCAGGTCGAGGACCAGATTCCCGCTGTTGTAGACATAGGATCCGCTCCACGGGTTGCCGGCAGCGTCCACGGGCAGCGCACCCTGGGCCCCCACGAGGTAATGGTGGATATTGCTGGTGTCCAAGGCAATCTTGAGCGGCGTAGCACCCTTGGCGCCGGGCTCGTCAACGGGGTCGGTCTTCTTGCCCTGGTACCGTGGGGAACCGTCCAGGAGTTGGGAGATCGTGGTTCCAATGAGCTCGACGTGGCTGATCTCCTCGGTGCCCACACCCTGGAGCAAGTCCTTGTAAGGCTTGGAAGCCGGGTCTCCCCGGAAGTTCATGCTCTGGAAAAGGTACTGCATCATGGTACGCATCTCACCGAACTGCCCACCCAAGCCTTCCTGCAGGGCATTCGCTGCTGCCGGATCAGGCTCATCGGCAGCAATTTCGTTGATGAGAAGTTCAGTATGCAGGTACATGGTGATTCTCCTTGTCGTGTGTTTGCTGTTGCCGATTCAGGCTCCGGGCCAGTCAGGCCCGGACAGCTTGCCTGCTGCCAGCGATGCCGTCACGCCAATACCCGGCGACGACCGCGTTAGTCAGCATGCTTACTATCCTGCGTCAGGTGTGCCGATTTTTCCAGACGTTGGGCTACCCCGAAATAAAAGCCAGCCACCGACGGCCAGGACCACGCTGACTCCCAGGAAGCCAAGATCCCAAGCCAGCGGGCCGCCCAGATCGTCCCGGACGTGGTGGATCTGCAGGAGCTGGTGATTGACCAGGCCCTCGACGATGTTGAAGATTCCCCACCCGCACAGGACCAGGCCGGTGTGGAACCGCCAGCTGGCTGACAGGCGCCCCTGCCGGCGGGCGCGGACGGTGAGGGCGGCCGCGGCCACCACCAGCACCCACATGCCACTGTGGAACACGCCGTCCGCCAGGGTGTTCAACTCCAGGCCGGCCACAGTTTTGGTGTTGCCGCTTTCGGTGTGGCTGAGCATGTGGTGCCACTGCAGCAGCTGGTGCAGGACGATGCCGTCCACAAAGCCGCCGATCCCCATGCCGAACAGGAAGGCCGGGGCCTTGGCAGGCACGCCTGCCGCCTTCGCCGGCGGCGTTCGGGTTTCCCGTGACACTGTTCCACTCCCCCTTCGTCGGTGCACCTTTCAGCTGTCCCCTACCCGCCGCCGGGCGGCCTAAGCATCCGGCACCCCGGTTGCCGGCGCCGGCGCAGCGACCCTTGACCAGCTCCTGCCCGAAGTGGAAACGTAGGGCACGCGGTGCGCCTCAAGCAGCGGGGTGGTTCCTGTACGAGACGGAACCGCACTGCCAGCCAACAACCAAGGCGGCACACATGCGAGCAATGGTTTACCGCGGCCCCTACAAAATCAGGGTCGAAGAAAAAGATATCCCCAAGATCGAGCATCCCAACGACGCGATTGTCCGGGTGACCACCGGGGCCATCTGCGGCTCTGACCTGCACCTTTACCACGGCATGATGCCGGATACCCGGGTGGGCATGACGTTCGGGCACGAGTTCATTGGCGTGGTGCACGAGGTGGGCTCCTCGGTGCAGAACCTGGCGGTGGGGGACCGGGTGATGGTCCCGTTCAACGTGTACTGCGGGTCCTGCTACTTCTGTGCCCGGGGCCTGTATTCGAACTGCCACAACGTCAACCCGAACGCGACGGCGGTGGGCGGCATCTACGGCTACTCCCACACCTGCGGAGGGTACGACGGCGGCCAGTCCGAGTACGTACGCGTCCCCTTCGCCGACGTCGGGCCAGGCCTGATCCCCGACTGGATGGACGAAGAGGACGCCGTCCTGCTCACCGACGCGCTGCCCACCGGCTACTTCGGCGCCCAACTCGGAGACATCGCCCAAGGCGACACCGTGGTGGTGTTCGGTGCCGGGCCGGTGGGCCTGTTCGCCGCCAAGTCCTCCTGGCTGATGGGCGCAGGCCGGGTCATCGTGATCGACCACCTCGAGTACCGGCTGGAAAAGGCCCGCACCTTCGCCCACGCCGAAACCTACAACTTCGCCGAATACGACGACATTGTGGTGCACCTGAAGAAGGAGACCGACTACCTCGGCGCCGACGTCGTCATCGACGCCGTAGGCGCCGAAGCCGACGGCAACTTCCTCCAGCACGTCACCAGCAGCAAACTCAAACTCCAGGGCGGCTCCCCCA
>NZ_JAMKFI010000008.1:0-121008 GCF_024494415.1 Pseudarthrobacter sp. R1 | reverse complement strand
ACTACGCCGCCGTCTCCTTCAGCGATGCCCCGGAGGGCCGCCGCCTCATGATCGGCTGGATGAACAACTGGGACTACGCCAACCACATCCCCACCACCCCCTGGCGCAGCCCCATGAGCCTCGCCCGCGACATCACACTCCAAACACGCGACGGCAACCTCTCCCTGGTCCAGCAGCCCGCCGGCGACTGGACCGCCCTGACCGGCCCGGACCCATACCGCCTTACTGCAACCACCATCAACGACGGCGTGCAGGTCCTCGCCGGTGCAGCCGGCATCGTCCAGCGCATCGACGTCACCTTCACGCCCGGAAGCGCAGCGGAATTCGGGCTCATCCTGCGCGGCGACGGCGCCACCGGAACCCGTGTGGGCATCCGCCCCGGTGAAGGCACACTGTTCGTGGACCGCCGCGAATCCGGACAGACAGGCTTCCACGATTCCTTTCCCTCCATCGACACTGCTCCACTCCGGGCAGCAGCAGGCTCCTACCACCTCACCATCTTTGTGGACCGCTGCTCCGTTGAAGTGTTCGCCCAGGACGGCCTGGTCACCATGACCGAACTGATCTTCCCGGCCGAAACCAGCACGCACCTCGCCGTCTACGCCGCCGGCGGCACGGCAACCATCACCAGCCTCCAGGTCACACAGCTCGCATAGGCCAGCACCCAAACCAGGAACAACAACCAAGCACACCAACGGCAAGCCGCGCCCTCCGCGGCAGGCGCTGGACGTCGTCGTGATCGGCCAAGCCCTCACCGACGTCGTCACCACACCCGAGGGGACAACTGAGCACCCCGGCGGATCACCGGCCAACGTCGCCTACGGCCTGGCCCGCCTGGGAGTCAGCACCGGGCTGCTCACTTCCATCGGCGCGGACCGCCGCGGCGAGGTGCTTGAGGAGCACCTCGCCGGCGCGGGGGTGACGCTCCTGCCCGGCTCCCGCTCACCAGGGAGAACGTCGACGGCGACCGCCACCATCACCCGTGACGGCTCGGCGAGCTACGCCTTCGACATCACCTGGGACGTGGAACCCCTGCTGTTGATCCCGTGTCCCTTCGCCGCGCGGAAAATTGATTGGATCTTGAGGTAAACCTTGCCACCCGTTGCAGTTGGAGGTTCACGCTGGAGGTATCAGACAAACAGCTTGCAGGAGCAGGAAGTCATGGGAAACAAAGTAGTTTCAGACGAAGTAACAGCCGTAGAAGGCCTGCTCACGGATCAGCATCCGCTCGACTTCTACACCTTGGGGCTGGCCGGCTGCATTGACCGGCTCACCGCACCCCTCCGTCAGCGGGGGACGGCCATCCGCTGGGACACTCCGCACTGGGGCATCGAGATACCGTCGGATTGCGCCACCCTGCTGTACCAGTCGGCGCGGGAGGCGCTCAGCAACGCCTTCAAGTATTCGGAAGCGTCGCAGCTCAACGTCCAGCTCGCCGCCGTCGACCACGGGATCCGCCTGGTAGTGTCCGACGACGGCGCAGGGTTTGACTGCAAGCTCGCTACGCGCGGCCGGCACCACGGCTACGGCCTCCGCCTCATGGCCGTAGCCGTGCATGAGGCGGGCGGCACCGTGGACATCTGTTCCGCCCCTGGTCAGGGCACGAGCGTGACCGTCACCCTGCCGCTGGACTAAAGACCGGGATGACTGCCTAAAGACTCGGATGCCCGCCGCCGCTGGGACGGCGGGCATCCGTAGCTTCCGGCACGTGGTGCCGCTACCGCGTCAGCTTCGCGCTGTCGTGCTCCAGGTCGCCGATGTGGCCGGGTGCGTTGGCGGCCAGGACGCGGGCAACGAAGGCTGCGTACTCGTCCATAAAGTGCCGAAGGAACTTGGCGGTGTCCTCGTTCCGGACCTCGCCGTCGTCACCGAAGACCGCAGCGTCGTAATGGATGTATGCCTCAGGGGCGTTCAGCTGCGGCGCGTCCAGGAAGCTCAACACGCTGCGGAACGAGGACTGCATCACGGCGGTGCCGATGCTGCCTACGGAGGCGCCGATAATGCCGGTGGGCTTGCGGGCGAATGAGTTGCTCCCCCACGGGCGGGAGCCCCAGTCGATGGCGTTTTTGAGGGCACCGGGGATGGACCGGTTGTATTCAGGTGAGACGAACAGGATGCCGTCGGAAGCCTCGATGGCTTCCTTCAGGGCGCGGCCTTCCGGCGGGAAGTCGGCGTCGTAATCGTAGCTGTAGAGCGGGAGGTCCCTGATGGGGATTTCCGTAAACTCGAGGTCCTCGGGTGCGAGTTTGATCAGCGCATTGGCAAGGACCCTGTTGATGGAGCGGGTAGCGAGGCTCCCCACGAAGTATCCGATCTTAAAAGGTGCCATGAGTGTTCCTTCCAAAAGCCGGTCCGAACCGGCGGCCGTGTTCGTTCTGGAAAAGATGCCGCCCGTCAGGCGGCGGTTTGGTGCCCACTGCAGCACCAGTCCAGCACAGAAGACTAACCACGGCCAGAGCCTGTGGAAGGTGCTTGACAGCCCGGGCCGGGGAGCGCTGAATGATCTGTAGCGAAGTCCCCGGCGCGGTCAGGAGCAGCCATGAGCGAGAATCCAGTGCAGGATGAGCGGGTCCATACGGAGGCACCCGCCGAGGGCGACCCGGATGCCGATGTCACGGAGATCCGAGTGCACACCCAGGACCCGGCGGAGGGACCTGATACTCCGGGCACTACCGGGCCCGCCACATAGCGAGCCACTGGCCGTCTCGAAACCGTAGGGTTTCGGGACCTCGTCCCTACGGGGCTCGGATCCCGTCCGGATTTACGACCCACCAGAGCCCCCCGTGGGTCGAGACGTTGTGGCACTTCACTTCGCCAGGCCCCTCGTGCGCGTAGAAGTAGAGCGGATGCCCGTTGTAGGTGACCTGGGTCGTGCCGTCCCGCCGCTTCGTCGTCCCCAGTAGTGCCGAGTCGACCTCGCCGCTGGCGGTCGGCGCTCCGTCGGTCAGCACGGGAGGCCACGCTTCAGCGCAGTCGTCGTAACACTCCGGACTGGTGCTCTCCTCACTCTCCCAGATATAGATGGCCTGCTTTTTGGCGTCGAAGAGCATCTGGCCGAAGTCGCTCGCGGCTGTGGTGATCATGGTGCCCGGCTCCCGCGCGCTGGATGGCTGACTCGGCGGGGGTTGCGGGCTCTCCGGTGTCGTAGTGCTCGCACTCGGAGGCGGGGTAACGCCCGGGGCCTCGCTTGATGTGCTGCTCGCGCAAGACGACGCGACGAGTGCAAGGACCACCGCAGCCGCCGCTCGCAGTCCGGGTCTGGACACGCTGTGCTCCTATCGGCAGGAGCGGGCGCCCCGGCCAGGTCTTCGGGGTTGTGATGATCAGATAGTGGGTAGTTCATTTCCCATCATCTCAGCCTTTGTCGAAAATTGGCGGGCGGAAGGCGTCGAGTCCGGTCGCGGGCGATTGCCACCCGACTCGCCTGGGTCTGTAAGCGGCTGTGGCCGTCAGGGTGCGAAGCGACGGCGTTCCGCAGTGACAGGCCAATGGGCGGGCGGCACCTGGCCTGGGAGATCAAGCAGCGGCAACTGGCAGCTCCTGCGCCCAAGGTAGGTTGATACTCAATCCTAAGCATGCTTATTATGGGCGCAGTCGGATGGGGATTTGACCGCGAGGGGTAATCGAAAAGGGTGCGCTCAGCGAACGGGGCGCACCTTTTTCGTGCTTCCGACTCCGGTCAGTTTAAAGTTGCCGCTTACAGGAGTTGCGTCCGAGAATCGAAGCGAAACGGGCCTAGGCTTTCGGCATGCACCCCGTAGTGGCAATCGGTCTGGTGCTCCTCACCGCGATTGCCTGGATGGTCACCATCCTGACTATGCTGATTGTTCTGGTCAAAGCACGGCGCCGGCCGCAAGCCGAACTCCGACGCGCAGTCCTAGACGAGGAAATCCAAAGCTCCAATGAAGGGGCAGCCTAGACATAGCCGGGTGCTGCCCGACGCCGACCCTGACCCCCTTGCCTTGTGACTTTTCTGGCCGAGATGGTGATCGTGTGTCGCGCCAAGGGATCCTCTGTCAAGACCGGCGAGCTGGCCGTCAACTAATGGGTTCAGGGAAGGAGTGGGGCGCCCGCGGGCGGGATCGCCTATCGCATCAGCTGGTCACTTGTCGGACCTTGAATACGATCGAGTCGAAGACGGCGCGTGCCTCTCTTATCAGCTCCGGATTGATCGATTCGTGGAATTGGACCACCCAGAACATAGCCCGCTGGCCGTTCAGGTTGACCACCCGGTAGGTTTCGCGTTCAGTCTGCGTCGAGTACCAGCGTGAGCATTCGTTTGAGAATTCTGAGTGGATGCAGAACTTGTCGCGGTCGCAGCCTTTGAAGTCCACGTCGCCCTCCACGGAGTGGTCGAACTCGACGCCGGAGTAATTGCCCACCATGACCTCGACCGGAGGGGTGCTGGCCGTTGACGTCTGCGCCGTCATCGCGTCGACGAAGGCCTTAGCCGACGAATTGACCTCGACGAGCGCGCCCTCCCAAGCGCATGCGTCCCTCGGCACATAGAGCGCGGGCCACCAACCCACGAAGACCCCCAAATCATCCGGGTGATCCGGGTCGTCCTTCAACAGGCCATCGCCCTCTTCACTCACCCAGCCGTCAGGGACGGTGATCTCGAAATCCTCTTTGAAGCTGGTGACGAGGTATGTACCGGGGGCGATGTCGCCGTTGTCCGGCAGCGGTGGGATCGTGGGCAGCGGTGGGACCGTGCGAGCCTCCGTAGTTGCTTCGGGAGATGGCGCTTCGGGGGCGGTGCAGGCCGAGAGGCCGAAACATGCCAGCAGTGCGATAGCCACCGAGGGCAAGAGATGGCGCGACCGCTGAGCGGCCTTTTCGAGGGGTGTCATGGAGGTCATCGATCCACCAAGCCGCTAGAGGGTACTGTAAGGCCCCGCAGCCGGGTAGCCCCGCCAGCGGCTCGGGATGGGGTGCTGTCGCCTCAAGTCTCCTCCGGCACAGAACTGGTGACAATGAAGAGTTGTACGGAGATCAGTTTCGACTCATGCAATCCCCCGAAATGACAGGAGCGCGCTGAAGAAGTGTTGAGGGAACGCCAAATGGCTAGCTTTTAACTGCCGAAGCTTAACTAGCCCGAGAGATCAGGCTGCCTGCGTCTCGCAGCCCTGGTGTTTTGAGGCGGGGAGGCTTCGAGACACTTTAGTTGGATGGAGAAGGCTGACCGGACGCTCAGACAGGTGTCTTCGTAACGTCCCAGTCGTTTCTATCGGATCTGCTTACGGGGCTCCGGGACGATGAGGACTGGTCGTTGTTGTTGGTGGATCAGGGTCGCGGATACGGATCCTTCGAGGACCCTGTCCAGCCATGCCAGAGAGCCCGGCCGGCCGGCCCCGACCACGAGAAGGGATGCATCGGCGTTCTCAGCGAGGCGGCTGAGTGCTTTACAGACATCGCCGTTAAGAACGCGGATGGACCAGGTCTGCCCCGGGCTCCCGAGGATAGCTTGCAGCTTCTGTTGTAACTGCTCGGAGGGAAACTCGGCCTCTTCGTTATTGATCGGGTCCAGGGAAAGGGCTGCGCGTTGGTGCACGGGTGCCCACTCGGTCAGATAGCTTGCCGGGTCAACGAACGCGCAGATGAGGTGCTCTTCCAGCGAAGCGGCCAGGGAGGCAGCTGTCCGGATCAGGTGCTCAGAAAAGTTCCACTCCACGCCGACAATGATGGGTCCGTCCAGCCGTTCCTCATCTGACATGGAAGCCCCGTAACTGATTGGCGGTGGTGATAAGCAGAGCAGTTCCGGTTGCTGCTGCCATGGCGTAGGCTGTCCCGGCCAGCAGCCAGGCAGCCGTGAAGACGGGCAGGTTTGGTGCCAGACCGACCAGGGCCAGTGCCAGGACGCCGGCCAGGGAGCCGCCGGTCATCAGGTTGCGCGGGCCGGTGATGAGGGCCGGGTCCCAGCCGGTGTCATCACTGATGGGCCGGACCGCTGCCAGCAGCGCGTAGTACAGCACGCCCCAACTAATGGTCTGGGTGATGCACAGCGCGGTGAGTCCGCCGCGGGGTGCCCCTTCCGCGGCCAGCGTCCGTGACGGCGCCGGGGCGGTCATGGCTAGTTCCTGGTGAGCTCCGCGTAGAGCGCCTGGACCCGGGCTTTGATGTCGTCCCGGACCAGACGCATCCGTTCCATGCCCTCGATCCCGCGCTCGGAGGGCTCATCGGTTTCCCAGACCTCGAAGCGCTTGCCCTCAACCGGTTCCAGCTTGGCTTCTGTGCCCAGGACAATGACTGCGTCCACGGTGTCCAGGACCTCGTCGGTGACCGGTTTGGGGTATTCGCCGGTGACGTCGATGCCCAATTCGGTCAGGGACTCCACCGCCTGCGGGTTCAGGTCCTTGGCGGGCTTGGTGCCGGCGGAATAGACCGCGATCTTGTCTCCCGCGAGGTCGCGCATAAGTCCTGCGGCGAGCTGGGATTTGCCGCCGTTCTTGCTGCAGACGAACAAAACGGACGGAGTCGTTTCCTGGGTCATGAGGAGGTTGTTTCCTTTTCGAGTGGGGCGGCGGGAAGTGAGGCGACGAGGGTTTTGACCCGTTCGTGGATCTGGTCCCGGATGTCCCGGACGGTGTCGAGGGGCTGGTCCGCCGGATCGGGCAAGTCCCAGTCCTCGTAACGTTTGCCGGGGTAGATGGGGCAGGAATCCCCGCACCCCATCGTGATGACCACGTCGGAGGCCCGGACGACGTCATCGGTCAGGGGCTTGGGGTAGTTCCGGGAAAGGTCCAGGCCCATTTCGGACATGACAGTGACGACGGTCGGGTCCAGTTCGGCCGCGGGCAGGGACCCGGCGGACCGGACATGTACCCTGCCCTTGGCCTCGACGGTGAGCAGCGCCGCGGCCATCTGGGAACGTCCGGCGTTCTGCACGCAGACGAACAGGACCTCGGGGACTTCGGACCCGACGGCTCCCTTGGACTTGGCCAGGGCTGCCAGCCGGTCGTTGGCGAAATGTTCGGTCGTGGCAGGCAGGTACGCGCTGATCTTCGCGGTCCGGGCCAGTGCCGTGTAGGACTCGAAGACGTAGCGCTCAACGGTTTCGGCGGCGAAGACCCCGGCGAACCGCTCGGCGAGCCGTTCACTGATGCGGTGCAGGAGTTCGGTGTTGTCCTGCAGGCCAAGGCCGGTATCGCGGTGTTCAGTCATGACAGCTCTCCAATAGGGGTTCGTTGACTGTTTTAGGAGTTGTTGGCGCCCGCGCGGCCGTGGGTAAGGCCGGTGGGGAAGCCGACCAGCACCGGTTCTGGTGCCGCGCAGCAGCCGGATTCTGCAGGTGCGTTTTCTGCGGCTGCGGATGCGGCTGTTGGGACGTCGCAGCTGGTGCCGGCGTCGGTGGAGCAGACCCCGGTTTCGGGAAGCTCAAGGTGCACGGTGTCGGCGGACTCCTGGTCGCCGGCGAGGGCGGCGGCAACGGAGCGGACCTGCTCGTAGCCGGTGGCCAGCAGGAACGTCGGCGCACGGCCGTAGGACTTCATCCCGACAATGTAAAAGTCCTTGTCCGGGTGGGCCAGGAGTTTGGCGCCGTGCGGCGGGACTGTGCCGCAGGAGTGGAATTCGGGGTCGATCAGCGGGCCCAGCTCCATCGGCGCTTCGACGGCGGGGTCCAGGTTGAGGCGCAGCTCGCGCAGGATGTCCAGGTCGGGCCGGAAGCCGGTGCAGGGAATAACGACGTCGGCCTCCAGGGTGCGGCCATCAACCGCACTAACGGTGACGGAGGACTCCAAAGATTTGAACGAGCTGATGCCGAACCCGGTGTGCAGTTCGATTTTTCCGGCTTCCACAAGGCGCCGGACCCGGGCGCCGAGCTGGCCGCGGGCAGGCAGCCCGTCGAGGTCGCCGCCGCCGTAGACTTTGTCCGCTGTTGCGCCCCGGACGGCCCACAGGATCCGGGTGTCCGGCTCCTCCTTGGTGAGGTCGGCGAGGTTGATGAGGGTGTTGGCGGCGGAATGTCCGGCACCGACCACCAGGACGCGGCGGCCGGCGAAGGCGGCACGGTCGCGGCCGGTGACGTCGGGCAGCGGCGCGGAGATCCGGTCCTGTGCTGCTTCTTCGCCAATGGCGGGCAGGCCCGAGGTGCCCAGCGGGTTGCGGGTGGACCAGGTGCCGGAGGCGTCGATAACTGCGGCCACGGTGTGGTCGCGGGTTTCGCCGTCCGCGTGCTCGACGCGCACGACGAAGGGCGCGGTGTCCCGGCCCTTGATGTGGGTCTTGTCCAGTCCCTGCCGGGTGACGGCGGTGACCCGGGAACCGGTCTGCAGACGCGAGGACATCTCAGGTAGCGCGGCCAGGGGTGTGAGGTAGTTGTCGATCAGCTCCCCGCCGTACGGCAGGGCCGTGGGGCGGGGCGCTTCCCAGCCGGCGGCCTCCAGGAGGCGGACGGCAGCGGCGTCGGTGTTGAACCGCCATGGTGAGAAAAGACGGATGTGGCGCCAGTGCTCGATGGCCTCGCCCGCCGTCGTACCTGCTTCAAGGATCAGCGGTTCCAGGCCCCGCTCCAGCAGGTGGGCGGCGGCGGCCAGGCCAATGGGCCCGGCGCCGATCACGGCGACCGGAAGGTTCTTGGCTGAATCCATGGTGTCCTCTTTCATCCGTAGTGGTGGTGCGGTTGTTGGGGAGCGCCTGCCGGCAGGTGGGCCGGCAGGTGCCCCGGGGGATGGTGGTTAGCAGCAGTCCTCGTCGCTGCAACCGGAGTCACCGCAGCATCCGTTGGTCATAAGACTCACCCCCTCCCCTGTTCACGGTTTAGGCGTGGATGGGTTCTTCGACTAACGCCGTGGCGATGCTGTCCGCGTCGTCCAGGGCGGCGAGGTAGCGTTCGGCGTCCAGGGCCGCAGCGCAGCCGGTTCCCGCGGCCGTGATGGCCTGGCGGTAGCGGTGGTCCACGGCGTCGCCGCACGCGAACACCCCGGAAAGGTTCGTGACCGTGGTGGGCGAGTCGACCTTGATGTAGCCCTCGGCATCCAGATCCACCTGCCCGGCCACCAGCTCGGTGCGGGGGACGTGGCCGATGGCCACGAAGATCCCGGTGGCGGCCTGCTCGCGGGTCTCACCGGTGGCAGTATCCGTGAGGGTCACGCCGGTGACCTTGGTGTCGCCGTGGATCGCGGTGATGGCGGAGTTCCAGGCGAAGCTGATCTTGGGGTTGTCCTTGGCGCGCTGGGCCATGATTCGCGAGGCGCGCAGTTCGCCCTTGCGCACGACGACGGTCACGGACTTCGCGAAGCGGGTCAAGAAGGTCGCTTCCTCCATGGCCGAGTCCCCGCCGCCGACCACGATGATGTCCTGTTCGCGGAAGAAGAAACCGTCACAGGTGGCGCACCAGGAAACCCCGTGACCGCTGAGCTTCTTCTCCTCCGGCAAACCCAATTCCTTGTACGCCGAACCGGTGGCCAGGATGACCGCCGGGGCCTGATGGGTTTCCCCGCCTCCGGTGACCACGGTCTTCAGATGACCCTTCAGATCAACTTTCGTGACGTCGTCGAAGACGACCTTAGCGCCGAACTTCTCGGCCTGCTCCTGCAGCCCGTCCATCAGTTCCGGGCCCTGGATCCCGCCCGGGAAGCCGGGGAAGTTTTCCACCTCGGTGGTGTTCATCAATGCACCGCCGGCGGTGACCGAGCCTGCCAGCACCAGCGGTGCCAGGCCGGCGCGGGCGGCGTAGATGGCTGCGGTGTACCCGGCGGGGCCGGAGCCAATGATGATCAGTTGTTCGTTGCTCATGGGCGTGTTCCTCAGGGGTCCGGGGGTTACTTGGCGGCCGGGATTAGGGAATCGATCAGGCCCTCGATGCGGGTCTTGATCTCATCGCGGATGGGGCGGACGGACTCGACGCCCTTGCCTGCCGGGTCTTCCAGGACCCAGTCCTCGTAGCGCTTGCCGGGGAAGTAGGGGCATTCGTCGCCGCAGCCCATGGTGATCACCACGTCGGACTCTTTGACGGCTTCGGTGGTGAGGACTTTGGGGACCTCGGCGGACATGTCGATCCCGAGTTCTGCCATGGCCTCGACAGCGGAGGGGTTGATCTTGTCGGCGGGCTGGGACCCGGCGGAGCGGACCTCGATCTGGCCCTTGCCGAGGGTGGTGAGGAAAGCGGCGGCCATCTGGGAGCGGCCGGCGTTGTGGACGCAGACGAACAGGACGGAGGGCTTCTTGGCGGTTTCGGTACTCACGGGGTGTCTCCTGGATCAGTTGGTGGATCGGTTCTGGTGGAAGCCGTCACGCCCACACATCCGCAATCTGAATAGTGATGTTGATCGATGTATGGAGTATCGGACGATTGATTGATGATTGTCAATATAAAGCGGTGCTCCCGCGGATTCCTTTTGCCTGGCTGAGTCCGCGCGGGGATGGGGCGGCGTTATCAGGCGGCGTGCAGCCGGGGCGCGAGGTCGGTGATGCGGTGGGAAATGTCGTTGAAGGCGTACTCAAAGGCCTCCTCGGTGTTAGTCCTCAACGGGTCCGGCACCGACCAGTGGACGGCACGGAAGTCGGTGAGTTCCTCATGGGCGTTATCGCAGACGGTGACGACGAAATCGCCTCCGGTCACGCCATCCAGTTTCCGAGGCGGAACTTCCGGCAGGTCCATGCCATGACGGCGGGCAACGTCGATGGCACCTTGGGCGATGCGTTCAGCCGGGTGGGTCCCGGCGGAGGTGGAGGGAATGTCGCTGACCTGGCGCCAGAGGGCGGCCGCCAGCTGGGAGCGTGCACTGTTCCGCGTGCAGACAAACAGGATGCGGGTGGCGCCGTGTTCGATGCCGGGCGCGAGTCCGTCCAGGGCGCCGGCGGCCAGGCGGATGTAGCTGCGGCGCTTGTCCGCCTCGGAGCGGTGCCGGGTCGCCAGGCCCGCTCCCTCAAGGGCGCGCAGGTGGTGGGACAGTAGGTTCGAGGGCATGCCCAGCTCAGCCTGCAGTTCGGTGGGCGAGAAATCCCCGAGCGTCAGCAGGTCGACAATGCGCAGCCGCGCCGGATCGGCGAGGGCTGCATGCTTGACGACCCGCGACTGGAACACATCTGCTGATTCAGTATTCATTGAGTCAATTTTGACTGAGTTAATATCTTGAGTCAAGCTTGGTGCCATGACTACAAACCAGCCGCCGTTGTGGCGCCGTTCCATCGCCGAACTTCTGGGCACCAGCCTGCTTGTGATGATCGTCGTGGGCTCGGGGATCATGGCCCAGCAGCTTTCCCCCAACGACGTCGGTCTGCAGCTCCTGCAGAACAGCACTGCCACGGTGCTGGGCCTGACGGTCCTGATCCTGGTGTTCGGTCCGGTCAGCGGAGCACACTTCAACCCCGTCGTTTCGCTCGTGGACTGGCTCCTGGGCCGGCGCAGCGGCACGGGCCTGACCCTGCCGGAGCTCGGGGCGTATATTGTCGCCCAGACGCTCGGGGCCATCGGCGGCAGCGTCATTGCAAATGCGATGTTTGAGGTCGGGACTTCCATCTCCGGCAAGGACCGCGCCACCGGCGGGCACCTGCTCGGCGAAGTCGTTGCCACCGCCGGTCTGATCCTGCTGATCTTCACACTGGCCGCCACGAAGCGGGGCGTCCTGGCCGCACCGGCCGTCGGCGCCTACATCGGGGCAGCCTACTGGTTCACGTCCTCGACTTCCTTCGCGAACCCTGCCGTGACGGTCGGCCGGATCTTTTCCGACACCTTCGCCGGGATCGCCCCGGCCTCCGTGCCCGCGTTCGTCCTAGCGCAGCTCGTCGGCGCCGCGGCAGGGCTGGGCCTGGTACTCCTCTTCTTCCCCTCCGCCGGCCGCGCCGCCGATGACGTGGCGCTCCCGCACGAGGCAGACAAGGCAAAGTCCTAGCCCCGGCAAACAGGCACCCCTGCTACTTATTGATGGATGTCAATATAGGCGCATAATGGGTAGATGAATTTGCTGCCCGTTCTTGAGCCGACCACGGACACCACCTGCTGTCCGCCGGCAGGAGATGCTGCCCTGGGGGCCAAGGAAGCCAAGCGGCAGGCGCTGGTTTTCAAGGCCCTGGCTGACCCGAACCGGCTCCGGCTGCTCTCCATCATCAAGGCCTCCCCTTCCGGATCAACCTGCGTGTGCGACCTCACGGAGCCTCTGGACCTGGGCCAGCCCACAGTGTCCCACCACCTCAAAGTCCTGGTCGAAGCAGGCCTGCTGCAACGCGAAAAGCGCGGCACCTGGGCCTACTTCTCCCTTGCCCCCGGCGCGTTGGACCGTACAGCAAACCTCCTGGCCAACCTGTGACCCCCACCCTGACCGTGCGGGCCATGGCACCGGCGGACTGGCAACAGGTGCAGAGCATTTATCAGGAAGGCATCGACACCGGGAACGCGACCTTCGAAGCGACCGCCCCGGACTGGGAATACTTCGATCAGTCCAGGCTCCCCGGACACCGCCACGTCGCAGCCTCCGCCGAGGGCACAGTCGTGGGCTGGGCGGCCGTATCCCCCGTATCAGCCCGCCCGGTATACGCCGGAGTGGTGGAACACTCCGTATATGTTGCGTCCTCTGCCCGGGGACTGGGCATTGGCAAAGCCCTCCTCCAGGCACTCATCGAATCGACCGGGAACGCCGGCATCTGGACCATCCAGGCCAGCATCTTCCCCGAGAACGAAGCCAGCCTCAAACTCCACGTGGACAACGGCTTCACCATCGTCGGCCGCCGGCAGCGTATCGCCAGGATGACCCATGGCCCGCTGACCGGGCAGTGGCGGGACACCCTCCTGATCGAACACCGCTCACCCAGCATCTGACACCCAGCATGAACCGGGAGAGGATGGAACCGACAAAAGGCGAGATCCTGGCCGGATACGGACGGGCGCAGGACGGCCTTGATAGGTGGCTGACGGCCGCCACCGCCGAGCAGTTTCACCTTAAGAGCAACGGCACCAAGTGGACTAACGAAGAGCTGCTCTTCCACATGGTTTTCGGCTACATGGTGGTCCGCGCGCTGCTTCCGCTGGTCCACCTCATCAGCCGGCTTCCCGCACCCGTTGGGAAGGCCTTCGCCGCACTCCTGAACGCCGGAACGCGCCCCTTTGACGTCATCAATTACTGGGGCTCCAAGAGCGCGGCGGTGTACTTCAACCGGAGACGGATGGCCCGGAAACTCGAGAGAACCATCAACGCCATCACCCGGAGCCTGGAGCGCGAGAGTCCGGCGTCGCTGTCCAGGTCCATGCCGTTCCCGGACAGGTGGGATCCATTCTTCGCGCCCAGCATGACGCTCAACGATGTCTACGCGTACCCAACACAACACTTCGACTTTCATGGCCGGCAACTCAGCCTGGACCGCCCAACCCAGTAACTGCACAACTGCCAATTGCCTGATGGGACCGTGTTCTCAGCTGCTCAGGGCCCCTTTTACGACTGTGCGCTGGTCAGATCGTGTGACTCGCGCTCCGGCACGATGACAGGAACGATGCGTACCAGGACGACCATGGCAACCAGTTCGACGAGTGTCTGGGTGACAACAGCCAACGGGGCGATGCTCAGCGCCGGCGGCAGGGCCAGGGCCAGTGGGAGGACTACGAGGGAGTTGCGGGTAGTCGTGGAAAAGATGGCGGCGCGGGTGCCCGGGACGTCGAGGCGGGCGGCGCGTCCTGCAACTTTTCCTAGGATGACGGCGATGACGACGAAGGCCACGTAAAGGGGAATGACGCGGATGAGATTGAGGACCTGGGAACCCACTGCCGCGATCTGTGATCCGATAACGACCGCGAGAGTGACCATCATCAGAGGCACCATCGCACCAGCCATGACCTGCTCTATGGCTTGACCTGCACGGTGGCGGCGGGCGATGGCCTGCACTGTGGCGGCGGCGGCCAGGGGCAGCACGATCAGCAGGAGGAAGGCTTCGATGAACGGGGCGACGTCGATGACGTTGAGAATATCGCCACCGGCGAACAGGAGCAGATAGACCGGGAGCAGGAGGATCTGCACCAGCATTAACAGCGGAGTTGCGGCTAGCAGACGGGCGCTGGCGCCGCCTGCGATTCCGCTGAAGACGATGACGTAGTCGATGCATGGGGTCAGCAGCACCAGCAGGACGCCGAGCATCAACCCGCGGTCGTCCGCGACAAAGCGGGAAAGACCGAACACGACGGCAGGGACGATGATGAAGTTCCCGATAAGCACCGTACCCAGGAAGCGGATGTCGCGGAATGCTTTGCCCACCTCGATCAGTGGGACAGCGAGGAACGTGGCGAACAGCAGCAGAATCAGCACCGGTTTTATGGAATGTTCCAGGGCCGGCGCGAGCTGCGGCCCAGCCAGACCGACCGCCGCCCCGGCCAGGATCGCGGCCATGTAGAGCAGAACCTGGTGATCGTCCCACCAGCCGATAATGCGGTTCATGATCACCGTGCTCCTTCGATGGTTGTCGTCTTTGGGTCGGTTGTCTGCGTGGCGCATGTTTCCCGCTGGGTGCCGAGGAGTGCGCATTCGGAGCGGCAGGATCGGCCGCTGTCCGGACAGGCGCCAACTCTGGTCACTGCCGCGTCGAGCCGGTCACGCAGCAGGCGCAGACTCGCCAGGCGTTTATCGACTTCAAGGAGCCGCTGCTGTAGCCGGGGGTGAAGAACTTCACGCACCTGGGTGCAACTTTCACCCTCGATAACGGTCAGAAGATCCACAATTTCAGGTAGCGACATATCCAGCTGTTTGGCTGCCTCAATGAACGACAGCTGGCTCAGCGCATCAATGTCGTAGTCCCGGTACCCGTTAGGGCCCCGCTTCGCAGTGAGCAGCCCTACCGATTCGTAATAGCGCAGCGTCGTAGCAGGGACCCTCGATGCTGCCGCCAGCTCTGAAATTCGCACGCTGCCTAGCGTAGACCTTCAAGTGCACTCGAAGGTCCACTCAGCACGTCTTTAGCTGAAACTGTGGGCGGTGTGGGACTGTAGCAGCATCAACTGCGGTCCTATTGTTGACGCATGAGCGAGACGGCCGAGCACAACAGGCGCCTTGTTTCCATGCTGGTTGACGCCATCAGTCGTGGGGACCTGGCAGCGTTTGACGAGCTTTACACCGCAGAGGCCGCTGTCAAAGCCCGTCACTGGAGCCGGCCATTTCTGGAGTCTTTTCCCGCTGTCACGATGGACGTCGTCCACGTGGTCGCTGATGGCGACACCGTCGTCGCCAGGCTGCGCTGTTCTGGTACTCACCTCGGTGTCTGCCGCGGGCATGCCCCGACTGACAAGCGTTTTGAGCGGGTTGACGAGGTGTACTTCTTTACTTTCCTGAATGGACAGTGGTGACGCGGCTTCGAGGCCAGCTCAAACGCTTCGTCAGCTAGGCTTGCCCAGAGGTTCTGCCGGATGATACGGCTGGGTTGCCGGCTGAGGTTCACGGCGAAGGGGAGCCGTTCCAAATCATCTCCCGGAGCGCGATGTCGGCGGTCTCCATGGCCACGTCCGAGCCCGCGGCGCCCATGGCGATCCCGACGGTGGCGTTGGCCATGGCGGGTGCGTCGTTGACGCCGTCGCCGACCATCGCGACCTTGTGTTCCCTGGTGCGCACGTCGATCACGGCCCTGACCTTGTCTTCGGGCAACAGGTCCCCCCGGGCCTCGTCGAGTCCGAGCTTCCCGGCGACGGCGTCCGCGACGGTCTGGTTGTCACCGGAGAGCGATCATGTGGCGGATGCCGGCCCGACGCAGCCTCGTGACGACCGTCGCTGCCGAGTCGCGGGGGGTGTCCATGAGGCCAAGGACGCCCAGGTACCGGATTCCGCGGCGTACGACCATGGTGGTCCTCCCGGAGGCTTCGAGCCGGGCTGCCGTTTCGGTGATTTCCCTGGTCAAGGAGGCGCCGTCGATTTCGCTGAAGAGCCCCTGCTTGCCGATGTGGATCTCTTCGCCGTCGATCAGGGCGCTGACCCCGCGGCCGGTGATGCTGGTGACCGCGCCAACTTTGAGCAGGGGTGTCCCGTCGAGCCGGTCGCGGGCGGCGGTGACGATGGCGGCGGCCAGCGGGTGATCGCTCTTGGACTCGACCGCGAGGGCGACGCTGAGCAGTTCGGTTTCCGTGACCCCGGCGGCCCGTTCGACATCGGTCATTTCCGGTTTGCCCTCCGTGAGGGTGCCGGTCTTGTCAAAGGCGATCGCACGCAAAGTGCCGAGGTTTTCCAGCGGGCCGCCGCCTTTGATCAACAGCCCGCCGCGTGCGGCGCGCGCCAGACCGGACAGGACCGCGCTGGGTGTCGAGATCGCCAGTGCGCAGGGGCTGGCCGCGACCAGCACGGCCAGGGCCCGGTACAGGGTCGCGGAGAACGGCTCGTCAATGACCAGCCCGGCGATCAGCAGCACCACGACAAGGATCAGCACGGCCGGGACGAACACCCGCTGGAACCGGTCGGTGAAGCGCTGGGTGGGCGAGGTCTGGGCCTGGGTTTCGCTGACCATCCGCACGACCCGTGCGAGCGTGGAATCCCTGGACAGCTTCATGACCTCGCTCTCCAGCACGCCGGGTCCGTTGACCGTGCCGGCATAGATCCGGCTTTCCGCAGGGACCGGCTGATCCCCGCGCGGGGTCCGGGCCCCGAGCGGGGCCTTGTCCACCGGGATGCTCTCCCCGGTCACGGCCGACTGATCGACACTGCTGCGGCCCAGGGTGACGAAACCGTCCGAGGGGATGCGCATGTTCGGTTTGATGATGACGGTGTCACCGAGAACTCCGCATTCGCTACGAGAACTGGTCAGTATAAGCCCTTGACCGGACCATAGGCCCAGAGAACCGCGACATCATCCGCCGCTACATCCGCTGGCACCACCTACGACGGACGAACCTGATGGACGAAGTCACCCGCGGCACCTTCCTGCGAGCCAAGCAGCAAGTGACCGTCGCCCTCGATCTGCTCAACTGGCTCACCGGCCACCCACCAGCCTCGCCGGGCTGGCACAGGCTCATCTCGACCGCTGGCAGGCAGAAGGACCCACCACCAGGCGGATCGCTGAACACTTTTTGAAATGGGCCATCAAGACCAAAGCAAGGATCAGGGCAATCGACACCCTGTGCCAAGGCCAGGCAGGGGAAAATGAGATGCACGGTCATAGCCCCGGCCTCCAACTTCGTCTGGCCCTGACGGTGCAGCGCAACAACAGAACCGGCACGAAAGGGAAAATGTCCAGTAGCTGGCGCGTCAGCTCAAACTATTTGGCTGTTTGTGGCCGTCCAGCTGAATCGGCCCTTGATCACAGGCACCGGGGTACCTTCCCAACATTGCAGGATTGGATACAGGGCCGGACCGTCCCGAGCACAGCTGCGTAATCCGCCAGGCCTGGGGAGTCCGGCGGTTATCTTGTGGATAATCCAGGCCATGGTGCTGCCTTTCCAGCAAACCCCAAGGTTCAGGTAGGCATAATGGACCGAAGCTCCGGTCAACCGCTATTTGACCGGAGCTTCGCCAGCCGAGCGGCCCAGGGCTGGTGCTGCTTCGTGCAGTATTAGTCGCCTGCTCCCCCACACATCCCTGTCCTGCGTCCGGAAGTTATCAATGCGGCGTTTCAGTCTGACGGCAATGGCACTTCTGAGTTTGCTGGGGGTGACTTTTATCGCGGCGGGCGTCCACGGCACAGACCGAATCGTAGGAATTCTGTTCGCCCTAACCGGACTAATCGGCGCGGTCGCAGTGGCGGCATCTCACGGGAACAGCTCTTAAGCTATCAGGAGGTATCCTGGGCCGGTTTGGCGCTGAAGGTGCCACCGCCCCGCCGGACTTCCGGATAGGTTGGAGGCATGCCCTTCCAATTCTTGTCCGTTACGCGCGCCCTTCAGGGTGTCGCTGCCGCTGCAGTGGCGGTCGCACTCTCGGGCTGCACGCAGCAGCTTTCGGTCGAGAACGCTGATGTCCCATCGTGGGAGGCCACCGCGCTCCCGACCGCTGGCGCAGCAGTGGCCGAGGGCGCGGGCAAAATCCTGAATGCTGAGCCCGTCAGCAACATCGTCACTGTGCCCGAAGGCGACTACACCCTTGTGCTGGCGTGTGACGGCGGCGGCAAAGCCTTCCTGACGGCACGCATGGAAGAACGTGAGCTGATCGACTTTGGTGCTGCCTGCAACGGCGCTCGCGAGAGCATCAAAGTCCTTATACCGCAATCAGGCCCCGTGGAATTCACCGCATCAAGCGTGGACGCGCCTCTGCTTTACGCATACCAGCTCGTTCCTCGACCATAGCCACTGCAACTGCAACTGCAGGTGATCAGGGCCACTTTGCGGGGCTGAACGGCACAGGAGAAGCCTCAATTGAAGGGGTCCATGATTCCCCGATCCTTACCTGAGCCGATCAGCACACCTACAGCGGTCAATAAGACTGGCAGCGCGCTCACCACCGGTGATAAGGGACTGGCATCAGTGTGGAAGCTTTCCACTGAGGCCCAGTACCGAGGGCTGAGGCCATCAGCCGAGCCCGACCGCCCTTCCAAACAGGCTGAAACCGACGAACGCCACAATGTTGATGAGTGCGTGGGCGACGACAAGCGGCATCACACGGCGGCTCTTGGCGTAGATCAGTGCAAAGACCACCCCCATCACCGCATTGCCAATAAATGGCCCGAAGCCCTGGTACAGGTGGTAGCTGCCCCTCAGCGTGGAACTGGCAAGAATGGCCAGGGGCACTGACCAGCCGAACTTTCCAAAGCGGTCCAGCAGATAGCCCACCACGATGACTTCCTCGACGATCGCGTGCCGCACCGCAGACAGAACCAGAACGGGAACAGTCCACCAGTAAGGATCCAGGGCGCTGGGTATGATCGATGTCGTGATGCCCAGGGCACGCCCGGCCGCATAGAGGCCCAGCGAGGGGATGCCTATCAGGACGGCAAGCCCGAAACCCTGCAGCATGTCCATTCCGGGGCGGGAAAGATTAAAACCGATTTTTGTGAAGGCCGAAACACTGCCGTTGCCGGTGTTTGTTCTGTGCTGCTCTGTCAGGAAGTAGAACACCAGAACGACAGGTACCAGCGCGAAGAAGATCTCCAGCAGCTGATACGTCAAATCAAAATATTCGCGGGTGCTTTGGGAGGTGTTGAGAGTGGAGGTGCCCTGGGCCAGCGGCGCGCTGGTTATCTTGTCCAAAAGCTGCACCACAGAGTAGATGGCGGACTGTCCTAACGACAGTCCCAGTACTATCAAGACTTCGATCCGCAGACGGCGGCGGGAAGGAACCAGCATGGTCCTATTCTTACCTGCGGTTGTCAAAGCTCTGCCGGGATGCCACAAAGACACCACAAGGAGGCCACCCGCGCCCGGCCCGCTACCGCACCCATTGCCACTGACCGCCGGCCAAAACACCTGCATGCCGGCTAACTTTTCCGTTGGCGCTTTATTGACTTTCCTAACACTCTGCATTGAACCGGACGATAGCGTGTCCATTCCGCTGATCAGGAACCACCTGGACGAAAAGGCGCAGAGTCCAGGCCCAGGTATTGGCGCTGGCGCCATCAAGGGAGGGGACGGCAGCCTCTGGATCTAGGGTGCCGAAGCGGACAGGATGTTACCTACACGAATGGGGACAGGCCGTTGGCTACCCGTGCACGCCCCGCATGCACCGCGGCGTGGCAGTTTTGCAGTTCTGATTTGCGGCAAGGGTCAGCGCAGGACGCGCAGGGCGTTACCTACGATGTCGAACAGGTCGGTGTTGTCCACGCTGCCCTGCAGCTGTTCCGAACCTGGGCCGTAGGCGTAAACGGGCACGTCGGCACTGGAGTGGTTGCCAGAGGCGTAGGTCAGCCAGAGGCTAGCTTCCTTGGAACCGTCCTCAACCCCGGCCGGATCGCTCGGAGTCCGGAAGGTGGCGGGACCAAAGTTTTTCGGGTCCGTTGCTCCTGCACCGTTGCCGGCACCGGCTGAGCGGTCCGGGTCACTGGAGTTTCCGTCGGCCAGGGTCGGTGTGGAGTTACTGGCGGTGTCGCCCGAGTCGGCGTTGGCGGGAGGGCCGGCTGTTTCGGCATTGGTGAAGGTGCCCTTTTCGATGATGTTGAAACCCCTGGTTTCATGGTCTGCGGTAACTATAACCAGGGTATTGCCGTCCTCCTTGGCGAAGTCCAGGGCTGCGGCGACGGCGTCGTCGAATGCCTTGACTTCCCCCAGTGTCTGGGCCGCGTCGTTGTCGTGAGAGCGTTTGTCGATCAAGGCGCCTTCAACCTGCAGGTAAAAACCCTTGCCGCTGGTTTTCTGGTCCAGAAGCTCGATGGCTTTCTTTGTCATCTCCGACAGGGAGGGCTCCTTCGCCCCGGGATCTTCGGGGTTGTCCTGCTTAGCTTTCTCAACAGTCAGGTTCCCTTTGTTGAACAAGCCAAAGACCTTCTCCCCCGCGGCTCCGTTCAGGTCGGCGCGGGTGGCGGGGACCTGGTTGGATACCGACCCCAATATCGAATAGCCCTGCTCCTTCAGCTCGGCTTCATCCGAGGCGTCAAAACGGCGCAAGCCCCCGCCCAAAATGATGTCCGCGGTGCCATTGCGGGCGATCTGGTCTGCGATCGGCGTCACCCGCACGTCACTGGTAGGCAACGGTTTGCCGGTGATCTCTGTATCCTGGCAGGCCTCGGCGGAGTAGTCGGGTCCCTGGCAGTCGCGGGACAGGACGTGGCTAATTTGCCCGGCCGGGGATGCGTCGGTAACTTCAGAAGTCGAGACACTGCCGGTGCCGTAGCCGGCCTGCCTGGCCAACTCCATCAAGGTTGGCACCACGGCGCCTTTGGCATCCACCCCGAGGGCAGCGTTGCCACGGCGGAAAGGCCGAAGATGGCGCCCAGCGGCCCCATGTACTTGCCGCGGTCCTTGGCCGGCACGATGTCGGCAATGATCGCCTGCGAGAGGATCATCAGGCCGCCGCCGCCCAGGCCCTGGATGGCCCGGAAGATCACGAAGCCCCAGAAATCGGCGGCAAGGGCGCAGCCCACCGAGGCCAGCGTAAACAGCGCGATAGCTATCAGGAACAGGTTCCGCCGGCCAAGGACGTCGCCGAACTTGCCATAGATGGGCATCACGATGGTGGTGGCCAGAAGGTAGGCGGTGGTGATCCAGGCCTGGTGTTCCACGCCGCCCAGTTTGCCCACGATAGTGGGCATGGCCGTGGAAACGATGGTCTGGTCCAGGCTGGACAGCAGCATCCCGGCGATCAGCGCCGAAAAGATGATCCAGATGCGTTTCTGCGTCAGCAGGAGCGGGCCGGCCGGTGGCTTGCTGGTTGTACTCATGGGTGTCCTTCTACGGCTGGAGTTTCCAAAATTTCGAATGGCTGGGAGAAGAGCAGGCTGGCGGCGGAAATATTCTCCAAGAGGAGGTCCGGGTAGCTTCGCGTGTTGCCGTCCGAGAAGTAGGTAATGCTGCTCTTGCGGGTAATGGCGCTGAGCAGCACCACGGCCATCTGGACCACGGGGTGATCAGGAGTCACCCCTTCACGGCGAGCAACGTCGTGGGCGAACTGCGTCTCGCGCTGCTCAGTGACGCCGATGATTTTGAGTATGAGCTGAGGTTCCTTCTTGAGCACGTCTATGAGTTGACGGGTGTCTTCTTCCGATGCGGTTACTTCCTCGGCCAGGCGCAGCGAAAGCTGGACCAGGTCGCGGAAAAGGGTCGGGGAAATCTCACCGGCCGAGAAGCCCGCACCGCGGGCTACGAATTCCTCGACGTGGACGTTAGAAACCTCATCTTCAACGTGGCCGATGATCGCGTCTTCCTTTGTGGGGAAGTAGTTGAAAAAGGTCCGACGCGAGATGCCAGCCGCCTCGCACACTTCCTCCACGGTATAGCCGTTAAGGCCCCGCTCAGCAGTCAAAGCGCGGGCAACTGCGGTGATGTTGCTTCGCGTCGCCGCACGCTTGCGCTCTCTAAGACTTGGTGGTCGATCTGCACCCAAACACATATAGTGTATTTTTGCACTATTATGACTAGGGTGCAAGCGGCGAATGGAATCCTGGGCGCTATTCGGTGGAGCGAAGACAAGATTCTCCATGATTTCCACCCAGGGATTGCGTAAACCATAGCCACTGGTAAGCTGGTGAAATACTAAAAGGCAACGGTCTGCTGCCTTTCGAGGAGGGATAATGACCGACATCGCTGAACTTGAGAGCCAGGCCTCGGAGCTCGAACTCGCCAAGTTCGACCATAGCGACGCTTGGGAACTTGGGACCTCGATTCGGGAGGGCGCCCTGCAGGCCGGCCTCCGCGTCGCGATCGACATCCGCCGCGCGTCAGGTGCGGTGCTGTTCCGTGCCTCTTTTCCCGGCTTGACCGCCGATCTTGAGGACTGGATCGACCGTAAGAGCGCCCTAGCTTTCCGGTTCGAGGAATCGTCTGCACTCGTCACTGAACGCATGGCTTCTTTCGGCTTGCCAGAGGGATCTACGGGCTGGCTGGATCCGGCTCGCTATGTGCTCGCCGGCGGTGCCGTGCCGATCAAAGTCACCGGTGCCGGCGTCGTTGCCGTGGTGACCGTCTCGGGGGCTAGCTCGGCAGAGGATCACGCCTTGATCGTCGAGGGGATCCGAACCCTCAAGGCCGCGTGAGTGCACAGGCGAAGCCCGGTCGCAATCGCTGAGACGGACAGGAGTTCCTCGACACATGGCCGGCGGCGCGACGTTCGAACTCAGCAGTCCCCGTATGGTCAAGTTATGCTCGCGGCTCCTTCTCTAGCCGCGCAGCACTTCGCACCCCCGTGCTCCTTGTTCGTGGAGCGGCGCCCAGGCCCTTCGGGAATGCGCAATAAGACATCGGCAGCTCATAGGGCAGGGCCTACCGGCCGGTGCGCGGATTGTGTCCAAGTTACTAGCCGACCCTCGCCCTAGCCGACAGGTTTCCTCGTGCGGCTGGCCGTACGACCGCTTCCATCCGCATCGCCGACGAACGCCGACACGCGAACTGCCAACTTTGACTCGGGGCGACGTCTCGGTCGCGCAGGAGCGACTCTGCAGAGGACTCACATGCCTGCAAACATCCCCGCTCCCCGAATGCTCGACCCGCACTCCGCTCCTCGCCTTGGATGGGGTGTGGTCGGCACCGGGATCGCCGGCAAGTTCGTCGGTGCTCTGCACGCGCACACGTCTCAGCGTGCGATCGCCGTCGTAGCGCGAGACCGCAACAAAACTGCGAAGTTCGCGTCCCAGTACGGCATCCCGTGTGTCTACGAGAGTGTGGACGCTCTCGTTTTAGACCCAAAGATCGACGTCGTTTACATCGCAACGCCGCACAGCTCGCATCGGGAGGTCGCGCTCTCCGCCATCGCTGCGGGCAAGCACGTCCTGATCGAGAAGCCCATCGCGTTGTCGGCATCCGAGGCACGAGAAATACTCGCGGCCGCGCGGCGAGCCGATGTGCTCGCGACCGAGGCGATGTGGACTCGCTATCTGCCGCAGTCCGACGTGATCCGCCAGGTTCTCGACAGCGGAGTGCTCGGCGAGATCTCGCTGGTGCGCTCAAGCTTCGGGTTCTACATGCCCGAGATCCCCGGTCACCGCCTGTGGGATCCGGCGCTAGGAGGGGGCGCAATGCTCGATGTCGGCGTCTACCCCGTGTCCTTCAGCTCGTCGATCATAGGTGACCCCATCACCATCTCCGCGGGAGGAACCGTCTCCTCAAGCGGGGTCGATGCCAGCGCAGCCATCCGACTGGAGGCAGCGGGGGGTGCGCAGGCGCTCCTCTCGGCATCGCTCCAGGCTGATGTTTCCCCGGAGGCCGCGTTGTACGGTTCGTCCGGGAGGCTCGAGGTTCTCGCACCGTTCTTCGGCCCCAGCGCCATCCGAATGACCCTCGGTCAGTTCGGCGTGGCGGAAACAGCAGAGTGGCGCGACGAAGTTGCCGACCTGTACGACGGGATGGCCCACCAGGCGACCGCTTTCGCCACATACGTTGGCCAGAACCTGCGCGAGTCTCCGATGCATACCCATACCGAGATCATCACCACCATGGAGACGGTAGAGGAGATACGGCGCCAGGTCCTCCAGCCTGCCCATTCCGATCCGCAAGGCGTAGGGAACAATGTTTAACCAGCGTCAGCGCCGCGCAGACATCGCCGCAACCCTGCAACTCGGGCCTTTGCGGGGCCAAGGACGTGGTATTCCCTGAGCATGCAGCGCATGCGCCAGAAGGGCCCGACGTAGCCGTCAAATCCAAGAGTGTCTGGTCTACATGGAGAAACTGTTCAATCCCCGTGACTATGTTTGTGAACGATATATTGGGAGGCCATTATGAAGAAAACGATGTTGCCTGGCGTCGGTCGAGAGGTTACCCACCTGTGCGTGGGGACGAGTCCACTTGGCTCGGGGATGCCGTCGGTGTACGGGGCATTGGTGAATGATGCCAGCCCGGGCCACCATCAATGCCGATCGGATTGTTACCTTTTTAGGTTCTAACCTGTAGCACCCCGAAAGCCATAGCCCTCCACCGATCTGACTCAAGGAGCCCAGGAAAAACGCCACGACGTATCGGCCGGAAACATCCCCTTTCCAAGCACTCCCCCGCCCATTTCCAACTGGCATGCACGGGTATTCATGGGACGGGAGTTGCCCTCCGTCATTCTCGCGCCGCGGGACGGACTCATCCTGCTTCGTGGTGCCGGTGTGAGTTCATGACAGAAAGCTCCTCCGGTTGTAGGCTCCGGATATGTCTGAGGGTCGCAAGCGCCTTGAGCCGCGTATGACGCGGGGCGGATTTCGCTGGCAGCTGGTCATGGTGTCCTTCATGGCCCTAAACGCAATCGTGCAAATTGCATTCCGGTGGAATGAAGCCTGGGACGCCTTTCGTTACCTCATGCTGGCAATGCTGATAATCTGCGCAGCCTTCGCTGGCTATCTGTTCTACGTGCGCCACCACGAGGGACATTTCTGGGACGAGGAAGAGGCCCGTCGCCAGAACTGGGATCGTCGGGGCAGGCGGCTTTAGGCCCCGATAACGTCGAGGGAGTTGCTCCTCGAACGCAACCGCGTCCAGATAGTCCTAGTTGCCCCGCTCTGCGTGCAGGACTGAATCGCTAACTGCTGCTACGTACTGGGCGTAGGCGGCGGCTGAGTCGGTGGCGTGGCGTTCGATGGTTGTAGGGGAGTAGCCGAGGGTTTCGGCGATGATGGCCACTGGGGCGAGCTTGGTGAGCTCATGGAGGGTTCCCAGCCGTGCGGCCCGGGTGCTGAATATCCTGCCGAGACGGGTTGTGAGATGTCCGGGGTGGATGTGCCGGCCTGGTGAGGTTCCGCGGAATACCCAATTGGTGTTGGGGTGCGAGGCGGTTAAGTTATGACCGGGGTTCGCAGCGAGTTCCCGCCAAGGTTTGTCCAAGGGATCCGGTAGGGCGATGTCGATTGTCCCGAGCTGGACTGTGACGAGTTCGTCGGTGACCGTCACGTCGTCCCAGGTAAGCCGCGCTATGTTTTCAGCCTGTTGTCCGAAGACGAGGATGAGGATGGCGGCGGCGCGGTCTCGTGCGTCAAGTCCGTGGGTGTGAACCACGCGGTTGAGTGCTTCATCCTGCCCTGACTTGGCGAGCTTGGGGCTGGTGCCGCGGCGGTGCGGGACGATGGCCAGCCCTGCCGGAGCGGCTTTGGTCTTGATGGCCCATTTCAGGAAGCGCTCGGCGATGCGCCGGGTGGTGGGTCCTCCGGCCTGCCATACGTCTAGATGTGCCTGCGTTAGGTCCCGCAGGCTGATTCCGTGGTCGGTCAGCCAGTTGAGAAGTTCAATTGCGACCGTCACTTGCTGCTTGGCGCGGAGGAAGGTTCCGCGCGTGACCTCGTCCATCTGGTTCATCCGGCGTTGATGGTGCCAGCGAACGTAGCGGCGGATGAGCTCACGGTTTTGGGGGTCGGTTGTCCGTTCAATGGCTTCCGCAGCCCAGTTCTCGTAGCGCCTTCGAAGTTCGTCGCGTCGGGGGAGCACGCCATATTCCGTGAGCAGGCCACGGACGTATTCGCGGGTGCGTGAGTCCGGCAGTTGGTCGAAGGTTTCATGAGTGATTGTGGGTGCGACTGCCAGGTTCCGAAGGAATGCCGTGACGTGCTTTTGGCGGATCCAGGTCATGCCGCTGTTGGCCCGCTTCATTGACTTCAGCGCGGCTGCCAGCGGGACGAGCTCGTTGGCCATGGATCCCGTAGCCGGATCGGTAAGCAAGTCGTCTACGACGTTGCCCAGAACGCACGTCCAGCAGCGGCCGCGGCTGTGCAGTTCGTCCTCGGCTCCGCAGCTCACGCAGTCGATGTTGAGCCGGACGCCCGAGCACCGACGGCAGGCAGGTTGGTCATCGACCATTCCGGGCAGGACGCCTTCGTGGCCGCAGGCGCAGGTGCCCCGGGTGCGTTTGGCCTGCTGGTAGCAGTAGCCGCAGACTCCGCCGTCGGGCCATCGTGCGACGGTTTGGTGGTGCTGGCCGCAGCGGGCGCAGGGGACCGGCCAGCGGATCGGGTCCTCTGCTTTGCGCGGCCTACTCACCGTCCTCGGGCGTGATGAGGCGGATGCGCTTGGCTATCGGGTTACCTGGTTGGATTCCGAGGTCTTCGCTGCGCTGCGGGGCGTTAGCTGTTGCCGCGGCGCGCATCTCAACGAATGGCTCAAACAGGTCGTTTGGTGTGCAGTCCAGGATGTCGCAGAGCGCCGCGAACGTCCTGGCCGGGATACGTTCCGGTGTCGCCGTGACCAGCCGGTAGACCTGGCTTTCGGAGAGGTGGATGCCGCGGGACTTCAGAAGAGGCATCAGTTCTGTGGTCTTCCAGAGGTTGCGTTTGGCCATGAGGGAACGCAAGTTCCAGCGGTAGCCGATCCGGCGCTGTTCAGGCATCTGGGTCCTCCAAGTTCGTGATGCGGCGTGCGATCATCTGCTGCACGGTTTTCTGCTTGAAGTCCGACGATACCGATGTGTAGAGGCCGGTGGTCGAGGCGTACGAGTGGCCGACCTGGGTCTGCACGAACGCCGGGTCGTAGCCTGCTTCGATCAGGTGGGTTACATAGGAATGCCGAAGGCAGTGCAGCCCCAGTTCCTTGGGCAGTCCAACGGCGTCCCGTGCAGCTGCGAAGGCATCCCCGAAAGAACCAAGCGACATCCGGGCGCCCCGCTCGCTTGGCCAAAGAGCCGATGACCGATCAGCCGTCGCGAACCGCTGCCGCATCCCGCCGGACGTCCAGGTCTTCAGCTGGTCCACCACCCAGTCGAACTCCGGAACCGTGAGGACAGTGCGCCGTCTGGGACCGGAGCCTGCAGTACCTTTGGCGAAACGGACCTGGAGGGCACCGAAGCGCCCATAGTCGGAGACGTGGGGATTTGGACCGAAGTCTTCCAGATCCAGCATGGTCATTTCCCGCCGGCGAAGCCCGTAGGCATAGCAAACCTTGAAAGCCACGGAATCGCGGAACAGGGGCAGCCAGCGCTTGGTGCCGGCCGCGTACTCACGGTCAATGAGATCGTCGATGTGATCGAACAGCCGCTGCAGTTCCGCCTTGGTGAACGATCGCTTCTGCGCCGGAACGGCGTCATCGGTCGTGTGCCGTGGCGTGTTCCATTCGAAGCAGATCTGGCTCGGAATATCGCCGAAAGTGCTTTCGCAGAATTCGCCCCAGCCATAGCCAGGATGCGTCAGGTAGGAGCAGAACATCGCCACGGCGTTGCTGTACGAGCGCAGCGTCTTCAGGCTGATCGGCTTCTCACCGGACCGAAGGTCAGCCAGGAAATCCTCAACGTCCGCCGGACGCCACTGCCACGGGAACTCACCCGTGAACCTTTGGAACCGCTCCAGCAGCTGGCAGCGCTTCTTGATGGTGTCTGTTGTGAGCCCACGAGCAAGCATCTGCGCCCGCCAGCCGTCCAGCATCGCAGTGAAAGCTCGCTCATCGGCCCTGAAAAGCCCGACATCCGGATCCACCAGCATTCGCGGGACGAAACCCGGAACGGCACCACTCACTGCAACCCCTAAACCATGGAAACATGCATTAGATGCAGGAAACCTATGGCATCAAGGCTCAACGCGGCAAATCCAAATGTCCAGGGCGAAGACTCCCAAGCATGCAAAGCGCTTCTGACCTGCGAAGACGTCCGGTTCGTCTATGCGCGGGAGTATTCGCAGCTACTTCTACTCCCGTGGGTTAAACGCCGATAATGTAGGTTATGTAAAGTGAATCCGGCGTATCTCAGCCGATGCATCATTCTCCGACGCGCGTGTGTTCAGGTTTCAGTGCCTCAACAAACAAGTCTCCCAAGGTGACCCAGTCCTGCGCCGAAGCCAGATCGTCGGCAAAAAGGTCGAGGCACTCCTCTGCGCCCCATTGATCGAAGCCCTCCAAAAGATACGGCTCGCTATGGTTCGCCCATCCTGCGCGGACACCTGTCCGCCGTTCGGACTTGCCCATGCCCAGCCAGATCTGATTACCGGCACTGATTCCACGGATGGTCGGGAAGCTGCCGGAACGTGACCATGAACGCCACGCACGGTTGAATGCTAATTCCAGGTCAACCTTCCCGCCTGGCAAGCGCACTACGCCGCGGGCCAACACGCCCAAAGCCAGCCCCTCAACTACCTGCTTCACTTGCTGATCTTTCGTCTGTCTGGTCATGCCTAAAATGCTATTGGCACCAGTTGCGGCGAACTGACATGTCAGCCATCTGGACTCTTCTCCGGGCTGGCAGGCTGTTGATTAGTGGCCAGCCGGTCCATGCGATGCACATCGTTTCCCCGCCATGGACAAAGCGGGGCACTTGAGTCGGCTGCGGCTCACTCAGCGTTGGTCTGTAATCAAGCACTGATAAAAGTTGCTTAAGCCACGATCGCGATCATATCTGGGTAACTCTGCCGGTAGATATCCTTGACGATCCTCAATGACTTTTCAGCCTCTTTCGGGCCAATCCAGAACGGTTCGGACTCGCCCAGATGGGCATAGAAATCAGCAATGAGTAGTTCATGGGACGCGCCCCAATATGCCCGACCCCCGGATTCGAGGACGCGCTCAGGCACTGTGTCCACCCGGCCATCGGTATATGTAACCGTGAGATCACCGCGCAAGCTTAGCGTTGCCCGTTCAGTGACTATGTCCAAGGTGACCGGGGCATCGAAAGCGTTGGCCAGGGTGCCGTAAAAGGCACTTCTGGCACCATTAGCATGCTCCGCGACAAACTCGGCCGTGTCTTCTACCTCGATGATCCCGCCGAGCAACCGCGTGGAGGCGCGGCCGCTGACGGAAACGACGTCTCCCAGCAACCATTGGAGCAGGTCCACCGTGTGGATGGCTTGATTCATCATGAACCCTCCCCCGCCGCCCTCCCAGCTGCCTCGCCAGGGGCGGCTGAGATAGTACTCGGCGGTCCGCTGCCACATGATGGTGGCCGAGGCGCCGATAATGGCCCCGAGCTCACCGCCCGAAACCAACTTGTGCATTGCTTGCGAGGTCGCGTTGTACCGGTTCTGGAAACACACTGCGATCGTGGCGGTGCTCCTCAGAGCCGCCTCCACCATTCGGCGCCCCTCAGCGGTTGTATGGGCCAAAGGCTTCTCGACGATGACGTTGACCCCTTGCTCCAGAAGATCTACTGCCAGGGAAGAATGCTGATTATGCGGCGTTGTGATGTGGACGACGTCAGGGCGCAAATCCTCCAGCAGGGTTAGGTGACTGCGGAAACCGGGGACTCCATACGTGGCAACGGCGCTAGCCAGCCGTCCCTGGTGGGTGTCGCATACGCCCACCAGCTCTACGTCCTCGAGCTTTGAAAGAGTCGCAAAGTGGACGGAAGAAACGTCACCACAACCGATGACTGCGGCGGTGGTCATGACAGCTGCCCTCGGCTCTCGGCGGTCGGCCCGCCGCAGCCGCGGGATGCGACACCCGAGGCAATGGGGACTGAGAAGCCTCCCAGTTCATGCCGGCTGGCCAGTTGCGACTCCAGTAAGGCGTCGCTGGCAGCCTTCACGGCCGCTATGGCGGAGCAATATGCTTGCGACTGCACACACTTCATTACGACTAGACACACTTCATTCCGACTGCACAACTTCGTGCTGGTCGGGACCTGCATCGGTATGTCCTCGGGGAATCCGGAAAGAGGTCTCACTGCTGCAGTAGTTTCAGTCAAGGGGTCTCCTCCTGTGTTTGCGTCAGTTTACCGAGAGAGCCGTGAATGCTCCCGGGCACGGTGGTCCCGTCACAAACTGATGCTGTCGCTAGTCTAGATCGGCCCTAAAGATCACCGGCCTCCACCCAACACTTAAGCGGCGGTATACCGTGCCTGCCTCGATGGCAGTCCTGCGCTTACACGCTGTGCAGGTAGCCGTGTCGTTGGACGCAATGGTAGATCTGTAGCCGCGAGCGTGAGACTGTTTGCTCATCGTTATTGACATGGATCCAGAGGTGAATATGAAGGTGGGCATCATTGGTTTGGGTTACGTCGGCGCGTCGGTCCGCGACCTCTTCGCGCCGGTTGCTGAGGTGGTGGAATGGGACATTAAGAGCCAGGCGGCCTATCCCATCGAGGAGCTAGCTACCTGCGATTTCGCGGTCGTGAGCGTTGACACCCCCGAGGGACCCGGCGGTGCCGCTCATGTCGTCGCCGTCGAGGATGCAGTGTCCAGAGTGCCGGTCCACCGAGTGCTGCTCAAATCGACTGTCCCGCCTGGAACTACGGAGCGTTTGGCCGCTGAAACTGGCAAAGAAATCTGCTTCTGGCCGGAGTACATTGGTGAGAGCCGTTATCATAACCCCTATTTTCCAACCAGTATCGCCGAGGTTCCCTTCGTTATCCTGGGCGGCGAATCTAAGTCACGGGAATGGTTTGTGGACGTGCTGGTTACGGTTCTTGGCCCAACGAAAAAATATTTTCAGTGCACGTCGCGTGAAGCTGAAATCATCAAATATGCCGAGAACGCCTATTTCGCAACCAAAATCACATTTGTGAACGAATTCCGCCGCATTAGTGAGGCGTTCGGGGCCGACTGGCATACGGTGCGGGAGGGTTGGCTTCTAGATCCGAGAATCGAGCCGATGCATACTGCTGCATTTACCGATGCTCCAGGTTTCGCCGGAAAGTGCTTGCCCAAGGACCTTCGCGCCATCGTAGCGGCCAGCCGCTCGGAGGGCTACGAACCGGGCTTTCTAGAAGCTGTACTCAGGAGCAATGACGAGTTTAGGGCGGCTCTCGACTATGCGGCTGACAGCCCAAGGGTCTGAATTGAGGATACTCTTCGTGATGCTGCAGTCGATCCGGCCGCGCGTCATTCATGGGGGCTCAAGCAAACACCTTTTGGCAATTAGCAGTCATCTCGCTGGAAGAGGTCACCAAGTGACCATTCTCTGCGCGCGTGCTGCCGATAACGACAAGGAGTATATGACCGAGGAGGGTGTGCGAATTATTCCGGCGCTGCCGTTCCGGGACTCATGGGTCGATACCTGGTATGTTAAGCCGGCGTCGATGGCCCGAATCGTCACTCTGGTCCGTGAGCACGCATCAAGGTCGCAGCGAACTATAATTTTCGACTCGCACTTCCCCTTCCCCGACCTGCTACCCGACGATGTACCCTTAATTTGGTCGTTGCGTGACTACACCTACATGCATGCGCTGTTAGGATCCACTGCATTTCGCCGCGACGTGCTGGTTGCACCATCGCAGTACATAAAGCAAGCTTTTACGGACACAATGGGCGGTCTATTGCCGGGCCTGGCCGAGCGGGTGCACGTGATTCCTAACGGAGTAGACCTCTCTGTCGATCGAATAGTTCGTTCCTCCAGTGCCGGCCCGACACTCTTGTTCCCGCATCGTCCTGAGGCCGAGAAGGGCTTTGAAGATGCGCTAAAGGTGACCAGTCGGTTGGTTGAGCTCGGATATTCGGGGACACGCTTACAACTATTTCGTGGTGTGGACGCGGCGACTCGGCCAGAAGTTGCGTCGTTTTATCGAGATCTCCATCGAAGTATCGAGAGTGTTGGTTTATCCGGCCACGTCAATATCTCCGACTGGGCGGCTCCAGATGAGATGCCGGGTCACTATGCGGCGTCCCACGTGACCTTGTGTATAGGTACCATCGTCGAGGCGTGCAGCAACACGGCTCTAGAATCGCTTGCCTGTCACACTCCTGTGCACGCCTTCGCGGTTGGCTGTTATCCCGAACTCCCTGGTGTCGCCGTCACCCCTATTGGCGAGCTGTCCAGCCTCGTGCAACGGATCATCGATGAGATGGAGGGCCGGCAGCCTCGGGACTGGCCCGCCATTGACCGCGCTCTTAGAGAGCGTCATGCCATGCCGGTGATGCTCGACGCCTTCGCTGATCTGATAGAGAACGCGGAAGTGCTGCCGGCTTTGGCCCCTGGTCGGCAGCAGCCGACCAGGCTAAAGATTCCCAGTTGGGTGTCCGTACAGAAGGAAGTGTTATACGACGAATACGAGCGCCGGATGATCCCGGACCCTAAGCTACGCCATGTGTGGGAGTCCTATGGGCATGACGCTTTTCACGCTAGTGACGATTTCCGCTCCCTGCTAAAACCCCTCGTGCGCGCTGGCTGGCTCGTGCCTACCTACTAACAGTGCCTAACGGCGGAAACCTAGGGGTCGGCGACGGAGAAGGCGGTGTGCGTGAGAAATTGCGGGTCGTAGCCTAAGGTGACCTTTTTGATTGGCACACCGATCGATACGCGGTGTACGTCAAGTGACGTAACTTACGGTAGTCCTGGTGGTCGTTACAAATGCGAGAACTCTCCGCTCTGGGGGGCGAAAAAACGAGGTAGTGCAGGCGAAAAAAGCAGGGATGGGTGCTCCCAAGGATGGAGCACCATCAACGGCGGAATCCAGCGCGACCGCATCCATTCGGGACCAGTTTGCCCGACCCAGACCCCCGGCTATCACTTGGCCAGCACATCAAGATACCGTGCCACCTTGATGAACGCTTCGATCACGAGGTCGCAGTCCTCGCGATTACCTAGAAGTAGTGTCTGGGGCAGCGCGACGATCTCGCGGGAGGCGCGGTAAGTTTCGGGACAATCGGTTACCACTCGAGCATGCGCCCCCCCGGCTGCCCAGATAGGCTCCTCGAAGAGGGGACGCGGATAGAGACTGAAGGCTGGCACGCCCTCGGCCTGAAGCGCTTCCACGACCCGTTGGAGCAGCGCTGGAGATCCGTCACGAAGGCGCAGCAGAAAAAGGTGGTTGCCGTGCCGGTCGACAGAAGCCTCAACAGGCAAAGGCTGCAGCTCCGCGGTGCCGGTTAGCTCTTTCCTGAGGTAGTTTGCCGAGCGTTCACGGGCACCTAGCTGATCGTCTAACCGTTCGAGCTGGGCCAGCAGCACCGCTGCCTGGAACTCCGTCATGCACTCATTTCCAGCGAGTTCATGGTGGGTGAACGGCTGGTAGCGTTCCCGAAGTCCACGCCCAAATTTGCTCAAGCTGAAGTGTAGCCTGTCAGCTAATTCCTCATCGTCGGTGACTAGACTTCCTCCTTCACCACACTGCAGGTTCTTCGACTGCTGAAAGCTGAAGGAACCCGCGTCGCCGAATGAACCTACCAAGCGCCCCGTTAAGATTGCTCCGTGAGCCTGGGCCGCGTCCTCGATTACTTTGAGCTGGTGCTCGCGGGCTAGGTCGAGAATGGCGTGCATGTCGGCGGGGTGTCCTCCGAAGTGCACCGGGATAACAGCGCGCGTCCTTGGGCCGATAACTGCTGCCAGGGCCGCAGGATCAATGCAGAGTGTGTCAGGGTCGATATCCACGAAGACGGGGATTGCGCCGACCCGACTGACGGCAATTGCGGTGGCAGCGAAAGTCCACGCAGGTACAACGACTTCCTCCCCTGGGCCGACCCCGTAAGCGCGCAGGGCCAGTTCCATCGTGACGGTTCCGTTGGCCAATGCGACACTGCGGGCAGTGCCGCAGTATGCCGCCCATGAACGATTTAGCTGAGCGATCTTCGGCCCCATTCCAGTTGCGCCCCATGTTGGAGCACTAAGGACTTCTGCCAAGAGTTGGCGTTCCCTGGTGCTGTGCACCGGCCAGGGCGGACCCCAAGAGCGGCCCGCTGCCACGGGTCGCCCTCCAAGAATGGCGGGTAGATTCATGCCGGTCCTTCCATCAGCCGTAACTTTGATTTCGCTTTCCGCATAGCCAAATCGAGTATGGCCGATGCAGCCATGGGAATGCCGATTCCTCCAGGGTTATGGTTGACTTCGACAATTTTGTCCCCGTGTTGCGTGCGGATAATGTCGACTCCGCTCACATCGAGCCCGAGGACCTTTGAGGCGTCGACCGCAATCTGCGCCTGATATTGGGTTGCAGTTCGGGGAGAGGCCTGTCCTCCAAGGTAGAGGTTAGCCCGGAATTCTCCCTCCCGCGTCGCCCGACGTTCGATGGTCCCGACGACCCTGTCGTCAACCAGGAATAGTCGGAGGTCACGTCCCGCACATTCGTGGTGGAATTGTTGCACTATCAGACGTCCAGCCGGAGTCTCCGCTAAGTGTCGATGCACCGCCTCGGCACTTCTGGCCAGGCGGACGCCCGAGCCGCCCATGGTTAAGGGGTCCTTCGTGACAACGGGCAGACCGAGATGCTGCAATGCGGCGGGCACGTCGTCGACGCGGCGTACGGATGACCAGTTGGGCACAGGGATCCCTGCCTGGTCTAGGAGTGCCAGAGTGACTTCTTGGTCGTCGCCTGGCGTGATGGGATTGTTCCCCCCCACGATGGGCACCCCAGCTGCAGCCATACGACGGGCGGCATGCGTCGCTAGGGGATCACTCGAGAACCGGCACACCACTACCGCGTAGTCACGGGACAGCAACGGAACAATTCTTGACGGCTTCCCAAACGAGGAAGCGGGTTCTAGATCGACCTCGTAGCCGCGAGATCGCATCAGCTCAACGAGACCCAAATCGTCCCAGCTGGAATCCTCAGGCACCCAGCGTGCAACCACGAGCATTCTTATCTTTGCTTCCACAAAGGAACCATAACAATCCCGCCACTTGGAGCCCATCTTTAAAGGTGGGGACTCGTTAGCGATTACCGCCGGTGCATCTGGCGGCTCTGAGAAAGGTGACCACCGCGCCACTCATATCGGCTCATAAGTTGGTAATAGGGTCTAACCAGCAACAGGCGCGCATCTCGCCCACGAGACGTTTCGAGCTAACAAATATGGGCAGCCACGCCAGTCTCTCGAGGCCAGCACCGTCCCCTGACAGGGCTCTACACTGGGCAAGACTCAAAACACACGGAAACATTTGCTAACAAGTAAAGGTTTGTGCTAGTCGCGTCGATCCTTTCAGGGCATGTGGTCCTCGGACCGGCAGAAGGGTTCCCAAGTCTCCGTGCGTCTACAGGGTCTGAGGGCAAGACACGACCACGCGCCGAGCCCCTTCCCAGGTTGTCCATCACTGTGCTGCCACGGGATGATGCGAGAGGCCCCAAGGTCACCTATATATGATTTTGGTGCGCCACGGTGTAACCCAGCGGATTGTTCTTTTGCCAGCGCCAGTGGTCCTCACACATCTGCGCCAATGTCTTTGTGGCGCACCAGCCGAGATCGGTCAACGCCGCTGACGGGTCGGCCCAGATTGCGGGGAGGTCTCCTGCTCGGCGGGACGTTATCACGAATGGGATCGGGGTGCCGACGGCAGCCTCGAAGGCGTGAAGGATCTCGAGGACGGACGTCCCCTCACCGGAGCCGAGGTTCCAGCGGTACACTCCAGGGTTCCTCTCGAGGTAGCGCAGGGCAGCAGCGTGGCCCTCCGCCACATCAACTACGTGCAGGTAGTCTCGCAGACAGGTACCGTCGCGTGTATCGTAGTCCCCGCCGAAGACCATGAACGTCTCGCGGCGGCCCACGGCTACTTGGGCGATGGACGGCAGGAGGTTGTTCGGTGTGCCCTGCGGATCCTCACCAATTCGACCGGAAGGGTGGGCACCTGCAGGGTTGAAGTAGCGCAGGATCGCAATTCGCCAGCGCTCGTCGGAGGACCCGAGGTC
Organism: Pseudarthrobacter sp. R1; assembly: GCF_024494415.1. NCBI lineage: Bacteria > Bacillati > Actinomycetota > Actinomycetes > Micrococcales > Micrococcaceae > Pseudarthrobacter > Pseudarthrobacter sp. R1. The sequence goes on along the minus strand of NZ_JAMKFI010000008.1, from coordinate 85,105 downwards.
GCTCAGGATGTTCTCGACCTGCTCCTTGGTGCGACCGTAGGGGTTCATCGCGCCGATTGTCATTGTCTCGGTGAATGGCTTGGGATTGTGATCGCCGTAGACGGTTGCCGAAGAGGAGAAAACAATCGTGCGCACAGCATGCCGCTCCATTGAACGCAGGAGCGCAATGGTGCCCGCCACGTTGTTGAAATAGTAGTCGAGCGGGGTGCTAACAGACTCGTGGACCGCTTTGAGGCTGGCGAGGTGGATAACCGCATCAGGGTAGTGCGCCTCGAAGATGTCATCGAGTGCCTTCTCGTCGGTGATGTCGGCCCGCACGAAGGCAGCTTCACGTCCCGCCAGCTGACCCACGCGCCGGACCGCCTCCTCGCTTGAGTTCGAGAGGTAGTCCACCACGGTGACGTCATGGTTCGCCTCAAGGAGCATCAGGACAGTGTGCGAGCCAATGTAGCCAGCGCCACCCGTTACGAGGATACGCATGGGCCTCCTTATCAAGTTTCAGATGGTGCCGTGGAACGCCTCTTCGAATATTCGCACGGAAGATATGCTCTGCAACAGCTGAGCGCCCATCCGCGGTCACGCAATCACGATCATGATCTATGGATTCTTGACAGACGCGATCTAACGCTTGGGGCCTTGGGCAAAATGATGCGATGCGGCTTGAGGGTCGCCGGCGTCTGCTTCAGCGGGGATCCGGCAGGACCCTGCGCTTAGGCATCCTGCATCTCCCTTTGCCGTGCAGGTGGAGCACACTCCAGCCTGACGTCAGGATGGCCTCCACGTCGTAAGAATAGGGTCCAGAAGCGTTTTTCCTGTCCGACCTGAGTGACACTCTCAGATATCAACCTGACAGAGAGCCCATTCATGCACTATGTCGCGGCGGTCAAACACGGTGAATTGGGTTAGCCCGTTCGGATCGCAACAACAGTTCCTGCCGCACATAAGGCGAGGTAGAAAGGGCCGACTGACCATGATGCCCATACAGCGGGACCGGGCAAGAGCCGATTGATCCAACGTGGCATCCACGTGGCCCACTCCTCGTTCGACTTGTCATTCTGATGAGGTGTTACATCGTCCGGGTTGAGCGAGAAGACAGCGATCTCATCGCTGCCTTGAGCGACAGCCTTATATAGACGGCGAAACCGCTTTTCCTGGCGTAAATAGTTCGCATCCAAGTAGGCGAAGAGGACTACGGCGGCAATTCCAAGTACGGCCACTGATGTCGCCTTTTGAACCAGCGCGTAGCCATAAGTTGCGCTGACCACGGGCAGCATCCAGCTCTTCGTTGTAGTTGACGCTGCCGACATCCGTGTGATGGTGGCCTGAATAAAATCCAAGTGCTTGCGCCGGTCATCGGGCGAAATTGGTGTGCTGGTTGCTTCGCTCACCGGGCCATTCCTTCTCTGCATGCTGCCCGGAGCTTCTCCCAAGCAGCATCCTTTTGATTGTCCGAGTAATTCGTCTCCGGGGGCCAAATGCGCCCGACTGCATCGCCAGTCCATCTCGGCACTAAGTGAACGTGGAGGTGTAGAACTGTCTGCGTCGCGACCTTGCCATTGGACTGAATTACATTCAACCCTTCCGGCTGAAGGGATCGTCGCATCACATTCGCCAACCGGACCGTAACCCGTGCGAGCCGGGAGGCCGTTTCTTCATCAAGTGACCAAATATCCGGGACATGTTGTCGTGGTACCACCAGCGTGTGCCCAAGGGTTGCGGGTTCCAACGGAAAGAACGCCACAACCTGATCGTCGCGGTAAACCTCCCTAACGTCCGGATCATCTAAATGAATGATCTGGCAAAACGGGCAATCAGCCGCGGCGCTTGTAAGCACTGTCCACCCAGGTGGTCATCTTGCTTTGAATGTCAGCGTAAACAGCCTGGCTGTTATGACCCGAAGGGGTATACAGCGGAACATAGTCGCCGACGGTGCCGCCGCCCTTCAGGCTCACTTTGGAAAACGGGTTGGCGCCCTGAGAGGCCGTGCAGCCCTTGTTGTTGGCAAGTCCGTGGATGCGAACTCCGACAAGAGGCTTCCGGTTGTCCCATGCGTACGCGATCTCATGGCGGACCCATGGGCGGTCTGCCGTCTCAGCGCCGACAAGCACAACTACAGCCGACTTATAAGCCATCTGATCGTGGATCCACTTCTTGATCGCTGCGTCACCTTGCCGCTTGACGGATTCCCATTCCTGGGAATTGAGAATCGCTTGTCCTTCCAGGGCCCCCATTTTCATGACCTGCTGCACCCGCCAATGATCCTTGTCGTAGTGAAAGCTGTAGAACACTGACCTAGCCATATGCTCCTCCTAGAGCTGGTTCTGATTCCGCAGCGGTGACTGAACATCTGCCGGACACTCCGGTCACTCTGGCTACGGTTCAGGGTGAGGAAAACGTCCTATCAGCAACCGTAGTATGGCCATCCGACACGCTGGCAGGACGCGCCCTAGATACATCCGTTGATCCCCCACAGTTCGCCTTTCGGACGTTGGTCCTCGCGGTTTCATCCAGACTGTCCCGAAGGTCTCTGGTAGGCCCGGCATGCTGCCTAATGTTGGGTGCCATAGGCCCACGCATTTGAATCGCCGCCACGCGACATAGGGACATACAGTCTGTAGATCAGGACCGCAGATAAGGTACTAGGCATGATTCCGAGCCCTGCACCTCATGAGGATGCGCTCCTGACTCTGGCATTTTCACTGCGAGCAAATCCTGGCGCCTACGCCCTTTTAATCGGGGCTGGCGTATCAGCACCCAGCGGAATACTCACCGCTTGGGGAGTTGTTACCGACCTAATTTCCCGCGTCGCCCACCAGGTAGGCGAACCGGAGCCCGATGATCATGCGCAGTGGTACCACGATCGATTTGGTACCCCAGCGCGGTACGAAACGCTGCTGGAAAAACTCGCCCCGTCCCCGTGGGAACGCCAACGACTTCTTCGCGAATTTTTTGAACCAGCAGACCCGGAATCCAGGAGCGAAGAACGCCGCCCAACCCTTGCACATCGGGCAATAGCTCGACTGGTAAAAATGGGAGCAATCCGAATGATCGTAACCCTCAACTTCGACCGGCTTCTAGAGCAAGCAATCCGTGCCGAAGGGATCGAACCGACCATCGTGACAACAGCGGCTGATGTCGCTGGCCTTGCTCCCCTGCACACTCTGCAATGCTGTGTCATCCATCTCCATGGTGACTACTTGAATCCCGCATCCATGCTAAACACGCGCACTGAACTTGATTCCTATGAGCCGCAGATGATGGCTCTGCTGCAGAGGGTACTGACCGACTACGGGTTGATCATCGCTGGCTGGTCGGGAACATATGACCCAGCTCTCATGGAAGCCATAAAAACGAATTATCCAGCGAGGTACACGCTGTCATGGATTGAGCCAGGTACCCCCAGCCAGGAGGCGACAGAGTTTCGAAACCTCATGAAAGGAATCCTCGTACCCACAACCGCAGATGCCGCATTCGGTCTCCTCATCGATGCCCTCACGGCCTTTGAGAGCAGGCGTTCTCGCCATCCGCTCACCGTTGGAGTTGTCGCAGAAACGGTAAAGAGGGAGTTGTCAGGGCGTTGGGTGGCAATAGGCCTACATGACAGGCTCGGTGCTGAATTCGAACGGCTCCGCCTCATCCCGGAATTCAACCTCCAGAGTTATCAGCAAGACGCGCCAGACGGGTACGTGGCAATGCTGGAACGTGTCGAGGAGGCAAGCAAAGTGTGCTTGGCACTGACTGCTTCTATGGCCTATTGGGGCGATGCCCTACGTGTCAGGCTGGAACGGTACCAATGGCTCATAGCAAGTCCGTTTAATCGCGTGGGGCGAGAGCCAGGAATCCAGTGATCATGTCCAGTCCAGTTTTGAGTGCAGTACGCGAAGATAGTGCTGTGAGTAGTAGTAGTAGTAGTAGTAGTAGTAACGGGCCTCGGGCCGGTGGTCCTCGGCCGCGCCGATCGTTCACCCCGGTTCAGAAGCTCGAGTTCCTGACCGCGTACGAGAGTGCGTGTGAGAGCAATGAGGGTGGTGCTTTCCTGCGACGGGAGGGGCTGTATTCCTCACAGATGACCGAGTGGCGTCGGCTGAGGGACGCGGGCGTCCTGGCGGGGAAGAAGGCCGGGGAATCGATCGGGAAACTTTCGGCGGAGCAGGCCGAGAACGCGCGTTTGCGCCGCCAGTTAGAGGTGACTCAAGGCCGGTTGGAGAAGACCGAGGCAGCCTTGGACCTGATGGGAAAACTACAGGCGTTCTTAGAGAGCGCCTCAGAGGATATGCCGGACGGGCCCCGGTCCAAGAAACGCTGATGGCCACGTACCGGTCGATGCTGGAACTGAAAATCCCCACACGTCGGGCGGCAACATTGACTGGTGTTTCCAGGACAACCGCAAACCGGAAACCGGCCCCGCCGAGGGACCGTGCCCCGGTGGTACCGCAGAACAAGCTCAGCGCCGCTGAGCGGGCCGGGATCCTGGCGGCGTTGAACTCACCGGAGTTTGTGGACCTTGCACCGATGCAGGTCTACACGAAGCTGCTGGACCATGGAATCTATCTGGGGTCCCTGTCGACTTTTTACCGGGTGCTGGAGGAAAACAAGCAGGTCAAAGAACGCCGTCGGCTGGCTAAACATCCGCCCCGGACGGTTCCTGAGCTGGTCGCAACGGCCCCGGGCCAGGTGTTCACGTGGGATATTACAAAGCTCGCCGGCCCGGTCAGGGGCAAATATTTCGACTGCTACATGATGGTCGATATCCATTCCAGATTCATCGTCGGTGCACACGTCCACACCACTGAATCCGGGTCGCTGGCAGTGGAAATGATGAAGGAAATCTTCGGGATCCACGGCATCCCCCAGGTCGTGCACGCGGACCGGGGAACGTCCATGACATCCAAAACCGTCGCCGCGCTGCTCTCGGACCTGGAGGTTACCCGGTCCCACTCCAGGCCCCGGGTGTCGAACGATAATCCCTACAGCGAGGCACTGTTCAAGACGCTGAAATACGGTCCCGAATTCCCCGAGCGCTTCGCCTCAGTCCACGACGCCGGCGCATTTATCAGCGGGTTCGTGGACTGGTACAACCACCATCACCAGCACTCCGGCATTGGTTTCCACACGCCCGCCAACGTCCACTACGGCCACGCGTCCGCGATAGCCAAGGAACGCTCGGCAACGCTCGCTGCAGCCCGCGCTAGACACCCCGAACGTTTCACCAACACCACCGATCCCAAGATCCTGGCGCTCCCAGGACCGGCGTGGATCAACCAACCCAAGGAATACACCGAACAGTCAGCCGCCTAAACTCCCGTTGGTACCGTTCAGCTTGAAAAATTCCGGATGAGGCTACGGATCATTGGTGGATAGACGAGATAGAGCGGCTCTCTAGGCAACACCACGCGTCTGGCTCGGTCAGGCTCCTCACTTTGCGTCTCGTTGCTGGATCCGCTCTTTTCTACGCCGCCGGCATCGCCGCCATAGCATCTAAGCGCTATGGCCTGCTGGTCCGCCTATTTCGGCTAAAACGACCGCACGCGTACTCGGATAGCGATCAACTTCTCTCCGATGCGCTGGAGGCAGACCGCGCTTTAGAGAACACCCCGCCGCGTCTGCTCTCATTCTTGGCTCCGCTCCTCGCCGATTCCCTTTCTCTCGGGCAGGAGCGCATTGACGAAGCATGGCAACTTTTTGAGGTTCTCAGGATCAGCGCTGTCCTGTTCGCAAGTCCTTCCTACGGCAGGTTAAGCAGGATCTTTGAGTACGCGGACGATGGCTCAGTTAAGGCGGAAGAGGCACATAAATCTGCTGAGCAAGATGGAAAGGTGGTCGGAGAAGCACGCGTTGCATGGCAAAAAGCCGCCGAAGGCAGACGCCAGGCCCTCGAAAACTTGGCTAACCTCGCACCAGTTCACGGGGCTCATCTGTATGTGGTCGAAAGGCGGCTTGATCACTGGCACATTCCCGTCGCCGAGCGTTTGGCGAAAGAACTAGACGCCGAAGGGGAGGCACACCCCCTTGCCCAAGCATGGAGTTCCCACGATGCCAAGGAACTGGCCGCCGCCATTAGAGCTGTAAGCACAGCGGCCGGGCGATCAGCGGATCGGCTTTCTTGGAAAGGCATCGGCCCCGGCGGCGGCATCATACCTTCCGAGATCTTGCTGGATTCCCGAACATAATGTCGTCGCGTATGTGCAGCGGCAAGCGCGGAAGCCGATCAGTAGAGGGCTCACGGGGCTGCAGGAATACAAGTCAACGCCCTAAACAGGCCTCTCCCCGTTCACGCGACACGCCGACTCCTAGTAATATTTCCGGGCTATTTTCCTGCACCCCTTGGGGGAAAGCTAGGGAATGTTCAGGCACTCGCTGAGCGCGCATAAAGCGCATTGCGTGTCCATATGGCGCATTGCGTGCACATAGGGAGCAGATTGTGCACATGCGGTGTTTCCCTAATGTTGACGGAACCAGGGTGGCGAGGGCCGCCGGTGGTGACGAATGCGCGCGATGTCAGTCCGAAGCCTCGGCTCGGGAAGATAGCATTTAAAGGTAAGCGGCAGGGCCCCACCAGTCGCCAAACTTTCAGGGGCCCTGCCATCCCAAAACAACCAGCGCAAGCCGTGTGTTTCGTGCCTAATGCTACCCAACCCTGGTACGGAACGCACTCACCCTTGCGGGAAAGCTAGTGCGAAATGGGAAAGCGAAACACCCCGCACCGACCCTGCCGATGTGATCGCTGCAGGTCCGCCCTGCCAGCAATGCTCCAACGATGGTCTATGCCAGCCGCCGCTCTCATCATCGAGATCGTCAAGGGGCTGACGAAAGCCTGAGCAGCTGAAGCCCCGCCAGGTCGTCTCTGGCGGTGCTTCAGCTACAAGCTGAGGTTCTTGTCTCGCCCCTCATCCGTAAGCGCCAGACCGATCTGCTGAAGAGCGTAGGCAAGGTAGTGCACGGCGGCAGCAAGTTCCTGCACTTCCGGGTCTGCTGATGACTTGACTTTGACGGCCTTTTCGGTCGCCACCTTGCCTTTTTCGATTGCTTCCAGAACTAGCTCACGCTGACTGCTGATCATTGGGTCTCCACTTTCGGATAGAGCATTCTTTGGTCCGCTATTTTGCGGCGCCAGCCTACACGTATGCGCCAAAACCAACCTCGTGCATCCGTCTCGCTTTAGACTTGGCGCCATGTCCACTGATGAAGAAAAAGACGCTCCGGTGCCGCCAATCTGGAGAACGCCGCGAAGCGTATCCACCGCGATCCGTTAACAGGAGAGCACAGCCAGGGGCGCGTCGCCGACGACGCGGACGTTTAGGCGTGTTCTTTTCGGCGATTAGGGTACGAACGCCCAATGTCGCTAGGCCGACCGACGTCTGGCTGGTTGTCGATCAACTAGGCCCTTTTAGTCGCCACCTTCGATTACTTCGGAGTCCGGTTCCGCCCATTCTAAGGCGGCGACGAGGTGTCCCTCGTCGGGAAGTGCTTTCTGTTCTGCTGCGGGCAATTTATCGTAGGTGTAGGCGGCCACGGCCATGGGGGATGTTGAGCGGCCGAGGCTGTATCGGACGCTGCGGTCGTTCTTGGTGCCGCAGATGAGGATGCCGATGGTTTCGTTGTGGTGTTCCCGGCGGAGCATGTCATCGACGAGGGCGACGTAGAAGTTGAGTTTGCCGGCGTATTCGGGCTGGAACTTGCCCGTCTTGAGTTCGATGACGACGTAGCCCGTTAACCGCACTAACGCGTCCAGCCCCGTCACGCATACTAACTGAATTGTCTAAAGTTCCCTGGACAAATCAAGGTGAATGACGGAATGGGAGCTGGGCCCAATGTCAATTAGCTTGACGCTGCCCTCGGCCCGGCCGTTCCTTAAGATTCCGGCTCGACCCATGCCAGGGCGGCTACGAGATGTCCGTTGTTGGGCAGCGCCTGTTGTTCGGCGGCGCACGCTGCTGGTTGTCCTTCGTGCCGCAACTGTCCAAAGCTGCTGATCTACGAGCGCGTTTTCGCTGGGTTATTCATTAAAGCCGCCGCCGTAGTACCAAGGGCTGTTCGCAAGCGCTTCGTAGAGCACACCACGTCTGTTATTTACGTCGGCAGCAAAGCAATCCTGCGACATCTCCCTTAAATGATCCTGAACAGCTGAAGCGCCCCCGGCAGCGTAAATGCGACGGACATTGTTTGAGATCTCGGCTAGATCTTGAGCGGAAACTATGGCATAGAGGCCGCTTAACTTCAGCTCAGTATGCTGATTGGATATTCGATGGCGAAGGGCATCTGGCAACGCGCTATCGGGATTCGCGAAAAACTGCAATGTAGCCGGGGATCCCTCCACTACTTCTGCGTATAACCAGCGTCCAATCGCAGGGATAAAATATGGATGAAGAAATTGCCGCTCTTCTTGGTTGCTGAACTCATCCAGCATTTCGTGGTTGCAGTCGCTGCACGCCGGCACGAGGTTCCAGGGATCGATAGCCAGGGCAGAGACAACAGCCTTGGGCACAAAGTGATCCAAAGTCGAGGCTTTGCCATATTGGCAGTAGCAGCAGAGCCCGTTCGGCGCGGCTTGGACAATTGAGTCGTATATGACTCGGGCTGGCCTAGTCCGCTTTGCTAATTGTGTCGTATAAAGCCAGATGAAGTCGTCTTTCGACACACCAGAGACCTGCAGGCTCTCCTCCGATAGAGCGTGTCCGAGATTCTGCGATATATAACTCTTAAAGGTACCATTGTTCGTTTCAATGTCCTCTAATGCCCTGATGACCTTGCGACGCAAATCAGCGTTTTTTATTCCATTGACACATTCTTCCGCCGTTTCCCGTGCGGTGTGCCTGGGAGGGCTAACCGGCCACATGGTTGGACGAATCACGGTTCTGGAGGGCCACCCGCGTCCTGAGAAGTGCTTTGCCCTCGGCTCCAAGTTGGCCGCCGAATGCAGCAAGCGCAAGCTCGTACTGCCGGTAAGTGTTGGCCGCATCCGTCAACATTCGGTGGAAGCCTGTTGATGTCACTTCAAGACCGAAAACGTCGTCAGTCAGAGTACCTACGTTCTCTGCGAAGGTCTCAAGAACCGGCCTGACCGCTGTCATGATCTTCCCGGATCTGTTCAGCTTCCATACGCAAGAGCGCGGAACCTCCTGCAGAACTACCGGCGAATGAGTTGCCACAATGGCCAGTCCATTGCGATTAGTCAACAGATCACTAAGCGAACGAATGAATGCCGACAAAAGTGGTGGGTGTAGGTGAGTCTCTGGCTCATCCAGTAACACCAAGCTTTTTTCCTCTACAGTCTCGACCAACCGAGTGACGGTGAGTAGCACTATTTTGTGGCCTGAGCTTAGACGACGAAAGAGAGCTGGAAGCTGGTCGAGGAATGCTTCATCGTCGTCTTCCTGGATCAAATCAGCCAAGTCGGCTTCTGCAAATATGGGATCAGTTTCTAGAAGGGAGATGGCACGCAACCATCTAAGGCGACGAGCACCTTGAAGACATACCCGTGCCGACATAGTCATTTCTCGGGAAAGTGCAGCCTGATCCTTGATTGGTGAATCATCACGCTTTGGTGCGATTTTTTTTAGGCCAACGTAGTGGTAACTGAGCCCCTTCGTTCTGTCCTGCGGGACGCTTACCGGTTCAAACGCGTCAAAGGCGCTGAACGAAACAGATACAAGGTTCGAGATATCCAAACCGGTCTTTGCTGTACCACGGTTTCCCTCCTTAGCTGCTTTTTGCGCGCGCAGAACCAAGGCCTTCGCCAATGTGTTGAGCAATGTACTTTTACCTACACCATTACGACCAATCAAGACTTGGATGTTACTCGGTGGCAAGGAGTTAGGTTGGACTTCGAAATTCAACTCAAAGGCGTGATCGCCAACAGGCTTGCCCTTATACCTAAAGCTGTATGGAGTAAGTCTTGCACCGCCCCGAGCAAGGCGGGCGAACTGGTCTCGAACCGTCAGCAGCGGGACCTCTCTCAGTAGGGATACGCGCATGACTTCTTCGGCTTCCGCTCGCGCCAGGAGGGCAGGATCGTAGGCGACGTCCCGCAGAGCCTCAAGTGCCCGATCGCGAGTATGTGGACTAATTTCTCCTAAGTTTTCATAAAAGCTCGGGTCCTGCCCTAGGGAGAAAAACTCCGCTGGCAGCTTCACAAACGACAGAGGTGGATTGGGTCGACGGTATCCCTCTTCCGGCACTTCTCCTGCCCCGGCCGGACGAAGGCCGAAGCGACCGATCTTGGTTCCTCCTATCGAATGCTCTTTGCCTTTTTTGTCTACATAGGAGACATAAAATGAGGTTTCAAATTTGAACCAATCATCCCAATTGCTCGCGCGGAGGTAGAGAGTGTCTGCCTGATCCAAATCAATAGGTTCTCCTCGGGTTAGCACGCGACATTTCACTTGCTGGCCCCTCCCCTGCTGTTGTTGTCTGGATACATGCATCGGTCAGACTTATCGGTCTTGGCAGATGCCGAATGGACCTGTTGAACTGCTTAAGCCTCCGGGGGCTGCGCTTCGATCATAGTGGCGCTCCGTATATCGTTCGTACTTACTTCACTGGATGATCAAGAGCTGCAGCGCTTGCATCCACTTTGGCGTCCGAAGCACCTAAGGGCCGGTTGCCTTGAGCTCATGCTACGTGTGTTGCGACTGGCTTTCAGCTGTCTACGAGGCGTAGTCTCGGGCGGCCGTCGTCAATGCTCAAGAGTTCCCGAACTCGCTGCAGCGGCCAACGAAGTTCATTAGCAAGATCCACAATGGAGAAGCCATTGCGCTGAGCCATCGACATCGCTTCTTTTAGCAACGAAGGCTGCTCCCCAGACGAATCCGCTGTCGTCGGATCCCGGCGTGTTCCTAAACGGTTCTGCTCGCGGATCTTTTGGTAGGCCCGGCGAACAGACACATCTGCCACACCCTTCACTTCCTGCATGCGGTAAATAAGAGACTCCGTGGATACGCCCCACTCCAGGCTGATCCGGCCCAAGCGAGCAAGGTTCATTGTAGACGGCAGCAGCGGTTCAATCTCAGATCGAGGGGTCAAGAATTCGGCCGCGAAAATGTCTGCCTCCCGTTCCTGCTTTGGATCCCCAGGAAGGACGTCCCGGTGTAAAACGAGGTGGCCAAGTTCGTGAGCACACGTAAAGCGGTGTCGATACACCGATTTCGCCCGTTCCGAAGTAGTCACGACTATGGGACGCTCAAGCGCAGACGTGGAAAAAGCGTCCACACGCACTGGAGCATGCCGGTCATTTTCGAAAGGCATGCAGCTCACCAGAATCCCGTTGTGCTCCATCGTCAGTGTTAGGTGTCTCAGTGGGCCGGGGCCAAGATCCCAGTAGTCGCGGAGAGCCATAGCTGCTTCAGCGGGTGTCATGGGATCAGAACTGTCATCCAAAGAAGGAACGTTCGGCTCAGGGAGCAGAACACGTTTCTCTATGGCTAGAGAGAGCTCCCAAAGCCACTCGGCGTATGTAGCTGCCTTTAGCTTCTCAGAAGAACGGGTAGAGCGCAGACTTCGGAAATGCGCTTGGCTGGCGTCAATCTGGCCCATTGGACGCCCAGGCGTGAAGAACGCCACAGGCATGCCCAGTTGGCGAGCCAAGGCGGCAATAACGGGTGCGCCGGGAACGCTTACGGCAGCTTCATATTGGCCGATGGAGGCGCCGGAAACGCCGATCGCCTCTCCAAGCGCCTGCTTGGTCAGTCCAGCTAACCGTCGAGCCTGCCCAAGTCTGCGCGGTTCAAAATCATCATGAACTGCTCGGGCGGAAAGCAGAACGTCATCTGAAAATAACTGCAGTTGCAGCCCTGACTTATCCTTCATTTCCCGTCTTCGATTTCAAGTTAAACTGCTTCTTTGGCGCTTGGTCGAAACGCTTGGACTCGCTAGATCGTGCCAGCGGCTGCTCCCGAAGGTCTGTGACAAGGCTATTGATGTCACTCAAGCCAAGGGTCCCGTCGTTATTCAACTTCGCGTCGGCGCAGAGGATGTTGTACAGACCGCTCACGTTGCTCGAATAGGCAACTACCGTAACGGGGTAGACAGCCTCTTCCTCCTCCGTGGCAATGACTTCCTCCATTTTCTCAAGAAATGCCACGTCTGCTGCCGTCAGCTGTAAATCCTCGTCAATGTCTAAGTCCAGCACCTCCTGGCGTGCAGTCCTCTCCATGTTGAAGGCCGCGATCCTGTGCCCTGATGTTCCAAATGTCTTAGTTAAGACGTCGACGCCTTCCTTGTTGGCATAGCGCCAAAAGACAACTGCGCGGCCATTAACAACTGGAAGTCTGGAGGCACCCGGTCGAGGACGTTCAAAGCTCACTTCGGCGCGGCTCTTAAGGGCTGCGTGAAAAAAATCCTGAGCGCTGAAATTGACGGGACCGTATACCCTGCTGTGATTGGCCGTTATCTGGGCCTGGGCATTTGCGTGCTCCTCATGTGCGTTGCGCAAGGATTCTATGGTCACTTTGCGCATGAAATGGCCTAACCGGCCGTAGCGCTCCAACCACCATTGCGTGTCCGTCGAGTTTTCCAAACTGCCTCCCTTTGAGTTTCGACTCCCAACATACCCCAATGCTTTAGAAACTGTCGCATAACCGACACTTTGCGCGTGTCGGTTGAATCGGTGCGGGAGGTACAACTCGGCAATCCCTGACTCGCCAACGGGTTAACAGCAGATCTGGCATCCCCCTGGGATGGCCCCTAGCAAAACTATGTAACAAGTAGCGCAAGGAGTGGTCGTAGCCCAGGACTGATGAAGTTCGAAGAGACGGGGACTGGCTGGGAAACCAGACCAAAGGAGTCACGGGCTAGCCCATTTACCAGTCCATGTTGGCAGACCGTTCCCAAAGATGATTTTGGTGGTCGATTAGTTCTTTGAGCTTGCCAGCGTGGCGCGCAATTCCAAGTTCGTCTCTAAATTCTTGGTCGTATCTCACATCGAGTCCGCCAATGATCCACAGCATGGCGTCATGCAGGGGGCCAGATTTCAGCCACTCGTCTACAGCATCTAGGATCTCCATCGCTTCGTCAAAGTCACTCTCCCGGGCAGGTATGAATTGGAAGTGGGGGCTGTTGCGGGCGTCGGAGAATGCGGCAGGTATGGCGCCAACTTCTGGCATGTGGAAATAGATAGTCGAGTGTCGCTTGTCGAAACCTCCGTGGGAGTACGTATTGCGCCAGGTTTCCACTAGTCGAAACAAAGCATCTCTGTGCCTGTTTGCTGCACGATCGTGGCTGCCGAATACACGCTTGTACTTGTCTCCCCATCGTGAAGAGATGAAGTCTGTTAGGTTTGCCCCCGCGGGCTCGAATTCGATGAACGGCAGCGCCAGCACGAGGGTGTGCTCCAGCAGGCTTAGATAGGCGTTGATTGCGGCAACCAGGTTATAGAAGCCCTCGGTTTGTTCGGGCATGAAGTAGAAACCGCCGTTAAGGGAGGGGCTGTTCTTGGGATGCCTTCCTTCGCCACCGAACGCGAGACCGGCGGCCTCTCGAAAGTACTCGTAGGATCGGCGCAGTGTTCCGTATTGGTTGACGATTGTGACGTTGCCGGCGCTGACCTGTTCCTTGCTCAAGGGCTTGAGTATCCTCGATTCGATAATCCGTACAGCGGATTGCAGTTGTCGACGATTTCCCGATGAGCCTTTACGGCCGCCGTTCTGTCAGCCTCATCCTGGGAGGCGTGCTGCAAGTAGAACCGCATGCCAAACTTCTCATAGGTGATGGCAGCCGCTCGGCCACGGTAACGGAAGGGTATGCGGAAAGCCGTCTTGTCCCACCGGCCCATGTCCTCGAGGCCAATGAGTAGTAAGGCGTAGCGAATGAGATAGGGAACAGGCCACTCGTCACGAGCGACGCTGAACTTCATGACCTCACCGGCATCAGCATCATAAGGAGCGGAAAAGTCCCTCAGACAGATACTAGAGAGTTTAGCGGCTGCTTCATCGGCGCTGGTAGGAGCATCATGGGTCACAGCTGGAGCGTAACGCAGCTGGCCGGGACAGTGGCTTGACCAGGGCGCGTCGCAGTGGCAGCTTCTAAAACAACTCCTGTACCGGGGGCAAGAACGTGCCACGGCGCTCAGACATTCGGTCCAGGTGAGGGAGCAACCTGGAGAGGGATAATGCGTTGGCCGGGCCACATCACATTCAGTTCACCTGCTGACTACTATTCCCTTTGGACGTAGCCTGTCCTCGTGGCCAGCGTTGTGACTCGCGCCCGTTGGGATGGGACTACAGCTTTCTCCGTGCGATGGCGGGACTATAAATCCGGTCATCAGCACCGTCTGACCGTGCGCTCAGAGCAGGAAGCTCGCAGCCTTCTGTGGTACCTCAATCACGAGGGGCGGATTCAGAAGTTGTCTCCGCCTGCCGACTATCTGGGGAAGCCCGGCCTTCCCAACGTCGCGAAACTAGTGCAAGAACACATCGACCTGTTGGTTCGTCCCTCCCCCGGGACCATCGGGACGTATCAGCGTATTCTCGACCTGCATATCCGGAACACGATCGGTCACATCCCGGTTGACGAGCTCGGGCATCGCGAAATCATGCATTGGGTCAAGGGCCTTACCACCGAGGGTGTCGCGCCTAAAAGTATTCACAACATGCATGGACTGCTGTCGGCTGCGATGAAGACCGCGGAGTTACTTGAGTACGTCTCCCGCAATCCCTGCCGCGGAGTCCCCCTTCCTACGGTTGAAAGGGCAGAGGACGATGCCATGTTCCTCACCCATGCCGAGTTCAGCCTGCTCATGCAAGGGATGAATGAGCAGTACAAGACGTTGGCCCAATTCCTGGTCATGACAGGAACCAGATTTGGCGAAGCAACCGCACTCAAGGTCGCCGACATCGATCTGCTCTCCAAGCCGCCAACCGCACGAATCAACAAAGCGTGGAAACGCGACGGGCAATCCCACTACTACATAGGGCCGACCAAAACTGGGGCAGGAAAGCGCACTATCGGGCTCAACCCCGCCCTGGTAAACCTCCTCATCCCCCTAGTTGCAAGCCGGTCAGGCAGCGACCTGCTGTTCACAACAACCGACGGCCGCCGAATCGCTCACAAACCATTCTGGCAACATCAGTGGGTGCCAGCCGTCCGAGCCGCTCACTCCCGCGGCCTGACGAAAACGCCACGAATCCATGATCTCCGGCATACCCATGCGTCATGGCTCATCCAAGACGGCGTAATTTCCCTCTTCGCAATCTCCCGCCGCTTGGGCCATGCATCCGTTCGAACTACTGAGCAGGTGTACGGGCATCTCATGCCCCAAGCACTCCAAGATGGTGCCGACGCCACCGAACGGTCCATCAGAGGCTTCATTTCATAACTTGTGTATCCCGTTTTCAGTCATCGTCATTGGAGTCTGCCACTGTCCCCTGCTCAAGCGCCGCAGTAATTGCCTCTGGCGATGGCAGCGCCGCCCGTTCCTCCGGAGGCAGCGAGTCGTAGGTGTAGGAACTGACGGCGACCGGTTGGGACGACCCGTCCAATGCGTACCTTACTGTCGGCTCATGCTTTGACCCACACACGAGTATGCCCACTGTGGGGGCCATCCCTGGGAACTTCACCAGGCCGTTGACGGCTGCCACGTAGAAGTTCAACTGTCCAAGGTGCTCGGGTCTGAACTTGCCGGACTTGAGCTCCACGACCACAAAACGGTTGGTCGGCACGTGTACCAGGAGAAGGTCAATGTAGAAGTCCTCACCTTCTACATCGAGGTGGAACTGCCGGCCATAGAACGCGAACCCTCGACCGAACTCAGCCAAAGTCTGAGACATCCGCTGGGTCATGGCCTCCTCCATAGCCAGTTCTTCGACTTCCTTGGTCAAGCCCAGAAAGTCGAAGACCAAAGGATCCTTGGCCACACTGCGCGCCAAGGCCGCCCCATCCTCGGACAGACGTTCTTCAAGGTTGTTCGGTGCAGCGCCAGCCCTGCGATGAAGTCCTGTGGTGATCTGGTGCTCGAGGACTTCAAGCCTCCAGTTGTGCTCGCCTGCTCGTTCCGCATACCAATTGCGGATCTCCGGGTCCCTCAGTTTGAGCAGTTCAATGATGTGACCCCAAGGCAGGCCGCCCACCCGGGCCCGGTCCGCGGGGTCGGACAAGTCCCAGGCTCCTGCGAATGCCCGCATATAGAAGAGGTTTGAACGAGAGAAGCCACGCATGTGCGGAAAGGCCGATTTCATGTCCGCCGCCAGTCGCTGCAGAACCTTGGTCCCCCAAGGCTGGGCTGCCTGCCGTTCCAGGATCGTGGACCCGATCTCCCAATACATCTGGACCATGGCATTGCTCGCGGCCTGCTGAGCGCGGAACTGCGCCGAGCTGACGAGTTCCTTGAGGGAAACGAGGATGCCGGCATAGCCGGTAGGCAGTTCAGGTTCGATCCGGGGCACGCCCCCACCTTAGTCGCTGGAGCCGACAGGGCCCCTCGGCACGGCCTGCGCCTCAATAGTCCAAAGAACTTTGGACAATTCAGAACCCACTGCTGCATGGCTCCCAATTCTTGCAGCAGATAGTCCAGAGAACTTTGGACAGTTTGGGCGGCAGACAGAGGATCAGCCGGCTTTGGCGCACAGATGGCCGCTCACCCAAGGTTCGGCGCATGGCGGAGTGTCGTACAGCCGACGGGCTACCGTTCTGCAAGGCTCAGTTATGGACTGGACCGATTCCCGTCAGGAGTTCCGTTCTCCACGTGTTCTACCGGGCGCGGACTTGCCCAAGATCGGCCGCGTGACCAAGACGGCGGACAGCTCTTTGCCATGGCGTATCACCGGCCTGACCGCCGATGCCAAGGACATCGACGACTTCCTGCTCACGCTGGCCACTAATGACTGCAGCCCGCAGACCCTCCGTTCCTACGCATTCGACTTACTTCGCTGGTGGAGATTCATGGCCGCCGTCGGGATCCGCTGGGACGCCGCGACACGCGAGGACGTACGCGACCTGGTCCTCTGGATGAGGCAGCCACATCAGGCAGGCAGTCGGGCGTACAGCCCCACCTCCATCAACCACATGCTCTCGGTACTTTTTGTGTTCTATGAACATCACGCCCGCCTGGGGCAGGGGCCGGTCGCGAATCCGGTACCTAGTGCTGCCATGGGGATGCGCCGATACGAACATCACAATCCGCTGGCCCCTTACCAGCCGCGGAAGCGGGCGCCATACCGGCAGCGCGTCATCACCGGGGCACCCCGGGCGCTTTCACATGACCTCGTAAACCGGGTCTTCACGACCCTGACCTCAACACGCGACAAAGCGCTGGTGGCCATGTACCTCGCCACAGGCGCCCGCGCAAGCGAACTGCTCGGAATGAAGACCCGGGACGTCGACTGGGGCAGCCATACAATCGCGGTCGTATCCAAAGGGACTCGCGTTTACCAATGGGTGCCCACGTCCCCGGACTCATTGACCTGGCTGAGGCTCTACCTTGGCGAGATGCCCTTGAACTCGCCTGAGGACGCCCTGTGGCGTACCCTTCGACGGCCCTACCGCCCACTCCAATACTCTGCTTTGCGGGCAATGCTGGTACGAGTCAACAAGACCCTGGGTACCGGCATAACGCTGCACGATTTCCGCCATACCTGCGCCTCCCGGCTGCCAATGACCCGTCCATCCCTCTTACCGACGTACAGGCCGTCCTAAGGCACAAGCACCTCACCACGACATCCAAATACATCCACACCAACACCCAAGACATGGTTCAACGCGTCCTGCAGCACCACGAGGCGCCCCCTGCCTCAACACCAACACGCGCTTGGGGATACGACCCGTCCGACATGGCCGAACTCTTCGGTACCTTGCCATGACGGCCGCCGTGACCGGCCCGGAGATCTCGACCCCTCGGGTGTCACGCTCCACCCCTGACGGCGCCCAATGGAGCCTGAACGAAATTACTGCCCGCTCCGCCGAACTGCTCCTAAGCACCAGGAAAAGGCAGGTGGAACGAGCAAAAGGTTTGGCCCAACTCCTGGAATGGCTCGGCTCTTTCCCCGGCGAGAACTGGCAGCAGCGTTGGATTGCGGCAGGTTGCGACCAGGCCGGCACGTCATGGGGGCAACAGGAGCTCATTCCGTATAGGAAGTCGCTGCAAGGCAGTGCCGTGATCGCGCTTGTCGTTCTTGGCGTCGTCCGGCCGTCCATGTTTTGGCTGCGGACCGCCACCCCGCCGCACTTGTTCATCACGTACAGAAGGGTTGTCGACTCCGAAGCGTTTGCCCTGTTGGATGCAAAGCTCGGTACTTTTCGCCTGTCGAAAACCTCCAAAATGACAGCCCTGAACGCAATGACCCTCCTGCGGATCCGCACAGGCGTCCCGTTGCTGAGTGTCACGGCATCACAGTTCCTTAGTGCCGAAGCTGAATGGAAAGCCTTGGGCAGAACCCGGTCGGTCGGCGTGGTCTGGCAAGCACTCCAGGCCTGCGGGGCGCTTTTAGGGGAGCCCGTCGACTACCGTGCGCTGCTGCTGAAGGGACAACGCACGGTTCCACAGCTCGTCGACGCGTACGGGGTGAGTAACTCAAGGATCCGTTCGTTGCTCATCGACTACCTTACGGAGAGAGCTGCCGCTCTCGATTACTCGTCGTTGGTCGGACTGACCCGCATGCTGGTCCGGAACTTCTGGGCTGACGTTGAACGCCATCATCCAGGGCAGGACAGCATCAGGCTCCCGCACGACACCGCGACAGCTTGGAAGCAGCGCCTTCGGTACCTGCCTGGAGGCCGGGAACGCCGAGACTACTTTGCGCACCTGACCGCGGTGCGGGCGTTCTACACCGACCTTGCCCAGTGGGCGATCGCAGAGCCCGAGCGGTGGGCGCTGTGGGCCTGTCCGTCGCCAGTCAGTGTGGGCGAAACCAGCAGCCTGGCCAAGCAAAAGCACCAACGGCAGTCGCATATGCATCAGCGCACCCGAACCCTTGCACCTTGGCTAAATTCCCTCGTCTCCGCGGCCGCGAAGGAGCGCACCGAAACGGCCGCTCTTCTCCAAACAGCATCCCTGGCAGCGGAAGGTGAACTCCTGACCATTCAGGGGACGACGTACCGCCGCGTGGTCCGCGGCCACTACCGGGACAACGGGTGGCCATCGGTTCAGAACCTGGAGACTGGCGCGGTCATACGGTTGCACCGCGCGGAAGAAACGGCGTTCTGGAGCTGGGCGATTCTCGAGGTCCTCCGCCTGACAGGACTGCGTGTTGAGGAACTCGTTGAACTGACCCATACCTCCATCCGGCGTTACGATCCGACTGCTGGAGAAGCTACAGTCCTGCTGCACGTCGCTCCATCGAAAACCGACAGGGAACGGCTCATCCCGGCCTCCCCCGAACTAGCCTCAGTCCTGGCCACCATTATTCGCAGGGTGAAGGGACCGGATGACACGCTTCCCCTCGTGAGCCGCTTCGACCCGCTGGAACGCAGTTGGGGAGCCAAGCTTCCTCACCTCTTCCAGCTCAGGCTTGGCGGAGTCCCCCGGGTACTTTCCACAGCAGGTGCTCGGAGCCTCCTCCGGGCCTTGGCGGCCAAAACGGACTGCAGGGACGTCGACGGAACACCGCTGAGCTTCACCCCACACGACCTGCGCCGCATCTTCGCAACGGAAACCGTCAACAGTGGTCTTCCCGTCCACATTGCCCAGCACCTACTCGGCCACCTCAACCTCAATACGACGCAGGGCTACATCGCCGTCTACCCCGAGCAGGTCATCAAAAATTACCGCACCTTCATCGACAACCGACGAGTCTTTCGGCCCTCTCAGGAGTACCGGGATCCGACCTCAGAAGAATGGGCGGAATTCGAAAACCACTTCACCCTCAGGAGGGTTGCCCTCGGAACATGCCACCGCCCCTACGGCACTCCCTGCATCCATGAACATGCTTGTGTGCGCTGCCCCATGCTTCAAGTCGACCCGGCTCAGCTACCACGGCTGCACGAGTTGGAGACGAACGCGGTCGCCCGTCTCGAGGAGGCCAAGCAAAAGACGTGGCTCGGCGAAGTCGCCGCGCTCGAGGAATCACTGCGCCACATCCGAGAGAAACAGGTCCAGGCAACCCAAATCAACGAACGGGTCAGCGATGGCGCCGAACTCTACAACGCACACTAGGTCAGGCAGCTAAAACAAACTCCTGCCCCAGCCCACACAAACCCTTAGTGCAGTTAAAGCGGGATTGTTCGATGTGGAAGAAGAGCAGGTCGACGTAGAAGTCGTCACCGTCGACGTCGAAGTGGACTTGGCGGCCGACGAAGGCGAAGCCGGGTCCGAGTTCGCGGAGGGTTTCGGTGATTCTGCTGGTAAGGGCGTTTTCGAGTTCTCGTTCAGCGACTTCCCCGGAGAGGCCGAGGAATTCGAAGTTGTAGGGGTCCTTGGCGACTTGCTGGGCGAGCTCTGAGTCCGGTGCAACGAGGTGTTGCATAAAGTTTGAGGGCGCCGCACCCGTGCGTTCCAAGGTTTTGTTCATGATCATGTTCATGAGGACGTTGCGAGACCAGCCGTGCTGGACGGCAGCGGCGGCGTACGAGTCCCTTGCCTCCCCGTCGAGCCGTCTGTCGAGGATGGTGCGGATGTGGCCCCACGGCAAATGTCCCACAGGCTGTGGGACATTTGGATCGAATGCCGGCCAGGCCTCAGCGAAGCTGCGCATGTACTGCAGGTTCGACCGTGACAAGCCCTTCATATCGGGAAACTCTGCACCCAGGTCTTCGGCCAGCCTGCCGATGACGCCACTCCCCCAACCTTCAACAGCTTGCCGCTCCAAGATCGTTTTCCCAACAGACCAATACAGTGCAATGAGCTGAGTGTTGACGGTCCTGATCGCCTGGGTACGGGCAGCCCTCACCCGATTCTTGAGCTCGCTGAGGAGATCGGTGTAGCCGCTGGGAAGGGCGAGGTCGCCGGCATCAGTCATGGATTCGATCCTATCGACGGGCACCGACCTGGCGGACACTCACTGTGGCCGTCGTTTGCTCGTCCTGCTAAACGTCAACCTAAATCGGTTGTTGTAGCAGTCAGATGAATGATCTGCCGTCTGTCTCGAAGCCCTGAGGTTTCGGGACAATCTATGTCGCGGATTACGAACAGGAGTGCAGAGCAAAAGTGCCCTTGCGCGTAGGAGTACCGGCCAGTCATCCCACCTTGGTCCAACTTCCGCAACGCTTGCTTACGAAGCCCTCACCCGCGTAGATCGTAACCACTGGCCCCTGGGGAGCGAACGAGATGAAGTCATTGTCAATCGTTCCGCCCTGAGGGCCCGTGCGTTCCCAGTAGCAGTCATGCACGCCGTTGGCGCCAGCCGGCACGCTCACCTGGTAGGTGCCCTCTGCGATGTCCCTGCCCACTACGAAGGTCCCATCTCCCATTAAGGTCTTGGGTGCAGGAGGTACACCTCCGGCGACCCGAACCAGTTCGGCGATATGGGGCGCGTCAGGGCACATGGCGGCCGCGGCTTTGGCCTCCGCTCTGACCTTCGGCCCACCCGAGGGGTACTCCCCATATTTGGTGTCCCATCCATCCTTCGGCGGCAGCGCGCACAGCAGCAAGACGCCCCCGTACGCGGAGGAGGGAAGGCTGATGTCACCGCCGTCGGCGCCCATCTGCTGCACCACGGCCGCCTCGTCCGGCTCCAGGGTGTACTTGTCCCGGTACCAGGTGCCATCAACACGGAGGTCGCAGGACTTGAACTTTGCGAAATCCGAAGCGGCCCAGATCTTTGAAACCGAGTTGAAGGACTGGTTGTCTTTCGCTGTGATCGCACTCTCGGACGCGGAGCACTTGAAGTTGTACCGCACAGCCCGCTTTGCTGCGGCTACTTTGACGGCCGCCGCGGCATCGACGGCGCCCTGAGTGTTATCGATCTTGACCGTCACCTTTTCGCCGAGCTCAACTTTCTCTCCTGCGGCAGGTTCCGTTTCGAGGACTTTCGAGGCATCGCCGGTGCCGCCGGCAAACATCTTGCCGTCGATACCCACTGCCTCGTACTCGATTCGGGCGGCGACCAGCATACCGCGGGCTTCCGGGAACGGGCGGCCAGCCAGGTTCGGGATGGTCTTCGGCGCTTCGGACGGAGTGGGAGTTACCGACGAGGAAGAGGAGGTCGATTCCGGGGCAGAGCCACCACATCCACTCAGCAGCAACCCGGCGGCAGCAGCCACCGCGATGACCTTGTATTTCACTTCTTCCCCCAGCCCCAGACCTTACATGCGCTCACATCCTATGCGGCGCGCACACTTGGCCCCTAAATGGTTCCGCTATTCGACGGACCCTCGAAACGCTAGTCCAAGACTTGTGACCGTTACTCGGCTGTCCGAGCTGGTCCACCTCGCTGCGCCACCCCCTGTTCCTGTCCTTTCACCTGCTGTGAAAGCGTGTGCGTGCTTGGGTTCGTCGTAGGTTATTTGAAGCGCAACAGTTGTGCAGAACAATGGGGGTTGGCCGTGGCGAGGTGTCGGCAGGTATGACGGATGCTCGGCGCGCAGCTCCTTACCCTGAGTGGGTGGAGATGTACCGGAGGGGTATCGCTCCCTCGAGGATCGCGGTGCTGGACGCAGCTCCCGCCACCACCGTGCGCTATCACCTGCAAGTCGCGAAGAAGCTCGAACCGGAGCTCGAAGCCGAGCATGCGGCTGCGCTGCCGAAGCGTGTGGGACCATCCGCGGCGGCTCTGCGGATGATGCAAGACGTTGTCTACTTCTACGGCACCTGCGGTCGGCTGCCATCGGCCCATGCGAAGTCACCCCGTGAGGCGGCGCTGGGCAGGTGGCTTTACCGCCGGCGCAGGGAAGCGCAGGCGGGCACCCTCTCCCCCGCTTTCCGGGACGGGCTGGATGTGATTCCCGGTTGGGACCTGGCGTCGAAGCGGAAGGCCGAGGACGAGGCCAGGTGGCAGAAGCGCTTGCAGCAGGTGAAGGACATCCGGGGTGATGGCGGCGAGTGGCCGCGTCATCAGAAGACCCCGGATGCGGACGAACGCGTCCTGGGCGTGTGGCTGCACGCCCAACGGATCAACTACAACCAAGGAAAGCTGGCCCCGGAGAAGGAGTCTCTGCTGAATGAGGTCCTGCCGGGATGGCGCGAGGGCCGGCCACGTGGCCGCCGACCACGACGAACACCAAGCCCTGGCGACAGGTAGACCATGCGAAACGGAGACGCTGCGGTCCCGCCCTCGCCTGTTTGCCTTCCTGTGTTTATCGGCTGGGTCCGCCCTTGGACCTTTCGGCTCCCACGGCTGCCCCCGCACGGCTCTTCCTGGCCTTGGCCGCGCCTTTGCCCATGGTGACTGCTGCGTTAGGGTGGGTTCCTTCGCTCCGGGCTGCTGTGAGCCGGCCCCGGATCTGGGCTTCGTTCGCGCCGGTTCCCTCCAGGGACTCCGCGAATTTTGCGTGGTGTTCGGCTGTACCGTAGCCGGCAGCTGATTCCCTCTCAGCTTTCAGCCCTTGGTCGCTGAGGCGGTTACTGTCCTTGCCGGTGACGCGGTTTTCAATTTCTCGGCCGAGTCCTTCGATGCGGGCGAAGAGTTCCTTTTCGGCCCGTTCATACCGCTGTTCCATCGATGCCCACTGTGAGCCTGTGAAGCCGCCCTCGGCCAGGAGTTTGGCTTCGTGCATCTCCTTCGCTGCGTTCACGAACGCGGGATCCTTGAAGTGGGAGTCGTCGGCGCCGTTGACATTGGCGGCGGTTTCTTTGCGCAGCTGCTCCATGTCGGGGCCGTTGATACCTTCCTTGCCGATGAGGAACAGTCGCTCTTTGATCTCAGCGTCTGCCGCCGCCACGGCTTTGGGCGTTTTGGCATCGTGGGCGCGCTGGAGGGCCTGTGCCAGTTCGGGGTTGGCCAGGTACTCGACCGGCACTTGATGGCGCTCCATTTCCGGCGCCAGTGCCGCGGCCTGCTTGCGGAGTTCTTCGGCCCGGGCCGCTGTCAGCAGCTGCATTGCTTTCTCGTGTTCGGCGGCTGCCTGACGTGTCTCCTCCTCACGGCGCGCCACCTCGTCCAGCGCGGCCTTCTCGCCTGCGGCCGTTTTGATCCCCGCTTCAAGGTTGGTGGCGTCCGTCCCGACGTCCTTGGTGTCGATGCCGTACCGGGCAAGGACTTCAAGCCGGATTTTCAGGGAGGCTTCAAGGGCGGCAGGCTCGTGGTCCTTCCAGCCTTCGGCGACGGCGTGTGCCGTGGCGATGTCGGCCGGCAGCGCCTTGTCCCACCACTCATCCCTCTGTACGGGTGCGAGGACGGCGTGCGCTGCGGAGCGTTCGGCCGCCAGACGTGCCCGGGCTTCGTGTGCTGTTTGGATGTCCTGGTGTTCCTGCTGTCGCTGGGCTTCCTGTCGGCGGCGGGCCAGCGTCTCTGCGATGCGTGAGGCGATCATCAAGGATTGCCGCATCCCGTTGTCTAGAACGTCGTCGATGCCGTCTGATTCACTCATGGTGTTCCCCTTGCACTGGTGGTGTGATTCTTATCGGTCGAGGCCCGGCCCGGTATCGCGGCCGGGCTGATAGGTCTTCGCTGGTGTTGCCGGTGTAGGTGTTGTGGGAACCACCGAACCGGGACGGATCGGGGCCATGCCGCGGCGGGCAATATCAACTGCCCTCGGCCGCACCGCAGCCGCTTCGGCCGGCTGTTGCTCTGCTCCTACAAGGACGGCCTTGGGCATCGTCGCGGTGAACGGGGCCAGCTGGTTTTCGACCACTGATCGGATGCGCTGGGCTTCGCGTGCCCGGCCGGACTGGGCGTGCATTTCGTACACCGCGAAGGCGGTGTTGATCAGCTGCACCATAAGTGCTGTTTGCGCGGCCGTTTTGTCCTTGCTCGACGCTGCCATGAACAACATGGCCGCGCCGGCAATGGAGGGCAGCGCGACGGGTTTGCCGTGCTGCCGGGGTGCCCGAAGTTGGGCTGTGCGGGACAGTTCGGCGGCTGTGGCGGCTAGCGGCCCTGGCGTGGCCTCCAGCCGGTATGACCATGCCGCGAAGGCGCCGGATACTTCACGTGCTGCTTTCGCCCAGGTTGCGTGATCCTCACGCGGAATGGTGCGCAGCTGGTCGGCCAGTGCGGTGGCGTTGCGGGTGTATTCCACCCACACATCAGCTGTTGGGGTGGCGTTCTCGGGCCCGGTCCTGGAGACCTTGCGTTTGTTGCGCGCGGCGGCGTTCCATTCCGCGGCGGCCTCGGTTGCCAGGTGTGGGGAGTCCATCCATTCCTCGCGTAATGCACCGAGCTTCAGGTCCGACGCGAGCGTGCCGCCGCCGAACCAGATAGGCCGCTCTCCCGGCTTGGGGCGCTCGGCAACGGAGTAGCCAACGATGACGTCGGTGGTGTTCTTCGCGTAGCGCGGCCGGAGCAACAGTCCGGTGTCGCGGGCGCGGCGGACGAACTCCGCTTCGGTGGCTGATGCGCTGGCGCTGGCGCGCACCTTGCGGGCCAGGGAGGCGCGGTGCATTTCGCGGTCGTCCCTGACGGCGGTGGCCTTCTCGGCCCGGTGGTAGCCGCGGGTCGCGTGCACACTGGAGAGCTCTTCGAGCCCGTACTTGGTTTCCAGTTCGCGGCAGGTCTGTTGGGCGCGTTTGTAGTCGCCGTGGGTGGAGGCTTTGGTGCCGTCTTCGCGGACGAGGGACACGGCGATGTGGATGTGGTGGTTGCCGTTCTCAGACGTGCCGTGGTTGATCGCTACCCACCGGCACTGGGCTTTTCCGCTTGCCTCAGTGAACCCCATGGCGTCGACGAAGTCGTTCGCGATGTCGCCCCACTGCTGATCCGTCAGGGCTCCTTCTTCGGCACGGAGGCTCAGGGAACAGTGCCACACATCGGCCTGCTTGTGCCCGTTCGGTACGCGTTCTTTCTTGATCGGGTCCCAGCGGAAATCCTTCTGCAGCACCTCGACCCCGAAGGCCTTGCGCGGCTGGTCCAAATGCTTCGCGATCGCGACCGCATCGTCTTTGTCCAGGACACCGTCGTCGTACCAGGCCATGATCGCCGCGTCCCCGGCCACCAGGTGCGGGTCAGTGTGCGCGTTCTTCGTCTTATCAGCATCGGTCGAAGCCAGGTACAGCATGAGCCCTGACATCCGGGAGCCGCGGGTGATGTTCGGAATCATGGGCCTACATCAGCCCCTCGATCGTCCGGTCAATACGCATCGCAACCCCGCGCACATACGCCAGTACAGCCTTGGCGTCCTGCGGGAACTCATCTCCCGCGTTCGCGTGCCGGGCGATCTGGTTGACGTTGTTCGACACCCGCGCCAGCAACGTATGGATCGCCATCAGTTCGGCCATCGCCGCCCTGCGCTCGGTCGGCGTCTCCGAGCCTTCCGACAGCGCAGCGGTCAGCAGCAGGTTCGGGACCGTGACCTTCTGCCGGGCAGCCTTCGCAACCAAGGCCGCTTCCTCCTCCGCCGTCACCCACACACCGCGGCGCTTCTTCGACCCCGCCGGAGCATTCGCCCGCCGCCGCTTCGAGAGCCTGGAGCGCGGCTTCTCACCCTCTTCAGACACGCACTCCTCCAATCCCTCAACAGCACAGCACTTCAAAAGCCCAGCGCAGCGACCCCGAAACCGGGAACCACACAAGCCAGTGTGCCAAGCGAACAACCACAGTGCCGTGAGCGACACACCATTTACGGCCCCGTAAATGTATAGCTTGCTCCGCCGAAGTCGGCTTAGCATCCTTTCCGGGGTCAGGCGCGTCTGGGGTTGGGAATTGGGCCGCCGCTGCGCGTCGCTCCCCCAGAAGCGGCCTTCGCTGTGGTTACGGTGGGGGCATGCCAACCATTGATATTGAACAGACCCGCAACCAGGCCCGCGCCCTGCTGGATTCGCGGGTCGAGTCCGTCACAAACCTGGTCAAGACCAGGCAGCGGATCACCGACCTGCGCGAACAGCTCGCCGACGCCGAACGTGAAGACAAGCGCGCCTACGTGCGCGCCACCAAGGACGGGTGGAGCCCCGAGGAACTGAAGAAACTCGGGCTCGAGTCCGGCGCCGCGACGCGCCGCCGGAAACCGGCCACTACCCGATCAATGGCCGATGGTTCGCCGTCCTCTGACGGTGGGGCTACCGGGGCCGAGTAGTCTTGCCCCTCGCCCACATGGGCACGGCAAAAGCTAACTCCTCCGGGCTTTTCCCGCACCCAGGTGGACGACGGGACCCACCCCGACCGGCTGCACACAATCGCCAGCTCACCACGGGCGGGAAGGTCACCCCCGGGACCGGCGACTGTGCACAGCCTGGGAACGCACGCGGTCACCAACGGGCCGGTTTCACATGGGCCAACACCGCCGCTGCCGACGAACCAAAAGGGCGGCAGCGTTTCTTTCAGCCGGGACAATACACGTCCAGCACCGAGGGGGCGGCGTGGGACGGGAACCGGAACCGTCGGTGGTGGATGACTTCTGGAGCTGCGGTGTTGGCTTTGGCCACCACCAGTTGACGCACACGCGCGTGTTCCTGGCACGGGGCACCATGAGGCAACGGGGCGCCAGGAGAAGGTGTGAAGACGACGAAGGCCGGCACCCGTGGGTGCCGGCCTTCGAGCCGCTCGTCGTCTGAATCTTCTTCTAATCGTCGGCGGGTGCGTCGCTTTCGGGAATCTGGCCAGCTGCGATGCGCTCGGCGGTCTTCTCATAGGCGGCGTCAATGTACGCTGCCAGGTCGTCTTGGCGTACCCGCCAGATCCCGCGGCCGCCGAATTGGGCTGCCCGCAATTCCCCGCTTTTCACCAGGGCATAAACCAGTGGTTTACCCAGGTTCAGGATCTCCTGGACTTCGTCCAGGGTGAGCATCTTTGGGAAGGGCGCCGTGCCGGGCACGGCCGCTGTGGTCGCTTCTTCAGTCCGTTTCGCCACGGTTTATGGTTCCTCGTTTCGGTGCTGCATCTCATCCATTGTTCTCTGTCCGCGGCGCAGTTCGCCGGCCTTCACGGCCGGCCACGGCTTGCCGCCGTTGTACTTGCGCTGCAGCCGCTTCACCTCACGCATCGTGGCCCGGATGATGAAGTCTGACACGCTCGCATCACCCTCCGCCTTCCCGGCCGCGACAAACGCTGCACGGACCTGCCCCCCCTGCTCCTCGGTGTAGTAGGGCGTGAAAGGGCCGACCTTCCGCGGCTTCTCTGCCATCGCTCCGAACCGCTCTTACTTCACCGCACGCAAGGCATTGGGCCAGGGATGCAGACTGTCCAAGTAACCTGGGCGCAGCGTCATGGAACCGTCCGGCGTTTCGCGGATATCCGAGTGCTGGTGGCTTCCGCCGGCACGAGCGATCCCAGCCAGCACCAGGTCCGGGTTCTCCCTGTCCAGCCCCGGCACAACCTCGCCCAAAACCACCGGAACATTCTCCGCGATAGAAGCTGCGATCAGCAGGGACGGGCGCTCACGGCCGGAGAGCACCCCTACCTCTTCCGGGATCGATTCAAAATCGATCCACGCCCGCACCTTGTGAGGCCCCTCCGGGTCCTCACTGATGTGCACCCAGGAGTTGCCGGGGGTGGCATAACGACCACCGAAAGCGCGAAGCAACAGCTCAGTGGCCGCCTCGATCGTGTTGTAGGAGCCCCTGGCCCAAGCGCGAAGGTCATCTGCATGCGTCATTGTCATGTCCTTAGCTCGTCTGTCATCGGGCGGCGCGGTCGAGGGCGGCTTTGGCTTGGGCGATGGCTTGCTTGGCTTCGCTGGCAGCACGGCCTTGTTCCGCGGTGGGTCCGGTCCCGGCCTGCCAGTCGGAACGGAGCTCGTCTTCCGCGTCCCCCAAGAGCGAGAAAGCGCCGGCGCGCATTTCTTCAAAGGTGGGCAAGTTCTCGGCCATTCGGGATCCAGTCATTGAAGGGTAAGAGTGAAGCCTGTCGGGGTCAGCGTATCTGCTGACCCCGACAGGGTGCAGCGCTTTAGAACGAGGGTTCGGCGGACCGAGCCGCCTGGGCGTACCCCGCCCCCGCGGCGTTCTTGCCGAACCAGGGGTCATCGTCGGCGTAACCGTCGTCGCCGGTTTCGCTCAACGCCTTGACCCGGTCCCGCCAACCGATACGCGGGGCCTCACCACCCGGTGCTTCTTCCCGTGCCGGCGCCCCGTCCTGTACCTGAGGTTGATCCTGGACCGGCCGCTTCGCTTCCGACCCAACAGCCTGAGCCGCCGCATACCGAAGAGACAGCCCGATCTCGTCAACCTCGAACTCGATCACGGTGCGCTTCTCCCCCGCCTTCGTCTCGTACGTGCGCGGCTTCAGTCGGCCGCTCGCCACCACGCGGCTGCCCTTAGTCAACGAAGCTGCAACGTACTCCGCCGCTTCCCGCCAGACCGTAGACCGGAGGAAAAGAGTTTCGCCGTCCTTCCACTCACCAGAGGCCTGATCGAAGACGCGCGGCGTCGATGCAATAGTGAAGTTCGCGACCGCGGATCCCGAGGGGGTGAAGCGCAGTTCGGGGTCGCTGGTGAGGTTGCCGATCACGGTGATGGTGGTTTCGCCTGACATGGTTTCGTTCCTGTTCTCTTTGGTTTCGTATGGCGATGTTGGGGCTGGATGGTTACGGCGCTGTCGAGGCCCACGTCACGAGGTCCGCGTCGTACAGCTCCTCCAGCCGGAGGGACATTCGTGAGCGGTAGATCTCGGTGAGCAGTCCCCGGTTGCCGGCCTGATACGGCGGCGCGTCCGGGGTGTCTCCGGGCAAGGTGGTGTCGGAATTGTAGAAGCGTTCCTCCGCTCCGCCGGCGGGTTCGTCCAGGAAGGCCAGGGCATAGGCGGCGGCGCGCAGCTCGGGATCGTGCCGGAACTCTTCGGGGGCGTGGTGCCGGTCGAGGATGGCGGTGATGGTGGTGTCCTGGATGCTCATGCGGTGGCCCCTTTCCGGGCATGGTGGTTGATGGAAGTGGTGACGAGCTTGTCCCGGCGCAGGCCGCACCAGCGGTCCTGCTCATCAGAGTTGTTCACCACGACCGGCGCCTGGGAGAAGCCCAGTTCTTCGGTGATGTACTCCAGCGCTGCCGGGACTTCGGTGATGTCCACGGTCGTGTAAGTGATGCCCCTGGAGTCGAAGTAGTCCTTCGTCTTGTCGCAGTTGCGGCAGTCGGGCTTGGTGTAAACCGTGTAAGCGGTGGGTGAAGCAGTCATTTTCAGCACCTGGTTTCGTATCAAATAAGTTTCGTTCGTCTGGCTGACTTGCTACCTCAATTCTAACAATCATTCACGTGAATGAATAGCTTTTTCACCGTTTATTCTAGGGATTTTTCTCGCCAGTATTCTGTAGAAAGAAGTGGGATTTCTTCCTCCTGAACCATGGGTACTGTCGATTTCAGAAGCTGACTGCACTTATGTCAGAAGTCCTCTGCACTTCACCTGATTAGAGGTGGCCAAATCCGCCACTGTCAGAAGCTGGCTGCCTGCTCAACCTAGACGGTACGACTGACCGGTCAGCGACCGGCGGGATAAGTTTGGTGACTATGGCACTCACTTCGGCGCAGCGGTCCGCGCAACGGTCACTTGTTGGTCTCATTCGGGGCTGGTAGCGCCGTCGTCAGTCGCAAAGAGGGACTGAGCATCTGGCGTGCGCGAGGTAGCGAGGAATGGCAGGTCAGCGTGGACGAGATTACGAATCATCTTGACGTTCTAGAAGTGCCTTACTCAGTTACTGTTGTCCTGCGTCCAGCGCACGGCAAACGACCCCGACAGGCAGGCTTCTCTGTCCAGGTGGAATGGGATCGGCTTGACTCCCTGGTGCGTTGGGTTCCTTCACTTCGTGTGCTCATGGGTGCCGTTGAAGAGAGCCCTGAGGGCACCGAGTAGAAAGCAGCGTTCAGTTCATGCCAATCGATAATAATGACAGAGGGGCACAGCTTCGTGAATATCTGAACGATGCCCGCGAGGCAATCTTGTGGAAATGTGAGGGCTTGACTGATGCCCAGGCACGTACTCCCCTGACTCCGACAGGCACCCATGTCATGGGCTTACTGCTCCACCTGGCCGTCACCGAATCCCAGTACTTCATTGCATGTCTTGGACGGGAAGTTGAGAACCCCGTTATCCGGTGCGTTGTCCAAGCCGAGGACACTCAGGCAGCCTTCCTCCCGCCGCCGAATATGACGCTGTTCGATGCGGTTAAGATCTATCGGGAGACAAACGTCGCAGCCGATGCAGTGCTCGACGAACTGGAGCTGGATTCACCAGCCGTGGTGCAGTGGTGGATAAAGCATCGGCACACTACGGTGGAACGCCTTCTGGTGCATATGATCGCCGAGTCTCACCGTCATGCCGGACACTTGGACATCGTGCGCGAGCAGTTGGACGGTTTCATCGGTTTGCGCCCATCCGCGCCGAACATTCCAGACCTCACGCCCGAGTAGTGGGATGGGCAGCGTCTGCAGATCAGCGAGCTAGCCGACGGGGCTTAGGGCATCGTCGGGCATTTTGGGCTTTGGCAGCTGCGAGGCTATCCGAGACTGGTGGCGACTGTCGGCGGACCGGCTAACGGGCACACATTCCAGTCGTGTACACATGGAGCATGGGACTAGAAGTTCAAGAATCCGACCGGGGCGATTGCCTATTCTGCGGCATCGTTGACCGAGATCCCGGAGACCAAATTTTCTTTGCCGACAATGACGTCGTGGCTTTTCTCGATATCGCTCCAGCGACTCGAGGGCACACCTTGGTCGTGCCACGCATACACGCGGCCACCGCGTTCAATGTGGGAGGTGATGAATTTTCAGCCACAATGCGAGGCGTCTGGAGCGTTGCTAGCATCCTCAAGCGACAGCTGAATCCCCAAGGACTGACCCTGATTCAGAGCAGCGGCGAGGCGGCATGGCAGGATGTGTTTCACCTGCATGTTCACCTCATTCCTCGATATCAAGGAGACGGCCTCGTCCGACCTTGGGGTCAGGTTCCGAGCAAGCCTGAGGCGGTTGGACAGATAAACAATTCACGCGCTCTAACCCTCGACCTGCGCCGAGCAAGCGGCTACGAGGAGTAACCCGCCCGCTGAAGGATCCCCCTACTGACCGCCGAACGTCCAACTTGCCTCGAAACCTTAGGGCTTCGCGGCATGTCTGTGCATTTGTGAATAGGAGTACCTGGCGAAAGGGACTTTGTGCATAGGAGTACCGAACAGCTAGTGGTCACAAGCCCTCTGCATTAACCCTGAAACTCCAGGGAACTTTGTGCAGCCAGCTTCTGAAAACGACATACGGGCAGCGATTCCCGCCGCCGGCCCTGTGGTCATCCCCGTAGGTTCGCCAAAGCCGCAGCCCCCATGTGCCTGAGAAGCTCTAGCCCAACCCCGTCACGTGCGCACCCAAGGTTTTAGTGACAGCGCGAGTAGGTATGGTCCCTGCTGAGAGAAAAACCGGCCCACATCCCACAGTGCGCCGCGCCGCGCCGCGCATGTCTTGGATCAGGAAGGAACGGGCCAAGCGGTAGGCGCCAGTTAGGTTAGGTCCCTGGTGGACACTCCCTCGTGGTGGCCGCCTACTGCTCACCCTGGGCCCGCGGGCGGCGTTCCTTAGTCTTCGTCTCGCGGGCTTGGCTCAATTCAGCGCGCAGTTGGTCGATTTGGCGGCTGTAGGTCTCGTGAAGGTCCTTGACGCGTTGTTCGCCATGGGCGCGCTCACGTTCGACGTCGGCCTTGGCGGCTTCACGCTCCGCCGTCAAGGTCGCCACGGTGCTGCGCATATCGGCTGTAGCTTCGCGGGTGGCCTCAAGGTCGGCGCGCACTGCCGCCAGCTGACGCCGCGCCTCTTCGGCTGCAGATTCCTCGCGGTCAGCGCGTGCCCGCTCCGCCTCGGCGCGGCTCTCGGCCACTCCGGTACGTTGCTCTGCCTCAATTCGGGCCCGTTCCTCTGTCGCGGCCCGTTCTGCGGCTGCGTTACGTGCCTGTTCGGCCAAAGTCAGTTGCCCACGGAGTGCTTCAAGGTCGGCCCGCAGCCCGGCATTCTCGGCTTCCGCCAATTCCCGATCGTTGGCGGCCGAGGCGTGGGCCTGCGCGAGTTCATCGGTGAGTTGCTGAGCCTGGGACAGGGTGGCGTCCAGGTCCTGCTGGCGGCCTGACAGCTCCTGGGTGAGGTCCTCGCTCGTTCGCGTTGCTTCTTCAGCTGCCGCATCAGCTTCGGTCTTCTCGGCCTCCGCCCGGCGCTGAGCCTGCTCAGCACGGGTAGCTCTCGCGTTCGCGGCTGCAACCCGCTCGGCAGCTTCGCTGGCTACTGACTCAATCTGAGCTTCCGCCGCCTCGGGATCCCCCACGGTGCGAAGTTCCTCAAGAAGTGTCGCGAGCTGCTGGCCCAGGTGCTCGATCATCCCGCTGACCTGACCCGTGATCTCACTGGCACGCTGACGCGCGGAGTCGACAGGGCGAGCCTCTGCGCCCCGGGAAGCGTCCCCCTGAGGGCGCTGCCGTGCCCGCCAAGCCGAGGCGCGGTTATGCGCAGGGTCGTCACAGTACTCCGGCGGACGACCCGTGCCGGCCTCGCCTGCCATGGTCGGCCGCTGACAGCCCGGGTAACGGCAAGTGCGTGCGTCCACTTCAACAATGCTGTCGCTCATA
This sequence comes from Pseudarthrobacter sp. R1, assembly GCF_024494415.1. NCBI lineage: Bacteria > Bacillati > Actinomycetota > Actinomycetes > Micrococcales > Micrococcaceae > Pseudarthrobacter > Pseudarthrobacter sp. R1. The sequence continues at coordinate 51,622 of NZ_JAMKFI010000008.1, read as the reverse complement.
GTTTCACCATACCGTCTTTCGTTCCTTAGCGGAATACATAAACGAATAACGTAACTAAATACGAAACAAAACTATACGTGTTGGGGTGCGTCCTGCCGCCGACTACTGTCGTCGTCCCGTTGGTTTCCCCAAGGCCGCAGCCCCCGCCTGAGAAGTCCCCGGACCGGTGGGGTGATGTGCGCACCTGGCTTGAGTGGCAGTGCTGAATAGGGGGTGTCCCTGCTGAAGGAATCCCTGTCGCAGCCCTTGATGTCCCGGCAGCCCAACTCTTGGACCATGGGCAGCAAACCCTGGGTCAGAGTCCAGTCAGCCGGGCTGGCAGCAGCCAAACCGATTGAGAACAACGCTAATTTGAAAAGTAAGCATGCTTGCTATTAGTTTGGTGTTAGCTTCTCCGCACGTCCCCCATCTTGCGGAGTGGTTGCCAGGGAGGCCCCGCCACTGCTCGTGCTGCGGGGCTTTTCGCTATCCACATGTGGGCAGCAAATGCAGGAATCGGAACGGCAGAGGGAGTATGCAATGGCTCACAGCGATATCGAAACGTACTACGAAGACGGTTCGTGGAAGAACAAGCGTGAGGGCGCTGACCGTGCCTTCGGTGCCGGATACGGCACCAAGGATGAGGCGGCAGCTGTCGGCCGGGATACTGCGAAGGCGGACAAGGTGGAGCACGTGATCAAGAACCAGGACGGTCAGATTGGTTCCAAGAACAGCTACGGCAGCGATCCCCGGAACGTTCCGGGCTGACTGCTAAGCCACCCCCTTGGCACTCCGGTGTCCTGGGGACACAAGAAGGGCCGGCTCAAAATGAGCCGGCCCTTCTGCGTTCTCCTCGGCAAAGGAAATCAACGGATTCAGCCTAGCTGAATGTTCTCGGTGGTGCCTGCCGTTGCCAGGTGAACGTTGTTGTCCCTGGAGCGCGGCACCTGGTGATGCGAGGGAAAAGGTGCGTGGATCGGCGGTCCGCCGCTGATGAGTGGCTGTTGTGGTTCGCACCGGGCGGCGGACCGCCCGACTTCTGAAAGGTTCCGGGCCCTTCCGTGATGTGTGGCCGGGGGGTCTTGCCGGGCGGGGTTTCCGCCCGGCAAGGGTGTTTATGCGGCCGCGTCGTCCTTATCTGGCTTCTGGCCGTCGAGGATGATGTTCTCGACCTCGCTGGGGGTGTATCCCCACGTGACCAGCTGGTTCAGGTGGTCCCGGTTGGTTTGGCTCGGTGACCGCCATGAGTCTTTGGCGATGGTCTTTTCATACCCTGCGCACACCAGTGCGATCAGGGAGAACTCGGGCCGCGCTTCGGTTTTGGCGACGTGGTCCCGCAGCGGGTTCCATCCCCACCGGCTGGTCACTTCGACCTTGGCACCAATCATTTCGGCGGCGACTTTTCCGTCGTAGCCGCTGGCGGTTTCGCAGTGGTGGGTGATGGCGTGGACGGTGAAGTATTGCCAGCCCTTCGGTGCCTGCTTCCTGGCCAGCAGGGTTTTGACGAACTCCCGCCGGACCTTTGTCGCTGATTCCATCGCCTTGTTGTTGGCAATCAGGGTCTTCCGCTCCGCCTTCTGTTCCTCGGTCATCGGACCCTTCTGGGCCTGCGTCCCGCCGTTGTAGCGTTCATACTTCGGGGTGAAGCCCAGTTCCTTCCAGTCGCTGATGACGGGCTCGGCCCTGTGTTCACCCCGGTAGTCGGTGCTGATGATGTAGGCGTTGGCGTCCTCATCGGTCGCCGGTTCCCCGTCGGCTCGCTTGGCCGCTGAGACGTACAGGTTCTCCTCGTCGGCGTAGTGGCCGGCGTCCTCGAGGATGGCCTTGCCCTGGGCGATGAGTTCTTCGATCAGCGCGGCAAGCTGGGCCTTGGATTCACGGTCGTCCCGGAGCTTCTGGGCGATGTGGTCGAAGTACTGCGGCTCGTCACGGATTACCGATGCGAGTTCCTCGATGGCGTCCTGGTCCCCTTCGAACTCTGCCATCACCAAGGCCATGTCCAGGGTGTAGCCGCTCTCGAGGGCCTTGGTCCCGGTGGTGGATGCCTTGGCTTTGAGCGCGTTTTCGACCTTGTCCTTGGTCCTGCCGGTCTTCTTGGCGATCGCGGCCGCCGAGACGCCGATCAGGGACAACTGGTGGTAGGCATCTGCCTCGTCGGCCTCGGTCAGCTCGGCGCGCTGGATGTTCTCCACCACCTGCGTCACGATGCGCTCGGCTTCCTCGGGTGAGTCGATGAGCAGGACCGGGATGAGGGGCCGTTCGGCTTCGACGGCGGCGCGGGTGCGGCGCTGGCCCATCAGGACGTGCACGGTGCCGTCGTCCTTGCGGTGGGCGACCACCGGTTCCATCACGCCGTGTTCCTTGATGCTGGCGATGAAGTCAGCGGTCAGGGCGGCGTCCTTGCGGACGTTGATGTCCACGGTCAGGGTTGCCGGGTCGAGCATTTCAAGCGTGGGTGTCGCGTTCATGTGGTGTTGCTCCTTTTGCAGAGGAATGTGGTGGGTGGGGCGGCTTGTGGTGACCGGCCAGCTCCCCCTTCTCCCCCCGTTGTTTTTTGGCTGCTGGCGGAGCTTGCGGAGCTGTGCCCGACGCAGGCCCGTCTACCCGCAGGGCAAAGGGCAGGAAATTCCTGAAGGAAATCAGCGAGGAACGAGCGCCGGAAGGACATTTCCTGCCCCTGCAGGCCCCGACGAAGGAGGGGCTAGAAGGGGTGGAGCGGGCACGTACGATCCGAAGGAATCTCAATGATGTTGTCAACGGATTCCTGCAGGTCGGTTAGGGGGGCGGTCCTCTCCCGATCGGTGCTTCTGGGTAGGGCTCGCGGGACTTCTGTTGGCTCATGGTTGTGTTCCTTCCAAGTGGGTGGGGCGGCTTTGGTGACCGGCCAGCTTCCCTTCTCCCCCGGTTGTTTTTTGCCTGCTGGCGGAGCAACGCGTAGCTGTGCGCGACGGAGCCGGGGCAACCCGAAGGGCAAGCAGCGGATGGATTGTGGGAGGAAATAAGCGAAGCGCCGACACAAGGCATCCGTTGTGCAGCCGTCCGCAGGACGGTTGAGCCGGTGGAGCGGGCACGTACGATCCGCAGGACAGCAGCAAAAAACGTCGTAGACAGACAAGTTCAGGGGCGTCCGGAGCTCTGCGACGGCACCCCCTGAACCCAACAGCCGGCCGCGAAGCGGACGCCCGCCAGCTGGATGAAGCGCAGCGAAAACCAGTGCGAGCCCTGCGAGCATGCAACTGTCCCTGAGTAGGGTGGGGGCATGAGCGATCCAGCTCCACACCCTGGTCGCGGCAGTGAGGCTCGGCGCGGCAGCGCGTGGCCGTCACCACTGGTCCGCCGGGTCCTGGCTGTGGTCTTCACTGTTGCCGCAATCGGCTCGGTGGTGCTGGTGGCCGTGGACCTGATCGTTGGTCGGCCAGCTGCCGGCGATCTGTTTATCGCCTTCCTCAACACCCTGACGGCCGTAGTGTTGTGGCGAATAAGCTCTGAAACCAGGCGGACATGACGAGGGCCGGCCTTGGCCGGCACTTTGGCAGGTGTTTAACGAGGTGAGGCCGGCCCCTTGGGGCCGGCCTCAGTTTTTCCCTCAGCAAAAGGAAACCTGGTGTGCAGCGTCATTGCTGCGGAAGTTAGTAGTCCAGAGGGGATTTTTCCCAGGAGATGTCCACGGCGGAAGGTGCCTGTTGCTGGATGGTCAGCATGGACAATTCCAGCATGTCCTGGGCGTGGGTGGCGCCGGCGGGTGCGGCGTCGTCGTCCGTGAGGATGAAGTCGTGACTCAAGTGCTGCTCCCTGGCGTGAGTGGTGTCGTTCCACTCTCACTGTAGCCCGGCAGCAGGTGCTGGGTGTTGTTGGGGGTGCTGCGCCCGCGTCAGCGTGATCGGCGGCCGGAGGAGCGCCAGCGGGGGAGGCCGCCACCGCGCCTGGGGGCCGAACCGTTGCCGGTCCGGCCCCCATTGCTTTTAGCGGTGCCGCTGGTAGGCGGTGTCCGGGTCCTGTGCGACCGGGGCGATGGTCCCCCGGCTCACCAGCTGTTCCATCAGCCCAGCGAGTCGGTAGCCGGGGCTGACCTCGATTGCGAGGTTGAAGTGCTCCGCGGCCACGGAAGACTGGCCTTTTAGATAGGACAGCCAACCAATCAGGGTCAGCAACGGAGCCCGGTAGTGTTCAGGTGTCGTTTCCATCAGGTCCCGTGCCAGCTGCTGTGCCCGGTCGACCCGCTCCCAGTCCGGTGTGATTCCCTGGCCGATCAGCAGGTCTCCGCTGTCTTCGGCATCGGGCAGTTCCGGGTCGATGACGTTGCAGAACAGCACGTCACGCAGGTCCGGACGCTGGAAGCAGGCCACCAGCTCGACAGCTGTTTCCGGGTCGGTCCAGCCGTCACGGGTCAGGGCGTCTGCCCACAGTTCCCGGCCGGTGTGCAGCCCTCCGGCGAACACCCCGTAAACGGCCCGACGGATCCGGTCGGCAGTATCCGCCGGTCCTGTGTAGGGCGGGTAGGTGGTGCCGGGGGCCTTCTGGTAGCTGCTGCCCCGGAACACCAGTTCCGCGTTCAGCTGCCCGTCCGTGATGGATTCCAGCGGTTCGGGAAGGCAGCACCCCGCCTCGCTGTTGCACAGCAGGTTCCGCCAGTGCTCGGAGGTGACGAGCCACGCGTCCTTGATGGGGGTGTGCGCTGCCTCAAATTCCTGGATGACAGCCTCGACGTATTTGTGGAACGGCCGCGGCGCGTCACCGGCCGGGGTGTCCGTGTAGACGGCCAGCAGGACGGAAGTCGCCTGCGTATCCACGGCGAGATAGTCGACCATGGAGCGGGCGAAACCTGCGGGATCCGCAAATAGTGGGGCGTCAACGCGGAGCGTGGCGCCGAGGGCGTTCCCGCGCATGGTCAGGAACACGAAGGACTCGCGGGGCACGAAGCCGAGGGTGTGCGGGATGAAGCCGAGGATGTCGGCGGGGCTGGAAATGCGGATTGCGTCGTTCATGGTTTGAAAGTCCTTTGCTGAGGAATTTGGTGGGTGGGGCGGCTCAGGTGACCGGCCAGCTTCCCCTCTCCCCCGTTGTTTTGGCTGCTGGCGAAGCTTGCGGAGCTGTGGCCGACGGAGGCCTGTCTACCCGCAGGGCAAGGACCGCGGAATCTGCGGAGGAAATCAGCGACGAAGGAGCGCCGGAGCCGATTCTGCGGGCCGCAGGCCCCGACGAAGGAGGGGCTAGACGGGCCGGAGCGGACACGTACAATCCGTCAGGACAGCAGCCAAAACGTCGTAGACACAACAGGGCCAGGGCGGGACGGAGCTCTGCGACGGGCCGGCCTGGACCCAACAGCCGACCGCGCCAGCGGACGCCCTTTCCTTGGTGAGCCCTGCGAACCATCAACCAGCACCCCGGTACTTCCCAGGTGCGTGCAGCGGCTGGCGGGACGCGCCACCCGTGGTTCCCACCCGATGTCCCGGGCGGTTGGCGGTCCGCCGCCGGCAACCAACCACCAACGCCGGCCACGGGCGGCGGACCGCCCGCGGTGACCGGCCCCGGGAAGGGACCGGCCACACCGCGTCGTTCTAGCCGGCGAGCAGCTCGGTGAGTTCTGCCGCGTCGGTGACCAGCACCGCGCCGCCTTCCTTCAGGAGCCGATGGCAGCCTGCCGAGTTGGCGGAATGGACGCTGCCGGGGACTGCGGCCACATGCCGGGCGATAGTCTCGGCGTGGTGCGCGGTGTTCAGCGCGCCGGACCGCCACCGAGCCTCGACCACACAGGTCACACCGGCAAGGGCTGCGATGATGCGGTTCCGCTGCAGGAACCTGTACCGGGTCGGGGCGCTTCCCGGCGGGAGCTCGGAGAGGGTCAGGCCGTTGGCGCGGATTGCGGCCGCGAGGTCCGCGTTCCCGGACGGGTAGTCCCGGTCCAGGCCTCCGGCCAGCACTGCAATCGTCGCCGCCTCGGTTCCTTGGTGGCCTGCCAGTGCGGCACGGTGCGCGTGCGCGTCGATGCCGTACGCCAGCCCGGAAACAACGCAGATTCCACGCTGCGCCAGGCCGTAGGCGATATCGCCCGTGACTGCGGCGCCGTAGCTGGTGCTGTCCCTTGAGCCTGTCAGGGCCACGCATTGTGCGGGGTTGGGGATTCCGTTCTCAATGTTGCCGCGGTACCAAAGGCCCCATGGCGCGTCCGGAAGATCGTTCAGGCCTGCGGGCCAGTGCTCATCGTCGGGAGTGAGAAATCCGCCGCCGAGACGTTCAATGATGGCCAGGTCCTTTTCCGGGTGCAGATCCGGGATCCGCGGCGCCCAGCGGCGCAGACCCTCGGCCAACTCCTCCGCCGTGACATCCCAGAACGGGACGGCGGCCTGGGCGCCGGTGGCGATCTTCAAGGCGGCGCCCGCGCCATGCTTGGCGACCAACGCCCGTCCAACGATGTCGCCGGGCTCAAAGAGGCGGGTCAGGGCGGCGCGAGCGATACGGTCTTCGGTGGTGTTCATGGTTTTGTGTCCTTTGCTGAGGATTCGGTGGGTGGGGCGGCTTTGGTGACCGGCCAGCTTCCCTTCTCCCCCGGTTGTTTTTTGCCTGCTGGCGGAGCAACGCGTAGCTGTGCCCGACGGAGCCGGGGCAACCCGAAGGGCAAGCAGCGGATGGATTGTGGGAGGAAATAAGCGAAGCGCCGACACAAGGCATCCGTTGTGCAGCCGTCCGCAGGACGGTTGAGCCGGTGGAGCGGGCACGTACGATCCGCAGGACAGCAGCAAAAAACAGAAAAACGCTTCTCCAGCCCGAGCGAAGCGAGGTCCGATCCCCTAACCCAAGCGCTGGATTGGCGAGGCTGGAGACGGTGTCAGCCGTTACCCGCTCTTCAGGAGCACCTACGGGGTGCTGTTCTGGCGCGCAGCGAGGGCCTGCTGGTGGCGGTAAAGCGTTGCGCGGCTCCAGCCCACGAGCCGGGCGGCGTCTTCCGCGGTACGGCCCTTCGCGCGGGCGTCCTGGGCGATCGCCAGCTTGTCCGCGATGACGGCAGGGTCGGACACAGGCCGGCCGAAGCGGGTTCCGTTCTGCCTGGCGGCCGCGATGCCGGCGTTGACACGTTCGATGATCAGCTCGCGTTCATACTCGGCGAGGGTGGCGAGCATGTTCAGCATCAGCCGGCCCGTCGAGGTCGCCGGGTCGATGCCGTCGGAGATGGATCGGACGTGGATGCCGCGGTCGCGCAACAGGGTTACGGTGTTGAGCACATCGATCAGCGACCGGCCTAACCGGTCGACCCGCCACACCACGACGGTGTCGCCCTCCTCGGCGTATTCGAGAAGTCTTTTCATTCCGGGCCGTTCGATGGCCGTCTTGCTGCCCGAAGTCACGTCAGCGAAGACGTCGCGTTTTTGCACACCGGCGGCGATCAGCGCGTCCAGCTGCAGCTGGGCATCCTGACTGGAAGTACTGACACGCGTATATCCCAGATGTCTCACACGGCCATTCTCACTCGAAGTCTCCCGGACTCACCCAGGTGAGAGGATATTCTGGCATCGATGGAGCGCAGCCTCTTTGGTTCTAAGCCTCGGCCGTCGTCAGTTGCAGTAGGACACTGGCTCCGGCCGCGAACGTGAGTGCCGGATCCCAGGCGAGTGCGGTTTCAACCTGTTCTTAAAAACCTTCGTTTCCGAGGAGACCTCGTTGTTGGTCTCCCATGCTGGTGTCTTCCGGACTTCGGTTTCATTCGAATCGTGTAGCCGTCATTGGGGTGGTGCCCCGGATGAGTACGAATGTTGCGGTGACCGATCCGAGAGCCAGGAGCAGGCTGAGTCCCAGCGCGATGAAGTAGTCGGGCGCCGGCCAGGTCATCCGATAGGTGTCGTCGATGAAGGTCACCATCAACCAGGCCACAAGGAATCCGAGGCCGACCGAGAGCAGCAGGACGGTCAGGAGCGGGACTGCTGCTTCACGGGTGATTATCCGGCGCAGCACAGACACCGGCATCCCCATCAGTCGCATCAGACCCAGAACCCGCTTCCGGTCCAGAACTGCGGAGGCAGTAGCGACAGCCAACGACAGCCCAGCGATTGCGATCGCGACAAACATTCCCAAATAGGCGAGCACCGCCAAGCCCTGAATCAGGCGGGTACTGGACTGCAGCTTTGAGTCCGCCGGAGAGGCAGCCGGGACGGCCGTGATGCCTGAACTGTCCAGTGCTGTCCGGGCCCTGTCCATAGCCTCGGGCGTCCCGTCGGTGCTGATGAGAATCACGACCGGCCACAGGTCGTCCAACCCGGTAGCGGGAGCCGGCATGAGGGCCAATGGCTGGGTTGTCCAAGAGTAGAGAAACGAGGCATCAACGGTGACGGTCTCTACTGCCGGGATGTCCTCGAACCCGAGACCGGGGGCGTCCTCGGCGCGAAGGTAAATTTCCGGGCCAGCGCCCCTTTGAGAGAAGGCAGCCGGGCCGTACCCGACGGTGGCGCTGCGGATCCCTGGCAGTTCCATTGCCTGACGGGCGGCCTCCAAGGCCTGGGCAGGAGTGTGTCCGGTGCCCACGGTGGCATGGAGGCTGGTGGGCTGGAGCAGACCGGGCCGCGCCGGACGCTCCTCAGTGGACTCGATGATGCTGGATCCTCCCGCGAAAACGGAGACGACGAACACGGCGATCACGAGCCCTGATACGGAACGGAAGGTTGCCACCGGCGTTTTCTGGATCCGGCTGGCGGCGATGACTCCCGCCGCACTCCGCGCCCAACGAAGCCCGATCCTGCTGACCAATCGGGTCAGCCAAGGGCCGATCACCACAAGGCCGACGATGACCAAGAGAAAACCGCCGATAAGGAGCGGTGATTCCAACCACGTCAGCCGCACCTCCAAGACCCTGATCATAAGTACGGCCGTTACCATAGCGGCCAGACCGGCCAGCAGGGGCACTGCCCGCCACAGGGTGGGTGTTTTTTCGTGCACGGACCTCGTCACGCCCAGCGGGCCAATGCCTGCGCGGGCAGTGCGGTGCGCCGCAACGAGTGCCGAGGCCGCGACCACCACGCCGACGACGACGACGGCCGCCGCCCAGCCGGTTGTCAGGTCGGCAGCGAACATCCTAGTGCCGTTGACCGGTATCTGCGCAGCCGCCGGCCTCAGAACAATGGCCAGCAAAACGCCCAGCAAGGCCCCGATCAGACTGGGGACTGCGGTTTCCAGGGCAGCGATCCGGGAGACAACCTGTGGGGATGCACCAATGAGGCGCAGCGTTGCGAAGCGTTCCCGGCGCTGGGCAGCGCCTAGGCCGGTGACAATGCTGATCAGCAGCAGCACGGGGAAGAACACCGCAATGGCCCCGATGGACAGCACCGTGTTGTAGGCGGCCGCGCTGCCCCCGTACGGGTTGGTCGTAAAGTCTGACACCATTACAGCCCTGCCGTTCTGGCGGAGTTCGGCTTCCGCCGCTCCCGTGACGACGATCAGAGAATCAGGTCCAGGCAAAGCAGCCTCGTCGATTGTGCCGGCAAACGTCCCGAAGCGGCCGCCAAGCTCATCCCGCGGCGTTGACTCGATCAGACGCTGCAGCGCCGGGGATGCATAGTAACGGCCCGGTTCCGGCGGCGTGCCGATGCCGGGGATCTTGACGGTAGTCGAATCCAGGGCCGCGACGGCGCGGTGGTTTATCAGTTGGTCGCGGAAGACCACCACCGGGTTAGCCTCCATGAGCACTGCGTCGGCTGTCAGCGGCACCGGCGTCCCCGGCCCTGAAGAAGCCGGATCCTCCGTTACAGAGGCGGCCACGGACGGATGCCCGGTTTCGCGCAGCCAGGCACCGCGGCCATCCCGTGCGCTCAGGCCGTTGGCGCCACCCCACAGCAACAACAACAGACATACTCCCACGGCAACCCCTCCGGCAATGCCGGCGAGCCTGCCATAGGACGACCGGCTGCCAGCGACTGCCAGTTTGAACAATCCGGGATTCACGCGGACACCCGGTATCCGGCGCCGATTGCGCCATCACGCACGATGACTTCCCGGTCGGCGTATGCGGCGGTTCGCGCGTCGTGGGTGATCATCACCACGGTGGTGCCCGCTTCGCGGACAAGCTCGAGCATAAGAGTCAGGACGTTCTCTGATGCGAGGGAATCCAGCGAACCCGTGGGCTCATCGGCGAACAACACGGCAGGGGACGTCACCAGCGCACGGGCAACGGCGACGCGCTGGGCCTGGCCTCCGGACAGTTCACCGGGCAGCTTGGCGCCCATCCCGTCCAGACCAAGGCGTTCCAGCAGCTCTGCGGACCGGCGCAGAGCCTCCGGCCGCCGGGTCCCGGCCAGCAGCAGCGGGATGCTGACGTTATCCACCGCCGTTAACTCCGGCAGCAGCTGACCAAACTGAAAGACGAAGCCAAAATCAGTCAGCCTCAGCCGTGCACGTTTCGGCTCCCCCAGAGCACTAATCTCCATCGGTGACCGCCCGGCGGGACGGTAAGTCACCGAACCGCCGTCCGCCACAAGAACACCAGCCAGACAGTGAAGCAGCGTGGATTTGCCGGACCCGGACGGACCCATGACGGCTAATACTTCCCCTGCGTGGACGTCGAGGTCCACGCCCCGCAAGGCCTCAGTCTGCCCGAAGGAGTGATGCAGGCCGCGGGCACTGAGGATCGGTGCAACGATGTCATTGGTGCTCATACGCTCTGGAGCTCCTTCTTGAGTTGGGTCAGACGGGCGCTGGTGAGGTCGATCCAGCGCAGGTCAGCTTCGATGTGAAACAGGCCGTGATCGCACATCAGAACCCGCAGCAGGTCCGTGTCTTTTTTCAGCCGGGTCAGTTCTCGCATCCGGGCCATGTGTTCACCGCGCTGCACATCGAGCAGCCGATCGGCGTCGTCATCGAGCAACAAGGCGATAACCGTCTTGGCAAAGAGCTCGCTTTGCAAGGACTCCGAGGGAACGTCGGGAGTGAATAACCACTCGCGCACCCTGTTCTGGCCGGCCACTGTGATCTCGTACTTCTTGCGGTCCGGACCGCCTCCGGTCTCCTCCCCCAAGGCCTGGATCAGCTCGTCGCGGACCATGCGCGCCAGAGTGGAATACACCTGCCCAAAGGCCAAGGCCTTTCCTGCTCCGAAGTAGCGGTCATAAGAGTGTTTGAGGTCGTAGCCGTAGCTCGGCTCGCGGCTCAAGAGGCCCAGCAGAGTGAGGGAGTTGTTCACCCGTCAATCTATACACTGAGTGAATAGTCTGACGCCAGCTATACATCCCATGGGCGTGGCCGTGTCGCAGCCCGGAAGCAAAGTGAAGGGGGTCCAGGGCCGGCGGGGCGCGACGGAGTTGCCTAAATGCGAGTTCAGAGGACTTCTGATATTCCCTGCATACGACTTCTGAACTGACATCGCCGACCAAGCGGCACTATGAGGACAATTGGCTCGAAAAGCCCCTCAAGGACCCGCCGCTGAGACAATTTACGGTGAGAGGCGTTTCCGAGACGTCGCCACATGCCAGTTTTTCAGCTGTGCCGGAGCTTCTCGCGCTGCCCGCACCCGTGTCTTGAGAAGCTGTTGTTTATCAAGACACAAATTTGAGTGCGCAAGTCAGTCGTTCGGGGGCGTGTGGTGCGGTTGACTAGGCTGGCCTAGCAATGTCGTGCTCGACCGGGAAATGCTTGTGGGGGATTGCTTATGTCAGATGACTACCTGGGAGCCCGGCTGAGCGTCGGGATAGCCGGATCGTTCGGGATGCTTCACTACGCACTCTTTGCGCTAACCACTTCATCCGGCATGACCAGGAGCGGCCCTGCAGAGCAGCCGTCGAACACTTCTCTTACCGAGGACATGCTGACACGAGGCTTCAGGCGGGCGCAACAGTGACTATGCGGACATCGCCTTAAAGGCTCAACCAGCCGATGGCAGCATCCTGTGTCGTGCCTCCACTGACGGCACTCTTTCCTTGTGGCTCGAGGACAATCTGGTTTGGTCTGAGCGTCTTGACTCAAAAGACGAGCAAACTGCCCTGTGGATACAAGCCGCACGGACTAAGGAAATCACTCTCATTAGCGGCGACTATCTCCTGATATCAGGGACTGACGTTGATCCGACAGCCGCTGCCGATAAGCGGACCTTGGTGATGGCCAAGATTCCTATTGCTTGGACCTAAAAGGTCGCTGAACGGGACATTCTGCACATACTCGTTCACCCCCGAAAGCGGCCATCGTCGCGTCCGTGCATAGCTCATAGAGTTCAAGGGCCGACGCTACAGCCTGGCGTAGGCCCAGCCGTCCCATTGGCGCCGTGCGAGGTGGGCGATGGCTGCCGGCACGGTGCCGACGCCGGGGGCCAGGTCTTTGTCTTCCATGCCTGCCGAGCGCATGCTGTTGCCGCAGGCGAGGATGCCCACGTCCAGTTGTCCGGCGTTGGTGATGGCCTCGGCGGCGGCTGAATTTTTGGCGAGGAGCTTAACCCCTGGCCCCTGGACCACCACTTCAATGCCGGTTCCCTGGCCGAGCGCGGCGCGGGCGTTGGCGGCACTGCGCAGGACAGCGGCCAGGGCTTCCTCCTCGAGCGGGCCCGCGGAATGGATGAGCAGTCCGGGGCCGGCCTGCACAGTCTCCGGAACCGTTGCGTTCGCGGACATCCCTACTTCGCCGTTTCGCCCAGGTCGGCGAGGGCCTTTCGAAGGCGGGTCCCGGCGTCGTCGGCTACTTCCTTGACGGATGGGGCGGCGCTGAGCTGGACCATGGTCTGGGGGTCGATGGCTTCCACCGTGGTTATCTCTGCATCCCTGTTCCGGCGCACGACGACATTGCACGGCAGCAGCGCGCCGATTTCCGGTTCCGCGGCGAGGGCGCGGCTGGCCAGGGCCGGGTTGCAGGCACCAAGAATGACATAGTCGCCAATGGCATCGGCGGCTTCGGCGCCAAGCTTGGCCTCGAAGGTGGAACGGACGTTGATCTCGGTAAGGATCCCGAACCCCTGAGCGGACAGGGCATCCCGGGTGCGGTCCAGGGCCTCGGCCCACGGAAGGTCAACGGTGGCGGTCAGGGTGTACGTCATGGTTCTCCTTGGGCTGCTCGGCAGTTGGTCTGGTTAGGCGAGGGAGAGGAAGAGCTTCTCCAGGTCTTTCTTGTCCATCGTTGCGTCCTTTTGGACGATGCACTGTTCAAGGCCCGTGGCGATGATCGCGAACCCGGCCCGGTCCAGCGCCTTGGACACCGCTGCGAGCTGGGTAACGACGTCCTTGCAGTCCCGGCCTTCTTCAAGCATGCGGGTGACAGCGGACAGCTGGCCCTGGGCGCGCTTGAGGCGGTTGATGACTGGGGTCAGTTCTGAGGGATTGAGTTCCACGGGTTTCTCCAAAGGTCGAGGGCTTACATTCATTCTATACCCCACGGGGTGTTTTGACTACCCCCGGGGGTATCTGTAATACTCGGTGAGGTATCCACCCGACCCCTTCCGAGAGGCCAACCATGACTTCCCCTTCCACGGCAACCACCGTCACCGCCCTTGCTCCTGAAACCCTCCAGTCCTGGTTCAAAGAGCACCAGGACCTCGTCGTGATCGATGTCCGCTCCGCCGCAGAGTTCGAGTCCATGCACATCCGCGGCTCCTACAACGTGCCGCTGCCGCTCTTGTCCGAGCACACCGACGAACTCGCCGCCCGTCTCGGCTCCCGCGTAGTCCTGGTCTGCCAGTCCGGCGTGCGCGCCGAGCAGGCCCGCCAGCGCCTTGCCAAAGCCGGAATCGACACCGCCTACGTCCTGACCGGCGGCGCACCCGGCTTCGCCGCCGCCGGCGGGGACGTCGTCAAGGGCAAGGACCGCTGGGACCTGGAGCGCCAGGTCCGCCTCGCCGCAGGGTCCCTCGTGGTCCTGGGCCTGGCCGGCGGCAAGTTCGTCTCCCCGAAGATCCGGACCCTCGCCGGGGTCATCGGCACGGGCCTGACCTTCTCCGCGGCCACCAACACCTGCGCCATGGGCAAGGCCATCTCGGCCATGCCGTGGACCACGGCCGCCAAGGAACCCACCCGCGAAAGCGCCATCCTTGCCCTGCCCGCCGTCAGCAACAAGAGCACGGAAGCCGCAGCCTAATGACCCTCACCCTCGTCCTGGTTCTCGCCCTGTCGGTAGTCATCGGACTCTCGCTCGGCGTGCTGGGCGGCGGTGGATCGATCCTGACGGTCCCGATCCTGGTGTATGTGGCCGGGTTTGAGGCCAAGGAAGCCATCGCTGCGTCCCTGTTCGTCGTCGGCATCACCTCCGCGGTCAGCGTGATCAGCCACGCCCGCGGGGGCAGGGTGATGTGGCGGACCGGCCTGATCTTCGGCGCGGCCGGCATGGCCGGCGCGTTCGTCGGCGGGCTGTTGGGCGGGCACATCCCCGGCCAGATCCTGCTGATCGCCTTCGCCATCATGATGGTGGCCACCTCCGTGGCCATGCTGCGCGGACGGAAGAAGAAGAACGACGACGGCGCCGCACCGGTCAAGCACGAACTGCCCCTTGGCAGGGTGCTGCTGGACGGTGCCGTGGTCGGGCTCATCACCGGGCTGGTGGGTGCCGGCGGCGGATTCCTCGTGGTCCCGGCCCTTGCACTGCTCGGCGGACTGCCCATGTCCGTGGCCGTGGGCACATCCCTGGTGGTCATAGCCATGAAGTCCTTCGCCGGGCTCGCCGGATACCTCACCACCATCCAGCTCGATTGGGGCATCACCCTCGGGGTGACCGCTGCCGCCATCGTTGGCAGCCTCATTGGTTCGAAGCTGGCCGGCCGGATCCCCGAAGCTGCCCTGCGCAAAGCGTTCGGCTGGTTCGTCCTGGCCATGGGAACCTTCGTCCTGATCCAGCAGGCACCGGCAGACCTGCGGTGGTTCATCGCCGCCGGAATTGCGGCCCTCACCGCAGCCACCGCAGGCATCTGCTGGTTCTTCATCAGCTCCTGCCCCCTGCGAAACCGCACCGGCCGGCGCAGCAACATCCCTTCACCCGCTTGAACCAACCCCCACCCAAGGAGAACATCATGGGCTTCATCAGCTCCCTGAAAAAAGCCTTCAGCAAGCCCTACACAACGGTTTCAGTAGCTGAGGCCAAGGAACTCCTGGCCTCTGGTGCCGCGCTGATCGATGTCCGCTCCGCCCAGGAGTGGCGCTCCGGACGGGCTCCCCAGGCAAAGCACCTCCCGCTGGACGGGCTGCAGACCAGCACTGCAGGAATCAACAGGAACAAGCCCGTGATCGCCGTCTGCGCCTCCGGGGTCCGCTCCGCATCGGCGGCACGGCTTCTGGCCTCGCAGGGCTACCAGGCCTACTCCCTGCGCGGCGGAATGGGCGCCTGGCGCGCAGCCGGCGAACCTGTCCGCTAACAACTGCCCACTATTTCGAAGGAGAAACACCATGGCTGAAATCACCATCACCGAGACCGAGCAGCGGCGCACCACCGCCCGCATCCTCGATGTCCGCGAGGACTTCGAGGTCGAGGAAGGCATGATCCCCGGCGCCCTGCACATCCCCATGGGCCAGCTGCAGGCACGCCTGTCCGAACTGGACCCCGCAGTGCCCGTCATCGCGGTCTGCCGCAGCGGCAACCGCTCAGCCCGCGTGGCGGACGCCCTCAACGGAGCCGGCTACAGCGCCGACACTATGGCCGGCGGCATGATCGCCTGGACCCGCGCCGGGCTCCCCACCACCTGACACTCCCCCGCCACGCACCACAACTCCCGAAAGGACACGAAAGACGATGGCAACCATCGACCTCACCGAAAAAAGCTTCGCCGAAACCCTGGAGAGCAACGAGATCGTCTTCGTTGACTTCTGGGCAGCATGGTGCGGCCCCTGCCGCATGTTCGCCCCCACCTACGGGAAGGCCGCAGAACGCCACCCGGACATCACCTTCGCCAAGGTGGACACCGAAGCCGAACAGGCACTGGCCGCCGCAGCGAACATCACCTCCATCCCCACGCTGATGGCCTTCAAGGACAAGACCCTGGTCTTCTCACAGCCCGGCGCCCTCAACGCCACCGGCCTCGAAGAAGTCATCCAGGCCGTCAAAAACGTTGACATGAACGAACTCCGCGCCCAGGCCGGCCCCCAAAGCCTATGACGGCAATGCCAGGGGACCTTGCGTACCGCACGGTAACGGCAGACGAACTCGCCACCGTGTGGCCCCAGGCCACACTGGTGGACGTGCGGAGCCGTGAAGAACATGCGACCGCACACGTCCCGGGGAGCCTGAACATTCCCCTGGACGAATTGCCCTCCCGGCTCGCCGACCTGCCCGGCGGCACGCTTTACCTCATGTGCGGGTCAGGAAAACGCAGCAGCCAGGCCGCGCGGATCCTTACCGACCGCGGATACCAGGCCGTCAACGTGGCTGGCGGGATCACCGAGTGGTACCGCAACGGCCACCCCGTCACTTACCAGCAAGCCCCCGAAAACCCGCCCCGGCAACGGCAGGGGCACCCCCCGGCCGGCCCGTGCAGACTGCTCCACAGGCTATTACGCAGGAAAAACACCTAGGCCCCAACCCACTTGCTAGATACCCCCGGGGGTATCTATACTGGATGCAGAACAAACCCCCAAACCCCTTTCAACCAAAGGAGAGCACCAGATGCTTATCGAGCGCATTTACGATGAAGACCTCGCCCAGGCCAGCTACCTGATCGGCTGCCAGGCCAACGGCACCGCCGTTGTTGTCGACGGCCGCCGCGACTTCGCCGTCTACCAGGAACTCGCTGAAAAGAACGGCATGAAGATCATCGCCGTTACCGAAACCCACATCCACGCCGACTACCTGTCCGGCACGCGCGAACTCGCCGCCGCCACCGGCGCGAAGATCTACGTCTCCGGTGAGGGCGGGCCGGACTGGCAGTACGAATTCGACGGCGAACGCCTCTACGACGGCGACAAGATCACCATCGGCAACATCAGCATCCAGGCAGTGCACACCCCGGGCCACACCCCCGAGCACCTGTCCTTCCTGGTCACCGACGGCGCGTTCAGTGACCAGCCCGGTTACCTGCTCTCGGGTGACTTCGTCTTCTCCGGCGACCTGGGCCGGCCGGACCTGCTGGACGAGGCAGCCGGCGGCATCGACACCCGCTTCGAAGGTGCCAAGCAGCTCTTCGCCAGCCTGCGGGACAAGTTCCTGACCCTGCCGGACTACGTGCAGGTCCACCCGGCCCACGGCGCCGGCAGCGCCTGCGGCAAGGCCCTGGGCGCCATCCCGTCCTCCACCGTGGGTTACGAGCGGCTCTACTCCTGGTGGGGCCCCTACCTCGCCGCCAACGACGAGCAGGGCTTCATCGACGAGCTCCTCGACGGCCAGCCCGACGCGCACGCCTACTTCGGCCGGATGAAGCGCGAAAACCGTGAAGGCCCCGCCGTCATGGGAGAACGCGCTCCGCTCAAGGAACTGGACACCGCTGACGTCGCAAAAGACCTGGCGGCGGACAAAGTCACCTTCATCGACACCCGCCCCAACAGCGAAGTCCACGAAGGCACCGTAGCCCGTTCCCTGAACGTTCCGGCAGGCAAGTCCGTGGCCAGCTACGGCGCCTGGGTAGTGAACCCCGAGACCGACAAGAACCCGCTGGTACTCCTGGCCCAGGACCAGGAACAGGCCATGGACATGTGGGACCACCTGGTACGGGTCGGCATCGACAACGTCGCCGGCTACGTCACCAGCATCGAAGGGCTCCCCATGACTACGCCGAAGCTGATCCAGCCCGAAGAGCTGCAGGGCCTTGACGCCGCCATGATCGTGGACGTCCGCAACCGCAGCGAACACATCGCAGGGAACATCCCCGGCTCGTACCAGCTCAGCGGCGGCCGTGTCATGTGGCACCTGGACAAGCTCCCCATCGAAGGCACCATCGTGACCTACTGCCAGTCCGGCGTCCGGAACTCGGTGGCAGCCAGCGCCCTGCGCCGGGCCGGGTACGACGTCGTCGAACTCGACGGCAGCTACGCCGCCTGGGACGCCTTCCAGCAGACCCGACAGAACGCCGTCTCAGCAAAGTAAACCCCTAAGACCGCCCGGGCAGGACCCCCCTCCTGCCCGGGCCCGCCCGGACGCGTTCCCCCAACGCATCCGGGCACCTTTATGTCCCCGACCGAAAGCGAGCATTCCGGAATGACCAGAGCCAAGGCGGGGAGCGCGCTGGACTCGGCCCGTGTCGTGCTGGGCCTGCGACAAAACCTGGCGCAGTTCATGCTGCTGGTGGCAATCAACGCCCTGGTGGGCGGGACGCTGGGCCAGGAGCGCACCGTGCTGCCGCTGCTCGCGGACGATGTTTTTGGTTTGGACCAGTACACCGCCGCCCTGACCTACATCCTCGCCTTCGGCCTGTCCAAAGCCGCAACAAACTACTTCGCGGGGACGCTCTCAGACCGATACGGCCGCAAACCCGTCCTCGTCGCTGGCTGGCTGGTAGCGATCCCTGTTCCGCTCATGCTCATCTTTGGCCCGTCCTGGGGGTGGATCGTCGCGGCGAACGTGTTCCTCGGTGTCAGCCAAGGCCTGACCTGGTCCACGGCCGTGATCATGAAAATGGACCTGACCGGCCCGAAGCAACGCGGCCTCGCCATGGGCCTGAACGAAGCAGCAGGCTACCTCGGCGTCGCCGTCACCGCCCTGGCCACCGGGTACATCGCCTCCACCTACGGGCTCCGGCCCGGCCCGTTCCTCCTCGGCGCCGCATACATCGCCCTCGGATTAGGCCTATCTGTCCTGACCATTCGCGAGACCCACCACCATGCCAAGACGGAAGCCTCCCAGCACGTAAGTACACACAGGAGTGCCGGCGCCGGCCTCACCACGGGACAGGTTTTCACACTCACCAGCTTCAAGGACCGCTCGCTCTCCGCAGCCAGCCAGGCAGGACTGGTGAACAACCTCAACGACGGCCTCGCCTGGGGCCTCTTTCCGGTCCTCTTCGTCAGCTCCGGGCTAAACCTGAATCAGGTAGGGATCCTGGCCGCCGTTTACCCCGCGGTCTGGGGCGCCGGGCAGCTTTTCACAGGTGCCGTCTCAGACCGGTGGGGCCGTAAATGGCTCATTGTCACCGGCATGATCGTCCAAGCCGCGGGACTCGCGATAGTCGCCGCCTCCCACAGTTTTAGGCCCTGGCTCATCGCCGCAGTCCTCCTCGGGCTCGGAACGGCCATGGTCTACCCCGCCCTCCTGGCCGCCATCGGGGACGTCGCACACCCCACTTGGCGGGCCCGCTCCGTCGGGATCTACCGCCTCTGGCGTGACGGCGGGTTCGCCGTAGGGGCCCTCCTGTCAGGTTTTCTCGCAGACCTGTATGGGATTCCCGTCGCCATCGCCGCCGTCGCTGCACTCACCGCTGCCTCCGGCCTAATGGTCGCCGTGCGCATGCGCAGCAACGACCACATGTTGGAGTAAAAGCTGGCCCACGCCGGACAGGCAGCGCCCATGATTCCGCGTACAGCCATTGGAAGACGCAAGTCATCCACAATCACGACACACACCGAGAACAGAACGCGCCGAGCATCGCCGAAACCACAACCGATGATCTAACTCTGGTCTGCTGCCCGGGAGGACTCAGATAGCTATCCTTGCGGGCGGACTGGCGCTGGAGTGTAAGTTGTGCCGTCGCGGAGCATGGCCCAGAGGACATTGAGCCGCCGCCGGGCAAGCGAGAGCATTGCCTGAATATGGGATTTCCCTTCCACGCGTTTTCGGTCGTAATAGCCACGCGAGGCGGGACAGGATTTTAGTGCCGAGAGCCCCGAGAGGTAGAAGACACGGAGGAGTCGGCGGTCGTAACGTCTGGGCCTATGGTGGTTGCCGCTGATCCTCCCCGAGTCCCGCGGCGCAGGGGCCAGCCCGACAACGCCTGCGAACCGGTCTGCGGACTGGAAGACGGAAAGATCGCCACCGGTGGCACCGAGGAATTCGGCGGCGAGGACTGGGCCGAAGCCAGGCATGCTCAACAGCACCTCAGTGTGCTGGTGTTCCGTGACTTTCTCGCTGATCATCGCATCGAGTTCGGCCAATTCCTCGTTCAGGGTGAGGATTTCCCGGGCGAGTGAGGCGACGATCCCCTCCCCCATGTGCTGGGCGGGAACCGTCGTGTGCTGGGATTTTGCAGCCTCGACTGCTGCGGCGGCAACAGCTGCCGAAGATCGGGCCCCCTGCCTCTTCAACCAGGCGTGGATCCTCGCCTGCCCGGTCCGCCGTATTCCGTCCGGGGTGCGGTGCCTGGTCAGAAGAGTTAGGGCGGCCTTGGACCGGCTGTAATCGAAGGCCCGCTCCAGTGCCGGGAAGTATTCGAGCAGCTGCGCCTGCAGCCGGTTTATCGCTCTTACCCGGTCCGCGGACTTATCGGCTCGCCGGGCAGTCAGGAGCCGCAACCCCGTGCTGATCTCATCCCCCGCACGTAGGGGTTGCAGGTCAGTCCGCATCCGGGCCTGGTCGGCGATTACCGCCGCATCCTTCGCGTCTGTCTTGCCTTCGCCGCGGTAAATCTTGGAGGCGTGGTGCACCGTCCGGCCAGGAATGTACAAAATGTCCTGGCCATGGCCAACGAGCAGGGCAATCAGCAGCGCCGGTCCACCATGGTTCAGGTCGGTTGCCCATACGACCTCGTCCCCGCCAGCAATCTCAAGGACGGCGGCCATGAGTTGGAGCAGCGCTGGTTCATCGTTGGGAACTCGCTGGGAGAGCAGCCGGTTTCCGTCGGCGTCGATCACGACACAGTGGTGGTGGGCTTTGCCGGCGTCGATGCCGGCCCATAGTTGCACCAAGAACAGCCTCCAGTCTGTTGGATGGGTTAGAGCCCAGCAGATAACCGCGCCGTCGTGTCCTTATCCGGCGATCATGTCGCGTCTCTCAATCAGCGGTCGGGTCATCGTGAGGTGGCGGGCGGCCAATCCTTCGAAGCCGTCACGTAAACGTCCAGCACAGCAACCAAAGCCATACCCACCTCCTCTGGGTAGCCACGACCCTACAACGGCCGTGGAACTGAGCCCGGTAACAACATAAGGACAGCAGCCAAAAAACGTCGTAGACAAGACAGGTCCAGGGGGTCCGGAGCTCTGCGACGGCGCACCCTGGACCCAACAGCCGGCCGCGAAGCGGACGCCCGTCAACTGGTTGAAGCGCAGCGAAAACCAGTCTTAGCGAGCGTAAGCTGAGAGTGTCCTCCGTCACCGGCCGTTCCCCCCAGTTGGCCGGTGGCGGTAGGGCCTAAAACTCCCACACAAGCCAGTCGATGGGGCGTGTTCGACGGCGTCAGCAGCAGGATGTTTACACCCGGAGGGTCCGCGTATTGAGCGCTGGCCCTCTGCTGGGCCCCCAGCGTGTCTAAGAAACGTCTACCGGGCGGGGTGTCTAGGGTCGAGGCATGGACAGGGACGGATCAGGGGAGCTGGAAGGGCAGACGTCGATCAACGAGCTGCTTGACGAGCCCGTCGGCGTCGTCCCGGTCCAGCTGGCGCTGCCGATCCTGGTGCAGGTGAAGCCGGGCCAGTTCCGGCGTGTGTCCTGATTCTGCCGCCAGACCACGGGGTGGGAAACCCGGCCGCAGTGCCGGGCGCGGGATCGATGGGATCAAGTGCCCGGGCTGCAGGGTCGCAGCCGACCAGGGATCCTGCCAGCAGCAGGGCGGTAAGGGCAGTCAGCGTCTTGGCGGCAGTGCGGGTGATCTTCATGGTCCTTAAGCGTGCGTCGGAGAAGATTCACGCTACCGGCGCCCGCCGACAGACAAGGGAAGCATCGGGATGGTGCCTGCCACACACTCCTGCCCGGCGCGGGCCCAGACTCCCTGCGCGTGGCTGGTCCACCTGTTTTTGCGGTTGTTTGCACCGCCAGTTGTTAAGCTGGCGGCTCCCCTGCTGCCCCGCACACGAGTTGCCCTGGCCGCTGTCCATGATTGGGGGCAATTCGGGTTATCCACGGCTGAGTATTCTGGGGAGCCAGTGGGGAAGCTCCCCTTTCGGCGGCCGTAGCGGTGGATAACCCGGAAAAGAATTGTCCCCGGTTGTGGGCAGCGGGCCCCGCCCGCGGCATCCGTGACCATCCTGCATCTGATGCAATTGCGCATCTTCCACCATTGTCAGCCCCCGCGCGTACACTGATTAACTCGAACATATATTCGAATAAAGGTGTGTTGTGGGCGTTATTGTCGGTCCCCGTGTGATAGATACGGGTGTTTCCTTGTTGTCGGTGCTGGTCTCTCCGGTGCCGGTGGCGGCGGGGTTCCCGTCGCCGGCGCAGGACTACTTTGATGGCCGGATCGACCTGAACGCGCACCTGATTAAGGACATCACCAGCACCTATGTGGTGCGGGTGTCCGGGGAGTCGATGACCGGGGCCGGGATCAGCGACGGCGACGAGCTGATCGTAAACCGGGCGCTGGAACCACAGGACGGATGTGTGGTGGTCGCTGTCTTGGACGGGGAGCTGACGATCAAGCGGCTGCGGATCACCCCCACAGGGGTGGTGCTGCAGGCGGAAAACCCGGGTTACCCGGACATCGAGGTCCCGGCATTGTCGGACCTGACCATCTGGGGCGTAGCGACCAGGTGTTTGCATCATGTCTAAGCCGGCGTTGATGCGGCGTATGCCGCAGATCGCGCACGTGGACGTGAACTGCTTCTACGCTTCCGCTGAGCGGGCGTTCGACCCTTCTCTGGAGGGCAAACCCGTGATTGTGCTGTCCAACAATGACGGCTGCGCGGTTACCCGCTCCCCGGAGGCCAAGGCCCTGGGCATCGGCATGGGCGATCCGTGGTTCAAGCTCGCCCCGCGGGCGAAGGAATGGGGCCTGGTCGCACTGTCCAGCAACTACGAACTGTATGGCGACATGAGCTCCCGGGTGATGGAGTTGCTGGGCCGGTACTCGGCCTGGCTGGAGGTCTACAGCATCGACGAAGCGTTCCTCGGCGTCAAAGGCACCCCCGCCGAACTGGCCGCGATGGGCCGGTCCATGAAGGCGGCGGTCCGGCGGAATGTTGGTGTGCCGGTATGTGTCGGGATCGCCCCGACGAAGACGCTGGCGAAGCTGGCGAACAAGTGGGCGAAGAACAACAAGGCCTTCGCCGGGGTGTGCCACTGGGACTCCGTCCCCGCCGCGGAGCGGGAGGCCCTGCTGGGCCGGCTGTCCGTCGAGGAGGTCTGGGGCATTGCAGGCCGGCTGACCAGGCGGCTGAACGTGATGGGCATCTTCACCATCGCCGATTTGGTGCGGGCTGATCCGGTAGTGATCCGGGACAAGTTCTCGGTTGTGATGATGCGCACCGTCCTGGAACTGCAGGGCACCCCTTGCATCCCCATGGAAGAGGAACGGATCGGGCGGGACCAGCTGATCTTCTCCCGCTCGTTCGCCAAACCCATCACCACCGCGGCGGGGATCCGGCAGGTGATGAGTGTGTACGGGCAGCAGGCCTCGGCCCGGCTGGCCAAACATGGGCTGCAGGCCAAGGTCCTCACCGCGTTCGCCGGCACCTCGCACTTCAACCCCAACGACACCTCCTACCCTTCCGTCTGTGTGCCGTTGCCGATGCCTACCGCTGACCCGGTGATCCTGACCAAGGCCGGCCACGCGCTCCTGCCCCGGATTGTCGAGGGCGTCCGGTACGCCCGGGCCGGGATCATGGTCACCGACCTGCGCCCGAGCGGCAACCAGGCACCGCTGTCACTGTTTGAGAACCCGCCCGAGGAACGCCACATCGGAACCCTGCTCGAAGACGTCACGCGCCGGTACGGGCGCGGGTCCATCGGCCTGGGTCACGGCGGGATCAGGGGCGGGCCGGACTGGACCATGAAACGCGACATGCTCTCCCCCAGATACACCACCCACTGGGACGAACTCCCCCTCGTCAAAGCCGCCTGACCACCACCGCTCAGCACCACCAAGGAACGAATTATCATGACCGTCACGACAGAATCCCCCGCCCTCAATGCATCGGTGGACGTCCGCTTCACCGCTGCAGGCACTCCCCTGGCCGTCCGCTACGACGGGCGCATCTGGGTCGTTGCCGAAGAACCTCTCCGCTGGTTTACCAGGGACTCATGGTGGGAAACCCGAAGGAATGTGCCCGTAGGAGTCGGGAATGTCGTGGACATCGAACACTGGCGGGTACAGGTCCGCCACACGTCGGACTCGCCGCTGCGGACCTTTGAACTACGCCGCGATCCCCTCTCCGAGAGGTGGCTGCTGGAATCCATCACCGAAGGCTGACGCCCACCCTCCCAAGCAGGGAAGCCGGGGTGTAGGGGCCGACCCTTAAATTCCGAAGGCCCCGATTGCTCGGGGCCTTCTAACCAGCGGCCGAAGCCAACTGGGGGTGTGGCACTATCCTACCAACAGGCGGACCCCCACCCTTGGTAATCACTGGTACCCGTCGGCCTGGCGGTGCGTAGTCTGAGGCTATGGGACCGACAAACCACCCTGGGGCGGGGCTACCGGCAGGCCTTGAACCTCCAGTACAAGTCGCACTCGCACGGGCCATCACCAAAATGCCACACCGTGACGCAGCCCACGGAACCCTCCTGTTTGAACCCAAATGGGACGGGTACAGATGTGTTGCAGTCAGGGATGACCGCGGCGCCACCCTGTGGTCCCGGCAAGGGAAGGAACTGACTGGGTACTTCCCTGAACTCTGTTCAGCGGTCGCTGCGGCCATCCCAGCTGGGTGTGTGGTCGACGGCGAAGCCGTGATCTGGAGCCAGGGAAGGCTGAACTTCGACGCCTTGCAGCAGCGCCTGGGCGCCGGACCAAAAACCCTGCCCGGACTCGTCACGGCGTCGCCGGCCAATTACGTTGCCTTCGACGTCCTGGCCGTCGCCGGACACGACGCAAGGAACCTGCCGCTCAGCGGCCGGCGTGCGCTCCTCGAAGAACTCGCCACCGGCTGGGAACCACCGTTGTCCCTCTCCCCCACCACCACAGACCGGACTGTTGCAGAACAGTGGCTCGAAGACCTGCCCCACACCGGAATCGAAGGACTGGTCATCAAAGCCATGAACCAGCCATACACGCCCGGCGTCCGCTCCTGGTTGAAGCTCAAACACCGGGAAACACTGGACATCATCTGCGGCGCCGTGATCGGGCCAATCACCCAACCCTCCGAGGTCGTCGCCGGCCTCATCCTGGACGGCGAGCTGCGAATCGTCGGACGCTCCACACCACTGAAGACGAGGGAAAGCCGGGAACTGGCACGATGGCTGCAACCGCCGAAGGATCAGCATCCTTGGCCGGCCATTGTGAAAGGTACGGCCCTGGACAGGTTCAACAGGGACAAGGAACCCGTGGCCCTGACACTCGTAGAACCCGTGGTTGTCGAGGTCTCCGCAGACACCGCTTGGTCCGGAAAGTCCTTCCGGCATCCCCTCCGGCTTTTGCGGGCTCGGCCGGAGCTATCCCCTGGCGACGTTGTCCTGCCTGATCGGCTTCATGCGGGTTAGTCCTTGCGGATGGTTATGAGGTTTTGGCCCTCTTCCAGAAGCGCGTAGAGGTTTTCCCGGGCTTCTTCGTAAGTGTCGCCTTCGGCCTCGATGTGGTTGTAGCTGCCGTCCGGGTTGGTGATGGTGCCGGTGAGTATCACCGCAGGATTCTATGTGGCTGCCGGCTCGGCGGGCTCGATGAGCTCGGGCCCGTTGTTCCGCACGCTGTTGACCCGGGGGCTGACTATCCGGGGTGTCAGGGTCGGTTCCGGCAGGGAGTCCAGCAGGTGCTGGATGCCGTCCTTGTCGGTCAGGTCCGGGTCCAGCCATTCCGCGAACCGGTCCCGCGGGATGATGACCGGGGAACGGTCATGGACGTGGCCCAACGCGTCCTGCGTCGTGGTTGTGACCACCGTGCAGCTAAGCAGCCACCTTTCCGGGTCATCCTCGGGCAGGGACGGGTCCGCCCACCACTCGTACAGGCCGGCGAAGCCCAGCAACGGCTCCCTTTCCGAGTACAGGTAGTTGGGGATCTTCTTCCCGTCCTCGGTCTTCTGCCACTCGTAATACCCCTCGGCCGGAATAATCGCACGGCGCTTGACCGCAGCCTTCCTGAAGGACGGCTTCTCCAGAATGGACTCGCTGCGAGCGTTGATCAGCTTGGAGCCAATCTTGACGTCCTTCGCCCAGGACGGAACCAAACCCCAACGGGCAATGAGCACATGCCGGTCAATCGTGCCCTCATCCAAACGCTCAGCAACGACCGGCACACTCTGAGTTGGTGCTACATTCCAGCTCGGCGGCGGCGGGCTCCCCTCGACCTCCTTGGCCTCAAAGTGGCTCAAAAGGTCCCCCGTGGCTTTGGACATCACATATCTTCCGCACATGAGGCCATTCTGCCTGAGCGACCAGTCAAAAACCGGTCGTGCACACCCCCCGCTCTAAGGACGTGTCCCACTTGAGGAAGCTGTGGAGGTTGCGCACGACAAGAACGAGCGCTGACGGAACTGACCAGGATTCGGTGGCAGGTGATGTGACCCCCGCAATCAATTAGCCCCCTCCCCTTGTGGCCGCCGAGGACTGCGCCCACCAACTCCTGCTGATAGAGGACGAGACGAACGTCAGCACCGTTATCGGCGAGTCCTTCGACGAAGGGCGGTGGTAAGCCAACCCGGCAAGCCTTCCTGCCATCCGCCATGCGTTCATGCATGAATGAATGGTTGCACGCCCGCAAGCATGCAAGCTGGCATGCATACAGGACAGCAAGCAGGATGGCACGCATGCTAGCACGCGCGCCGGCCCCGCTCCTCCCCCACAAGCATGGACGCACCGTAAGGTCACGGTACGCGGTTCGCGAGAGGCCGCCAGTTACCGGGCCGGAGCCCGACCGGGCACGGGCGGGAGGAAGGGGGTGCGGCAGCAAAGGGGTAGATGGCTTCCCGGGCCAGACAGCAAGCATTCCTTCATACGTAAATGCATGCGCTCCCGCTTTCTTTCAGGAATGTAAGCTCCGCTTGGCATGTCAACTTGCGATGCTGCCATTCCTTCTTTCATGCATGAATGAAAGCAAGACAGGAGGAGCCAGCCCGGCACCGCGAACAGGCATTCATTCATGCCTGAAAGATTGACGAAGTTCCCGAAGGTCCACCAGGCTGGCTTGCCTGCATTCATGCATGAAGATTCGAAGCCGCGGCAGTTCGTGGACCTTCTGGGTTAACTAATCCCAGATCTCGAAGATCACAGAGCGGCTACGGAAGGAATGCATTCATTCATGCATGAAGGAGCCTGTGGGAAATGAAGCCAAAGTCCGGACAGCGTTGCCGCAAGCATGCCCAAGGTGGCCAGCCCACTTGGGCGCATGCGTGCATGCCTTCCGGCGTCACCGCAAGCAAGCCAGCGTGCAGGCAGTCCAGCCTTCCAGCTTGCATGCATGAATGCATGAATGCATCAGGTGCACTACAGAAAGAAGGCAGAAATATAGCCCCATCCAACCCGTCCGCTCCAGACCCGGCTCAGACTCCCGTCCAATCATCCTGCCAGGTGGCGGTCTTGCAACCATTCAAGCATGAATGCATGCAGGAAGGACCTCGGCAGGGCCGGAGGACGCCGGGCCAGCAAGGGAATCGGCCCCTGACCTTGGTGGGGGAGGGGCGTGGTCGGCGTGCCCGTGGCACCGACAACGACCGGCAGGACAAGAACACAGAATGCCTGCGTGCATCCTTTCTTTCATGCATGAATGAAAGAAATCTGTCATGCCAGTTTGATCACAGCGGGGGTGCGGTCGGCGTGGCTCCTTGTAACGCACATGTGCGCCCGGGAAGCTTGAACCCATGCAAACAATCATGGTTTACAGCGAGTCAGGTGGCGCCACCAAGACGACGTCAGCTGTCTCTCTCGCCGCTGTAACTGCCGCCTCGGGACGCAAGGTTGTCCTCGTTGATCTGGACCCGCGTGCCGCCGCAACCAAATGGATCGGGGTGGCACCGAAGGAGTCTGGCCTCCACGTCGGTGCCATCCTGGGCGACCCGGACCCGGAGGGTTGGGCTGAAGACCTAGCCGTAGAGTCCAGCTGGTTCCCCAACCTCCGCGTCGTTCCGTCTGCACGCAGCGTCTCCAACCGTGAAGCAGACCGAGCCGATCACGCAGAACTCCGCCTGAAAACATCCCTGGTGGGAATCGACGCTGACGTCGTCATCATCGACTGCCCGAACCGTCAGGGTGGGCCGCTCACTCTCTCCGCGCTCAACGCAGCGGACACCATCGTGTACGCCGCCGGCGCCACGGTGGACGGTGTCGATGGGGTAGCGGGTGCCCGCCGCAGCGTTGAACAGTTCCGCACCTCACGCAAGCGCATCGGTGCGCCCGACAACCTCCATGAAGCCGGCATCATCGTCGGCGCCGTTGCCTCCACCGTCATGTCCAGAATCGCGGTCGCCAGCATCGAGGAACTGCGTGAAACCGGGATGCTGCTCACCCCGCTGGTCCCGCACCGTACCATCGTCCAAGAGATGCGCATGACCCAGGAGTGGTACGGGGAGTACCGCAAAGGCCTGCCAGTAGTGGAGGCCTACACCGAGCTTATGAAAGAGATCGTCCGATGACCGAGGCAAGCGTAATCAAAGACCGACCCGCACAGCTGCGCCGCAGGCCCCGGCCGGCCCCGGATGAGACGGTGGACCCTGTCGACTACAACCCGGCGACGCATACCCCGGCAGCTCCGTCCGCCGCCCCGGTCCAGGTTGGGGCCACCCCCGTCAGTGGGGGAGGGGAGAAGGAGCCGACCGAGGAAGCAGCGCCGGCTGCGGTTCCTGCTCCAGCGGTTGAGCCCGTCCCAGCGCCAGAGTCTGCAGTAGAGTCGTCGCTCCAGGCAGCACCTGCCCAGGCTGCCCCTGCAGCGATCGCGGTTCCCTTCGAGTCGCTGGCACCAGCTCCTGCCCGCCAGGCCTCTAGAGGGTCAAAGGCCAAGTCGACTACGAACAAGAAGTCCCAGCGCCGCGAGGTCACCTTCCCGCTGAGCACCCGCGTCTCCCAGGAGATCCTGGATCTGCTCTACGACGCCCAGGAAAACGAGGGCGTCACCCTGCGAGACGCGATCGAGCAGGGTGTCCGAATGCGCTGGGGCTCAAACCGCTAACCCGCATTTCCCCGATCATGCTTTCGTGCATTCATTCATGCATGAAAGCATGACTTTCCCTTTGCCCTAGGGGTCAGGCCGATTGTCTGAAGGCCATGTCGGACAGTGACCACTCATCGGGCGGTCCCTCGAACATCTCCCACGGGTAGTCTTCACCGGGGGAGAGGAGCTCGACGACGGTGGTGACGGTCTTGGCCAACCACTCGCGCCAAATGATCCGGTCTGTCCGGTACCTCTGCACCTGCGCCGCCACTCCCTCCAGGACTCCGAACTGTTCAGCGAGCTGACTTAATGACGTCGTGGTGACGACCGACCAGGCCCTGCCGTCGTCGCGGGCGACCAGGTTCCATGCCGTAAGAACTTCGAGGGCTTCGTACACTGCGGACCTAGAGAGGCGCGTGGCACAGACAATTTCCGATGTCGGCATGGCGGGAGAGTGCTCCAGGGCCTCGTAGACGAAGGCTGCCGGCAGCCCCAGCTCCCGGAACACCGGGCGCAGGGCGTGGACCTTTCCCTTCCGCCACGTCGCATCTTCGGCGGCAATCTTCAGCTCTTCAGGCACGGTCAGCATGTACAGATCACCTTTGGTTCCACGAGCTTCTTCCACCAGCGCGACCAGGGGATCCTTCTCAGCACGCAGCTCCCTCAGGTGGAGACCGACAGTGGTGTGGTCAAGGCCGGTAGCCACGGCGATGGACCGGACACCGAATTCTATGAACCGTGAAGCTGTCATGTGAGCTGCCTCCCCCAGTGCCCGTAGCACCATTCGGCGTGCCATACCCGTCCTGGATTCCTGATACCTCACCTCCCTGATCCTGAGTGCACTGCGCCAGGTCCGGATGAACCGATGCTCCGCATCGGTCTTCACATTTGAGGATGAACTCTTTACCCCTCCCGCCTGTGTATTTGGCTGGCTTGTGGGGGATCTGCGGACATGGCTATTCGGAACGTTTTTGGCCTTGTTTTTGCTGAGGTAGCTAAGGGCGCTCATCCAGTCACGGCGTAAGGACGGGAGCCGGTGACGGGCTGCGTACCGGGCGTAGAAGGAAGCGAGCCCGGGCCAGGTTCCCTGGAGCATACGGCGTTCAACATCGACCAGCCTGAGGCCCGCTGCCGCCGCGGACACGATGACGGCCTGGCGTGCGTCGGAGTCCGAGGCGTACTGGTTGGTGTCGTACAGTCCGGTCTGGGCGAGCACCTGCATTGCCCGGGACATGCGTCCGACGGGCTGGTCGATGACCGGTGCGTTCGCGGCTGCGGGGGTGAAGGTTTCTTCCTGCCGGAGGGCCCGGACAGCCTTGATCTCTGCAGCTATGTCCTTAGTCATGGCGGTCCAGACGGCGGCGCTGTTGGGCCGGCGTACTATGTCGTAGGCCATGGAAAGGCTCATTGCCAGCTGTTGGTGGCCGCCCCTCTTGTGCGGTGAGCCGGGGGTTCGCATACAGCCGTGGAGCAGGTTTTGGTGCGGGGTCTTGTCCAGGGTCCGGTACCGTGTGCCCAGCGCCTCGACAAGATCACGCGCTTCGGAGAAGGTGACCCGCTGCGCCAGCGGGATGTAGACATGGCGGCCACCGTTGGGGGAGTAGTCCTCAATCCATCGCGCCCCGACCGAGTGCAGCCAGGTCTGGACGGCCCGGACATCGGCCTGGACCCAGTCCTCTCCGGCTACAGAGGAGTCGAAGTCGAGGAAGATCGCGGCACAGGTGCCGTCTTTGCCGAAGATCCGAACGGCGGCGGGAAAAGACGGGAGTGCCTCGGTGAGGTTCCGTTCATATCTCTGCGGATAGGTTTTTCCGGAGTCCTTGGAAAGCCGGACCCTGGGCTGACCCGCGAGAACAGGAGCAAGGGCTGCCCACGCTTCGGCTGGCGAGTATGACGACGAGAGGTTGCGCGACACGCCAGACTCAGATATGGCTGGCGACGCACATGGGTGTCCATGTACGATGAGAACAATCCTTTCGGGGAGAGTTGCTGACAGGCAATGAAAAGGGCCGATCTTGGCGGATCGGTTTTGTTACACAAATGAAGCCCTGCAAAGGACTTCCAAACGATTCGCGGACTGTTCGCCGGCAAGCATCCCAGTTCGTGAATCAGAAGCTTCGAAGGCCCGCCTCGTGCGGGCCTTCAACTTTTAAGAGGCTAAGCGGCCGAGTGGCAGCTCGTCCTGCTGGTGAATTGCGTGAAGCCTGGTGTTGGCAAGGCGCTCCTCAACCACATCAGACAGCCAGTCGCTGACGTACTGGTACCCCTCCGCTTTTGCAATTTCCTCCATTGCATCGGCCTTAGGAGTAGCGATGCGGAAACCGACGAATTTGCGATCGCCTTTGGAGCGCCTGCCCGTACGAGTAGTTGGAGCCATCATCCCTGTCCTTTGAACTACGGCAGCCGGGGCTGCCTTTACTTCAATAGAGTGGTCGAGCCAAGTACTCAGCGGCCCTAAAGGAGTGAAATGCTGGACCTTCCAGCTCCTCTGAAACTGAAACTACCACCGAAGACTTCCGCCCTCCGGCATTGAAACAGAAACAGCCTCGGCGTGTTGAATCGGAAGCAACCTCATATTTCAGCCTGCTGCATGAGGTCCGAGCCCATCGGCATGAGCTGGCCGACAAAGGCTCGATGCCGGTGCGCCGCGCGTACGTGGCATTGGTGTTCCCTTCCGTTCGTGACAAGCGACTGTCGTGCCCTCTTGGTAAGGTAGGCCCGATTTGCCTTGGTCTTTGTTTGGCCATTCCAGCAAAACATGTCTGAAACATGTTTCAGACTAGCCTAGTCGATACAACCATGTGAAGGAACTTGTAGTGACGCAAGCTCTGCGTTCCTTGTCAATAACTAAGTCTGAGCAAGCGTTCCGAGATGCCTCCAAGGCATTCGAGAGCCTAAATCTTTCGTCTGGTCTTACGCTTGAGCAGATCGTAAGTGCCGTCGAAGAACTCCGTGGCCGTCGGATTCGTATCAAGGCAACCGACAGATTGCTTGGCACCGCCATCTGCGGTCTCTGGGTTCCTGGAAGGAGACAGGAATGGGTGTTTCATCCTCCGACTCCTTGGGAGTTGCAGCGGCAGCAATTCATCCTTCATGAGCTCGCCCACATGGTCTTGGGGCATGATGCGAATTCCGCGGCCCGCGTGTTGCTAATAGAAGGTCTGCAAAGCTTGTCACCCGAGCTTGTACGTCGAGCGCTCATGCGAACAGAATTCCGCACAGTGGAGGAGGCCACGGCCGAGTATCTGGCGGATTTGATGGCAGAAGCGCTCAGGGGAACTCCAACAGAGCCAGGGGCTTTCGAGGAGGTCTTCGGATAGTGCAAATCTTCACGGCAGCGCTGATGATCGCCCTCAGCGTGGTTGTCGTAGTGACCCGGCGGCCCGGAAAGGACACAAGCATCCTCTGGGCGTCGGTCCTCATCTCGATCTCCTTGCTCTTCAACGTCGACTGCGTTTATGTGGTCGTTGATCAGCTCTTGTATGGACGGAACTATGCCGACCTCGGTGCAAATCTCCTGCTCTTGGTTGGTGTCTACTTCCTTGCAAGAGCCATCCACAGGGCTGCCCGTCCCCTTCCTGTACTGGGACATTCCAAGTCGCCCCGTGTGCTAGGTAAGTTCGGCGTGATGGTAGCCGCGTCCGCTGCAGCTGCTTTTTTCAGCCTGATCGATGCCCCCATCACTTCCACAGCCTTCATGATGCAGTACGGGGCTCAGCCTGCCGCTGCCCTATATTCGGCGGTCCAATACGTATACATCGGTGCAGTGATGGCCGCGGCAGGTTGGACCTGCCTACGCTTCCGCAAGTCTTGGAGCACTGGCAATTACAAGACGGCGTTCGCGCTGGTAGGTATGGGTTGCTTGTCAGCTGTCCTACTAGTGGTCAACGTACTAGCGCTTGACACTCTGCATGTCTTGGGCGAGCTACAGGCGATGGCCACGCTCAGCGAGCTGTATGGGGTACTTAACGCAACAACTTTCACTCTGCTCTGCACCGGACTGGCCCTCCCGCCAGCACGACGCAAAATTCTCTCCATATACGAGGCCTCACGGATTAATTCCATGCTCGCTGAATTAGACCCAGTCTGGAAGGTGGCCATCGCCGGAAATGCCGGGGTGACACTAGATTTCGCGGTCGTACCCGAACGTCCGCACCGACGCCGACGGGAGCTGCACCGCATGATTGTGGAGATTCAGGATTCTCTTGTCCGGGATCCCGGATCGAGTAAACGGATCGGTAGCGACGGACTTGACAAGCTGGCTAGGGCAACCCGATACCTCGAGCGACAATCGTGGCGCTCGAGATGATTGCTGCTATCGCCAAATTAGTGGTTGTTGCAACGTGCGCCACACTGACGACGCTTGCATGGGCGGCACGGAAGGCCGTTTCTCCCACCCACAGACCCCGCTATGACATCATTCCCCTAGCGATAAGTGACGATGAAATCGAGCTTCGGGCCACCAAGCGCACGCTTGCACCAGGGACCTTTGGACTAAAAATTGCTGGGCAAGATGACCCAGCTGTTCTAGGACCGGTGCTTGCTACCACAAACGGGGCGGTTCGGCGTCGCCTTCTTTATCGACCCATAGCATTGTCATTGCAGTCGCGTTGCAGGTGGAGCGGCATCGTAGCCGTCACACCGTCTTCCTCTTTCCTTGAAACTGAGGTGCCCACCGGGCTAGGTCCGGCTCCTGCATGGATCGTCGATAAGGGAAACGACCTGTGGGCAATTCACGTACATGGCCAGGGGAGTGACCGTCGACAGACACTTCGAGGCGTGGAAAGCGCAAATGCTCTAGGTCTGACCTCACTGATCGTTTCCTACCGCAACGATGGTGAGGGGCCGAGATCGCGGGATGGCCGCTCTCACTTGGGCGAGTCTGAGTGGCACGACCTTGAAGACGCGCTCAAGGTCGTTAAAGAACGGGGAGGAAACAGCTGCATCATATTCGGCTGGTCCCTTGGGGCGACCATTGCTCTCAATGCTCTCCACCGTTCAGAGCTGGCAAATATGATCAAAGGTGTCGTGATGGTGTCTCCGGTACTGAACTGGGAGGCGGCCTTCCGTGCGAACGCCCACCACCAAGGCTGGCCCCGGTTCCTCGGTTCCGTGATTACCTCCTTAATTTCCTCAACTCAGTTGTGCCGGCTGGCTGGCCTCCACCAGCCACTGGACATCAGGAGAGCGGACGCGAACAGATTCGGCCGCAGGCCCGACGTTCCAGTGTTGATACTGCACAACAAAAACGACTGGTCCGTCCCCATCGAAGATTCTGTCCGCTTCGCCGCGGCCCACAAAGGACAAGTAAAACTGGTCGGATTCGAGTGCTCAGGCCACACACAGGAGTGGAATGCAGACCCGGTAGGGTGGGATTTGGCAGTTCGTTGTTGGTTTGGAAAATTTTTCCGGCCGGACCGGGCTGAGGCTCAAGCTGCAACGTCAGCTGGTGAACTTTCGGATGGGGTAGGAAATGGCTGGCAGTGAGACCGCCCGGGATCGGCTGGCAAAGGCGGAGACTCTTGCTCGCAAGGTGAATCTTCTGCTTGACGTAGTAGTGGCCGAAGGTGGCAAGCCGTATGAATTCTCGGACATACAGGCCGGCGTCCGCCAGCACGGATACGAATTGTCCAGGACGCGGTGGTGGCGCATCCGGTCAGGCGAATCGCTGGAGGTTGTTCCCACGGAGGCGCTGGTTGCACTCGCCAAGTTTTTCGAGATTGACCCGGTATACCTAACAGATGAAACCGGTGAACTTCCAGAACGCATTGAACGGGAGCTTCAGCTTCTGAAGAAGATGCGACGAAACCAGCTGAAGAATATCGCGGCTCGAACTCTTGGCGACATTGACATCAAGACCCTGGACGCCATCAACGCTCTTCTCGATGAAGTCGATGCCCTTGAAAGAATTGATCCGGAACACCCTGAATAACGTTCGAAACATGTTTCGTCCCTGTTAGGGTGGTGACATGGCTATCAAGAGCAAGGCGTCGGGATCAGCGTCCCTCGATGTAGTCAAAGTATGCGCGTGCCAAGTTTCGGACCCTGGCTGGTCGCACAGCATAGGTGACATCCCGGCCTTGGCGTACACCGCGCGGAGGATCAGTTTCGATCAAACCATCATCTTCAAGAGCTTCCAGATGCCGGTTCAGGCTCGGTCTGCCTATGTCCAGCTCGGCCTGGAGCTGCCCAATCGTCGAGGGACCCAGAATAGCCAATTGCCTCAAGACCTTCGCTCGAGCCCTGTTGCCCATGAATCTCACTGCGGCTTCGACATCTGGAGGAAGATTCGGTCGGATCAGTCGGGGCATGCGTCTATACTGCCCGACTTTCCATTGAATCATCGCGACTATCCATGCTGGACTCTATTGCTAAATGAAAGAGTGCGTGCCGCGGCTCCCTTCACGTGGAGTCGTGGAGACAGCTTCCCGCAGTGTCTTGGCCTCACCTCCGATGCCACTTGCGCTTCCACCACCGACCCGGCGAAAACGGATGCCACGGGCCTCTTGTTCGTCGAGGACGGGGGTCTGCGCTGATGCGGGGCAGGTCATTTGCTCTGGTTACGCTCGCCGTCACCCCGGTACTGCTTTTTGGCTTGGTATTCACCATGCTCGTGCTGCTCACCCCTTCGAAATCCACCGCGGCTACCTGTGGCCCGGCGGTTTCTGCCGTCACCGATGTGAACACCAAGGTCGAGGGCTACACCGAGGAGCAGCTGAAGAACGCCGCGGCGATCATGGGTGCCGGTGATGCCCTGGACCTGTCGTTGAAGGGACAGATGGTCAGCGTCATGGTGTCCCTGGGGGAGTCTGGCCTGCGGGTCCTGGACTACGGCGACGGGCCCGGCCCTGACTCGCGCGGCTTGTTCCAGCAGCGTGACAACGGCGCGTGGGGCTCCTACGCAGACCGCATGGACCCGACGATCAGCGCCACGAACTTCATCAAGGCCCTGCAAAAGGTCGAGGGCTGGGAGCTGCTGGAGCCGACGATCGCCGGCAACAAGGTGCAGCGCAACGCCGACCCGTACCACTACCAGAAGTACTGGCCCGAGGCGGTCAAGCTCGTCCAGGCGCTGTCGGACGGAAAGTTCTCGCTGGAAGGCAGCGACTGCGCCATCCCGGGGAAGTCCGGCGCCGGGGATGACTACCCGTGGAAAGTCTGTCCCACCTGGATGCAGGTCGGTGCAGGAGCTGCATCGGCCTCACCGCTGGGCATGTTCTACCGGGAGTGCGTGGACTTCGCTCTCTGGCGGGTGAACCAGCAGATGGGCTCAACGGGTGAACCGTTCAAGTTCCTCAACGGCAATTTCCGTCCGGACGGCCAGGGCCTTGGCTCGGCCCTGACGTGGAAGGCCGGCTGGGACGCCAAAGGCTGGCCCACCGGTTCCGTTCCCCGTGTTGGGGCAGTCGTCTGGTATGCGCCCGGCGCCGGAGGAGCGGACCCAACTTTCGGCCACGTCGCGGTGGTGAAGGAAGTCAAGGACGACGGGACCTACGTCGAAGAGGGCTACAACGGCAACCCGCCCCCGGATGACCACAACTACTACACCCGGACCGTCAGCAACGAGATCCCTTCAGTGTTCCTGTACCTGCCCACCCAAGAGGAGAAAAAGTGAAGAAGCCCCTGGCCCTGATCGCAGTAGCCCTGCTCTGCGCCGCGTGCGCACCGGCAGCGAACACCACGCCTGCACCGGCAGAATCGTCCGCCACCCCTTCCGCGCCGGTGTCGCTGAGCGCCAGCAGCGGCCCGCAGGCTCCCGGGGGCACGGTCCCGGCCACGATCGGCATCGCCTGGGATCAGGCCAGCAAGGACGCGGCCGTGGATGTCGCTGAGAAGGCCATGACGGACTTTGCCCGCCCTGGTGTGGAGGAAAAGCAGTGGGCCAACGATCTTGCCCGATGGTTGACGCCCCAGGCCACCGCCGATTACTCGGCTGTGGACCCAGCCAACATTCCCGCTGGCCGCGTCACCGGCCGGGCCACGCTGAGCGTCGATGAAGCCAACGGCTACGGGGTCATGGCGGCGGTACCGACCGACGCCGGGACCTACACGGTGCAGCTGCTCCGCACGGGCAAGGAAGCCCCGTGGAAGGTCAACCGCTTCACACCTCCCTCGTCCTAAGCGCCGGAACTCCCCAACTCACATACGTAAGGAAGAAGCCCATGAGCACCACATCAACCGAGGTCCTGGCCTTTCCAAACATCAGGGCCATCGTCCGTGACAACGGAACCGCTGAGGTCGTTGTCGCCGGTAATTCCCGCATCGTCCCTGCCGGGGAGTCCCTGCAGGATCTTCGCAACAACGCCCTGGCCCTCGTCGTGGGCGAGGCACAGACGTTGAACCGTCCCGTCAGAGTCCAGATCGAGGATCGCGAGGGACATGGGGAGCTGATCGTGCACCCGGACAACAGGATCGAATCCGTCTCCTACGAGGCACGCCCCGCACGGCGCCGGGCACCGGAACCCACGCCCGCGACGCCAACTCCCACAGGCATCGACACCGTCCAAGCCCCTGCGCCTGAGCCTGATCCTGTGGATGCTCCGGCAGAGCCCACTGCTGCCGCCGTAGCTGCCGTGGACCGCCAGCCGTGGCCGCCCAATCCCGTGTCGTCAGAGACGACGGACATGCCGGCCACCTCGGTGCCGGAGACGGCAGTGGCCACGGAGGAAGCCCCGCCGACGCGCCGCCGCTTGAAGGAAACCTCATTCCTGGTCAGCGCCCCTGTCCTTGAACCGGCTACCCAGGGCTGGCGGGGTGCGCTCACGCGCCTTGGCTTCCGGATGGACCCGTCCGCCGAAGAACTCTCCGAGCGGGAGGATATCCGCACGGTCAGCCAGCACTGGCCAGGTCCCCGGACCATCGCCGTGGTCAACCGCAAGGGCGGTGCGAACAAGACCCCCACGGTGGTCATGCTCTCGGCCATCCTCGCCCGCTACAGCGGGGCCGCGACGGTCGCCTGGGACAACAACGAGTCCCAAGGCACGCTGGGGTGGCGGACCGAAAAGGGCGCCCATGACCGCAGCGTCCTGGACCTGATCGATTCCTCGACCGAACTGCTCTCCCCGTCAACGAACGCTGCCGAGATCGCCAAGTTCGTCCACCACCAGACCGCAGACAAGTTCGATGTCCTGCGCTCGGATGAGAACGAGGAAGGCGACCACGAAGTCACCGCTGAGGAAGTCGACATCGCCCACCAGGTCCTCACCCGCTATTACCGGCTGGTGGTCATGGACTCGGGCAACACCGCCCGGGCGGCGAACTGGCGCAGGATGATCCACCACACCAACCAGCTCGTCGTGCCTGTGACGGCCATCGAGGACCGCGCCGAAGCTGCCCGGCTGACGCTGCAGACCCTCGAATCCCGTGGTGGCCACGATGCCGAGCTGGCCCGCAACGCCGTCGTGATCGTCTCTGAATCCACCGATGCCAAGCGGACCATGTCTGGGGATGCCTTGAAGCGGGCCAAGGACGAGGCCCAGCGGATAGCTGACGGCTTTGAACCGTTCGTCCGGGCTGTCGTCCGGATTCCGTACGATCCTGCACTGGTCAATGGCCCCATCCGCTATGAAGCCCTGCAGCCCGCCACCCAGCGGGCGTGGCTGGCGGCCGCGGCCGCCGTCGCCAAAGGGTTCTAAACCCACCCATCATTCGGACTTTCGGAAGGAGGAACCATGCAACAGTCCCTGAACCCCTGGGTCACCAGCCCCACTACGGACATCTCGGAAGAGGAAACAATGAATACGTGTATGCCGCCGGCGGCAGTCATCAGTGCTCCTCTGAAGGGGATGGTCGAACCCGACGCAGCGGACCGGCTGGCCCGCCGCACCATGAGCGGTTCCGCCGCATTGTGGATCATCGGCGCGCACGGGGGAGCGGGCGAAAGCAGAGTCGCGGACCTCCTTGGGGCACGGACCACCGATCACTGCTGGCCTGTCCTCCAGGACGGAAGCGAGCCGCGGGTGCTGCTGGTCTGCCGCGCAGACATGCGCGGCCTCACAGCCGCCAGGAGCGCCCTGACCCAATGGGTATCAGGAGCCACACCGAAAGTTGACCTGCTCGGCCTCGCGATCCTGGCGGACGCACCGGGGAAGACCCCCAAAGCGCTGCGCGACTTCGCCGCCATCGTCGGTGGGGGAGCGCCCCGGCTCTGGACCCTGCCCTGGGTCGAGGCATGGCGGCTCGGAAACGGCACGGCACCGACCCGCGAATTTCAAAGCTTCATTACTGACATAGCCACCCTGGCTGCCGACACATCAAACACCGCTCACTGAAAGGTCTCACCATGAACTACTTCTCCGCACTTGCAACCGGCGTCATCCCCAATCCCACTCCGACCATCCCTCCAGAGGCAGACGGGCTGCTCCTGGTCTTGAACTGGGCCTCCGGCATCGGTTTGGTCCTGGGGGTCCTTGGCGTGATCATCGTCGGCATCGGCATGGTCATCCAGCTCCAGCGCGGCGAAGGCGCACAAGCCATCGGCAAGCTCGGCTGGGTTCTCCTGGGCTGCATCATCATCACCGGTGCGGCCGGCATCGTCCGCGCCTTCGTCTAAGCCACCACCACGAACGGGAGGTTCACCGTGAGCCAGTCAACAGAGAGCACCACCGAAAGCAATCCGTTCACCAAGCCCGGTTTCATCATCGCGGCCGCGCTGGTGGTCGCGCTGATCGCAGCAACCATAGCGATCTTCCTGCTCCCCAAAGGACAGGGCAGTGAACAACCTGCCCCTGCGCATGTGGAGTCCAGCAGTTCAGCCAGCCCCAGCGCTTCAGCTGAGGCTGGCAGCAGCGTCTGTGGACTTCCTTCGTCGTCGGAGACGGCGTTAGGGTCGGCGCCGGATACGAATTGGGAGCTTGTTGGCAAGATGGCTACGCCTACCGAGCCGGACACCTTCGGTCCAGGAACCACAGACGAAGATGGGTTCCGTTCGTGCTTTTCCCAAACGCCAAAAGGAGCCCTCTACGCCGCTGCCAATTTGCTTGCGATGGGCTCATCAGGGGACCGTGCCATCAATCAGAAACTGACGGATAGGCTTTTGCTTCCCGGGCCGGGCAGGGATATTGCCAAAGAAGAATCGCAGGCCATGCCGGCAACGGCCGCGCCAAGTTCGACCGTTCAATTTCGCGGCTTTGTCATCAAGAGCTACTCAGGTTCAGCAGCCAATGTTGACCTTGCCTTTCAGACCGACACAGGTGTGTTGGGACACACGGTACTTCCCCTGGAGTGGGTAGATGGTGACTGGAAGCTGGCAATTGCTGACTCAGGTCGACTGGTTAACGACATAACCCAGATCCGGGACCTTAGCGGCTTTATTCCTTGGTCGGGAGCCTAACGTGGCGGAAAAATGCCAAATGCTCGACGCCGGATGTGAGCTGAAAAACTGGGCTTCAGGCTTGGCCGATGACGCCTTGGGCAACATGGCTAAAGCCATCATGGAGGGCATGAGCCAGATGGTGACGACTCTGTCTACCTTCTGGGTTTCCATGCCTACGGTGAACTTGATAAGCGAGGACAGGACTGGGCCAAGTCCCGTGGTGTCGATAGTCAACAGTGAGTTGGTGACTTGGACGCTGACGTTGGCGGTCCTCGCCGTCATCATGGGTGGTATCCGGATGATCTGGGAACAGCGCGGTGCACCGCTAAAGGACCTGCTCCGTTCGCTGCTTACCCTCACCCTGGTGTCCGGCCTTGGCCTGGGAGTCATCTCTATTTTGGTCATTGCCGCAGATACCTTTTCGGCCGCCATCATTGAGCGTTCCACGGACGGTAAAGGCTTTGCTCAGTCGATGAGCGTCCTCGTCATGATTGGCCAAACGGAGGTCGGAGTATTCATCCTCATCGTCCTGGGCCTGATCGGGCTGATTGCTTCACTGGTCCAGATCGTCCTGATGGTGGTCCGGAGCGGCATGTTGGTAATCCTGGCGGGCATTCTGCCAACCACGGCAGCTTTTACGAACACCGAGATGGGCAGGCAGTGGTTCCAGAAAGCGGTCGGCTGGACCATCGCGTTCATCCTTTACAAGCCCGCGGCAGCCATCGTGTACTCGGTCGCGTTCCTCTTGATGGGCAACACCAGCGGGCAGGACGCCCTGGTCGGTTCGATCACAGGCTTCACGTTGATGATCGTTGCCCTGTTCGCGCTTCCGGCGTTGATGCGGTTCGTCACGCCGATGGTTGGTGCCGTTGCCTCGGGCAGCGGCGCTGCAGCCGGGGCTGCCGTTGGTGCGATGGCCACGGGCGCAGTGTCCCTGGGCCGTGGCGGCAGTGGACGAGGCAATGCCGCACCCATTCCTGCGACCACAGGTAGTACGGCCAGTACGCAGAGCACTTCCGCCGGTGCTTCGCCGAAGGGCAGTGACGGAGCGTCTGGTCCTCGGGGCGGGGGAGGCCAGCCCACCCCCGGTGTTACGGGTCCGGGCGGCGCTGCTGGTGCTGCGGCCGCAGGCAAAGCAGGCACGGCGGGGGCAAGTGGCAGGGCGGCAGCAGCTGGCCCGGCCGGCATGGCTTTAGCCGCCGGGGCACAGGTGGCTACCAAGACGTCGCAGGCAATTGAGAAGACCGCGCAGGATTCAACCGGGGAGGGCCCCAGTGGCAGCAATTAATACCGAATACAAGGAACCGTCCTACGGCAACTGGCGCGTGCCGCGCTCCGCCGGCCTGGGCAACCTCGGCGCCATCGGCACCGGGATAGTCATGGCCGGACTTCTGATGGGTATCACCACGTTCGCTATCTGGGGTCTGTTCCCGGGACTTGGTGTCCTTGCCCTTGCTGGGGCCAGCGCCCTGTTGCTGACGGTCAAGGACAAGCACGGCCAGTCCGTTGTAGATCGATTCGGCACCCGGATGACCTTCCGGCTTTCCAAGTCCACTGGAACGAACCTCTACCGTTCGGGCCCTTTGGGTGTGACGGAGTGGGGCATGTACCAGCTGCCTGGCCTGGCCGCGAAGTCGACTCTGTACGAGTTCGCCGACTCCTATAAGCGCCCGTTCGCCATGCTGCACGTGCCGGCCACCAGCCACTTCACCGTCATCTTCTCCACCGAACCCGATGGAGCCTCCTTGGTGGACCCTGAGCAGGTCGACGCTTGGGTCGCTAACTGGGGTGGCTGGCTCGCCGGCCTGGCCGATGAAGCCGGCCTGGACGCCGCGGCCGTGACGGTGGAGACCGCGCCCGATTCTGGGTACCGGCTCCGGAACGAAGTCGAGATGAATATCGACCCGAACGCGCCGGAATTTGCCCAGGCCATTCTCCGCGAGGTCGTGGACACCTACCCGGAGGGATCGGCCACGGTCCGCGCATGGGTGTCCCTGACCTTCAACGCCTCCCTGCGGTCCGGGTCAATGAAGCGAACCCCCGAAGATGTGGCCCGGGACCTCGCCTCCCGGATCCCCGGCCTGTCAGCCCGGTTGCAGTCCACCGGCGCCGGTATCGCCCGGCCGATGTCGGCGCAGGAACTCTGCGAGGTCGTCCGTATCGCCTACGATCCGCCTGCAGCGCTGATCATTGATGAAGCCCACGCCGCCGGTTCCCCAGTTGCCCTCACCTGGGGTGAAGTCGGCCCCACCGCCACCCAAGCGAGCTGGGACGACTACCGCCACGACAGCGCCTTCTCGGTCTCCTGGACCATGACCGGCGCGCCCCGCGGGTCGGTGAACTCTTCGGTTCTGTCCCGGCTGCTGGCCCCGCATGGGGACATTGACCGCAAACGGGTATCCCTGCTCTACCGCCCGATGGATTCCGCGAAAGCAGCAACCGTGGTCGAGCGGGACCAGAACAACGCCAACGTCCGCATCACCTCCGGAACCCGGCCCAGCGCACGCGCCCTGGTTGATGCCCGCTCGGCCGTGCAGACCGCCCAGGAAGAAGCCCGCGGCGCCGGCCTGGTGAACTTCGGCATGGTCGTCACCGCCACCGTGACCGACAAAGAACGGCTGCCTGATGCCGTGGCCGCCATCGAACAGACCTCCGGCACCGCCCGGGTGCTCCTGCGCCGCGCCTACGGCGCGCAGGACACCGCCTTCGCCGCCTCACTGCCGCTGGGCCTCGTCCTGCCCAAGCACAGCATGGTCCCCTCCGGAATCAAGGACGCCCTGTAATGGCCCTCAAAGACCTTCTAATGTCAATGACAGTAAAGCCAGTAAAGGGCGTACCAAAGGACAAGACCGGGAAGCGGGCGCGCGAGGCCGGGCCGGGTTCCCGTGGCTGGTCCGGCCGTGGCGGTGGCATGGCCCAGCTCGTCCCGTCCGTGAAGGAGTACCGGGGAACGACGGTTCAGGTCTGCGGCCTGTGGCCGTTTTCCTCCGGCGCGTCCTCGCCCATGATCGGCGTCCCGCTCGGCCGTCATGAAGAAACTCAGGCTACCGTCTGCTGCGACCCGATCAGCTGGTTCCAGCGCGCACGCCTCATCTCCAACCCTTCCGCTTTCATCCTCGGCAAACCCGGACTGGGCAAGTCCACCTTGGTCCGGCGCATGTTCCTGGGCCTTGCTGCCCAAGGCGTCAACCCGCTGGTGCTCGGGGACCTGAAAGGCGAGCATGTCAAAGCCGTCGAAGCGCTCGGCGGGCAGGTCATCAAGCTCGGCCGCGGCGTCGGGTACCTTAACATTCTCGATCCAGGCCAGGCCGTCGAGGTCGCCCAGGTCCTCGAAGAACACGGCCACAACGACGCAGCCACCCGGGTCCGGGCCGACGCGCACGGCCGCCGCCTGAACATGGTCGTCTCGCTGATCACCATCAGCCGGAACAACCCGCCCACCGATCAGGAACAAACCATCCTGGACCGGGCCCTGCGGGTCCTCGATGACCGGTTCGACGGCATCCCGGTCCTGAAAGACCTCCTGGACGTCATCGTCTCCGCGCCGGACGAGCTGCGGCAGGTCGCGCTGGACCGTGGCGACATGACCGTCTACCTGCAGGAGACCCGGGCACTGGAAGCAACCCTGCTGGGCCTGACCGGGGGAGGGAAACTGGGGGAAATCTTCTCCCGCCAGACCACCAACCCGATGAAGCGGGACCGCGCCGTCGTCTTCGACGTCTCCAGCATCGACGAAACCGAAACTGACCTCCAGGCTGCTGTACTGCTGGCCTGCTGGTCCTACGGCTTCGGAACGGTCAACGTGGCC
This sequence comes from Pseudarthrobacter sp. R1, assembly GCF_024494415.1. Taxonomy (NCBI): domain Bacteria; kingdom Bacillati; phylum Actinomycetota; class Actinomycetes; order Micrococcales; family Micrococcaceae; genus Pseudarthrobacter; species Pseudarthrobacter sp. R1. The sequence continues at coordinate 7,558 of NZ_JAMKFI010000008.1, read as the reverse complement.
AACGCCCTGGCCGATGCCGGCCTGGAACCGCGGCGGAACTACTTCGTGGTCCTGGACGAGCTGTGGCGGGCACTGCGCTCCGGCAAGGGCATGGTCGACCGCGTGGACGTCCTCACCCGCCTGAACCGGTCCGTTGGCGTCGGTCAGATCATGATTTCCCACACCATGTCCGACCTGCTGGCCCTGCCGGCAGAAGAGGACCGGATGAAAGCCCGCGGCTTCGTCGAACGCTCCGGCATGGTCATCTGCGGCGGCCTGCCCGCCTCAGAGATGCCGCTGCTGACCTCCGCGATTCCCCTGTCCCGGCAGGAGCAGCAAAAGCTCATCTCCTGGCAGGACCCTCCCGCCTGGGACTCACGCGGCCTCGACGTCGAACCCCCGGGCCGGGGCAAGTTCCTGATCAAGGTCGGCGGACGCCCGGGCATCGCCGTCCAGATCGGGCTGACCTCGATCGAGAAGAACGACGGCCTGAACGACACCGACACCCGATGGCACGCACCAGCGGAAACGCTCATGGACCCGGCAGCACCTGCGCTGCCGGCCGAAGGGGGCGCGCTGTGAGTGCACCGAACCGCAAAGGAATGGGCCTCGAAGATGCTTTGCTGGTCTGGCTGGCCATCGGCGCCATCGTCATCTTCGGTGGCGGCACCTACGCCGCCGCGCACCTCGGGTCCTGGATGGCAGGCATCGACGCACCGCCTGCCCACCCCATCGACCTGGTCGCCGGGCTCATCAAGGGCGAGGTGCCTTGGCCACCCCAGTCCACAATCGTCGTCTGCGTCATGGCCGGCCTGATCCTGGCTTTAGCCATCGTCATACTCATGGCGTGGCGGAAAGGCGCATCCAAACGCGCCCGTGTCGACAAGGCCGCCCGCTACCTCGGCCGCGGCAAGTCCCTCGACGCATTCTCCGAAAAGGGAGCACAGGCCAAAGCCGAACGCCTCGGTATCAAGGACAATCCCGGGATCGTTGTGGGCAAGGTGGTCTCCACCGGTCAGAAGTTCGTCCAGTCCTGGGAAGACCTCAGCCTCGACATCTGGGGACCCCGAACAGGTAAGTCCACCTCCCGGGTGATGCCCGCCATCCTGGACGCACCCGGCGCCGTTGTCTCAACCTCCAACAAGCGCGACGTCGTGGACGGCACCCGCGGCGTCCGCGAGAACGTAGCCCCGGTGTGGGTCTTCGACCCGCAGAAGATCGCCCAGGAAGAACCTAACTGGTGGTGGAACCCCCTGTCCTACGTCACCGACGAAGAGAAGGCCTACAAACTCACCCAGCACTTCTCGGTCGGTTCCCGGGTCCCGGGGTCAAAGCCGGACGCCTACTTCGATCCCAAAGCCGAGGACATCCTCTCTTCGTACTTCCTCGCGGCCGCACTGGGCGATTTGCCGATCACGCAGGTCTACCTGTGGGTGACGGAGCAGGTCAGCCAGGAACCCATCGAAATCCTCCGGGAGCATGACTACGAGCTGCAGTACAAGGGCCTGGAGTCCACGCTGAAGCTGGCTGACAAGCAGCGCGACGGTATCTTCGGTACCGCCGAGAAGATGATCCAGTGCCTCAAGAGCCGGAACACGCTCCGCTGGGTAGCCCCGGTCCGCGGCGCGAGCGTGGCCAGTGATGCCCGCCGGCAGTTCGACCCGCACGCCTTCGCCGCGTCTCAGGAGACGATCTACATCCTCTCCAAGGAAGGGGCCGGCTCAGCCGCCCCGCTCACCACGGCACTGACCGTGGCCATCGCTGAGGCGATGGAGGAACGGGCTGAGCGCAGCGGCGGCCGTCTGCCCAAGCCGGCGCTGTTCGCCCTGGATGAGCTGGCGAACGTTGTCCGCTGGGCCGGATTGCCGGACCAGTTCAGTCACTACGGTTCCAAGGGCCTGATCGTCATGGGCATTTTGCAGTCCTGGTCTCAGGGCGTCGAACTCTGGGGCGAGGCGAACATGCGGAAAATCTGGTCAGCCGCGAACGTCAAGGTCTACGGCGGCGGCGTCGCCGAAGAAGGGTTCCTCCGCGCACTCTCGGACCTGATCGGGGACTATAGCTACATCAACGTCTCCGTCTCATCAGGGAAGTCCGGGTCCAGCCGCTCCCGGCAGGAGAGCAAAGAACGCATCTTCGATGTCTCCAACCTCGCCGAGCTGGACCGCGGCCGCGCCGTGATCCTCGCCTCCGGTGCACCCGCCACCCTGGTCCGGACCATACCCTGGTACACAGGGCCACACAAGGACGCCGTAGAAGCATCCATCAAAAAGTACAGCCCGCAGGCAGAGGAAGAACCAGTAGCGGTAGCAGCGGCGCCGGCCGCAAATCCCTGGGTGACCGGGTAGGGGAGCAGGGTATGACCATCGAGATTGGCCGGTTCAGTGAAGCTCCCAGCCCGGACATCGAGGACGCTGGCGCTCAGACGGGCGAACAACAAAAACCCCCGCAGCTGGTCTACGGCTCAGCGGAAGAGTTCCTACACGAGCAGCTGCTCCCCACCTACGTCCGCGACGTCGACGGACGGGCAGCAAAATGGTGCATCGAATGGTACTTCCACCCAGAAGCTGTCTCCCGCGTGGAAGCACTATGGCGCGCCTGGGAACACCTCAGACTCGATGGAGCCACCGGCATCAGCGTCTGGTTCAAAGACCACGCAGACCACCACATGAGCGTGCTCCTCGACCCACGCGGACCCTTCTACAAATGCGACATGCAAAAACACCGAGACCCCGAACACCTCGAACCCCGAAAATCTCCGGCAGGATGGTTCCCGGATGTCCGGACTAGCCCATGCTGAGCTGGATACAGATAGCTGCCGGATGACATTCAATTAAAAATAAATCAGGGCTGGAACACTTTATGTTCCAGCCCTGATTTCGTATCTTTCGATTCTAGCGAGCGGCTTCGTACTTCTCCACGACTTCCGCTTGGATACGACCGCGCGTGTTCACGGGGATGCCATTTTCAGCTGCCCACATCCGCACCGCTTTCGCGTCCGGGCCACCATGTGAGGACTTAGTACGGGCTGCCGCGCGGCCACGTCCGCCAGACACCTTGCGGCCAGCATTGGTAAAGCGTGCCAGGGCTTCACGCAGTTCCTTCGCGTGGCCGTCATTAAGGTCAATCTCGTATTCACTGCCGTCGAGGGCGAAAGATAGAGTTTCGGTCGCTTCCGAACCGTCCATATCATCTTCAAGCAGCACGACTGTCTTTTTTGCCATGAATTAAGGCTAGCAGCCTATTGACTAACCAGATCCCTAATATCCAGGTGCTAGCTCCCTCAGCAGCAGTAGCAGTGGATAACCCACCAAGATTGTCCCCGGCTGTGGGCAGCGGAACCGAATTCGAACACTTCCGGATTCCTGCAACGGCGAGATCAACGGTAGGTGGACTGTCACTGACAACCCGACTATCCGGAAGGGACTAAGAACGGCCCTGCAAGCATAAGGAGGTTTGGGAAGCGTTCAGAGCGCCTTCTGTTCCTCTTTCGTCAGCATTCTCACCAAGACTTTGCTCTCGTGAACGCGCCAGACGTCGTATAGGCCGTCGGGCTCCTCATGCGCGCGTTTGTAGAACTTACCCGCAAATGCGTGGGCGAGGTAGCCTAGGTCAACCTTTGTTTCCGGCAGGTCTATAGCCCAAGGAACAAGCATCACGGTTGTTTCGGCATCATCGCTGGCATCCGGATTATGATCTGTCGAGACAAGGTCCATCTTTAGGGTGAGGGTTTGACCATTTAGGAGGGCCCCCGTTTTGAGAATTTGATGCACAAGGTTCTCATCCACATCCGAGAGGTTTGGCATGTGGAGCAGCTGTGGCGTGCGTTCCTGTATCAGACTCAGCGCATGTGCCACGTCGTGCCAGTAGTCTGCCGGTCGAGTGCCTTTTCCTTCGACTGTATTCAGGGGATATCGATGTTCAGGAAGAGGACCAAAGCGAGGAGCGAGAACCAAGGAATTCGGTGCGCACATCCTCCTGTAGAAACGCAGGACGGGGAGAGCATCCACGGCGAGCCGGCTACTATCGGGGGCCTCAACGTTCAGCTTCAGACTTTGAACCTGCTTGTCCACGTCGAATCTCAGAACGACAGTCATGATGCCAAGCGCATCTGCTAGCAACGTTTCGACGCCCCGCGGTCCCTTGTCAGTTGGGATGCCGGTAGTGGTGTACTTGCGTTTGATAGTGAGGGAGTCGACCTGCTGGTCGTTTTCATCGACAAGTACCAGGCGAAGTTCGCTAGCACCTTCTGAGATAGTGGTGTTGGGGAGGACTGCTGCAGCAGCATTCTCGAATTCTCCTCCAAGGCCGCCAGGCAAATTGGCAAGACCGTTTACGCTTCCGTCAGGCAATTCGAGTGGGCTGCCAAACTTGATGAAGTCTTCTATGGCGGTCGCTTCGGGCGAGCCAGCCTTTGCCGTGAGGTTCACGTTGAACGTCACGGGGGCAAGATCGAACGCCACCCTATTCTTTGCGTACACGTCGACTTGGACACGTATAGCGCTATTGCCCCATATGGTCGTGCACACTATGCCGGGTTTCTCCCGCTTCAAGGCCGCACGCAGCTCTTCCTCGACGGGTGCCAGGGACGGTGGCTCTACGTGAACACCATAGGTATAGAAAGGATCTTCTCGATTTAGGACCAGCACCGTGTCCTTCAGCTCTTCCGCAAAGCCGGAGAAATCCCGTGACTCGACATCCTCTTTTCTGATGTCCTTCAGCCGCAACCCATGAACTATCGATAACGCCATCTGCTGTATGCGCTCGGCGTTTCCTCCCAGGTAGTAATCCACAACGTGGGGGTATTCGCTGGCCCAGAGATCACATCGAGTCAGCCCGTCCCAAATGGGTTCTGGCAGCCCTTTGGCAGTGACGTAGTCCGCCAACCACTCCTTTGCTTCCAGCGTAGGGTCCCAAGGCATGACGATGTGCCATTCATCGACTTGCATGTCCTTTACGCGAGGATCCGAAACCAAGCTGTCGACAGACTTCTCGACCTGCTTCTTCTGGTTTGCAGTCAAAGCTGCTGAAAATTTCTTGACCTGGTAGACACGTGTCTTATCGCTTTTAACCAGAACATCAATGCCACCATCGCCACTGGAAGGAGTGATTCGTTCCGCTTGCGGGTACTCGGCGCTGATAAACATAGCCACTACGGACTCAATATCTTCCCCGCTGTATCGTGTCCACTCGACTCGCGACAAGACGTTTCCTTCCCCAATGTTTAGAGCTGATTCCGGCGTGGTGGCACTTGCTGCTGTAGCCAAATCAAGAGACAGACACGGACTTCGACAACAGCCGGCGATGCAGGCAACCCAAGCATTGATGGGCGGCTATTCAAAACGAAGCGCAACTGAGTGCAGCACTCGGCAGCCTCCCTCCCGGGGTGGCTAGTGCTTGGGAGGGGGATACCTGACGACGAGTTTATGATGTTTTTGGTAATATTTCAAGTTGTTTTACTGCTGCTTTCAAAGCATGATGGACCCATGGAACCGACTATCCGCGATGACATCTACATGGAAACCACCAAAATGGACATCCATGCTTTGGTTCGTGAGCTCAACGAGAATGTCGGCGCCACGGTCGTTCAGGCAATGGGCGGCGTGAAAAACCGCACATCGCCCTACAACTGGGCCAAACCGGATGGTCAGGACCCTCGCCCCGAAGTCGAGGCGCGGCTTCGACTCGGCTACAGAGTGTGGCGAACGTTGGAGAGAGCAGAAGGAAAGCACGTGGCGCTCAGCTGGCTCATGGGCCCAAACCCCCGCCTGGGTGAGGAGCTACCAGTGCTCTACATTCAACAGCTGCACAGCCGCGAAGTCCTAGGGGCCGCTGAAGCTTTCGTTGACGACACCTACGCCGCGTGATCACGGAGCGGACCTGCGGCAAGACAGGGCTGCGTCTTGCCGCAGCCACGGCGGAGATTGGATTTAGGGTCGCCAAGGACCGGTACGGCGCCCTCTCGGTCCTTTCGAACGCCATCGTCGGACCACTTCCGATCACATCCACAGCCGCGAAGGCTACGCCTGACCGACGCGGGCGTTATGACACGCTGGGATCAACAATTTATCTTGCCGACTCCAGGCGGTGCGCCTACGCAGAGGTACTGGTTGGATTCCGGAAGGACCGGGCGGCGGTAGCCAAAGTTGCTGAGTCGATCGGCTGGGCAGTAGACGCTTACATCGCCCAGGTGCTGGAGGACGCCAGAACCAACGGAGTTGACGCGCCCTGGTCGGTCTCAGTGGATTGGCAAATGGACCGATCTATCTATGAAATCCGGATGCCTCACAGCGGATGGTGGGCCAGAATGGATCACCCTGATACCCTCAACGCCCTCGAGAAGCTGGCGCCAACAGTGCCGGGAATGACCGAGGTGCTCCAGGTACTCACTGCTGGGTCTATCAGCAGTGAGGATAGGGCTGTAACAACGATTCTCGCCGAGATCATCCGACAGCAGGTTCTCGATGATGGCTCGGAGCCGCTCGGCATCTCTTTCCCTTCCAAAACGCTGTTCGGGCGCTGCTGGGCTTACTGGGACCGCCGCTTTGACGCCGGATTGCCGTCCGGCTCCAATGACCTGCACCAGCTATCCTCTCAGAACGTAGGACCGGATCCGGAGTTCACCTACGTGACCGACTACTACGACCTCCCGTTGCTTGGGCGCCATCCCTGACAATCCCTCACAAACTATTTCGTCAGGGTGAGTTCTAGGACCCTGCACTCGCGGTGTGGGGTAATACGCGTTTGGATCCTAGCCTGACACGCTAGCGAGACCAGTCTGACGTCATGTTGGGGTGTACCCAACAACAACAGTGTTGTTGTTGTCTTGTTAAGGAGGGCTGATTATGTCTGTCGCAGTTCGGCCTCTACGACGGAGCTGTTGATGGTTTTTGATGCGGCGAGGGCTCCATGGTGAGGGCGAGGCATGTGACCACGAAGGCTACGACCACCCAGGGGCTGCCTTCGGCTACTCCGACAAGGGTGGTTGCGCTGAATGGCGTGGTGCCGCCGAGGGCCATAGCGTTGATTTCGCGGGATGGTGCGATGGCTGTGAAGCGGTAGTGGGTGGGGAACAGTTCGGAAAGGATCGCGGACTGGGCTTCGAGCATCGCGCCTTATCCGATGCCGTAGTCCATGCCCATCGCGGTGATGATGAGCGCCGGTTCGCGGGTGCCCAGGAGCAGGAAGCGTGTGCGGGAACCGGCGGCGGGAAGGTTGCGGAGGATGATATTCCCGCCGCCGGTGGTCAAAGCGCCGCATCTACCCGTAGAGGTCGCGGCCGACCAGCACTAGACGTAGCTTGCAGCCTTCTCGTCGGCTTCGGCTGCGACCACGGCGCCGTCGATCCGCCGGTTCAGGTGCCAGGGGTTTGCGTCCTGCAGGGCTTCCGGGAGCAGTTCCTGGGGGAGGTTCTGGTAGGCGACGGGGCGCAGGAAGCGGTTGATGGCGAGCGTTCCGACTGACGTGGTGCGGGAGTCGGAGGTGGCGGGGAAGGGGCCGCCGTGAACCATGGCGTGGCCGACATCGAGGCTTCGGAGCCAGCCGTTGACGATGATGCGGCCCACCTTCTGTTCCAGGA
>NZ_JAMKFI010000067.1:0-255 GCF_024494415.1 Pseudarthrobacter sp. R1 | reverse complement strand
GGCGCGTTGATGCGCCAGTTGTGCCAGATGCCTGCGGCGAGGGCGAGGAGTCTGGCTGCCACCCGGGCGTAGACGCCAGCCATGGTCCGCCCGCCGTGTTCTTCGAGGCCGAGTTGGCCCTTGAGGGTGTCGAAGACGGATTCAATCCATTGCCGGATGCCGCCGAGTTTGCCGAAGCGGGGTTTCTCGTCTTTGCGGTCCGGGCGGATCAGGTGCGCGCCGAGGTCCTCGGTGATGAACCGTTCGAAGTCGCGG
>NZ_JAMKFI010000066.1:0-284 GCF_024494415.1 Pseudarthrobacter sp. R1 | reverse complement strand
GTGGTCCGGCAGGGCGACTTCCGCGGCGTCCGCATCGACCCCGCGCTGCCCGAGCGTACTCCCCTCCCCCGCGCAGACATCCGCCAGCGCCAAATCCCGCTCGGCCCCGTCGCCGTGTTCGGGGCCAGCAACTTCCCGCTGGCCTTCTCGACGGCGGGTGGAGACACCGCCTCCGCCCTCGCCGCCGGCTGCCCGGTCGTCTTCAAAGCCCATAACGCCCACCCGGGAACCAGCGAACTCGTCGGCCAGGCCATCGCCAAGGCCGTCAAGGACAACGGCCTGCA
>NZ_JAMKFI010000065.1:0-18939 GCF_024494415.1 Pseudarthrobacter sp. R1 | reverse complement strand
GTCAGTGAAGGACGTCAAACGACTGATCCAGGGACTCACCTGATATCCGCTAGAACTCAAGCCCGGGCGCGGAACTCGGCTGGGCCTGCTTCTACTCCCGTGCCATGAATAACCGTGTATGCCAGTTGAAAATGGCCGGGGGAGTGCCTCGAAAAGGGGCTGTCCGGTGCACTTTCGAGGGGCAATCAGAAGCTCGTGCTTCAATGGCATCATCATCGAAAGGCACTGACTCTCCAGCGGTCAGAAAGCTTCTATTAGGAGCCGATGAAAAGTCTCAAACTAGACCAGGCGCGCTTGAAAGTATGTAGTCGGCCGCCGCGGGCCCGGTCATCGCAAGAGCATTTTTCCCGGGGATGATACCCCTACCGATGAGCGCACGCCACAGGGAATCCGCAGACTCCGAAGGGCACTCCGTGAGCAGGCACCAGCTGGTGTAAAGGCCGAAGAGCTCTTCAGAGCTCAGGCCTTTGTCGCTGCCTGGGTCACTGTTGATCGCGTCCCTAATGAAGTCATCGAAATGGGTTGCGCTCACGCTGGAACCTTCGGTATGGAGGGGTCTGCCGGTCGCTTTCGTAGGCCTCCCGGTAGCAGCACCAGGAGGTGCTGCCCTGAAGTTATCCCTCGCCGGGACAACTGTCCAGTCACAGGGCAGCAGCTGGCAGAGCACCGCTGCTAGTGGCCAAAGGTTTGGAGTTGTGGCGCGGGGCCCAAGATGGCGGTTCCCTCTGGTTGGCCACACCTCAGGGTGGATCTTGCTGCCAAAGTTTCTTAACTGCTGCATGATTTGTGCAGTCGTTGAGCGTCAAGAGAACACTTTGTCGGCGACTTTCTGCAGCTGGTCCCGGCGCCTGGACCAGGCGTTTTGGATGTGTTGGGTGACGGCGAATTGGGCTTCGGCAGGGTCGTTGCGTGAAATAGCCTCGAAGATGGCTACGTGTTCGGCGTGGGTTTCGGTGAGTTCGGCGCTCTGGGCGGGGACCCAATGAAGTTGTTTTCGGACTTGTTCGTGGATATTGCGGACAATCCGTCGGGTCAGCCAGCTGCCGGAGATGCGCATGATGGTGCCGTGGAACTCAAAGTCGAGGTCCAGGTATGTCTTAGGGTTGCTGGTCTCCTTGGCCATTTGGGTGATGATGGCGCGGAGTTCGCCCACGTCTTCGGCAGTGGCCTGGGTTGCGGCCTGGGCGGCCATTTGCCCTTCCAGCGCAACGCGGAGGTTGGAAAGTTCGGTCTGGACGCGAAGGTCCTTGTCATAACGGATGGCGAGGGCGAGTACTCCCGGGTCCAAGATGTTCCATTCCTCGGCAGGGCTAACCGTGGTGCCGAGTCCTTGTTTCGCCCGCACGACGCCCTTGTCTTCAAGTGACTTGATGGCTTCGCGGGTGACGGTGCGCGAGACATCGTAGCCGGATCCGAGTTCGGTTTCCGGGGGCAAGACAGTGCCGGCAGGGAGCTCACCACGGATGATGCGGCCCAATAGGTCATCAACTATTGCCTGGGCCAGCCGTTTCGGCCGACGGGAGCTGTTAGTGAGCTGAAAAGTCGCCGGACCATCAAAGTCCAAAGGTTCTGCCATTGCCATAGCTGAATCATACATCACTTGACATACGTGAAACGTATGAGGAATGATTTTTGTATGCCAGTTCACAGTCCAGGCAGAGCCGCCCAGAGTAGCGCCGCTTTGCCACCACAAGAACGCAGGGCTACACCGCCCGAAAACAGCCGGGGCAAACTGCCCTTCCTTCGCAGGTTCAGCAGGAACAGCAGCGTCGCTTGGGCGTGGGCACTCCTGGCGCCCAGCATCGTGCTCGTCGTCGCGGTGATCGCCTATCCGCTGCTGACCGGCATCTCCCTAAGCCTTCACACCGTTGTCATGACCCGCCCTGATCTTGGCCGGCCCTTTGTCTGGTTTGAGAACTTCGCCCGTATGGCGCAGGACCCGGTCATTCTTACTGCGGCTTGGAATACCGCGATCTATGTCGTGGTGGGGGTCGTCAGTCAGTTCATTGTTGGCCTCATCGCCGCCGTGGTCCTGAACCGGCGTTCCAAGAACATCTGGATCGCCCGCACCATCGTTATGCTTCCCTGGTTCCTGCCGCCGATCGCGGCTGCCTACATGTTCGCCTTTATGATCGACCCCCGCTACGGCGTGCTGACCAAGATGCTCAGTCTTGTGGGGATAGATATAAGTGGCCAGGGAGTGCTGGCCGATCCGAACCTCGCACTATGGGGCGCGCTGCTCGTGGAACTCTGGCGCTCCTACCCGTTCTTCGCACTGTTCCTCCTCGCAGCCCTGCAGGGAATCCCCGAGGAATTATCCGAGGCCGCTGCCCTGGACGGGGCCACGCGCTTCGGCTACTTCCGGCACGTTGTGTGGCCCCTGCTCAAGCCCGTGGTCATCGCCTCAACCTTGCTGGAGGGAATTCGGCTGGCCAACTCCCCCACCATGCTGCTTCTGCTGACCAACGGTGGCCCCGGCGACTCGACCCAGGTGCTGTCGCTGTACGCCTTCCAGCAGGCCTACCAGCGCTTCGACTTCGGCTACGCCTCTGCCATCGCGGTTGCCCTGCTCGTCGTCGTCATCGGTTTCACCTCTGTCTACGTCCGCGTCAACTCAACTAAGGAGCGCTGAGATGACCGCCGTATCCTCAATGGCCCCCATCAAGCGCAAGCCCAAAGCCCCAGCCGCGTCCCGCCGCCGTCCTTCCGGAAACCTGCTGGGCAACATCGGGATCGCCGCGATGCTCGTCTTCGCACTGTTCCCCGTCCTGTGGTTCATCTACACCTCCTTCCGGCACGAGTCGGACATTATCGCCCGGTCCACGTCTTTCATCCCGGCCGGGTTCACGTTCGACAATTACATCGCCACCTGGAACCAGACCGACTTTCCCAAACTGCTGTGGAACAGCTTCGTCACCAGCGCCATCACCGTTGTCCTCAGCCTGACCCTGGCAACACTGGCCGCCTACAGCCTCTCCCGCGCCAAGTTCCGCGGCAACGGCGCCCTGCAGGCCGGCTTCCTCGCTGTCCGCATCGTGCCCGGCGTACTGCTGCTCATCCCGATCTACATGCTCATCCAGCAGCTCGGGCTTCTGGACACCAGCATCGCGCTGGCCTTGACCTACACAACGTTCACCATGCCGGCGGCCCTGTGGTTCATGAAGGGCTTCTTCGACGCCCTCCCCGTGGACCTCGAGAACGCAGCACGCGTGGATGGCTGCAGCCGAATGGGCGCCCTCTTCCGCATCGTCCTGCCCTGCGTCCGGCCCGGCCTGGCCGCAAGCGCCGTCCTGGTCGCCATTGAGGCCTGGAACGACATCCTGTTCGCCCTGCTCCTTACCTCCAGCGACGACTCCCGCACCTGGCCCGTCGGACTGCGCCTGCTGATCGGTGAATTCCAGCTCCCCTGGGGCCAACTCGCAGCCGCCACCGTCCTGAGCCTGCTCCCCGTCGTCGTCGGCTTCGCCATCGCCGGCCGCTCCATGGTTGCCGGGCTCACCGCCGGCGGCCTCAAAGACTGACCCGCGCCAACTTTTTCACCCCTTCCCACACGCATTCTTTTGAAAGGATTCACCCCATGGACATGAACCGACGACGCTTCGTGAGCCTTCTCGGACTCGCCGGAGCGGGAGCAGCCCTTGCCGGCTGCGTGCCCGGCGCCACCCAGTCCGCCCCCTCCGCAGCATCCATTCAGGCGGCCTCACCCGCCGACGCGAAAGGCGAGGTCACCTACTGGAACCACTTCACCGGCGAGGACGAACGCCGCGGCTTCGGTGCCGTCACCTCGGGCTACGCAAAGAACTATCCACAGGTGACGCTGAAGTCAGAGTCGATCCCCAACAGCGACTTCATGACCAAGTTCACCACCGCGGTCCAGTCCCGCAGCGTCCCGAACTCTGTGATGGTCCACGCCAACCGGGTCCAGGACATGGTTGCCATGCAGGGACTCGTGGATCTCACCGACCCCCTGTCGGCATGGAGCGGCAAGTCCGACATCGCAGACAAGATCCTTGCCCCCTTCAAACGGCAGGACCGTGTCTACGCAGTCCCCTCGGCCATGTTCGTGGACTGGTACTACTACCGGGCCGACTGGCTGCAGGAAGCGGGGCTGTCCGCTCCCCCGGCCACCTGGGCCGAGTTCCGCCAACTGGCCAAGACCATGACCGATCCCGCCCGTGGCAGGCACGGGTTCGCCCTGCGCGGCGGCGCCGGCGGCGGCGAGCACATCATCAAGATGATCCGCGCCTTCAACGGCCCCCTGGTGGACGCCGACGGCAAGCCGGCCCTGAAGAAGGAAGCCGTGGCCACAGCGCTGGAGGAGTATTCGGCACCGTACCTGGTGGACAAGTCAGCAGCCCTGAGCGCACCGAGTGACGGCTACACCCAAGTCTTCCAGTCCTTCCTCAACGGCAACACCGGCATGCTGATGCACCACACCGGATCCCTCAAGTCAGTCACCGCCGCACTCAAATCAGGTGTGCAGGTCATGACCGCCCCGATGCCGAAGGCGGAGTTCGAAACAGGCTGGATCCAGCCGCTTGGCAACGGCCTGATGACCCTCGACGGCGCCGCCACCTCCCTGAGCTGGCTCGAGTACTGGGGCTCGGCAGCACCGCAGCTGGACATGTTCAACGCCACCGGCTACTTCCCTGCCAGCACCTCCGGCCAGTCCTCCCCCACCATCACCTCGGACCCCTTGTTCGCCGCGGCCCTCAAGCAAATTGAGCGGGGCACAACGCCGGAGTACTTCACCGGCATGCAGGCGTGGCAGGACAACTCCGTCCTGGTCCAGTTCCAGGCCCTGCTGGTCGGCAAGGCCTCCGTCTCGCAGGCCGCCGACTCCATCGTGGCCGACTTCAACACCAACTTCTGACAGCAGAGGAAAGCTCATGAAAATCATCGACGTCGAGGTCCAGCTCAAGGACAACCCCGCCTGGCCCGGCTTCCAGTGGCGCAAGGGCCTGCCCGGATCCGAGCCCGCCAGCACCTCAGCCATCCTGCGGATCCACACCGACGAAGGCATTTACGGCGAAGCCCACGTCCGTCGCGGCGTGATCGCCAAGGACATCGTCGACCGCAGGATCCGCGACGAACTGCTCGGCGCCGACCCTCTGATGCGCGAGTTCCTCTGGCACCGGATGTGGGAGCTGGACAGGGTTGAGGAGTTCCCGATCTACGTCCTTGGCCTTGTCGACGTTGCGCTCTGGGACCTCGCCGGAAAAGCCGCCGGGCTCCCGGTCTGGAAGCTCCTCGGCGGCCACCGCGAAGCCATTCCCGCCTACGCCTCCACCGTGACCTACGGCAGCGTCGAAGAGTACCTCGACATTGCCGACCAGTGCCTGGAGGCAGGCTACTCTGCTATCAAACTGCACGCCTGGGGCGACGCCCGCCGGGACGCCGAGCTGAGCACCAAGCTCCGCGATCACGTGGGGGACAAAATCGAGCTGATGTATGACGGCTCCGCCGGCTTCGACCTCCCCGACGCCATCTACCTCGGGCATGCCCTGAGCGACGCCGGGTACCTCTGGTACGAGGAGCCGATGCGCGAATTCAGCGTCACCTCCCACAAATGGCTGGCTGAGAAGGTCCGGGTGCCGCTGCTGGTCGCGGAAACATCCGACGGCGCCCACATGAACACCGCCGACTTCCTCGCCAGCGGCTGCGCCGCCTATGTGCGCACCAGCACCCCGCTCAAGGGCGGCGTGACCGGCGCCATGCGGATCGCCCACTTGGCCGACGCCTACCAGGTCCGGGCCGAGGTCCACGGCCCCAGCGTGATCCACCAACACCTGTGCATGGCGATCAGCAACACCACCTACTACGAGGCCCTGATCCACGGCAACCCCATCGAGTCGAATCCCGAGGTTGGCCCCGACGGCATGGTCCGCGCGCCCATGGCACCGGGCTTCGGCTACGAAGAAGGCCTCATTTCAGACGTCTTCGCCTTCGAGAACCGGAAAAAGTAATGGCAGCGACAGAAAACACGATCCTCACGGCCACCTACCTCGGCAACCGGGAAATCGGCATCAGCGAGGCTGACGCCCAACCGCCCGCCCCGGGACAGGTACGGATCGAGGTCGCCTACACGGGCATCTGCGGGACCGACCTTCACATCCTCCACGGCAGCATGGACAGCCGCGTCAGCGTCCCCGCGATCCTCGGGCACGAGATGAGCGGTATCATCGCCGGGCTGGGCGAGGGCGTGGAAGGCTGGCAGGTCGGTGACCACGTCACTGTCATGCCCCTGGACTGGGACGGCACCTGCCCCGCCTGCCAGGCCGGCCACCACCACATCTGCCACAACCTGAACTTCATCGGTATCGACTCGCCCGGTGCCTTGCAGCGGCTGTGGAACGTCGCGGCCGACCAGGTCGTTCCGCTGCCGGAAGACCTCCGGCTGGATCATGCCGCCCTGGTGGAACCGGTCGCCGTCGCGGTCCACGACGTGCGCCGGGCAGAACTTGCACGCGGCGATCATGCAGTGGTGATCGGTGGTGGCCCCATCGGTGCACTCATAGCCATTGTCGCCCGGCACGAAGGAGCCCGCGTGGTGGTCGCCGAAATCGACCCCGGCAGGCGGCAGGCCATCGCGGACCTCGGCTTCGAGGTCCTCGACCCCGGCACCCAGGACCAGGCCGCCTGGGTCAACGAATGGACCGGCAGCGCCGGGGCCGACATCGTCTTCGAGGTTTCCGGTGCAGCCGCCGCCATCGCCGGGGCCACCGGGCTGGCCAAAGTCCGCGGCACCATCGTGGTCGTCGCCATCCACCCCCAGCCCCGGCCGGTGAACCTCCAGCAGGTCTTCTGGCGCGAACTGCGCATCCTCGGGGCCCGGGTCTACCAGCGCACCGACTTCGAACGCGCCGTGGAACTGCTCAGCACCGGTGTGATCCCCGCCGACCAGCTCATCACCGGCGTCGAACCCATCACAGAAACCGCGCAGGCCTTCGCAACGCTCGAAAGCGGCCAGGCTATGAAAGTCCTCATCAACGTCGGATCAGGAACGGCGTCATGAGCACCGCACAGACCCAGCTGACCGGACTCTTTGACCTGACCGGGACCACCGCCGTCGTCACCGGCGCCCGCCGGGGAATCGGGCTCGCCATCGCAGAAGCCCTGGCAAATGCCGGAGCGGACATCATCGGCGTGAGCGCGTCCATGGAGCCCGACGGCGGCGATGTTGCCCGCCGCGTCCAAGCCACCGGACGCACGTTCACCGCCATGCAGGTCGACTTCGCCGACCGCACCGCTGTCCTTGACCTGGCCGGCCGGCTCGAGTCCATGGGCGTAGACATCCTCGTGAACAATGCCGGCACCATCGAGCGCGCCCCGGCAGCCGAGCATCCCCTGGAACTGTGGGACCGGGTGGTTGAAGTCAACCTCAGCAGCCAATTCGTCCTCACCCAGGCAGTAGGCCGGTCCATGATGGCCCGGGGCGGGGGCAAGATCATTTTTACCGCCTCGCTGCTGAGTTTCCAGGGCGGCATCAACGTCCCCGGATACACAGCGTCAAAGTCAGCCATCGCCGGCCTGGCGAAGGCCCTCGCCAACGAATGGACCGCTGCCGGTGTCAACGTGAACGCCATCGCGCCGGGCTACATCGCCACCGACAACACCCAGGCCCTCCAGGATGATCCCGAGCGCAGCCGCTCCATCCTGGACCGGATCCCCGCCGGACGATGGGGAAACGCCGGTGACCTCGGCGGCGCCGCGGTGTTCCTGGCCAGCCGGGCCTCCGATTACGTCTCCGGTGTCGTGCTGCCGGTCGACGGCGGATGGCTGGGCCGGTGAGCCTACCCACCCGTGCGGGAGCCCCGGACGCCCGCGAGCCATCGGTGGTCTGCGTCGGAGAGACGATGGCCGTCGTCGCACCGGCTTCCACCGAATCACTGACCGTCGCCGAGCAATGCCTGCTGGGGATCGGCGGCGCGGAATCGAACGTTGCCGCCCAGCTCGCGGAACTCGGAATCGCCGCGGCCTGGGCCGGGAGGGTGGGGAACGATCCTTTCGGGGAACGCATCCTGCGCGTCCTGGCCGGGCGGGGTGTGGATGTCTCCCGTGCCGAAGTGGATGCCAACGCACCAACCGGCGTGTATTTCAAAGAGCCCGACACCGGAGCCGGGGCCAGGACCCTGTACTACCGCCAGGGCTCCGCTGCGTCGCTGATGGAACCGGATGCTGTTTCTAGGTGGGGCCTCGCGACAGTGCCCTGGGTTCACGTCTCGGGAATCAACGCGGCACTATCCCCGGGTTGCCGCTCCTTCCTTGAGGGGCTCTTCGACGTCCGCTCAGCCCTCGGCGCACCCACCTCATTCGACGTGAATTATCGCAGCGCCCTCTGGCCCGCTGGCGACGCTGCCCCCGTCCTGCTCGAACTGGCCCGCCGCGCCGACGTCGTCCTCGTCGGCCTCGATGAGGCGAACGTCCTCTGGGGGTGCGCAACCGTTGAGGACGTTGCCGGGCTGCTTTCCGAACCTGCCCATCTGGTGGTGAAGGACGGCGGAACCGAGGCCGTGGAATTCGTCCGTAATCCGGCCGGCGTCGAGGAGGTTCACCGCACACCGGCACGCGCAGTTGAAGTTATTGAACCCGTCGGTGCCGGCGACGCATTCGCCGCCGGCTACCTCGCAGGACTCCTGCGCGGAGCCACCCCCACGGACCGGCTCTCACTGGGCCATTCAGTAGCAGCATGGACACTCGGCACACGCGGCGACTTCCGCCCAGGCCACGGACTCACAGCACCCCAACCTGCCCACGCTTCAAGCCACTAACTAGGGAAACCCATGACGACCGCAGAATGGTTCCAGGGAGACTTCTTCCGTACCCCAGTCATCGCCGTCCTCCGAGGACTGGACCCAGCCACCACCGTCAAATACGCGGAAAACGCCTGGGCCGCCGGCGTCGAGCACGTCGAAGTACCCATCCAAACCCCCGACGCCCTCGCCTCCCTACAAGCCGCCGTCAAGGCCGCGGCCCAACAGGGCCGGAAAGTGGGTGCAGGCACCGTAACCACCCTGGAACAGCTCGACACAGCCGCCACTGCGGGTGTCTC
Source organism: Pseudarthrobacter sp. R1 (assembly GCF_024494415.1). Lineage (NCBI taxonomy): Bacteria > Bacillati > Actinomycetota > Actinomycetes > Micrococcales > Micrococcaceae > Pseudarthrobacter > Pseudarthrobacter sp. R1. The sequence continues at coordinate 9,887 of NZ_JAMKFI010000065.1, read as the reverse complement.
CTTCACCGTCTCCCCCGGACTCGACCCCGAAATAGTCGCAGAAAGCGCGCAGCGTGGCATCCCACACCTCCCCGGCGTCGCAACCGCCAGCGAAATCCTGCAAGCCCAGCGCCTCGGCCTGACCTGGCTCAAAGCATTCCCCGCCTCCGAACTCGGCCCCACCTGGATAAAGGCCATGCTCGGCCCCTTCCCCCACATCAACTTCGTGGCCACCGGCGGCATGACCATCAACAACACGAAGGACATGCTCGACGCCGGAGCACGCGTGGCGGGCCTCAGCTCGGCTTTCGCATCAGCCCACAGCTCACAAGAAGTAGCCAGTCTCATAGAAGCGCATGCTGCCCCTCGTGACAGGGCCTGGGGCGCGCAGAAGTCAATATAGGTAGCCCACCTATAGCCGATCCGAGCACATTCGGTCATGCAGCTAGCTTGACGGATTCTCTATTATCGGCACATTCAGAATAGGCGGAGAGTGCCTGCAAAAGGGCCTGTTTCCTGGCAGCGTTCTCCGCGTTTCTTGCCTGACTCCGGTTGTCAGAACTGCTCGGCCAGCCCCCGGTTCACAGCGGGAACGTCCAGGAAATCTGGGCCAAAAGGTGCAAGGAAGATCAACTGTCGGCGTTTCGGGAGCGAGTGTTGCAGCGCCCGCACGCGGCTTGGAGTTAGGCGTCTCGAAGCCGCTAGCGATGCGGTACCAAGGCGCGAAGTCTTTGCGGCTAGGGTCCGGTCGGGCTCTGGTACCTGAGCTTGTGCACCTTTAATACTGTGGTTGTTTCCATTCGTCTGACGCCCGGCAGCCGCCCGATCCGCTCATTGAGAATCGTCCATAAGGCGTTGTTGTCGTTGCTCAGCACCTCAACGCAAAGGTCCGCCCTTCCAAGGATGGTCGAAACGTAGGTGACCTCGGGCAATGCTGAAACTGCTTCGACTACAGCTTCGTGCTGGTCAGGTTCAACTTCCAAGAACACAATCCCGAGCTGAGTGCGCCCTAGGGATGCCGGGTCTGCGAACGCGATGATCCGAAGGATGTTCTGGTCCTGGAGTCTTTTTACTCTCGCCCTAACGGTGGCCTCTGACGTGCCCAAATTGCGGCCGATCTCCCGGAATGCCCGTCGACCGTCGAGTTCCAGTTCGCGCATAATGCCCCGGTCAAGGTCGTCAAGCGCAAAGTCGGTCATGCAGCCCAGAATAGCCGACGGTTTGCGTTCCACTCCCCCAACACGCCCGCTTTGGCCACTTTGCGTTGACATGCGGCCCCGAAGCTGCGCAATACGTAAACAGCTGGCCCTTGTGCCTCGCAATGCTTAATGTTACGGTCATCACATACACCAGCTTGCGTGGCAGGTGACCGAAACCCTCAGCGTCGAGAATCTCGGCGTGCCTGACACGCCCCGTTGCCCCAAGGGGCGCAACCAAGGAGACCCGCACTGTGAGCACTCACGACTCCATAGCCGGCGATCACGCCTATCAAAAGACCCTTCGATGGTGGGACGGATTCACCATCAGCCTCTCCATCCCTGCTGCACTTTTCATCGTCATCGGCTATGCCATGGGTTCACTCGGGGCGTGGACCGCTATCGCACTGGCCTTTGCCGTAGCCGTCATCGCCTGCCTGCAGAACTACGTCTATTCGGAAATGGCGGGAATGTTCGGCGACAAGGTCGGCGGAATCTCGATGTATGCCAACCAGGGCTGGCGCACGCGCACCACACTGGCCGGACCCGTCGCGACCTTCGGGTACTGGTTCAGTTGGTCAAGCTCACTGGCGATCTACGGCTTGCAGATCGGCACACTGGTACAGGCCGAGTGGTTTCCGGACCAGATATGGACGTTCTCCACTGGACTGGCAGAAATAGGATTCCCTCACATCGTGGCCCTGGCTGTCTTGGTGCTGGGATGGGGACTGAACGTTCTGGGCATGCGCCCCGCGATGTCGATCATGTATGTCACCGGCGTCCTGATCCTCATTCCCATCGCCGTCTTCGCAGCCGCACCCTTCTTCAGCGGAGAGTGGTCCCTCGCCAACCTGCACTGGAACCTGTCCGCCAGCGGCTTCCCCGCCTGGCAGACCGTCCTCGCCTGGATGTTCGTTATGGCCTGGTCCGTCTACGGCATTGAAGCCGTCGCCTCCTTCGTCCCCGAGTTCCGCGACACCATCCGTGATTCACGCATCGCTCTGCGGCTCGCCGGGTTCTTCGTTCTCGCTGTCTACTTCATGGTCCCTCTGGGGGTGGGCGGACTCGTGCAGCAGGAAGAGATCGCGGAGAACCCCGTCACGTTCTACCTGCAGGCCTTCGATCGGCTGATTCCTGGCAGTGACTGGCTGATGACCATCTGCCTGATTGCCGGACTGATGCTCATGATGGTTATGACCACGGCCGCCGGAGGCCGTGTACTGCACGGCAGCGCACTCGAAGGCCTCACCATCCGCCAGCTCGGTGAGCTGAACAAAGCCAAGGTCCCCGCCAGGGCCATGTCGCTCGACCTGCTCGTGAACGTCGTCCTGATCGTCTTCGTCGGTGACGCCCTCGCCGTGATTGTCGCAGGCATCATGGGGTACCTGATCTGCCACATCCTGTCCCTGACTGGCTTCATCAACCTCCGCCGGGACCAGCCAGACGCCGAACGCCCCATCCGCCTCGGACGGCAGTGGGTGTATATCGCCGGGTTCCTGGCAGCCCTGGACACCGTTATCCTCCTGGTGGGCATCGCCAGCACCGAGATCACCGGCTACGGCGGCATCAAGGAAGTCATCATCGGCATTCTGGTCCTGTCCCTGTCCATCGTCCTGTACGTCTACCGGCAGCTGAAGCAGGAAAAGCAACCCATCACCTGGCGCCACCCCGCTCTAAACAGCACTCCAGCGGCGGCCGACACCCCGGAAGCGCCGCACGGCGAAGACCGCGTCACCATCGGCGAAAAGGAGTAATCCGTGAACATCTGGCCCGATATCAAGGCCGCGGCCGTCTCCCTGACGTTCGACGTCGACGCTGAAGCTGGTTGGCTCGGCGAAGGCGACGAGTACGCCCGGCGCCTGACGATTCTCTCCGAAGGCCGCTATGGGATCACCCGCGGAGTCCCCCGCATTCTGGACCTCCTTTCACGCTACGGGATCCCCGCAACATTCTTCGTTCCCGGCTACACCGCAGAGCACCACCCCGGGCTGGTGACAGCCCTCCTGGAAGCCGGGCATGAAGTAGCCCATCACGGATACCTGCACCTGCGCAGCGATAAAGTCAGCCTGCAAAAACAGCGTGATGAGATTGAACGCGGACTGCTGGCCCTTGAACGGGCAGGGGCTCCCCGGCCTGCAGGTTACCGGTCTACGTCGTGGGAACTCACCCCGGAAACCTTCGCGTTGCTGGTCGAACACGGCTTCACCTACGACTCCAGCTGCATGGGCGATGACCGGCCCTACGTTGAACGCTGGAACAGCCTGCAGATCCTGGAACTGCCAGTGCACTGGTCCCTGGACGATTACCCGCGCTTCGGATGGAACATCGACGGGGGCGGAAACGTGACCGACCCCGAAGAGCTCCACCGCTGCTGGACCGCCGAATTCGAATCGGCGCGCGACGAAAAGCGCCACACAAGCTTCACCATGCACCCGGAAGTCATCGGACGGCCATACCGTCTGGCACAACTCGAACGCGTCATCGAACACATGGCTGCCTCCGATGACGTCTGGTTCGCACGCCTCGACCAAATTGCTCAGCACGTCGCTCCGTCCCTTCTGGAGCTGGCATGACACCCTACCGATTCCGCTCCACGGAACTGCTCCCCGCAGCGCGCGGCCGCGAATTCGGCCGAGCCCACGCTGGCCAGATCAGGGCATCAATAGCTGCCTATCAGCGCCTATTCGACCGGGCCGCTGGTGCACCCGTTGACATGGACTTCTGGGGCGAAGCTGCCATCGGCCAAATCCGGGCCATTTCCCCAGCGCTGCTGGAGGAGATCACCGGCATGGCAGAAGGCGCCGGCGTTCCGTTGACGTCCCTGGCATCCATCAACGCCCGCACCGAAATCCTCGCGATCACCGGAGGTACGGCTGCCAAGGAATGCTCCACTCTCGTGCATCTACCCGCAGAGGGCCCACCGGGAGCTGTCCAAGCCTGGGACTGGTACCCGGATCTGGCTGACCTGTGGCTCGTCTGGGAAATCCCCCACATCGACGGCCGGCTCACCACCACCGTCACCGAATTCGGCATTCTCGGCAAAATCGGCGTGAACAGCGACAGGCTCGGGATCCTCTTCAACATCCTCCACCACGACAAGGACGGCCAGACTCTGGGTGCTCCCGTACACGTTCTGGCCCGGGCAGTCCTGGACGAAGCCCGGAACCTCAACCAGGCCTTGATCAGACTTGCCACCGCTCCCGTCTCCGCGTCCTCGTCCCTGACACTGGTGGCCGAATCTGAAGGCGAGTCCGCAGCCGTGAGCGTGGAACTTAACCCGGGAGGCGTGGGCTATGCACTGCCGGACAGAGACGGCCTGCTCATCCACACGAACCACTTCCTCAGCAGCCCGGCATCGTCCCATGACACCGAACTTCGCAACGGACCGGACTCGGTCCTGCGCCTTGACGGCATCCGCCGCCGCGCCCGCCGGCTATCGGCCAAAGCCGCAGCAGCCCGGATCACCGCAGAGGACCTGGTGGCCGTGCTTGATTCACACCTGCTGGGCGGCGGAGCCACCTGCTGCCACGTGGATCCCCTGCTCCAGGCAGAAACGAGCTTCGCAACCCTGGCCACTGTTTCCCTCAACGTTCAGAACGGCACCATCACGGCGCACGCCGGAGGCCCCTGCACCTATCCAACCAGCACCACCACAACACTCAAGGAGAACGCTGTGCTGAACCTCAAGCGCATCGACAACATGGACATCCTCACCCACGACGTCGGCCGGCTGACCGACTTCTACCACGGCACCCTGGGCCTTGACTTCCACCTGCCGTACGAGCCCGCCGAAGAATGGGCAGCCATCAACATGGGCAACGTGACCCTCTACATCTTCAAGTCCAACAACGGCGAACACGCACCCCGCCGCACGGCCGTCAACGAGGACAATGCTCCCGGCTTCGACTCCATCGCCTTTGAAGTGGACAACCTCGACGACGCCGAAGCGCACCTGGACGGAAAGGTCGAATGGGTGGACCAGCGGATCGAATGGAAACACCCAAACGGCACCTGGTACCGCTACCGCCCCTTCTTCGACCCCGACGGCAACATGCTCTACATCACCGAGCCCCACATCATGGAAGTCGTTCAGTGAGCAACTTTGCGATCCCCGGCATCAGACTTGATGGAAGGGTCGCCATCATCACGGGGGCGGCCCGCGGCATGGGCGCCGCCCACGCGCGCACGCTCGCCTCGCGCGGCTGCGAGCTGGTACTGGCGGACCTGGACGAGGTGGAACTCGACGCCGTGGCAGAGGAGATAGAGGCCACGTACGGGCGCCGCGCCGTGACCCTGGGCCTTGACATCACCGCCGGCGACGCCGGGCAGCGCCTTGTCGATGCCGCCGTCGGAACATGGGACGGCTTGGATATCCTGGTCCATAACGCTGGCCTGATGCATGACTGGCAGACGCTGGCCAAGACGCCGGCTGCGAACCTCCAGCCGTACTTCGACGTCAACGTGCTGGCGCCCTACGCGATCACCCGGGCCGCCGTTCCGGTTCTGCGCAACAGCAGCGCGCCCCGGATCATCTTCATCTCCTCCCAGTGGGGCCAGGTGCCGGACGGCCACTCCTACGGCTACATGACCTCCAAAGCCGCCCAGCTCTCCCTGATGAAGGCACTGTCCCGCGAGCTGATCACGGACAACATCCTGGTCAACGCCGTCGCTCCCGGGGCCATCCTCACCCGGATGGTTCCGGATGACGCGTACGACGAAGAACTGGCCGCGGTGCCGCTGGGCAGGCTGGGCGACCCGCACGAAATCGCCGCGGCTGTGGCGTTCCTCGCCTCCGACAGCGCGGCTTTCATTACCGGCCAAACCATCAGCGTCAACGGCGGCGCACTGATTCCCGGCGCCTGACAGCGCCACTAGAAAGGACCTCCCATGACTGCCACAGTTGATACCGCACGCCCAAAAACAGCCCCCGCCACCAAACGGGAACTGGCCGAAGCCGCCATGCGCCGCTCCTGGTTCCCGGTAGCGCGGCTCTGCGATCTGGACAAGCCCCAGACCGCCACCCTGCTGGGCACCAAGCTCGTCATCTACCGCGACGGCGAAGGCACCGTGACCGTGCAGGACCGCCGCTGCCCACACCGCGGCGGTGACCTCTCCCTGGGCGAGGTGCACCAAAAATCCATCGGCTGCCCCTACCACGGCTGGGAATTTGCCAGCTCCACCGGCGCCTGCGTCCGGATCCCGTCACTCGAGGACCAGGGCAGGATCCCGGGGAAGGCCGCCATCAGAACGTATCCCGCGGTCGAGAAATACGGCCACGTATGGACCGTTCTCGAAGACCCTATCCGGGACATGTACGACATCGAGGAATGGCGGGACGTTGAGCTCGAATGGGTAGCCGCCACACCACTGGACTCCCCCGTGGGCGTCGGCGTCACTATCGAAAACTTCCGGGACGTCGCCCACTTCCCGTTTGTCCACAAGGTCTCCATGGGGCCCACCCCTGAAGTGGTGGAGCCGCTGACCGTCAGCCGCGACGGGCTGGACGTCTGGATGGAACGGCCACTGGACGCCGGCACCGGCGACTGGGCCGAAGACGGAGACTGCATGATGCGCTACCACTGCGCCGCTCCCGGCCTCGCGTCCATCACGTACAACTACGAGCGACTCGGCAAGCGCGTGGTGGCAGGGTTCCCCTCCCCCATCAGCTATGAGCACGTGACCATCTTCTGGGGCGTGGCCAACCAGGTTGGCTACAAGGGTGCCGGCCTGGACGAATGCCTGCGGATCGAAGAGATGGTCTACCTCGAAGACCTGCCCATCGTGGAAGCCGTTGAACCGCGGGAAATCCCGTGGGACGCCGAGCAGCAGGAGTTCTCCGTCCCGGCAGACCTGTTCACCCTCAACTACCGGCGCTCCTTCCTTGAGCTGATGAACAGGGTTCAGGAGGATTCCCGTGACAACGCTCCAGCATGAGCGCGAACTGACACTGCCCGCCGGCCAGCTGCTTGACGTGCGCGTTAACAGCGCCAGGCGGGAAGCAGAATCCATCACGTCCTATGAGCTGGGCCGGACCGACGGCGGCCCCCTGCCCGCCTGGGCGCCCGGCGCCCATGTGGATGTGCACCTGCCCTCCGGAACGGTGCGACAGTACTCCGTGTGCGGTGACCCCGCTGACGCCACCACATACCGCATCGCGGTCCTTGAACTCCCCGAGGGCCGCGGCGGATCCCTGGAAGTCCACCGCGAACTCCGCCCCGGGCGGATCCTGAGCATCGGCGCGCCAAGGCAGAACTTCTCCCTGGCGGACGCCGGGGAGTACGTCTTCGTGGCCGGCGGCATCGGCATCACGCCCCTGCTGCCCATGATCCACCAGGTCCAGCAGCGCGGCCTGCCGTGGAAACTCGTGTACGGCGCCCGAACCGCGGAGCACTTCGCCTTCCTCGGCGAACTCGCATCGCTCCGTGCCCCGTCCCTGCAGCTGTACGCTCAGGACACCGACGGCCACCCGGACCTCGCCGCCGTCGTCCGGGACAACCCCGCCGCTGCGGTCTACACCTGTGGACCGGCCGGGCTCATGGACGCACTCTCCACACACATGGCCGCCGCGGGCAGGCTGCACCAGCTTCACCTGGAACGCTTCGCACCCGCCGCTCCACCCGTCGATGGACCCGAAGACTCTCCCTCAGGTGCCGTTACGGAAAGCTTTGAGGTGGAACTGGAACGCACCGGAACCGTCATCACAGTCGGGCCCAACGAGAGCGTCCTTGACGCCGTCCGGGCAGCGGGAGTGCAGCATCCCTCATCCTGCGAAATGGGCTTCTGCGGCACCTGCGAAGTAAAGGTCCTCTGCGGCAAAGTAGACCACCGCGACGACCTGCTCACCGAAACCGAACGCGAGAACGGGAACAGCATGATGATCTGCGTTTCCCGCTCCGCCTCGCCCCGGCTGGTACTCGACCTGTGACACGCCATTCCGCGGCCCGTGCCCTCAATAGCCCTCAATCGACCTGGAAGAGGCGATCCGCATGACCCAACAAGTGGAAGAACGCAGCAGCCTGCGAGCAACGGCCCGGGAGAACCTGTGGCTGCACTTCTCCCCGCAACCTCAGACGGACCACGACCTCCCGCTGATCGTCCGCGGTGAAGGCGCCTACGTTTACGACGACGCCGGCCGGCGCTACCTCGACGGACTGGCAGGACTGTTTGTGGTCCAGGTGGGCCACGGACGCACCGAACTGGCCGAAGCCATGGCACGCCAGGCATCCGAACTGGCGTTCTTTCCGCTATGGTCCTACGCCAACAAGCCCGCCGCGCAGCTCGCGGAACGGCTGGCCGCGCTGGCACCGGGTGATTTGAACAAGGTGTTCTTCACCAACAGCGGCAGCGAAGCCGTGGAATCTGCCTGGAAACTTGCCAAGCAGTACTTCCGGCTCACCGGCAGGCCTCAAAAGCACAAGGTCCTTTCCCGGACCACGTCTTACCACGGCACCACCCACGGTGCCCTGTCCATCACGGGCATCCCTGCGCTGAAGGCGGACTTCGAGCCGCTGGTGCCCTCCACGTTCCGGGTGCCGAGCACGAACTTCTACCGGGCCGAACAGCACGCCGACGATCTGGCCGCCTACGGGCAGTGGGCGGCCAACGAGATCGAGGCGGCCATCCTGGCCGAAGGCCCGGAAACGGTGGCAGCGGTATTCCTTGAGCCCGTGCAAAACGCCGGCGGTTGCTTCCCGCCGCCGCCAGGGTATTTCCAGCGCGTCCGCGAAATCTGTGACCAATACGATGTGTTGCTGGTCAGCGACGAGGTCATCTGCGCGTTCGGCAGGCTCGGGACATATTTCGGCGCCGAGAAATTCGACTACGTGCCGGACATCATCACCTGCGCCAAGGGACTGACCAGCGGCTATGTTCCGATGGGGGCGATGATCGCGTCGGAGCGCCTGTTCGAACCCTTCGCCACCGGGGAAGCCTTCTTCAAGCACGGCTACACCTTCGGCGGCCACCCCGTAGCCGCCGCCGTGGCCCTGGCTAACCTGGACCTCTTCGAACGCGAAGGCATCAACCAGCATGTGCTGGGCAACGAAGCGGCGTTCCGCTCAACCCTCGAAAAGCTGAAGGACCTACCCATCGTGGGCGACGTCCGCGGCAGCGGCTACTTCTACGGGATCGAACTGGTCAAAGACAAAGCCACGAAGGAAACCTTCACAGCGGAGGAAAGCCAACGGGTCCTCAAAACCTTTCTCTCCAAAGACCTGTTCGAAAACGGCCTCTACTGCCGCGCCGATGACCGTGGCGACCCCGTCATCCAACTATCCCCGCCCCTGATCATCGGACAGCCCGAGTTCGACGAGATGGAACAGATCCTCCAGTCCTCCCTTACCGCCGCAGCAACGCTGCTCTAAACCGGGCACCACCATCAACACGAAAGGCACGCCATGATCATTGGTGTCCCCAAGGAAATCAAGAACAATGAGTACCGCGTGGCGATCACCGCCGCCGGTGTCCACGAGTTCCGCACCCACGGCCACACCGTGCTGGTGGAACGCGGCGCAGGACTGGGCTCGGGCATCACGGACGAGGAATACGCCATTGCCGGCGCCGAGATCGTCAACGACGCCGACGAGGTCTGGGCACGTGCGGACATGGTGATGAAGGTCAAGGAACCCATCAAGGCCGAGTACCACCGCTTCCGCAAGGGCCTGATCCTCTTCACCTACCTCCACCTCGCCGCCGAGCCGGAACTTACCCGCG
>NZ_JAMKFI010000064.1:0-323 GCF_024494415.1 Pseudarthrobacter sp. R1 | reverse complement strand
GGGTCGAGGTGTTTTGGGGGTGTGTACCAGGGGGTGTTGTTGATGGTGGTGATGGTCCATTGTTCTTTGTGGATGAGGTGGTGGTGGCCGGAGCAGAGGAGGGCGCCGTTGTCTGTGTTGGTGGGGCCGCCGCGGGACCAGTAGGTGATGTGGTGGGCTTCGCACCAGGGGGCGGGGATGGTGCAGTTGGGGAAGGTGCAGCCTTGGTCGCGGGCGGTGAGGGCTTGGCGTTGGGCGGGGGTGAAGAGCCGGGTTTTGCGGCCGAGGTCCAGGATTTCGCCGTGGGTGCCGAGGAGGGCGGGGATGATGTCGGCGTCGCAGGC
>NZ_JAMKFI010000063.1:0-744 GCF_024494415.1 Pseudarthrobacter sp. R1 | reverse complement strand
GTACTCTTCCCCTCCCCCGTCACCTTCGTTCACCTCCCGGCCCAGCCGCTGCCCGCCCCCCGGCAGGCCCCGGTACCGCGCCCGCGCATGCTTCGCGCGCATCCCCGGCGCGGCCCGCCCGCCATCGTGTGAAGCCCGTTGTGCGGCCACCGGCTGCCACACAATAACCTGCAGTCCCGTTCACCGGAACGCCTGCGCTACATTTTTCGAAGGAAACCACGATGAAACCACGATCCACGTTCAGGTCCCGGCTCCGGCTGACAGCCGTCGCAGCTCTGCTGCTGCCGGCGGCCCTGACAGCATCCCCCGCCCTGGCCCACGACGCCCTGTCCTCGACCACTCCGGCCCGCGACAGTGTTGTCACAACCGCACCGGAAACGGTATCGCTGACCCTCACCCAGCCCCCCACCGATTCTGCGTCCCTGAACCTGAGCATCATCACCGTCACAGACGGCGCCGGAGCCACCGTCAGCGACGGCACCGTAAGTGTGGAAGGGCCGACGCTGTCCACCAAGACTGCCGCGGGAAGCCCCGGCACCTACACCGTGCTGTGGCGGGCCGTGTCCTCCGATGGGCATCCCATCGAAGGCAACTACACCTTCACCGTCCAGGCGCCGGCGGCTACACCTGCACCCGCAGTCTCCCCCACTGCGTCGGTGCAGGCAACGACACCCTCAGCAGCCCCGCAGGCGACAGACAGCGCGGTTCCGCCCGCACCACGGCCCAACAATGACAACGCACCGC
>NZ_JAMKFI010000062.1:0-790 GCF_024494415.1 Pseudarthrobacter sp. R1 | reverse complement strand
CTTTTGGCCAGCCCGCCGCCCGTGGCGGGGTCGGAGCCGTGTTCAGCACCCATCCAAATCAGCTTCAGATAGTCCTGGGCGGCGGAGGACAGATCCAGCAGCGGCATGGTTCTGATACTAGCGACCCGTCGCGTCGCCGCAGTTTTGCCCGGCGAAGGTCAGCCAGGGAAGCATCGATCCATCCTGTCCTGTACTGTCGTCAAGGGCTGGAACGGCCGTCGGATATTCGGCCGCGCCCCAGTCCAGGATGGGAACGATGACCAAGGGAAATGCGATGACAGCGGAGAATACAACGCCGGGGGATCCGGCGGGGGCGGCGGACAGCGCGGTGCCGCCGGAAGGTATGCCGCTGGCCGGCCGGCGTCTGCTGATGGTCGGCGGATTCTGCATTCCGGTCGGGCTCGTCGCCGGGCCGTTTCTGCTGCCGGCCCAGCTTCTCGCCGTGGCGGGCATCGTGCTGCTCGCCGTGGCCTTGTCCTACCGGCCCGGGCCGCGCTGGTTCTCGCGCTGGTCCATCGCCGTAGCTGTTGCCGGTGTGCTCTGGCTAGCCGCCACAGCCGCCTATTACGCCACGATCATGATTGCCGCCGACGCCTCCGCCCCGTTGCCGGGGACCGCCCAGGTGCTCTACAACGCCGGAGCGGGCTTTTTTGCCCTGATGGCGGTGGCTACTGTCACCGCTGTGGTGCTTAGGACCCTTACAAACCGCCGCGCCTCCCGGGGCGGGGCAGCCCCTTCGGGAGCCTGACTCATAAGGCTTGCGCCCGGGTATGCCTGGCCTTCTGGCCGG
>NZ_JAMKFI010000061.1:0-752 GCF_024494415.1 Pseudarthrobacter sp. R1 | reverse complement strand
CTTTGCCTGCCTTGGTGGCGGACTGCTTGGCTTCGGCCTTGGCGAGCTCGAGTTCCTGGCGCATCAGGGTGGACAGATCCCGGGTCACATCACCCAGCAACTCACCCAACGACGCGTTGTCCGCCTTAACGTGCGCCTCACTCGGGGGAGGCTCCGGAATAGAACTACTCACAGGTGGCGTCCTTCCTTCGACTGGTAGGGGTCATCCTCAAAGCGCAAAGGAGTATCTTCCGCGGTACCGGACGGCAGGGACGCTGTGGATACCGGAGTTCCGGCGCCTACAACGGGCTCGTCGTACAGGTCAGTGTCGCTTCCTGCGGCGAACACCGTCTCCTGCCGGAGCGGTGCTGCCGGCGGAGCGGACACCGGGCGCTGGGCCGGGGAGGACTGCAAGGTCCCGCCCTGGGATGCGGTACCGGTGGTGCCTGCGGTGAGGCCGCGGGTCAGGCGGCCTGCGAGGACGCCGGCACCGGCGGCAAGCAGCAGGAAGGTGCCGGGCTTGTTGCGGGCGAACCTCTGGACCTCGCCCAGCAAGTCCCCTGGCTGCTTGTTCTCAAGCCAGGAAGCCACCGACTCGCTGCGCTGGGCAGCCTGCCGGATCAGATCACTGGCCATACCCTGCTGGTCCGGGGCGTCAGCCATGCTCTGCAGCTGGCTGGAAATGGTGCGGATGCCTTCGGCCGCCTTCTGCTGCTGGGTGCCGGCCTGGCTGGAAAGCCCTGATTTTGCCTGGGACAGCAGGTCCTGCGCGC
>NZ_JAMKFI010000060.1:0-700 GCF_024494415.1 Pseudarthrobacter sp. R1 | reverse complement strand
CGAGGAGTCTGGCTGCCACCCGGGCGTAGACGCCAGCCATGGTCGGCCGGCCGTGTTCTTCGAGGCCGAGTTGGCCCTTGAGGGTGTCGAAGACGGATTCAATCCATTGCCGGATGCCGCCGAGTTTGCCGAAGCGGGGTTTCTCGTCTTTGCGGTCCGGGCGGATCAGGTGCGCGCCGAGGTCCTCGGTGATGAACCGTTCGAAGTCGCGGCCGGCGAAGCCTTTGTCCCCGAGGATGACCTGCCCGGCCCGGATGAGGTGGTGGTCGTGTTCGAGCAGGGCCTGGGTGACCTCACGTTCACCGATCTTCGGGTTCGCCAGGCCCCAGATCACGGGCATCCCGTCAGGGGTGCTGATCAGGTAGAGACGCAGGCCCCAGAAGAACCGGGAGTGGGAGGCACAGTAGCCGTAGCCGGCGTGCCCGGACAGGTCGGAGCGTTTGACGGTTTCCCGGGACATGCCGCACGGCACGGGGGTGGAATCGACCAGGCGCAGGACCTCGTGCCAGGACGGGGTGTCCCGTGCCAGGGCGGTGATCGCTGCCGCGATCATGGGTCCCGCGGCCCGGAGACGCTTGTTATAGCCGGATTGGTGCGGGATGGCCGGGAACATGCCGGACAGGTGGATCCGGGAGTACCGGATCCACCTGCTCTCCGAGGAGAAGCCGAGCAGGTGCTGTGCCACGGCCAGACAGAGCAG
>NZ_JAMKFI010000007.1:366897-598097 GCF_024494415.1 Pseudarthrobacter sp. R1 | reverse complement strand
CACCCGGGAGGGTGTGGGAGAGTAGGTCACCGCCGGACAACCATTACGAGCAGGGCCCTGACAAACGACGTCAGGGCCCTGCCGCATTTAACACACAAACACCGCGGCACGAGGCCAGGACCCGCTCTCACTTAACGCGGGCTTCCCCCGGGTCCCTCTCTCACCTGACGTGTTCCCGCAACCAACGGTCTCTCACCCGTCCATGCGCTCGAGGCTCCGGTCGGCAGCATCCCAGACCAGCCGCCGTCGAACGCCCCCTCACACCGAAGAGCAACACCTGGAACACCCCGCCAACTGAGCGAGCATCACCCCGAAGGCCACATCAACTGAGAGAGCATTACTCCGAAACCGGCATCAGGTGAGAAAGCGTCACTCCAAAACCGGCATCGGGTGAGAGCGTCACGCAAAAGGCCACATCGAGTGAGAGAGCGTCCGACGAAAACCCGCAGAAGCTGAGAGAGCGTCCGACGAAAACCCACAGGTGGTGATGGGGCGTTGGCCGGGAACGTGCAGGAGGTGATGGGGCGACTTCGCCGGCGACGCAGGCTACGTCGACCACGCCCACTTTGGCGACGAGTATCGTGCGTTCACCGGGCTCACCCCGACGCGGTACGTCAAAGTCCGGCGGCGGGTTACTGCGCGAACATCCCAGCCACACGCTGGACGGCTGGCCGCTGCGGGCAGATCGATTTTCTACTAGAGCGATCGCTCACAAGACGCTAATGTAGGGGCACCCCAAAGCAGAGGAGAGCCCCGTGGGCAAGGTGGTCATGTACAGCTCGGTGTCGGTGGACGGCTTCGTCGCGGACGAAAATGACCAGCCCGCACCGCTGTTCGACTGGTTGACCAACGGTGACGTCCCATTGGACGAGAGCGGTGCGGTGAAGGTGTCGCAGCCTTCCTACGACTACACCCGGCCGTACTGGAACCAGATCGGGGTGACACTCTGCGGCCGCCACGTCTTCGACCTGACGGACGGCTGGGACGGGAAACCTCCGAGCGGAATCGACCACGTGGTCGTTGTGACGCACCGGCCGCAGCCAGAGGGCTGGGATCCCACGGCGCCGTTTCACTTCGTCGACGGCGTCGAGGCAGCCATGGCCAAGGCACAAGAGCTTGCGGGTGATCGCATCGTCGAGGTCGCCGCCGGTGACGTCGGTGGCCAAATACTTGCCGCGGGACTTGTCGACGAGGTGCGCATGGACGTCGTACCCGTCGTGTTCGGATCCGGCAAGCGCTACTTCGGGTCGGTCCACGGACAGCACCTGTTGGAGGATCCCGACGTGGTGATTCAGGGCGACCGGGTGCTTCACCTCCGCTATCAGGTGCGCCGCTGACCGATCAGAGCGGGGTACGCGACGAAGCCCGCTGCGAACGGTGACGCAAGAGCCTCGCTCCTTCCGGTGAGGATTGTGTTCTTTTCGAAAGTGAGCATTTGACCGGGTGGCTTCCAACCTGGATGAGGTCTTCCTGCCCGAGGTGAGGGTGGGACAGCCCGCCGGCGATGAGCAGCATGCGTAGTTGGTAGTGCTTCCGGTTGCGGAAGCCGGGGGCAAGGTGGCGGTGGCGTTAGATGAGGCCGTTCATCGCTTCGGTGCCGCCGTTATTCGCAGGACCGGTGTCGAAGGAGGACAGGAACGCCTCGCACCACTGCTTGGGCGTCTTGCTGATGAGTCGCTTGATCGCCGGGCCGGGCAGGCTGGCAGCGACGCGAGGACCGTCTCCGCGATGGGCCGCCGGGGTTCTTGGCCTTGTGGGCCCAGGGGAGTTGTTGGACGCACAGCCATTGACGAGCACTTCACCGTGGCCTTCACCCGGTCGCGCAGTGCTCTTTGCCGCTCGGTGAGCTTCTCCTGACCACCGCGCAGGATCTGCATAGGCCATAGAGCAGGTCGTTCTTGTGCCAGCGGTGGCCGTTGAACGGGTCCTGGCTGGTGACCTCGACGCTGTTCCTAATTCATCGCCTTCCTCGAGCCGGTCGCGTATTCCTTCCACGAATGCCCCGGCTGCAGCTGGTACCGCCCGGAGTCCAGCACACCTGGTAGACACCACAACCCACTCCCAACCAAGGTCCGCCGCTTGGAGTTTTGCCGAAGTGTATGAGCTCTGCTGTCTTCGATCGGCCGGCGGTGGTTCGTGCTCTCGAACCCTCGATGCCGAATTCAGCCCGATCCTGAAGGTAGGCAGTTGTCAGTCTGAAGGTGTGAGCCAGTCCATAGTGGGGTTTTGGTGGTGGGGTGGTGGTGGTTTGGGTGTTGTGGGTTGGTAATTCCGCGGGATTCCGTGGTTTTGGGGGTGTGGGGTGGGTGGTGGGGTGGATTTGCGGGGTGGGCGTGGGGGGTGTATTGTTTTCTGAGTCGCCGCCGCTGAAGCGGAAAGATGGCGGCTAATCCCCCCTTTGTGAACGGCCTGAAAATGGTTCGCCTTTTGGTGTGCCGGTGTTGGGTGGGGCTGGTTGTGGGTAGCGTGGGTCGCGGAAACGCTGATTTGCTTTGCTGCTTGGAACCGGGTAAGTTTGAAAAGTTGCTCCGGAGCGATCCTGAACCGTTTGGTTGGGTGGTGCCGGGTGTGTCTGTTGTTTGAGAACTCAATAGTGTGCCAAGTTTGTTGATACCGATTTGGTCAGTGAAGGACGTCAAACGACTGATCCAGGGACTCACCTGATATCCGCTAGAACTCAAGCCCGGGCGCGGAACTCGGCTGGGCCTGCTTCTACTCCCGTGCCATGAATAACCGTGTATGCCAGTTTGCATCGGTTCCGGAAGGGGCGGGAACCAGCGCATCTGCGGCCCGTGCGCAATACGTTCATCGAGCATGAATCCGCAGGTCAGCATTGTCTTATTCCGGGTGCTCGTTAAGAATGAGTGAATGACGGTCTACGTGCGATCACTTGAAACTGCAGTTCCTAAAACGATGCTGATCCAGACAGAAGCCCGTGACGTTTTTGCGGCCCAGCCCGGATTGTCCAGGCTTGGCTCACGGCTGGTCAATACCTGTTTTGACTCCGCTGCCATTGATACACGTTTCACCGCCGTCGAAGAACTCACCAGGGATCACCGGGCCGATGATCCACAGTTCTTCGATCCGGACACCGGCCTGCTGCTGAATCCCAGCACAAAGGTCCGCAACGACATCTTCGGCCGCGAGGCAACCAAGCTCTTTGTGGAAGCCGCCCGTTCCGCCGTCAACGCCGCCCCTGAACTAGATTTACTTGACATAACTCATCTCATCACCGTCTCCTGCACCGGGTTCTTCAACCCAGGCCCTGACTATAAGGTCGTCCGGGAACTGGGCCTGGATCCGGCTGTCCAGCGCTACCACCTGGGCTTCATGGGCTGCTATGCAGCTTTCCCTGCGTTGCGCGCCGCGAAGCTGTTCTGCGAGGCCGACCCGCAGGCCGTTGTCCTGGTGGTGTGTGCCGAGCTGTGCTCCCTGCACGTCCGCACCTCAAACGATCCGGACACGATCATGGGCTCAGCCCTGTTCGCTGATGGTGCAGCCGCCGCGGTGGTCACTGCACGCAGCGGGTCGGCCGAAAAGTCCCTGCTCCAGCTCGATCACTTCGAGACGGTCCTCACACCGGTCGGTGAGGACGCGATGGCCTGGAACATCGGCGACCACGGATTCGAAATGGTGCTTGGAAATTATGTACCGCACATCATCGATGACCATATTGTGGGTGCCCTTCGGCCGCTCCTGGCCCGGGACCCGGAACTGGAAGCACTCCCCTACACCTCCATCCGGCACTGGGCCATCCATCCCGGCGGCCGGAGCATCCTGGACAAAGTCCAGTCCCGGCTTGGCCTCACCGCGGAGCAACTGGTGCCGGCGCGGGAGACGCTGCGGAACTACGGAAACATGAGCAGCGCCACAGTACTTTTTGTCCTCAAACACATCCTGGAACAGGAGCCTCAGGACGGCGACGAGCGCATCTGTTCCATGGCCTTCGGCCCGGGACTCACGGTGGAAACCGCGCTGTTCACAAAACTGCGCCAGGCTCCCGGTGCAGGACTGGTGGGACAGATGCCGGGCCAGGCAGCGGCAGAAGTATCCGTCCCTTAGTCCCATGGACCTGCTGATGAGGCAGCGCGCCGTCGACGCCGTGGAAATCATGGACGGGCCGGACTGCGACGCCCAGCTCCTGCAGAACACGTACCGCCAGTTCGCAGTGGTCAACCGCGTGCTTGCCGGGTGGCGGAGGCTCTATGTCAGGGAGCTTCGTCCCTCCCTGGCTCGGAACGCCGCTCCAGCCACACTGCTGGACATCGGCGCCGGCGGGGGCGACCTCGCGCAGATGTTGGCAGCCTGGGCCCGGCGCGACGGACTTCCGATGCACATTACCGGCATAGACCCTGATCCACGCGCCGCCGCGTACGCGCTGGGACGGCCGCCCATGCCCGGGGTGGAGTTTCGGCAGGCGCACAGCGCGGATCTTGTCCGGGAGGGAAGTAGCTTCGACTTCGTTATTTCGAACCACGTCCTGCACCACCTTTCGGCGCACGAACTCCAGCAGCTGCTCGCCGATTCAGCCGCTCTCAGCACCAAAAAGGCGCTGCACAACGACTTGAGGCGAAGCCCCGCCGCCTACGCCCTCTTTTCTGCCGCCGCGCTGCCGTCCCGCCGGTCCTTCATCCGCGCGGACGGCCTGACGTCCATCCGCAGAAGCTACACCCGCGCCGAATTGGCCGCCCTCGCTCCCCCGGGCTGGACCGTCGAAACCAGCCCTAAGTTCCATCAGATTCTCGCCCTGCGCAGGAACTGACATGCCAACGGACACAGAGGTCCTGATCATCGGCGGGGGCCCGGTGGGCCTGTACCTGGCCGCCCTGCTGCTTCAGGACGGCGTCAGCGTCAGGGTCCTGGAGCAGAGGCAAACCAGGAACCTGCACTCACGGGCCATCGGCATCCACCCCCCTGCCCTTGAGGGCCTGCAGCACATCGACATTGCGGCTTCCGCGGTGCAGGAGGGGGTACAGATCCGGGAAGGGCTGGCAGTCAGCGGCGGAAAGACTGTGGGCACCATGTCATTCGCCGGAGTCTCGGAGGCCTTTCCCTTCGTGCTGGCCCTGCCCCAGTTCCGCACCGAGCAGCTTTTGGAGGAGCGTGTCCGCCAGTTGGACGGCGCCGCCCTCGTCAGGGGTGTGCGCGTCACGCGGGTGAAGGACGACGGCGGACAGGTCACCGTCGCCGCCGGACCTGCCGGCGAGGAGCGGAGCAGGGAATCCACGTGGACGGCATCCTTCGTTGTAGCGGCCGACGGCGCGCGGTCCCAGGTGCGAGGCCTCCTGGATGTGCCCGTGCGCCAAAGGAATTATCCCGACCACTACCTCATGGGCGATTTCCGGGAAGCCGGGTTTTACGGCCAACGGGCAGTCCTGTTCCTTGAGCCGGGCGGCATCGTTGAGTCTTTTCCGCTGCCGGGCGGGGTCCGGCGCTGGGTGGTGCGGTTGGGCAGGCCTGCCGGTACCGCCGCGCCGGATGAGTTGGCACAGCAGGTCCTGCGCCGGACCGGCAGCCTCCCGGATGCCCGCACCAACACCATGGTGAGCGCCTTCAGCGTCCGGTCCACCATGGCCCGGCGGATGATGGCCGGGCGGGTGTTCCTGCTCGGCGATGCTGCCCACGAGATCAGCCCCATCGGCGGACAGGGCATGAACCTCGGGTGGTTGGACGCCCGCGCCCTTTCTCCCCTCCTCCAGGCGGCACTCGCGGCCGCTAATCCGGGCCAGGTTGACCGGCAGTTCAAGGAGTACCAGGCCAGCCGGCAACGTGCCGCGAGGCTGGCTCGGCGGCAGTCCGAGATCAACATGCTGCTGGGGCGGCCGCTGCCCCGGCCCTTGCTGGACCTTCGAAACCTGGGAATCAGCGCGGCTGCTGCCACACCGTCAGTGAACCGGTGGGTGGCCCGGCGCTTCACCATGCAAGAGCTGGACAGGCAGCCAGCGTGGGCGCCGCTTGGGCTTAACGGACGCAGCAGGCTTACCTGAAGTAGCAGTCGTAGCTGTCCTGGCTGACAATCAGCCCATTGCTGACTTCGAACACCGACGACGTCCTCGCCCGGATAATCTCCCCCCGGTCCCAGTAACGGAGGTCCATCAGGGCCGTCGCGGACCAGTCCGCTTCCACCGCAACCCGTCCGCCTTCACAGGTGGTCCGCCTGACCACAAACTTTTGATCGGCCACCACTTCCCGGCTTTGGTCGGCGCCGGCCAGGACCTCCGCCAGCGTGCGCGTGGAGCCTTCCGGCGCCAAGAGGTGCGGCGCCTCCAGCAGGACAAAGGAGTCGGCGAGGAAAGGCCTGATGGCTGCCGCTCCCCCGCCGGATTCGAGGACGCGGATGAACTTAAGGACACGGTCCAGCGGCGGGGTCAGCACGGAGAAGTCTTCAGGCACGGGATAGACACTAGCCGAGCCGGGGGCGCTCGGCCGCTAGGCTTTCCCCATGAACCAAGGCCCGCCGGAAACCGCACACACCGCCGAGCAGATCCGCGAAACCGTGGAGCGGATCCTCGACGCAGGCGGCCTCCCACCCATTGTGCAGGCAGGTCACCCCGTGCTCAGGCAGCGCGCCGCCGCTTTTGACGGGCAGCTGTCCGACGACCAGCTCGGGCGCCTGATAACGCTCATGCGCCAGGTGATGCATGAGGCTCCGGGCGTGGGGCTGGCCGCGCCCCAACTTGGCATACCGCTGCAGCTGGCGGTCGTCGAGGACCAGTTCGACGTCGATCCTGAGGCCGCTGCCCTGCGTCACCGGAGCCCCCTGGACTTCCTTGCGGTCCTGAACCCCCGCTACACGCCTCTGGGTCATGGTTTGGCATCCTTCTACGAGGGCTGTCTTTCCCTCAACGGCCTCCAGGCCGTGGTGGCCCGGTATGAGAATGTGCTTCTTGAGTTCCAGACTCCGGATGGCACAAGGATGCGGCGGGAGTTTTCCGGCTGGCAGGCCAGGATTGTCCAGCATGAGACTGACCACCTGAACGGTGTGCTGTACGTGGACCGCGCGCAGCTCAGGTCCCTGAGCACCAACGCCGAATACGCCGCCCACTGGGCAGAGCCAGGCATCGGCAAGGCGCAGCAGGGGCTCGGTTTCGGCGCCGGTCCTGCCGGCATCAGCCTCCACTGACGTTCCGGCACCAGGTCCCGTCCCGAAAAAACCGGATGCTGGAGCCATAGGATGGTTCGCATGCCCTCTACGACTGACCTGCCACTGTTGTGCCCGGTGTGCCGGAAACCGCTGGAACGTCGGACCACGGCCGATGCCGGTCAGGGCAAACTGGTGTGCCCTGACGGCCATAGCTTTGACGCCGCACGCCAGGGCTACTTCAACCTGCTGGTGGGGAAGGGCACTGTCTTCGAGGCCGACACCGCGGACATGGTCCGGGCACGCTACGACTTCCTGGCGGCGGGGCATTACCGGCCGTTGGCAACTGCGGTGGCAGCCGCCGTCGTGCCCTGCCTGCCTGAAGAGCGCAGCGCCGTCCTTGATGCAGGGACGGGAACGGGGCATTACCTCAGGGCGGTGCTCGATCAGGCCGCGGCGCAGAACCGCCGCCAGGTGGCTGCGCTGGGCGTGGACATCTCCAAGTTCGCCCTGCGCCGCGCCGCGCGGCTCAACCCCGAGGCCGTGAACCTGGTGTGGGATGTCTGGCAGCCATTGCCGCTGGCAGATAACTCGGTGGACGCCATCACAGTCATCTTTGCGCCGCGCAATGCCGCCGAGTTTGCCCGCGTCCTGCGGCCGGGCGGGGCGCTGGTGGTGGTTACTCCACGGAGCGGGCACCTTGCCGCCATCGCAGCCGCGGCCGGGATGCTCGGCATCGAGGAAGGCAAGGACGCCCGGCTGGCCGAAGCCATGGGCAGCCATTTCGACGCCGAGACAAGCACCGACGTCGGGATTCCCCTGGCACTGACCCGCCCGGAGGCCGCGGACCTCGCCTATATGGGCCCGGCGGGCCACCACCTTGACCGGCTGGACCTTACTGAACGACTGCTCGCGATGCCTGAGCCGGTCCGGGCCGAAGCCCGGTTCAGGCTGACGGTATTCCGGCCAAGGAAAGCTGCCGCGACGTAACGACTTGGCCACTATCGTCGCCGGGCTGGTGAGAGCCAGCCCACAGCGAAGGGGGCCGCACTAAGATTGAAGGACAGTTACTGGCGGGTGCGCGCTTGCGTGATCCCCGTAGCGAAGGGGGAGAACGTTGTTCGAATGGCTTGGGGAAAACTGGTGGGCATTGTGGCTCACGGCCTTCCTGGCGTTTGCAGTGATCGAGATGATCACGCTTGACCTGTTTTTCATCATGCTCGGCGGAGGCACCCTCGCCGCACTGGTCGCGGACTTCGCAGGCGCCGACCTCTGGCTCCAGATCGTGGTTTTCTGCGTGGTGTCCCTGCTCATGATTGCCTTCGTCCGGCCCGTGGCCCTGGCCCACCTGAAGAACGGTCCGTCAGAGCAGCGCACCAACATTGACCGGCTCATCGGTGAGCAGGCCGTGGTGATGGAACCGGTGACATCCGACGGCGGCCTGGTCAAGATCGGCGGAGACATCTGGACAGCCCGTTCTGCGGGGGGCGTCCTTCCCGCCGGCCAAAAAGTTGTGGTTTCCGCCATCGATGGGGCCACGGCAGTGGTGTCAGCGCCGCCGGAAGCAGCAAGCCAGTCCTGATACAGCCTGAACAAATGGGGAACAAGGAGATGTATGGATAACGCAGGAGGAACTGCATTGGCCATTGTGCTGGTGGTCCTGATCGTGTTTGTGATTATCGTGCTGGTCCGGTCGGTGCGGATCATTCCGCAGGCCCGCGCAGGCGTGGTCGAACGGCTGGGCAAGTACCAGCGCACGCTCAATCCAGGGCTGACCATCCTGATCCCGTTCGTGGACCGGCTCCTGCCGTTGCTCGACCTCCGCGAACAGGTGGTGTCGTTCCCTCCGCAGCCGGTTATCACTGAGGACAACCTGGTGGTCTCCATCGACACCGTGGTCTACTTCCAGGTCACCGATCCGCGGGCCGCTACCTACGAGATCGCCAACTACATCCAGGCGGTCGAGCAGCTGACCACCACCACGCTCCGCAACGTTGTGGGCGGCCTGAACCTCGAAGAGGCGCTGACCTCGCGAGACCAGATCAACGGCCAGCTGCGCGGCGTCCTGGACGAGGCAACCGGCCGCTGGGGCATCCGCGTTTCCCGCGTGGAGCTCAAAGCCATCGACCCACCCCACTCCATCCAGGACTCGATGGAGAAGCAGATGCGCGCGGAACGGGACCGCCGTGCCGCCATCCTTACTGCCGAAGGCACCAAGCAGTCAGCCATCCTGACGGCCGAAGGCCAGCGGCAGGCGTCCATCCTGGCAGCGGAGGGCGACGCCAAAGCCGCCATCCTGCGTGCCGACGGCGAGGCCCAGGCCATCCAGAAGGTCTTTGACGCCATCCACAAGGGCAACCCGGACCAAAAACTGCTGGCATACCAATACCTGCAGACCCTTCCAAAGCTCGCGGAGGGTTCTTCCAACAAGCTGTGGATCATTCCCAGCGAAGTCGGCGAAGCCCTCAAGGGAATCGGCAACGCCCTGGGGGGAACCAACCCTGATCCCGCCGCGGCGGGGTTGTTCGACGAAGTGGGAGCCAAGACCTCCGAGCCATAGGCTCAAGGCCGGGAAGGCACCTTGAGGGGATCCGCAGCAATTGCGGATCCCCTTTATTTTGGCCCGGATGGCATGACACCCGTATAATTGGGTATTTGTCCGGCAGGAGCAGATCCGCTGGAACAACCAAGCTTCGCGATGCGTTGAATCTTAAGATGCAGCACAGAGCACACAGTAGTCCGGGGGTGCTTTTTAGCCACCGGCTTGCGCGGGGTCTTACTCCGCGAACCGATCAGAGGGAGAAAACATGAGCGATCGCAGCCTGCGGGGCATGCGCCTTGGTGCGCAGAGCATGGAGACCGAGTCCGGAGTCGAGCCGGCTCCGCGCCAGCGCGTCGAGTACCGGTGCGAGGACGGCGAGCAGGTCTTCGTAACGTTCTCTTCCGAGGCGGAGATTCCCCCGGTCTGGGTTTCCAAGACCGGCAAGGAAGCCCTCCTGGTCGACGGCGAACGCCCGGACACCAGCAATGACAAGGCTGTCCGCACGCACTGGGACATGCTGCTGGAACGCCGCTCGCTTCCGGAGCTGGAGCAGATCCTGGAGGATCGGCTGACCATCCTGCGCGAACGCCGCGGAGAGCGCCGCTCCGCCTAGCACCCCGAAAATGCACCAAGGGCCGTCCCCCACTCTGTGGGGGACGGCCCTTGCATTTGCCGCGCTGCCGCTTCTTGGCAGGCGCGGGCTTCAGCAGCTACGGCTGCGCGGACGCCTTCTTGCGCGTGAGGGTGTTCCAACGGGCCTGGAGCCCCCACTTGGTGACGTTGATCATTGCCTCCACCACGATGTTGCCGCTCATTTTGGAAGCGCCGAGTTCGCGCTCCACAAAGGTGATGGGCCGTTCCTCGATCCGGAGACCCATCCGCGCTACCCGCCAGGCAAGGTCAACCTGGAAGCCGTAGCCCACTGAGTCCACCTGGTCCAGGTTGAGCTTTTCCAGCGTGGTCCTGCGGAAGGCGCGGTAGCCGCCGGTGACGTCCTTGATCTTCAGGCCCAGCATGAGGCGGGCGTAGGTGCTTCCCACCCGCGAGATGGCCTGCCGGTACAGCGGCCAATTCACCACGCTTCCGCCGGGGACCCAGCGCGAACCCATGGCAAGGTCGGCGCCCTGGTCGATGGCCTCGAGGAGCTGGGGCAGCTGTTCGGGCTGGTGGGAGCCGTCGGCGTCCATTTCCACCAGAACGTCGTAACCGGCGTCGAGGCCCCACCTGAAACCGGCGATGTAGGCGGCCCCCAGCCCTTCCTTGCCCTTGCGGTGCAGGACATGCACTTGGGCGTCCTCGGCCGCGATCCCGTCGGCCAGCCGGCCCGTGCCGTCAGGGCTGTTGTCATCCACTACCAGCACGTCCGAGGCCGGTACGGCTGCGCGGAGCCGCTGCAGGGTGATGGGCAGCGATTCCAGCTCGTTGTAAGTAGGGATGATGGTAAGGACGCGCACAGAGAGCCTTCCTGGTGGGAACGGTCGGTGCGCCCGCGGACGAGCGAAATCGCTGGCAGGCGCAGCTACCTATTATAGGGCGGGCGGCACAGGGGTCAGGAACGGGGTGTCAGGAACGGGGCGTCAGGAACGGGGTGTCAGGAACGGGGCGTCAGGAACGCAGGGAAGGGCTGGAGTACAGTTCAGAACCGTCCTTTACCGTTTGGAGGCAAACCGGGTCCGAGCCGGTGTCCAGCGCCGGCAGCAACGGTGTGCGGGCCCTCGGGTCAGTGCTCCAGGACTGCACCCTGCCGTCGGCTACCTGGACCATCAGTTCCTCGACCTCCCAGACGGCGAAGCTGGCTGGAGCTCCGGGGACGAGCTGGCCCGCCATGGGATTGGGATGTTTGGCTGCCCGCCACCCGGCCCGGGTGTGGCCCAGGAAAGCCGCGCGCGCGGAAATTCGTTCACCCTCATTGTGATGCTCCACGCAGGCCCTGACGCTGGACCAGGGACGCAGCGGGGTTACGGGGCTGTCACTGCCGAAGCACACCGGAACGCCGGCTGAGTAGAGGCTGGCAAAGGGATTCATGGACCTGCCCCGCTCCCCCAGCCGCTTCTCGTACAGTCCTCCGGGACCTCCCCATGCAGCATCGAACGCAGGTTGGGCACTCACCGTCACGGCGTACCGGGCAAGCGTTGCGATGGCTGCGGCATCCACCATCTCCACGTGCTCAAACCGGTGGCCCGCAGCCCGGACCCGCTGCTCCCCCACCTCGGCCGCCGCCAGCTCCAAGGCCTTCAGCGCGGCATCCAGGCCGGCGTCCCCAATAACGTGGAAACCGCCCTGGATCCCCACGAGGGAACAGGCAGCAAGATGCGCTGCTGCTTCCTCAACACTCAAGTACAGGCTGCCCGACTCCTCGGGGGCGTCGCTGTAACCGGCCCTCAGGGCCGCCGTCCGTGATCCTATGGAGCCGTCGATGTTCAGGTCGCCGGCCAGGCCCCGGACGCCAACCCCGAGTTGATCAAGAATGCTGCGGGCGTGCTCTTCGGACGTCGCCAGTTCACCCCAGTACGGCAGTACTTCAGGGGCCGGTACTTCCCCGTTGTTGCTGTTCCAGCTACCTGCCATCCTGAGATCCCCGGGACCCCCTATGTGCGGAGCGCCGATCTCAGCGACTGCCACGTAGCCGTTGGCGGCAGCCTCAGTGAGGGCCCGGCGCTGGTGCCCCCGGAGCACGTCCTCGGGGAGCCGGCGCGTTGCCTGGCGGGCTGCTGCGTGCGCGGCGCGCCGAACCCTTGGGCCGCCGTCGAAGCCATCCAGGCCGCGGAGACCTGCCGAGTCTGCCAGCGACGCCGAGACCAGGGCTGAGTGGACATCAACGCGGGACAGGTACACCGGGCGGCCTCCCGAAGCCCGCTCCAGTTCCTCCGCGCTTGGCAGGCTGGCATCGGCCCAGGTGCTTTCATCCCAGCCGTGGCCCAGGACCGGACCATCACCGGGCGCGGCGGCCACGGCATCCAAAAGTTCACGTGCAGAGCTGGCGTTCTGCAGCGCCAGGGAATCCAAAGCGATACCCGTTTCCGTCAGGTGCATGTGGGAGTCCACGAAGCCGGGGGCAACCAGCGCGCCGCGGAGGTCGATGATGTCCATGGAGCTATCCGCAATGGAAGTAGCTGCCTGTTCGGATCCCACCCACGCCACCGTGTCTCCGTCCACAAGCATGGCGGTGGCAAAGGGGTCGGCGGCTGTGTAGACAGAGCCGTTGCGATAAAGTACCGGGCTGGTCTTGGGACGGGATCCGGGCAGGTCTTGGGGACGGGGCATAGGTAAGCAGAACTCCTGGAGATAGGACGGCCCGCAGCAGCGGGCGGTAGGTCAGAGAACGGAAGAGTAGGCCACGACGCCGCGGCGGATCAACGAGATGGCGTCGGAGCAAAGGCGTGCTAGGCGGGGATCCAGGCCAGGGATCTTTGCGAGCTGGTCCAGCAGGTCAACCACCTGCTTCACCCAGCGGACGAAGTCTCCCGCCGCGAGGTCCGTGCCGCTCAGGACGTCCTGCAGGTGGCGGCCACGCGCCCACTTGTAGATCGGCCACACCAGGCCCAGCTCGGGTTCGCCGGTCAACGGAAGCTTGTATTCCTCTTCCGTATCCTCCAGGGCAGACCATTCGCGCACCACGATGTCCACCGAGGTCTCCAGGGAGACGCTGGGCATCCGCGGGCGTAGCCCCCGGTCCTCGCGCTTGGCCTGGTACACCAGGACGCTGGCAAGGGCTGCGATCTCCGCGGCGTCAAGGTCATTGAAGGCGCCAAGCCGGAGCGACTGGGAAATGAGCAGGTCCTTCTCGCCGTAAATCCGCCGCAGCCGCTGCCCATCGGGACTGATGATCAGCCTGCCATCGGTGGTCGGTTCCAGGTAGCCGTAGGAGGACAGGACGTCGCAGACCCGGTCGAACGTCTTGGCGATGGTGTTGGTGCGGCCCTGGATCTGCCGGACCAGCCCATCCGTTTCCCGCCGGAGCTTCCACCAGCGTTCGGACCAGCGGGCATGGTCCTCCCGTTCGCTGCACCCGTGGCAGGGGTGGGCGCGGAGTGCGCGTCGAAGATCGGCGATCCGCTTTTCCTGGTTTGGCAGGGCAGTGGCGAGGCCGAAGTCGTTGTTGCGGTTACTGCCGGGTGCAGGCGGGCGGTTTTCCCGCAGCGCGTTCCGGGCCGAGGATGCGAGGTCGCGCCGGGACTTGGGTACCTTGGCGTTGAAGGACTTGGGGATGCGGATGCGCGTCACCGGTGCGATGGGACCTTCCAGGTCATCGGTCCCGATGCGGCGCAGCTGGTTGTCCAGGGTCAGCACGGCGGGACGCGGCTCCCGGCTGCTGTGGTCCGAGCTCAGCACAATCGCGGGACCAGGGGCCCGGCCGCCCGGAACGTGCACAACGTCGCCGGGAAGCAGACGCGCCAGCGAGTCATCGCTCAGTGATTTCCGGGCGCGCGACTTCGTGCGGGAGGTGTTGTTCTCCGCGTCGGAAAGCTCCCGGCGCAACCGCGCGTACTCCGTGAAGTCCCCGAGGTGGCAGGTCATCGATTTCGCGTAGCCGGCCAGCGATTCCTCGCGGCTGCGCACCTGCCGTGCCAGGCCGACCACAGAGCGGTCCGCCTGGAACTGGGCAAAGGAGGACTCCAGGATTTCGCGTGCCCTTACCCGGCCGAACTGGGCCAGGAGGTTGATGCTCATGTTGTAGGTGGGCCGGAAGCTGGAATTCAGGGGGTAGGTACGCCGTGACGCCAGGCCCGCGACCGCCGTCGGGTCCGTACCCGGTTGCCACAGCACCACAGCGTGGCCTTCGACGTCGATGCCGCGGCGGCCTGCGCGTCCGGTCAGCTGGGTGTACTCCCCCGCAGTGATGTCCACGTGCGCTTCACCGTTGAACTTGTCCAGCTTTTCGAGCACAACGGAGCGGGCCGGCATGTTGACGCCGAGGGCAAGTGTCTCGGTGGCGAAAACAGCCTTCACCAGGCCGTCCGCGAAGAGCTTTTCCACTACTTCCTTGAAGGTGGGCAGCATCCCGGCGTGGTGCGCCGCGAAACCGCGAAGCAGGCCGTCCCGCCAGGTCCAGAAGCCCAGAACGTCCAGGTCGTCCGGGGGAATGTCATGGCCGGCCTCGTCCACGCGCTCGGCGATGATCCGCTGCTCTTTTTCCGTGGTGAGCCACAGTCCGGAACCGACGCATTGGGCAACGGCAGCGTCACAGCCGGCGCGGGAGAAGATGAAGGTGATGGCCGGCAGTAGGTCCATGCGGTCAAGGCTTGCAATCACCTGGGGCCGGCTGGCCGGCCGCACTCCCCGTTCGTCGCCGCCCCGGCCCGGCCGGTCGTTCCCGCGCCTGCCGCGCTGGCCGCGGCCGTTGGACGCAGACCGGGCGCGGAAGTTCTGCATGCTTTCGCTGCGGGCCACGGTGAGGAGGTCGGGGTTGACGTCGAAGCCCCGGCTCTTGGCCCTGTCCTTGCTGGAGTTCTCTTGAGCCTCGTCGGAGTCCACTGGTGGAGCGATCTCGTCGAAGGTGGTTTCGCCGGCAAAGAGGTCCATGATCTGCCGGCCCACCATAACGTGCTGCCACAGCGGCACGGGCCGGTGTTCGGACACAATGATGTCTGTATCGCCGCGGACGGTATCGAGCCAGGCGCCGAATTCCTCGGCATTGGACACGGTGGCGCTGAGGGAGGCCACCTGCACTTCGCTGGGGAGGTGGATGATGACCTCTTCCCAGACGGCGCCGCGGAAGCGGTCGGCAAGGTAGTGCACCTCGTCCATCACCACATAGCCCAGGTCGCCAAGGGTTGCCGAATCGGCGTAGAGCATGTTGCGCAGGACCTCTGTGGTCATTACCACCACGGGGGCATCACCGTTGATGCTGGTGTCGCCGGTCAGAAGGCCCACACTGTCGGCGCCATACTTGTCGCTGAGCTCGGTGAACTTCTGGTTGCTCAGCGCCTTGATCGGTGTGGTGTAAAACGCCTTCAGGCCCCGCTGGAGCGCCAGGTAGATCGCGAACTCGCCGACGATGGTTTTTCCGGCCCCGGTGGGCGCTGCGACCAGTACGCCCCTGCCTTCCTGCAGGGAACGGCAGGCTTGCCGCTGGAAGTCGTCGAGCTCGAAGTCCAGGGTGCGGGAGAAGGCACCGAGGTAGGTGGCCGCCTCTGCCCTTCGTTCTGCGCTGGCACGGTACCTCTCGGCCGGCGATAACTCTTCAGGATCGCTGGGGCCGGACGGGAATGGCCTGGGCTGGAACGAACCGTCGTTGGAGGACATACCCCAAGCCTAATGGGAGCCTAGAGGTTCTTCAGCTCACTGCCCGGGGTGGCGATGTCCGCTGTGGCATCAGTTTCGGCCAGGCGCTTGGCCTGGCGGCGCTCCCTGCGCTTGTCATTCATCAGGCAGATCCCGATGGCGGCGAAAAAGAGCACCAGCAGCGGGCCGGCAAGCATAAACATGGAGATGGCGTCGGCGCCCGGGGCAGCAATGGCCGCCAGGACAAACACCAGGAACACAGTGATGCGCCAGGCCTTGAGGATGGTTTGGCCGGAGATAACACCGGCCATGTTGATGCCCACCAGCACCACGGGGACCAGGAAGGCGATCCCCAGCACCAGGACCATCCGGGTCACGAACTCAATGTACGTGCGCGCATCAATCACGCTGGATGAGCCGTCCGGCGTGAACTGTGTCAGTGCCCGGACCACCTGCGGCACCACTAGCCATCCCGCCCAGATGCCGGCAAGGAACAATGGGACGGCGGCCGCCATATACCCGAGGGTGTACCGACGCTCCTTGGAGGTCAAGCCCGGGGTGATGAACGCCCACAGCTGGTAGATCCAGATGGGACTGGAAATGACCACCCCGATGAGGAGCGACATCTGGAGCTTGAAGTCGAACGGCGAGGCGATGGTTCCGAAGTTGATCGCCGAGAGCCCGCCGGTTTGCTGGGAGATGCGGTTGACCGGATCGGCCAGTGCCTTCAGCAGCGGATCGTAAAGTATCCAGCCTCCGATGCCGCCAATGACGACGCCGATAGCCGACTTGATTAGCCGGTTTTTCAGCTCCTTGAGGTGGTCCCAAAGAGCCATGCGCCCTTCGGGGTTGGCTTTACGGGCCCGCGACAGTGCCACTGGGGGTCAGGCGCGGTTCGACGGCGGAACGTCAGTGCCGTCTGTCGGCTCGCCGGGCTTCGCCTTGGGGTGGTTGACGATGGTGCCTTCCACCGGACCCGAGGCGTCAGTGGAGTCAGTCTTGCCGTCGTTCTTCATTTCCTTGACCTCGGATTTGATAATCCGCATGGACTGGCCCAGGCTGCGTGCCATCGCCGGAAGTTTGGGCGCGGCAAAAAGAAGCAAAGCAACAACGATGATAATTACGATCGGCCAGGGGCCATCAAACAGTCTTCCCACGGGAAATCCTTTCGTCTAAGTACATTTTACTTCTAAGTGAAGTCCAGATCGCCGAGCGCCTGCGGCTGACCCCGGTCCGCCTTGCGCTGCACTCGTTTGAGGCGGCGTTCTTCCCGTCGGGACGACTTGGATGCCTCGTAATCATGTCGCATGACGGTCGGGGAGGCAAAAACTGCGGAACCCTGCTGCGGCTTCGTTGGATCCGGGGACGCGTCCGGCTGCTCGATGGGACCTAATTGCCCCAGTTTTTCACCGGCTGCCCCCAAGTCCTTGAGCGTGGCCATGAGCTGGCGGAACAGCCGGAAGCCCAAAAAGACATAGAGGAGCAGCGAGAGCGCAACAAGCGCTACCCATATCAAAATCCAGGACCACCAAGGCATGCTGAGAAGTCTAGCCGCCGTACCTGGCCAGGGACGCCGCCAGCCATGTGCGGGCCGTGTCGGCCAGTTCCGCCGGGGCCAGGATGCGGGCCGAGCCGCCATGCTGGGCCACGAACATCGGAAGCCACGCGGTGTTGCCGAACCGGATCTCAGCAACCAGCCCGCCGTCGTCGAGCTCGGCCGTACGTTCCGCGTAATAGTCGTCGGCCAGCCCCCTCCCCTGCCGGGTGAGCTGGACGGTGACGATCGTATCGTCGTCCCTGGCGGTGAAGAGCTTCGCCGGAACCCCCTCGGCGGGGGTTGTTCCGGCCGGCACTGGCCGCCCGTTCGGATGGAGGTCCTGGACGCGGTCCAGCCGGAAATTCCGCAGCCCTTCCACTGAATGGCAGTAGGCCTCGAAGTACCAGACGTTGTCCAGCGAATAGAGGCGGAGCGGATCGACGTCGCGTTCCGAGACGCTGTCCCGTTGTGGGGCCAGGTACGTCAGGCGCAGCTGGGATCCGGACTCGATCGCTTGCCGTACCGTGGCGTGTGTCGCGGCATCTGCCGGGGCCATTTCCGGACCGGCAAGGGAAGCTGCCCGGAGCCCCTCCTCGCCGGCGGCCGCCAGGAGCTTGAGCGTCACCGATTCCAGGGCGCCGCCCTCTGCTACCTCCGGCAGCCCGTTGAGCGTCTCCAGCCCGGTCAGGAGTGCGCAGGCTTCTTCCACGGTGAAGCGGACGGGTTTGGTCAGGTCCAGGTCCTGGGTGATGTAGACGTGATCGTCCTCCCACTGGATGTCCAGCAGATCGTCGGGATATCCCTCCGGAAGGCCTGAACAAATGAGGATTTGCAGATCATCCTCCAGTTCCTTCCTGCTGATCCCGAAGCGGTTTGCGACGTCCTCGATGTGCAGGCCCTGGTTGTGGACCAGGAAGGGCACCAGCTGGAGCATCCGCTTGAGCTGGTCCTCCGAGGTGCGCGCGCGGACGGGCCGGGAGGGAGTGCTGGCGAACCTGAATGTGGGGACAGGGGCAGCGCTGAACTCTGCTGCGGCGCGAAGCCTGCGCCGGACGGCGTCGGCGAGTTCGGCGGGAGCTACTGCCAAAGCGTCCTGGCCGTAGGAAGCGAGCTCTTCGGCCAGGACCTCCGGGTCCAGGTACCCCCGGCTGATCCGCTCGTAGCCCGATTCGGGTGGTTCTGCGGCGCCGCTGCCCTGTGCACCTTCCAGCGCAAGGTCCTGTGCGACAGCACGGCGGCGCAGTGCCAGCAGCCGCTCTTTTCGGACGTCCACGACGGCGGTGCGCAGCGGCAGTTCCGGCAAGCGGTCCAGTTCCTGCCGGATGTTGAAGCCGCGCGGCGGCGTGAATTGCTCCCGCTCGAGTATGGTCACCGCGCTGGTGAAGCGGGACAGGCGGAAATGGCGGGGTGCCTTCCGGACCCGGTCGTAGCCGGCAAAGTACCAGTGACCGAAGCGGCTTCCGAGCCCCCAGGGTTCAACCGTCCGTTGTTCCTCAGTTCCGGTACTGCCCGCAAGATAGGTGAACGTGACGGGGTGCTTGGCATGCATCGCGGCCACAAGGTCGTCGAAGGCCTGGCCGGCGGGTTTGATCCTGGGCTGGACCCCTGCCGGCAGTTGGACGTCGGCCATCGCCCCGGAAGCCTGGAGCTTCCGCAACGCGCTCTGTGCGGCTGTGCCCAGTGCTGCGCGCTCCCACAACTGGGAGGCCAGGAGAAGTACCGTCCACTCCTCCGGCCCGAGCTGGACGTCCGGCAAGCGGTTGGATTCCCTGCCGATCCGGTAGCGGGTAGTGGCGGGATCATCCTCGCTCCAGCCCAGGTCCGTCAGCGTCTCGACGTCGAAGCCGAATTTGCGAAGATCGCTTTTATCCCGTTCGAACATGCGGCCAAAGGATGCCTCGTTGCCGGGGGTGTCGCGGTAGATCGTTTCGCGCAGTTCGTTCCGGCGCAGGCCGTACCTCGTGTTGAGCAGGGCAATCAGCAGGTTCAGGAGGCGTTCAGTACGGGATGCGGACACCCTCGTTACGTTACTAAACTCCGCGCCGTAACGCAGGAAGCGCGGCAGCAACAGGATGTGATGGTCCTGTTGCCGCCGCGCTCCGCACGGATTTCTGCTGGGGTCAGCGGACGCCCACGAGGTCAACCACGAAGATCAGGGCTTCGTTGGGAGCGATTGCCCCGCCGGCGCCACGGGAACCGTAGGCAAGCTCTGAAGGAATTTCGAGGCGGCGGCGGCCGCCAACCTTCATGCCCAGGAGGCCCTGGTCCCAGCCCTGGATGACCTGCCCGACTCCCACCCGGAAGTCCAGCGGTGCGCCGCGGCCCCAGGAGGCGTCGAATTCCTCACCCGTGGACCAGGCGACTCCAACGTAGTGGGTGGAAACGGTGTCTCCGGCCTGTGCTTCGCGGCCGTCCCCCTCGATGAGGTCGGTGATGACGAGTTCCGTGGGAACGTCGCCCTCGGGGAAGTCGATTTCGGGCTTCTGGCGGTCAAAATCCCGCTGTCCAAAAGACATGGTTGCTCCTTAATGTCCTGTAGTTGGTGAGTTGCTTGGATGCCGCGGCGGTGGCCGGGCCTGTTGCCATTGTTGCTACTTGGCTCCGAGGATGTCCACTACGAAGACAAGATCACCCTTGGCTTCGCCCTGGCCGGCGTCGCCGTAGGCCAGGTCCTTGGGGATCACCAGCAGGACGCGTGAGCCTACGGTCTTGCCGGCCAGGCCCTGGGTCCAGCCCTTGATGACGCCGGTAAGGGGGAAGGAGGCGGGCTCGCCACGGTCGAAGCTTGAGTCGAATTTCGTTCCGCCCACCAGGTTGACGCCCACGTAGTTCACCGTCAGGGTGTCGGACTCCTTGACAGCGGCGCCGTTGCCCTTGATGAGATCCTGGGAGACCAAGGCGGTGGGAGCGGCAACTCCTTCGACGGAGATCTCCGGAACGCCGTCTTTCTCAGTGACGGTGGGCAGGCCGGCAGGCGGGGTGACTGTCTCACCTTCGGGCTTCTCAAGCACCGGGGTCACATCGGAGGCTGAAAGGATTTTGATAATCAGCAGCTGGGTGGGCTGGGCTGCGGCGGACGGGGCGGGGCTGGCGCCGTCCGAGGGGCTGGGGGCGGCTGCACCCTGCTGCCCCGGAACAGCGAGTGCCAGGCTGGAACCTACCTTTGCGCCCACGAACGCGTTGTAGATGACTTCGCTGCCGGTCTTCAATTCCTCGTTGAGCTCCAAGGGCTCGGGCTCGCTGGCGAACGTGTCCTCGAGAGTGGATCCATCCGTACCGTTCAGGGCGAGGATGGAGATGTTGGCGATCTGGTTAGCCTTCACTGGGTCGCCATCGCCCTCCGTGACCACCTTGACGGTAGGTTCTGCCACTTCCAGCGGCTTGGTGAACTCCACGCCCGGAGCTTTTTTGTCCCCGTTATCGGTCAGTTTGAGGGAGTCGAACTTTGCAGTCTCGCCAGCGGACTTGCTGGTGGGTTCCGGCTCCGCGGTTGAACCGCCGCAGGCGGTCAACAGCAGCAGAGCGGGAAGAAGGATCGCTAGTAGTCGGCGCACGTAAGAGAACTTTCGTCGGGGCAAGATGGAGGCGGTGGTCCGCAACTCGGGCGGGCGGCACCGCGGCAGGGCCTTTAATGGGCCCTATCCAGAATAGCCCCTGAAGCTGGGTGTCAGCCCATAGAGTCGAGAAGGGCATCCACGCGATCATCGACGCTGCGGAACGGATCCTTGCACAGGATGGTCTGGTGTGCCCGGTCGTTCAGTTTCAGGTGCACCCAGTCCACGGTGTAGTCCCGGCCCAACTCCTGCGCCCGCCGGACAAAGTCACCGCGAAGCTTTGCGCGCGTGGTCTGCGGCGGCGCGTCAACGGCGTCCTTGATAACGGTGTCGTCCACAATCCGCCTGACGGCCCCGCGGCCCTGAAGCAGGTAGTAGAGGCCGCGGCTGCGGGAGATGTCGTGATAGGTCAGGTCAAGCTGGGCTATCCGGGGGGCGTCCAGCCCGAGCCCGTGGCGTTCCCGGTAGTTGTCCATCAGCTTCTTTTTGATGGCCCAGTCAATTTCGGTGTCGATGCCCCGGGTGTCGCCGCTTTCGATGGCCTTCAACGTACGTTCCCAGAGGTCGAGGATCACCGGGACATGGGAGTTGTGGGCACCGTGCTCTTTGACGAAGGCAGTTACCTTGGTGAGGTACTCCTGCTGGATTTCCAAAGCGGTAAGCTGGCGCCCGTTGGCGAGACGGACCAGTGCCCGGCCGCTGAGGTCATGGGAGATTTCGCGGATGCTGCGGATGGGGTTTTCCATCCGCATGTCCCGCATAATGACCCCTGCCTCGATCATTCTCAGGACCAGGTCAACGGTGCCCACCTTCATCAGGGCCGTGGCTTCGGACATATTCGAATCGCCGACGATGACGTGCAGCCGGCGGTAGAACTCGGCATCCGCGTGCGGTTCGTCGCGGGTGTTAATGATGGGGCGGGATCGGGTCGTGGCCGAGGAGACCCCTTCCCAGATATGGTCCGCCCGCTGGGAGAAGGCGAAAGTTGCACCGTGCGGGGTCTTCAGGATTTTCCCGGCGCCGGCGATGAGCTGCCGGGTGACCAGGAAGGGAATCAGGATCTCGGCCAGCCGGGAAAATTCACCGCGGCGGGGAATCAGGTAATTCTCATGGCTGCCGTAGGAGTTCCCGGCGGAGTCAGTGTTGTTCTTGAACAAATAGACTGTGCCGTTGAAGCCCTCAGCCCCGAGGCGGGCCTGCGCCTCGTCCACGAGGTCATCGAGAATCAGCTCCCCTGCCCGGTCATGTGCGATCAGCTGCGCGAGGTCGTCACACTCGGCCGTGGCATATTCGGGATGGGAGCCGACGTCGAGGTACAGCCTCGAGCCGTTGGTGAGGAAGACGTTGGATGAACGGCCCCAGCTGACCACCTTGCGGAAGAGGTACCGGGCCACCTCCTCCGGGGCAAGAGGCCTCGAGTCGGGGCTGGAATACGAAATCCCGAATTCCGTTTCGATACCGAAGATTCTCTTGTCCATCTGTCCTCCTAGGCCAGCAATGCAGTGATATCCGCGTCGTCGAGCCTGCGGAAGGCGCGCCGCGAACCCCGCGAGCTCTCCGATGACCTGTCCAGCACGGCAACTTCCACGGCCTGTACAGGCAATGCCTTTGGCTGTTCGCCGGTCTCGGTGGCCGGAACCAGTGCTGCCGTGGCAAGCCGCAGGGCGTCTGCAAAGCTCATTGAACTCCGCCAGCCCTGATCGATGGCTGAGGACACCTTGTCTGCCTGGCCGCCCATCACAACAAACTGGTGCTCGTCTGCAATGGAGCCGTCGAATGTCAGGCGGTAGAGGTGGTCCTCGGCCTGGGTGGGACCTACCTCCGCCACTGCGAGTTCAACCTCAAATGGCTTCTGCTCGGCGGTAAATACTGCGCCGAGACTTTGTGCATAGACGCTGGCGAGGCCGCGGGCGGTAACGTCCTCGCGGTCGTATGAGTAACCGCGGACGTCCGCGTACCTGACGCCGGCCTGCCGGAGGCTTTCGAATTCGTTGTACTTCCCGACGGCCGCGAATGCGATCTTGTCGTAAATCTCGCCGATCTTATGCAGGGACGGGGAGGGGTTCTCGGCGACCAGGGCAATGCCGTCCGCGCAGCTGATGACCGCAACTGACCTGCCTCGGGCTATTCCCTTCCGTGCGAAATCCGCACGGTCCTTCATTAGCTGCTCTGGCGATACGTAAAACTGCTGGGTCATCTCAGGCCTCCCGTCCGGCGTTGGTGCGGGCCTCGATGATGTGTCCGGCGGCCGCCGCGAGCACGTTCTCGGCTACCCGCCGTGCGCCTGCCCTGTCCACGGTGTAAATGACAGGCCAAAGCTGACGGACGGTATCCGGTCCGCCCGTGGCGGAATCGTCGTCGGCGGCGTCGTAGAGGGCTTCGACGGCGACGGATACCGCTTCATCCTCGCTCAGGTTTGGACGCCAGAGCTTTTTCAGGGCGCCCCGGGCAAAAACAGAGCCTGAACCGACAGTATGGTGCTCGTGTTCCTCGTACCGGCCCCCCGTAACGTCATAGGAGAACAGCCTTCCCACGCCGGCGCTGGTATCAAAGCCGGCGAAGAGCGGCACCACGGCGAGTCCCTGCATGGCGAGGGGCAGGTTGCCGCGGATCATCGCTCCCAGCCTGTTGGCTTTGCCTTCCAGGCTGAGGAGGGTGCCCTCTATTTTCTCGTAGTGTTCCAGTTCCACCTGGAACAGTCGGGTGAGGTCAATCGCTATGCCGGCAGTGCCGGCGATGCCGAGGACGGAATAACGGTCGGCAGGGAAGACTTTTTCAATGTGCCTGCTGGCTATCACGTTGCCCATGGTGGCCCGCCGGTCCCCGGCCATCAGCACACCGCCGGCGTAGCTCATGGCCACAATGGTGGTGGCATGCGGAACCTGCAGCGGAGGGGTCCCGGGCACGGCGGCCTGATGCCCCCTGTTATACGGCAGGAGTTCCGGCCGGTCCCGCTGCAGATGTTCCGTAAAGGACGAGGTGGCGTTGGCGGCTACCTGGTTGGCGGTTGATTCCTGCACTCATGCACTCCTTGAACGTAGTTCTTCAACGTCGGTACAGATTCCGGCCGTCCGCGGCATCCGCCACCCACCGGTCCGGGTTACTGGCCGCCTTTTTGGACGAAGGCCCGCACGAACTCCTCGGCGTTGGATTCGAGCACTCCGTCGATCTCGTCGAGGAGGTCATCCACGCCTTCGGTTGATGCTGATGCCTGCGCTTCGGGGGGCGCGGGCGGGGCCTCGGGAATGTCCTCGTCGACCTGGGTATCGCGTGATTGCGGCTGCTGCTGCTCCTGGCCTGCCATCTTTACCTCTCCCTTTCCTGCCGTCGGATCCGGCGGATCCTCCGATATGCCAATCCTGCCACGATGCAGGCCCTCCGGCGCGGTTTATGCCGCAGGCGGAGTTCTGTTGTGTCCCAGGAGTTCCGCGAGGAAGGGGCCTGCTTCCCGGTAGCGCTCAAATAACGCTCCGGTCAGGGCTTTGGTTCCCCGAAGGGGTTCCCGGGTGGGCACCCGCTGAAGCCTGCCGTAGCCCGGAACGTCGAAGATGACCGAGTCCCAGCTGGCCCCCACCACGTCCTTGCCGAAGCTGCTGATGCACTTGCCCCGGAAGAACGCACGGGTGTCCGGCGGCGGCTCACCCACGGCAGCCGCTATGGCGCCGTCGTCGACAATCCTGTCCACGCGGTTCCTGGCGAGGAAGCGGTAGTACAGGCCTTTTTCCGGCCTGATGTCGGCCCACTGAAGGTCAACCAGCCCAAGCCGGGCGTCGTTCCACGCCAGGCCGTCACGTTCGCGGTAACCCTCAAGGAGCGAGAGCTTCGCGACCCACTCAACGGACCGGGCAGCCGCTGCCCGGTCATTGTCCAGTTGAGTGAGGACGGTGGCCCACCGGTCCAGCACGTCGTGGGTGTGGCCATCGCCGTCCACGGCGTCACCGACCCCGGTGTCCTGTGCCAGCTTTGCAGCGGCCTCGTGATACATCCACTGGAGGTCAAGGGCTGTGACACGCCTGCCGTCCAGCGGCCGATGTGTATCGGTAAGGGAGGTGTCGTGGCTGACAGTTTGCAGGGCGGCCACCGGTTCGTACACCTCGATTTTTGGCGCGAGCCCGGCTTCGATAAGGCTGAGGACCATGGCCGTGGTCCCGAACTTCAGGTAGTTGGAGACCTGGCTGAGGTTGGCATCACCGATGATGACATGCAGGCGGCGGTATTTGTCCGCGGTGGAGTGCGGTTCGTCCCGCGTGTTGATGATGGGACGCCGGATGGTGGTTTCGAGGCCCACTTCGGCTTCGAAGAAATCGGCCCGCTGGCTGATCTGGTAGCCGGGGGTGGAAGCGTCCTGTCCGATCCCCACCCGGCCGGACCCGCAGAGGATCTGGCGGCTGACGAAGAAGGGCGTCAACCCGCGGACGATGTCCCCGAACGGAACGGAGCGGGGCATGAGGTAGTTCTCGTGGGACCCGTAGGACACCGATTTGTTGTCTGTGTTGTTCTTGTAGAGGTTCACCGGTGGGAGGTCGGGATCAGCGGACAGCCGCCGCACCGAGGCCAGCGCCACGAGGTCGCCGGCAGCGTCCCACGTGACGGCATCATGGGGGTTCGTCACCTCAGGGCTTGAATACTCGGGATGGGCATGGTCCACGTACAACCTGGCCCCGTTGCCGAGGACCATGTTCATCAGGAGGGTGCCGGACTCATCCTGCCCGTCGAGTTCGAGTTCCTCCCGGCCGTAGGCCAGCGCAACGGCTTCCGCGTCCAGCACCGGCGGCTGGTCGGTCAGCTGGCTGGGGTGCGCGGATCCCCTGTCCACCGTCCAGCCCCGTGCGTCATGGAGGGGTTCCTCGTCGGTGTAGTCCCACCGCGTTTCCGCCCCGCCGGCCGCACGCTGACGGGTCACCTGGGCATATGCCTGGACCACTCTCGCGCTCATCATGGTGGCGTTCGCCGACGGGGCGGACGGGGCATGGATGCCGTATTCGGTTTCTGCTCCCATGACCCGCAAGGCCCCGCCTGCGGGGAGGGCTCCCCCGGCGGCAGGTTCCTGCGCAGCCGTCATAGATACTGCCCTGTGGTCGGCATTGTTTCGATCGACTTTCCAGGTTCCTGGCCGGCTTTGCCCTGAACGATGGTGCGGATGTACGTAATCCGTTCACCCTTCTTGCCGGAGATCCGGGCCCAGTCGTCCGGATTGGTGGTATTGGGCATGTCCTCGTGTTCGCGGAACTCGTCCACCACGGCCCGCAGCAGGTGCTCGATCCGCAGCCCCTTCTGGTGGGTGGTCAACAGATCCTTGATGGCGTACTTTTTCGCCCGGTCCACCACGTTCTGCACCACGGCGCCGGAGTTGAAGTCCTTGAAGTACAGCATCTCGGTGTCACCATTGGCGTATGTGACTTCCAGGAACTCGTTCGACTTGTCCGTGGAGTACATGGCTTCCACCGTGCGCTGGACCATGGCGTCCACCGTTGCCTGGACGTCACCATCGTGCTCGGCGAGGTCGGACTCGTGGAACGGCAGGTCCGGAGTGATGTACTTGTTGAAGATGTCCGCAGCAGCCTCGGCATCCGGGCGGTGGATTTTGACCTTGACATCCAGCCGGCCGGGCCGAAGGATTGCGGGGTCGATCATGTCCTCACGGTTGGACGCGCCGATCACGATCACGTTGTCCAGCCGCTCCACACCATCGATCTCGCTGAGCAGCTGGGGCACGATGGTGGTTTCGACGTCGGACGAAATCCCTGTGCCGCGGGTGCGGAACAGCGAGTCCATCTCGTCGAAAAAGACCACGACGGGGCTGCCGTCTGACGCCTTTTCCCGGGCGCGGGAGAAGATGAGCCGGATGTGGCGCTCCGTTTCGCCTACATACTTGTCCAGGAGTTCGGGGCCCTTGATGTTCAGGAAGTAGCTTTTCAGGTCCACGTTTCCGGAGCGCTCGGCGGCACGGGCAGCAAGTGAATTGGCCACCGCCTTGGCGATGAGCGTCTTGCCGCAGCCGGGAGGGCCGTAAAGCAGGATGCCTTTGGGCGCCTTCAGGCCGTGTTCCCGGTAAAGGTCCGGATGCAGGAAGGGCAGTTCGACGGCGTCGCGGATCTGTTCGATCTGCGGTCCAAGTCCACCGATGTCCTCATACGTAATGTCCGGGACCTCTTCCAGGACCAGGTTCTCCACCTCGGACCGCGGCACTTTCTCCAGCGCGTAGCCGGTCCTTGAGTCGATGGAGAGGGCATCGCCCACCCGGAGCTTTTCGGCGAGCAGCGCACCGGAAAGCCGGACCACCCGCTCCTCGTCCGCCCGTCCCACCACGAGAACGCGGTCCGAGCCGAGCATCTCCTTCAGGGTGGCCAGTTCGCCCGCCCGCTCGTAACCGAGCCCGGCGACTACGAGGAGCGCCTCGTTGAGCAGGACTTCCTGGCCCACGGCCAGCTGGTTGATGTTCACCAGCGGGCTGATGCCCACCCGCATTTTCCGGCCGGCGTTGAAGATGTCCACTGATTCTTCAGTGGCCGCCTGCCCGCTGCTGCCCGGTGAGGGCTGCCTCCGGGGGTTCAGCTGGAGAATGGTGCCGAAGCTGTAGGGAGGTTGTCCTTCCTGGTCCAACGCGTTCTTCAGCCGGAGAATCTCGGCCTTCGCGGCCTCAAGCATCGTGACCAGCTTGGTATTGTTCTGCGTTGCCGCAGCCAACTGGCGGTCGATGTGCCTGAGCTTGTCCCTAAGGATGTTGACCTGGCGGTCGGCAACCGAGAGGTCGTTGGCGGCAGACTGCTCTGCCGGTGTACGTCCGGAGTCCTGGTTTGGCGTCTCCATGATGTATCAGCCCCTTCCTGCGCTTCTATTAAGACCTTAGTCCCAAGATGGCAGGTAGGGTGGGAGACTCCCGAAATATGGACTAGTTCGTGATGTCCGGCGTGTCCTTGACGTTTGTGCCCGCAATGGCATCGCGGGCGGCGCGCCGGAGCTTTTTGTCCGAGACCAGCCGCTCCCCCACCGCGCCCGGCGTCCAGGCGTTGACGTCTTCCTCGTTAAAGTCTGTCTTCGAGGGGCGCCGTTTGACGGAAATGCCAGTGACGCCGTCGGCCAGCCGGCGGGTCACCAGCAGGAAGCCGGTGTGGGCCACCATGCGGTGGTCGGGGCGGACGGCGAGGCCCTCGAGGTGCCAGCCACGGACCATGGACTCCCAGGCGTCCGGCTCAGTAAACCGGCCGTCGGCGCGAATGGCCTCCGCTGTCCTGGAGAGCTGGGTAACAGTTGCCACGTAGTTGATCCACACGCCGCCCGGGGCCAGGACCGTAGCCACGGCATCGAGGCACTCCCAGGGCGCGAGCATGTCCAGGACCACCCGGTCCACGGAGCCCGGGGCCTCGCTGCGCACCACTTCCTCCTGGAAGTCGCCAAGGGAGATCTGCCAGGCAGGGTGCGGGCCGCCGAAGATCGTCTCAACGTTTCCGCGGGCGATATCCGCGAACTCTTCACGCCGTTCAAAGGAGTGCAGGTAGCCGTTGTCTCCCACCGCGCGGAGCAGCGAGATGGAGAGGGCGCCGGACCCAACTCCTGCTTCCACTACCCGGGCACCGGGGAAGATATCGGCCATGGTAACGATCTGCCCGGCATCCTTGGGATACACCACCGCAGCTCCGCGGGGCATGGAGAGGACGAAATCGGAGAGCAGCGGGCGCAGGGTCTGGTACTGCTGGCCCACGTTGTTGACCACTACGGAGCCGTCAACCTTGCCGATGATGTCATCGTGGTTAAGGAAACCGCGGTGGGTATGGAAAGCGCCGCCACTTTCGAGGGTGATCGTGTTCATGCGCCCCCGCTCGTCGGTCAACTGCACGCGTTCGCCTTCCCGGAAGGGACCGCGGCGACGGGCAGCTCCCACCGGCTGCGAGCCGCTGGCGGCAACACCGGACTGGGCTGCTGCTGTGGCTTCGTTGACGGCAGTTTCGCTGCTCATGATTTTCCTCGCTCCTGTAAAACTGTGGTGCCCCCGCGCGAATGTCCTTAAGGACATTGTGGCTTCTGCGGCGGCAATGCACGACCGGCAGGTAACTCTACCGGTTCCTGCCCTGCGGGTGCCTACCGGGTTGCTGGCGCCTGCCCGTGATCGCGGACAGCACCGCGTCCTGGGAGAGCAGCCCGGTCACCCTGCCGTTGTGGTCCACTACGGCGTAGTCCCGTCCTTCGAGCTGGGAGAGGAAGTGCAGGAGTTCCTGTCCCTTCGACCATTCCGGTACGTAGGCGCCCGCGGCAAGGGCATAGGACACAGCAGTGATGGGAGTTGCACCGGCAGCAGCGGCCGGAACCGAAGCCAGCGCAGCAGGATCAACGACGGCCTCGGGGCGTCCGCCCTGGCCGTACACCACCACTGACGTTTTGTCCGGTGCGCCAAGCCGGAGTGCGTCCTGCACCGACGCCGTGGCAGGCAGGCCGACGGCGGGCGTCGACAATCCTGCCGCGCTGACCAGATGCAGCCGTCCGCGCAGCGTTCCCTGCTGGATGGCGGCCGAGGCGCCCATCCACAGGAAGCCGCCCACAAGCACGGTAATCATGAGCAGGCTGAACTCCGGTGAGTCACCGGCAAGCAGTGGCCGGAGGATGAACCAGTAGCCGAGCGCAACCACGATGAGGCGGCCGCCCCAACCTGCTGCCACCGTTCCCTTGGCTTGGCTGCCGGTGGCCTTCCAGACGGCGGATTCCACCAGTCGGCCTCCATCCAGCGGGAGCCCCGGCAGGACGTTGAAGACGGCAATGAGGAAGTTTGCCCACATAAAGATGTTGGTAAGGATCTCGGCGACGCTGCCCAGGGTCGCACCGGTCAGAAGCAGCCAGGCGCCTGCGGCCAGGACAAAGTTGGCGGCGGGGCCGGCAAGGGCAACCAGCACGGACCGTCCAGGGGTGGCAGTGAAGCTCTCGAACTGCGTATGCCCGCCCCAGAGGTTGAGCACGATCTTCTGGGTTGGCCAGCCATAGATCTTGGCCGTCAGGGCATGCGCCAGTTCGTGGACCAGGACGGAGACGAGCAGCAGGACAGCGTAGGCGAAAGCGATGACGTAGGCGCTGGCACCAAGGGCAGGGTTGTTCCGGCCAAGTACCGGCCCGTAGACAATCACGGTAAAGGCGGCGATGAGGAACCATGAATAAGCCAGGACAACCGGAACACCGGCAATCCTGCCCAACGGAATTCCCTCCCGGCGGACCGGGGCCGCCGTCTCAGTCATGGGAAGTCTCCAGCAGTCCGGCCGGTGTTGCAGCGGACGGCGCCGCTGAGCGGGCCACCACCAGGTCCTCAAGATCAGCCAGGGACCGTCCCGCCAGGGACTCCCATAACGTGTACCGCCCGTCCTCAGGCAGCGGAACGATGTGGGGAATGGCGACGGTGGCCACCCCGGACGCCACTGCCGCCGCCACGCCCGGTTCCGAATCTTCAAGCGCCACGCAGTGGTGGATCGCCAGGCCGGGGTCGTCTTCCTGGAGCAGTTCCACGGCTTTCAGGTACGCCTCCGGGTGCGGCTTTCCTTGCGCCACGGTATCCCCGGTGACTACCACTTCGAAGTAGGGGCGGGGAAGGCTTGACACCACCTCCCGGGCCAGCGGCCCCTCGGACATGGTCACTAGGGCGCACCGCACGCCGGCAAGGTGGAGGTCTTCCAGGAGCTCCCGCGCACCCGGGCGCCACGGCACCTGACGCCTAACGCTGGCCACTACTTCGGCAGTGAGGGTGTCAATGATCTCGCGGATCCCAAGATCGACGCCGGCCTGCTGGAGGAGGCCGGCGGAGAACGTCAAAGACTGTCCTACAAGCTGCATGGCCTGCTCATGGGACCAGGTTCCGCCATGGGCTTCCACCAGCGCATGTTCTGCCGCTATCCAGTAGGGCTCCGTATCCACGATGGTGCCGTCCATGTCCCAGAGGACGGCTTTGAGCGGGGAACTGGTGGCTGGCGGTCGCATGCCCCCAGTCTACGGGGACTGTCTGGACGGGGGCTGTGGCTACGCCCTCGGCGAATACGGCCGGTCCTGCCGCCTGTTCGCGAGATTGAGACGCATTTTTCGGCGCTTCATTCAATGCAAGACCCCGCTCCTTGGACGTAGGGTGAAGAAATGAATAGCTTCGAGGGAGACACCACCGACCCGGGTGCCGGACCCGCCCGTGAGCGCTTCCTGCAGCCTGTGGCTGACGGGCAGCGCGTCACAGTGATGCTGGCCGCCTTTGAAGGCTGGAACGACGCCGGGGAGGCTGCAAGCGACTCGCTGCGCTACCTCAATAAGCTCTGGGGCGGCAAGAAAGTGGCGTCCATAGACGCAGACGAGTACTACGATTTCCAGTTCACAAGGCCCACCGTGCGCAGGAATGCTGCCGGGGAACGCAAGATCAAGTGGCCCTCCACCCGGATCTACAAGGCCAGCGCACCCGGCTCGAACGTTGACGTCATTTTTGTCCAGGGCACCGAGCCGTCCTATAAATGGCGGGCTTACACGGCAGAACTCCTGGTGCACGCCGAAGCGCTGAACGTCGACTATGTAGTCCTGGTGGGCGCACTGCTGGCAGATGTTCCGCATAGCCGGCCCATTCCGGTAAGCACCTCCTCCGACGACGCACCGCTGCGGGAACGCATGAACCTGGAAGCCTCGCAGTACGAAGGCCCGGTGGGCAT
Organism: Pseudarthrobacter sp. R1; assembly: GCF_024494415.1. NCBI lineage: Bacteria > Bacillati > Actinomycetota > Actinomycetes > Micrococcales > Micrococcaceae > Pseudarthrobacter > Pseudarthrobacter sp. R1. The sequence goes on along the minus strand of NZ_JAMKFI010000007.1, from coordinate 566,500 downwards.
TGTCGGAGTTCTCTCCGAGGTGTCCCTCCTGGCAGGCATCCCCACAGTCTCGCTGTGGGCCGCCGTCCCCCACTATGTTGCGCAGGCGCCATCGCCGAAGGCGCAGCTGGCCCTCCTCCACCGGATCGAGGAGCTGCTCCAGGTTCCCCTGGACACGCACGAGCTCGCAGAGGAAGCTGACGCGTGGGAGCGGGGCGTCGACGAACTGGCCACCGAGGACCCGGAAATCGCGGCCTACGTGCGGCAGTTGGAAGAGGCCAAAGACACCGCTGACCTTCCGGAAGCCACGGGCGAGTCCATTGCCCGAGAGTTTGAGCGTTACCTCAAACGGCGGGGCCAGGACAGGCCCTGACGGCGGGCTTCCTGTACGTGTCAGTCCCCGGCGTTACGCCGGGGACTGACAGTTCAAAGCCGGATGCCCAAAAGGGCATCGACGGCGTCCTTTACCAGGTGCTGGTCTGCAGGGCTGGCGGCAGCGCCGGCGTCGTTCGCCTGCCGTGCCCAGCTCGAGACCGCTGCAACGGCAGCGGGGGCGTCCAGGTCAGCGGCAAGGGCTGCCCGCATCTCCACGATCAGCGGTTCCGCGGAGCCTTCGTGGGCGTGGTCCAGCGCACGGCGCCATGACGCCAGGTCTGACTTGGCGGCAGCGAATCCTTCGTCCGTCCAGGACCAGTCCGAACGGTAGTGGTGGGCAAGGATGGCGAGCCGGATGGCTGCCGGGTCCTCCCCCGCGGCGCGCAGCTTCGACACCAGCACCAGGTTGCCCTTGGACTTGCTCATCTTCTCGCCGTCCAGCCCCACCATTCCGGCGTGGGCATAATGCCTTGCAAGCGGGACTCCGGCCAGTGAAAACGCGTGGCCGGCACCCATTTCGTGATGCGGGAAGATCAGGTCCGACCCGCCGCCCTGGACGGTAAAGGGCGAGGGCAGGTACTTCTGCGCAATGACCGTGCACTCGATATGCCAGCCGGGCCGGCCGGCTCCCAAGATGCCGCCGGGCCAGCTGGGCTCGCCTTCCCGTGCCACCCGCCACAGCAGCGGGTCCAGCGCCTGGCGCTTTCCGGAGCGGCCGGGGTCACCGCCACGTTCGGCGAAGAGCTCCAGCATTTCACTTTCGGCGAGGCCGGAGATGGATCCCAGGGACCAGGCGTCCGGTGACGCGGACTGCTTGCCGGCGGCCTCGACGTCGTAATAGACATCCCCGTCCGGCTCGCCGTTGGTGCCCTGCACCTTGTAGGCCAGCCCCAGGCTGACCAGCCGCTCCACCTCGGGCACGATCAGGGAGATGGACTCGACGGCGCCGACGTAGTGGTCCGGCGCGAGGACGTTGAGCGCTTCCATGTCCGTCTGGAAAAGCTCAATCTGGCTTGCAGCGGGGTCCCGCCAGTCCACGCCGGTGGCTGTGGCGCGTTCCAACAGGGGATCATCCACGTCCGTCACGTTCTGGACATAGGACACCTCATGGCCGGCATCGCGCCAAACGCGGTTGAGGAGGTCGAACGCGACGTAGCTCGCGGCGTGGCCCATGTGCGTGGCGTCGTAGGGCGTGATGCCGCAAACGTACATGGAGGGCCGGCCATCTGTTTCCAGGGCCACCTCGCGGCCCACAGCGGTATCGAACAACCGGATGGCCGGCATGCTGCCGGGCACGTCGGGAACAGGGCGGGAGATCCAGGATTTCACACGCCCAGCCTAGTGCTAGGCGCTGATGACATTGAAACCGAGAAGGAGGTACAGGGCCAGGCCCAGGAAGATCCGGTACCAGACGAAGAGGCGGTAGCTCCGGGTGGAGACGAACTTCAGGAACCAGCCGATGATGATGTAGCCCACCACGAGGGCGATCACGGTGGCCAGGGCTGTTTCGGGAAGTCCGTAGGGGCCGGTGATGCCCTCATTGGACACGGTTTTGTAGAGCTGGAACAGCCCGCTGCCGAACACCGCGGGAATGGCCAGCAGGAACGAGTACCGTGCCGCTGCTTCACGGGTGTAGCCCATCAGGAGGCCCGCTGTGATGGTGCCGCCGGACCTGGACACGCCGGGGATGAGCGCCATCGCCTGGGCAAGGCCGTAGAGGATGCCGTGCTTGTAGGTCAGCCGGCTGAGGTCCCGTTCCTGCTTGCCCACTGCGTCCGCAACGGCAAGGAACAGTCCGAACACGATCAGCATAGTGGCCACAATCCACATGCTGCGGAGCACCGACTCGATCTGGTCCTGGAACAGCAGGCCCAGCACCACGATGGGCAGGCTGCCCAGGATGACAAGCCAGCCCATCCTGGCGTCAGGGTCCTGCCTGGAGACTTTTCCGGCGAGGGAACCGGCCCACGCCTTCACGATCCGGACGATGTCCCGCCAGAAATAGATCAAGACCGCTGTTTCGGTACCCAGCTGGGTGATGGCAGTAAAAGCGGCGCCGGGGTCGGCGGCGTTCGGCAGGAACTGCCCCACGATCCGCAGATGGGCGCTTGATGAAATCGGTAGAAATTCGGTCAGTCCCTGCACAAGGCCCAGCAGGGCCGCCTCAAACCAGTTCACGCTAAGACCCTACGGCATGGGCAGTGCTGGTTCTGCCCGTAAGCTTGCTGCTATGCAGCAGCGTTACGTCGGCAACAGTGGATTGCGAGTTTCCGCCCTATCCCTAGGCACCATGTCCTGGGCCGGCGAGACCGACGAACAGGACGCCGCGGAGCTGCTGCGCACCTTCCTGAACGCCGGCGGACGGCACGTCGATACGGCAGCCTCGTACTCTGACGGGCGGTCGGAGGCCATGGTTGGGTCGATGCTGGGCGACGTGGTTGCCCGCACCGAGATTTCCATCTCCACCAAGGCGGGGATGACGACGCCGGATGGCCGGCGGGGTGTGGACACGTCACGGAACGCAATGCTCACCGGCCTGGAGGCCAGCCTGGCCAGACTGGGCACCGACTACGTGGACATCTGGTTTGCGCAGGCCTGGGATGGCAACGTGCCGCTGGACGAAACGCTGTCCGCACTGGAGTTCGCCCTGCGGACCGGAAGGGCCCGGTACGCCGGCGTCTCGAACTTCAACGGCTGGCAGACGGCCAAGGCCGCGGCCATCGCAGGGTTTCCCCTGGTGGCGGCCCAGGCCGAGTACTCATTTCTGCAGCGGCGGCCGGAAGCGGAGCTGATTCCGGCAATCGAGGATGCAGGCCTGGGTTTGATGGCGTGGGGACCCCTTGGCCGCGGGGTGTTGACCGGAAAGTACCGGGGCAGCATTCCTGCCGGTTCACGGGGAGCGTCCGCCACGGAGGCCGGGTATGTCGAGCCTTATCTTGACGGGAAAGCGTCCAGGACCGTCGAGGCCGTGTGCATGGCGGCCAAGGGGCTGGGCCGGACGCCGCAGGACGTGGCCCTGAGCTGGCTGCTATCCCAGCACGGTGTCGCCACGGCGATAGTTGGCCCGCGCACGCCTGCGCAGCTTAAAGAGATCGTGGATGCTCAACTGACGCCGCTGCCGCCGGAGATAGCCTGCGCGTTGGAAGACGCCTCAGCGCTCCTTTAGCTGCCCAGCAGGCCGCGGCGCTGCCCTGTATCAGACGTTCCGGTGTCAGACGTTCCGGTCCTCGACTATTTCGAGGTCCTCGTCGTCCACGTCGCTTTCCTCTTCCTCGTCATCTTCGTCGTCAAAGACCTGAAGCGGCGTGACCTCGTTGTAGGCCTCGTAGAGTGCGTCCTCGTAGACTTCAAAAGCATCGGCTACTGCGAAAAACGCCGCCTCCACGGAGGGGTCACCATCTCCGCGGCGGTTGGATGCTGCTATAAGGTGTTCTTCCAAAGCGGTGGTCAAGGACTGAAGCGCGACACGCGGATCGATGCTCATGCCTTCACGTTAGCCGGAAAAGGACGAAAATGGAGAGCAAATGAAGGAACAATTTCTCACCAGCTCGGTCCAGCGGGAACGGGACTATGCGAAGCAGTACGAGTACCTTGTACTGACGGTCAGCCCTGTCGATTCACTGCACGAAGCCAGGCGCCGGCTGGTGGAACACTCCGAATATGGCAAGTGGGAACTGGAGCGCAGCAAGCTGTACGTCGGGGGCGGCAGGCGGTTCTGGCTCCGCCGCCGGGTGATGCAGGTCCAGCGGACCGTCTAGAAATCAGGGGTCCAGCGGACCGTCTAGAAATCAGGGGTCCAGCGGATCGTCTAGACATCAGGGGTCCAGCGGACCGTCTAGAAATCAGGGGTCCAGCGGATCGTCTAGACATCAGGGGTCCAGCGGACCGTCTAGAAATCAGAGGTCCAAAGGACTGTCTAATCCTCGAGGGGCCCCAACCAAGCGGTGGCCACCGTGTTGTGGGCCGATTCGTCGTCGGACGGATGGAACATACCGGCCAGAACGTCCCGGTAGAGCCGTTCGAGCTCTGATCCCCGAAAGTAGCTTGATCCGCCGCTGACGCGGATGGCGAGGTCCACAACGCGGCGTGCGGTCTCCGTGGCATTGACCTTAAGGCCTACGAGTTTCGGGAACCACTGCGGACCGTGATCAGCAAGGGCGTCGACGTCGGCGGTGACCGAGGCCAGTTGCGGGTATAGGTTGTCCATGGCCATCGCGGCCTCCGCCACCTTCCAGCGGATGTCCGGATCCTGCGCGTAGCTCCGTCCCCCGTTCTTGAAGGAAGTCCGGCGCTTGACGGTTTCGACGCCTACTTCCAGCGCCCGCTCCCCCACTCCCGTGTAAACGGCGGCGAGCAGCGTCTCGAAGCACGCGAAGATGGCGAAAATCAGGGGATCGCGGTTGGGCCCGACAGGTAGTTTGCGGAAGATCCGGCTTTCAGGGACGTGGACGCCCTCAAGGACCGTGGTGTTGGACTGGCTGGCGCGCATTCCCAAGGTGTCCCAGTCGTCGAGAATGCTGTAGCCGGCTGTTTCGCGCGTGATGAAGCCGTGGACCAGTTCACCGTCACTTTCCTTGGCAGACAGGTCTTTTCCGAAGATGCCCAGCCTGGTCCACGCCGGCGACAGGCTGGTGAAGATTTTTGTGCCGGTGAAGGTGTAGCCGCCGCCGGGTTGCGGCTCAGCCACCGTGCGGGAGTCGAACAGAACTGAATCGTTCCCTGCTTCGGAGTTGCCGAAGGCGAAGACTTCGCCCTGGGCGGCTTCCTTGAGGACAAAGTCCAGGGAGTTGTCCCCTCGTGCCTGAAGGACGTGCGCGACGCCGGTCCACACCAGGTGCATGTTAACCGCCAATGCGGTGGCGGGCGCAGCCGTTGCCAGCCTCCGCTGGCACTGCGCCGCCGCTTCCAGCCCAAGGCCCTTCCCGCCGTCGGCCGCGGGGACAAAGAGCTTCAGGTAACCTGCCTCCGCGAGTTCCTGCAGGTCCTCATGAAAAAATGCGTTGTCCCTGTCGTATCCGGGGGCCCGGCCGCGGATCCGCTCCACAAGGGCGTCCGGCAGGACTTCTTCCGGGGTCATGGGGGCCTGCTCAGTAGTTGGTGAGCAGGGTGTTCAGCACCCTGGCGCCGAACTTGAGGGAGTCGGCGGGAACGCGCTCGTCCACGCCGTGGAACATTCCGGTGAAGTCCAGCTCATCCGGGAGCATGAGGGGTGCGAAACCGTAGCCGGTGATGCCCAGCCTGCTGAGCGACTTGTTGTCCGTGCCGCCGGACAGTGTGTAAGGCAGCACTTTGGCGCCGGGATCCTCGGAATGCAGGGCGTCGATCATGGAATCCACCAGGTTGCCGGCGAAGGGCACTTCAAGGGACACATCGTTGTGGACGTAGCTCACGTCCACCCCCGTTCCAGCCAGCTCCCGGACGATTTCGAGGACGTGCTCCTGCTGGCCGGGCAGCGTGCGGCAGTCGATGAGCGCCTCAGCGGATTCCGGGATGACGTTGTGCTTGTAGCCGCCCTTCACAAGCGTGGGGTTGGTGGTGTTCTGCAGGGTCGCGCCCACAAACCGCGCCACCGTCCCCAGCTGGTTCAGCAGGAGGTCGGGATTGTCGGCGTCGAACTCAACCCCCGTGAGTTCCGTCACGCCGTCCAGGAACTGCCTGGTGGTGGGTGTCAGTTCGATCGGCCACTTGTACTCGCCGATGCGGGTCACTGCGGCCGCGAGCCGGGTTACGGCATTATCGGTGTTGATCTGTGAGCCGTGGCCCGCCCTCCCATGGGCCACGAGGCGCAGCCAGGAGATGCCCTTTTCAGCGGTTTGCAGCAGGTAGGTGCGCTGCCCGCCGATGGTTGCCGAAAACCCGCCCACTTCCGAGATGGCTTCGGTTGCACCCTCAAAGAGCTCCGGGCGCTTGTCCACGGCGTAGCGGGCACCATACGCGCCGCCTGCCTCCTCGTCCGCGAAGAAGGCAAAGATGATGTCCCTCTTGGGCTTTTTGCCCGTGCGGGCAAAGCCTCGCAGGACGGCGAGGATCATGGCGTCCATGTCTTTCATGTCGACGGCGCCGCGGCCCCAGATGAGCCCGTCCTTCAGTTCGGCTCCGAACGGGTCCACCGACCACTGGTCGCGGAGGGCCGGAACCACGTCCAGGTGGCCGTGCACCACCAAGGCGCTGGCGGAAGGATCCTCGCCCGCCATCCGGGTCACCACGTTCGCCCGCCCTGGCGCTGACTCAAAGATCTCAGCCTCCATACCGACTTCCTCAATGAGCCCTGCGGCGTACTCCGCCGCAGCCCGCTCCCCCGGACCGGACCCGTCACCAAAGTTCGACGTATCTATCCGGATGAGTTCCTGGCAGATGCGAACAACTTCATCCTCGGGCAGGACGTCAGGCATGGAGAGCTCCTCACTGGGAAATGACGGGATTGCAGCGCTGGATTGCTGCCCTCAGCCTACCCACTTGGCCCGATTCGATGTTTCGGGAAAAGTCGTGTTAGAGTTTTTCTCGCTGCTTCGGAGAAACCCGAAACGCTGAAAGGCGGAAACGGTTCCCGAAATACCACCTGCGCGGGTGGCGGAATGGCAGACGCGCTAGCTTGAGGTGCTAGTCCTCGAAAGGGGGTGGGGGTTCAAGTCCCCCTCCGCGCACAAACGGAAGCCCCGGAAAATCAGCGATTTTCCGGGGCTTCTTTGTGTCTCCAACCACCCGGGACGTGTTTTCAGCCACGTCTTGATGTTCCGACACGGCAACGTGCGCCAATACGGGAAGCAGTACGGTCCCGGCGGAGTCCCTGGCGGATGTTCAATGGGCGCCATCACACCGCTCCAGGACCCGACCACAATCAGGGTGGCGGCCTGCTTCCTTGCTCTCATCGGCAGCGGAATGCTCACAATGGGCTCCTACTGCTTCACCCCGCCTGACGAATTGTGGACTGGTATCTGGAGCAGCATTCTCGGGCTCGCAACCTTCCTTATGGTCTGGTGGGCCCATTGTTATCGCCGTCCGCCGCGGCACCAGGGCGAGCCGCAGTCCCAGCGTGGCCGTGTCTACAAGGACCCTCCGTCCACCAATCACAACGCGGATCCATACAGCGGCTGGCACTAGCCAAATGCCCGTGTCCAAAGCCTGAGAGGCCTCAGCGATGAGGAGCTCCGGGCAGCAGGGGCCTCGGGCGGAGCAAGTCCACCTGGGCGTCCACCCGGGGCAGTTTTACCGCCGTGCGGCACGCGCAGCCAGACTTCCGGCTCTGACGGCTAATTGGGCGGACAGTAGGACCCGGACCAGTCGGTCCGGGGCCTACTCATCACCGCTCGATGGTGACGCTGAGATCCAGGTGGATGTCGTCGGTGGCGAGGCGGCCCTCCAGGAATCGGGCAAGGCTTTCGTCAGTCGCGGTGTGTGCGCCCTTAGGGACAGCGCCGCGGAAAACCGCCTGGTTGTTCGTGGACCGGAGCACGTCCAGGGGCACACGCGGGAGGTGTCCGTTGTTCAGCCGCTCGATATCGGTACGGAAGGTGCGTCGGTGGTCGGCGCGGGCGGAAGCGCGCATGGTGAATGGAATGAAAGCGGTGGGCAAGGGGTCCTTTCGTGGGTCAGCCAACCGAAGGCTCGACCTATTGAAGACAAGCCTCTTTCCGCCAGCGCTATTCCCCCCAGAGCCCCGCTGAGTCGAGTATCACGGGGACGTCCTAACTGGAACCCGCGCCTCGAAGCCTCTCCTGCTGAGAATGACGTCCAGATAGTCGCCATAACGGCCGGAGAAAGGAACCGGGTACTTGTTCCTGACCTTGTCGAGGCCGCACCGGATCACGAGGTAACCGGGAGCAGCGACCCGATGGGATGCTCCGGCAATCTCGTTGCGGGTCGGGGTTTGGTGACGATCTTTGGCCAGGCCGAGCTCAACAGAAATCTTGAGGACCAGGAGAATTTTCCTGCGAGGCGACAGGGCAGTTGCAGTTTGAGGACCGCCAGCGCCTCTCGACATCTTCTTCTCCCACGCCCGCATAGTTAATGGCAACGGCCAAGACCGCGCCCTGGAGGACCAACAGTCCTCCAGCGCTGCAGTGGCGAGGGGCCGTTCGCGCTCCAGACGCAGCTTGGAGGAATAGGCTACGCGTTCCCCCGCCTCCGGCGCCATCGGTAAGTACAGCGAATTTTTGTACTCGTCACGTTGCTATGCGTACAACTGTTCCGGGCTGACACGGGGCCCGCGGTAGCCGCTACCTACCTGCGTTTGGAGTGCACTCAGTAGAAGGAAATGAGCTCGACGAGTTCCCCGACTCTGTCCTCCGGGTAGTTGCGGGCGATGTCTGCCTGGGTGAGGATGCCAACCAGATCATGGCCGTCAATGACTGGCAGCCGGCGCACCTGATGCTCCTGCATTGTGCTGATCGCTTCTTCGATGGAATCGTCCGCACCGATGGTCACAGGCTTGCCCTGGCCAAAATCGCCTGCCTTTGCCGTACGGGGATCGCCGCCTTCCGCGAAGCACTTAATGACGATGTCCCGGTCTGTGATCATGCCCTTGAGCCGGTTGTCCTCGCCGCAAATCGGCAGTGCGCCGACGTTTAGGTCTTTCATCTTCCGCGCCGCTGCTTCCAGAGTTTCATTTTCACCGATGCATTCAACGCCGCCGGTCATAATTTCACGTGCTGTGGTCATGGCAATCTCCTTGGGTTCCGCCCGAGCGGGCGTTAGAAGTTCCCCGGTCCCGGGGTTTTCCTATGACTTCGTCGCCCTGCGTCAGGTAATTGGCGCCAGATCCAATGAAGTCCCTGAATTTCCGCAGGTCCGCTCTGACCTGCGCGCCAGCAAGAATCAGCTTTGGCCCGGATCTCCTATAGGTTCCTCCTGTCCTGGCTGGACGGCCCCGCAACGTGGACCGGAAGCAGTGGGTTGCCCGGAATGCTTCAGTCTAAGTCGGTGCACGCCGTCCTGACAGACCGGGTTTCATCCGACTTTGCGCCGAGGACCCTGCCACTTCGAACGGCAAGGGCACCAATCGCGCTGACGCAGTTTTCAGAAGAGGATGCGCTGGTAGAGGTTATGGTCCTGCCACGTGCCGGCGATTTTCAGGTAAGCCGGTGCCACTCCTATGCTTTCGAAGCCGGCACGTTGAAGAATCCTTTGCGACGCAGCATTGTGCAGGAGGGTTGCCGCCTGGATGCGGTGCAACCCCATCTTGTTCTTTGCATAACCGAGCACATGGGTCAGGGCAGCCGAGCCGATTCCCCGGCCGGAGTACTCGTGGTCTACCCAATACCCAACGTTGGCGCTGCAAAAAGGTCCGAGCACAATTCCAGTCAGCGTTATGGCACCGATAATGCGGTCCGCATCGAGGATGACCCACGGTACTTCAGACCCGGCAGCGTAGGAGGCCAAACGCGTTTCCAATATTTTGTTCTGCCCGGCCACAGTAAAAAAATCCTCGGAGCGTGCCGGCTCCCAGGGGGTGAGGTACTCCCTGTTCCGCAGATAGGCGTCTTTCATTTTCCGGGCGTCGCTGGAGCACGGTATCCGGATCTTTATGTCGTCAATCAAGGGGTTCTTGGATGCGGTCACTTCGAGACTCTACCTATACTCCCAGGGCTCCCATCCGGGCCTCTGATGATGGACCTCCTTGACCGGTAGATGCGAAGTAGGATCCTGCCCCGCTGACAGAGGTGGCGGTGACGCGTGCCAGGGTGGAACATGGCCCTCATGGACTTTGGAAAGGGTAAGGACACGGGCCACGTGGTCCTGCTGGGCGATTCCATCTTCGACAACGCTGCGTACGTAGACGGCGGCCCCGACGTCATCAGCCAGCTGCGCCAGGAACTGCCGGGCTGGAAATGCTCGCTCCTGGCCATTGACGGGGACGTCATCACCGGCATCGCCCGTCAGCTCCGCGACCTCCCCCGGGACGCCACCCACCTGGAGGTGAGCGTTGGTGGAAACGATGCCCTCGGCTACGCGCCGTTGTTGCAGGAGCGTCCCAACTCCGTTGCCGAGGCCCTGCTCATGCTTGATGCCGGAAGGGACAGGTTCGACGCCGACTACCGGGCCATGCTGCCCGGCGTCCTGGCACAGGGCCTGCCCGCGGCGGTATGCACCATCTACGACACTCCCCCATCGGAACCGAACCACAAAATCATCAAAGCAGCACTGTCCCTCTTCAACGATTCGATTACGCGAGCGGCCTTTTCCAGCGGCACACCGGTGATCGACCTGCGGCTGATCTGCAGCGAGGACGCGGACTATGCCAACCCCATTGAACCTTCATCGCAGGGCGGCCGGAAGATTGCGCGCGCCATCGCCACCCTGGTCCGGGCCGACCACCCCAACCCCCACTCGGTGGTGATTGCCGGTGGGGCGCGGTCCAAATCTGCTCCCCAACCACATGGGGTGGGGTAAGCAGACGATGCCACCCGCCCCTGGGTGCAGGCTAACGGGTGTGCGCGTGCCTTCTGCGGCCCAGCAGCCGGGAGCCGGGCGCAACCGGACGGTACTTGACGCGGCGTTGCCGCTCCCGGTCGGCCCTGCGCTCCTGGCGCCGTGCCTTCCGTTCCAGCCGGTCGATCCCGGACAAGATGGCGAAGGTGCCTACGACCCACACGAACGCCATCGTCAATACCAAGGCAATCTCGATCTCAGTGCCCATGGCACTATTTTAGGACTTTCCGGCGTCCGGCAGGAGACCTGGCCGCCCCCGGCTTGATGTGCCTGGCCAGCCCTAGAAAACGCCCAGCCCCCGGACTGCAGCCAGAACGTCCGGCACGGTGATTGCCAACAGCGCCGGATCCGGCTCGGCCGCGAAAGTGTCCCCCCGCCGCAGCTCAGCGCGGGTCAGGACGACGTGCGGACCCGGGGGCGGCCCCCAGATCTCGGGCGGAGCGGGCCCGAACAACACCACAGATGGCGTGCCGTACGCGGAAGCCAAGTGCGCAGCCCCCGTATCCGCGGAAACCACCAGGCGGGCCGCCGCGATGGTCGCGGCGAACTCCGCCAGGCCAAGCCGTCCCGCCAACACTGCATCCTCCGCAAGCCCCGAACGGAGGCACACATCAAGGGCCCGGTCCCTCTCGCCGCTGCCACCGGTGAAGACAACGTTGTGCCCGGCCGAGTCAAGGGCTGCGGCAACAGCCGCGAACCGCTCGGCAGGCCAGAGCCGGCTGCCGTAGGCGGCCCCCACATGCAGGACGGTGGCACCCGGAACGGGGCTGGGCACATGCGGAGTATTCAGGTGGATGTCCAGGGGGTCGGCCTCGATGCCGTGCCAGGCCAGGAGACTGACCCAGCGTTCCCTCTCGTGCAGCTCGGCCCGCCACGGCGGGCCGTCCCGGTATTGGCTCCGGTGGCCAATGGTGTGCCGGGCCTGCAACGCCTCAATCCTGCCCTGGCTTTCCGGCCCGCTGCCGTGCAGGTTCACTGCCACGTCCACGACGCCGGGTTCCATGGCCAGCGGCTCGTCCAGGCCGTGCGTGGGCAGAAGTTCATAACCGCCCACGAGCCCCAGCGCCTCAGAAAGCCAGCCTTGCGCCGCGTACCTCAGCCGGTGATCCGGGAACTCACGCCGGAGCGCCTTCAGAGCCGGCACTGCAACCAGCCGGTCCCCAAGCTTCAACGCCCGAAGGACCAGCAGCTCCGGTTTCCCGTCGTGCGGCTCGTGGGCTTCCCCCACCGCGGTACTTTCCGTCGCGCTCATGCCAGCTGCCTGGTCACTTCGGTGGCCGCAAGACTGCGGACGTCCTCGTGGACATCCCGCGCCGCAATGCCGGCCACCACGGAATCGTCGTGCGGGCAGCGCGGGGCCGTCCAGCCCACTTGGGTCACGTCTACCCCGCAGGTGGGGCAGGCAGTCACCCAGGAAGCATGGATCCGGTGAAGGCTCCGGCCCAGGGCACCGGCATTGATGACGTTGCCGGCCCAGAAGATACCGACGGTGGGAACCCCCAGTGCCTGGGCGAGATGGCGCGGGCCGCTGTCATTTCCGACGACCACCGCCGCACGGGCGAGCAGTGCCACCAGGCCTGCCATGTCCAGGTCGCCGGCCACCGAACGTACCTGGCCCGAAGCGGCCAGTTCGATGATCCGCCCGGCAAGTTCCTTCTCGCTCTCATCGCCCACTACCACCACCTGGAAGCCGTCCCCGGCGCAAGCGACGGCAAGTTCAGCGAACCGCTCAGCCGGCCAACGACGGCGGGGATCCGTAGCGCCGGGATGCATCACCACCAAAGGCTGGCTATCGTCGTCGGCCGCCTGGGAAGAGGGGCGCAGTCCCTCCGCCGGGGCCAACCGCGCTTCGAGATCCACCGGGAACGCGCCGGCGAACCCGGCCACCTCCAGAGCCCTTAGCGGTTCATGCTGGTAATAGAGGTAGGGAACAGTGCGCTCCAGGCTTGCTGCGTCAGGCGTGCGCGTCCCCACCGTGTGGCGGGCGCCGAGCCGGAGCAGGAAGGGATTGGAATACCGCCCGCCACCGTGAACCTGAACCGCCAGATCGAAGCGGCGTGCCCGCATCTCCTCGAAAAACCGCTCCAGGTCATCCTCGTCCTCGACTCCGGGCCGGACACCCTCGGAAAAGGGAAGGACCTGAACCTCATCCACCGGGCTTTTCGTCGCGGCGATCAAAGCCTTGTGCGCAGGGGTGCCGAGGAGGGTTATGGAGGCCTGGGGATACGCCGCTTTCAATGCGGCAATGGCCGGAATAGCGAAAATGAGGTCGCCGAGGCCCCCGCCGCGCAATACGGCTATCCTTGATACCGACTCAAACTTTTCCAGGATTGGACCAACGCCAGTGCCGGTCCGCCCGGCGCCCCCGAATTCTGCAGTGAGCTGCTCCACATATACCCCTTCAGATAGTGCGGAGACCGCAGCGTTCGCTGCGACCTCCCCTGCCCGTCCAGCCACAGTAGGGTGATGAACCTTGAGGCCGCTTCCTTAAACCTCTACCCAAACGGCGGTCAATATACTCCGGCTATTGGGGAATACCCGGATGATGCTGTACGTTTCATACGCGACAGACGAACCAAAGAAAAGAGAAGCACCTAAAGTGGCAACCGATTACGACGAACTGCGTTCCGACGTCAAGGAATCGCAGGACAACTCTCTCGAGCAGCTCCAGTCAGCCAACGCTCCCGACGCGCGCAGCGTTGTCCTGGAGCTGGACGAAGCTGACGGCCTCGACGGCGCGGGCGTACCCGGCGGCGAGTTTGTCGCTGAGGAGCTCGTAGTACAGGTCATCCCCCAGGCCGAGGACGAATTCACCTGCTACTCCTGCTTCCTGGTCCGCCACCGCTCGCAGATTGCGCGCCAAAAGGACGGCCACAGCTACTGCACGGAGTGCGAAGGCTAAATCAGGAAGTCAGGCGGGACGGCGCATTCAGCCGCCCCCAACTGAGCAGAGGCACGCCCACTTTCGAGTGGGCGTGCCTTTCCGCTTTAAGCGAGCTTTTGGCGCACCAGCTGGCTGACTTCCTTGCCATCGAAACGCCCTGCCACCTTCGCCGTCACGGGCTTCATCACTTCGCCCATCTGCCGCGGCGTCAGTTCGCGCCCTTCGGCGCGGAGCCCGTCGATGACCTCGTCCACAATCGCCTGCACCTCCTGCAGGGACAGGGGCTTTGGCAGGTAAGACTCGATCACCTCCGCTTCAGCAATTTCCGCCGCCGCCCGCTCCGGCTGTCCGGCTTCCGCATAAATGCCGGCCGTGTCCCGGCGCTTTGCTGCCTCCTTTTGAAGCAGGGACGTCACCTGAGCGTCATCAAGCTGCACGGGTGTCTTCCCCGACTTCTCACGGGTCTCAATCTCGCCCAGGACGTTCCGGACAGTGGTCAGCGCAGTCTTATTGCGCTCCTTCATATGGATGACGACGTCGGCCTGCAGCCGTTCCTTCAAAGATGACACGTTTCCTCTGTTCCTGTGTTTTTTCTTTCATTGGGACGGAGCGCCGCAGGGCGCCGCGGCAGCGTCCACCCATCCCTAGTACCGTAGGTGCTTATGGCCGAAAATGACCACTCATTCCCGGGACGCCTTCGGTGAACCTTCCCAAGGACCCCTGGAACACGTTCATCAGTGCCTTCAGCCGCACCGATCTTCCCCTCATCACGTTCACTGAGCTGGTACTGGTCGTGGGCATCGTGACTGCCCTGTCGATTCCCCGCCAGTCCTGGAGGTATGTGGGCCTGCTTGCAACCGCCACCCACGAGCTGGGACATGCCTTCGCAGCCGTCACGAACGGCCAGCGGCTGTCAGGGATACGGCTCCGGTTAGACCATTCAGGCACCACCACCACGTACAGCCGGAGCAAACTTGCCACCGTGTGGTCCTGCTTTTGGGGGTATCCCGTCCCTGCCGTCGTCGGCGCCGCGTTCGTGTGGTGCGGCTTCAACGGGTGGGGTCCTGCCGCCCTGGCCGTCAGCACGGTGGCCCTTGCAGCCACACTGCTCTTCCTCCGCAACCCCGCGGGGTTCCTCATCACCACCGCTGCCATAGGCGGCAACATAGCCCTTATTTTCCTGGTGCCGGCCGGTTTCGTCGGCCACGTGTCCGTCATCCTGGGCCTGGTACTGCTGGTGGGCGCTGTGCGGGACCTCATCAAGCTCACGCATGTGCACCTGCGGCGGAGGGACCGGCTTGCCAGTTCCGACGCGTACCTCCTGTACCGTGCGACGGCGATTCCCTCCGTTGTATGGATTCTTCTGTTCACGGTGCTCGTGGGCGGGTCCTGGCTCGTCGCCTGGCAGCCTATCTCTGCAATCCTGCCAGCGGGCGTTTAGGGTGGTTTTATGAGCCAGGGAACGGAAAGCACCCAGCAGGTGGAAAGCGGCGGTACTGCAGCGCACAGCACGCGCGGCGCCTACGTAACCGGTGGCGCGGAATTCAACCGCGACACCAACTACATCGAAGACCGGATCACCGCAGACGGCAGGCCGGGGCTTAACGGTGAGCCCGGTTGGCCAGCGGAGCCGGGACGATACCGCCTCATCGCCGCCAGGGCGTGCCCGTGGGCAAACCGGACGGTTATTGTCCGCCGCCTGCTGGGGCTGGAGGATGCCATTTCCCTCGGACAGCCCGGCCCCACGCATGACGCGCGGTCCTGGACTTTCGACCTGGATCCGGGCGGCGTTGACCCGGTCCTGGGCATCGAACGCCTGCAGGAGGCGTACTTCAAGCGGTTTCCGGACTACCCGCGGGGCATTACGGTGCCGGCGATTGTTGAGGTGGCCACCGGCGAGGTGGTCACCAACAACTTTCCGCAGATCACGCTCGACTTCTCGACGGAATGGACGAAGTTCCACCGGCCCGGCGCACCCCAGCTGTACCCCGGGCATCTTCGGGAGGAGATCGACGAGGTCAACAAGCGGGTGTTCACCGAAGTCAACAACGGGGTCTACCGCTGCGGCTTCGCCGGGTCCCAGGAGGCGTACGACGCCGCTTATGCGAGGCTTTGGTCCGCCATGGACTGGCTGGAAGACCGGCTCTCCCGGCAGCGTTACCTGGTAGGCGACACCATCACCGAAGCCGACGTAAGGCTTTTCACCACCCTGGCCCGGTTCGACGCCGTCTACCACGGCCACTTCAAATGCAACCGCCAGAAACTCAGCGAGATGCCGGCCCTCTGGGGCTATGCGCGGGACCTGTTCCAGACTCCCGGGTTCGGCGACACCACCGACTTCGTGCAGATCAAGCAGCACTACTACATCGTGCATGAGGACATCAATCCCACCGGCATCGTCCCTGCCGGCCCTGCATTGGATGGTTGGCTTGACGCCCACGGGCGCGAGTCCCTGGGGGGTCGGCCCTTCGGGGACGGGACCCCGCCGGGGCCGGTGCAGGCCGGGGAAGAAGTCGCGCCGGGACACGGGGCGAACTCCTGAAGGAAAGCGCTTTCTGGCTAAACTGGCCGAATGCAGACAACTCAATGTCACGTAGCGCCCGGCTACGAAAATGTCCTGGAGCTCTTCGAATCATTCCTGGCAAGGGACCCGCAGTACAGTGCGCAGCTGGCGGCCTACCACCACGGGAAGCAGGTGGTGGCACTCGCAGGTGGACCGGACATGGACGAGGGTGCAATAACGGGCGCATACTCCTGCTCGAAGGGAGTCGCGGCCATGGTGGTCGCACTCCTGGTCCAGGACGGGCTGCTTGACCTTGACGCCAGGGTTGCCCACTACTGGCCGGAGTTTGCCGTCCATGGCAAGGACCGGCTGCTGGTGCGGGAGGCCCTGTCCCACCAGGCGGGAATCATGGGGGTGGAAGGCGGTTTCGCCCTGGACGAGTTCACCACCCCCGGTGCTGCCGCCCGCCTCGCCGCGGCCCGGCCGTCCTGGCAGCCTGGCCGCCAGTTCGGCTACCACGCCCTGACCATCGGGATCATCATGGAAGAGCTGTGCCGCCGCGCGGCGGGAGAATCGCTGCAGGACATCTATGACCGCCGGATCCGGACGGCACTGGAGATCGATTTCTACCTTGGCCTGCCGGAGGAGTTGGAACCCCGCTACCGGGACGTCCTGTACACCATCGATCCGCAACAGGCGTGGGTTGATCCGCTCAGCATGGACGGGCTGAACAGCAACGCACCGGTCAGCACCATCATGGAGCTCCCCAACGTCCGCCGTGTCCGCCGTGCAGGCATGTCAGCGGCCGGCGGAGTGGGATCTGCTGAGGGCCTTGCCCGGCTTTATGCCGCTGCCACCACCGGAGTCAACGGCGGGGAAGGATTCCTGGCTCCCGGAACGGTGGAGCTGATGTCCCGGGAACAGGTGTGGGGCCTGGACCGTTCCTCTGGCCTGGACAACGCTTTCGCCGTGGTTTTTATGAAGCCGCATCCCTCCCGGAACTTCGGCAGCCACCGCGCTTTCGGCCACGAAGGCGCCAACGCTGCCCTCGGGTTCGCGGACCCCGCCTACGGCTTGGGATTCGGCTACATCCCACGGCGGGCGGAGGACGGACGCACCCCTGGGAAGGCGCACCAATTGGCCGCAGCCGTGCGCCGTTCAGCGGCGGCTTTGTCCTAAAAGTTCCGCCCGCCGCCTTTTTCTGCCGTCCTGACCAGCAGCTTTGTCCCCTGCCCCACAGGCCCCCTAGGGTGGATCGGATGGGCAAATCTCAAGCACGTCCGGCAGTCCGGTGGGCCAAGGGGACCCAGTTTCTGAAGCAGGCAGTGGAAGGACTGTCCGCAGCGTTCGCTGCACAACGCCTCCAGTTGGCGGCCAAAGCCGCCCTGGCCGCAGGGTTGGCATTCCTCATCGCCCCGCTCATGCCCGGTGCAGCCGCGAACTATCCCTACTACGCGCCACTGGGAGCCCTGGTGGCGATGTACCACAACGTGGCCGGCTCAGTCCGGCAAGGCTTCCAAGCCCTCGCCGGACTCAGTATGGGAATAGGCCTCGCGGTCATCCTGGTGAACATCGCGGATCCCTCGCCCCTGACGGTCGCTTTATTCATGGGCATAGGTGTACTGCTGGGCGGGTTGCCGGGCATAGGCTCGGGCAGCGATTGGATTCCGACGGCGGCCCTGCTGGTGCTCCTCGTGGGAGGCAGCAACGCTGACGACTTTTCCTTTGGCTACCTCGTGCAAATGGGCGCCGGCGTTGCCGTGGGCATCGCAGTGAACTTCCTGGTCTTTCCCCCGCTGCACCTGAAAGCCGCCGCGGCCAGCCTCGACGAACTCCGCCTTGCCTTGGGCCGGCAACTGACGGACATGGGTGCAGCGCTGGAGGAAGAGTGGCCGCCCGAGCATGAGGAATGGTCGCGCCGCTCGGATGAGCTGGCATCAGCCGCCCGCACCGTACGGCATCTCGTGAAGGAAGCCGACGCCAGCCGGCGTGCCAACCCCCGCCGTAAACTCCACCCCCGGGACATTGACCGTGACTACCGTAATCTTCGCGAGCTGGAGAGGGTAACCTTCCATATTCAGGACATGACGGACGTGCTCTCCGACGTCATCTGGGAAAGCGACGTGCCGTACACCGTCCCGCTGCAGGACAATGGTCCGCTGGCCGGTGCCATTACCGCCACGGGCGAATTGCTGCGCTCATTCAGCGATGAAGACCCGCAACAGCAGGAGGATCTTTATCAGGCCGCCAGGACGGCGGTGGAAGCCTGCATGGCATCCACCGCCACCCGGGAGCTGGACGAAGGCGCGGTTCCGGCGTCCGAATCGATCCTCCTGAGCCTCCACCGGATCCTGCGCGCCGTCCACCCGCCAAGTGCTTCGGGGGCACCGCCCCGGGGGGAACCTCTAGAGGGCGGCGACTGAGCCGCTGAAGTGACGGCGGCCGGAGCGGGGGTTCCACGCCACGAAGTCGGAACGTTCCCAAGCTCCTGCCGCTTCCTGCACGGTAGTGATGTCCAGGGCGACGCGGCAGGGAAGGAAAACCGGCGCCTCAAAGTCGACTTCCCAGGTGAATGAATCCCCGCGGACGGCGCCGACGTCGGCGAGTGCCCTGGCCGCCAAGTACATGCCGTGGGCGATGGAGCGGCGCATGCCCAGTGCCTTGGCGGACAGCACGCTGAGGTGGATCGGGTTGAAGTCGCCGGACACCGCCGCGTACGCCCTTCCGGTGTCCACGCCGAGCTGCCACAGCGCGGTTGGATCCGGCGCTGTGAACTCCGGCCGTGCCGGGGCGACTGTTGGTTTGTCGATTCCCGGCAGGAAAACGCCCTTGGCCAGGTAGGTGGAGACTCCCCGCCAGGTGATTTCCCCAGCCGGGGTCCTGCGGACCTCGGCCACGAGGTCCACTTGTGTGCCCGACCGGTGACCGCGAAGGTTCTCCACGTGCGCGGCGATGACCAGGGTATCCGTGAAGAGGAGCGGCTGCCTGTGTTCCACGACGTTGCGCAGGTGGATCATGCCGAGCAGCGGCAAGGGAAAATCGTCCCGGTTCATGACGCTCATGGCGAGCGGAAACGCCACGGCATGGACGAATCCTGCGGGCAGGACATCACTCGCCGTTTCGCCAATGAGGTGCTGGTACGCAGTAAGGTTCCCGACGTCAACCGTGACACCGCGGACTTCGTGGCTCTCGGCCGGAAGGACTGATCCGTCATGCGTCCCCAGCAGCCGGCGCCGGGCCGCCTGGGCGGCAGCATTGACGTAGAGCTTGGAAAGCGACGGCATCTCGCCCAGGATGAGCGGCTGTACGGGCGTCATGCCCCCACCAGGTTCTGGCCGCAGACCCGGAGCACCTCGCCGTTGATACCGCCAGCCGCGTCGCTGGCCAGGAAGGCTATGGTCTCTGCGACGTCCGATGGCTGGCCACCCTGCTGGAGCGAGTTCAGGCGCCGCCCCATCTCCCGCAGTGCAAAGGGTATCCGGGCCGTCATCTCGGTTTCGATGAACCCCGGTGCGACGGCGTTGATGCTGCCGCCTTGGGCGGCAAGAAGCGGCGCAGTCGCGCGAACCATGCCCATGACTCCGCCCTTGGACGCCGCATAGTTTGTCTGCCCGCGGTTGCCGGCGATGCCGCTGGTGGAGGCGACGGAGACGATCCGGGGAGAGCTGCGGAAGTGTTCTGAGGCCAGGAGGGCCTCGTTGATCCGGAGCTGGGCGGCAATGTTGATGTTGATCACGGAGTTCCAGGGGCCCTCATCCATGTTGGCCAGGAGCTTGTCCCTGGTGATGCCGGCATTGTGGACCATGATGTCCAGGCGCCCGTGCCGCTGGGCGGCGTGCTCCAGGATCCGTTGTCCGGCATCCCCTCTGCTGATGTCCAGCTGGAGGGCTGTCCCCCGCACCTCATTCGCCACCGCAGCCAACTGGTCGCCCGCCGCAGGGATGTCCACCAGCACCAACGTGGCGCCGTCCCGCTGCAATGTCCGGGCTATGGCCGCGCCGATGCCGCGGGCCGCCCCGGTGACGACGGCGACCCTTCCGGCCAGGGGCTTGCCAGGATCCGCGGAAAGTTCCCCCGCCGTCGTGGACACCGTGACGAACTGGCCGTCCACGAAAGCGGAGCGGCCGGAGAGGAAGAACTGGACTGCCGCCAGCGCGCTTGGGCTCGTTGTGTTGACGCCCGGCGCCAGGAGAATGCCGTTGCCGGTGGCACCACCCCGCAGTTCCTTGGCCAGGGAACGCAGGAACCCGTCCACCGCCTGGCGTGCGGCTGCTGCCGCCGGCGAGGGTGCGTCCGAGGCGGGCCGGGACACCGTCATAACACGGCCGCCCGGGGCGAGATCCCGCAGGGAGGCTGCCGCGGCGAAAATCGGCTTCCCGAGGTCATCGGGTTCCGCCACTTCGTCCAGCACCAGGATGATGGCACCAAGCTTCTCCCGCGGAACGGCGTGGCGCCTGACGTCAAGGTCCCAGGAAAGCAGTTCGGCGGCCAGGCTGTCGGCGCCGGCAGTGCCGCCCTGGACCAGGATTGGCCCGGTAATCAGCGGCTGGCCGGGCTCGTACCGGCGCAGTACTGCCGGCTGGGGCAACCCAAGCTTCTTGGCCACGTTCCTGCCCAGGCCCTGGTTTACCAGTTGTGCGTACTTGTCTGTCATGCGTTCCCCCTACAGTGATTCAAGAATCGCCGCGACGCCAAGTCCGCCGGCTGCGCAGACCGAGACGAGGCCCCGTGCTGAACGGCCTTCGGTGCTGGCTTTTTCATGGAGCGTCTTGGCGAGCGAAGCCACAATCCGGCCGCCGGTAGCGGCGAACGGATGGCCCGCGGCAAGCGAGGACCCCTTGACATTCAACTTCGACCGGTCAATTTTGCCAAAGGCACCAGGCAGCCCCAGCCGGGTCCGCCCGAATTCCTCGTCCTCCCAGGCTGCCAGCATGCTGAGGACGGTGGCTGCGAAGGCTTCGTGGATTTCGATGAAGTCAAAGTCGTCCAGGGTGAGCCCGTGCCGGGAGAGCAGCCTGGGCACGGCGAAGACCGGTGCCATCAGCAGGCCGTCCTTCCCGTGCACAAAGTCCACCGCGGCGGCTTCGGCGTCCACCACAGCGGCCAGCTTGGGCAGGTCACGGGCGTCGGCCCACTCCTCGGAGGACAGCAGCACAGTGGAGGCGCCGTCCGTCAACGGGGTGGAGTTGCCGGCTGTCATGGTCGCGTCGGCACCGAGGTTCCTGCCAAAGACCGGCTTCAGGGTTGCGAGTTTTTCCAGCGAAGTATCGGGCCGCAGGTTCCCGTCCCGCGTCAGCCCCCGGTATGGAGTGAGAAGGTCGTCGAAGAATCCGGCGTCATAGGCGGCAGCGAGGTTCCGGTGGCTGTTAAGGGCCACTTCATCCTGCGCCTCCCGCGAAATCTTCCACTGTGCCGTGGTCAGTGCCTGGTGCTCCCCCATGGACAGCCCCGTCCTCGGCTCGGCCGTTCCGGGCGCCAGCGGTGCCAGGTCCTTGGGCCGCAGGCGGCTGAGGATCTGCAGCCGCTGTGGAAGGGTTTTGGCCCGGTTGAGGTCCAGGATCACCTCACGGAGTCCTTCGCTGACCACCACGGGTGCATCAGAGGCAGAATCGACGCCGCCGGCGATCGCGGAATCGATCTGGCCCAGCTTGATCTTGTTCGAGAGTCCTACGACAGTTTCAAGCCCTGTGGCGCAGGCCTGCTGGAGGTCGTAGGCAGGCGTCTCGGGGGACAATGCGGATCCGAGGACGGCCTCACGGGTGAGATTGAAGTCCCTTGAGTGCTTCAGCACTGCGCCGGCGCCCACTTCCCCGATGCGTTCATCCTGCAGCCCGAAACGTGCGATCAGTCCGTCCAGGGCAGCAGTCAGCATGTCCTGGTTCGAGGACTTGGCATAGGCCCCGCCGGACCGCGCAAACGGGATGCGGTTGCCTCCCACGATGACGGCCCTGCGGGGTGCGGGGGCGGAGGTTGCGGCGGGAGTTCCGGCCGCGTCGGGTCCGGTGGTGGGCTGTCCGTCAATGGACATGGCTATCTCCTCGGTTCACGTTCGATTACCGATACCCAGCGTACCTGATACGCTGGGTATCGTGAACATCCAGGAAGCAGGGCATGCGCCCGCCGTTGCCGCCGGGCCCGGAGACGGCCGCTCCTCCCGCTGGCAGAGCCACCGGGAGGAGCGGCGCAGGGAGCTGATCAAGTCAGCCCGCCGGGCGGTGCACGCACTGGGCAGCGACGCCTCCATGGAGGACATTGCCGCCGCCGCGGGTACCTCCAAATCTGTCTTCTACCGCTATTTCGGGGACAAGGCCGGGCTGCAGCAGGCTGTGGGCGAAGTTGTCCTCAGCCAAATGCAGCGCCGCATCCAGGAGGCTGCACAGAGCGCCGTCACCCCCCGTGAAGGTCTGCTGGCAATGGTCACCGCCTACCTTCAGATGGCAAGTACGAGCCCCAACGTCTACACCTTTGTGACACGTCATGCCGCAGCGGAACCGGCCACTACGCAGGATCCGGATCCTGCAGCGGGGTCGGCTGCGCTGGGACACTTTTTTGAAGCCGTCGCCGACATGATTGCCACCCCCATGCGTTCGCATTTGGGGGACGGCAAGGAGGCCGTCATCGGCTACTGGCCCAAAGCGGCAATCGGGCTGGTCCGGAATGCCGGTGAACAGTGGCTGAGTACGCCGGACTCCCCAATAAAACCAGGGCAGGAGGCGATGGCGCGGCAGATCACCGCCTGGCTGTGCGTTGGCATCGCTCCTGAACTGCCCAGGCTGTCCGCCCCCGAGGCGTGAACCCCCTTGCTTTGCCGCAGCACCACCAACCCATCTGTCAGCACCAACGAAGGACATTGACATGACTGAACTAGTGGACCGTCCCGCTGGAAACACGCGCCGCCCCACCACGGTGGCCGCCGCCGCCTCCGCGCAGCCCGCCGTCGACGTCGACGCGCTGGGTGAGCAGCTCCTTGGCAAGTGGGCAGCGGTCCGGCTCCAAGCCCGGAACCTCGCAGCGTCACCCGAGCTGCACAAGATCGAAGGCCTGACGCACACTGAACACCGCGCCAGGGTGTTCGGCCAGCTGCAGTACCTCGTGGAGAACGAGGCCGTGCACCGCGCGTTCCCCGAGTCCCTGGGCGGCTCGGATGACCACGGCGGGAACATCGCCGGTTTTGAGGAACTTGTGGTGGCGGACCCTTCGCTGCAGATCAAAGCCGGCGTCCAATGGGGGCTCTTTGGTTCCGCCGTGATGCACCTCGGGACCGCCGAACACCACGCCAGATGGCTTCCGGGCATCATGAACCTCGAGATCCCGGGGTGCTTCGCCATGACAGAGACAGGGCACGGCTCGGACGTGGCCAGTATCGCCACCACCGCCACCTACGACCCCTCCACTGACGAATTCGTCGTGCACACTCCCTTCCGTGCTGCCTGGAAGGACTACATCGGAAACGCGGCCACTGACGGCCTGGGCGCAGTGGTCTTCGCCCAGCTGGTTACCCGGGGCGTCAACCACGGGGTCCATGCGTTCTACGTGGACCTTCGGGACCCCGCGACAAAAGAATTCCTGCCGGGCATCGGAGGCGAGGACGACGGCGTCAAGGGCGGCCTCAACGGCATCGACAACGGCAGGCTGCACTTCACCAATGTCCGGATCCCCCGGACCAACCTGCTGAACCGGTACGGAGACGTGGATGCCGACGGCCGGTACAGCTCCCCCATCGCCAGCCCCGGCCGCCGCTTCTTCACCATGCTGGGCACCCTTGTGCAGGGCCGGGTATCCCTCGACGGCGCTGCCGTGGCCGCGTCCAAAGTGGCCTTGAAGGCGGCAGTACAGTACGCCACCGAGCGCCGCCAGTTCAATGCCTCATCCCACACCGAGGAGGAAGTGCTCCTCGATTACCAGCGCCACCAAAAGCGCCTGTTCACACGGCTGGCCACCACGTACGCGGCCAGCTTCGCGCACGAGCAGCTGCTGGAAAAGTTCGACGACGTGTTCTCCGGCGCCCATGACACGGACGAAGACCGGCAGGACCTGGAAACCCTCGCCGCAGCCCTGAAACCGCTGAGCACCTGGCACGCCCTGGATACCCTGCAGGAATGCCGCGAAGCCTGCGGCGGGGCCGGGTTCCTGATCGAGAACCGCTTCGCGTCGCTGCGGGCGGACCTGGACGTCTATGCCACCTTCGAGGGCGACAACACCGTGCTGCTGCAGCTCGTTGCCAAACGGCTGCTGGCTGACTACGCCAAAGAATTCCGGAGTGTCGACTTCGGAGTGCTGGCCCGTTACGTGGTGGGCCAGGCTACCGGCGCGGCCATCCACCGCACCGGCCTGCGCCAGGTGGCACAGTTCGTCGCGGACACCGGTTCCGTGCAGAAGGCGGCCATTGCGCTGCGGGACGAGGAAAGCCAGCGCGCGCTCCTCACAGACCGTGTCCAGACCATGGTGGCTGAAGCTGCCACGGCGCTTAAGGGCACGGGCAGGTTGTCGCAGGAAAAGGGTGCGGCCCTGTTCAACCGGCACCAGAATGAACTCATCGACGCAGCCCAGGCGCACGCCGAGCTGCTCCAGTGGGAGGCGTTCACGGACGCGCTCCGCGCTGTCACCGATCCCGGCACGAAACAGGTGCTGACCTGGCTGCGCGACCTGTTCGGCCTCTCCCTGATCGAAAAGAACCTGTCCTGGTACCTCATGAACGGCCGCCTTTCCATGCAGCGGGGCCGCACGGTGGGCGAGTACATCAACCGGCTGCTGGTCAAAATCCGCCCGCATGCCGTGGACCTGGTGGACGCCTTCGGTTACGGCGAGCAGCACGTGCGGGCAACCATCGCCACCGGTGCCGAGAAAAACCGGCAGGACGAGGCCCGCGCCTACTTTCGGAGCCAGCGCGCCAACGGCCAGGCCCCGGTGGACGAAAAGGTGCTGATAGCCCGTTCCGTTGCAGGCAAGCGCAACTGACCGTCCCCTACAGCCAGGAACGACGACGGCGCCGCTCCCCTCGCGAGGGGGGCGGCGCCGTCGTTATTTAGCTACGAGGGCTGGCCCTGCGCCGGAAGCACTGAGCGGTACACCTCAAGCGTGGTCTCGGTGATGGATTCCCACGAGAAGTGCTGTTCGGCACGCAGCCGGCCGGCCTGTCCCATGGCGCGTGCGCGCTCGGGGTCCGAGACGACCTCGGTGAGGGCAGCGGCGAACTCGGTGACGAACTTTTCCGGGTCAAGGGGTGTTCCGGTACCGTCCGTCACCTGCTCCAGGTCCACCAGGAGGCCGGTCCGGCCGTGATCCACCACCTCGGGGATACCACCGGTGGCGCTCGCCACAACTGCTGCGCCGCAGGCCATGGCTTCGAGGTTGACGATGCCGAGGGGCTCGTAGATGGAGGGGCAGGCGAAGGCCGTGGCGTGGCTGAGGACCTGGATGAGCTCGTTGCGGGGCAGCATGCGCTCGATCAGGACAACGCCGGTGCGCTCCCGCTGCAGGTCTTCGATGAGGCGGGCAGTCTCCGCGGCCAGTTCCGGAGTGTCTGCGGCGCCAAGGCAGAGGACCAGCTGGACGTCGGCCGGAAGCTTCGCGGCGGCCCGCAGGAGGTAGGGAACCCCCTTCTGGCGGGTGTTTCTCCCCACAAAGACCACGCTTGGCTTGTCCGGATCGATACCCAGGGCGCGGACGGCGTCGCTGTTCTCGTCGCGGTTCCACAGCTCGACGTCGATGCCGTTGTGGACCACCCTCACCTTGGCCGGGTCCACGTTGGGGTAGCTGCGCAGGATGTCCTGCCGCATGCCCTCCGACACGGCGATGATGGCTGCCGCAGCCTCGTAGGCGGTCTTCTCCACCCAGGAGGAGAGCGCATAGCCTCCGCCGAGCTGCTCTGCCTTCCACGGCCGGAGCGGCTCGAGGCTGTGGGCGCTGAGAACATGGGGAATCCCGTGGAGCAGGGACGCGAGGTGCCCGGCCATGTTGGCGTACCAGGTATGCGAATGGACCAGGTCCGCACCTTCGACGTCCGGGACGATCCGCAGGTCAACGCCCAGCGTCTGCACCGCGGCGTTGGCCGAGCCGAGATCCTCCGGCACGGAGTAGGACGTCACCGCCGCGCCATGATAGTCGGCGTCGCGGGGAGCCCCAAATGCACGAACCTGCAGGTCAACGTGCTTACTAAGCACCCTGCTCAATTCGGCCACGTGGACACCCGCGCCACCATAGATTTCCGGCGGAAACTCTTTAGTCACAATGTCTATTCGCACAAGACCCAAGGTAGTCCTTCACGCATAACTGTTCTAGTGTGAAGGAGTCCGGGCATGCCGGACTGTCTTGGGGAGTTACGAAGGCGTACAGGAGCGACCATTATGCCGTTGAACAAAAGAGTCCTGGCCATTGTCCTCGCAGGCGGCGAGGGAAACAGACTGATGCCACTGACGGCAGACCGCGCGAAACCCGCGGTGCCCTTTGCGGGAAGCTACCGCCTGATCGACTTTGCCTTGTCCAACCTGGTGAATTCCCGCTACCTGCAGATCGTTGTGCTCACCCAGTACAAATCGCACAGCCTGGACCGGCATATCTCCGAGACCTGGCGCATGTCCACGCAGCTGGGCAACTACGTTGCCTCCGTCCCGGCGCAGCAGCGCGTGGGCAAGAGCTGGTTCCTCGGCAGCGCCAACGCCATCTACCAGTCCCTGAACCTCATCCATGACGCCAACCCGGACATCGTGGTGGTGGTCGGCGCGGACCACGTCTACCGCATGGACTTTGCCCAGATGGTGGCGCAGCACGTCAACAGCGGTGCCAAGGCGACGGTCGCCGCAGTGCGGCAGCCCCTGCACATGGCGGACCAGTTCGGTGTCATCGAAGTGGACCAGAACGATCCCCAGAAGATTGCCGCCTTTGTGGAGAAGCCCGCCAGCACCCCTGGCCTCGCCGCTGACCCCTCGCAGTTCCTGGCCTCCATGGGCAACTACGTCTTCGACGCCGACGCACTGGTCGCGGCGCTGCACGTCGACGCCGAGCGGCTCGACACCAAGCACGACATGGGTGGGGACATCATCCCCTACTTTGTGAACCAGGGCGAAGCGGGCGTCTACGACTTCACCCTCAACGACATTCCCGGCTCCACCGAGCGGGACCGCACCTACTGGCGTGACGTCGGCACCATCGACTCCTTCTACGATGCCCATATGGACCTCATCTCCCCGCTGCCGGTCTTCAACCTGTACAACTCGGAATGGCCCATCTACACGCGGCAGAGCATTTCGCCGCCGGCCAAATTTGTCCGCGGCCAGAACAACACTGTGGGCACTGCCCTGGACTCGATCGTTTCCAGCGGCGTGGTGATTTCCGGCGGTGTTGTGGAGGGCTCGGTCCTCTCCAACGACGTCTTTGTGGCAACCAGCAGCCGGGTTATCGATTCGGTGCTGATGGACAAGGTGCAGATCGGCGAGGGCGCGGTTATCAACCGGGCCATCATCGACAAAAACGTCAAAGTGCCGGCCGGGGCTGCGATTGGGCTGGACCCGGAGCTGGACCGTGCCCGCGGCTTCAAGGTCACCGATTCCGGGATTACTGTGCTGTCCAAGGGCCAGGAGGTTCCGGAGCCCGGCGAAGAAGAGCGCAAGCTCGCGGCCGCCAACCTGCATCTTGTGCCCAACGCCGTCAAGGCCGCAGCCGCGCAGTACCCGGACGTCCGCGAGTCCGTTGACAAGGTCGCCAAGACGCACGCTGCGGCAGCGGCGGAAATGGCGCCCGGCGCAAGTATTTCCTGATCCTTTGCCGGGAGCGCCCGGGCCGGGCGCTCCCGGCGCTGCCGGCCCTGTTGATGGTGGGGCCGGCGGGGACTCCCAGGCTGTAAAATCGGTACAATGAGCTCCCCCGATCTGACGCCTGAGGAAATCCAGGCCTGCCTCAAGGTCCTCAACACGATCCACGCCTATGACGAGGAGCATCCGGACTACGTTTCGGTGCGTCGTGCCACCGGCAAAATGTTCAAGGCCGTCAAGAGGCACCGCCGCGTCACCAAGCGGGACCTGATCTCCGAGGCCGACCGGGCAGTGATCGCGCAGACCGCCACCGCGGCCCCGGACAGGATCGACGACGAAACCCGCGGGAACAAACTGGCTCCTTCCGCCACCGGCAAGGTGGCCGGCCATCTCATCCGGTCCCGGCCGTGCTACATCTGCAAGCAGCACTACACCCAGGTTGACGCTTTTTACCATCAGCTCTGCCCCGAGTGCGCCGCGTTCAACCACGGCAAGCGCGACGCCCGCACGGACCTGACCGGCCGCCGCGCGCTGCTCACCGGCGGGCGGGCCAAGATCGGTATGTACATTGCGCTCCGGCTGCTCCGTGACGGCGCCCATACCACCATCACCACACGGTTCCCCAAGGATGCGGCCCGCCGCTTTGCCGCCATGGAGGACAGCGGTGCGTGGTTGCACCGGCTCCGCATCGTGGGCATCGACCTGCGCGACCCTGCCCAGGTCATGGCCTTGACCGACTCGTTGAACGAGGCCGGCCCGCTCGACATCATTGTCAATAACGCAGCCCAGACGGTGCGCCGGTCCGGTAACGCCTACAAGCCGCTGGTGGACGCTGAGGACGAGCCGCTGCCCGCAGCCCTGGAGCAGGCCAACGGCGGTCCCGAGCTGGTCACCTTCGGCCACGCCCACGACAAGCACCCCTTGGCTTTGGCAAGCAGCGTCACTGAGCACCCGGTCCTGGCCGGCGACGCCATCACCTCCCTGGCACTCTCCACCGGTTCCGCTTCGCTGGAGCGGATCGCCTCGGGAACAGCCATCGACGCCGGCGGCTTGGTCCCGGACCTCGCGACGATCAACAGCTGGACGCAGGTGGTGGACGAGGTGGACCCGCTCGAAATGCTCGAGGTGCAGCTCTGTAACGTCACGGCGCCGTTCCTTTTGGTCAGCAGGCTGCGCTCGGCCATGAGGCAGTCCACCGCGCGGCGGAAGTACATCGTGAACGTCTCCGCCATGGAGGGGCAGTTCTCCCGTGCCTACAAGGGCCCCGGCCACCCGCACACCAATATGGCCAAGGCGGCGCTGAACATGATGACCCGCACCAGCGCCCAGGAGATGCTGGACAGCGACGGCATCCTGATGACCGCCGTCGACACCGGCTGGATTACTGACGAGCGGCCGCACTTCACCAAGGTACGGCTGATGGAGGAAGGCTTCCACGCGCCCCTGGACCTGGTGGACGGGGCTGCACGGGTCTACGATCCGATCGTGATGGGCGAGAACGGCGAGGACCAGTACGGCGTGTTCCTCAAGGACTACAAGCCAAGCCCCTGGTAGGCGTATGCTCGGCGGCATGAGCCACGAGACTGCCCCCGACATACAGAATCTGGAACACCACGAGTGCTGGGCCATGCTGCGGACGGTGTCCGTCGGCAGGCTTGCCGTCCTGGCCGACGGGCGTCCGGATATCTTTCCCATCAACTACACCGTGGACGGCGGAACACTTGTGTTCCGCACCGGGGAAGGCACAAAGCTCGCTGGCGCGTCGGAAGGCGCCGCGGTGGCACTGGAGGCGGACGGCGTGGATCCGGACACCGCATTGGCCTGGAGCGTGGTGGTCAAAGGCATTGCCGAGGTGGTCACTGGAACAGACCAGGTCCTGGCTACTGCCGAGCTTTACCTTTTCCCCTGGCAGGCGGGCAAGAAGGATGCGTTCGTCCGGATCGCACCGGACAGCATCACCGGCCGGCGGTTCAAGGTAACGGAACCGCTCACGTGGTGGACCCAGCTCAGCGGAGCCGCCAAGGCATCGCCGGAGTAAACACCAGGGGCGTCCACAGATGTGGACGCCCTGGTGTTTACTGCTGTCGGTCCGGGCCTTCCGGTTAGGCCAGCTGGGTGATCTCCACGCTGACGTTGAGGGCCGACCCGCCGCCACCGGACAAGATGCCTTTCAGCGGGGGCACATCGCGGTAGTCCCGCCCCCGTGCCACGGTGACGTGGAAGTCGCCGGCAGGCTTGTGGTTGGTGGGGTCCCAGCTGCGCCAGTCACCGTCCCAGAACTCCAGCCAGGCGTGTGACTGCCCGGCGACCGTTTCGCCGATGCCGGCGCTGGAACGCGGGTGCAGGTAGCCCGAGACATACCGGGCCGGGATTCCGCAGCTCCGCAGCGCGCCGATGGCGAGGTGGGCGAGGTCCTGGCACACGCCCTTGCGCTGTCCCCAGGCCTCCTCTGCGTTGGTGGTGACGGCCGTGGAGCCGGACATGTAGGTCATCTCGCCGCGCATCCACTCGAAGACTGCCATGGCGGCGTCGTGCGGGTTCTTCCCTGCCACCACCTCCGGGATGAGGCCAAGGACCTCGTCTCCGGGTCCGCTCAGCCGGGACTGGGGCAGCCAGTCGCTGTGCGTATTGAGCGTCCCGGGCGAGGCGAGGACATCCCAGCCCACGATGTCGGACTCGGAGGGGATCTTCTCCGCACGGTGTACTTCCACCGTGATGTTGGAGACCACCTCGAGGTGCTCGTGCGGCATCTGCATGTCGAATGCCGTGACCCTGGTCCCCCAGTAGTCGCGGTACGTGCTTACTGCGGCCTGCGACGGCGAGACCTTGACCACCGATTCCAGCACCACCTGCTGGGAATCCGTGAGGGGCGTCATGCGGGCCTCGTTATAGGACAGCGTGACCCGCTTGTTGTACTTGTAGGCCGTCTTGTGCACGATGCTCAGCCGGGTCATGAAACTTCTCCCACCCAAGCCAGTTCGTCGGCCTGATTGAAGTACTTACGGGAAATGGCGTCCGAAGCCTGGGACACTGCCTTCTGCACGCGTTCCATGTGTTCGGGCAGCTCGGACATGAGGTCGTCCGTGCGGTGGAACTCAAGGAACGTGCGGGCCTGGCCCACGATCCGGCGGGCGTCGTTGATGAAGCCCACGCGCTGTGCCGACGGATCCAGCTTCGCGAGGCACTCGTCAGCGTCCCGCAGCGCGTACACAATGGACCGCGGGAACAGCCGGTCCAGGAGCAGGAACTCGGCGGCGTGCTGGTCGCCGAAGGCGGCGCGCCGGGTACGCAGGAAGGACTCGTAGGCACCGGCGCACCGGAGCATGTTGACCCAGGACATGCCTGCGGACAGGACGTCGCGGGTGGAGAGCATCCGCGCCGTCATGTCGGCCCGTTCCAGGGAGCGTCCCAGCACCAGGAAGAGCCAGCTTTCGTCATGGCTCACCGTGGTGTCCGCCAGGCCGCTCACCATGGCGGTGCGTTCCAGCGTCCAGTTGCAGAAGCGGTAGGTGCCCACCACGTCCTTGCGGTGCTGGCTCAACCCGTAATACGTGGTGTTGAGGCTTTCCCAGAGGCCGGAGGACACCGTTTCGCGGGCACGGCGGGCGTTCTCGCGTGCGGCTCCCAGCGACCCGGCAATGGAGGTGGCGCTCGTCTTGTCGTAGGCCAGGGCGTGGAGCAGTTCCGGCAGCCCGAAGTCCTCGCTCTGCGGGCGGGCGCCCATCACAGCCAGGAGTTCCTGTGCCACGCTTTTGCGTTCGTCCATGGGCAGGTGGTTCAGCCGCTCCAGGTGCACATCGAGGATACGCGCCGTGCCATCGGCACGCTCCACATAACGGCCAATCCAAAAAAGGGACTCGGCAATACGGCTAAGCATTCGCGGCTACCTCCTGCGGGCCCGACACTGAAAAAGACATTTGCGCGGTCATGGGCCGGGTCACTGCTGCTGCTCCGACTGGCGGTCGCGCCAGTTGCTTTCGACCGGCCACACGGACACCCGCTCGCGGATGGAGATGGACTGCCGCGGCACGGTCTCCACCGGCAGGTGGGGCGAATCGGCAAGGACCCACGTGTCCTTGGAACCGCCACCCTGGCTGGAGTTCACGATCAGCGACCCCTCCTTGAGTGCCACGCGGGTAAGGCCGCCGGGGAGCACCCAGACGTTGTCGCCGTCGTTCACGGCAAAAGGCCGCAGGTCCACGTGGCGGGGGCCGAACTTGTCCCCGCTCAGCGTGGGCACGGTGGAGAGCTGCAGCACCGGCTGCGCAATCCAACCGCGGGGGTCTGCGATGACCCGCTGGCGGAGGGCGTCAAGTTCGTCCCTGGAGGCGTCCGGGCCGATGACCAGGCCCTTGCCGCCGGAGCCGTCCACCGGCTTGACCACGAGCTCTGACAGGTTGTCCAGGGTGTATTCACGCGCTTCCTTCTCCTCCAGGCGGAAGGTGTCCACGTTCGCGATGATGGGTTCCTCGTTGAGGTAGTAGCGGATGAGGTCAGGGACGTAACTGTAGACCAGTTTGTCATCCGCGACGCCGTTGCCCACTGCGTTGGCGATGGTCACCCCGCCTGCCCGGGCGGCGTTGACGAGTCCGGGACAGCCGAGCATGGAATCGGCCCGGAACTGCAGCGGGTCCAGGAAGTCGTCGTCGATCCGTTTGTAGATGACGTCCACGCGCTGCTCGCCGGCCGTGGTGCGCATGTAGACGCGGTTGCCGCGGCAGATGAGGTCACGGCCTTCCACCAGTTCAACACCCATCAGGCCCGCGAGCAGCGTGTGCTCAAAGTAGGCGCTGTTGAACACTCCGGGGGTCAGGACGACGACGGTGGGATCGTCCACGCCGGCGGGCGCGGTTTTGCGCAGGGCCGAGAGGAGCCGGCGGGGGTACTCCTCCACCGGGCGGATGAGCTGCTGGCCGAAGGCCTCGGGCAGGCCCTTGGCCATGGCGCGCCGGTTTTCCAGGACATAGCTGACGCCGGAGGGGACGCGCACGTTGTCCTCCAGCACCCGGAAGGTTCCGGCTGCATCACGGACAACGTCGATGCCGGAGATGTGCACGCGGACGCCGCCGGCCGGTTCGAAGCCGTGGACCTGGCGGTGGAAGTGTGCGCTGGTGGTCACCAGCTGCCGGGGTATCACGCCGTCGGACACCACGTTCATCTTGTCGTACACGTCGTTGAGGAAGGCCTCGAGTGCGTGCACGCGCTGGGCGACGCCGCGTTCAAGCACGTCCCATTCCGCCGCGGGGATCACCCGGGGGACGATATCGAGCGGGAAGGGGCGCTCCTCGCCGGCGAAGTCAAAGGTGACACCACGGTCCAGGAAGGTGCGTGCCATGGAGTCCGCCCGGGCGCTGACATCGGCGAGGGAGAGCTTGCGAAGGGCGTCCGCCACCTGCTCATAGGAGCCCCGTGCTTCTTGCCCGGGGGCGAACATCTCGTCGTAGGCTCCGGTCCGGCCGGCGGCCACGGAGTAATCCTGGAATAGGTCTGACATGTCCAATAGCCAACCATCTTTTTGTTTCGAATTCATTACTGCCATCCATTCTGGCGTGTTGGCGGAGGTGGTGTGGTTCGTGGATTCCGTGTCCTTTCCGGCACAGTAGGTGAGTGCCAGTCAGCAGAAGCCTCCCCACGCCCGGCCCGGGCATCCCCGGCGGCGCTAACCGGTTGCTCCCGGGCCTGGCCACGGCGGCTGTTGCCCTGGCCGCGGCGTTCCTGGTCCACTGGCTCGTTCCCGTTCTCCCGGCCATGACCCTGGCCGTGGTCCTGGGCGTCCTGGCCGCCAACCTGCCGGCGGCCGGGGTCTGGACTGCAGGCAGGGCGCGCCCGGGGCTGGACTTCGCCGGCAAGCACCTCATGCGCGGCGGGATTGTCCTGCTGGGCCTGAAGGTGAGCGTTATGGACGTCCTGGGACTGGGTTGGCTGGCCCTGGTGCTGATCGCGGGGGTGGTGGCGGTGAGCTTCGGCGGGACCTACCTGATCTCCCGGCTGTTCCGGCTGCCCCCGGTGACCTCGCTCCTGGTGGCCACAGGGTTCTCGATCTGCGGTGCGTCCGCCATCGGTGCGATGGCGGCCGTCCGCCGCATCCGGCACGTGGACACCGTCCTGCCGGTGGCGCTGGTGACGCTCTGCGGGACCCTCGCCATTGGGGTTATGCCCCTCCTGGTCCATCCACTGCAGCTCAGCGCACCTGTTTTTGGCGCCTGGACGGGCGCCTCGGTGCACGATGTGGGCCAGGTGGTGGCCACGGCGCAAACCGCGGGGACGGCGGCGCTGGGCATCGCCGTCGTCGTCAAACTCACCCGGGTGCTGCTGCTGGCACCCGTGGCGGCGTTGGCGGGTGCCCACCAGCGGCTGTTTGCCAATCCCGGCCCGGGCGCGGAGGGCACGGACGCGAAACTGCCGCCGGTAGTTCCCCTGTTTGTCCTGGGCTTCATTGCCATGGTGGGCCTGCGCTCCACCGGTTGGCTTCCGGCTGGCTGGCTCGAGGCCGGAGCAGCACTGCAGGACATCCTGCTCGGCGCCGCGCTGTTCGGTTTGGGCTCAGCCGTACGTGTGCGCACGCTGCTCCACACCGGGGGCCGTGCGCTCCTTGCGGCCCTCGTATCCTGGCTCCTGATCGCCCTCCTGGGACTCGCAGCGGCCCTGCTGATCGCCGGGTGATCCTGGTCATACATCCCGTGATTAGATAACTGGGTGTCAAATGAGAATCTGCAGCGTGACGAAGCCGCCGAACGTTCAGCCCTGATCAGCACCACCAGCTACGACGTTTCGCTGGACGTGCGCCGGGCCGGCGACCCGGACGTGGCAGGCTACCCGAGCCGCAGCGTCATCACCTTCTCGGCGGCACAGCCCGGCAGCTCGACTTTCCTGGACTTCATCGGCGAGGTCCACAGCGTGTCCCTGAACGGGCGGGAACTCCGGGTGGAGGACGCGGTGTACGGTGCCAGGATCAGGCTGGACAACCTGCATGCCCGGAACGAGGTGACCGTCTCCGGAACCGCCCTCTACAGCCGCTCCGGCGAGGGCATGCACCGGTTCGTGGATCCCGCCGACGGCCAGTGCTACCTCTACACCCAGTACGAGCCCGCCGACGCCCGCCGGGTCTTTGCCAACTTCGAACAGCCCGACCTTAAGGCCACCTATACCTTTCACGTGACGGCTCCCGCCGGCTGGCACGTCGCCTCCAACGGCGCGGAGGCGGGCCGGACCCTCGTTGCCGGCGACCCGTCCACGGCGTGCTGGGACTTTGCCACCACCGAGCCCATGTCCACCTACATCACCACGGTGCTGGCGGGGCCCTACTTCAAGGCGGAGGACCGCTGGCAGGCAACGCTCGACGACGGCACGTCCCTGGACGTGCCGCTCGCCCTGTACTGCCGGGCTTCGATGGCGGATTCCTTCGACACCGACGAGCTGTTCCGGCTCACGAAGAACGGCCTGGACTTCTTCAACCGGCTCTTCGACTACCCCTACCCCTGGGGCAAGTACGACCAGGCCTTTGTGCCCGAATACAACCTCGGCGCCATGGAGAATCCCGGCCTGGTGACGTTCACGGAAAGCTACGTCTTCACGTCCCGGGCCACCAACGCCCAGTACCAGGCCAGAGCTAACACCCTGATGCACGAGATGGCGCACATGTGGTTCGGGGACCTTGTGACCATGCAGTGGTGGGATGACCTGTGGCTCAAGGAATCGTTCGCGGACTATATGGGCACCCTGGGCGTGGACCGGGCCACGGACTGGGACACCGCCTGGGTGAACTTCGCCAACAAGCGCAAGGCCTGGGCTTACATCCAGGACCAGTTGCCCACCACGCACCCGATTGTGGCGGACATCCCGGACCTGGAGGCCGCCAAGCAGAACTTCGACGGCATCACCTACGCCAAGGGTGCATCGGTGCTGAAGCAGCTCGTGGCCTATGTGGGGTTCGAGGCGTTCATCGCCGGCTCCCGCGAGTACTTCCGCAAGCACGCGTACGGAAACACCTCCCTGGCTGACCTGCTCGCAGCCCTCAGTGCCTCTTCCGGGCGGGACCTTGCCGGCTGGGCGCAGCAGTGGCTGCAGACCTCCGGTATCTCCAGGCTGTCCCTCGACATCACCGCAGACTCGACGGACGACGGCGTGCTCGGCAGCGTGGCGATCGTCCAGGAGGCAACCGATCCCGTCACCGGACGCGAGGAATTGCGCCCGCACCGCCTGCGCGTGGGCTCCTACGATTTCGACGCCGACGGCGCCCTGGTGCGCACCGGAAGTATCGAAACCGATGTGGCGGGGGCACGGACCGGGCTCCCCCAGCCCTCCGTTATGCCACGGCCCGCGCTCCTGCTCGTGAATGACGACGACCTGACGTATGCCAAAGTCCGGCTGGACCCCGCCTCCGAGGCGACGGCCCTGGCCGCACTGGACCGGATCGTGGACCCGATGGCCCGTGCCCTGTGCTGGACGGCGCTCTGGAACTCCGCCCGCGACGGCGAAAGTCCTGCCGCGCGGTACGTCGAAGCTGTGGCTGCCTTCGGGCCGGCTGAGCCGGGCATCGGCGTCCTGTTGAACATCCTCGACAACGCAAGCACCGCCGTCGAACGTTACACACCGGCAGCCGGCCGCGAAGCCGTCCGGGCTTCGTTCCTGGCAGCGGCTGCCGCAGAACTGGACCGCGCCCAGCCCGGCTCGGACCAGCAGTTGGCCTGGGCAAGGACCCTCGCCACCGTCAGCAGGAACGATGACGCCATGCTGCCCCGCCTGAAGGGCCTGCTGGACGGTACGTCGCCGGTGACCGGCCTGGCAGTGGATGCCGAGCTGCGGTGGCACCTCTGGCACGCCCTGGCGGCGAACGGCCAGGCGACGGCGGCGGAGCTGGACGCCGAGCTGGCCCGCGACACCACGGCCTCAGGGCGCGCCGGCCACGCCACCGCCCTCGCTGCCCGGCCGGACCCGGCCGTCAAGGCAGAAGCGTGGAACAAGGCTGTTCAAGGAACTGAACTCTCCAACGAGCTGCTCACCGCCACCATCACCGGGTTCATGACCTCCCCGGCGAAGCTGCTGGAACCTTACGTGGAGCCGTACTTTGAGTGCCTGCGCGCAGTCTGGGACGGGCGGAGCATCGAGATTGCGAGCAGGATTGTCCGTGGCCTGTACCCCCTGGCCCAGGACCTGGCCGACGGGGCGGAACCAACGGAGCATCCCGTCATTCGGCGCACTGACCAGTGGCTGGCAGACAACGCAGAGGCGCCCCGGGCACTGCGCCGCATCATCGTGGAGCAGCGCAGCCATCTGCTGCGGGCGCTGACGGCACAGGCCGCCGTCGTCAAGGCCCCGTCGTCGAGCGTTCCTGCGCAGTGAGGCTCCGGCTCGGTGCGCAGGGGCAGTCCCTGCGCACCGAACCCGGCGGTCAGCTGCAGTTACAGGTCCAGTAAAAAGCTCAGGGAACCCGGTGGAGCCAGTCGTCGGTGCCGAACTTCGTGTCTACCCGCTCCCGCGCCGTGGCCAGTTCCGCCTCGGTCAGTTCCGAGGGCGTGGCGCCGTAGCGCTCCGTGAAGACTTCCATCATGGCCGCGATGATCTCAGCTCTGGCCAGGCCGGTCTGGCGGCGGAGCGGGTCCACCCGTTTTTTGGCGCTGCGGGTGCCCTTGTCCGAGAGCTTTTCCTTGCCGATGCGGAGCACTTCCACCATCTTGTCGGCGTCGATGTCGTAGCTCATGGTGACGTGGTGCAGCATGCCGCCGTTAGCCAGGCGCTTCTGTGCCGCGCCGCCGATCTTGCCCTGGTCCGTGGCGATGTCGTTCAGCGGCACATAGAACGCGGTGATGCCCAGTTTCTCCAGCGCGGCCATGACCCAGGCATCCAGGAAAGGGTACGAGTCGGCGAAGCTAAGGCCGTCCACCAGCGTCTGGGGCAGGTACAGCGAGTACGTGATGCAGTTGCCCGCCTCCATGAACATCGCTCCCCCGCCGCTGATGCGGCGGACAACGTTGATGCCGTGCTTCGCCACGCCGTCGGGATCCACCTCGTTGCGGTACGACTGGAAGCTGCCGATCACCGTTGAGGGCTCCTGCCAGTCCCAGAACCGGAGCGTGGGGCTGCGGCGGCCGTCGCCCACCTCCTCGGTGAGGACCTCATCGAGCGCGACATTGATTTCGGTGGGCAGAACAGTGGGCGGGATGAGGTTCCACTGGTGGTCCGCCCAGGAGGTGGCTTTGGCGAGGGCACGGCGGACAGCGATCGCCACGGCGTCGGCCGAGAAGCCGAACAGGGCGGCGCCCTCCGGCAGCGAAGCCGTGACGGCGGCGGCAAGCTCGGCCGCCGTCGTCGTGTCCGGCAACCCCGTCAACCCGCGGTTGATGTCCAGGAGCGCTTCGTCGGGTTCCAGGAAGAAGTCCCCGCTGACGGATACGTCGGCCAGCCGGCCATCCACAACGTTGAGGTCGACCACGACGAGCTTGCCGCCGGGGACTTTGTACTCACCGTGCCGGCGGGACGTGGAATCAGCAGCTGGAGCGGGCGTGGCAGTCATGCTTCCATCCTGCCCCAGAACGGCCCGGCCCCTGAAACGATGCCGGCCGTTAACGCGAAAAGCCCGCACCGTCGCCGGTGCGGGCTTTCCCTTTGAAGCTTGGAGGGAAGTGAATTACTTCTTGCCGCCGAAGCCCTTGAAGCGAGCGTTGAAGCGCTCGACGCGGCCTGCGGAGTCCATGATGCGCTGCTTGCCCGTGTAGAACGGGTGGGACTCAGAGGAGATTTCGACGTCGATGACCGGGTAGGTGTTGCCGTCTTCCCACTCGATGGTCTTCGAGGAAGAAACGGTGGACTTGGTCAGGAACTTGACGCCGGAAGCCAGGTCGTTGAAAACAACAGCTTCGTACTTCGGGTGGGTATCAGACTTCATAATGGGACCTTTGTTCGCACAACTGGATTTTGCCAGCTGCCAGGTATGAATGGGATGGCCGCATTCCGCGCCGTAAGACGCAGGGCAGCCAGCTATCAATAATAGCGGATAACCGGGATGCCCGCGAACCGCCTGCCGGCCCCTAATCCCGGGGGCGCAGCTCCCAGAAGGCAACGGCCGATGCCGCTGCAACGTTCAGCGAATCCACGCCGTTGCGCATGGGGATCTTCACGGCGAGGTCGACGGCGGCGAGCGTCTCCGCGCTCATGCCGGCACCCTCGGTGCCCAGTACCAGGGCGAGCCGCTCCGGATTCTGCGCAGCGACGGCGTCCACGTCCTGCGCATCCTCCGTCAGCTCCAGGGCGGCCACGGTGAACCCCTGGTCCTTGAGCACGTGGAGATCCTCCGGCCAGCTGGTGAGGCGGGCCCACGGCACCTGGAACACAGTGCCCATGCTCACGCGGACGCTTCGCCGGTAGAGGGGGTCGCCGCAGCGCGGCGAAACAAGGACAGCGTCAATGTCCAGGGCGGCGGCCGAGCGGAAAATGGCACCCACGTTGGTGTGGTCCACGATGTCCTCCAGGACGGCCACCCGCCGTGCTCCGGCCAGCAGTTCCGGCAACGGGACAGGCGCCGGGCGCTGCATGGCAGCCATGGCACCGCGGTGGAGGTGGAACCCGGTGATCTCCTCCAGCAGGGCGGCACTGCCGATGAAGGCGGGAACCTGAGGGTAGGCGCCGAGGATGTCCTGGAGGTCGTCCAGCCACTTTTCCGCGAGGAAGAAGGACCGGGGCTGGTGCCCTGCGGCGAGGGCACGTCGCAGCACGCGGGACGATTCAGCGATGTACATGCCCTCAGCCGGTTCGCGAAGCTTGCGAAGGTGCACGTCCGTGAGCTGGGTGTAGTCGGTCACGCGGGGGTCCGCGGCGGACTCGAGATAGTGGATTGTCACCGGGTGATTATTTCAGCAGATTCGCGATCATGAATCCGAGGGCCACCAGGCCAAGGACGAAGATCACACCGCGGAGCACTGCCGGGGAAAGCCGGCGGCCCACCTTGGCGCCCAGCAGGCCGCCGATGCTTGAGCTGATGGCGATCAGCAGCACCACCAGCCAGTTGATCCGGTCGAACGCGAACAGCAGGTAGGAGATTGCTGCCACCAGGTTCACGCCGAGCACCAGGATGTTCTTCATGGCGTTGGCGTTCTGGATGGTGCCGGTGAGGAACACGCCCAGGATACCAACGAGCAGGATTCCCTGGGCAGCCACGAAGTAGCCGCCGTAAACACCGGCAAGGTAGACGAGGACCACCAGGAGAACGCTGTGGCGCTTGTCCCGTACGGCGTGCTCCGGATTCTCCTCGCGGTTGCGGACCCAGACCTGCATCCGGGGCTGGAACACCACCATCAGGAGGGCCAGGACCAGGAGGACCGGGGCGACGTAGTGGAAGACCTGTTCGGGGAGGTGCAGCAGCAGCCAGGCGCCGGAAATGCCGCCCAGGAGGGACGCCGGAAGGAGCCGCAGCAGCTGGCGGCCGCGGCCTTTCAGTTCCCGGCGGTAACCGAAGGCACCGGCGGCGGTGCCAAAAACAAGGCCCATGGCGTTGCTCATGGAGGCCACAACGGGTGTGACGCCCAAGGCGATCAGGACGGGGAACGTCACCAGTGTTCCGGAGCCCACCACAGCGTTGATGGTGCCGGCCCAGAGGCCGGCGATGGACACAAAGATGCTGCTGAGAAGATCCAAGGTGCTGCGGTGCCGCCCTAGCGGCGTGCGACGGCGGTGTACCGGCCGCCGTTGACGGTCACATCCAGGTCCAGCCCGAAGGTGGTGCTGAGGTGTTCGGCCGTCAGCACGTCCGTGATGGGGCCAGCGGCAACCACTCCGCCGTCACGCATCAGCATGGCGTGGGTGAAGCCCGGCGGGACTTCCTCAAGGTGGTGGGTGACCAGGACCATCGCCGGTGCTGCCTCGTCACGGGCGAGTTCCCCAAGCTTGTGGACGAGTTCCTCGCGGCCGCCGAGGTCCAGGCCCGCGGCAGGTTCATCGAGCAGCAGCAGCTCGGGATCAGTCATCAGTGCACGGGCGATCTGGACGCGCTTGCGCTCTCCCTCGGACAGTGTGGCAAAGGTCCTGTTCAGGAGCGGGCCCATCCCCCAGTCGTTGAGCAGGCGGAAGGCCCGCCGCTCGTCGTCGCGCTCATATCCTTCCCGCCAGCGGCCGGTGACGCCGTAAGCGGCGGTGACCACAACATTGAGGACGTTCTCGTGTTCAGGGATCTGGGTGGCAAGGGCGGCAGAGGAAAGGCCAATGCGGGGGCGGAGTTCAAAAACGTCCACCCGGCCCAGGATTTCGTCCAGGATTCCGGCTTTGCCGCTGCTCGGGTGCATCCGGGCGGCTGCGATCTGGAGGAGAGTGGTTTTGCCGGCGCCGTTGGGGCCGAGGATTACCCAGCGTTCGCCTTCGTTAACTTCCCAGTCAATCTTGTCCAGCAGGGTCTTTTTACCTCGGACAACGCTAACGGAAGCCAATTCCAGAACATCACTCATAGGAGTAGACACTAGGACAAAAAAGAGGCTGACTGATAACCGGTGTCCCGGCCGGACAGGAGGCGTGAAGTTACCGGACGAGCCGGACGTCTTCGCCCCGGAGGTTGGCCCGGAAACCGTCCCCCTGAACGGCGACGTCCTGGAGCACGAGGCCTTCGGGCAGGCCCTCAATGTCATGCTCTATGGTTACGAGCCCCCGCACGACGGCGGCGGTGGCGTCGGAGAGGAAAGCCGGCCCGCCGAAGTCGATCGAGCGTGGCTCGACGACGAGCCTGCCGGCCTCAACCTCCACCGTGCCGGTGGCTATCACGCGCAGTTTACGGCCCAAGGCCTCGACCGTGCGAAGCACCGTGGCCTGGCCGCCGTCAGCGGCGCGGACCTCGGTGCCGTTGCCAAGCTCCCCGGCGACAACCTCGAAGGGCACGGTCGCGTCTACAACGAGCCGGGAAGCGACTGGCCCCTCCGGTCCCGTGGTCACGTCCTGCCCCACAACCCGGACGTCCCGGAGCGTTGAGCCCGCGGACACCACTGTCCCGGCATCCAGCGAAAGGTCCGCCAGCCACACCTCGTCCTCGCGCAGGCCGGCAGGAGGCTCTGCGCCCGGCATACGTCCGGTGCCCGCTGTCGGCGACGGCACAGGCCCTGCCTCCCCGGCGGCCGGTTCGCTCACTACAAACCAAAGGACCGCAGCCGCGACCCCCAGGACGAGGAGCATTCCAGTTGCACCGATCAGCCAGTCCTTCGCGCGCTTCCACTCCATCGGGACAGTCTGTCATTGGGGAGGTAGCAGGTGGTCCCGCTTGCCTCTGCATATACTCGCCACGTGAGTAACAGCCGGATTGGAATCGATTGGGATGCCGCGCGTGCGAGCAACCGTGCCAATTGGGAAGACCGGGTTCCCCTGCACGAGAAGGCATACGCGATCACCGAGTTGGACGACCCGAACCATCTCACCGGCGTGGTCCGGACGGACCTGGCCGCACTCGCGCCATTCCTCCCTGGCGGCACTGTCTCCGGCCTCGATGTGTGTCATCTTCAGTGCCACATAGGCACCGACACACTTTCCCTGGCCCGGGCCGGTGCCCGGGTCACCGGTGTGGACTTCTCACCAGGTGCTCTGGCATCCGCCGCCGGCCTGGCACAACGCCTGGGCCTTGACGCCACGTGGGTCGAGTCCGATGTCCTTGAGGCCCGTGACGCCGTCGATGGTGATTTCGACCTCGTGTACACCAGCAT
This sequence comes from Pseudarthrobacter sp. R1, assembly GCF_024494415.1. NCBI lineage: Bacteria > Bacillati > Actinomycetota > Actinomycetes > Micrococcales > Micrococcaceae > Pseudarthrobacter > Pseudarthrobacter sp. R1. The sequence continues at coordinate 523,912 of NZ_JAMKFI010000007.1, read as the reverse complement.
AGGAACCATCAACTGGCTGCCGGACCTTAGCCGCTGGGCCGGGCAGGCAGCAGCGCTTCTGCGGCCCGGAGGAACGTTCTACATCCGCGACGGGCACCCTGCCCTCTACGCCATTGATGAACATGCCGACGGACTGCAGCTTCGATATCCGTACTTCGGCAATGGCGAGGCGCAGCTATGGGACGCCGAGTCCACCTACGCCGGCGACGGCAAGGTGGCCCACTCCCGGACGTATCAGTGGGCACATCCTTTGTCGGAAATCATCAACTCCCTCATCGCGGCGGGTCTGCAGATTCTTCATCTGGGCGAGGATAAAACTCTTCCGTGGAAGTTCTCACCCCGCATGGTTGAGGTGGCAGACGGATTCGCGTGGCCGGAATCCGAGCGTGATCTTGTTCCCTGTACCTACACGATTGTCGCCAGGAAGGCAGGCGGGTAGCCGCCGCAATGAATTCAAGGGACTCCTCCCCGGCTGACTAAGATTGCAGGCATGACTTCGAACGTGACCGCCGTCAGCTATGGCCTGAATGTAACCCCAACCGGGCTGGAGCAGCTGCGGTCCGTCCTCACCGGACAAGGCGCTGCCCTGCTGTCCGAAACGGACCGTGGCGACGAGCGGTACCAGGTGCACGTGGCCGCACTTCAACTTCCGGACGCCACTGCGGCCGGGATCGCTGGGCTGCGTCGCGCCGTCGCCGAGGCGTCGATCGCCGGACTGGACACCGCGCTGGTCCCCAACGGCCTACGCCGGGCCGAACGGAAACTCCTGATCATGGACGTGGATTCCACCCTGATCCAGCAGGAGGTCATCGAACTCCTCGCCGCCTACGCCGGGAAGCGAGAAGAGGTGGCTGCTGTCACCGAAGCTGCCATGCGCGGCGAGCTGGACTTCACCCAGAGCCTCCACGCCCGGGTGCAGGTGCTCGCGGGGCTGCCGGCCGACGTCGTGCATTCCGTCCGCGAAGAGGTGAAACTCAGCGAGGGGGCCGCCGAACTCGTGGCTGCGTTCAAGGCCGCGGGCCATGTGGTGGCCGTGGTGTCGGGCGGGTTCAACCAGATCCTGGAGCCGATAGCCGCTGAACTGGGGCTGGACTACTGGCAGGCGAATGAGCTGGAGATCGTGGACGGTGCCCTGACCGGCAAGGTGCTGGGCGCAGTAGTGGACCGGGCGGCAAAGGAAAAGTACCTGCGTGAATGGGCGGCCACCGAGGGTATCGCAATGGAACACACCGTGGCGGTGGGCGACGGCGCCAACGACCTTGACATGCTCGGCGCCGCCGGGATCGGCGTCGCGTTCAACGCTAAGCCTGCCGTGCGCGCCGTGGCAGACGCCGCCGTCAACATGCCGTACCTCGACGCCGTGCGCCACGTGGCAGGCGTCTAATCCGCTGAAGTGCAATAGGCCCACACCATCAGGATTCCCTGACGGTGTGGGCCTATCCGGCGTCTGCGGCCTAGCTTGACTGGCCGGCACCCTTGCCGAAGTAGTCGGCTCCGCCCGCGTATTCGGTGTGGCCGGACTCGACGTCGGCGGTAGCCATGCCGGCCACCACCTCCGCGAACTCTTCCACGGAGTAGAGCTTTCCGGCTTCGGCCCGGCGCGCTTCGATTGCGCCGGGGGTGGAGCGGTCAAGGAGCGTTGCGGTGACGGTGCCCTCGATCATGTCGCCGGACACAACCACCAGGGTGATGCCCTTTTCGGCGAGGCTGGGGATGAGTTCGCGCAGCGCGTCTTCCCCGGCACGCTTGCTGCGGGCCACTGGCTCGTAGGCCTCCATGGTGGGCACGGTGTTGATGAAGTGGGCCTGGTGGCTGGTAACGAACACCACGCGCGAGCCTTCCTTCATCAGGGGCACGGCTGCGTTGAGCATGTTGACCTGGGCGTCGCGGTTCAGTTTGAGCGCGTAGTCCTCGCCCATGCCGGTTTCCATGCCGCCGGAGGCGTTGAGCACCAGGATGTCCAGCGTTCCGAAGTTTTCCATGGCGGCGGAGGCCAGGGCCTGGACGCCTTCCTGGGTGGTGAGGTCCGCGCCCACGGCCACGGCACGCCCACCGGCGGCTTCAATTCCCTGCACTACCTTGTTGGCGCGCGGCGCCTTCTGGCGGTAATTAACCACGACGGCGGCACCCTGGCCGGCGAGGATCTTGGCTACGTCAGCCCCAATGCCGCGCGATGATCCGGTGACGATGGCGGTCTTGTTGTCCAGCAGTCCCATACGAGCTCCCTTTGTTCGAAACGTCTAAATCGCTGAAGGTCTGCAGTCCATCATGCCAGCGGCCCCTGCCGATCCGCTTGTGCGACCCCCACAAAGAAGGTGGCGACGGCTAGTTGGGCGGAACGCCCGGGCGCCGGGACAGGCCAACGGGCCTCCCCACAGAGTGACCCGGCGTAGGCTCGCCCTATGGAAAAGCAGGCGGGCGCGTCCGGTGCCGCGTCCACTCCGGAGCAGGTGTTCAAGGGTTCTCCGGAAGGGCTGCAGATCTGCGCGGCCGTCCAACGCGTCATAGCTCATGAGGCCACGGTGCGGACCACCACCAGCCAGGTGGCTTTTCGGAACCGGCGCGGGTTCGCCTATGTCTGGAACCCGCGCCGATACCTGAAGACCAACGTTCAGGCAGTGCTGTCCATCGCCCTGCCACGGCGCCTGGAATCCGGCCGGTTCAAGGAGATCATCCATCCGTCCCCTGGTGTCTGGATGCACCACCTGGAACTAAACGGCGTGGACGAGGTCGATGGCGAGGTGGCAGATTGGCTGGCGGAGGCGTTCGCTGCCGCCGGGTGATGATGCTGTTTGCCGCTACCGGGTCAGTGGCCCATGCCCAGGCCGCCGTCCACGGGAATGACAGCGCCCGAGATGTAGGCGGCTTCATCGCTGGAGATCCAGCGGACCACGTTGGCAACCTCTGTGGCCTCGGCAAAACGGCCTGCCGGGATGCTGGACAGGTAGTCCTTCTGGGTGGCTTCAGGCAGTTCAGCGGTCATGTCCGTGTTGATGAAGCCGGGGGCCACTACATTGGCCGTGATGCCGCGTGAACCCAGTTCGCGGGTCAGGGAACGGGCGATGCCCACCAGGCCGGCCTTCGAAGCGGAGTAGTTGATCTGGCCGGGGGCGCCATACAGGCCGGACACCGAAGAGATCAGGACCACGCGGCCCTTGCGCAGGCGGATCATGCCCTTGGAGGCACGCTTGATGACCCGGAACGCACCAGTCAGGTTGGTGTCGATAACGGAGGTGAAGTCGTCTTCGCTCATGCGCAGCAGCAGGGTGTCCTTGGTGATGCCGGCGTTCGCCACGAGGACTTCCACCGGCCCATGGGCTGCTTCCACTTCCTTGAAGGCTGCATCCACGGAGGCTTCATCGGTGACGTCGGCCTTCACACCCAGGATTCCCTCCGGCAGCTTGGACTCGCTGCGGTAGGTCACGGCCACCTTGTCCCCGTTGGCCAGGAACGCTTCGGCGATGGCCAGGCCGATGCCGCGGTTGCCGCCCGTGATGAGGACGCTGCGGGGGGCGGTGGCTGCTTCAGTCATGAAAAAGGCTCCGGATTTCTGCGGCAATAGGCCACTTTAGAAGAGGGGTGATTTGGCTGACTTCGATCTTAGCGTCAGCCCCGGGCCTGGTTTGGGTGCCACTGCCGTTGATGAGAGAATTGACCTAAGCCTTTGGAGCGTGATCAATCACCGTGACCCTTGAAAACCATGCGGGACAATCCGCGCCTGGAGAACCCGAGCGGTTCTCCGGCGATTCGGAAGTCCACAGCATTACAGATGCCGCGGGAGCCCATTCCGAGGACATGCACCAGCGCATGGTCAAATACGCGCTGGCCATGGGAATCCGCATGGTGTGCCTGATCCTGATCTTCGTGGTGGACGGCTGGCTTAAGATCGTTATGGTTGCCGGAGCAGTGTTCCTGCCCTGGATTGCGGTTGTTATAGCCAATGGCAACGACAAGGCCGAGGGCCACAGCGACCTGCTGCTGGATTCTGCGCCGCTGGCCGAGATTGAGAGCCCGCCCGCTCCCACCCCGGATGATGGGCACGGCAGCGAGGTCCTGCAGGGCGAGTTGATTGATGACGACGACGACACACCATACGGGCAGGAGCGAAGGGCATCATGAGTATTTTTGACTTCGCAGCGGGAACCGATCCCACCATGGCGGAAGCCGCTGCCATCTGCTCGCGGAAGGCGTGCCGGGCCCAGGCATCCTGGCAGCTCCAGTGGAACAACCCCAAGATCCACTCCCCCGAGCGCCGCAAGACCTGGCTGGCTTGTGCAGACCACCGGGACTGGCTGGAGGATTACCTCCAGACCCGCGGGCTGTGGAAGGAAACTCTGCCGCTGGCGGATTACCGCGTGTCCGTTGCCCTGGAGCAGGACAGCTGAATGTACCGTTTCCTCTTCTCCAGCAAGTGGCTGGGTTATCTCCTGCTGGCTGCCATCTTTGCGTCCGCCTGCGTTTTCCTGGGTCGCTGGCAGATGGACCGGCGCGCGGAGGCCCTGGCGGAGATCAACCGTGTGGTGACCAACTACTCGGCCACGCCCATCCCCTTTTCGAAGGCCAAGGAACAGTTCAGCAACAGGCTGGACCCTGCCATGGAGTGGACGCAGGTGGAGCTGAAAGGCTCGTACCTCGCCGATGAGCAGCGCATCGTCCGGAACCGGCCGCTGAACGGCCAGCCGGGCTATGAGGTGGTTGTCCCGTTCCGCCTCACCACCGGCGAAACCGTAGTGGTTGACCGCGGATGGCTGCCCATCGGCAACAAGAATCCGGGCAGCCCTGATTCGGTGCCCGAACCTCCTGCAGGTGAGGTGACCGCCGTCGTGCGTTTGAAGCATCCGGAGCCGGAACTGCAGCGTGGTGCGCCGGAAGGCCAGCTGGCTTCCATCGACCTCGCCGCCTACGCGGCCGAGCTCGAGCATCCACTGCTCACCGGGGCGTACGGCCAGCTCGCCTCCGAGACTCCGCCTGCCGCCGAGATGCCATTGCCGTTCCCGAAGCCGTCCACCGAGGAGGGCACGCACTTGTCTTACTCGTTGCAGTGGTTCGCATTCGGCGTGCTGATGTTTGTCGGCTTCGGCTACGCGGCCCGCCAGCAGGCCCGCAACGCAGCGATCGACGCCGAAGACGACGACGAGGAGTTTGGGCGGCCAGCCCATTCAGCGACTGCCGCTACCCGCCGTCCTTCCGCACCACGCAAACGCAAGCACGCGACCTCGGAAGAAGAGGAAGACGCCCTCCTGGACGCCCAGGGCTACTGAAGACCCCCCGCGGTTCTGCGTCGTCAGCTGCCTCCGCGTGCGTAGTTCCGTTCGCTTCGCAACATGCAAGGACGACGGCGGTCCAGGCGCTCGCAGGTAGCATCGCATCCGGTCCTACCACAACTCAATGTTCAGCATAACCTACCGGCAACTTCAAGAAATAACCGAAGCGCTGGAACTGAAGGTGCGTTGAAGCGTAAGGCTCCAGAGGCACGAGCGAAGCGGCGTAGGTGATTTATGTAGCGTGCGTCAGAGGCGACGAAGGAGCCAGCACGCGGGAAATCGCCTGCGTCGCGTAGCGGAGCCAACCGGGAAGGGCAGGCTTACGCCAGGGTTATCAGGTCCAGGTAGTCTTCGTTCCAGTGGTCCTCGACGCCGTCGGGCAGCAGGACGACGCGCTCGGGGTTGAGGGCTTCGACCGCCCCTTCGTCGTGGCTCACCAGGACGACGGCGCCGCTGTAGTTCTTGAGGGCGCCCAGGATCTCGGCGCGGCTGGCGGGGTCGAGGTTGTTGGTGGGCTCGTCCAGGAGCAAGACGTTGGCGCTGGAGGCCACGATGGTGGCCAGGGCCAGGCGCGTCTTCTCGCCGCCGGAGAGGACGCCGGCGGGCTTGTCGACGTCGTCCCCGGAGAACAGGAAGGAGCCCAGGATGCCGCGCACCTCTGCGTCCTTCATGTCGGGAGCAGCGGACCGCATGTTTTCCAGGACGGTGCGGTCGACGTCGAGAGTCTCATGTTCCTGGGCGTAGTAGCCCACCTTGAGGCCGTGCCCGGCGATGACGTCACCAGTGTCGGGCTTGTCCACGCCGGCCAACATGCGCAGGAGAGTAGTCTTCCCCGCGCCGTTGAGGCCGAGGATAACAACCTTTGAGCCGCGGTCGATGGCAAGGTCCACGTCGGTGAAGATCTCCAGTGAACCGTAAGACTTGCTAAGGCCTTCGGCTGTCAGCGGAGTCCTGCCGCAGGGCGACGGGTCGGGGAAGCGCAAGGCTGCCACGCGGTCCTGTTCGCGGACGGCCTCCAGCCCGCTCAGCAGGCGCTCGGCGCGCTTGGCCATGTTTTGCGCCGCGACGGCCTTGGTGGCCTTGGCCCGCATCTTGTTGGCCTGGTCAAAGAGGACCTGGGCCTTTTTCTCCGCGTTGGCACGTTCCCGCTTCCGGGCACGCTCGTCGGTTTCGCGCTGGGTGAGGTAGCGCTTCCAGTCCATGTTGTAGAAGTCGATCTGGGCGCGGTTGGCATCGAGTAGGAAAACCTTGTTGACGGTGGCTTCGAGCAGTTCGGTGTCGTGGCTGATCACGATCAGTCCGCCCTGGTGGTTTTTCAGGAAGTCGCGAAGCCAGGCGATGGAATCGGCGTCAAGGTGGTTGGTGGGCTCATCGAGGAGCATGGTCTCGGCATCCGAGTAAAGAATCCGGGCGAGCTCCACGCGGCGCCGCTGGCCACCGGAAAGGGTCTTGAGCGGCTGGTTCAGGAGACGGTCCGGCAGCGCGAGGTTGGAGCAGATTGCCGCCGCCTCGGCTTCGGCTACATAGCCGCCCGCCGCCAGGAACTCGGACTCAAGCCGGTCATACCGGTTCATGGCCTTGCGCTGGACAGCTGCGTCTTCGCTCGCCATCTCTTCATGGGCCAGGCGGAGCTTGCCGACGGCGATGTCCAGGCCGCGGACGGACAGGATCCGGTCCCGTGCGAGCTGCTCCATGTCCGGGGTGCGGGGATCCTGGGGCAGGTAGCCGATCTCGCCGGTGCGGGTGACTTTGCCGGCTGCAGGGAGCCCCTCCCCTGCGAGAACCCGTGTCAGCGTGGTCTTCCCGGCGCCGTTGCGGCCCACCAGGCCGATTTTGTCTCCCTTGTCGATGCGGAAGCTCACCTGGTCCATCAGGAGCCGGGCGCCGGCACGCAGTTCAAGATCCTGGACAGTAATCACAGCAGGTAAAGCCTTTCACAGAGGGATAAGCCGCAGCCCAGAGCGTCTGTGGTGGGCGTGGGCGGCAATGGCCGACAGAACGGCCCATCCAAGTCTACCGTCCGCACCTGCGCAGTAGAACCGCAGGACGGGTGGAGGCTGTACGGTTCCAGCTGCCGGGCGCGATCGCGTTTACGCCTGCACCATGTCGGGCAGGGAAACCAAGAACTGCAATACTCTGACAATGGCCGTCTACTTTGAGTGCACAACGCGGACAAGCATGCCCAGGCTGGAGCTGTTTGACCTCGCCCGGAGCGTCGACGCCCATAAGGAATCGATGGCGGAGTCCCGTGAGGAAGCAATTGCCGGTGTGACGTCCGGCCTCATCTCGCTGGGCGACGAGGTAACGTGGCGGGCCTGGCATTTCGGCCTTCCGCTAAGGATGACAAGCCGGATCACCGAGCTGCAGTCACCCCATTATTTTGTGGATGAGCAGGTTCGCGGACCGTTTCGGCGGTTCCGGCACGTGCACGAATTCAGGGAAGATCCTGCCGGAACCACGATGGTGGACCGGATCGAGTTCGAGGCTCCCTTTGGACTGGTAGGTCGCGTTATCGAAAGACTGGTCCTGGCCCGCTACCTCCGGAAGCTCATCGAGGCACGGAACCGTCACCTGGCCGGTGTGCCCACTCGCGGTCTTTAGCTGCGCGAACCGAAACTGCTCATGCCCAGGGCAGGCCCTTGAGCTGGGTGAAGAGGCGGTCGACATCCCAGGCGGCAGTTGTTTTGGCCATGGCAACCAGGGCCAGCCGGTCCTCAGGGTAAATGCGCATGGCGTTCCAGAAGCCACCACCGGTCCCGTAGTGTTCGACGAATCCAGGGCTGTGCGCGGCATCCGCCGGCTTGCGGAACCAGCCGATGCCGTGGTCGAATCGCTTGCCGAAGGCGTGGATAGTCCGCATCTCCTCGATGTCGCCCTGTCCCGGCCGAAGGAGAGGCGCCATGCGCACATATCCCACAGCACGGGGAGCCGCGCTGTTATAGCCGTATCCTGTTTCGGTCATGCCCAGCGGGTCGAGCACCAGGTCCTGTACGCATTCCTGCACCGGGCGTCCAGTGGCGGCCGTCTTGCGAGATCGGCGTATCCAACGGCGCCGGCGTAACGGACCTCGTCCGGTGTGGCCACGGCGATGGAAATTCCGGGGATGTTCGCGGCGGAAGCAGCTTCCTGGGCGATGGACCGAACCCGTTCGGTGTGCAGTTGGCGGGGCTGCCCGGCCCGCTCTGGGGACGGCTGGTCAGTAGTATTCATGACTCAGCGTGGCAGCCAGGGCACCGGTTGCACCAGTGCTTTTGGACCCAAACGGGTGACCTCAACGACGTTGGGGCAATCTCCTGCTGAACCACGTCGAGGCACCCTCCTAGCTGCCCCCAAGGTTTCTGCAGGTGGTTGCCAGCAGGATGATCGCAATCCGCAAATACAGGGAGACGACGTGAATTCTCAACCGGGCCATTTCTCTAGTCGAAGCCTAAGTCGCCGCCAGTTCGGATTGGTGCTGAGTGGTGGCGCTTTCCTGCTGCTGGCCGGCGGTACCTACGGAGTTGCCGGGCGAAACCGGGAGAACACAACCACGAGCGTGGCGACGGCATTTGGGTCCCTGGCAATTGTCCGGGCCGGACGCCTCGCGCGGCTCGATGCCCAGGGACAACCAGCTTTTAAGACCTTGGCGGCCGCTGCCTCGCGACTGAATGCCGGCGGCGGCACCGGAGGCGGTATGCGGATTCGGCGTGTCAGCACTACGGAACAGCCCAGCCCTGACGTTCACGGCCACGACGACGGGACGTTGGGAGACGCAGCGGGGCCGGAACCGCTGAACCTCACCTGGGCCGACGTCGTACTGCTCGAGGTGCAACTTCAGAATGCCGGGGCGGTGCCGGTGCTTTTCAGCCCGGGCCAGCTTCGGCTAAAGCTGGGTTCATCGGCGGTGACAGTCACACCGCGGGATTCCGACCGCAACCCCGGGCCGATAGCACCGCACTCCTCGGAGCACCTACTGATCAGTTACCTGGCGCCGCGTGAGTCGCCAAAACTGGAGCTGGAGTACTCGGACGAGCAGCAGGACCGGACCTTCCGGCTGGCACTCCCGTCCCTCACCACGAATGGGGTTCGGTCATGAGCATCTTGGACTTCCATATCAATGAGGGATATGTGCCGATGCTGGATGGCTCCCTGGTCTACCACCGGGGCTTCGGCGAGCGCCGCACCACCTTGTCGGACGTCAATCCGTCCCTGTTCATGGGCCCGCGGGTCTTCACCACAGCCCCGCCGAAAGGAACCCGCCGCCACTCGACGGACGCCCCGCTGTACGACACCGCCACCGAGACGTTGATTGCGCCCTATTCGATTGACCCGCGGTGGCACGAGCTGAACCACGCGGCCGTGTTGTCCGGGGACGACGCGGGCCTCAACCGCTTCGACCCCAAACACTTTGTTCTCCTCGGGGGCACGGTCCCCCACCCGGCCCAGAGGGGACAGAATATGGGCGATCAGCGCGATGAGTGCGAACGTCCCCAGGGCCGGCGTCGCGCCCACCCTCGTCCGGATGGTGAATGTGGACTACTTTCCCACCCTTACGCGGTTTCTCGACGCTGCGGGCAATCCGGCTGAGATTGCTGAACTAATCGCCCACGATGGCCGCCCCTTCTGGAACACCCCAACCCGGACGGTCCGGCGGTTCAGCCCGCGCTGGCTGGCCAGTCGCTGGTCACCAGCATCCTCAAGTCGGGTGCGGCCGAGAAGTTTGACTTCCTGCTGCGCCCGCCGGCTGCGGGGCGGTACACCATCGCGGTTGACTTCCTGCACTGGGTCACGGGGCAGGTCCTGGCGACACGCACGGTCACCGAGACCGCCACTTAGAGGTTCCGGATCCATGTAACGCTGGTTGCATGGAACTGGAGGTGCTGCCCGGGCTGACGATTCCCGCGTCTGAACTCGATTGGCGGTTTTCGCGCTCGTCCGGCCCAGGCGGTCAGCACGTCAACACCTCGGACAGCCGCGTCGAACTCTCGTGGAACGTCAGGGAATCATCGGCTCTTTCAGACAACCAACGGCTGATCCTGCTGACGCGTCTCGGACCACGCCTCATCGGCGGCGTAGTCACGGTGACCGCTTCCGAGCGGCGCTCGCAGCTGCGCAACCGCGAGATCGCCCTGGCCAAGCTCGCAGGCCTTGTGGCAGGGGGCCTTGCTCCTGCTGCACCCGGCCGCCGGGCAACCAAACCAACCCGCGGTTCTGACCGCCGCCGCCTCGTCGCCAAGAAGCTGCGGTCAACAACCAAACAGCAACGCAAGCGGCCGTCCGCTGAGTAGCGGACGGCCGCCATTGCGGAACTGAAGGCTAAGCCGAGACCCAGGGAGGTAGCGGTTCGCCGCCAGCGCAAGATGCCGTGGGCTTAATCAGCCGCGGCATCTTTGGCACCTTGGGAGAATGGAGTCATGGAATTCAACCGGCTGCTGCAGATCCGGCGCATCTATGCGCAGCCTGCTGCCCTGGAGCTGCCCCGGGGCAAGGAGATCGTCGAACGCTGGCCGGACGCCGACGTCGTGCTGGTGGAAAACCACTGGAACATCCCAGAGGTGCACGGCGATGAAACGAACGTGCCGCGCTGGTCCCGCATCAAGACCGAGGCGCTGGTCCTCGGCGTCAAGAAGGCGCTGACCGTCAAGCCGAACGGCCGGTCCGCGGATTTCATTGCCCCCTCCACCGCGAACGGCTGCGCCATGGCATGCGCCTACTGCTACGTGCCCCGGCACAAGGGCTACAGCAACCCCGTGACCGTGTTTGCGAACATCGACCAGATTGCGGGGGCACTTGAACGGCACGCCACACGGCAGGGCATGAAGCTGGAGCCCAACCAGTGCGACCCGGAACTGTGGGTCTACGACATCGGTGAAAACAGTGACTGCTCCGTCGACGCGCTGATCAGTGACAACGTGGAGGATCTCGTCAGGCTTTTCAGCGGCCTGCCCACAGCCAAGCTGTCCTTTGCCACCAAGTACGTGAACCCGGCGATGCTCGGCTGGGACCACGGCGGCCATACGAGGATCCGTTTCTCCCTTATGCCCGCTGACCTGGCGAAGTCGGTGGACGTCCGGACCTCACCGGTGGCTGAACGCATGGCTGCAATCAACGACTTCGTTGATGCCGGGTACGAGGTGCACGTGAACTTTTCCCCCGTCATTATTACCGACACCTGGCTCAGTGATTGGGAGGACCTGCTGCGCCAGCTCGATGCCACCCTGACAGATGCCGCAAAAGCGCAGCTCGCGGCGGAAGTCATCTTCCTGACCCACAACGAGCGGCTCCACGAGGTCAACCTGGGGTGGCATCCGCAGGCCGAGAACGTGCTGTGGCGTCCGGACCTGCAGGAAGCGAAGATTTCCTCCAACGGCTTCACCAACGTCCGCTACCGTTCAGGAACGAAAGGACGCTATGTGCAGCAGCTGACGGCGCTCATTGAGGAGATCGCGCCATACTGCCGGATCCGCTACGCGTTCTGAGGACCATCGCCCTCCCCTGCCCAGCCCTGACGCGCCGCGCTAAACTGGACAAATCATGATCGGTGCCCGAACCCGTCTTCTCGCCTGGCTCCTCGCCTTGGCGGCCTTCCTCGCGGGTTGTGTGCCCGCGATCGGCCTCGATGACGCCGATACCGACCGCCCGGTCCCGGCGTCCTCGGCACCTTCAGCCGCCGTCGATGTCGCCCTCCCGCCTCAGGTGACGGCCACCCCAACCCCCACTGCGACGGCGGTCCCGGCGCCACCCCCTGTGCCCCAGCCGTTCGCCCTCAACCTCTATCAGGAGGGGGACTTCGTGCCGCAGTACACCTTCGAATGGTGTGTAGCCGCAAGCATCCAGATCGCGCACAACCTGATGGACGACACCGGCGGCGGCACGTGGGGCGACCCTACCCACCAGGGCGAACTCTGGGAGATGGCCCGCGCTCGATCGTCCAACTCGTTCAACGGCGCCAATCCCTTGGGCTGGGCGCAGGTCCTTACCGAAGTTGGGATGGGACCGTACTCCGTTGTCAGCGTCCCCGATTATGAGGACGCGCTGCAGACGGCGGCCCGCGCCATCGCTGACACCGGCCGGCCGGTAGGGCTGGTCATGTGGAGCGGTCGCCACGCGTGGGTGATGAGTGGTTTCGAGTCCATTGGCGATCCGAAGCAGTTCCCGGAGTTCTCCGTGACGGGCATCCGCGTCCTGGATCCGCTCTACCCGCACGGCAGCGGGCAGTGGGGCCCGTCGCCTGAGCCCAACAGCCTGCTCACCCCTGAGCAGCTGGCGACGCAATTCGTGATCCGCGAGCCGCGGCGCTGGAGCACCGACCTGCCGGCCGGTTACCTGCTGGTGCTGCCGGGAGCCTAGGCCTGATCATGGCTTCGCGCCCCGTGGGCTGCTGCCGGTTTGGCCGCGATATCTTCGACTGCCCGCGTCAGTGCCGCCATGGACGAAGGGCCGCCATGCCCCTCATCCTCAATGACGACGAGGCGGCTTGATTCCCAACGGCGGTGCACCTGCCAGGCGGTGACGACGGGGCCGCTGATGTCCCGCCTGCCATGAATTAGGTAGCCGGCGATGCCGTTGAGCTCGTGAATCCGCGGGAGAATCTCCCGTCCGTCGACGAGAAACCCGTCCCTGGCCCAGTAGTGGGTCACCAGAAGTGCGAACGTAATACGTTCCCGCTCGTCTTCAAAGAGGGGGCCGGGAAGCCAGCTGGGGTCCAAAGATATGTGTGTGGACTCCCAACGGTCCCAGGCCAGGGCAGCCAGGCGGGCGTCGTCGCGATCCTGGCCGGCCAGCCGGCGGGCGTATGCCTCGACCACTCGTTCACCCGGGACGGCCTTGGCAGCTTCCGCAAAGTCGGCCCAAGCTTCAGGAAAGATCCGTCCCACATCCTCTGTAATCCATTGGATCTCTTCCCGGCTGCTTGTTGTCACCGCCACCAAAGCGATACCCAACACCCGACCCGGATGTTCCAAGGCATAGGCGAGGGCAAGCGTGCTGCCCCAGGAAACACCGGTGAGGATCCACTTCTCTATGCCCAGGTGCTCCCTGACAGCCTCAATGTCTTCGATCAGAGTTTGGGTCGTGTTCTCGGACAAGTGGTCAAGGTCGTCCTGCGCAGCGGGTCTGCTCTTGCCACAACCGCGCTGGTCCAATCCGATGATGCGGAATCGGTTGTGGTCGTGGCGTTGACGGTAACCGCCTCGACCAAGGGAACCCCCAGGGCCGCCGTGAAGGTAAAGGACTGGAATGCCAGCAGGTACGCCCGTTGCTTCCCAATAAATTTTGGCATTTGGTACGGTCACCCAGCCGGATTCTGTCGTTGTTTGCTCGCCCGTCACCCGCCCCACAGTATTCGACGTGGGGACGCTTTCGGGCTGGCCTTCGCACAGCCGTAACGATCCGGCGACGGATTTCCCGCTTTTCGGTCTGTGCCGTGCATGCGGGACAACAATGTGTACATGAAGCTCCCTGGCAGGCTTCCCCCAGGGGTGAAGCCGGGGCAGTTGTTCTTCGCCATTGTGTTTGGTGCTGCCCTGATAGCCCCTGCAGGCGCCTGCTCCTCACGCTTCCCTGATGAGGCAACCGGCGGTGGGCCGCCTTGCCTTCCGCCTTCCTATTCGGTGAGTCCAACAAGCGCGAGGCCGGGCGAGAAAGTGACAGTCGCAGCACCCGCAACGGACTGTAACCCGCGGTACGGTGGCAATGCCCGGATTCAAGTGAGTGTCACCGATGAACGCGGCAATCAAGTCATCAACGCAACGGCTCCAATGACGGATTCCGGTGAATTCACGTACACGTTCACAGTCCCTGCAGAAATAGCGGTTGGCCAAGCGACGGTAACTGCAATGCCGCACTATATCGACTGGTGCGACGACACCGGCAGAAACAACCGTGCAGGAGGACATGTGAACCTCGAGCGTGCCTCGTGTGCAGAACCGGTGAAGGCACTCACAATCACGCCTTAATGCACCGATGCCCATTCAACTGAACTATCCAGCGGTACAGCGCCGCTCCTCCATACTCTTGCTTGTCCGCGGTTCATTGAGGGCAGAGAATGTCGTATTCGACGGCGAGTGGCAGCAGATCGCCGCCCTGATCCTCCTGTTGGAAGTAGTTGCCGCAGCCAACGCCTTCCGCGCATCGCGCTAAATGCGGGCAGCAGCCGGTGGGGACTCCGACGTTCGCACAGCACAGCATCCCGCCGGCCGAGGCCGAGGCTCTGCGACAGACGGCGATGGTCCACAAGCCCCCGCCTGAGGGGCCACACTCACGGTCGGGGGGGCTTCGTCAAAGCTGGGAAGGGTTTGGGGGCCCTGTCCAGTCTCAGTTCCGCCCCCGAGCGGTCCATGTAGACCGATGGTCGTGCCCCCTTGGCTTCCCCCATTGCGTGTGAGCTAGGAGGAGGGATCGGCGTTGCGTTTCGTCGGCCGGTAGCCGGCGAGTTCAGCGCGGACGTCGCCCTCCTCGTGGCTGCCCTTCTTTTTGCCGAACGGCAGCGCTTTGAGCAGCGGATGCACGATTGCCATGACGACGATGCCCCACACGAGCCCGATAACGGCTGAGCACAAGGTGTTAACGAGCCAGGCCAGGAAGCTGCCAACCACTGCGATCCCGGCGAAGGGGTGCTCGAGGACACGGACCAGGTCATACGGGCCATGCCAGCCGAGGTCGTAGGCCCCCTGCAGCATGATATGGCCGCCGACCCACAGCATGGCGATGGTTCCGATGAAGGTGATCGCGGCCAGCACGGCGGGCATCCCCCTGACCAGCAGTTCGCCGAAGCGCTTGGCGCCCGCTGAATCTTTAGCGGCAAGGTGCAGGCCGATGTCGTCCATCTTGACGATCAGTCCGACGGCACCGTATACGAGCACGGTGATCACCAGGGCCACGACCACCAGGATAATTGCCCGGGACAGCAAGGAATCTGCGGCCACCTCGTTCATGGCGATGACCATGATCTCGCAGGAAAGGATGAAGTCCGTGGTGATCGCACCCTTGATGACCTTGGCCTCGGCCTCGGGGCCGCGTTCAACCGCCGGCGCATCTTCCTCCGCGGTGTGGTGGCCGCGGAGCTTGTGCCAGACCTTTTCGGCGCCCTCGTAGCAAAGGTAGGTGCCCCCCAGCATGAGGATGAACGGGATGGCCCAGGGGACGAAGGCGCTGACCAGCAACAGTGCCGGCAAGATGATCAACAGCTTGTTCCGGAGCGATCCCCAGAAGATCTTCTTGATCATCGGCAGTTCGCGGGACGGGTCCGCCCCGGAGACGTACTGCGGAGTGACGGCGGCGTCGTCGATCACCACGCCGGCGGCCTTGGCCCCCGCCTTGGCGGCCCCGGCAGCGACGTCGTCCACTGAGGCGGCGGCTATGCGGGCCAGGGCTGCGACGTCGTCCAGCAGGGCGACGAGACCGCCGCTCACAGACCGCTCCCGCACTGCGCAAGGATGGACAGCTGGGCGTGGGAGCCTCGTTTGCGGCGCGTAATCAGCATGCTCAGATTATACGGTGGCGGGCAGTCCGCGACGGGCAGTGGCACTGGCAAGCCCCGGGCCTCGCTCGCCTCTAAGCTGGCTCGCGGGGCTTGTTTAATCAGATCCCGCTCGTCACTGGAGGTAATCGATGGGCCTTGGTAGGTTTCGACACATGGCCATCAAACTTGAGAATGTCGGTATCGCTGTTCGCGACCTCGAAGCAGCAATCGCCTTTTTCACCGACCTCGGGCTTACGGTCGTGGGCCGTGACACGGTCAGCGGGGAGTGGACTGACACCGCCGTCGGACTTGATGGCAACCACGCCAACATTGCGATGCTCCAGACCCCGGACGGCTACGGTCGACTTGAGCTTTTCGAATACATCCACCCCAAGGCGATCGAGCAGGAGCCAACCCGTCCCAACGATATCGGCATGCATCGTGTGGCCTTCTCGGTCGACGACATCGACAAGGCACTTGAAGTAGCTGCAAAGCACGGATGTCATCCGCTGCGTGGCGTGGCAGCCTACGGCGATGTCTATAAACTCACGTACCTCCGCGGTCCGAGCGGAATCCTGGTGATGCTCGCCGAACAACTGAAACAAGACTGACCCGGGTCCGTTTCGGGAACTTTGGACAGGCGTCAGATTCGCTGTGGCCGAAGCCTCCTGTGGAAGACCCTGTTGGGAAATTCGGTCATGAAAGCTCCCGGAAATTGGGATTTTCAATGAATAGTTGCGGGGCTATTCTTCAACACATGAACGAACACACGGTTCCGAGCGAGGCTGGCGGGTATCTGTTTGAGTTCAAGGGGAAGCACCCCCTCCGTGAGACAGTACGTTGGGTAACCGGCGTCGGATTAGCTGGTACCGGAGTAGCAATCGCGGTCATAGGAACCGCTTCAAATTCCTATCTGTCCATGCCCCTGGGAATCGCGATAGCAGTTCTCGGCGCCATAGTGCTCGTTATGTACGTCGCGGCCAAGAACAAGGCGAAGCCACTGTCCGGGCCTGCCAGGGTAGGAAAGCATCACATCAAGAGCGCAATGTAAGGTAACCGGGAAGGAAACCCTAGCGGCTGATCTTGCCCTCATAGCAAACCTTTATTCCCAGGGTGCTCTCACCGCAGAAGAATTTGTGATCGCCAAACGTCGACTACTCGATATCTGACCCTTGGCCCCGGCAGCGCGAAAACCCTTCTTGCAGAGAATGGGTGGGGGTGGCGGCCAATCACCCTGTCATTGCCGTTTCAACTTCAGGGCAGACCGCAGCCAGGACGTCTTTCGCGGTTTCTTCAGGCTTGGATGCAACTCCCGGTCCAGGTCCGCTGACTTCACTTCCCATTCCTCCCACATTCCGAGCAGATCATCTGCGCGGTTACCGTGCCGGAACGCGGCCTCCTCAGCGAAGACTGGCAGCGCGTCAAGGAAGGTGATGTGGCGTCCGTCCTTCAGCTGGAGGTCCGGAATGAGTTCGTCCGGTCGTTCGGTAAGGACCCAGCCCGTGAACTTCCGGCCTTCGATGACCTCCCAATCTCCGGCGACGAAGACGCCGTGACGGGCCGGGTGAGGCGTGGTGCTGCAAACCAAGCTCGTGATGAGATTGGCGAACGCCTCCCGCACTTGCTCAGAATCCTGCTTGATGCCAGTGAAGACTTCCACGGTGTGTGAATGACCGCGGCCGCCGGGACCGGGAACGCTGATCCCGGCGGAGGCGTACAAGCTGACTCCCATCCTTGATGATGCCCGGGGCCAGTGAAAGATGCCGACCGTGTTGCCCTCCAACGAGGTCATGGTGCCGAACTCGGGTTCGGCGCCGACAACGGACCTATAGTGCGCCTCCAGCTCTTCTAAATGTCTCACGGGGCCTCCGCCCCGACCAGACGATTAATCTCCGCTACCCGATGCAGCGTTATGCCCATCCCCTGCTCTCTGGCTAAGGGGTGGTCCACCGATGGGTCGAGCTGAATGAACGGAACAACTCCCGGGTCCCTGCTATGCATAAGGCTTGGAGTGGAGACGGTTGACTGTTCGTACGGAAGTTCGTTGCACACCCACCCGAACACTGGGGGCAGGGACGCACGTGCCGGGTCTTCCCAGTGTTCTGCAACCCGTTGGATGCTGTCCTCACTAACGGAGGCCCATACAGACCAGCTAAAAACTTCACCAAGTGCATCGAGGATGGGGATTTCAATATGTCCCCTGAGGAAGTAATGCCACTCCCCTTCTATTTCCAGGACACACATGTCACCGTTCAGCTCGCCTGCGTCACGTTCCGCCTGTGTTGCGTGCATCCAAGGATCTGGCGCCAGGGGCCCGAAAACCATCGTGAGTCCCTCATGTTGCTGTCCACAGGTTCCGCATTCCCACTTGGCGTGACCGTCCACTGGCTCCCCCTAATGTCTTGTGGCTCTCAACTGGTAGAGCCTACCCCCACCTAACCTTCCTGGTTCATTGCATAGCTCTCGCGCCAAGTGGCGGTCACATGCCCCAAGGCCATCGGCGAGCATGCGAGAGATGTACTGGTAATCAAGTGCCCTGCGCACAGACTGCATAACAGCCACTGGACCGCAGAGGTAGTATTCCGCTCCCTCGGTCAGGTTCACCGGAAAAAAGAAATAGAAGACCAATGCGAGACCGGGGCCGAGGGCCTGTCCCATGGCACTGATGAGCAGGCGTTTCTCCGTGATCCACAAGTGGATGCCGAGGAGGAACTGGCTCGCGCAGCAAAAGATCACGATGGCTGACCCACTACCGGCCTCGTCGGAGAAGTTCATCAGCCACAGTCCGGTGGATATGCCAAGCGGGAAGGCGATGTTGTAGACGCCAATGTTCATGGCCCACATGCGCACGGCCGCAACATCACTTGGTTTAATCAAAAGGAGCCGGTGAAAGCGGCGATCGCCGTAAAAGAAGATCTCCAACAAGCCTACGGTGGTCAGCGTCAACGCAGTCATCCCGGCAAAAATCTGACTCAGCAGGTTCACATGCACCTCCGAAGCCAGGGACGCCGTCTCCGCGCCCAGCCGGTGCAGGATCGCCGTTGAGGTAAGGGCCTTCAAGAGTTTGCCGCTCATCTAGGGATCATGGAATTGCCGGGCAAGACCAAACGCCAGGGATGCTGGCTGCAGCAATCGGTTATAGATACCCGTCATCGTGATGCAGCACTACGGCGAGGTTTTTCGAAACACCGAGTTGGATGGGGAAGGGTAAAAGAAACACCTAGAGCGGTCCGTGATCCTCCTGACGAGTTGTGTGAAGGCAAGCCTGGCAGGGCCGGGGGTGAATTCGTTTTAGTGCCGGACCTGCTGACTTTTCCATTGTGTTTGAATGGCGGGATGGAAAAATGGGGATCCATTGGGTCAGCACCGAAACTTTGTCGGGGCGATCGAGTGGCAATTCTGTCACCGTCGTTCGCTGCTCCCGGCTTCGCGCCTGCAGTTCACGAGCAGGCCATGAACCGGTTCGCCAGCACGACTGGCCTCATGCCCGTGGAATTCCCGACGACCCGTCAGCTCGGTGCAACCGCTGAAGACCGCGCAGCCGATCTCAACACCGCCTTCGCTGACCCATCCATCCGAGCCATCCTCGCCACCATCGGCGGGGATGACCAGATCACGGTCATCCCTTATCTGGACGCCGAACTCGTCCGGGCCGACCCCAAGATATTTCTTGGTTACAGCGACAACACCAACCTGCTCAACTGGCTCTGGGCCCACGGCATCAGCGGCTTCTACGGTGGTTCCACCCAGGTACACCTTGGCCCCGGCCCCGGCATTGACGAAGCCCACCTCACCTCCCTCAAGGCAGCCCTACTGGACGGCGGAGAGCTCACTATCACGGATCCCGGTGAATCCGAAGACTTCGGCCATGACTGGCGCGACCCCAAAGCCCTCGTTGAATTCGGAGAACGGGAGCCCACCGAACCCTGGACATGGGCCGGGCCGGAGCGGACGGTATCGGGACGCACGTGGGGCGGATGCCTGGAGGTCATCGACCAGCTTGCGTTGGCGGACCGCATGCCTCCGGTTAGGGAACTGCACGGGTCCATCCTGATGTTGGAAACCAGTGAGCTGACCCCGCCCGCCGACTGGGTGAAGCGGTGGGTCCGCTCCCTCGGGGAGCGAGGCATCCTCAACGCGGTTCACGGGGTTCTCGTCGCCAGGGCGCCAACCAGCAACTTTGAACACCGGCCGGAACCCGATGAACGCACCCGGCTGCGCGCCGCCCAGCGGGACGCGATCATCGAGGAGGTCACCCGGTACAACCCCAAGGCTGTCATCTGCACCGGGGTGCCGTTCGGCCACACCCGTCCCCAGTGGATCCTGCCCTATGGCGGACGCATCACGGTGAACGGATCAACGCGCAGGATCATCGCGTCCTACAGCTGATCAACTCTGATCGGCCCTAAAACTCAAGGTCTTTTCTTGGAACCCTTAACGGGATGCCTTACCGGACGCCGGAGTGCTGCAAGCTGGCTGACTTCTACGGTTGGCTTTTGAATCGTCGTGCTCACGGGTTACTTAGTGAAAACCTGGCCTAGTACTTTGCTGGTTTCGCCATCGATAGTCACGCGGTACCCAATCCAGGTACTCGCAAAAATTGCGCCGTCAACAGATAGGTCCATATACACGTAGCATTCCCGAGAATCTGCCTCCGGAAGGTCTGCAATCCAGAAAAGTGCCCCTTGTTCGCTGAATTTTGCTAGATTGCCGGCAGGACCTATCCGGCATGTGACTCAAGCGGATCCATCGATGAAGGGACCATGTGCAGACCTTGGAACGTGGGGTTTGTTCCTCACGCTGAACTTTCAGAACGGATTCTGATATGAACGAAGGCGAAATGAAGATGCTGGCTTTCTTCGTTGGGGTGGCAGCGCTGGCCGTGTTGTTATTCGTTTCAGGCGTCATCTCGCAGCGCCGCCGGCGGGCCTCCAGGGGCTCTGCGTCCGCCCGGACCGGCGGAGGCCACGGTGACTCAGGTGTGGTGGTCGTAGGGGGTGTGTCTTCTGACGAACGTGGCGGCACTGATAGGGATGGCGGCGGTGCTGACGGTGATGCTGACGGTGATGCTGGCGGCGGCGGTGGCGGTGGCGACTGAGTATTGGTTCGGGCCGAACCTAGATAAAAAGGTTGAAAATCGATGGTCATTGATCTGGTTATACCAATTATCCGCGTGGGAAGCTGGCGAGCGAACTAAGGGAAGAGTCCTCCGAGACGCCGCTAAGTACTTTCAAGAAGTCGAATATGAAGACCGAGGAAGCCTGGGACCGTTGGTATCCGTGGAACGAGATCGGCAGCACCTACGACCCGCCCAGGACCGATGCTGAGATTTGGGCCGATGTGGACAGGTACCTCCGCAGCTTCGATTGACTTATTTACTCAACCGCTGTGACTCGAAACGCTAAGGTTTTAACACAAAGTGGTTTCAAGACACGGTTCACCCGTCGTTGCGACTTGGCCTTTGCCGTCGTGATTCAGGGGATCTTCGTTTGTTGAACGACTTCAGCATTTGCTCCTCATTCTTTGTGCAGCGCTTAGCCTGCCACTGGATGCGGGAAGTGCCGAGGAGTGGTGAGTGGCTCCGCGGTTGGGTACTTGGTGCCTAGCCTCAGCACTGACGCAGGCTCCCCGTATGCTCAGAAAGCCGGGCCGCCATGGCTGTAGAGGTGTTGCTCGCGAGAGGGGGCCGATTGGTGCAAGGACTGCGTCGCGCCGACGGCGAACGAAGACTTCACTCCTCATCAAGACTGTGGTGGATGGGGCGGATCTCGGCGCGATCCTAGACAGCGGTAGATTCAAAGGAGAGCAAGCCTGAGAGAGCCAGGGAGGAACCCATCATGGTAGATGAGCATTTGAATGCTGGTTCAACACCAGAAGGTCCCGGAGGTCTGACTGGGAGAGACCTGCGCCTGGGTAAGCGAGCGGTGAGGCTCAAGACGCAGTTGTGTGCTTTTGCATTTTTGGTTTGTGTGGGAATCGCAATCTTCGTCTTCTTGAGCGTTCCGATCGATACGCGGATGCCTTACGAGGGGAGGTTCAATCGGAGCGGTGCGGGAATTCCCGTGCCTGCTGCAATGCTTCCATCGCTAATCCTGCTATTTCTGCTATGGCGTTCAGGAGCCAAGCCAGATTCGCATCACATGGGAAAAGGATCGCGAATAGCGTATTACATTCTTGCTCCAGTCATGATTTTAGGGTGCGTGGTTGGGCAATGGACCTTCGCCAGGTCCATTTTGGAAGCTAGTGGGTTTTTTGCTGGCTGACGACGTCACCTCAGTAGCCGAGCCCGGTGTGCGTGAGCCGGCGCGAAAGGCTGCGGCTCAAAGCGAGTTGGCAGAGCCCGTAGGATTCGTCCATGAGCAGCACGAGACAACCGTCGAAGCCGTCCGGCACGTAATCATCTCCGCAGTTGCAGAAGTACGGTCTGTCGCACAAACGGAGCAGGACAAGCATCGGAAACCACGCTGCAGACTGGCCCGATGGACAGTTCGCCGGCGTCAGGGACCGGCGCGTTCTCCGTGGGGCACTTCGGATGCTCTCGGCAGTCTCTACCGAGGTGGCATGGGTTCAGCCCAAGATGTCGGCACTTCAGCATCCTCTCAGGCTGTCAGAAGACTGTATCGAGCACAGCCGGAGGGGCCGTTCCTGGTTCCTCCGCAACTCGTGACACACACCCACGGTGGCCAACGGCATGCCCCAGAGTCGTAAAGGTGCTCGTCTCGAAACGCTAGGGTTTCGAGGCACAGAGGTTATGAGACAAGCCAGGCTGGACCAAGCGCAGGGCGAGCCGCCCCCCCCTAGAGTTAGGCGTAAGGGCTGTTAGCTTCCAGGGGGTTTCATGCGGAAACAGACATTTACTCCACTACTGGTGGTTCTGCTGGCCGCTTGTGTGCCGGCTTCGCCAGCAGACTACCCCCGCGCCGCCTCTGCCGACGACCGCTGGAGCATCGGTGTTAGTTTTCCCGTTTTTGAATCAATGGATTCCTGCGAGGACGATCCAAGCGTAGAAAGTGCCGTAATGAGCGCCGACATGCCTGCTTCCCGCCTCGGTATACGCCTGGACGCAGGATCATCGGAGATCGATGCACTGCGGGTTGCGGAGTGCGTGGATCAAGCGTTAACCAGCGGGGAAATCACGATCTTTTCCCCCGGCACCTGACACACTCCCGCTCGTTGGTCGCGGCGCAGAGACTTCGAGACATCTAGATGGGGAACCTTCTTCGGGGACGGAAAGGTTCGGGGATCCGTGCTCGGTGCTAGGAAGAATCGACTATCAGGGCCGGGGTGCCTCGTCGGCCTTCAGAGCCAGTCCGAGCGAAGCACAAACGTCTTTGTCGCCGGGGATTACGGCGGCACGGCCGTCCTTGAGGACGCACACGGCCAGTGGGGTCGGTACTGGATAAGAGAAGCTGCGGTCATAGAGGCTTGGATGTGCCATGCCGTTGGGGCTCTCCGGGTCGAGCGAGTGTTGAGCCCATATGTCCCGGCACGCAGCCAACGCGTCCTCGATGGGAATCGGGTTGCGTTGCGTTGATTGTTCACCAATCCTGGTACCTTCGCCCAGAACGACTGTCGTCCCGGGGAACTGACTGCCGTTCAGTTCCGGGCGTGCGAAGCAGGCGATTGAGCTCTTATCAGTGACTGGCATCTGCAGCGCTACGGCCGCTCCGCTTACTGCCACGGCGACCACGACGCCGGCAAGCAGAATTCGTTTGCCTTTAGTGTTTTGGAAGTGGCGGTTTTCCGGGGTTCCGTCTTGGGCGACGTTAGTGAGGAGCTGTTCGATGGCCTTGCTGCGTTCGGCGTTGAAGCGCGGTGGATTAGGTGTGTCGTTCATGGTGTGCCCTCTTCAGGGGTGAGCGGATTGGCCGGCAATAGCCCGGTTTGTGGATTCAGCAGCTGCGACAGTTTCTGTTTGGCGCGCGAGAGCCGCGACTTCACGGTGCCAGGCGGGATGCCTAGCAGCTCGCTTACTTCGGTAGTACTCATCTCTTCGAGAACGCAGAGGGCGATGATTTCCTGGTCTTTCCGCCCGAGCGAACGGTAGGCGCGGTGCAGGAGCTGTGAGCGCCGGTCTCGGTCGACGGCGTCTGCCACGGAGTCGCCGTGATCCGGTGCCGTCTCCACACGCGGTAGCTTCCGGATAAGTTGCTCATACCGCAGATTGGATCTGATGCGGTTCCTGGCCACGTTGGTGGCGGTGACCAGCAGCCAGCCGATGATCGAATCGTTGACCAGCCTGACACTTGCTCTGCAGCGCCAAGCCTCAAGGAACACCATCGCCGTGATGTCTTCTGCCTCATGGGAAGTTCTTACGAGGCGCAGGCCGTGACCAAAGACCCGGTCGCGGTGGAGAACAAAGAGTTCAGCGAAAGCGGAACCATCACCATCCAAGACCCGCGACCATAGATCGCTGTCCTTATCTGCGTTCCCCTGGTTCCCCATACCCATAAGTGTCCGGCAACCCCTAAACGGTTCCATTAGAAATGAGGAAAACTTTCGAGGGCCTCCTGTCCAATCGCAGAAGTCGTGTCTTCTGAGATTGGGCAGGGCCCCGTAGTGGAAGGTTCTCGGGGACCTTTATAGGTCGGTCACGGAGGCCTGGTCTGACGAGACTAGCGAGTTTCGCTGTCCCTTGTGTTCGACCGAGCGCGCCCACGCAATCGAAATATTTCCGTCACAACCATCGCAAGTGCCAGAACGAGGAATAGCACCCCTAGGACCCAGTCCATATCCACGAACGCCCAAGCCGAACCAACAAGGAAAAAGAACGCCAAGCCGAAGGCGACAAAGGCTATCCACTTCTGCTGCTTTTCGTTCGGAAAGACGCTCATGCTAGCTCTCCTGACCTGACACTTCGCCATAGATACGGCCACGATACCCGTGCATTGCCAGAACTATCTGTAGAAGCCTGTTCACAAAACAAGGTGGCTGTTGAGAGACGAGAGCATCTCGATCGGCGTTGTTGGTTCACTTCACAGCAGGAGCCTCTTCAGGAAGGCCGACGGGTCCCATCATGGACACCGCTCAGCGATCACGTGAGGCGCCCTCTTGATCTTCAAGCATGCTGCTCCGGGCGCGCAATTTAACGATTGCAATTGTCAGCACGAATGCGGCAAGCAGACCACTCAGCGTAAACCTCCACGGCCCTGGACTGCCTCCGAAAAGGATAATTCCAGCAATCACCAAGAGGCCTGCGACTTGATACCAAGATGCTTCGCTCAACCTCCGCATAATAATTCCCTAACTTCCTCTAGGACCATCTGTACGCTTTTGGCCGGGTCAAACCCAGGGGCTCTGGACCCTGCATGGGGCGAGACTACGCCCGTAAATTAATGATGGCCATGGCCGGCACCGTACCGATGGTTATCTAGCCGCTACGGATCCAGTCAGGCACTGTCAGTGCCTGATCGGTAACGGCGTGGCTGACAATCTATCTTTGCTGCTGTCAGTAGATTGTGACTGTGGCTTCTGCGGCGGCGTATTCGCTCGCTATGGCGTCTGTGAACGGCGATGACACCTATGTGATCGTCGATGAGACAGACGCGCTCCATGTCGCATCCTCCTGGCTGCGGTTTCTCACGGATACGGGCAGGTCGCCTCACACCGTGAGGAACTATGGAAGCCGGGTCGCGAAATACCTCTCCTGGACGGCGAAGACCGCAGACTGGCGCTCGGTTAGTGTCTCCCACCTTGCTATGTGGCGAAACGTTGTTGGCTCGGAAATCATCCGCAGCGCGGACGGTGTTGGGCGCCGCCGAACAAGCCGGACGGTTGAGCTTTGGATGATTCCTCTGCGTTCGTTCTATTGGTGGGCCGATTCGATGGACCTACTCCGGACTGATGTCGTAGCCCGGATGACTAAGCTGAAGTACTTTCCGCCGGGGACGGCAGCGGGAGGTGAACATGGAGCCCACCGCCGCGTCCTGACGGATGCGCTGAAGCCACACCGGACACTGAGGCAAACAGCCCAGGAATTGGAATGGATCGACGACCCTGGTGCCCGGCGAAGGCTGGAAACTCTGGACCTGACGGCCCGCGACCGGTTCCTGATCGACCTTCTCTATTACACGGGTATCCGTGTCGGAGAGGCGCTCTCCCTCTTCTCAGGCGACATCCACTTCGGCGGCGGATCCCCTGAGCTGGGGTGCCGGACCGTGGACCCTCACTTCCATGTCGTCATGGGCCATACCACCGAGAACGGGGCCCGCTCCAAGGGCGCGGAACGCACGCTCCACGTGACCCCGCTGCTGGTCGAGCGCTACGTCGATTACGTGCTGGAACGCTCAGCCGTTCTCGGGCGGGACGATCATTCAAAGCATGTCTTCGTGAACTTGTACGACAGGGAAAACGACTACCTCGGGCGGGCCATGACTTACTCCAATGCCTACGACCTCGTGAAGCGCGTGGGGAACAAAATCGGCATCCCCCTCACGCGCCCCCATATGCTCCGTCACACCTTCGCCACCCGACTCGTGCGCGGCATCGACTGCGACCGGCAGGACCTAGACGTCGTCCAGTATCTGCTGGGACACCGAAACATTGAATCAACCCGGATCTATACGCACGGGCTTGAACCGGCAGCCAAGGCTGCCCTGGCCGCACTTGTCCCACGGGCCATCGAATTGAGCCCCACAGAATGACCGTCACAGCATTCCCTGCCGGGACACGCGATGAGGACTCGGAGGTTACGTGGAGCCTTCCTCGGCCGTCAGATCGCCAAGAACTGGAGACCGTCCGAGTTCGACGCCGAATCGCTCGTTTTCCTTCCCACCATCGACACGAGGGATACAAGGCTCACGGTATGCAGCAAGACCGGCTGCACGGTCCTGATGCCGGAGGCCGGGCTGTGTCCCGGGTGCAGGAGTTCCTGGCGGAAATCCAGTGCGGCATTGGCCTTCGAGGATTGGTTGGCCCAACCCAAGCCGGCCAAGGTCCCGTCGGCTTCGGGATGCATCGTTGAAGGGTGCCGCCGGGTCCATCTCGCGCTCGGGCTTTGCGACTTCCACCGCAATGCGTTCCTGCGGGCAAAGACTGCGGGGCTGACGGTATCGACACCGACGGAATGGATCTCGGTCACCGAGCCGGTCCTTCTGAACAGGGAGAAACGCTGTTCAGCGGGATGCGGGCACGACGCCACGTCGAGCGAGGGACTGTGCTCGAAGCACACGCGGCTTTATCTGAGCTGGGCCAGCAGGCAACCAGCGGTTTCCAGGTCGCTTGTCGAGGACTGGGTCGCAAGGGAATACGAGCCCGAGATCATCATTGATGGCATCCCGACAACCTATGCGACCCGCGTTGCAGTCCCGTTTGCCTTGCTTCCGGAGCCGGTTCGCTCGGAGCTCTTGTACGCGGTCCAGGCCCGGGACCTCGCCGGAATCTCACGCTTCGATCCGCTGCCGTTGCGAATGGTGTATTTGGACCTGCGCCGCCGCGGAGTGACCAGCGCCGTCGGCTTGACGTCGCTGGGGCAGTCAAAAGGTCACAAGCAGCTTCGGTTCCTCAGAGAAGACCTCCAGCGCCGGATCGACCAGGCACACCGCGACTGGTCCGGGCTGGACCCCCGCGACGACCGCGTCCTCTACTTCGCCGACCTCGCTTTGCGGGAATCCCAGCAAAGCTTCGGGCATAACGCGAAGATCGACCTGCGGGGCATCAGCCAGAGCTGGTTAGCCCAGTCCGTGGCCGCCTGGGCAAGACACGGCGGCCCCCACAACGTCCCCACGCTCTACTCCGCACAACACGCCTGGAGCCTGATAGACGAAATCCTTACCCTCCGCGGCACGCCACCGACCGCGCTGGGAGTTGCGGACATGGATGCCGTGATCAAGGCCGTGCGGGAAAGATGGCCGAGACAGCACCCGCAGGCCAAGGTCATTCGAATGATCAGCCAGGTCATCGCCTTCGGCCGCCGTGACGCCTCGGTATCCCGTTTTTGGAAGGACGTCCCCGCCCAGTTCGCCGTTGAAGAGGCCCGTCACGCCGCGGCGGGGAAGCGGTCCCGGTCCGCGGCGAACGTGGACGAGCCCTTCCGCTACACACCGGCCCCCATCATCGACTGGATCATGGACCACATCCAGCTCATTGACCGCGGCAACCCGTACACCACCGCGGAGGCCAGGGTCATGATTTACCTGCAGGAGCGGTGCGGGCGCCGCACCAGCGAGACCGTGCGCTTGAAGGAAGACTGCATCTCCTATGACCACAGCGGGGCCCCTTACCTGAACTGGACCCAGGCCAAGCCCCCTTGGCAGCCCGGGCCAAGGCTCCCCATCCACCAGGAAACCCACGACATGATCCGCGAGTGGCAGCAGATCAAAGCCGACCACGGCGTTGTTTCCCAATGGCTGTTCCCGACGTTCAAAGGCACGCGGGACCATCACCGGGCCGATGCCTTCCTCAACCACCGTCTACGCGATTTCCTGAGGCTTCTCGCCGCGCAGGCACCGTTCACCTCCCCGGTCGAGGGAGCGGAAGGCAACCTTGTCTACTTCGACCTCACCCAAATTGATCCGTATTCGTTCAGGCACTCCTTCGCTCAACGACTCGCTGACGCCGTCGACGAAAACGGAATCTCAACCACACCGCCTGATGTCCTGCGTGAACTGATGGGGCACAAGACCCACGGCACCACGATGGCTTACTACGAGGTAACCGCAAAGCGCCGGAAGAAGGCGATGGCCTCGCTGCCGGCACGCCGGCTGGACATCAACGGCACAGTCGTTCCCTTCAACCGGGAACGTGAGGGCTTCGGCAAGATCGCCCTAACCGTGGGAACATGCACCGAACCCCAGAACGTAGCCGCCAACGGCCACTTCTGCAGCGTCGATTACGCCTGCGAGGCATGCCCCTTCTTTCTCGTTGACCCCTTGGAACGGGACGCAATGGAAGCCAAACGGCTCCATCTGAAGGTCAAATACGAACGCGCCCGCGCCATTCAGACCCGCCAGCACGTACTGGACTACCTGCTCAAACGGATCGACGACTGCTCCTCCCTCATCGGAGCCATAGACTCCTACATCGCGTCCCTTCAACCCGCCGAACGCCAGAAGATTGAAGAAGCCCTGGCAGCCATGGCCGACATCCGCGCCAGGGCGTCCCTGCCGCGCAGGATCGACCTGCGCGGAATCCTGCAGGAAGGCGTCTCCGGTGCCGGGCAGTAGCGGGCAGGCGCTCCGGGAGCACAGGCAGGCGATGTCCGGGCAGAAGAAACAAGCCGTCGACCAGGGTCTGCTGGCCTTGGCCGGACGAGGGGCGGCGATCACCATCTCGTCCGTGGCCAGGGAAGCAGGCGTATCCCGGGAGTTCATCCACAGCCACCCCGAACTGCACACCGCCGTCAAGAAAGCAGCCCACAAAGTCAGGGAAGCGCGGAATCGCGACCAGGTCCTAACAGCAGCCGCCTCCGCCCGGGGCGCAGCAGCGGACCGCTTGACCTTTGTCGCTGAGATTCAACGCCTGCGGGGACGGGTGAAGGAACAACAGAAATGCATCGACGAACTATGCACCCAGCGGCGCCGATGGCTCGGTGCGCAGTTCCCCGACGCTGACCGCGTCGACCCAGCAGTCCACGCGGAACTGCGTTCCGCCAACGAACGGCTCATGTCCGAAAAGGCGGGGCTCACCAACACCATTAACGATCTTCGACGGACCATCAACGCCCTCAAACACGACCTCGCGGCCGCCCGCGAAGCCTTGGCCCAGGAGCTTGCAGAACCGGACCGGACAACGCTGACGCTAACGGCACGACCCAGCAGGGTTAGCCGCAATTAGCGTCTCAGGGTCTCGCTTCAGGCTCGTTCAAGGCACGTGAATGTTTGGGGCGCTCGGAAGAGGATCCGCTTGTGAGGCGTTGCTCGTGACACTTAAGCGGCGCGCAAACGCGGCCATTAAGGGTTACGAGACGGTTTGCTGGCTCCAGTCGGGGGACCTTCACTGAGTGATAAATCGGGCAGGTCATACGGGCTCCCTGATACCAGCCCTCATCCGAGACGAGAATCCGAGGGTTGCGCCCTTCCATCGACCGGCTAACGGGACGGCTTCGAGACTGGACCCTTGCGGGATGCTGTGAGCGACGGAATACGAGCCAAATCCAGAAACACCTTATTGCTGCTCTTCTGCTGGCGGTCATCGTGGTTGCCGTAATTGTCGCTTGGGCAAGTTTCGGTGACCGCCCAGGCCCCATGAGCTCTACGGTGATCAATCAGTCGGGAGAATAAGCCGAATGTTTGGGTCCAGACCTCTAGAAGGCTGCCCAGGCTCCACATACGAAGTTGTTTTCAAAGGCTTCGAGCTCGGTCGGTCAGTCCGGCTGGAAGCTCAGTGAGTTTGCCCCGCCCTTCCAAATAAGTGTGCCTTGGCTGAATGTCATCTCGATAGGTCGCTTCAGGAAATCCATTACCCACAAGTGCTGCTCGCCAGCATTAGCATCAGTACAGCCGGATGCGCCTGTCGCGATGTCCTTGGCTGTGAGCGTGTTCCCCGTGATTGTCGCCAGCCCACTCAAGGGTGCGCATTCGGTATCTACCCCGATCATCAGTTGTCCGTCGACGGACATAAGGGAAGCTTTAACACTGCCCGATGTCGCCCACGGTAAATCCTCGTCATTGGCTGTCCCGGACACGCTGGTGTACTCCGTGCATGGTGCCGCTGGCAAGAATGCAGCGCATGTTTCCTGTGGCTGGGCGGTGGGCTCTGAGGAAGCGGAGCTAAGAGAATCTGACGCGGGTTCCACAGCTCCCGGTCCGCCCGGCATTGTGTCACCGCCGCAGGAAGTTAGTAGCACAGTGAGAAATAGCGAGGAAACTAAGCATTGCCACAACCGAATGCGCTGCACTGTGTGCTCCTTTATGGCGGACGCTGATCGGAGCATATAGGTCTCCCGCGAGTTTCCATAGGCGTTGGTTGGGTGGTGAGTGCCCGGAAGGGTCCATTGGCGGGCGGCGATGCGCTCCTATCGCAAGATACCCAGCATCCAGAAGATCAGTAACCCTACGACGACGACGGCCATGCCGGCTCCGATCGCCCCGGACAGGGCCCGCCGGTCCAATGTGTCAGCATCCTCGCGGAGAACTGTGTATGTGTAGGTCATGGCGATTGAGAAGGCCAAGAACAGAAACGGGAAGTCGAATCTCATCGGGTCCTCCTTCATCACCGTGCTTCGTCAGCCCTTTTCCTAAATTGTCTACCTCGAACAACTGTCCTAGTAGAGGTTCGCTGATCGACGGCTACAGGTGAACCCTCCGCGCCCAGCTCGGCCAGGCGTCCGGTCGAGTGTCGAGGTCGATGCCTTGCAGACGAATCAAGCAAACCTCATCTGGGAGTCGTGTTACCGCCCAGAGGCTGTGGGAGCGGCCTTGAGAATGCACAGGAATCCATCCGAGCACTTCATCGAGGTCCGCGCCCGAAAGCTCCCACTCCTCTTTCGAGCCGTCTTCGGCCCAGAAGTAGACGCGGTACTTCGGATCGTCGACCTGCAAGGTTTGACCCCGTGGATCGATGAGTTCTGCTCTCATCCAACGACCGTACCTCTTGCACCAGAGCGGGCGGTTTGGGCATCCGCTCTCAGTGCCCTCCGGCAGACCGAGTAGGAGACCGGTAAGGGTTCCCTCGCGGGTAGGTCGATGCTGACTTATCCCCTTCATTGACGTTGTCGGCTTATTCGTGGAGTGTTTGCTCCATGAGTCGGGGGATGCGAATCGCATTGTCACTGATAGTTTCCGTGTTAGTGCTCGCAGGAGTTCTTACCGGCGTGAGGTTATGGAGCGTCCATCAACAGACGTCGGACTGGGTCCTTTCACCAAAGGAAGTTCCTTCCAAAGTGCAATTCGCTGGACGTGAATATAACTGTGGTCCCGATCCGAGGCCCGCCGAGCACGACACGAAGGAGCTGACCTCCCAAGGTAGGACAGCAGGAGGGGCCGAAATATTTGCGCAGCCACCTTCTACGGAAGCCAGAGTCTTCATCGTCGTACAAACCAGTGAGAAGGTTTTCGGCTGCGGCCTGATGGGTGGGCCTTAGCCAGCCTGCCGAAATGTCTCGTTCCCTAGGGTTCCTCTTCGTTACAAGCCAGCACTGTTATAGGCATCTGCAGTGCCGTAGGCTCCAGTCATAGTCTTCTCCTCGCTCGGGAGAACCAGGCGAGTTTTGCATGATGGGAAAGACCTATGGGACTAGGGAGTGTTTTCATCGTCGTTGGGGTCGTGTGGTTAGTCTTTCGGAAGTGGATCGCCGCACGGCAATATCAAATCTCACTGGAAATGCTCCGCCGGGAGCCGGTCCAGGACGATGATCGGATCCGCGCCTTAGAACGCATAGGAACCATGTTTAGCGGGCTCTTGATCCTCGCCGGTGCCGCGCTGATCGTTCTACACCTGATTTTTCAAAAATGAACCAGAATATTGAGCCGAGCAGCCTGTTACTGGCAATCGCAGGGCTGTTTCTACTTCTCAGTGGACTGGGCCTTTATCTCCTCCGGAACGTCATGGCCCGAACAGGCGAATCAGCATGGTCGGGCTTGCCGGAGAAGTCGAAATTCAAGACACTGCAGGCGCAACGAAAAGGCAGCATAATTGCTGCATGCCTCGTGGGCGGAGCAGGCGTCGCGCTTCTGCTGTTCGCTGCTATCGCACCCTAGCCAACCCTGATCGCACCGTTCAGGGTTCCCAATCTGGGAGTCTCAAAACCTTTGCGCCTCAAAACCCTAGCGTTTCAAGACACTCGACAGGAGCATGCAGGGGGTGTGCCTCGGGACGCGCATCCTAAGTAAGGGCTGACAATGCCTGACACATCCAAAAGGCCAAATGGTTCATCCCTGCCGTCCCACAGCTTCTCTGGGACTAGATAACGACTGGGTCCTGTCTCGAAGGTGTCCCGTTAGCCGGTCGATGGAAGGGCGCAACCCCTCGGATTCTCGTCTCGGTGAGGGCTCGTGTCGGGGAGCCCGTATGACCCGCCCGATTTATCACTCAGTGAAGGTCCCCTGACTGGAGCCAGCAAACCGTCTCGTAACCCTTGGGAAACGAGACGTCTCAACAAGTGCAGAGGCGTTTGACCTGCACCGTTGCAGATTTTCTGCAGAATTTGTCATTGTTCGAAGTCCCCTGCACAGATTTCGTTGAGGGCGCGGAGATTGTGCAGCCGACTGTGGGCACTGACCGTTCGAACACGTCTGCACAACGAGCCATTCGCGGCGCACCGCTCTGGGCTAAGTTTTTTCGTATGGGTGCCCGGGGCACTGCTCCAGCGGTGACGACATGACCGACAACGGCGTGCCGATCATTGAGCATGGTCTCTTGGCCTTGTCTGAAGCGGAATGGGGTCTCGCAGTCCGCAACGCTGCCTTGATTGCTCCTCTGGCCCGGCAGGATGTGGTTGGCGGCAGGGCTGCCGCCGATGCTGCAACGCAGCTGGGTGTCTCCGTCCGGCAGGTTTACGTTCTTGTTGAACGGTTCAGACGCGGTTCCGGCAACGTGACGGACCTCCTACCAGGACAGTCGGATGGCGGACGCGGCAGCGGGCGGCTGGTCAAACCTGTCGAAGACGTGGTCCAGGACTTGATCCGCACCCGTTACTTGAAGCGGCAGAAGCTTTCCCTGGCGGCCCTTCACCGCGACGTCGTCCAGGCTTGTTTCGTTAGAGGGCTGGCCGCACCGTCCCGGAGCACAGTCGCTCGCCGAATAGCAGCTCTGCATCCCGCCGGCGTTACCCGACGGAGGGAAGGCACAGATGCGGCCCGTCCTCTGCAGGCAGCGGGCGGATCTCCTCCGGCCGTTAATGCCCCGTTGGAACAGGTGCAGATCGATCACACTGTGATTGACCTGATCGTGGTGGACGAGCACGACCGGCAACCCGTGGGACGGCCGTATTTGACAGTGGCGATAGATGTGTTTAGCCGATGCCTGGTCGGGATGGTGCTGACGTTGGAGCCGCCTTCAGCGGTTTCGGTGGGACTTTGCCTCACGCACGCTTGCTGCGACAAGCGACCGTGGCTGGAAAGCCATCGGATCGAGGCTGACTGGCCGATGAGCGGCAAGCCCCGGCAGCTCTACGTCGACAACGCCGCGGAGTTCAAAAGCGAGGCCTTAAAGCGGGGCTGTGAGCAGCACGCCATCAAACTCGCTTACCGCCCGCTGGGAAGGCCGCACTACGGCGGAATCGTGGAACGAGTCATCGGCACGGCCATGACCATGATCCATGAACTGCCTGGAACGACCTTTTCCAACACGGCTCAACGCGGTTCCTACAATGCCGAAAAGATGGCGTCATTGACCCTGCGGGAACTGGAACGCTGGCTGATCCTTGGAGTCGCCGGATATCACGGCAGCGTCCACAGCGGTCTACACCAGACGCCCGCGATCCGATGGTCCAAAGGGATCGCTGCAGCTCCTACTGCTCCATCGGTGGTAACAAACTCCACTGCGTTCCTGGTGGACTTTCTTCCCGTCATCCGAAGGACACTGACACGGACAGGATTCGTGATCGACCACGTTCATTACTTCGCCAATGCACTCAAGCCATGGATTGCCCGGCGCGAAAAGCTGGGAAAGTTCATCATCCGCCGGGACCCACGCGATATCAGTCGCGTCTGGGTTCTGGACCCGGAAGGACATCACTACGTCGAGGTGCCTTACCGCACCATGTCCCATCCTGCGGTCACACTCTGGGAGCATCGTCGAGCTCTGGAGCGACTTCGACGCGACGGAAGAGCCGACGTCGACGAGGGGGACCTTTTCCGCGCGATCTCCCTAAGGCGCGAGATCGCCCAATCCGCGCAGAAGACCACTCGGAAGACTCGGAGGGAGAACGAACGTCGCGGACACCTGGCTGCCGCAGCCGCGGTCCCGACGGCACTAGAGCCGCCAGAATCACCATCGGCCAATACTGACGCGAACCGGCCGGACATCATGCCGTTTGAAGAGATCGAGGAATGGTAGCCGTGGACGAAGAACATCCGGTGCAGGATCTTGGCCATCTTCAGGCCAGTGCCCAGGCAGCAGCCCGGTCGTCGGATGCCGAGCGGATCACACGGATCCGCTCCGACCGGTGGATTGGCTACCCCCGCGCCCAAGCCACCTTGGCTAGGCTGGAGACTTTCTACGATTGGCCGACGAAGCAGCGGATGCCCAATCTTCTGTTGGTCGGGCCGACCAACAACGGAAAATCCATGATCATCGAGAAGTTCCGACGCCAGCATCCGCCCGTATCCGAGCCCGATCGCGAGCACATTCCAGTTCTCATCATCCAAATGCCCTCAGACCCATCAGTCGGCCGCTTTTACGCTGCCCTCCTCGACGCGACAGGCGCTCCACCGCGGCCCAGGCAGCGGCTGGCCGACCAGGAACAGCTCGCATTGTCCGTCCTGCGGAGCGTTGGTGTGCGGATGCTTGTCATTGACGAGCTGCATAACGTGCTTTCGGGAAGGGACAGCAGCAGGCGGGAATTCCTTAACCTCCTGCGGTTCCTCGGTAACGAGCTCCGGATGCCCCTTATCGGTGTCGGAACCCGGGACGCTTACTTGGCGATCCGTTCCGATGACCAGCTGGAGAACCGCTTCGAGCCAATCGCCCTCCCCCGCTGGAAGGAAGACGCCGACACCCTGTCACTGCTCGCCAGCTTTGCTTCCTCTTTTCCACTCCGCAAATGTTCAACGATCGCCACCGCCGAGATGGCAAGCTACCTGCTCGCACGCAGCGAAGGAACCATAGGTGAACTTACGCTGCTGCTGACAGAAGCAGCGGTCGCCGCCGTGGACAGCGGCGAGGAAGCAATCAACCACCGTAGCCTGAGCCTGGCCGCCTACGCCGGCCCGAGCGAACGCCGCCGCCTCTTTGAACGCGAGCTGGCATGACGCCACCGACACGGTGGCCACAGCACCCCCGGCCGCTGGAAGGTGAGGCTTTGTCATCCTGGTTGGCGCGTCTGGCGGGTTGCTACTCCATGAGCCTCCGATGTCTTCTCGATTGGGCAATGGAGGGCATCGATGTCAATGAAGATGATCTTGACCTCGGCCCTTCGCCGGCGTTGCTGCGGACACTGACTCAACGGACGGGAGTCCCTCCGGAAACACTCAGCCGCATGAGCCTGATCGGCTGGACCCCTTGGTTGACAGACTCCCTCGAAGCCGAGCTGGCCGCGTTCGATACGTACGTCAACCAGTTCTCCGTCATGCTCGCCCCGGGACGTCGGCCGCCGAGGACCGTGGCGGACTGGCGGGCATGGATCCCCAGCAATCCGTTGACCAGGGCATGTCCCGGATGCCTCGAGGACCCGTCGCGGCAAGGACTGCTTCTGGTTTGGAAACTACCGCTGCTGCTCAGCTGCCCTGAACACGGCTTCCTTCTGGAACCATGTATCGGCGCCCGCGGAAACTTCGTCATTCTGACGACTTCGGATCCGCAGTGCGGAAGTATCAGCGCGCCTGTCCGTGCCATGGAAAGGCTCACGTGGCAGGCGCTCACCCACGGCTGTGTGGAGCTGCCGCGCCGTACCGTACATGCGGGAACCTGGTTCCGGTTGTTGCGGACCATCATTGACGAGCTGAGCGGACCATTGTCCGAGTGGGGTAACCGGTCTGCCGACCTTAAGCGACTTTGGGGCGAGTGCAACCTGCCCCTGCGTGGAGGACTCACCAGGTGGCAACCCTTCGAAGATGTGCCTTGGGAGCACCAGGCAAACCTCCTCATGGGGGCAGCCCAAGCCGTCGACGCCCTGACGTCAGGCCAAATGGCCGGCCGGGGCACGTCCGCGCACCTCTTCCTTCCAGAACCAGAAGGCCCTGTCGATGACGGTACTCCACCCAGAACAACGGCCCTGCGGGACGCCGTGGCGAAACTGAACAGGATCACCACGGCCGCGCTCGGCAACCCCAAAACAGCGCAGGCACTCTACGATCTCGCCGCGAAAGCCATACGGGACAGACCCCTTATAGACCTTCGGCCGTCAGGCTTTCCGGTGGCCGGGGTGGAAGGTGACGGTACAGGCTCGTGCGGGTGATGCCGGTTGCCTTCACAATTTCGGAGATGGAAAGCCCCTCTTGGTCACGAAGGTGCGCGGCGTAGGCCAGTTTCGCTGGGTCGATCACACTGGGCCGCCCGGTTCGTTTTCCCTTGCTCGTTGCCACTGCCCGTGCATGGGCTGCGCGTTCGACGGCGTATGTCCGTTCCATTTGTCCGAAGAGCGCGAGCATCACCACTGCCAGTTGCGACATGGGGTCATCCGGATTAGCGGAGTCAATCCGAATCGGATCGGCCAGATTCCGCACCCCAACGCCCCGGGCGGCCAGGTCGTGGATGAGGTTCAAGGTGTCCCGGACGGTCCTGCCCAATCGGTCCAACGTGTGCACCACGACGACATCGCCCTCCCGGGCCTGGTCGAGTGCTTCCTGAAGACCCGGGCGGTTGGTGGTGGAGCCGGATCGCTTGTCCACGTAAATGTATTTATCCGGAATGCCTTCGGACCGCAGCGCCTCGATCTGCCTGTCGAGATCTTGTTTCGCGGTCGAGACGCGCGCGTACCCAATATCCATGCATCAAATGTACCGAGCTTTGCTTTGTACGGTTCTGGCGGGACGTTATGGGGAGCATAGTTCTGGGACGAAATCCTGAGGCGTGCCGCGTCTTTTTCAAGTGTCCGGCGAAGGCGTCCCACTTCCAAGGAAGTGGGACACCGGTGGTAGCTCTGCCTGTGTACTTCGCAGTCGCAATGATCTCTACCGAAAGGCCAGTGCTGGTGACGCATTTTCAGACGCCGGGAGGGTTGGCAGCGCTACTGAGAGCAATTTGCGCCATTCAATCTGCGCTCACATCCTGTCCCTCCGCCTGCGGATACTCCTGCGGAAGCCTCTTGAGCTGCCTAAGGCTGATAACTAGGGTCACCAAGCCTACGACAACAATGCCTATGGAAATCCCGATATGGTCAGCTGTTGGCTGCTGAAGCAGGAGGATGGGCATCCCGATCATTACAACCACCACGATCGCAATCTGAATCGTCCAATAAATCCGTGAACGTCTCTCCTGAGGATGGATCCAGGGCTTCACGTCTTCGCCTTTCAGATCAGTTGAGTTGATGAGTCGTCTTGAAGCGGCATGTTGCTTTAGAAAGCCGATACTACGCGCCCCACGTCGCTAAGCCATTGAAGGTAGTTAATGCCCCCGCCTACTTGATCTTCGGCTTGAGATGAGCCTGTTAGGGAATCAGCGAGATAACCGCCCGCTACATTCCCAAGACAACCCGCCCCAAGAGCTCCCACCACGCCCCAGCCACCCGTGACGGCTCCGATTCCGATACTTATAGCTGCATTGGTAACAGCCCCCCTGGCACAGTCATCAGCAGCTTCACCCCAGCTGTACAGTCCCGAAGGATCGGTCCTATTGATGGGGTTGCATTGTGCATAGGCGTAGCGGTTGGCTTCTTGCATTGATGGATCGGGTTGGGTGAAGCGGCCGCGGGCTGGGTGGTAGTAGCGGGCGCCGAATTTGATGCGGTTGCTGGTGGTGTCGTTGTAGCCGCCGGCGTAGGTCCAGGGGTTGGTGGCTGCTTTGGTTCCGGTGGTGCCGGTGTCATTTCCCCACGAGTCGTACGCGTAGGTGGCGGCTTTGGCTTGGGCACTGTCGGTAAGCAGGATGGTCGAGCCGAGGGCATCGGTGGTGTAGTAGAAGCTCGCCCCGGAAGCGTCGCGCATGCTGATGAGGTTACCGTCCGAATCCCGGATGAACGAGGCCGTCCCGCTGGTCCTGGTGAGTTGGGTAATGCCCAGGGAGCCGTTGAGGAACGAGGTTGAGCCGGCGGTGAGGCGCTCGGTGTTGCTTGTTCCGGTGTAGGTGTAGTTCGTAACAGTGGAGCCGTTCGTACCGGACGTGAATTGGTCGAACACGTTGTACGTCAGGTTCGTGGCGGAGCCACCATCGGTGAAGTTGCCGTTCGCATCATATGAATACTTGGTGGCTCCGGTAGGCGGCGCCGCGCAGTTCCCGGAGGTACTGCCGTACCAGCAGAGCTGGTCCGCGGCGTTGTAGGCGGCGTGAACGGTGGCGGCCCCGGTTTTGGCCTCAGTGAGCCGGTTGCCGTTTGCGTCGTAGGTCCAGGATTCGGTGACCCCGCCGGTGACTGCGGAGGTCAGCCGCTTCACGGCGTCGTAGCCGTAGGTCGTTACTGCCCCGGTCTCGGTGGTCATGGTCTTCCGCAGCGAGCCGTCGCGGACGGGTGCGGTGCCGTTGGTGGTGTAGGTGTAGGCGCGTTTGGCCAGGACGGCCGCGGCAGTGTTGGTGGCAGTGATGGACGTGACCCTGCCGGCCTTGTCGTAGACCGTGGTGTTTTTCACGCCGTTCGGATACATGGTTCCGGTCCGCCGGTTGTTGTCGTCGTAGCTGAAGCCGGTGCATTTAGTGCTGTTCGGGAAGGCCGGGGCCGCGGGGCAGGAACCGCCGGGTTCAGCCAGGGCGGTCAGCCGGTCCCCGTTGTCGTAGCGGTACCCCACGGTACCGGTCGGATCAGTGAAGCTGGTGACGTTCGAGGCCGGATCGTAGGTCAGGGACGTGGTCACCCCGCCGATCGTCTTGGCTGTTGGCCGGTTCTGGACGTCGAAGGCGTAGGTGGTGGTCCCGGAACCATCCACCCGGGTCTTGAGGTTGCCGTTGGGATCGTACGTGTAGGTGACACAGGTGGCCGGGACGCAGCTGGCGCCGAAACGGGTTTGGGTGAGCCGGTCGTTGCCGTCGTAAACGTAGGTGGCGGTCTGGCCCTTACCGTCGGTGCTGGTTGCAACCCGGCCGGCAGCGTCAAAGGCCCGGGTCGTCGTTCCCAACGGCGCGGGCGGAGTGATCGTGGCCGGGTATCGGGCGGTGTTGTAGGTGATGGAGGTGGTGTTGCCTTTCCCATCGATGATCTTGCAGAGCTGGCCGCGCAGGGCCCCGCAGGTGGTGCCCGCGGCGTCACCCTCGTACCGGTTGACCTTGGTGCCACCGCCGGCCGCGCCGCCGGGGGTGATGCTTTGGTACTGCCGGGCCAGCACAGTGTCATAGGTGGAGGTGGTGACCTGGCCTTCGCTGTCGGTGGAAGAGGTCGGCTGGAACTCAAGCCACGCCTCCCCGGCAGTAGCGGCGGGGTAGGTGTAGGAGACCTGCTTGCCGGTCCCGCCGGCCGCACCGGCCGGGGACGTCATATTCTTCAGCGTGTTGTTCGGGTTGTACGTCGCGGTGCTCAGGTTGCCCAGATCATCGAGACGGCTCAGGCGGTTGTCGTGGGCGTCAAACGTATCCGTGGTGACGTTGCCGAGCGGGTCCGTCATGGAGGTGACCTGCCGCGCGGCGTTGAACTTGTACGCCGTTACCCGCCCGGCGGTGTCGGTCAGCGTAGAGGTGGTCGCGTCGACGGCTTTTAGGATATGCGTGGTGGAGGCGGCGGGGACGGAGCTGTCGAACCCGAGACCGCCGATCAGCAGTGCCCCGGTGCTGGCGGTGGTGACACTGCCGACGGTGATTCTGGTGGCCTGATAGGTGGTGTCCACAGCGGTGGCCACGGCGCTGTCCAGCGGGGTGGTGTTGTTCACCCCGGTGTAGGCGGTGATGCCGCCGCCCCACTTCCTGGCCGTGCTCAAAGTCCAGGTGTAGTTCGCCGGGTCGGAGGAACCGACGACCCGGTAGTAGGCGAAGAGGCGTGAACCGCCGGACTCGGAGCTGTTGATGGACAGGGCGTTGACGATCGCGGTCCAGCCCGCCGGTACGGCGACCGTGGGATTCCTGTCCGCGGTAAACGAGGCGACCAGAACGTCGCCGGCCGCCCGGCCTGCCGGTGCGGGCAGGGAGACCGTGGTGGACGCAGTTTCGGTGGTGTTGAACCCGGTGCTGAAGCTGCGCATCGCGATCCCGGACGTGCCGGCAGGCTTGAGGGCGGTGCGCCAGGCGCCCAGGGCTTTATCGTTGCTGAGGTTCCAGGTCGTGGGGCCGGTGACGCCGGCGGCGGCCGATGCATAGATGATCTTGGCGGCTTTGCCGTTCGCATCGTAGGACAGCTCGTTTCTCGTACCCAGACCGTCCCTGACCAGCACCAATTTTCCGTTGGCGTATTCCAGGCGGGTGGCCGTCCCGGCGGCGTCGGTGATGTCCTGCATCCTGCCGTCGTCGCTGTACTCGATCCTGATGATCCGGTTCAGGCTCTGGTCGGTGATCTTGTCCGGCTGGGCGGTGTTGTCACTGTCGTTGTACTCGAACAGGACCTGGCGGCCGTTGACCATCGTGATCGTCAACAGCCGCCCATAGGTGTCATAGGCGTAGGCGATCCGGTCCGCGGCGTTGCTGTAGTGATCCCCGGCGAACGCGAGCCGGAACACCCCGTTGACCTTCTCGTAGTAGTTGGTGTGGCCGGTGTCGTTAAACCGCAGCGTCACCGCGGTGGCGCTGAAAGCGGTGATCGTAGCGTTCAGCCCCGGCGGCATCGTCCAGCCCGAGGGGGTCTTCGGCACGAACTTGTACGTTCCCCCGTCCGCCGCGGTGTAGGTCACGGAGTTATCGGCCCCGACGGTCACGGCCGTCTCGGAGGTCCCTTCCGAGAGGGTGGGGCGGTCATCGTTGACGCTGTTGTACCGCCAGGACAGGTCAAGGTCCCGGTCCGTGCCCTCCAAATGCAGCAACTTGCCGGTGACCAGGAAGTTCCCCGTTGTCGGGTTCCAGCTCTGCTTGATGGTGTCGGTCAGGTTGCGGCTTACCATGCCGGCCGCGGACCGGTCCCCGGCCAGATGGCCGTTGGGGCCGGTGGCAGGTGCCAGCCCGTTATCAACCAGCGGCAGGCTCATCGCAACGCCAAGATTCGCGGGAACAGCAGATGCCGGCTCAAGAGTCGCGGGGGCAAGGGTGAATGCCGTCGCGCTGGGCGGCCGGGTCGCTGCGGGTGTCGGTGCCGCGCCGGCCGGGACAGCGAGCCCGGCCAGCACCACGGCGGAAAGAATGAGACCTGACAAAAGAGACCGTGCTGCAGCCATGCTGCGCCCCCAATATGTGTGCTCCCCAGTGAGCCGCTTCGCGCCCCCCAGTGAGCACACGATGATCATCAGCCCTTGCCGACGGATTAGGCAAGCAATTGGAGTAAGATGTTTTTCCAAACCCGGCAGCAAATGTCGG
Organism: Pseudarthrobacter sp. R1; assembly: GCF_024494415.1. Classification (NCBI taxonomy): domain Bacteria; kingdom Bacillati; phylum Actinomycetota; class Actinomycetes; order Micrococcales; family Micrococcaceae; genus Pseudarthrobacter; species Pseudarthrobacter sp. R1. The sequence goes on along the minus strand of NZ_JAMKFI010000007.1, from coordinate 482,092 downwards.
CGGCAGCCCCGTCTTCTTGCGTTCCCTGTGACAAGCCAAGGAGCGCCGAACGCCCGGCGCGAAGAGGCCACGATCGGCAGGCAATGGGCAAAAAGCCGGGAAACAAGCGGTGGTGGTTGCGGTCCAGCTCCATTGCTGCGCTGCTTCATACTCTAGTTCGGTGTTCTCCCAAGACGGTGACCTGTGAAGCGCTCTACAGTTTTGTCAACAAGGAGACCCAGACGGTGCCAGGGCTGGAGAAACTATCCGGATGCGCCTCTGGCCGTTCCTCCCAAACAGCCCTCTGATACCGAGTCTTGGCGGCCAGTGAAAATGCGCCAGAGACCACGATATTCTCGTAAGAAAGGCTTGCCGCCCCCGACCAAAAGCCCTGACGGCAGCATTTCAACCACTCCTCGTGTAATTCCAGCCCAGGCAGGTAATCCCAGTTGAGACTGGGATTACCGCTAATGTGGGGTGAATTCAGGTTGACATTCTCATTTGATCCCCTAAAGGTGTAACTCACGGGCAAACGACCTCGGAAAGCAACCAGGATCAGCATCCGCGGAGAGTGCCCCTCAGAGGTGTCCCGGTTCCAAGGAACTGGGACACCGCCGTTCTCGTGCTTTGCTTTGCTGTCGAAGACCTTCTTGGTGGGATATACGATTATCTCGACACCCGCCCTGAGCAGCCAAACCTGACACAATTCGTGTCGGCCTGTCGAAAGGAGACGGGACGGCCGCGAGCGACAGGGAGCCGCTGTCTCGCTTCCACGTAAAGGCAGAGAGACAGGGGCTTTATTGTGTACGAGAATTCCCAGCGCTGCCTGAATGGCGCGGCGGAAACTCTAGCTGGTCAGCCTGCTTGAGCCGCGGATTTCTCGACCGCTGATCGGGCTGGGCATCTGGATATAGGTCTGAACAGTAACCAGTTCCTGAGTGCAAGGCTCTGAGGCGGGGGTCCCGTAGACGGTAATGGTTATCGAGTACTCATCTTCGCGGACCGAAGAAAAAGCCGGGTAGCTGCAGCCGACGTTCTGAGTCACGAGATACACCCTCTGGGTGGCCTGGTCAGCTCTATCCAAGGTCCAGGGAATCTCGGGTTGTGACTTGTCAACCGGGGGATCAGCGATCGGCATACCCTGCGAGAAGTCCGGAAGGTCGGGTACATGAGCCCCGCCGCCCCCGGGGACATCCTGGCGGCAGGAGCTGAGGGTAGCCGCGAGGCATACTGCCACGGCTGCAATACCGTAGCATATGCCTCGCGACACCGGGTGGTTAATACCGGGCAACAGCGACCCCCAGGGTGTTTACTACCCTGTTGATGTGGGTGAAGTAAACGGACGTCCCGGAGGCGGTCCCGCCGCTGATGATGCCTGCCATGCTCGCTGAACTCCCGCCATTGTTGACAACCGTGGGGCCGCCGCTGTCGCCGGACTGAACCAGCCGGTAGGCCGCATTGGCTCGATCTTGCCCGCAGACAGTGTTCCCGTCGGTGTAGTTGACGCAGATGTCTACGAGGTCGACTGTACCGCCGCATACGAAGCCGGTGAAAGACCCTCCCGTGCATACAGACGTGCCGTGACCCACGGCCGCCTGTCCCGCGATGGGCAGCGAAGAGGTTGATGATGTCCAGATGCTGGGCGCGTAGGAACTGCCGGAAATCATCGCCGCGTCGATGGCGCCACCACCGTAGTGCGACGCATAGGTGTTGCCCATGCTGCCCGATACGTAAACCCGCCCGTCAGCCGGGTCACGGTAGCCCTGATACCAGTGCGCGCCATTCGGGCCGCAGTGACCGGCAGTTGCCATCACACGGCTTCCACCACTGGTGTAAACGCCGCCGGCAGTACACTGCGTAACGTAGTTGGACCCGCCCGAGGAGTACGTGCGAACGATCCTGGCACCGCCGTAATACGGCGTGCTGTCAATCAGGGGCGGACTCGCCGTAGCGGCCATCAGGGATGGGGACTGCTCTGCTCCTGGCTTTCCCTTTGAGGGCACAGTCTCTATAGCAACCGGCCCGTCAACTTTGGTCCTCTTCACCATGTCTTCGATCGGTTCTTCATTCGTTACACGCACCGGAAGGGGAAGGGCCTTCTGAAGGGCGGCGCGTTCACGGCCCGTCGGTTCAGTTATTCCAACCTGGATCGAGCCTTCCTGCACATCCCAGAGGACTAGGCGTTCCGAGAACCCATTTGCCGTCGCTGCCTCCTTGATGAGTGGAGCAATCGCCTCGGAAGTGACTGCCTCTCGCGTATTGCCGGAGGCTGGTGAAGGCGCTGGTGCAGCCATCACCGGGCTGACCGTTGCGAGCGTCAAAAACGACGCGCCAAGAAGACCTAGAAGCTTACGTTTTATCAATGAGACCATCCTTCATCAGTGCTTGTGATGCAATCTGTGGATGGCTGGTAAAGAGTCGGCTGTGAACCCCCGTACCAGCCTTGGCGGTACGGACACAGCAAGAAATACCCCCAATGGGCATGACAGTAATGCACGCTTCTGAAAGGGACAATAGGTTTATCTCATCGATTGACAAAGTGAGACTTCATCGACAATGAGCCCTGACCTTGCGCGGGTTGAAGACCGCTGGTTATTTCCGGAGGGCTTCCACGTGACGTTACCGTCAAAGAAGAATGTGGGCACGAGTAGTAAGTGAGAAATCGACATATATCAATGGACACTCGCCAGCTCGGAGTTGTGCAGGCGACTCCGGATAGTCCGTGCAGACGACTTCGAAAAATGACAGGAATTCTGGACATGCCATGGTATGGGCAATTCTCATAACTATGTCTCGAAACAAACTGGTCGAATCCGCGTAGCAACTGTTAGTTATGAGACACCGAAAACATGCCAACCCAGGAGGGAACAATCCCGGACTGCAGCTGGGTGGGCGCATCGGGATTAGGGACCTCGGCCACAAAATCTCCAAAGCGGATGTAGAACTCTTCCACACGGTGATCGGGCACGTGGACGGTAACAGGAATAATCACTCGGACTCCAAGGGGGTTGTGACTGAGGTTTACGCTTTTTATAGACGCTGTTCGAGGATTGCAGGCGATTTTTGTCGAGGATGGCGGTCGGGCACGCCTTACGACCTTCAGTGTTGCGCGCGGACTAGCCGGTGAGTGCGGCGATATCCCCGAATTCCACTTTCACCGGACACCCAGCTGCCTCTGAATACCTGCGCTCAAGGCTGGCGACGTCCGAAGTGGCCCCGACTAATTCATCCAGCGTGACGGTCAGGTGCGACGCGTCAGGCGACACCGAGGTGATGTTCACGGCAGGGTCCGAGGCCAACAGCTCGCTGGCAAATTGGTTGAGTTTCCCTGGAGAACAAGCGGTTGGCTGCACTGAAATGTCTGCTCTTGGGAACTGGGCCAGTAGGTCCCGTAGCTTCGTGCCCACCGGGCCGTGCCAATGGACGATAATTCGGTTCCCCTCGATCACTTCGACTGAGGCGAACTGTGCATCCCCTGCCAGCTCCCGGCTCAGCGTGCTGGCCGTATAAGAGGTTGCTCCGTCCGCCGGCCCAACTTCGGGGCTGACCAGTGAACTAGCAGGAGGTTGCATTGGTGTCGGCTGATAAGTGGACGGCTGCGCGGCTTCACCGCCCGGACCCCCAGACCCCGTTCCGACGCAGGACGTAGCGAAAAGAGAAAGACTGAGTAGGACAACCGTTAGGGGCCAAATCAACTTTGAACCTTCATTTCGCACGGCCACACCTCATGCTATTGATCAATCTGTAATGGAACTACCCACCGCTGGGCCATTCGGGAACCATCCACGCGACATACTCCAGCGTTTTTCCGGGAGGCAAAGCATCATGTCGTTTGTGGCGGCTCCGTAGCCCTCCGGGTTACTGCGAAAACTGTTGGACCGCGGTCGGTATGAACCCTAGGGTGCTAACCAGTGCCAGTGTGGCTATGCCGTACCCAACTGCGAGGGCAGCGATCGCCAGGCCTTTGCCTCGCTCGCCTCTGAGTTGGATTTGATTCAGGGCAACGTGTCCGGCGCCCACTGCAAAAACAGCAAGAACCGCAACTCCAAAAACCCAAAACCCCGATGCTGCTATGACCGCACAAACAATTGCCGCAAGGGCCAGTTTGTTCAGTCGACCGATAGATGAACGGGTCGGCTCTGTAGGTGTGCTCATGTGGTCCCCCAAGCTAGAAATGAGATTGAGTCTAGCTGTGCACAGTCTCTAGGATGAGCAGGACGTGAGCCGGTCGGGACGTCGAGCACTTAGCTGCGGGTCCTTTTCGAAGCCTCGTTGTGCCCAGCCATCAGCGCCGGGTGCCGGGTTTAGTAGACCCCCTACAAAATAGAGGCAGTCGCACCGCAGTAACGTCGGCAGTACATTAGATTCCGCTTGTACAACCCCGACAGGACTGCCATGAGCAACACCGACACTGCCGTCAAAAACACCTTGAACACCGGGCGCCGCCGCTGGAACGCCACCGACCTTGGGCTGATCGCCGTCTTCGCCGCCCTCGTTGCCGGCGCAGCGCTGGTGCCCGGACTGGCCGTCAACGGCTTCGGCGTGCCCATTACCTTCCAGACCCTTGCAGTGATGCTCACCGGCCTGGTGCTGGGCCCGGGAAGGGGCTTCGCCGCCGTCGGACTCTACGTCCTGCTGGGCCTCGCGGGCCTGCCCATCTTCAGCCAGGGCCGCAGCGGGCTGGGCATCCTTGCCGGCCCCTCCGCCGGCTACATCATCGCCTTCCCCATCGCCGCGGGCGTCGTGGGATGGCTGGCCACGGTGGTCATCCGCCGGACCACCAAAGCCCGGGCCCTGTTGCTGTTCCTGTCCGCAACCGTCACCAGTGTTGTGTTCGTGCACTCACTCGGCGTCGCGGGCATCGCCCTGAACACCAAGGCAACCCTCGAACAGGCCTTCCTGAGCGACGTCGTCTTCTACCCCGGAGACATCATCAAGAACATCCTGGCAGCAGTCATCGCCGTCGCACTCCATCGCGCCTTCCCGGACATCCTGGTGCGCCGCGTCCGGCGGAGCATCACCGAGCCTGCGAACGCCTAAGGACAGCCCCATGCCCACAGTGACCTTTGACCAGGTAACCGTCGCCGTCGAGACGGACCACGCCCCGGAGCCCAAAGTCCTCCTTAACGAGGTCAACCTCCGGCTCGAGGAGCGGCGCATCGGCGTTATCGGAGCCAACGGCTCCGGGAAGTCCACGCTGCTGCGCCTGGTCAACGGCCTCGTCCAGCCCACGGCGGGCACCGTCTCCGTCGACGGCGACGATACCGTCCTTGCCGTCCGTAAAGTGCGGCGGAACGTCGGTTTTGTCTTCACCGATCCCCTGTCCCAGCTGGTGATGCCCACAGGCCGGGAGGACGTGGAATTGTCACTCCGCCGCGCTGTCAAGAACGGCGCCGAGCGGCGGAACAAGGCTGAAGCCGCGCTTGAAGGTTTGGGGCTCCAGCACCTGGCGGACCAGAGCATCTATGAGCTCTCCGGCGGCGAACGCCAGCTCATGGCGCTCGCCGCCGTACTCGCGGTAAACCCCGCGGTCCTGGTCCTCGACGAGCCGTCCACCCTCCTTGACCTGCGCAACCGTGAACTCCTCCGCCGGACCCTGTCCGGGCTCGACCAGCAGATCATCATGTCCACCCATGACCTCGACCTCGCCCTGGAAATGGACCGGGTGCTGGTCATCGAACAGGGAGAAGTCGCGTTCGACGGCGGCCCGGCGGAGGCCGTGGCAGCATACCGGGCCTTGTGCATGGACGGCTTTCAAGCCCGGGGACCGGTCAAACAATGAGGGGCCACGGCTTCCTCCTGGCCAACTATGTACCGGGCAACTCCCTCATTCACCGGTCACCGCTGACGCTGAAGTTCCTCCTGGTCTTCAGTTGCGGGCTGGCCTCGTTCATCATCGTTGACTGGCGGGTGTCGCTGGCAGTACTGGGCGGGCTTGCCGGCCTCTTCCTGCTGGCAGGCGCCGGCCTGAAACGCCTCTGGACTGCCGTCCGGCCGCTCGCCGCCGTTCTGCTGGTCATCGGACTTTTCCAGTGGTGGCAGCTCGGTGCACCTACCGCTGCCCGGATCGTACTGAATATCCTCGTTTGTGTGGTGGCGGCGTCGCTGCTGACCGCCACCACACCGGTGCAGAGCCTGCTGGACGGAGTGGTCAAAGCGGCCACCCCCTTCCGGCGGTTCGGCGCCGACCCCGAGCGGTTTGCCCTCACCATCGGCATCATGCTGCGGAGCATCCCCTACATCGCCGGCACGTTCGCCGACGTCCGTGATTCCGCCCGGGCGCGCGGGCTGGAGCGGAATCCCCGCGCCCTGATCCTGCCGGTATTCATCACGGCCGTGGCCTTCGCCCGGCAGACGGGCGAGGCGCTCGCCGCCCGTGGACTGGGCGACGCCGAAGACTAGGCTCCCGCGAGAGCGCCCTGGAGGCGTTCGTATTGCAGCAAGGCAGCGGTACCCATTCCGCCGGCGATGCTGATCAATCCCAGCGCCAGGCTCCCGGGGGTTCCGGTTCTTTGCGCCTGGGCCAGCAGGCGGGTCACCAGGACAGCGCCGGACGCTCCGTATGCGTGCCCTAACGCCAGCGCGCCGCCGTCGAGATTCACCCGCTCGGCGTCAATCGCCAACTCGTCAAGGCACGCAAGCGTCTGGGACGCGAAGGCCTCGTTGAATTCCACCAGGTCCAGCTCATCCGCTGCCACGCCGGCGGCCGCCAACACGCTGCGGGCAGCAGCGGCGGCGCCGACGCCCAGCAGCTCGGGATCCACGCCCGCCGTCCCCGTGCCGAGCACCAGCAGACCGTCAGTGGCGCCCGCTTCCCGGGCCCGCTGCAGGGAAGTGATAACGACGGCGGATGCAGCGTCAGCGTCGAAGCAGGAGTTTCCGGCGGTGACAGTTCCCCCGTCCACAAAAGCGGGCGGGAACCGCGCCATCACCGCCGCGCCCAGGCCCCGCCGCGGCCCATCGTCCGCAGCAACAGTACCGGCAGCTGTCTCCAGCGGGACCAGCTCGCCGTCGAAATGTCCGGCTTCCGCGGCGGCAAGAGCCAAGCGGTGGCTGCGCAGCGCAAACACATCCTGGCGGGCCCTGGTGACGCCAAACTTGCGCGCCACGCTCTCCGCGGCCACGCCCATGTCCGGGTCTCCGAAGCTGTCCGGCACAAACTGTGCCCGTGCGTAAAACTCCGGCCCGCCGTCGTCATTCCGGTGCGCCCGCAGGGGCGCGGTGCTGGTGCTTTCCACTCCCCCGGCCAGATACAGGGGGTTGCCGCCAGCTGCGACCAGCCCGGCGGCGAGGACGATCGCGTCCAGGCCGGAGCCGCACTGGCGGTCAACGGTGAGGCCGGGGACCGTAACCGGCAGGCCGGCCTCCAGCAATGCAAGCCGGGCCACGTTTCCGCCGCCGCCCACCGCGTTCCCGATCACCACATCCGTGATGGCACCCGGATCCATTCCCGGACCCGCCACGAGCTCGCGCAGCACGGGCGCCAGCAGCTTGTGTGCACGCATCTGCCGCAACGCTCCGTTGGTGCGGCATACCGGGGTGCGGCGGGCCGCAATGATGACGGGCTGGCGGTCCGGCGGAAGGAGCTCAGGCGCCAAGGTTCCGGATCCTCTGGTCCCCCGAGCTGATCCAGTCCAGCAGCAGGTTCCGGCTGATCTTGCCCCGGTCCGTAATCGGGAGTTCGGTGACCGCGTAGTACTGCAGCGGCCACTTGTCGCGGGCCAGGATATTATCCAGGCCCGCCCGCAGCTGGGTGGCAGTAACAGCGCCGGCGGACGGGACAACCCCCGCAACCACCCGCTGTCCCCGCAGGTCATCCGGCATCCCGGCCGCCACAGCGGCTGCTACGCCGGGCACCGCGGCCAGCGCCAGTTCCACCTCATGCGGGTACACGTTCTTGCCGGCAGTGAGGATCATGTCCGAGCGGCGCCCCAGGATGTGGAGCTCCCCCGCCTGCAGGTAGCCCTGGTCCCCCACAGTGAACCATCCGTCGAAGGACCTTAACGCTTGGCCGTCGTCACCCCAAAGGTAGCCGTTGCTGACCATGGGGCTCCGCACGCAGATGTTGCCGGCGGTCCCGTCCGGAAGGGCGTTGCCCGAGTCATCGAGGATCCTGACATCCACGCCGGGAAAGGGGCGCCCGATGCCGGTCCCGCCCACGGATGGCTCTTCGCCGGCAGCCAGGCCGGCCCCGGAGACAAAACTCAGTTCAGAAGCGCCGTAGTACTCGTAGATAGTGGCGTTCGGGGCCCAGCGTCTTGCGGCTTCGAGGGTCCGCGCATCGAGTTTGGAGCCGGCACAGATAATGCTGCGAACCCCGGAGGCGTCCACGCATCCAGTCAATCCGCGCTCGCTCAGCATCCTCAGCATCGTGGGCACCAGCACCAGCCTGGTGACCCGGTCGTACGAGATGGCTGCGTGGACATCACCGACGTCGAACGTGTCAAGGGTCTGGAATTCTGAGCCTGCGTAGAGACACTCGGCCAGGGCGTAGAGGTTAAGGCTGGCTGCCAGCGGCCCCGGCGCCAGGGTGACGTCGTCCGGGCGGAGCCCGAAAAATTGGATGGACGCGTCGAAGGACTCCTGCCAGGACCGGCGGGACCGGGTGAAGGCCTTCGGGATGGAGGTGGTGCCGGACGTCAGGCCGATGAGGAACGTGGATTCCGGCGCACCGTCCGCAAGTACATCGTCCGGGGACACCGCGGCGGCCTGCGCCGCTGACCCAATGCGGCGGACCACGTCCTCCTGCAGCGGAGCAGGCCAGGTGGGGTCGAGGACGGCGCACTGCCGCCCCCCGGCCAGCGCAGCGGCGAACTTAACGGCGAAGCGGACGGAGTTGGCTTCACAGAGCGCGGTGACGGCCATCGTTTCGGCCACCAGGGCAGCGGAGGAATCACGGAGCTCCGCCCACGTGAGGTGTTGACCCCCGACCACGACGGCGGTGTCGTGCGGCCGTTCGTCGGCCCAGCGCTGGATTCTGTTGAGGAAAGGCATCGGATCAACTTTACCGGCCGGCACCGGATTGAGCTTCGGGTCCGCGGGTAATGTGACTTTATGAGTTTCAACGACAATGTGCAGCTGGATCCTTCGCAGGTCCAGGACCGGCGCGGCATGGGCCGCGGAGCAAAGGTCGGCGGTGGCATCGGTGGCGGGCTCATCCTGCTCATCGCCGCGCTCCTGGGCGTCAACCCGCAGTTGCTCGAAGGACTGGCAGGAGCAGGCCAGGCCCCGCAAAGCCAGGGCACCGCCCCGGCCTGCGATAGGGGGTCGGATGCTGATGCCCGCGTGGACTGCCGCATCACCGGCACCGTGAACAGCCTGAACGCGTTCTGGCCCGCCTATCTGCAGCAGTACAACGTGCAGTACCCGCGGCCGACCACAGTGATCTTCGAGCAGGGGGTCAACACGGGTTGCGGCGCGGCTTCCAGCGCTGTTGGCCCGTTCTACTGCCCGGCCGACACCACCGCCTACTTCGATCCCGGCTTCTTCCAGGAGCTCGTGGACCGGTTCGGCTCCTCAGGCGGTCCGCTGGCGCAGGAGTATGTGGTGGCCCACGAGTTCGGGCACCACATCCAGAACGTGCTCGGGAACCTGGACCAGGCACAGCAGGACCCGCAGGGCCCCGAGTCCGGCGCTGTCCGCGTTGAGCTTCAGGCCGACTGCTACGCGGGGCTGTGGGCCAAACACGCCTCAACCCAGCCCGGCCCGGCAGGCGAGCCGTTCCTGGAGACGCTCACCCAGCAGGACCTGAACGACGCACTGTCCGCCGCTTCGGCCGTCGGCGACGACCGGATCCAGGAGGCAGCAACCGGCCGGGTCTCCCCCGAAGCCTGGACGCACGGATCCAGCGAGCAGCGCCAGCGGTGGTTCTACAAGGGCTACGAAACCGGCGACATCAACCAGTGCGACACCTTCTCCGCGCCCACGCTTTGAGTGGGCCCCCACCGGTAGGGGCCGGTGGGAACGACGACGGCCGGTTACCTTCCGCGGGGAAGGTAACCGGCCGTCGTCGTACCTTATCTAGATGTTGAAGCCGAGGGCCCGCATCTGGTCCTTGCCGTCGTCGGTGATCCGTTCCGGACCCCATGGCGGCATCCAGACCCAGTTCAGGCGCCAGTCGTCAACAACGCCGTCCAGGGCCTGGCCCACCTGCTCCTCGAGGACATCGGTGAGCGGGCAGGCGGCGGTGGTCAGTGTCATGTCGATCAGCAGCGCGCCGTCGTCATCGGAGTACTTCAGGCCGTAGAGCAGGCCGAGGTCCACAATGTTGACGCCGAGCTCGGGGTCGATGACATCCTTCAGCGCCTCTTCGATGTCCTCAAGGCTCGTACGGGACGCGTCGATTTCGGTCATGGCGAAAGTCCTTACTAGGCCTGTGCGGCGACGGGTGCAGCGGCGGCGCCGGCGCCCTTCGCGTAGCGGTCGTAGCCTTCTTCTTCCAGGCGGTCGGCCAGCTCGGGGCCGCCTTCCTCAACAACCTGGCCGTCCACGAACACGTGCACGAAGTCAGGCTTGATGTAGCGCAGGATCCGCGTGTAGTGGGTGATGAGCAGCGTGCCCATCTTGCCTTCGGCGTGGGCACGGTTAACACCCTCGGACACAACCTTCAGCGCGTCAACGTCCAGGCCGGAGTCGGTCTCGTCCAGGATGGCGAACTTGGGCTTGAAGAGTTCCAGCTGCAGGATTTCCACGCGCTTCTTCTCGCCGCCGGAGAAGCCTTCGTTCACGTTGCGCTGTGCGAAATCGGCGTCGATGCGGAGCTGCTCCATGGCAGCCTTGACGTCCTTGGTCCAGGTGCGCAGCTTGGGGGCTTCACCGTCGATAGCGGTCTTGGCCGTGCGCAGGAAGTTGGTCATGCTGACGCCGGGGACCTCCACCGGGTACTGCATGGCCAGGAAGACACCGGCGCGGGCGCGCTCGTCAACGCTCATCTCCAGGACGTCTTCGCCGTCAAGGGTGATGGAGCCACTGGTGACGTTGTAGCGGGGGTGGCCTGCGATGGTGGAGGCCAGCGTGGACTTGCCGGAGCCGTTGGGGCCCATGATGGCGTGGGTTTCGCCGGTCCGGATGGTCAGGCTGACGCCCTTCAGGATTTCCTTGGTGCCCTGCTCCGTCTCAATGCTGACGTGCAGGTCCTTAATCTCAAGAGTAGACATGTGTCTTGTTCTCCTCTGCACCGTGCCTGGCGGCTGCGGTGCGGTCTCTGTCTGGAAGTTGGTTCGTAATTCTGTGGTGCTAGCTGAAGTTGGGGGCTTCGGCGCCGTTGAGGATGTTGGTGAAGTCCACATAGACCTCATCACCCCGGATCTCGACGGCGAACACCGGAACGGGATCATAGGCCGGCAGCTGCAGCGGTTCCCCGCTGCGCAGGTCGAACTGGGAGCCGTGGCCCCAGCATTCGATGGCGCAGCCCTCCACTTCGCCCTCGGACAGGGAAATGTCCGCGTGCGAGCAGGTGTCACCGATTGCGTGGATTTCCCCCATGGAGTCCTTCACGATCGCCACAGGGTAGTCGTCGATCAGGATCCGCAGTGCCTGCTTCAGCTGGATTTCATCCACCTTGCAGACAAGCTCGCCCTTTGGCTGGTCAGTCATCTTTAAGCCCGTGCCCCGTTACCTCTAGTTGTCCGTCAGTGCGAGTTCATGCTCAACAGCCTCGGTCAGCCGCTCCTCGATGGAGGGGACCTTGATCTGCTGGATGATCTCGTTCAGGAAGCCGCGGACCACGAGGCGGCGGGCAACCGATTCCGGGATGCCGCGGGCCATCAGGTAAAAGAGGTGCTCGTCATCCATCCGGCCGGCGGCCCCGGCGTGGCCGGCACCCTCGATAAGTCCGGTCTCGATTTCGAGGTTGGGCACGGAATCGGCGCGGGCGCCGTCGGTCAGCAGCAGGTTGCGGTTGGCCTCGTAGGTGTCGGTGCCCTCTGCTTCCTTGCGGATCAGGACGTCACCAACCCAGACGGCGTGGGCATTGCGGCCCTGCAGTGCGCCCTTGTAGAGCACGTTGGACTTGCAGTTGGGCACTGCGTGGTCAACGAACAGGCGCTGCTCCAGGTGCTGGCCGGCGTCGGCGAAGTACAGGCCGAACAGCTCGGCTTCTCCGCCGGGGGCGGTGAAGCGTGCCGACGGCGTGACGCGGACCAGGTCCCCGCCGAGGCTGACCATGACGTGCTTGAGCTTGGCGTCGCGGCCGATCTTTGCCTGCTGGGAGGAGGCGTGGACGGCGTCGTCGTTCCATTCCTGGAGGGAGACAACCGTCAGGCTGGCGCCGTCTTCCACGATGATCTCAACGTTTTCCGATACAACGGCGGATCCCCTGTGGTTCAGGACCACAACTGCCTTGGAGAACTTTTCGGCCACGATCACGAGGTGCTGGGCGGCTGCCTCGAGGGACGTGCCTTCGATGTCCACGGAGATCTCCGTCAGGGCTTCGAACTCAGCCGGGATGGTGACGACGGTGGCTCCGGCGAAGTTTTCCCAGGCATTGGCTGACACGCGGTCCTCGGGGATACCGGCGGTACCGATCCGCTGGTCGTCGCGGTTGACGCTTTCCACGGTGACCTGCTCGGGACCGGTGACCACCACGGTGGGTGCCGCGCCGGCAAGGACCTCGGAGTGCAGGCCGCGGAGGCGCTTCAGCGGGGTGAAGCGCCAGTCTTCCTCCATGCCGGTGAGGGGCTTGAAGTCGGCAAGCTTGTAGGAGGTCAGCCGGCCGGCGCGTGAGCTGTCCGGGATGCCGACGCCGCCGCCGTGGGAGTGGCTCTTGGCCGAAGCACCCGCAAGAGGTGCCTTGGAGCCGGCATTGATCGGCGAGAGGCTCTCGCCTTCTTCGGTGAAGCCGTCGATGAACGGCTGGGCTGAGGGCGCGCCGATGCGTGCCTTTTCAGTAGTGATTTCAGTCATCGTTATCCGACGGACCCTTCCATCTGCAGTTCAATCAGGCGGTTCAGCTCAAGTGCGTACTCCATGGGGAGCTCGCGGGCGATGGGCTCGATGAAGCCGCGGACGATCATCGCCATGGCTTCGTCTTCGCGCATGCCGCGGGACATCAGGTAGAAGAGCTGCTCTTCGCTGACCCGGGAAACAGTTGCCTCGTGGCCCATCACAACGTCGTCCTCGCGGATGTCGATGTACGGGTAGGTGTCCGAGCGGCTGATGGTATCAACCAGCAGAGCGTCACAGCGGACGGTGTTGGCGGAGTGCTTGGCACCTTCGCGGACCTGCACCAGGCCGCGGTACGCTGCACGGCCGCCGCCGCGGGCCACCGACTTGGAAATGATGGAGCTCTTGGTGTTCGGCGCAATGTGCACCATCTTGGACCCGGTGTCCTGGTGCTGGCCCTCGCCGGCGAAAGCGATGGACAGGGTTTCGCCCTTGGCGTGCTCCCCCACGAGGTAAACGGCCGGGTACTTCATGGTGACCTTGGAGCCGATGTTGCCATCGACCCATTCCATGGTGGCGCCCTCTTCGCAGATGGCGCGCTTGGTCACCAGGTTGTACACGTTGTTGGACCAGTTCTGGATGGTGGTGTAGCGGACGCGGGCGCCCTTCTTCACGATGATCTCCACCACGGCAGAGTGCAGGGAGTCCGAAGTGTAGATCGGCGCCGTGCAGCCTTCGATGTAGTGGACGTAGGAGTCCTCGTCCGCGATGATCAGGGTCCGCTCGAACTGGCCCATGTTCTCGGTGTTGATGCGGAAGTATGCCTGCAGCGGGATGTCCACGTGGACGCCCTTGGGCACGTACACGAAGGAGCCGCCGGACCAGACAGAGGTGTTCAGCGAAGCGAACTTGTTGTCGCCCACCGGGATCACTGTGCCGAAGTACTCCTGGAAGATCTCCGGGTGTTCCTTCAGGGCGGTGTCGGTGTCCAGGAAGATGACACCCTGCCGCTCCAGGTCCTCACGCAACTGGTGGTAAACCACCTCGGACTCGTACTGGGCGGCGACACCGGAAACCAGGCGCTGCTTTTCGGCCTCGGGGATGCCCAGCTTGTCGTAGGTGTTCTTGATGTCCTCGGGCAGCTCTTCCCAGGTGGCAGCCTGCTTCTCCGTGGAGCGGACGAAGTACTTAATGTTGTCGAAGTCGATGCCGGAGAGGTCTGCACCCCACGTGGGCATGGGCTTGCGGTCGAAGTACTTCAGGCCCTTCAGGCGCAGGTCAAGCATCCACTCCGGCTCGCTCTTCTTGGCCGAAATGTCCCGGACCACTTCTTCGTTGAGCCCACGGCGTGCGTTGGCGCCGACGTCGTTCTTGTCAGCCCATCCGTACTCGTAGTTGCCGATGCCGTGAAGCTCGGGATTCTTTTCCAGAATCTCCGAGATCACAGTGTTTTCGGCTACCGCTTTCTCTGATAGTTGGTCCGTCATCACGGCCTTTCTTGCTGATGGTTGTTTACTTCATTCAGGCTGGCGGGGGCTGCCGGGGACCTCGGAGGTCCTTGGGCAGACAGCCTGCCTGTGGGTATATGGGTGGTGCACACGTGCCCGCCGCGGGCCAGTGTGGAGAGGCGGCGCACGTCCACACCCACCAGCCTCGAGAACACTTCGGTCTCCACGTCGCAAAACACGGGGAACCGGGCGGCGAGCTGTTGGATGGGGCAGTGGCCCTGGCACAGCTGCACGCTGGAGAGCGCCGCCGGGAGCGGGGGCTTGGCCTCGATGGAGGCTGCCGAGGCCACGAAGTTGTCGCGGCTCAGGGCATCCGCCAGGGCTTTGGCGCGGTCGGTGATGTCCGGGCCCGCCTTTTCGATTTCCGGGGCGTACCGGCGTTCCATGTCGGCGAAGCGCTCGACGGCGAATGCCCGCACTGCGTCCGGCCCGGCAACTTTCTGGAGCTGCTGGAGCGCGAGGGCTGCGATGCCCAGGTAGTCGTTGCCGAGACTCGACTGGCCCTGGGAGCTGAGGACATAGCGCCGTGCGGGACGGCCTGCCCCGGCGCCGGACTTCGCCACGCGCTTGACTTCAATAACGCCTGCACGGGATAAATGGTCCAGGTGCCGGCGCACCGCCGCCGGAGTGAATCCCAGCAGGTCGCCGAGTTCAGCGGCGCTGACGGGTCCGTGTTCCAGGACGGCCGAGAGGACCCGGTCGCGGGTGCGCTCGTCCGCGTCAGCCACCGGACCGGCGGCCAGGGGGCCGCGGTCTGCGGGAGCCTGTGAGGCCCCGTGCCCGGCAAAGGGCACAGCAGTAGCATTGCTCATGGAATACACAACACAATCATGTCGTAATTTACTCCCTCGCTCCAGTAAGGGCAGGCTGACCTGAGCAACCCGGCCTTCGGAGTTTTATCCAGGTATGCAGGCCTGCCCGCGGCGGAAGTCCTCATACGTGGACAAAAACTCGTGGAGGTCCCTCCCGCGCCGTCGAAGGACGTCGGAAAATACTACATCCCGTAGAATATTCGGGTGCGATCCCCCCAATCCCCGGTTCTGTCCATCAGCGGGCTAGTTAAGGATGTAGGCCCGCTTGCAAGCCTGGACGGAAAAATGCTCCGGGTGGTGAGCGGGGTCTCCCTCGTCGCTGAGCGCGGCCAGGTCACCGCCCTCCTGGGCGCCAACGGTGCGGGGAAAACCACCACGCTGGAATGCGCCCAAGGCCTTCAAAAAAGAAGCGGCGGCACCATCTCCCTGTTGGGCCAGGACCCCGCAACGGCAGGGGCCGAGCTGCGCTCCCGCGTAGGCGTGATGCTTCAGGACGGCGGGCTGCCGCCGTCGTCCAGGCCTGTTCCCTTGCTGCGGCACATTGCCGGACTCTACGCCCAGCCCTGGCCTTTGGATGACCTGGTTGAGCGTTTGGGCATCGGCGCGTTCAGCCGGACCACCGTCCGGCGGCTCTCCGGCGGGCAGAAGCAGCGCCTGGCCCTTGCCGCTGCGCTGATCGGCCGGCCGGAGGTCCTGTTCCTCGACGAGCCCAGCGCCGGCCTGGATCCGCAGTCCCGCCAGCTGGTGTTCAACCTTATTTCCGAGCTGCGGGATGCCGGGATGGGCATCATCCTCACCACGCACCTGATGGACGACGCCCAGCGGCTGGCCGACTACGTTTACATTATCGACGGCGGCCGCAACGTGGCCGAGGGCACGGTCCAGGAACTGCTCCAGCGCGGTCCTGCCGTGGAAACGGGGGCCGAGCACATTCGCACGCTCGAGTTTGAAGCCCATCCAGGGCTGGATTTCGCCGGGCTTCTGCCGGCCGGCATTGCCGTCTCCGAGACCCGCGCGGGCAGCTACTCCGTCACGGGCAGCCTGACTCCCGGCCACCTCGCAGCACTGGCGCGGTGGTGGGAGACACATGACATCATGCCGGCTTCCATGACTCTGCAGGCGCGTAGCCTTGAAGACGTCTTTCTGGATATTTCGGGAAAGGACATCCGATGAACGGATCAGCATCGGGCGCTGCCGGTGCCACTCCAGGCGATGCTCCAAGCACCACCCTGGGCGGCGTTTCGGGCCGGCAGGATCCTGCTTCCCTGCTGCGCCGCGTTCTGCTGCAGGGCAAGTACGAGTCTCTGGCCATGCTCCGGAACGGCGAGCAGCTGATCCTGGCAGTGGTGCTGCCGCTCCTGGCGCTTGTTGGCCTGACCGTGACGCCGTTCCTGGACGGGATGGGGGCCAGCCGCATTGACGTTGCCGTACCCGGGATCCTGGCCCTGTGCGCCATGTCCACGGCATTCACGGGCCAGGGCATCGCCACCGGCTTCGACAGGCGCTATGGGGTGCTGCGTTTCCTTTCCACCACTCCCCTGGGACGCGGGGGGCTGATCGCCGGCAAGGCGCTTTCGGTCCTGGCCGTCCTCTGCCTGCAGGTGGTTGTGGTCACTGTGGTGGCCCTGTCATTGGGATGGCAGCCACAGGCAGCCGCCTGGATTCCCGGCCTGTTCCTCCTGGCCCTGGGCGCCGCCGCCTTTACCGCACTGGGCCTGCTGGTGGCCGGGACCGTCCGGCCTGAAGCCACGCTCGCCATCACCAACCTGCTCTGGATCCTGCTGGGCGCCCTGGGCGGAATTGTCCTCCCGGCAGAACGCCTGCCTGCCGGTGCCCAGGCAATGGTGGAGTTCCTGCCCTCCGGCGCGCTGGGTGAATCCCTGCGGGAGGCTTTCCTTACCGGCGTGCTGAATGGCGGCGCCACCCTCATCCTGCTGCTATGGACCGTCATTGCCGGGGCAGCAGCCATCCGTTGGTTCAAGTGGAATTGAGATATCCGTGAGCACGGCCGCACGCCTCCCCCAGTTTGTTAACCGCCTGTCGTCCCGGCTGCCCCGCACCGTGGACGTCCGGGTCCGCCGCCTGGCGGTTGCCTCCCTGATCGGCCAGACCCTCCTGGTGGTCACCGGCGGCGCCGTGCGGCTGACGGCATCCGGCCTGGGCTGTCCCACGTGGCCGCGCTGCACGGACACGTCCCTGGTGAACACGCCGGAAATGGGCATCCACGGGTTCATCGAGTTCGGCAACCGGCTCCTCACCTTCGCCCTTGCCGCCGTCGCAGCCTTGATGCTGGTGTACCTGTGGAACCTGCGCAAGGAGCGCCGGGACCTTTTCCTGCTGGCACTGGGGCTGCTGGCCAGCATCCCGGCCCAGGCCGTGATCGGCGGCATCACCGTGCTGACCAACCTCAACCCCTGGGTGGTGGGCCTGCACTTCCTGGTCTCCATGGCGCTGGTGGTGTTCGCCACGCTGCTGGTGAACCGTGCCTTTGGCCGGACGGGACGGTTCCAAACCGTCTCCCATGCCGCACTGCCGGGAGTCATGCGGCCGGTGACGGCCGCCGTCGCGCTTTTCTCCGCGCTTGCCGTGATGCTGGGCGTGGTGGTGACGGGGGCAGGTCCGCACGCAGGCGACGCCGACGCTCCCCGGAACGGGCTGGACTGGGACCTGTTCTCCCACATCCACGCCGTTCCCGCCTACCTCATCACCGCTGGAACCCTGGTGGCACTCGCGCTGGTTTTCCTGCGCCGGATCAAGGGGTCCTTCCGCACCGCCGTCCTGGGTCTGCTGGGTGTGACGCTCCTTCAGGCCGTCATCGGCTTCACCCAGTACTACAACGGCATTCCCGCACTGCTGGTCGCCGCCCATATGCTGGGGGCCGCTTTGCTGATGGTGGCTGCAACCAACGCCTGGGACATCGCCCGGTCCAGCCCCGTGGCGTAGTTCCTCCCGCTTCCCAATCTGAAATGCCAAGCGCCCCGGTTCCTTCCGAACCGTGGCGCTTGGCACTGGCGGCAGGCCTGCTTCCTCCTGGTCAGCCTGCAGGCGTCCCTGCGGGGGCGGGCCTGCGTGGCGCCTGGGCAGGGTCGAGGAACTGGATGCCGGCCGGTTCAACCAGCAACACCCGGGCCGTGGCGATGTCGTAGAACAGGCCCGTGGCCTGTACGCTGCCACGGGCAAGTGCCGGGCCCACCACCGGGTGGTTTTCCAGCTTGCCCAGCTGCACGGCCACATTAACCATCGCCAACTGGTCCTGCCGGCTGAAGCCGGCTGCAGCGGCAGCCACTGCCACCGGATGATCCGCCAACAGCTTCCGGTAGCTTGGCCGTGCGTGGTTCAGCCAGGCGTCGAACCCGGCACCAAGGGAAGGATTTCCCTTGGCAGTGGCGTCGTCGATCAGGGCTTTCATGGCACCGCAGTTGGAGTGCCCGCAGATGACGATCGACTCCACGGCCAAGCCTTTCACGGCGAAGGACAGGGCTGAGTCGATCGAGGCATCCTGGCCGTCGTGGCACACCACGTTGCCGATGTTCCGCAGGGTCAGCAGGTCACCCGGGCCGCTGCTGGTAATCAGGTTCGGGTTCACCCGCGAGTCCACACAGGCCACAAACAGGGTGTCCGGGTTCTGGCTGTTCGCCAGATCCTGGACCAGCGGACGGACCTGGTCCGCGAAGCGGCGGTGATACTTGTCGATGCCCAGCAGGAGCGGTTGCAGCGGACGCGGGCCTTCCCCCACGTGGTCCCCGGCTTCACTTCCCGGGTGCTGCGAACCTGCAGGGTCTTGCCAGAAGGCCCTTGGGGGCAGCGGAAGCTCCCGTGCTTCCTGGCGTTTTGGCGCCTGATCTGCCGCGTCCTGGAACAGCGTGTTTCCGTGTTCCTCGAGGGAGACTGTCCCGCCGGCCGCCTCATGCTGCTGCTGCCAGGCGAGCAGGGCCTCGCGGAAGGCGTGGTCCACGTAGTCCGCATTCAACTCCACCACCACATTCACTCCGGCAGGAACGGCATGCAGGACGCGGTTGAGTTTCGGCAGGGCAAAGAAGCTGCAGGACCCGCCGATGGTGACCCGCCAGGGGTCCGACGGCGAGGCGGGCCGATGGGACTGCACTGCTGCCCGCAGCACACGCCACAGCACGCTGGCCGCCGCCAGAGCCAGCCCGATCATGACGCCCTCGAGGAGGTTCAGGAACACAACACAGAGGAGTGTCACCGCGTAGATCAGGAGATCCCCCGTGCGGAGGCTCGTCCTGATGTCCGCCACCTTGATCAGGCGCGCGCCGATCATCACCAGCAGGCCGGCCAGGACGGACAGCGGGATCAGCTGGATCAGTCCGGCGAACAGGGCGGAGAAAGCCAGGACCCACACGCCGTGCAGGACGGCGGACAGGCGGGTTGCCGCGCCGGCCTCCACGTTGGTGGCGCTGCGGACGATAACTCCCGTTACCGGCAGCCCGCCGAGCGACCCGGAAACAATGTTGGCCGCGCCCTGGCCCACCAGCTCCCGGTTCAGGTTGGTGCGGGGGCCGCTCTGCATCTTGTCCACGGCGACGGCGGACAGCAGCGATTCAATGCTGGCAATAAGTGCCATCGAAATGACGGCGAAGGCGACGGCACGCCAGTTGCCTTCCGGCAGCTGAGGCAACGCGACGGCGTCGACAATTGACCCTGTGAAGGAGATCCGCTCAACTCCTGGGGCAAAGGCGACAGCGAGTGCGGTGCCGGCGGCGACGGCAGCCAGTGGCCCGGGGATGCGCCGCACCGCAGCCGGAAGGTGCTTCCAGGCAAGGAGGATCGCCACGACGGTCAGCCCAAGCAGTGCGGCGTGCAGTTCAACGTTGGTGATGGCTGCAGGCAGCGCCATCAGGTTGTCGAGGGCGGAGCCGGCCGGCTGGCCACCGAGCAGGACCCGGACCTGCTGCAGGATGATGGTGATGCCGATGCCGGCCAGCATCGCTTTGACCACCACGGGAGAGACGGCCAGCGCTGCCCGCCCCACCCGGCTGATGCCAAGCAGCAGCTGCACGACGCCGGCAGCTGCGGTAATTGCGCACGTGACCTGCCAGCCGAACTCCTGGACGAGCCCGGCGACGACGACGGTGAGGCCCGCGGCGGGGCCGCTCACCTGAAGGGGTGACCCGCCCAGGCTGCCCGCTACGATGCCGCCCACGGCGGCGGCAATGAGTCCGGCCATGATGGGCGCGCCGGACGCTGCGGCGATGCCCAGCGAGAGCGGCAGTGCAACGAGGAACACCACCAGTGAAGCCGGGACGTCGGCCCCGGGATGGCTGAAGACGCCCGGACGCCGGCGTTTCCTGCCACCCCTTCCGGACGGCGGCGGACTGTGGATTGCGGCTGGGACAGTAGAGGGATCAGGTGCCGGTGCCATGGATTTTCCTTTGTTCGCGGGCAGGATCCTTCCCAGAGTAACCAGGGCGTCACGAACGGTGACAGACTAAAGTGAGCAATATGACATATCTGTCATATGAGATGTCAAGTGTTCCCCCTGCTGCTTTCCACACTTACCGGACTCCTTAACGGGACAAGCCTCCCCCGGCGGAAGCGGGAGAGGCTTGATGTGCGGCAGCACGGCGTCTTTAGCCAGCCATGACCGCCGGCCCGATGAACGGATCAACCGCCAGGGCAATGAAAAGCAGGGTGAGGTAGCTGATGGAGCCGTGGAAGACCTTCATGGCCCGCTTGTCGGAGATGTCCTCGCGCTGGGCCCGGTTGTACAGGGAATGGGACTCGTAGAGGAACCAGGCGCCTGCCAGGACGGCGGTGGCCGTGTAGACCCAGCCCGCTCCGCCGGCGGGAATCATCAGCAATGAGCAGGCCACCATGGCCCACGCGTACAGGACCACCTGAACGGAGACCACTTTGGCGCCGGCGATGGCTCCGAGCATGGGGACCTTGGCGTTGCGGTAGTCCTCGCCGTAGCGCATGGACAGGGGCCAGTAGTGCGGAGGCGTCCAGAGGAAGATCACCATAAAGAGAATCACGGCCGGCCATTCCACCGAGTTGGTGACAGCCGCCCAGGCAATCAGCACCGGGAAGCAGCCTGCAGCGCCGCCCCACACGATATTCTGCGCGGTACGCCGCTTAAGGATGATCGTGTAGATCACCACATAGAAGAAGATGGCCCCCAGCCCCAGCCAGGCGGACAGCGGATTGGCTCCGAACCAGAGGATGGCGATGGCGGCCGCGCCCAGGAGCCAGGAGAAGACCAGCGCTTCGCGGGGCGTCACCTCACCGGTGACCAACGGACGGTTTTCGGTCCGGTGCATCAGCTTGTCGATGTCGCGGTCGATGTAGCAGTTGAACTCTTTTACACCTCTCTCGGCGAAGGCGCCGCCCACCAGCGTGGCGAGGATGAGCCCGATCGAGGGGAAGCCGCGCTCCGCATAGATCATGGTGGGAAGGGTGCTCACGAGGAGCAGCTCAATCACGCGGGGCTTGGTGAGGGCAAGATACGCCTTGGCCTTACGGGCAATCCCGGCGCTTGTTGCCCGGGATGCGTTCAGCGGCGTATCTGTTGTGCTCACGGTGGCAGTCACCCGTTCTGTTGGCAGTTCTGTCTGGCTGTCCAGCTGTGTCATGAGGCCCGCCCGTCGAGGCGCCGGCGGAACCGTAATCACCGATCCTCGCCATGGCCGGGAGTCGCGGGAGCTAAAAAGGTCCGCCACCCGGCGCTGGCCTCCAAATATCATACCGTGCCGGCTCCCTTCCAACGGCCCGTCATTTGGTGCTGGTGATCGCTCGCGCATCGATTCGAGCAGATTAACTCAACCTCACTTCAGAAGGATTCATATAAGCCGAAATTGCGTCCAAAACGTGAGATTTCGGCCGCCCGCAGAGTGGAATAGAGCTAAGCTGTCACCAGATCAGCACGCAGCAAGGAAGCGGTGGAAAACGCATTCCCGGACTGGCCAGTGGCTGAGTGAAAGATCAACGTTTCGATGGTGAACGGCTGGTACACACCGCAGCGGGCGCCACAGCGTGCCTCCAAACGGATCCGGTGTGCCATCTGCCATCAGCACAGAGAGGGGCCCGGTTTTCGTGCCACATTTGGAAGAGCAAGAACTGTCTTGGACCAGCCTGGACGAGCGCGCGGTGGATACCATCCGTGTGCTTGCAGCGGATGCCGTGGAGAAGGTGGGCAACGGCCACCCGGGAACGGCGATGAGCCTGGCGCCGGCGGCGTACCTCCTTTTCCAGAAGCTGATGCGGCACGATCCGCGGAATCCTGACTGGCTGGGCCGTGACCGCTTTGTCCTGTCCCCGGGCCACACCTCGCTCACCCTTTACATCCAGCTGTTCCTTTCCGGTTACGGCTTGGAGCTGAAGGACCTGGAGGCGCTGCGCACGTGGGGTTCACTGACCCCGGGCCACCCCGAGTACAAGCACACTGCCGGCGTGGAGATCACCACCGGCCCGCTGGGCCAGGGCCTGGCATCCTCCGTCGGCTTTGCCTACTCCCAGCGCCGGATGCGCGGCCTCTTCGACGCCGACGCAGCCCCGGGCACGAGCCCGTTCGACCACACCATCTGGGTTATTGCTTCCGACGGCGACCTCCAGGAAGGCGTGACGGCCGAGGCTTCCTCGCTGGCCGGCCACCAGGAACTGGGCAACCTCGTTGTTGTCTACGATGAGAACCACATCTCCATCGAGGACGATACCGACATCGCGTTCACCGAGGATGTCCTGAAGCGCTACGAAGCCTACGGCTGGCACGTCCAGCGCGTGGACTGGACCAAGACCGGCGAGTACAAGGAAGACGTCCAGGAGCTCTACTCGGCGCTCCTCGCGGCCAAGGCTGAAACGTCCAAGCCGTCCATCGTGTCGCTGCGCACCATCATCGGCTACCCGGCCCCCAAGAAGCAGAACACCGGCAAGATCCACGGTTCGGCCCTTGGTGCAGAGGAAGTCGCAGCGCTGAAGGAGGTCCTGGGCTTCGACCCGGCCAAGTCCTTCGAGGTGGACCAGGACGTCCTGGCCCACGCCCGCGCCGTCGTGGACCGCGGTGCTGCCGCCCGCAAGGAGTGGGAAGAGTCCTTCAACGCCTGGCAGGCAGCCAACCCGGAAGGCGCGGCCCTGCTGCAGCGCATCGAGGCCAAGGAACTGCCCAACGATGTTGACGCAGCCCTTCCGGTCTTCCCGGCCGGCAAGGACGTCTCCACCCGCGCCGCCTCGGGCAAGGTCCTGAACGCCCTGGGCCCGGTCCTGCCCGAACTGTGGGGCGGGTCTGCCGACCTCGCAGAGTCGAACAACACCACCATCGAGGGCTCGCCGTCGTTCGTTCCGGCGTCCAAGCAGACCGACGCGTGGAAGGGCAACCCGTACGGCCGTGTCCTGCACTTCGGTATCCGCGAGCACGCCGCCGCGTCGATCGTGAACGGCATCAGCCTGCACGGCCGGACCCGCGCGTTCTCCGGCACGTTCCTGATCTTCAGCGACTACCAGCGCCCCGCCATCCGCCTCGGCGCTCTGATGGGTGTTCCGTCCCTGTACGTCTGGACGCACGACTCCATCGGCCTTGGCGAGGACGGACCCACCCACCAGCCGGTGGAGCAGCTCGCCTCGCTGCGCGCCATCGTGGGCCTGGACGTTGTCCGCCCTGGTGACGCCAACGAAGTTGCCGTGGCATGGAAGACGATGCTGGAGAACCACGCCAACCCGGCCGGCATCGTGCTGACCCGCCAGAACATCCCCACCTGGGAGCGCGGCGAGGGCGAGGCCGACGGCGACACCTTCGGTTCCGTTGCCGGCGTCGCCAAGGGCGGCTACGTGCTGGCCGAAGCCGCCAAGGACGGCGCCACCGTCCCCGCCGACGTCATCCTGATCGGCACCGGCTCTGAGGTCCAGCTTGCCGTCCAGGCCCGCGAAGTCCTGCAGGCAGAAGGCATCGCCGCCCGTGTTGTCTCGATGCCCTGCGTTGAGTGGTTCAACAAGCAGGACGCCGCCTACCGCGAGTCAGTGCTCCCCGCAGCCGTCAAGGCCCGTGTGTCCGTCGAAGCAGGACTGGCCCTGGGCTGGAAGGAATTCGTCGGCGACGCCGGCCGTTCCGTCAGCCTTGAGCACTACGGCGCTTCCGCGGACTACAAGCGCCTCTTCCAGGAGTTCGGCATCACCGCAGAAGCAGTTGCTGCGGCGGCCAAGGACTCCCTCGCAGGCCTCCAGGCCTGAAAAACCCGATTTTCAAGGAGATATAGAACAATGACTACTCCCACCCAGCAGCTCTCCGACGCCGGAGTTTCCATCTGGCTCGATGACCTTTCCCGCGGACGCCTGGAAACCGGAACGCTGGCCAAGCTCATCGAAGAGAAGAACGTGGTCGGTGTGACCACCAACCCGTCCATCTTCCACGCCGCGATCACCGCAGGCACCGACTACGACGCCACGATCGCAAAGCAGGCAGCAGCCGGCGCCAGCGTCGAGGACACCATCTTCGAAATCACCACCACCGACGTCGCCGATGCCTGCGACCTGTTCGCGCCCGTGGCAGCAGCAACCAAGGGCGTGGATGGCCGCGTGTCCATCGAGGTTGACCCCCGCCTGGCCTGGGACACGGCAGGCACTATTGCCGAAGCCAAGCACCTGTACAAAAGGGTCAACAAGGACAACGTCCTGATCAAGATCCCGGCCACCCTCGAAGGCCTCGAAGCAATCACCGCCACCCTGGCCGAGGGCATCAGCGTCAACGTGACCCTGATCTTCTCCCTTGAGCGCTACCGCGCCGTCATCAACGCCTTCCAGTCCGGCCTCGAACAGGCCAAGGAAAACGGCCATGACCTGTCGAAGATCCACTCTGTGGCCTCGTTCTTCGTTTCCCGCGTGGACTCCGAGATCGACAAGCGCCTCGACGCCCTGGGCACGGACGAGGCAAAGGCCCTCAAGGGCAAGGCCGGCCTGGCCAACGCCCGCCTGGCCTACCAGGTCTACGAAGAGCTCTTCTCCACCGAACGCTGGGCCCTGCTGGCCGAAGCCGGCGCACTCCCCCAGCGTCCCCTGTGGGCTTCCACCGGCGTGAAGGATCCGGCCTACCCGGACACCCTCTACGTCACCGAGCTCGTCGCTCCCGGCGTGGTGAACACCATGCCGGAGAAGACCCTGGATGCCACCTTCGACCACGGTGTCATCACCGGGGACACCGTCACCGGTACCTACACCGAAGCCAACAACACCCTGGACGCGCTCGAGAAGCTCGGCATCTCCTACAACGACGTCGTCGCAATCCTGGAATCCGAAGGCCTGGACAAGTTCGTGGCCAGCTGGAAGGAACTCCTCGGCGACGTCGAAGGCGCCCTCGCCTCTGCACGGAAGGCTTCCTAACCGACAATGAGCACACTCAGCTACGAAGCCACAGGTGCCGCACAGCAGGCACTGGAACAGCACCTCCCCGCCCTCGTGGAGGACCGCATCGCCACCCGGATCTTCGCGAAGGACCACACCCTGTGGGGTCCCGACGCCGAAGCAGAGTCTGCCGTCCGCCTCGGCTGGGTTGAGGCGGCCACCGTCTCCCAGCCGCTGGTGGCGGAGATCCTGGAACTCCGCGACGCCCTCCGCGCCGAAGGGGTTACCCGCATCGTGCTGTGCGGCATGGGCGGGTCCTCGCTGGCTCCGGAAGTCATTGCGGGCACCGCCGGCGTCGAGCTGACTGTGCTGGACAGCACGGACCCGGACCAGGTCCGTGCTGCCCTGGCGGACCGGCTGGCGGAGACCGCGATCGTGGTCTCTTCCAAGTCCGGATCCACCGTAGAGACGGATTCGCAGCGAAGGGTCTTCGAGAAGGCGTTCAACGACGCCGGTATCGACGCCAACAGCCGCATCATCATCGTGACGGATCCGGGCTCCCCGCTGGACAAGGCCTCCCGTGAGGCCGGCTACCGGGCCGTCTTCAACGCGGACCCCAATGTCGGCGGCCGTTTCTCTGCGCTCACCGCGTTCGGCCTGGTGCCCTCGGGCCTGGCCGGCGTGGACATCCAGGCCTTCCTGGATGAAGCCGAGGAGGCAGCCGAGGTCCTGAACGACGACGCACCCGAGAACATCGGCCTTGCACTCGGAACCGCGCTGGGCGGAACCACCCCGCTGCGCAACAAGATCGTTATTGCCGAGGACGGCTCGGGCATTGTCGGCTTCGCCGACTGGGCCGAGCAGCTCATCGCAGAATCGACGGGCAAGCTGGGCACCGGCGTCCTGCCGGTCGTGGCCGGACCCTCCTCGCCCGAGGTAACCTCCGGGGCAGAGGACGTGCTGGTGGTCCGGCTGGTAGCCCCGGATGCCGACGTCGAACTCGGTGAAAACCAGGTTGCCATCGCCGGTGGGCTGGCCGCCCAGATGATGGTCTGGGAGTTCGCCACGTCTGTCGCCGGGCGCCTGCTGGGAATCAACCCGTTCGACCAGCCTGACGTTGAGGCAGCCAAGGTGGCGGCACGCGGCCTGCTGGACGCCCAGCCGGAACCTACCCCCGCAGCTTTTGTCGACGGCGCCATCGAGGTCCGCGGCGGCGACTGGCTGGGCGGTGCGTCAACGGCCGAGGAAGCAGTCCGCGCATTGCTGGAAACCCTCCAGCCGGACAGCTACTTGAGCGTCCAGGCCTACTTCGACCGGCTGGCGTTCGCGCAGCTTGAGGGCATCCGCGACGAGCTTGCCGCCGTCTCGGGCCGCCCGGTCACGTTTGGCTGGGGGCCGCGGTTCCTGCACTCCACCGGGCAGTTCCACAAGGGCGGCCCCGCCATCGGTGTGTTCCTCCAGGTCACAGCTGCTTCGGCCGAAGACCTTTCCATCCCGGACCGACCCTTCACGTTCGGTGAACTGATCGCCGCGCAGGCCGCCGGTGACGCCCAGGTCCTGAGCGAGCACGGCCGTCCCGTGCTTCGCCTGCACCTGACCGACCGCGCTGCCGGTGTGGCACAGTTGCAGGACATCATTGCTGCGCTGTCCGCCAGGTCAGCCTCCGTTACTGAAAGCTAAGGCACAGAAGCAACATGCCAGAAACTGAATACGGCAGGACGTCCGGGGCGCGCCCCGGAAAACCGCCGCGGAATCCGCTGCGGGATCCGCGCGACCGCCGCCTGAACCGGATCGCCGGTCCGTCATCGCTGGTGCTCTTCGGAGTCACCGGTGACCTTGCCCGCAAGAAGCTCATGCCGGCCGTGTACGACCTGGCCAACCGTGGGCTGCTGCCGCCCAGCTTCGCACTGGTCGGTTTCGCCCGGCGTGAGTGGGACAAGGAGGACTTCGCCGCAGAGGTGAAGGCCTCCGTGCAGGCCTATGCACGCACGCCTTTTGACGAGGCGGTGTGGAACCAGCTGTCCGAGGGCATCCGTTTTGTCCAGGGTGAGTTCGACGACGACGGAGCGTTCGAGCGGCTCGGCGAGACCATCAAGGAACTCGACGACGTCCGCGGCACCCGGGGGAACCACGCGTTCTACCTCTCGATCCCGCCGAAGGCGTTCGAGCAGGTCTGCCGCCAGCTGTCCAAGCACGGCCTGGCCCAGGCCGAGGGTGACAAGTGGCGGCGCGTGGTGATCGAGAAGCCGTTCGGGCATGATCTCGAGTCTGCCCGGAAGCTGAACGACATTGTGGAGTCGGTGTTCCCGGCGGACGCGGTGTTCCGGATCGACCATTACCTGGGCAAGGAGACGGTCCAGAACATCCTGGCGTTGCGATTCGCGAACCAGTTGTTCGAGCCGTTGTGGAACGCGAACTATGTGGACCATGTCCAGATCACCATGGCCGAGGACATCGGTACCGGTGGCCGGGCTGGGTATTACGACGGCGTGGGCGCGGCCCGCGACGTGATCCAGAACCACCTGCTCCAGCTGCTGGCGCTGACCGCGATGGAGGAACCCATTTCCTTCAACGCCGATGACCTGCGGGCGGAGAAGGAAAAGGTCCTCGCCGCCGTCAAGCTCCCCGAGGACCTGTCCACGCACTCGGCGCGTGGTCAGTTCACCGGCGGCTGGCAGGGCGGCGAACAGGTCCAGGGCTACCTGGAGGAAGAGGGCATCCCGGCCGATTCCACCACCGAGACGTTCGCCGCGATCCGGGTGGACATCCATACCCGCCGCTGGTCCGGTGTGCCGTTCTACCTTCGGGCCGGAAAGCGGCTGGGCCGGCGCGTGACCGAGATCGCGGTGGTGTTCAAGCGTGCACCCAACCTGCTGTTCCGTGACCACGGTGAGGATGACTTCGGCCAGAACGCCGTAGTGATCCGGGTCCAGCCCGACGAGGGCGTAACCATCCGGTTCGGGTCCAAGGTCCCTGGCACGCAGATGGAAGTCCGCGACGTGACGATGGACTTCGGCTACGGCCACTCCTTCACCGAGTCAAGCCCGGAGGCGTACGAGCGGCTGATCCTGGACGTCCTCCTGGGCGAGCCGCCGCTGTTCCCGCGGCATGAGGAAGTGGAGCTGTCCTGGAAGATTCTTGACCCGTTCGAGGACTACTGGGCCACCCTGGACGAGCAGCCCGAGCCCTACGCCCCGGGCTCCTGGGGCCCGGCCAGCGCTGATGAGCTGCTGGCCCGAGACGGACGAACCTGGAGAAGGCCATGATTGTAGACCTGCCGGACACCACCACCTCGAACGTTTCCAAGAAGCTGATGGCCCTGCGCGAGCAGGGCGGCGTGATCGCCCTGGGCCGCGTGCTCACCCTCGTGGTGGTCACCAAGTCCGGGCTCGAGGAAGAAGCGATCGAGGCAGCGAACGAGGCCAGCCGGGAGCACCCCTGCCGGATCATCGTCCTGGCTGACGCCGGGGCCGACGCCGCGGACAAGCTGGACGCCCAGATCCGTGTGGGCGGTGACGCGGGCGCGTCCGAGGTGATTGTGCTGCGCGGCTACGGCCAGCTCGCCCACGAAAGCGAATCCCTCGTGGCTGCGCTGCTGCTCCCGGACGCACCGATCGTGGCCTGGTGGCCGCACGGCGCCCCGGAAAGTGCCTGCGAAACCTCCATCGGCCGCATCGCCCACCGCAGGATCACCGACTCCGCCAACGAGCCGGACCCGCAGGCGGCGCTGGAGAACATCCACGCCACGTACCGGGCCGGGGACACGGACCTCGCCTGGACCCGCCTGACCAACTGGCGTATCCAGCTGGCCGCAGTCCTGGACCAGGTGGACTCCTCGCCGGTGACCGCCGTGGCCGTCGAGGGTGCGTCGGACTCCCCGTCCACCATCCTCCTCGCGGCCTGGCTCACCCTCGCCCTGGAAGCACCGGTGACCATCGTGGCGGACCCGGCAGGAACCGGCATCCGGCGCGTCCGCCTCACCCGCCCCGGCGGCGACGTGCAGCTCTTCCGTCCGGGCCTGTCGGTGGCCGAGCTGACCCAGCCGGGCCAGCCTGCCCAACGGATCTCGCTTCCGCGCCGCAGCCTGCGCGACTGCCTGGCCGAGGAACTGCGCCGCCTGGACCCGGACGAAGTGTTCGGCGAAGTGATTACTATGGGACTGCCACGTACCAATCTAAGGAGCGTCCGACCCAGTGAGCGTTGAGCCAAGAGTAAGCATTCATCCTGATTCGTCCGTGCTTATGGCGGCCATTGCGGCGCGCCTGATCACCAAGCTTGTTGATGTCCAGGACAAGTACGGTGAAGCTACCGTGGTCCTGACCGGCGGCACGGTGGGTATCGGCACGCTCAAGGCTGTTGCTGACTCTCCGGCGGCGCCCGCCGTTGACTGGTCCAAGGTCAACTTCTGGTGGGGAGATGAGCGGTTTGTCTCCTCGGACGATCCCGACCGGAACACAAAGCAGGCGTTCCAGGCCTTGCTCTCGCACATTCCGGTGGATCCGGAGCGGATCCATGAACCGGGATCATCGGACCAGTTTGGTACTCCCGAAGAGGCTGCCGAGGACTACGCCCGCCAACTGCGGGATGCTGCCGCTTCAGAGCACGCCGCGGACATGTCTGATGACCGGCCCGAACAGCCGGCTGCACTCCCCCGCCTGGACGTTGTCCTGCTGGGTGTAGGACCCGATGCGCATGTGGCATCGCTGTTCCCTGAGCAGGCCGGAATCCGGGAAAAGGAGCTGACGGTGGTGGGTGTGCGGAATTCGCCCAAGCCTCCTCCGCTGCGCGTTTCCCTGACGCTGCCCGCCATCAACACGGCGTCTGAAGTGTGGATGGTTGTTGCAGGCGAGGATAAGGCCGGTGCGGTGGGGCTGGCACTCGCCGGCGCCAACCCTGTCCAGGTGCCTGCCGCGGGTCCGCGGGGAACGTCGCGGACCCTCTGGCTCATCGATGAGAACGCGGCGTCACGCGTCCCCCAGCAGCTCGTCCGGAAGGACGCTGCGGGCGCGTAGTTTTTCCAGCGCTCCAGCCAGGAGGTCTTCGGCGTCCTGGCTGGAGCGCCGTTCTTTAACGTATTGCAGGTGGCTCTTGTAGCCATCGTCCATGCCGTCCGCCTCAGCCGCGGCCATGCCATCCCTCGCTGCCATGGCCCCGCATCGTCGGCAGTCCCACACGGCAGGAAGCTGGTTGTCAGGAAGTTTGAGGAAGACCAGCAGGGTTTCGTGTCCTTTGGCGCACCAGTACGAGATCCGGACGCGCGGGAGGCTTTTCCCGTGGTCCTCGTCCGCCTGGAGGCTTGGTCCTGATCCTGCGGTGACACCCGCGCGGGTGCCCCGGAAACCTGACGTTGGATGTATCATCGGGGCTCCTGCCTTGACGCCATTGTTAAAGCAAAACTGTGGCTGTCGATAGCCGACAGCCACAGTTTAGTTTGCAGATCTGCGCCGCGGCAGTGCCCGCGCCGATCCTCTTGGCAGTGCTTTTAGGAGTCGCCGCTGCCGGTGAACCGCATAATCAGCCCCAGGGCGATGATCACAACGCCCCAGGTGACACCGAGGATGACCGTAAACCGGTTGAGGTTGCGCTCGGCCACGCCGGAGGAGCTGAGCCCGGAACTCATGCCGCCACCGAACATGTCGGACAGTCCGCCGCCCCGTCCCTTGTGGAGGAGGATGAGCAACGTCAGCAGGAGGCTGGTGATGCCAAGGAGGATCTGCAGAATGACATGAAGAACGTCCACGACGGCCTTTCAGAAAGTTGGATTTGCGGGAGTACGCGCGGCGGGACGGACTAGTCCGTCACCAAGTGACTCTCGAACCTGACAATATTAGCAAACTCGGCCGGATCGAGGCTTGCGCCACCCACCAACAGGCCGTCCACGTCGCGTTCCTTCAGGATCGCGGCGGCATTGTTGGCCTTGACGGAGCCGCCGTACAGCAGGCGGGTCTTTGACGCTACGTCGGCTCCGAACAGGGACTCGAGCTCGGCGCGGATTGCGGCGCACATTTCCTGCGCGTCACCGGGCCCTGCTACTTCGCCGGTGCCAATGGCCCAGACGGGCTCGTAGGCCACCACAAGCTCGCTGGCCTGCTCCGGGCTAAGACCTGCAACACCGGCGCGGAGCTGGGCCAGGGTGTGGTCCACGTGAGTGCCGGCCTGGCGGATTTCCAGCCCTTCGCCGACGCAGAGCACGGGAACCAGGCCGTGCTTGAAGGCGGCCTTCACCTTGGCGTTGAGGACGTCGTCGGACTCGTTGTGGATGGTCCGGCGTTCGCTGTGGCCCACCAGGACGTACTTGCAGCCCAGCTTATTCAGGAACTGGCCCGAGATGTCGCCAGTGTAGGCGCCGGAGTCGAACTGCGAGAGGTCCTGGCCGCCATAGGCAACGTCCAGGTCATCGCCCTGGACCAGCGTCTGCACGCCGCGGAGGTCGGTGAACGGCGGGAAGACGGCAACTTCCACCCGGTTGTAGTCGTGCTTGGCGTCGGAGAGGGTCCACGCGAGTTTTTGCAGGAGGGTGATGCCCTGCACGTGGTCCATGTTCATTTTCCAGTTGCCCGCTATGAAGGGCTTGCGGTCGAAGGCGCCGTTCGTTGACGTTGTCACATATTCTCCAAAAAGTCTTGATAAGTGTTCGGCCGGCAGGCTGCCGCGGGGCAACCTGCCGGCCGGAGGATTGAAGAGCCAGGTACTGCTGCCGGAGGTGCTGCTACCGGTCCAGGACGCTGAGTCCCGGGAGTTCCTTGCCTTCGAGGTATTCCAGGCTGGCGCCGCCACCGGTGGAAATGTGGCCGAACTGGTCGTCAGCGAAACCGAGGGTGCGGACGGCGGCTGCTGAGTCCCCGCCTCCCACCACGGTGAACGCCCCGGTTTCGGTCAGGGACTGTGCGATGGCGCGGGTGCCGGCGGCGAACGCTTCGAATTCGAAGACGCCCATGGGACCGTTCCAGAAGACAGTCTTGGCACCCTTGATCCGGTCAGCAAACACAGCGGCCGAGTCCGGACCAATGTCAAGGCCGATGCCCTCGGCACCGAAGCGGCTGTTTTCGATGGCGTCGGCCGGCACAGTCTCGTGGGCTGCGTCGGCAGCGAACTTCTCCGCCACCACAACATCCGTGGGCACCACGAATTCGGTGCCGGCGTCTGCTGCCCTCTTCAGGTAGTCCTGGACTACGGGAATCTGGTCCTCCTCCAGCAGGCTGGAGGCCACCTTGTGTCCGGATGCGGCGAGGAACGTGAACAGCATCCCGCCGCCCACCAGGATGGTGTCCGCCTTGCCGAGCAGGTTGTCGATGACTGCGAGCTTGTCCGAGACCTTGGAGCCGCCAAGAACCACCACGTAGGGGCGCTGGGTGTTTGCCGTCAGCTTGCGGAGCACCTCCACCTCAGTGTGCACGAGGTCGCCGAGGTAGGACGGAAGCCGGGTGGCGACGTCGTAGACGCTGGCGTGCTTGCGGTGCACGGCACCGAAGGCGTCATCGACGTATGCGCCGTTCTCGCCCGTCAGGGCCACCAGCTCGTCAGCGAAGGCGCCGCGCTCGGCGTCGTCCTTGCTGGTTTCGCGGGCGTCGAAACGGACGTTCTCCAGAACCAGCACTTCGCCGTCCTGCAGGGAGGCTGCAGCTTCCTTGGCGGAGTTGCCCACCGTGTCCCCGGCAAGGGAGACCTTGAAGCCTGCCAGCTCGGCCAGGCGGTCGACGGCGGGGCGAAGGGAGTACTTGTCCTCCGGAGCGCCCTTGGGGCGTCCGAGGTGGGCTGTTACCAGCACGCGGGCACCGGCGTCCGTGAGCTTTCCCAGCACTGGCAGTGAGGCTTTGATGCGGCCGTCGTCAGTCACTGTAGAGCCGTCGAGCGGCACATTCAGGTCACTTCGAACCAGAATGTACCGCCCGCGGACACCTTCAGCGATCAGTTCGTTGAGGGTGTGAGATGTCATGTGTCTAACCCTAGCCCAGCTTGGCTGCCACAAGCTCCGTGAGGTCAACGAGGCGGTTTGAGTAGCCCCATTCGTTGTCATACCAGGAAACAACCTTGACCTGGTTGCCGATCACCTTGGTGAGGCCGGAGTCAAAGATCGAGGATGCGGGATCGCCAACGATGTCCGAGGAGACAATCGGCTCGTCCGTGTAGGTCAGGAAGCCCTGCAGGTCCTCGGACTCTGCGGCACGCTTGAGGGCCGCGTTGACTTCCTCCACGGTGGTCTCGCGGGAGACGGTGACGGTGAGGTCGGTGGCGGAACCGGTGGGGACGGGGACGCGGATGGCGTAGCCGTCCAGCTTGCCCTTGAGCTCCGGCAGGACCAGGCCGATTGCCTTGGCTGCACCGGTGGAGGTGGGCACCATGTTGACGGCTGCGGCGCGGGCGCGGCGCAGGTCCTTGTGCGGGCCGTCCTGCAGGTTCTGGTCGGCGGTGTAGGCGTGGACGGTGGTCATGAGGCCGCGCTCGATGCCGAACTCGTCGTTGACCACCTTGGCCAGCGGGCCGAGGCAGTTGGTGGTGCAGGATGCGTTGGAGATGATGTGGTGCGTGGCGTTGTCGTACAGCTTGTGGTTCACGCCCATCACGATGGTGATGTCCTCATCCGAAGCCGGTGCGGAAATCAGGACCTTCTTGGCGCCGGCGTCGATGTGCTTCTGTGCATCGGCGGCCTTAGTGAAGAAGCCGGTGGACTCGATGACGATGTCCACGCCCAGCCCGCCCCAGGGGAGGTTGGCGGGGTCGCGCTCTGCCAGGACCTTGACGACGTTGCCGTTGACGACGATGTTGCCGTCCTTGACCTCGATGGTTTCCTTCAGGCGGCCGCCGACGGAGTCGTACTTGAACAGGTGGGCCAGGGCCTCCGGGCTGGTGAGGTCGTTGACTGCAACGATCTCCAGGTCCGCGCCCTGTGCCAATGCTGCGCGGAAGTAGTTGCGGCCAATACGGCCAAAGCCGTTGATACCAATACGGGTCGTCACTTTTTCAGTCTCCTTGGTGCTTTCAGAAGCACAACTAGTTGAGCGGGCGTTCAAGCCAACTAACAGATCCCGCACGCCATTGGGCAGAGATGATTTACAGACGGAGGGCGACCAGCCTCATTGCTGAAGGCTAACCGCCTTCCGTGACCTATCTTACGTTTAACTGGGTCCGCCCCCGCAAGTGCGGGGGCGGACGGTCCACATTCCGGGAGCTTTACCCCCGAAATGTGAACTTTGTTACATGCCTGTGAAGCGCGGGTCACTACGGGAGCGTGATGAGACCCGTGGCGTTGGTGCGTGCAGCCTCGAAGCGCTTGGCGACGTCAGCCCAGTTCACGATGTTCCAGAATGCCTTGACGTAATCGGCCTTGACGTTGACGTAATCCAGGTAGAAGGCGTGCTCCCACATGTCCAGCATCAGCAGCGGGGTGGTGCCCAGCGCGGTGTTGCCCTGCTGGTCGTACAGCTGCTCGATGACCAGGTTTCCGCCGATGGGCTCGTAAGCCAGGAAACCCCAGCCCGAACCCTGCAGGCCGAGTGCCGCCGCGGAGAACTGGGCGCGGAAGGTGTCGAAGGAGCCGAAGGCATCGTCGATGGCCGCTGCGAGCTCACCTTCGGGCTTGTCGCCGCCGTCCGGGGAGAGGTTGTTCCAGAACACGGAGTGGTTGACGTGGCCGCCGGTGTGGAACGCCAGGTCCTTGGACAGGCGGTTGATGTTGGCGAAGTCGCCCTTCTCGCGCGCCTCGGCCAGCTGGGCCAGGGCGTTGTTCGCGCCGGCCACGTAGGTTGCGTGGTGCTTGCTGTGGTGCAGCTCCATGATGCGCGCTGAGATGTGCGGCTCCAGGGCAGCGTAGTCGTAGCTGAGTTCGGGCAGTACGTACTCGGTCACAAAATCCTCCAATATCGTGGACACTCAGTCCGGTTGGTAACTCTCGGATTGTGCATCCGGGCGTCTGGCACCCGGAATCTTTTTGATTCTAGGGGGCTGTTACTCGTCCAGCATTTCCGGCGTCACATTGGCATCCGTCCCCGGGATGCCCAGGTCCTGCGCACGTTTGTCCGCCATGGCCAGCAGGCGCCGGATCCGTCCGGCGATGGCGTCCTTGGTCATCACGGGATCGGCAAGGCGGCCCAGCTCGTCCAGGCTGGCCTGCTTGTGCGCCACCCGCAGCTCGCCGGCGTACTTCAGGTGCTCCGGGACGTCGTCGCCCAAAATCTCCAGGGCCCGGTCCACGCGGGCGCCCGCTGCCACGGCAGCCTGGGCTGAGCGGCGCAGGTTGGCGTCGTCGAAGTTGGCAAGCCGGTTGGCGGTGGCCCGTACTTCCTTGCGCATCCGGCGTTCCTCCCACACCATCAGCGCGTCATGGGCGCCCATGCGGGTGAGGAGGGCGGCGATGGTGTCGCCGTCGCGGATGACCACCCGGTCCACTCCCCTGACTTCGCGGGCCTTCGCCTGGATGTCCAGGCGGCGGGCGGCGCCTACAAGTGCCAGCGCGGATTCCGGGCCGGGGCAGGTGACCTCCAGCGAGGAGGACCGTCCCGGTTCGGTGAGCGATCCGTGCGCCAGGAAGGCACCGCGCCATACGGCTTCGGCATCTGCTGCAGAACCGTTGACGACGGCGGAGGGCAGCCCCCGGACGGGGCGGCCGCGCCCGTCAAGGAGGCCGGTCTGGCGGGCCAGCGCCTCGCCGTCGCGCACTACCCGGACGACGTAGCGGCTGGCACGGCGCAATCCCCCGGCGGACACCACGATAATCTCGCTCTGGTGCCCGTAGACCTCGGCGATGGCAGCCCGGAGGCGGCGGGCGGTGGAGGCCAGGTCCACTTCAGCTTCGATGACGATCCGGCCGGAGATGATGTGGAGCCCGCCGGCAAAGCGGAGCATGGCGGAGACTTCAGCCTTCCGGACTGATGATTTCTTGATGTCCAGACGGGACAGTTCTTCCTTGACTGATGCTGTCAGTGCCATGGCACCTTCCTAACTGTTCCCAAAGATGTCGTTGTACGCCGTGGCCAGACGCAGGGGGTCATGGACGGGTCGGCGGCCCGACGCCCCTACTTTACCCAAGACCACCTCGGCGCCGATCATCGCGGCGGCCTTCTCGAACTCCTGCCGGTCAGGAACGGAGGCGGGGTCGGCCAGGACAACGTCGACGTTGAACTCCGGGGCGTAGCGCCGCAGGACGTGCAGGTGGTCGGCCGCCGTCATGCCGGACGTTTCCTTGGTGTCTGTGGCCAGGTTCATGGTCAGGCACCGCTTCGCCGGGGTGTGGCACAGCGCCTGCCGCATTTCGGGGAGCAACAGGTGCGGCAGCACGGAGGTGTACCAGGAGCCCGGACCCAGGATCACCCAGTCCGCGAGCTCGATGGCGCTCAGTGCTTCAGGGCAGGCCGGCGCCGCCTCGGGCAGGAGGCGCACCTGCTCCAACGAGCCCGCCACGGCGCAGCGTGCCTGTCCCCGGATGGTCTGCAGCTGGGAGGTGCCATCAGGAGCGGTGACCCGGACGTCGCCTTCGATGGTCAACGGCTGCGTGGACATGGGCAGGACCTGGCCGCGGGCGCCCAGCAGTGCCCCGGCCCACCGCAGTCCCGCGACCGCGTCGCCCAGCAGCTCCCAGAGGGTGACGATCAGCAGGTTGCCGGTGGCGTGGTCATCCAGCGAGCCGCCCGGCCCTTTCCCGGGACGGAAGCGGTGCTGCATCACGTCGCGCCAGGTGCGTCCCCAGTCGGTGTCGTCGCACAGGGCAGAGAGCGCCATCCGCAGGTCCCCCGGCGGGAGGACGCCGTACTCGTCCCGCAGGCGCCCGGAAGAACCGCCGTCGTCCGCCACCGTGACGATCGCAGTGAGCTCCGAGGTGAGCAGGCGCAAGGCCGAGAGCGACGCGGACAGGCCGTGCCCGCCGCCCAGGGCAACAACATTCGGGCCCTTATCGTGCTGGAAGGCCGCGGTTCCGGCAGGCGGAACCAGCGGCAGCGCCCCGGTGAAAAGCGACATTACTCGCGGCCCAGGTCCCGGTGGGTGGTGGTCACCGTGACCCGCGGGTACTGGGCCAGCTTCTTGGAGAGTTCGACGGCGACGGCCACCGAGCGGTGTTTGCCACCGGTGCAGCCCACGGCGATGGTGGCGTAGTGCTTGTTCTCGCGGCGGTAGCCGTCCAGGACCGGTTCCAGGGCCAGCACGTAGCGGTCCACGAAGTTCTTGACGCCCTCGGCTTCGAGCACGTAGTCGCTGACGTCCTTGTCCAGCCCGGTGTGCGGGCGCAGCTGCGGCACCCAGTGCGGGTTGGGGATGAAGCGGACGTCTGCCACGTAGTTTGAGTCCACGGGCAGGCCGTACTTGAAGCCGAAGCTCATGACGTTCAGCCGCAGGGCCACGGGTCCTGTTTCGCTGAAGAGTTCGGTGATGGCCGTGGCGAGGCCGTGGACGTTGTAGCCCGAAGTGTCCAGCACGACGTCGGAGCTGTCGCGCAGTTCCTGCAGCAGGTCGCGTTCGGCTGCGATGCCGTCGAGGATGCGGCCGCCGCCCTGCAGGGGATGGGGCCGGCGTCCCTGTTCGAACCGCCGGACCAGGACGTCGTCGCTGGCGTCGAGGAAAAGGACGCGGAAAGCGACGCCGCTGGCGGCCAGCGCGCCGAGGGCAGCACGGATGTCGGCGAACAGGCCCTTGCTGCGGACGTCGATGACCACGGCCAGCCGCGGGATCGACTGCGGCGCGTGGGACACGAGCTCGGCGAGCGTGCCCAGCATCTGCGGCGGAAGGTTCTCCACGACGTACCAGCCGTGGTCCTCAAGCGCGTCCGCCGCCGTGCTGCGTCCCGCTCCGGACATCCCGGTGACCACCAGCAGTTCCGCTTCGAGCGGCTTGACGGGGAGCATCCCGTCCTGCCCTGCTCCGGATTCCGCCGTTGTGTCTGCCATTAAGTCCGCCCCGTTTCTGCTCTTGGTTTGTGGGCCGGCCCGCATCGGCCAGCGCCCCGCCCTCAACCCTAGCTAAGTTTCTTTGAACTCCGCTAAGTTTCAGCAGTGTCTAGGCGGATTCGATGACTTCACCGGTGGTCATGTTGATGGCCGGTGCGGTGGCTGCCTCCGGGGCGCCGGCGGAGAAATGGTTGACGATGGCGCTCGCGAGGGCGGGGCCGATCCCCTTCGCTTCGGAGAGTTCCGCCACTGAAGCCGCCTTGACGCCCTTCACGGATCCGAAGTGCGCCAGCAGGGCCTTCCGCTTGGAGGCGCCGAGGCCGGGAACGCCGTCCAGGGCAGAGACGGTCATCGCCTTCCCGCGCTTCTGCCGGTGGAACGAGATGGCGAACCGGTGGGCCTCGTCGCGGATCCGCTGCAGCAGGTACAGCCCCTGGGATGTCCGGGGCAGGATCACCGGGAAGTCGCTGTCCGGCAGCCAGACCTCTTCCAGGCGTTTGGCCAGGCCAACGACGTACACGTCGTCGATGCCCAGATCTGCCAGCGCCCGGGCGGCGGCGTTGACCTGGGGTTTTCCGCCGTCCACCACCACGAGGTTGGGCGGGTAGGCGAACTTGGCGCGGGGCGCCGGCGTGGTGGTGTCCAGCAGGGCAGCGTCCGTGGCCGGCTCATGCTGCCCCGGCTCCCCAGGCCCGGCTTCACGCTGGTCCGTTTCGTCCGCGCTGGAGTTGAGGACGGCCTCGTCCACCTGCGCCGACTTGTCCTGGAGGTAATGGCGGAACCGCCGGGTCAGGACGTCGTGCATCGCGGCAGTGTCGTCGGTGGCCGCGGCGCCCGTGATCGAGAACTTCCGGTAATCGGACTTCTTCGGGAGGCCGTCCTCCACCACCACCATCGATGCCACCACGTTGGTGCCCTGGACGTGGGAGACGTCGAAGCATTCAATGCGCAGCAGGGGCACCGGAAGGTCCAGTGCCTCCTGCAGTTCCTGCAGCGCCTGCGACCGCACGGTAATGTCCCCTGCCCGGCGGGTTTTGTGCAGCTTTAGGGCGTGCTCGGCGTTCTCGCGCACTGTGGACATCAGGGCGGCCTTGTCGCCGCGCTGCGGCACGCGGATGTCAACCTTGGCGCCGCGCATCCCGCCCAGCCACTCCGTCAGTTCCGCGGCGTTGCTGGGTGCGACCGGCACGAGGACTTCGCGGGGCAGCCGGCCGTGGCCGTGCCCCTCGTCCCCGTAGACCTGCTGCAGGAGGTGTTCCACGAGGTCGGGGGTGGTGGAGTCCTCCACCTTCTCGACCACCCAGCCGCGCTGGCCGCGGACCCGGCCGCCGCGGACGTGGAACACCTGCACGGCGGCTTCCAGTTCATCCTCGTGCAGGGCGAAGATATCGGCGTCGGTGTCTTCGGCCAACACCACGGCGTTCCGCTCAAAGACCTTGCGCAGCGCCGCGATGTCGTCGCGCAGCCGGGCCGCCCGCTCGTAATTAAGCTCACCGACCGCTTCTGCCATCTGCTTTTCGAGCTTCCCGATGAAGCGTTTGGCCTCCCCGCCCATAAAGGCGCAGAAATCTTCGGCGAGGGCGCGGTGGTCTTCCGGCGAGATCCTGCCCACGCAGGGTGCCGCGCACTTGTCGATGTACCCCAGCAGGCAGGGCCGGCCGCTTGCCTCGGCGCGCTTGAAGACACCGGCGCTGCAGCTGCGCACCGGGAAGACGCGGAGCAGCGTATCCATGGTTTCCCGGATGGCTCCTGCGGTGTAGGGCCCGAAGTAGCGGGTGCCCTTCCTCCGGTCGCCACGCATGACCTGCACGCGCGGGTACTTTTCGCCCATGGTCACGGCGAGGTAGGGGTAGGTCTTGTCGTCGCGGAAGACGACGTTGAACCGGGGCTTGAATTCCTTGATCCAGGTGTATTCCAGCTGCAGCGATTCCAGCTCGCTGCCCACCACAGTCCATTCCACACTGCTGGCCGCGTGGACCATCGCGTAGGTCTTGGGCAGGAGCCCGGCAGGGTTGGCAAAGTACGAATTCAACCGGGATCGGAGGCTTTT
Organism: Pseudarthrobacter sp. R1; assembly: GCF_024494415.1. Lineage (NCBI taxonomy): Bacteria > Bacillati > Actinomycetota > Actinomycetes > Micrococcales > Micrococcaceae > Pseudarthrobacter > Pseudarthrobacter sp. R1. The sequence goes on along the minus strand of NZ_JAMKFI010000007.1, from coordinate 441,699 downwards.
CGCCTTGCCTACATAGATGACCCGCCCGTTGGGGTCACGGAACCGGTACACCCCCGGGTTGGTGGGAATTTCCCCCGTCTGGGGGCGGTAACTTGCTGGATTTGCCACCTATCCATTCTACTGAGGCGCACCGGCTGCCTCTGCCACACCGAGCCTCCCGTGCCTGGCTGGACCTCAACACGGGGCCGGCGGTTCCTACTCGGCGATCTTGCTCTGGTTGTAGCTGGTGGACCGCTCCTGGCCGCTGAGTTCGGCAATGGCGTCCATGATGCGGTCGGTGACTTCCCGGCGGGCCGGCAGCGAGTGGTCCGGCCCCGTTTTGTCGAAGTACAGGGGCTCCCCCACTTTCATGGTGAAGTGCTGCGGCCGGACGCCCTTCTCCCCGGCGCGCTGGAGGTTTTCCGTTCCGATCAGGCCCACCGGGATGACCGGGGCTCCGGTGGTCAACGCCAGCCAGCCCACGCCGGTGCGCCCACGGTAGAGGATGCCGTCCCGGGAACGGGTGCCTTCGGGATAGATCCCGATGCCCTTGCCCGATTCGAGGATATCCAGCAGGGTCTTGAGCGCCTGGACGCTGGCGGCCTGCTCGCCGCGTTCCACGGGGATGGAGCCCACGGATTCGAAAAAGGACTTCATGACCTTGCCCTTGACGCCGCCGGTGGTGAAGTATTCGGCCTTCGCGAAAAAGGCCACCGGGCGGGGCATCAGAGCCTGCACGATGACGCTGTCAAAAAAGGACAGGTGGTTGGGAGCGACGATGAACGGCCCGTCGGTGGGGACGTTTTCAATGCCGACGACGGACGGCCGACAGGTGCCGGCGATCAGGGTGCGGGTGGTCCAGCGGACGGCTTCAAACATTTCCATCGTTGGTCACCTCGCTCATTGCGGCAGTGTGGATTGCCTGCAACCGGTCGATGGTGGACACCAACTCCGCAGCGGTTTCCACAACGTCCACGGCACCCGCCGTTTCCAGCTCACTGTCAGGGGCGAAGCCCCAGGCAACGCCAATGCAGTCCAGGCCGTTGGCGATGGCGCCCGCCACATCCTGGGCCCGGTCCCCGACCATCAGCGCGTGCTGCGTGCCCAGGTCCTTCAAGGCTGCGGCGATGATCTCCGTCTTGCCCAGGGGAACGCCTTCCACAGCGGATTCGTCATCTGCCGATCCGTGGATGCCGTGGAACAGGCCGTCGATTCCATGGTGCTCGAGGACCGTGCGCGCCAGGCCCTGGGGTTTCTGCGTTGCCACGGCGACCGGCCGGCCTGCGGCAACGAAGGACTCGAGGACCTCCCGCACACCCGGGTAGAGCCGGCCTTGGGCGATTCCGGTAGCCACGTAATACTCCCGGTAGCGGCGGATGACGTCGTCCAGGAGCTCCGCCGGTACCTGGGCCACGTTGAGCAGCGAGTCGCTCAGCTTGGGGCCGATCATCGCTTCGAGCAGGTCCTGGCCGGGAACCGGAAGCCCCAGCCCGCGAAGGGCCGAAGCAATTCCGTCTGTTATCCCACCGGCCGGATCGACAAGAGTGCCGTCCAGGTCAAAGATCAGGGGCACTGTTGTTTGAGTCACCGGGTTAGTTTCTCACGACAGCACGCATGCCTGAAACTCGCATACCTGCCACGGAATACTTCGCTCCTTAGGGCAGGATTTCTGCGAGGAAAGTGGCAGTGTGGCTGGTGGTGGACTTGGCGAGCTGTTCGGGTGTACCGGCAGCGACGATCTGGCCGCCTCCCGAGCCGCCGTCCGGACCGAGGTCAACAATCCAGTCGGCACTCTTGATGACGTCCAGGTTGTGTTCGATGGTGATCACCGTGTTGCCTTTATCCACCAGGCCCTGCAGGACCATCAGCAGCTTGCGGATGTCCTCGAAGTGGAGGCCCGTAGTGGGCTCGTCCAGGACATAGACGCTGCGGCCGTTCGAACGCTTCTGCAGTTCTGCCGCCAGCTTGACGCGCTGGGCCTCGCCGCCGGACAGCGTGGTGGCCGGCTGGCCGAGACGGACGTAGCCCAGGCCAACGTCCACCAGGGTGTTCAGGTGGCGTGCAATCGGGGAGAAGGCGGCGAAGAACTCCGCGCCCTCCTCGATGGGCATGTTGAGCACGTCCGCGATGGTCTTGCCCTTGTAATGCACTTCCAGGGTCTCGCGGTTGTACCGGGCGCCGTGGCACACCTCGCACGGAACGTAGACGTCCGGCAGGAAGTTCATTTCGATCTTCAGTGTGCCGTCGCCGGAGCATGCTTCGCAGCGCCCGCCCTTGACGTTGAAGGAGAACCGGCCCGGAAGGTAGCCGCGGACCTTCGCTTCGGTGGTCTCCGCGAAAAGCTTGCGGATGTTGTCGAAGACGCCGGTGTACGTGGCCGGGTTGGAGCGCGGCGTACGGCCGATGGGGCTCTGGTCAACGTGCACCACCTTGTCCAGGTGTTCCAGTCCCTGGACGGTCTTATGCCGCCCGGCTACCTGCTTGGCGCCGTTAAGTTTGTTGGCCAGCACTTTGTACAGGATCTCGTTCACAAGCGTCGACTTGCCGGAACCGCTCACGCCGGTAACGGCGGTGAAGAGGCCCAGCGGGAACGCGGCGTCTACGTTGACCAGGTTGTTTTCCCGTGCGCCGATCACCTTCAGTTCACGCTTCTTGTCGTACTTCCGGCGCTTCTTCGGAACGTCGATTTTCTTGCGCCCGGACAGGTAGTCACCGGTCAGTGACGCGGTGTTTTCCAGCAGCTCCTTGTAGGAGCCGGAGTGGACCACCTGGCCGCCGTGCTCGCCGGCACCGGGTCCGATGTCCACCACCCAGTCCGCCACGTGGATGGTGTCTTCGTCATGCTCAACGACGATGAGCGTGTTGCCCATGTCCCGCAGCCGGGTGAGGGTGTCGATCAGGCGCCGGTTGTCGCGCTGGTGCAGCCCGATGGAGGGTTCGTCGAGGACATACAGGACACCCACCAGGCCGGAGCCGATCTGGGTGGCAAGCCGGATGCGCTGGGCTTCACCGCCGGAGAGCGTGGCGGACGGCCTTTCCAGGTTCAGGTATTCCAGACCGACGTCGAGCAGGAAGGTCAGCCGGGCCTGGATTTCCTTGAGCACCTGGTGCGCGATCTGGGCCTCACGGCCGGTGAGCACGAGGTTGTTCAGGAATTCGGCGCAGTCGCGCATGGGGAGGGCGGCGACGTCGGCAATGGACTTGCCGTTGATCAGCACCGACAGGGAAGCCGGGTTGAGCCGGGCGCCGTTGCAGGCGGGGCAGGGGATCTGCCGCATGTACTCTTCGTAGCGGTCGCGTGCCCAGTCTGAATCCGTCTCGCCGTGCTTGCGGTGGACGTACTGGATTGCACCTTCAAAGCCGGTGCTGTACTTCCGTTCCCGCCCGAACCGGTTGCGGTACTGCACAACAACCTTGTGGTCCTTGCCGTGCAGCACCGTCTGGCGGACGTCGCTGCCCAGCTTCTCCCATGGGGTTTCCATGGAGAAGCCGAGTTCCTTGGCCAGTCCTTCCAGGAGCCTGTTCCAGTATTCAGTGGTGGCAGTCCCCAGGGACCAGGGCGCGATGGCGCCTTCGGACAGGGAGAGTTCCGGGTTGGGGACGATGAGTTCCTCGTCCACCTCCAGCTTGGTACCGATGCCGCTGCAGGCCGCGCAGGCGCCGAAAGGGTTGTTGAAGGAGAACGACCGGGGCTCGATTTCGTCGATGGCCAGCGGGTGTTCGTTCGGGCACGCCAGGTTCTCGGAGAACGCCCGGAGCCGGTGGGGATCGTCCGCCTCCAGGTCCACGAATTCGGCGAGGACCCGGCCCTCGGCGAGGCCAAGGGCGGTTTCGACGGAGTCGGTAAGCCGCTGGCTGATGCCTTCCTTGACCACCAGGCGGTCCACAACAACCTCGATGGTGTGCTTAAACTGCTTGCCCAGCTTTGGCGGGTCGTTCAGCTGGACCAGGTTTCCGTCCACGCGGGCCCGGGAGTAACCCTTGGCGGTCAGTTCCTTGAAGAGGTCGACAAATTCCCCCTTCCGGCCGCGTACCACCGGGGCGAGGACCTGGAAGCGGGTGCCCTCGTCCAGCTCGAGGAGCTGGTCAACGATCTGCTGCGGTGTCTGCTTGGCCACAGGCTCTCCACATACCGGGCAGTGCGGCCGGCCGACACGCGCCCAGAGCAAACGCATGTAGTCGTAGATCTCGGTGATGGTTCCCACCGTAGAGCGGGGGTTCTTGCTGGTGGACTTCTGGTCGATCGAGACGGCCGGTGACAGCCCCTCGATGAAGTCGACGTCGGGCTTGTCCACCTGCCCGAGGAACTGCCGGGCGTAGGCGGAGAGCGATTCGACGTAGCGGCGCTGGCCCTCGGCAAAAATGGTGTCGAAGGCGAGGGAGGACTTGCCCGAGCCGGACAAACCGGTGAAGACGATCATGGCGTCACGCGGCAGGTCCAGATCCACGTTGCGCAGGTTGTGCTCCCGGGCACCCTTGACAACGAGGCGGGAAAGGTCCGGGCGCTTCGGCGGCGCGGACTGGGCTACGGCGACTTCAACGGATTGGATGGCAGATTCTTCAGCTACGGCTTTAGGCACCCACTAATGCTAATCGAAAACTTCTTCGAACATCCACGCGGCAGCCCTCAGCCGCCGTCGTACGCTGCTGCCAGGAGCTGCACCGCCTCGGCGAACGACGCACCCTGGGCCTTGGCCGCGGCAGCATAGGCTGCGGCAGCCTCGGAAAGTCCACCGAGACGTTCATCACGCGCGCACACCACCGTGCCGTTCCTCCCACGCGTGGCCACGACGCCGGCCGCCTCGAGCTCCTTGTATGCCCTGGCCACCGTATGCGGGGCGACGTCCAAACTCTCCGCGAGGGCCCTCACAGCGGGCAGGCGCGTGCCCGGCGGCAGCTTCCCCCCGTCTGCCAGATGAATGACCTGGAGCCTCAGCTGCTCGAACAGCGGTACCGAGCTGGCCGCTTTCGGCTTCCATGATCCCGGAAAGCCGGCCGCCGCGCTCAAATGCCGGCCTCGAGCACGCCGGGCCGTCCCGCCTGCCGCGCGAACTGGGCATTGTAAAGCCTGGTGTAGTAACTGTTCGCGGCCAGGAGGTCCTGGTGGCTGCCCTGCTCGACGATGCGTCCGTGGTCCATGACCACGATTAGATCAGCGTCACGCACGGTGGACAAACGGTGCGCAATAACAAAGCTGGTCCTGCCGCGGCGCAACCGCTGCATTGCCTGGCGGATCAGCAGCTCTGTCCTTGAATCCACTGAACTCGTTGCTTCATCGAGGATCAACACCGACCGTCCGGCCAGCTGCGCCCTGGCGATGGTGATCAGCTGCCGCTGGCCCTGGCTCAGCCCGTCGCCGCCGTTCTCCAGCACGGTGTCGTACCCGTGGGGCAGGGACCTGACGAAGCGGTCCACGTAGCTGGCCTCCGCCGCCGCCAGGATCTCGGCTTCCGTTGCACCGGGGTTTCCATAGGCGATGTTCTCCCGGATGGTGCCCGCGAAGAGCCACGCGTCCTGCAGCACCACACCGAACTGTTCCCGCAGGAGGTCCCGGGGGATGGCCGCGATGTCCGTCCCGTCGATGGTGATCCGTCCTGAACGTGGTTCGCAGAACCGCAGCAGGAGGTTGATGACGGTGCTCTTGCCCGCACCGGTGTGCCCAACAATCGCCACCGTCCGGCCAGGCTCCACCGCAAAGGTAAGGTTTCGGACCGCTGGCGCTGCCTTTTGATAACCGAACGTCACGTCATCGAAAACGATGCGTCCGGGCGTCGCGGCCACTTCACCCGCTGCCGGCGGATCGGCGGGCTCCTCCCCCGCATCCAGCAAGGCGAAAACACGGGCTGCGGAAGCCGCGCAGGACTGCATGAGGTTCAGCATGCCTCCGATCTGGCCAACAGGCTGGGTAAAAAGCCTGCTGAACTGGATGAAGGCCTGGATGCCACCGATGGTCATGGCACCGGCGATCACCTGGAGGGCCCCGACCACTGCCACGGCGATGTAGTTGAGGTTGGACATCAGGACCATCAGTGGCTGCACAACCCCGGCTGAATACTGTGCCCTGGTGGCGGCGCGTGCGAGCCGCTCGTTGCTCCGGGCGAAGACTTCCGCTGCCTGTGACTGCTGCCCAAACGCCTTGATGACCTCGTGGCCGGTGACGAACTCTTCCACGTGTGCATTCAGTTCGCCGGTTTCGGTCCACTGCCGGGCGAACTGGGCCTGGGACTTCCTGGCCACGAGCACGGTAATGAGGGTGGAAAAGGGAACCGTCGCGATCGCAATTGCAGCCAGCAGCGGCGATATCCACAGCATCATGGCCAGCGAACCGCACAGCATGAGGAAGGACATGATCAGTTGTGTCAGGAGCTGGTTCAGCGCCTGGGTGATGTTGTCGATGTCGTTGGTCGCACGGCTCAGGACATCGCCCCTGGAGCGTTCCCGGAAGTAGTGCACCGGCAGCCGGTGCAGTTTTTCCTCCACTGACTCCCGCAGTCCGTACATCAGGCCCTGCACCGAGTGGGCGGATAATGCGCCTTGGATCCAGTTGAAAAGGGAAGCGCAGGCATACATTAGCGCCACGGCCCCGAGGAGGACTCCGAGCCCTTCCTGGTCCAGGGCGCCGCGGAGGACGCCTTCAACCACGACGTCGGTGGCGTCACCGAGATACTTGGGCGCGGCGACGTTCAGCCCCGCGAAGGCGCAGGTGGCGGCAACCGCGCCCAGCATGCGCAGGCGAAAGGGCCGCAGCAAGGCTAGAAGCCGGCGTGCCGTGGGCCAGAACCTTTCCGGAGTCTGCTCGACGGCGGTTGCCTCCGTCATGGGCGTCCGTCCAGTGCCAACTGGGACTCGGCTATTTCCCGGTAGGTGGAGGATGTTTCCAGCAACTCCTGGTGTGTTCCCTGCCCGACGACCCGGCCGCCGTCGAGCACCAGGATCAGGCCCGCGTCTTCAACGGCAGAAATACGCTCGGCGACCACTATGACCGTGGCGGCGGCCAGCCTGGTCTGCAGGGCCTGCCTCAGCCTGGTGTCCGTGTCATAGTCGAGAGCCGAAAAACTGTCGTCAAACAGGTACAGGGAAGTCTTGCGGAGCAGGGCGCGGGCAATGCACAGCCGCTGCCGCTGGCCTCCCGAGAGGTTGGTGCCGCCCTGGCCAAGGGGCGTGGCAAGTCCCAGCGGCAAGTCCCGCATAAAGCGCATGGTCTGGGCAGTTTCAAGGATCTCCCAGAGTTCCTCGTCCGTTGCGTCCGGGGCAGCGATGCGAAGGTTGTCGGCGATGGTGCCGGTGAAAAGGTGCGAGTGCTGGGGAACTATTGCCATGGAGGCGCGCAGATTCTCCAGGGAAGCGTCCTTGATGTCTACGCCCCCCAGGCTGATGCTTCCGGCTGTGGAGTCAAGGAAGCGCGGGATCAGGTTGAGGAGGGTGGACTTCCCGCTGCCGGTAGAGCCAACGATCGCCGTCGTGGTGCCCGGACGTGCCGTGAAGCTGATGCCGGCAAGGACGGGCACCTCTGCACCGGGATAGGAGAAGCCCACTTCGCTGAACGCCAGGGTCCCGGGAGGCACGGTGCCCGCGGGGTGGACGGCAGGGCCAGTCGCGGGACTGTCTCCGGTCTTTGGGTGAAGGGGTTTTGGGTCCAGTGGTTCCCGTACTGACGGCTCCATGTCCAGGACAGCGCTGATCCGCTCCGCGCAGACCGCTGCGCGCGGCGCCGTCATCAGGACGTACATCGACATCATGATGGCCACCAGGATCTGCAGGATATAGGCGATGAACGCTGTCAGGGCCCCGATGTTCATCAGGCCGGCCTGGATCCGGTGCCCTCCGAACCACACCACAGCCACCGAGGAAATGTTGACCACCAGCATGACCAGCGGAAGCATGCCGGCCACCAGCAGCGCGGACTGAAGGTTATTGGCAGTGAGGCTGCTGTTGACCCGGGCGAAGCGGCGCACCTCACGGTCCTGGCGGACAAAGGACCGGATCACACCGGCGCCGATGATCTGTTCACGAAGGATTCCGCCGGCGCGGTCCAGCAGATCCTGCCCTTCCCGGTAGAGCGGGATCAGCCTCCGGACAATGAGGTACATAATCAGCAGGAGCAGCGGCACAATGACGATCACCACCGATGACAGCGCCACGTCCTGCTGCAGGGCCAGGACCACGCCCCCCACCCCCATGGCCGGCCCGGCCACCAGCATGGTGAACACGAGCACAGCGAACGCCTGGACCTGCTGGGTGTCGTTGGTGGCACGGGTGGTCAGGCTTTGGGTCCCGAAAACCGCAACGTCCTGGGAGGACAGCGACTGGATCCTGGCAAAGATTTCCCCCCGCAGCTGTTGCCCCATCCTCATGGCAACAACCGCGCCGAGGTATCCCGCTGCCACGGCGGCCGCCGCCTGGAGAATCGCGATCACGGCCATCACCGCGCCCAGGCGGGAGATCACATCGGTCTGGCCAGTAACGATTCCGTCGTCAATGATCGCGGCGTTGACTGTGGGCAACAGGAGGTTCGCCGCGGCCTGTACCAGCTGCAGGAGGACGATGGCGGTCACGGCGGGCTTATGGTCCGCCAACAGCCGCCTCATTAATGCAATCAGCACCATACCTCCACTGCGGTCAGGGAAGCCGCCATAGGCGGTAGCGGCCTCCCCCAACGGCCCATCCCGCAATTGTAAGCCACATCACTTACGCGGTGTGTCACACGCCATGACGCCTTTGTAGAGAACATCCAGCGAATGGACGGTCCTCAACCGTTCCTGCGCCCAACTGCGAAAATCCTTCGGAAGGGAAAGACGGTACCGTGCGGGCCAGCCGGGTACGCCTTCCGAAGGGCTGCGGCATATTCGGCCTCGAAGTCGGCGCCCTCCTCCGCCGGCAGAACCGCCAGGACGGGCCGCAAGGCGGTACCCCGGACCCACTCCAGGACCGGATCCGGGCCGGGCAGCACCTGCTGGTAAGTGGTCTCCCAGGCGTCCGCCGCGAAGCCGGCGTCAAGCAGTATGCGAAGGTAGTCCGCGGGTTCACCCACCGACTCGCCGCCCCGCAGCACCCCCCGGAGCTTGGGCGCCCACCGGGAGGACCCGGCGAGCTCCCTCATCAGTGCGTGGGACGGTGCGTTGAAGTTTCCTGGAACCTGCATGGCAAACCATGAGCCCGGACGGAGCGCCGCCAGCCAGGAACGCATCATGTCCTGGTGGCCGGGAACCCACTGCAGGGCCGCATTGCTTACCACTACCCCGGTTTCCGCGGATGGCATCCACTCAGTTATGTCCATGAGCGCAAACCGCAGCGAGGGCGTTCCCTGGGCAACGGACTCGGCTTTGGCCAGCATCTCGGCCGAGGAATCCAGCCCGACGACGTCGGCTTCAGGCCAGCGCTCGGCGAGGGTGGCTGTGAGGTTTCCCGGCCCGCATCCCAGGTCAACTACCTGCGCCGGCGACTCGGCGTCCACCCTGCCCGTCAGGTCGAAGAACGGCCGATCCCGGTGATCGCCGAACTGGACGTATTTTGCCGGATCCCATTTCATGTCATCTGTCTCCACGTTCTGGTGCTGCAGGTACGCCGAAGCCTAACCCTTCAGGTGGCGGATTACCGGCCTCGTCAGGGCACTAAGCTGGAAATCAATGAAACTCGTTGACCAGCTGCCCCTTCTGCCCGCCCGGGACCTGCCCGCTTCCGCCGCCGATCCTGACGCCCTGTACACCCGGTTCGTTGAGTGGACGGAAAGCCGGGGACTGGAGTTGTACCCCGCGCAGGACGAAGCAATTATGGAGCTGGCTACGGGGGCCAACGTCATCCTGGCCACTCCCACCGGTTCCGGAAAGTCCCTTGTGGCCATTGCCGCCCACTTCCAGGCCATGGCCCAGGGCCGGCGCAGCTATTACACGGCGCCGATCAAGGCGCTGGTTTCGGAAAAGTTTTTTGCCCTCTGCGAGATTTTCGGTGCCGAGAACGTGGGCATGATCACCGGCGATTCCGGTGTCAACCAGGACGCCCCCATCATCTGTTGTACGGCCGAGATCCTGGCCAACACGGCGCTCCGCGAAGGGGCTGCAGCGGAGCTGGGCTCGGTGATCATGGACGAGTTCCACTTCTACTCGGACCCTCAGCGCGGCTGGGCATGGCAGGTGCCGCTGCTGGAGCTCCCCCAGGCACAATTCCTCCTGATGTCCGCCACCCTGGGGGACGTCAGCAGGTTTGAAGAAGGACTGACCGACCTGACCGGACGGCCCACCACCACGGTGAGCTCGGCGGAGCGGCCCATTCCGCTGCATTACTACTACCACGAGACCCCTGTCCACGAGACGCTCGAGGAACTGCTCTCCACGAAGCAGGTGCCGGTGTATGTGGTGCACTTCAGCCAGATCGAGGCGATCGACCGCGCGCAGACGCTGATGAGCATCAACGTCTGCACGCGCGAGGAGAAGGACAGGATCGCCGAGCTGATCGCCAACTTCCGTTTCGCCGCCGGTTTCGGCAAGACGCTCAACCGCCTGGTACGCCACGGCATCGGTGTGCACCACGCGGGCATGCTGCCGAAATACCGCCGGCTGGTGGAACAGCTGGCGCAGGCAGGCCTCCTGAAAGTTATCTGCGGCACGGACACCCTGGGCGTGGGCATCAACGTGCCCATCCGGACCGTGCTCCTGACCGCCCTGAGCAAGTACGACGGCGTCCGCACCAGATTGCTCAACCCGCGTGAGTTCCACCAGATTGCCGGCAGGGCCGGCCGGGCAGGTTACGACACCGCCGGGACCGTGGTGGTCCAGGCCCCCGAGCATGTCACGGAGAACGTCAAGGCGATGGCCAAGGCCACCGCCAAGTTCGGAGACGACCAGAAGAAGCTGCGCCAGGTGGTGAAGAAAAAGCCGCCGGAGGGCTTTGTGTCCTGGGGCGAACCTACATTCAAGCGGCTGGTCGAATCGGTGCCGGAACCGCTCACTTCCAGCTTCACCGTGACGCACGCCATGCTGATGAACCTGATGGAACGGCCCGGCGACCCCTTTGCCGCAGCCCGCCGCCTCCTGACCGAAAACCACGAGTCCCGGTCCTCGCAGCTGCAGCTCATGAAGAAGGCCCTGGGCATCTATCGTGAGCTGCTGGCCGCCGAGGTGGTGGAGCGCATCCCGCCCGAACAGCAGGGGCCCGACGGCCGTACTGTCCGCCTTACCGTCCACCTGCAGCCCAACTTCGCACTGAACCAGCCGCTGTCCCCCTTCGCACTGGCCGCGCTGGAGCTCCTTGACCCGGAGTCGCCGTCGTACGCCCTGGATGTGGTGTCCGTGATCGAGGCGACGCTGGAAAAGCCGCGCCAGATCCTGTCCGCCCAGCAGAAAAAGGCCCGGGGTGAAGCAATAGCGGCCATGAAGGCGGACGGCATCGAGTACGACCAGCGCATGGCGATGCTGGAGGAAGTGACGTACCCGCAGCCCCTGGCCGGGATCCTGAGCGAAGCCTTCGAGGTGTACCGCAAGGCCGCTCCGTGGGTGGGCGATTTCGAGCTGGCGCCAAAATCCGTGGTGCGGGACATGTACGAGCGTGCCATGAACTTCGGCGAGTTCGTGCAGTTCTACGGCCTGGCCCGCTCGGAAGGCATCGTCCTGCGATACCTGGCGGATACCTTCAAGGCCCTGCGGCAGACAGTGCCGCAGGACATGCTGCGGGAAGACCTGGAAGACCTCAACGCGTGGCTGGGTGAACTGGTCCGCCAGGTTGACTCCAGCCTGCTGGACGAGTGGGAGGAACTGACCTCGGGCGCGGCCCCCACCCCGCATGATGCACCGCCGCCTCCGCCGCCGTCGCTCACCTCCAACATCCGCGCCTTCCGGGTGATGGTCCGCAATGAGATGTTCCGGCGGGTGGAGCTGTTCGCGGATGAGGACGCCGCAGCCCTGGGGGAACTGGACGGCGGTGCAGGCTGGGACGCCGACCGCTGGGAAGACGTCCTGGACGACTACTTCGACGAACACGACGACATCGGCACGGGCCTGGACGCCCGCGGCCCCGGACTGCTCATCATCACCGAGGAGCCCCGAGTGTGGAAGGTCCGGCAGATCTTTGACGACCCAGCCCGGAACCACGACTGGGGAATCTCCGCCGAGGTGGACCTGGAAGCCTCGGATGAAACCGGAACCGCCGTGGTGCGCGTGACGGACGTGAACCGGCTCTGACAGTCCCCGCCGCCCCGCTTTGGGAGGTGGGCTGACAGCGGCGGCACGGTCCGGCGGTAAGCTCGAACAATGAGTGTAATCCGCCCTGCAACCCCGCACGACGTCCCCGCGATCCTCCGCATGATCCATGAACTGGCGCACTATGAGAAGGAACCGGACGCAGTCCGCAACACCCCTGAGATGCTGCAGCACGTTCTCTTCGGCGAGAACCCGCGGGTCTTTGCGGCCATGGCTGAGAACGATCACGGCGACGTCCGCGGCTTTGCCCTGTGGTTCCTGAACTACTCAACGTGGGAAGGTGTCCACGGGATCTACCTGGAGGACCTCTACGTCAGCCCGGAGGCGCGGGGCGAGGGGCACGGGAAGGCGCTGCTGCAGCACCTGGCCGGCATCGCCGTCGAGAACGGCTACGCGAGGGTGGAGTGGAGCGTGCTGGACTGGAACGAGCCGTCCATCAACTTCTACCGCCGCCTGGGCGCCCGTCCCATGGACGGCTGGTCCACCTTCCGCCTCACCGGCCAGGCCCTCGAGCAGTTCGGCAGCGCTGGGCAGTTCGGCAGCGCTGGGCAGTTCGGCGGCGCTGAGCAGTTCGGCAGCGCTGTGCAGGCCACCGCCAATGGCTGACGTCGAGGTGGCCGCTACGCGCAGGCAGGTGCGGCACGAGGTTCGGGCCCGGCATGAATTCCGCGGCATGCGAACGGTTGAACACTTCTTTACGGTGCCATTGGACCATTTCGCCTCCTCCCCCGATCCGGAAACCATCACGGTATTCGCCCGCGAATACGTTTCGGCCTCACACAGCGAGGAGGAAGCCGCGGAGCTGCCGTGGCTGCTGTTCCTGCAGGGCGGTCCGGGCGGCCGCGGCAACAGGTTCGGTTCGCTGGGCGGCTGGAGCAAGGCCGCCGCAAAGGACTTCCGGATCCTGATGCTGGACCAGCGCGGCACCGGGCTGTCCACTCCCCTTGACCGTAACACCCTGCCCCAGCGCGGCACGGCGCAACAGCAGGCCGCCTTCCTGGAGCACTTCCGCGCTGATTCGATTGTGGCCGACGCCGAACTGATCCGGGGTGCACTGGGCTCGGGTCCCTGGAGCATCTACGGGCAGAGCTATGGCGGCTTCTGCGCGCTCACCTACCTCTCGTTTGCCTCCGAAGGCCTTCGTGAGGTGCTCATCACCGGTGGGCTTGCCCCGCTGACCGGCTCCGCTGACGACGTATACCGTGCCACCTTCAAGCGCGTGGCTGCGCGGAACGCGGAATACTTCGGCTGGTACCCCGAGGACCGGGCCACGGTTGAACGGGTTGCGCGCCATCTGCGGAGCACCCCGGAGTTCCTGCCCGACGGCAGCCACCTCAGCGTGGAGCGCTTCCAGATGGCGGGGGCGTTCCTGGGCGGCAACACCAGGGTGGACAGCCTGCACTACCTGCTGGAGGATGCGTTCATCGAGTCGGCCGGGGGCAGCAGGCTTTCGGATCCTTTCCTGGAACAGATGCAGGGGATCGTGTCCCGCCGCTCCAACCCGTTGTATGCCCTGATGCATGAGTCCATCTACGGGCAGGGCGGGGCCACTGACTGGTCTGCCTGGCGGGTACTGCGTGAGTTTCCGGAGTTCGGGCCGGACGCGGATCCGCTGCTGCTCACCGGCGAAATGGTGTACCCGTGGTACTTCGACCAGGACCCCGCGCTGCGGCCCCTGCGTGAAGTGGCAGGGCTGCTGGCAGCGAAGCCGGACTGGAAACCCCTCTACGACGTCAATCAACTGGCCGCCAACACTGTTCCCGTAGCCGCGGCCGTGTACTCGGATGACATTTACGTGGACCGGAACCTGTCCCTGGAGACGGCGTCGGCCGTCCACGGATTGCAGGTGTGGGAGTCGAGGGACTTCCATCACGACGGAATCGCCGATGACGGTGAGGGGATCTTTGCCCGCCTGCTGGGCATGGCGCGCGCCGGCACCTGACGTTTGCGCCTTAGCTAGGGCACCAGCGTCCCCCGGCGGCGCGCCATAACCGTTACCGCTGCCGCGGCCAATACGGCCACTCCCACCAGGGCTCCTGCCATGTTCAGCCCCAGGTAGCCGGCCTGGCTCAGCACCAGGCCGGACATGGCGCCGCCAAGTGCGCCGGCGATCCCCATGAGCATGTCCGAAACACCTTGGACCACCACACGGGAGTCCTGGCCGACGCTCTCAGCCAGGAGCGTGGAGCCGGAGATAGTGGACGCGGACCAGCCCAGGCCCAGCAGCACCAGCCCCACGGCCACTGCGACGGTGGAGTCCTGGCCGAAGCCGGCAACGGCGACGGCGGTGATCAGCAGGCCGAAGCCGATCATGATGGTTTCGGTCCTGCCTGCCTTGTCGGTCAGCCAGCCCATCACCGGTGACAGCGCAAACATACCCGCGATATGCAGCGAGATGGTGAATCCGATGATCACCAGCACATCGCCCGACGCCGTGTGGCCGGCATCTGACGCTGCCGGCCCTTCGACGAGGTGCTGCAGGTGCAGCGGCGTCATGGACATAACACCCACCATGACGGCGTGGGCCGCGACGACTGCGGACACGGCGAGCAGTGCCATCCGGGAACTGCGGATGGCCCGCATCCCCCGGGCCAGGGACCCGCCTGGCCGGATTGAAGGGGCCGGGACGCGCAAAGTTTCGGCCTGGGTACTCCCCGGAACTGGAGAGACTGCTTGGGCGGGAGCCGCCGCGGCTGCGAGGCTGCGTGCGAGCAGCAGGGGGTCGGGCCTCAGGCCGGTGAAGAGCAGCACGGTGGCCACGAGGAGCCCGGCCCCGGAGATCACGAACGGACCAGCGACGGGCGGCAGGCCGAGCGCCTCGCCCACCACGGTGCCGGGCTGGATCAGGTTGGGCCCGGCCACCGCGCCGACTGTCACTGCCCAGACCACCGTGGACAGCGACCGTCCCCGGTGTTCGGCGTCTGCGAGGTCTACGGCGGCAAACCGCGCCTGCAGGCTTGCGGCAGTACCAACTCCGATACCGGCCGCACCAAGCACCAGCAGGAAGAAGACGCCCCAAACAATGGACAGCACCATCAGCAGGGTGCCCAGCAGTGCGGCCGAGAGTCCGGCCACCTGGCCGATCCGGCGTCCGCGGCGGTCAGCCAGGGACGCAAGGGGCAAGGCAGCCAGTGCGGCGCCCAACGTCATTACCGTAGCGACGGCACCCGCCCACGCGCTTGATCCTGAGAGCTCGACGGCCAGGATGGAACCAATGGAAACGGTGGCCCCGGTTCCGATCCCGCCAAAAACCTGGGCTGCACTCAGCAGCACCACGGTGCGGCGTTGCACCTGGCGCACTCCGCTTTCCGTCATCAAAGTGCCGGCCATGATCAGAGCTTAGTCCTCGGCGCCGGGCTCCCACAGGGGTCAAATTTAAAGCCACGATCCCGGCCGCTCGCCAGCGGCCGGGATCGTGGGGTGAAGCAGGGGCGGCAGTGACTAGTCGACGTCGCTGTGGCTCTTGCGTACGTCTTCTTCGAGGCGCGGATCCAGGTGGGTTTCCTTCGCCTTGGAGCTGAGCAGGCTGGCAACCACTGCGATGATGATGGTGCCAACGATGACCGCCAGGGACACAAAGGTGGGGATCTCGGGAGCCCATTCGATGTTCTGGCCGCCGTTGATGAACGGCAGTTCGTTGACGTGCATTGCGTGCAGGACCAGCTTGACGCCGATGAACGCCAGGATGAAGGACAGTGCGTGCTTCAGGTAGATCAGGCGGTTCATCAGGCCACCCAGCAGGAAGTACAGCTGGCGCAGGCCCATCAGGGCGAACAGGTTCGCCGTGAAGACGATGAACGGGCTCTGGGTCAGGCCGAAGATTGCGGGGATGGAATCAACGGCGAAGAGCAGGTCCGTGAGGCCGATGGTGATGAACACGATCAGCATCGGGGTGAAGACCCTCTTGCCGTCCACCGTGGTGCGCAGCTTGCCGCCGTCGAACTTCTCGGACATGGGGATGACCTTGCGGATCTTGGCGATCAGCGGGTTCTCCCGGTCTTCTTCGTCTTCGCCTTCGTCCTGGGCCTGCTTCCAGGCGGTCCAGAGCAGGAAGGCGCCGAAGATGTAGAACACCCAGCTGAACTGTTCGATCACGATGGCGCCGAGCAGGATGAAGATGCCGCGCAGGATCAGGGCGATGATGATGCCCACCATCAGCACTTCCTGCTGGTACTTCCGGGGTACGGAGAACCTGGCCATGATGATGATGAAGACAAACAGGTTGTCGATGCTGAGGCTGTATTCCGTCACCCAGCCGGCGACGAACTGCCCGCCGTATTCAGGGCCGGTGAAGGCGAACATGGCGCCGGCGAACAACAGTGCCAGGCTGACGTAGAACGCCACCCACAGTCCGGCTTCCTTCATGGAAGGTTCGTGGGGGCGGCGCACCACGAGGAGAAGGTCGATCAGGAGGATCAGGCCGAGGACGACAAGGGAGCCGACCTCGAACCAAACGGGCAATTCGAGCACAGGGTAGCCTTTCGCAGGGTACAGAGATGCAGTGTAAGTCTCTCCGGCCTGCCTGTGCACTTGGTGCTGATGCGGCGGCCCGCTACGCCCGGCGGGGCAACCATGCCCTGCGTGTTGACGATCGTAGCGCTCGGGATACTCCCCTACGTGGCATTAACTGTACCCCAGGCCGGTACCCAGTCACGTCATTGATGGCGTTTGCGTCAGGCGTGCCCGGCGGCCCGCATCTGGCGCAGTTCCTTTTTCAGCTCGCTGACTTCGTCCCTGATCCGCGCTGCCACCTCGAACTGCAGCTCGGCAGCGGCCCCGTGCATCTGTTCCGTCAGCTGTTCGATCAGGCCCACCAGGTCCTCTGCCGGTGCGGCGGCGAGGCCGTCGGAGCGCACCTGGGCGGCACCCTTTGCAGCGGCCTTCCGTTTGCCGCCCTTGGCCAGGCGGTTGTTTTTGAGCAGCTCCTGGGTGTCGGCATCTTCCCGGGCAAGTTGGTCGGTGATGTCGGCGATCTTTTTCCGCAGCGGCTGCGGGTCCACGCCGTTTTCGGTGTTGTAGGCCACCTGGATGGCACGGCGCCGGTTGGTTTCCTCGATGGCGTGCGCCATGGAGTCCGTGATCCGGTCGGCATACATGTGCACCTGGCCGGACACGTTTCGTGCAGCACGGCCGATGGTCTGGATCAGGGACGTGGAGGACCGCAGGAAGCCTTCCTTGTCCGCGTCCAAGATGCTGACCAGGGAGACTTCCGGAAGGTCCAGGCCTTCACGGAGCAGGTTGATGCCCACCAGCACGTCGAAACTGCCCATCCGCAGTTCACGCAGCAACTCCACCCGGCGCAGCGTATCGACGTCGGAGTGCAGGTACTCCACTTTGATGCCGTGGCCCAAAAGGTAGTCCGTGAGGTCCTCGGCCATGCGCTTGGTGAGGGTGGTGACAAGGACACGCTCATCCTTTTCCACCCGGGTCCTGATTTCGCCGAGGAGATCGTCGATCTGCCCCTTGGTGGGCTTGACGATGACTTCGGGGTCGATCAGGCCGGTGGGCCGGATGATCTGCTGGACAGTCCCGTCCGCTTTGCCCAGCTCGTATTTGCCGGGTGTGGCGGAAAGGTAGACGGTCTGGCCGATGCGTTCCAGGAACTCGTCCCACTTCAGGGGCCGGTTGTCCATGGCGGACGGCAACCGGAAGCCGTGGTCCACCAGGGTCCGCTTGCGGGACATATCCCCTTCGTACATGGCGCCGATTTGTGGGATGGTCACGTGAGATTCGTCCACCACCAGCAGGAAGTCGTCCGGGAAGTAGTCGATAAGGCAGTGCGGAGCGGTGCCGCCGCCGCGGCCGTCGATGTGGCGCGAGTAGTTTTCGATGCCATTGCAGAAGCCCATCTGCTGCATCATCTCGAGGTCGTAGGTGGTGCGCATGCGGAGGCGCTGCGCTTCCACCAGCTTGTTCTGCCCCTCCAGCACGGCCAGCCGTTCGGCGAGCTCATCCTCGATGGCCTTGATGGCGCGGGTCATCCGTTCCGGTCCGGCCACGTAGTGCGACGCGGGGAAAACGTACATCTCGGTTTCCTCGCGGATCACTTCGCCCGTCACCGGATGCAGCGTGTAGATGTTCTCCACTTCGTCGCCGAAGAACTCGATCCGCAGGGCCAGTTCCTCATACATCGGGATGATCTCGACCGTATCGCCGCGCACCCGGAAGGTGCCGCGGTGGAAGTCCATGTCATTGCGGGTGTACTGCATGGAAACGAATTTCCGCAGGAGCGCGTCCCGGTTCATCTCCTGGCCCCTGCGGAGGGTGACCATGCCGGCGATGTATTCTTCCGGGGTGCCCAGGCCGTAGATGCAGGAGACCGTGGCCACCACGATGACGTCCCGCCGGGTCAGCAGGGCGTTGGTTGCGGAGTGCCGCAGCCGCTCCACTTCCTCATTCACGGAGGAGTCCTTCTCGATGAAGGTGTCCGTCTGCGGTACGTAGGCTTCCGGCTGGTAGTAGTCGTAATACGAAACGAAGTACTCCACCGCGTTGTTGGGCAGGAGCTCACGGAATTCGTTGGCTAACTGCGCCGCGAGGGTCTTGTTCTGGACCATCACCAGGGTGGGCCGCTGGACCTGTTCGATCAGCCACGCCGTGGTAGCGCTTTTGCCGGTACCGGTGGCGCCGAGCAGCACTACGTCCTTCTCGCCGTTCTTGATCCGCTCCGTCAGCTCCGCAATTGCGGCTGGCTGGTCCCCGGCAGGCTTGAACTCGCTGATGACCTCGAAGGGGGCTACAACACGGTTGATCTCCTGCGCAAGGCTCATGAATCTAATTTACCGTGGGGCACCGACACTGGGAGGGCACGTCCGTTACGGGCGAACAGCCGCCAGATCATTGGACCGGCCTCAGGATGGGTACGACGGCGGGGTCCACCCGGTTTCCTCCGCCCAGGCGGACATTCGCGGCCACGCAACATCCGTGAACCACGGCTCCTTGGCCTCGGCATACGCCCTGGTGGTGGCCGAGCCCGCAAAACGCCCGGCAAGGTCTGCCTTGTGCGCTGCGTACAGCCGGAGCGCCGCCGGGTCATCCCGCAACCAGTCCCGGAACATCAGGGCGTAACGCCAGCCAGGCGAACCGGCAACGCGGACGTGGATATTGACCGGCCGGGCGGGGTCGGCGTTGGCGTGGAACCGTTTTTGCCACTGCCGGGGATCCGGGTCTGTCGGTTTGGGCGTATCGGACCCGGCGCCTGGCACCAGGGGGAAACCGGCTTCCGCCAGCAGTGGCACAGCAGTGTCAGCAGCATCCAGGCCGGACACCGCAACCTGCAGGTCGATAACGTCCTTCGCGGCCAGCCCGGGGACGGACGTTGAGCCGATGTGGTCCACTGCCAGGATGAGTGCAGGCGCCGCCGTCGTCAGCCTTGCCGCGATCCTGGCCGCCTGCTTCGCCCACTCCTCCCGGTACGGTTCCACGACAGGCCCGCCATTCCTCGCCGCGCGCCTCCCGGCAGCCAGGTTCCGGGCAAAAGGTACCAACCGCCCGTCCCAGAGTTCGTCCACCTGCTTCGCCAGGTCCTCCAGGCTGCCCGAATTGTCGAGGACGACGTCGGCTGCAGCCAAACGATCTTCCCGGCTCGCCTGGGCATTCATGCGTGATTGGGCGGCCTCCCGGGTCATGCCCCGCTGGTCAAGCATCCGCTGCACCCGCACGTCGTCAGGTGCATCCACAACCAGGACGAGGTGGAAATTACTGCCCTGGCCGGTTTCCACGAGCAACGGGATGTCCTGCACCACCACGGCATCCACGGCAGCCGCTTCGACCATGGCCGCGGCGCGGGCACGGACCAGCGGGTGGACGATCCCGTTCAGCGTCGCGAGGCGCGCAGAATCCCCAAACACCAGGGCACCGAGTTTTGGCCGGTCCAGCCGGCCGTCAGCGCCCAGGACCTCGTCGCCGAACTCAGCCACGATCCGCTGCAGGCCTTCCGTCCCGGGTTCCACCACCTCCCGTGCCAGCGCGTCGGCATCCACCAGCACTGCTCCGCGTTCCCTTAGCCGGGAGGCGACCACTGACTTTCCTGAGGCGATCCCGCCCGTCAAACCGATCTTCAGCACTCCACCACACTATTCCCTTGCCGCCCCTTCCCTCATGGGCCGCGGCCGATGCCGCAACTAGACTGGGGCGGATGCACGAGCCAGACAGCAGGACCACCACCTACACCACCCTGGCGTCCGGTCCGGACTTCCGCCACGAGATCGAGATCAAACGCTCCAGGTTCATCACTGTGCTGCGCCGGGCGGACAGCGAGGAAGCCGCGAGGGACCTGGTGGCCGGCCTCCGCCGCGAGTTCCACGACGCCCGGCACCACTGCTCGGCCTTCCTTCTCGGGCCCGACCGGGACATCCAGCGCTCCAGCGACGACGGCGAACCCTCCGGTACGGCCGGCATCCCCATGCTTGAGGCCCTGGCTAAAAGGGAAACCTCGCCCGGACTGGCCGACCTCAGCGACGTGAGCGCCGTCGTCGTGCGTTACTTCGGCGGGATCCTCCTGGGAGCGGGCGGACTGGTACGGGCGTATTCGGAATCAGTGTCCTCTGCGCTTTCCCTGGCGCCCATGGTGCGCCGCAGCAGGTTGCGGATCTGCTCTGCGGAAGTGCCGCATGCTGCTGCCGGACGGCTGGAAAACGACCTGCGGGCCGCTGGTTTCGCGATGGCGGAAACCAGCTACGGCGTGCAGCACACTGTCCTGCGGCTGGCGCTGCCGGACGAGCCCGGTGAAATTTCGGCCGCCGCGGAGCGCCTTCAGTCACTCACCGCGGGCAGTGCCGTACTCCAGCCCGAAGGAACGGAGTGGGTGGATGTCCCCTTCCCCTGACGTGTCACTGGTGGACGTGGATGAAGCAGTGCTGGAGCAGCTCCTGGAACTCGCCAAGCGCGACGCCTCCCCGGACGAAGTGGCGCCCCCGCTGGGCGGCCCGGGCTGGAACCTGGAGCGCACGGCGTGGTTCTACAGTTATCACCGCGCCGCCGCCCACGGCCTCGACGGAGATGCCGGGGAAAAGTCGTGGGGCATTCTGGTTGACGGCAGCCTTGCCGGTTCCATCCGCCTCCGCCGCGTTGACTCCGGCAACGGCGTGGCTGCTGCGGACACCGGCATCTGGCTCGGCAGGAGCTTTCGGTCCCGGGGCATCGGAACCGCCGCCCTGCGCCTGGTCCTCGACGTGGCCCGTAACGCCGGCATCTCCGAGGTTACCGCCCGGACCCTCACGGGAAACCTCGGCGCCCAGCGCGTCCTTGCCTCCGCCGGGGCAGTCCTGACGCCCGACGACGACGGGACGGTGAGCGCCGTCGTCGTACTTTAGGTGCTTGGTTGCCCATAAGCACGGCTGCACATCAGTTCCGTTAAAGCAACAGACCCCCTGCCTTGTGGGAAGGGGGTCCGTTGCGTTGGCCCGGAAAGTCCGGGCCGGTGGCAATTAGTTGCCGGTCAGCTTCTCGCGCAGAGCGGCGAGGGCTTCGTCGGATGCAAGCGTACCCGCACCGGCGTTGGACTCAGCAGCAGGCTCCGAGGAGTAGCTGGTGGTGCCGGAATCGCTGTCACCGGACGTTGCGGCAGCAGCGTCGTCAGCAGCGTGCTGGGCAACCTGCTTCTTGTGGGCTTCCCAGCGGGTCTGGGCGTCAGCGTACTGCTGCTCCCAGGCGGCGCGCTGGTTCTCGTAGCCTTCAAGCCACTCGTTGGACTCGGGATCGAAGCCCTCGGGGTACTTGTAGTTGCCCTCTTCGTCGTACTCTGCGGCCATGCCGTACAGAGCAGGATCGAATTCGGTGCTGTCGGCGTCGACACCCTCGTTGGCCTGCTTGAGGGAGAGGGAGATGCGGCGGCGCTCGAGGTCGATGTCGATGACCTTGACGAACAGCTCGTCACCAACGGAGACAACCTGCTCTGCCAGCTCCACGTGGCGCACGGCCAGCTCGGAGATGTGGACCAGGCCTTCGATGCCGTCTTCGACGCGAACGAACGCACCGAACGGAACGAGCTTGGTGACCTTACCCGGAACAACCTGGCCGAGGGCGTGGGTGCGGGCGAAGGTCTGCCACGGATCTTCCTGCGTAGCCTTGAGCGACAGGGAAACACGCTCGCGGTCCAGGTCCACCTCGAGAACCTCGACGGTGACTTCCTGGCCAACCTCGACAACCTCGGACGGGTGGTCGATGTGCTTCCAGGACAGCTCGGAAACGTGAACCAGGCCGTCTACGCCGCCCAGGTCCACGAAGGCACCGAAGTTGACGATGGAGGAAACGACGCCGGGACGGACCTGGCCCTTTTCCAGCTTGTTGAGGAAGGTGGAGCGGACCTCGGACTGGGTCTGCTCGAGCCATGCACGGCGGGACAGGACCACGTTGTTGCGGTTCTTGTCCAGCTCGATGATCTTGGCTTCGATCTGCTGGCCGATGTACGGAGCCAGGTCGCGCACACGGCGCATCTCGACGAGGGATGCGGGCAGGAAGCCGCGCAGGCCGATGTCGAGGATAAGACCACCCTTGACGACCTCGATGACGGTACCGGTGACAACACCGTCTTCTTCCTTGACCTTCTCGATGTCGCCCCAGGCACGCTCGTACTGAGCGCGCTTCTTGGAGAGGATCAGGCGGCCTTCTTTGTCTTCCTTGGTGAGCACCAGTGCTTCGACCTGATCGCCAACGGAGACGACGTCTCCGGGATCAACGTCGTGCTTGATGGACAGCTCGCGGGAGGGGATGACACCTTCGGTCTTGTAACCGATGTCGAGCAGGACTTCATCGCGGTCGACCTTGACGACGGTACCTTCGACGAGGTCTCCGTCGTTGAAGTACTTGATGGTGGCGTCGACTGCTGCGAGGAAGTCCTCAGCGGTACCGATGTCGTTAATGGCGACTACGGGGGTACCGGGCTTCTCGGTGGAGGTGATGGTCATGTAGTAGGGGCTCCGTTGTGGATAGTTAGTTGGTCAGGCGACCACCACTTCCGGGTACTGACCTGGAGGCGGAGCGCGGCGGATTGCCGGGTCATCCTGATTGCGTGGCGTTCAAGTGCGAACCAAAGCTGCGCACACGTAACACACGCCCGTTCATTCTAGTCGCTGCCCGTAACACGGGTCAAAGCGGCCCCCTGCTTCCAGGTGTACGGGTCAGAAGTGCGTGAGGCAGTGTGGTGCCCGCTCGACGGCGAACATTTGCCGGGCCTTCAGCGCGGCGCCGGCCGTCTTCTCCCGGATCCGCCCTGCTGCAGTCAGCGTGACGGGGCAGACGGCGCCCAGGTAGATGGAGGAAAGGGCCGAGACGTCCAGCGCCAGGTCCGCTTCCGCGGTTTCCGGCAGGCGTTCGACGGCGGCCTTGCCGCCATCCACAGCGAGGGCAAAGGTTCCTGCCGCGAGGCCCAGGGAGTCATGGACTTCGAAGACCAGCCGGCCGTCCGCCGGGTAGTGCCTGGCCTCCAGTGCCTTGCCGGCGTCCAGGATGCGGAGCCACAGCATGTCCCGGCTATCCGAGGAGTCGATGCAGCGGGGATCGCTGAGTGCCCATGCCAGCGGGTCATCAATCGGCGCCTCGTCCCAGGAAACCCGCTCCACGAGATCGATGGCGCCCAGGAACTGCCAGAGCTCCAGGTAGGCGTCGTTGCCGGCGGCCACCAGGTCCACCACTTCCACCGTGTACGGTTCGGTGTCCCAGCCGAGGAACTTGTAGGAGACGTAGCCGTCCACGGCTCCGTCGGCCGAGTAGTGCAGGGCCACCTTGACGGCGGGGTCCTCCTTGCCGTCGCGGCCGAGTGATCCCGAGGCGAACTGCCGGTACCACTCCTGCCGTCCGAGGGATCCGGGGGTGAGCTGGTGGACCTGGTCAAAGACCTCGGGCGCGAGCTGCAGCAGGGCCTTGGGATCTGCCACCTCCACGCTGCCCGTGGGTTGGTGCCCCAGGCTGAACCGGGCAGTGGTATCCACCTTCACCGTCCGCTCGAAGCTGGCCACACCGTAGCCGAAGCGCCCGTAGATGGTTCCCTCGGAGGCAGTGAGGGCGGCCATCGCGAGCCCGTCTTCCTTGGCTAGGTGCAGGTCCTCGCTCATCATCCGGCGCAGCAGCCCGCGGCGGCGGTGCGAGGTCCGCACGGTCACTGAGGTGACCAGCCGGGTTTCAAGGGTCCGGCCAAAACCGATGTTCAGGCTCTTGCGGAAGGTGGCAAAGGTGGCCACCGGTACGTCGGCGGGCAGCGAATGTGCCGCGACCTGGCCCGTTTGGTACACGCCTGTTAAGACCCGGCCGTCCGTTTCGTAGGTGGCTAGGGACTTCGCCACGTGCTCGGGCGTCCGGGTGGACTCGTGGAATCCGAAGGCCACCGCCCTGGCCCAGGTCTCCGCCTCGGCATAGCCGTCATTGCCTTCTGACACCGCGCCGAAGCGACGGATCTCATAGTTCCCGCTCAGGTCAGCCATATGCGTAGTTGTCCTAGTGCCCGGCGTCATACCAGCTGGGACCAACACCGATCTGGACCTCCAGCGGGACAGTGAGGTCCGCCGCCGCTGCCATCTGCTCGGTGACGAGCTTTTCCACCGCTGCCCGCTCCCCCGCGGCGACTTCAAGGACCAGTTCGTCGTGGACCTGCAGGAGCATCCGCGATTTCAGGCCCTGCGACCGGAGTTCGGCGTGGACGCCGAGCATGGCGCGTTTAATGATGTCCGCTGCCGAGCCCTGGATGGGGCTGTTGAGGGCGATCCGTTCCGCGTTCTCGCGGAGCTGCCGGTCTGTGCTGGTCAAGTCCGGAAGGTACCGGCGCCGCCCCTCGATGGTTGCCGTATAGCCGTCCACGCGGGCCTGGTCCACCACGCCGCGGAGGTAGTCCCGGACGGCGCCGAACCGGTCGAAATAGTCCTTCATCAGAGTGCGGGCCTCGTCCACGGAGATTTCCAGCTGCTTGGACAGGCCGAAGGAGGTGAGGCCGTAGGCCAGCCCGTAGGACATGGCCTTCACCTTTGAGCGCATGGCACTGGTAACTTCCTCGGTGGGCACGTGGAAGATGTTGGAACCCACGAACCGGTGCAGGTCCTCCCCGTCCTTGTACGCCTGGATGAGGCCGGCATCGCCGGACAGGTGCGCCATGATGCGCATCTCGATCTGGGAGTAGTCCGCGGACAGCAAACACTCATAGCCGTCGCTGACCACAAAGATTCCACGGACGCGGCGTCCTTCCTCGCTGCGGATGGGGATGTTCTGCAGGTTGGGATTGTTGGAGGAAATCCGGCCCGTTGCCGCAACGTTCTGGGCGTAGGTGGTGTGGATGCGGCCGTCCTCGGCCACTGACTTCTTCAGCGACTCCAGCATCTGGCGCAGCTTGGCGGCTTCCCGGTGGGCCATGAGCTGGACCAGGAACTCGTGGCCGGTTTTGTCCAGGAGGTTCTTCAGTGACGCGGCATCGGTGGTGTAGCCGGACTTGATTTTTTTGGTCTTCGGCAGCTGGAGTTCCTCAAACAGCACGGTCTGCAGCTGCTTGGGTGATCCGAGGTTAACCTCGTGGCCGATAGCTGCGAAGGCCTGCTCCTGGGCAGTGTCGATGACCCTGGCGAGGTCGGCGAGCTGTTCGTCCATGCGGCCCATGTCGATTCCGATGCCGGCGAGTTCCATGTCGGCCAGGACGCGGCTGACGGGAAGTTCCAGGGTGGACAGCAGTTCCTCGGCGCGGCGCTCCTTCAGTTCCGCCTCGAAGTAGCGGCTCAGTTCAAGGACGACGGCGGCCGCCTGCACGAGTGCGCCGGCGGCTGCTTCGTCGTCGCCGTCGAAGGACAGCTCCAGCTGGCCGGCTTTGGCGGTGGCGGCGGGGATCCCGACGTTGAGGTGGTGCTGCGCCAGTTCGGCGAGTTCGTAGGTGCGGCGGTCCGGCTGGATGAGGTAGCCGGAGATTGACGTATCGTCCACCACGCCCTCAAGTTCCAGTCCGCGGGAGGTCAGGGCTTTGAGTGCAGCCTTGAACCCGTGCATCACCTTCGGAGCTTCGGGTTCGCGCAACCAGGCGGCCAGGACGTTTTCCGCCTCGGCATCCTGGGCGGCGAGGTCGATGTACGCAGCGGCGCCGTCGCAGACGATGGCCAGCCCGGCAGCGTCCTCCCCGATCCGTCCCGGCACCAGGTCGACGGCGAGGGCGCAGCGCTGGCCCGCGGCCGCCGTCAGGAACTCAGCAAGCTCCGCAGCGCCGGACGGCGTGCTGAACTCGGGAGTCTCGATGCTCGCACGCTCGGGCGCCGGAGTGTTGTCGTCGCCGTACAGGGCGAAGAGCCGGCCGCGGATGGCCTTGAATTCGAGCTGGTCGAACAGGTCCTCAAGGGCTGCCTGGTCCGGGCGGGGCTCGTACAGCTCATCCAGCGTGACGGGAAGTTCCAGGTCCGTGTGCAGCTGGTTCAGGCGGCGGTTGCGCTTGACGGCTTCCACGTTCTCGCGCAGCGCGTCGCCCACCTTCCCGCCGATGGAATCCAGGTTCTCCAGGACGCCCTCCAGCCCGCCGTAGAGGTTGATCCACTTGGCAGCCGTCTTAGGCCCGACGCCAGGCACGCCCGGAAGGTTGTCGGCCGTCTCCCCCACCAGCGCGGCGAGGTCGGAGTAGCGGGCCGGGCTGACGAAGAACTTGGCCTCGATCGCGGCGGCGTCCATCTTGGGAATGTCGCTGACGCCCTTCTTCGGGTAGAGGACAAAAACGTTGTCCGTGATCAGCTGGAAGGCGTCCCGGTCACCGGAGACCAGCAGCACCTCGAAGCCGGCCTTCTCGCCCATGGCGGCAAGGGTGGCAAGGATGTCGTCTGCCTCGTAGCCGGGCATTTTGATGGTCTTGATGCCCCAGGCCTCCATCACCTGGCCAATGAGGTCGATCTGGTTGTTCATCTCGCGGGGAGTCTCGTTCCGGCCGCCCTTGTATTCGCTGTACTCGGCCTTGCGGTGGGTGGACTCATCCGAGACGTCGAAAGCCACGGCGATGTGGGTGGGCTGCTGCTCCTTGATGAGGTTGATCAGCATCGAGGTGAAACCGTGAATGGCGTTGGTGTGCTGCCCGTTCGCAGTGGAGAACTTGTCCGCAGGGAGGGCGAAGAAGGCGCGGAAGGCCATGGAGTGGCCGTCCAGCACCAGCAGCCGCGGCTGGCCGGTGATGGGAACCACAGGGGCGGCAGTGGCCGAAACCGATCCACCGGCCTGGCCCGGCACCGTGTCCTGAACAGCAGCGTCCTCAAGGGCGGTTGAGCCTTGTGGGGCGTTGTCCTCCTGCAGGACGTTGGACGGGAAAGGGGCCGGTTTGGTTGTTTCACTCACAGGTGCCAGCCTAGTTGCCATGATGGACAATTTCACGCCCGGCCCCTTCGCCGACGAGCTCACCGCCGCCGGGGTCCCGGAGCACCTGCACGGCTGGCTGGGCCAATTCGGGATAGGCGCGTTGGTGGTGAAGATGGGGATCCGCTTCCTGGAGATGAGCCCCGAGCGGACAGTGGCCACCATGCCGGTGGAGGGAAACACCCAAGTGGCCGGAATCCTGCACGGCGGCGCCCACGTGGTGCTGGCCGAAACGCTTGGATCCTTCTCTGCGGGCATGCATGCAGGACCGGGACGACACGCAGTGGGCATCGAAGTCAGCGCCACCCATCACCGGTCCATCGCGGCAGGCACTGTTACGGGAACCTGCTCCGCGATCCACCTCGGCCGGACTCTTGCGACACACGAGATCGTGATGACGGATGGGCAAGGGCGGCGACTGTCCACCGCCCGCATCACCAACTTGATCCGCGATAACGAATAGTCGTTAATCCCCGGGTTTCGTCTTCAGGAGGTACCGCAGCTCGACGATCCCCCTGCCCATGGCGCGGGAGGCAGTCAACTCAAGTGGCGGCGTCGGGCCTGCCAATGGGAGCAGCCGCTTGCCGTCTCCAAGCACAACGGGAATGACGGAGAGGATGAGCTCATCCAGGAGGCCGGCGTCGGCAAACTGCGCCGCGAGGTCTCCGCCGCCCACCACCCAGACGTTCCTGCCTCCGGCGTCTGCCTTGAAGTCGGCGATGAACTCACTGACACTCCCGCGAATAAACGTGATGTCCGCCCCGGCAGGTGCGGTGTACTCATGCCGGGTGAAGACGTAGCAGGGGGTCTCAGGATAGGGCCAGCTTGCGGGCTCATGCTCCATCAGCCAGGCATACGTCCCGCCGCCCATAACGATGCAGCCAACGCCTGCCATGAACGTCTCGTAGCTTTCCTTGCCGCCCTCAAAACCATCGAACTGCAGGAGCCAGCCCAGATCATCTGTGGACGTGGCGATAAAACCGTCAAGGGACGCGGCTACATAATACTGAATCCGGGACATGGCCCCAGCCTAGCTGTATTGACCTGAGAGGTTGGTGACGCGGCTGGCCGGTGGCTGACCTTTGAGTGAGGTGTGGCCTCGATGATGATTGTAGTGATGGAGCCAGTCGGCGAAAGCGGCAACACGCTCGGTCTCTGATCGTTAGCATGGGACATTGAAGACCTCCTTGTGGTTCGGACTCTAGACAAGCCCCACTCCACTTGGAGGTCTTCTTTTTGTCACCTAACCACGCCGCATGTTCCTAACGTCCGTGGTCAATACACCTAGCCATCCCCCGCCGTCACGCCAACGGCGCCCCGGCTGCTCTTCCTTCGGGTACCGGACGTTACCCGGAGAAGTACGGAATGATCAGGTACAGGCCAAACAGCACGGCCAATCCACATAGCCCGAAGCACACATAGGCAAGGGACCGCTTCACCCCCGGCGAGGCCTGCTGCACGTCGCCGGCAATTGCCGTCAGCCGAACGCCCAGCGAGTAGAGAACCACGACGGTCACTGCGGCTGCCAGGGTGGCTCCGGCCACGGTCAGCAGTTCCAACCACTTCATCGTTGCGTATCTTTCGTCGTCATGGCTTCAGCTTCGGTATCAGCCTCGGCGCTGGTGTTGGCCTCGGCGCTGGTCTTAGCCCCAGCATTGGTGTCCGCTTCGGCGTTGGCCTTCGAGTGGGCCTTGGCCTTGGCGCGCGCCCGGGCCATCGCCTTCTTTTTGGCAAAGCGCACGGCCTGGCCGGCTTCCTCCACCTCGATGGCGTTGTGGTGGCCGACGGCGGACTTGCGTGAGTAGAAGAACATAAAGAGAACTGCGGCAGTACCGGCGACGGCCGCGATAAGGACCCCCACCACGCCGGTTTTCACCAGCAGCGCGGTCAGTGCCCCCACGATGCCGGCTGCGGGAAGGGTGAAGAGCCAGCCCAGTGCGATCTTGCCCACCATGCTCCAGCGGACACTGGTTCCCCTGCGGCCCATGCCGGAGCCGATGACGGAACCGGACGCCACCTGGGTGGTTGAGAGTGCGAAGCCGAGGTGCGAGGAGGCGAGGATGGCCGACGCCGTGCTGGTCTCGGCGGCGAAACCCTGCGCAGGCTTAACTTCCGTGAGCCCGGCGCCCATGGTGCGGATGATGCGCCAGCCGCCGGCGTAAGTGCCAATGGCAATGGCAAAGGCACAGGCGGCGATCACCCAGAACTGCGGGCCGGACCCCGGAGCCTGCGTGCCGGCCGCGATCAGGACGAGGGTGATGATACCCATGGTCTTCTGGGCATCATTGGTGCCGTGGGCAAGTGCAACCAGGCTGGATGTGAAGATCTGGCCGGTCCGGAAGCCGCCGCGCTTCTGCGTGAGCTTGCTGCCGGTTTCGGGATCGTGCCGTGACGTCAGGGCGTAGGCGAGGCGGGTGCAGATGTAGGCAACGATGCCGGCGATGAGCGGTGCAAAGATCGCAGGCAGGATGACCTTCTGCATGAGGCCCTCAAGATTGATGGAATTGAAACCGATGCCGGCAATGGCTGCGCCGATCAGGCCGCCGAACAGGGCGTGTGAGGAACTCGACGGCAGGCCTTTCAGCCAGGTGATCATGTTCCACAGGATTGCTCCCATAAGACCGGCGAAGATGATGTCCGGCGTGATCTGCACGCCTTCGGAACCTTCACGGATGATGCCGCCGGAGACCGTTTTGGCCACTTCCGTGGACAGGAAGGCGCCCACCAGATTCAACACGGCCGCGAGGGTTACCGCGGTCTTCGGCTTGATGGCACCGGTTGCGATGGGCGTAGCCATGGCATTCGCAGTGTCATGGAAGCCGTTCGTGAAGTCGAAAAATAGTGCCAGTGCGATGACCAGCGCCACCATGAAGGTGATATCCACCTGTTGCCCAATCTGCAGAGTCGACGTTCAGCAGTTTCTTTCCCCCGGCTGCCTTGCACAGCATAATTCACCAGCTGTTCGCTTGGAATGACCTGCGCTGTTAACACGATGGGCTAACACAACCGGCGAGAAACCTTATCGATCGTACGCGTCCTCGGCAGGAGGTCAAAACACCGGCTCCGTGAGGAATGCGGCGACGGCGTCCAATTCCGCGGGCGAGATTCCCCGCCGGGGGTCCGGCGACAGCGTCAGCAGACGCTGGCCCATGATCCCCGCCCAGGCTTGGGCTTCCGCCTCGAAGGCGAGCTGGTCATCCACCCATGCCACCGCGCCGGGTCCAGTCTCTTCCACATGGGCTTGAAGGGCCCGGAGCTTCCACCACCCGGGTCCGCTTCCGGGCCCGTCGGCTGTCAGGAAGGGCCAGTCGCCACCTTTCAGGCCGATGGCCGGGCAGAGGTACTGGGGCGCCAGGTCCTCCCAGCTGGTGAGCCAGACGCACCGCAGCCCGGGCATGGCGGCCAGGCTGTTGAGTCCTGTGACAAGTTCGGGTGCGTACGCCACCGGCAGGAGCCCGGCGTCGGCACGGCTCCAGGGCGTTCCCCAGCCGGTGCTCCCTTCTGGGCCAAAGGGACAGATGACCCCGTCGACGTCAAGGTAGAGCGTTCGGGCGGCCACGGCTGCTTCCCGGCGGATCAGGCGTGGTGGGAACTGGAGGGCCGCGCGCCCGGGTCCAGCATCGGTGCGATTTTCTCTTCGAGCGCCGCCACGGTTACGTCCGGCAGGACGATAAGGCCGTCCAGTTCCCGGCGGGCCCGCTTGTAGGCAGCCTGGCGTTCCGCCGGGGTGGCTGCATGGTTTTCCGCGATTTTCAGCAGCTGCCGGGCGGTGGCCAGCCGTTCCCGTTCGGGACCAGTGAACTTGCTGTCCCTGATGCGCCTGGCTTCACGCTCGGCGACGTCCAGAGCCACGCTGAAACCGTCCACGGCTTTCCGGTATGCCTCGAGGCGGGAGCGGGAGGTCATGTCCGCCGCCGCTGCCGGCCGCAGGCCGTCAGCCTCGCGTTTGGCTCGCAGGAACGCCACCGTGAGGGGTTCCCGGACATCGGTCATAAGCGGGAAATCGATCAGCTTGCCCACGTCGAGTTCGTAATCCAGCCAGCGCTTGTTGGCAGCGTCATGGGCGGCCATCAGCGACTCCACCTCGGCGGCCGAAGCTTTCTCAGCCTCACGTGCCTGGTTCTTGAGCTTGTACAGCTCCACCTTCCGCTGGTGCCGCCGGTCGCTGGCCTTGCGCCACGAGTTCGCCCAGTGACCGGCAAAGGCCAAAGCGGGGAAGACGAGCCACCATTTATCGTCAAGGATCTCAAAGAGGGACTCCACGCGTACATCGTCGCACTGCGTGGCGCCCCTCCTCAAGGAAACGCGACTGGGGTGATTACCCGGCTGCCTGTCCTGCAGCTTCCGCGTTGTTGACATTGATCAGCCAGGCGACGCCGAAGCGGTCCGTGCACATCCCGAAGATGTCGCCCCACGGCGCCTGCTCCATCGGTACCGTGACATGGCCGCCGTTGCCGCTGAGCTTTTCGTAGTAGCCGCGCAGTTCCGCTTCATCCTCACCACTCAACGAGATGGAGATGGACGAGCCTTCACTGAACTCCATGCTGTTCGGCGTGTCCGCGCCCATCAGCACCAAACCCTGCGTGGTGATCAGCATGCCGTGCATGATCTTTTCCGCCTCGGACGGATCCTCGCTGGCCTGGAACTCCCCGAAAGTGCTGAGCGTCAGCTTACCGCCGAAAACAGACTGATAGAAGTTCATTGCTTCCCGGGCATTGTCACGGAAGCCGAGGTACGGGTTGAGGGTGGTGGGCATGGCTGGATCTCCTTGAGTTGTACTGAAAGGGATGGAACCAGACAACATCCTGCCCCAATCAAAGGCAGCCGGGTAGGGGGCACCGGCCCCTCCTGGTGCTTTGGCTGCGCCCCGGGTGCCAATGCGTGCGGCGGCGGGGCGGGGGACGTAGGCTCGGGTGCATGGCCAGATACTTTGACGTTCACCCGCAGGATCCCCAGCCCCGTGCCGTCACCCAGGCAGTGCGCATTGTGCTCGACGGCGGGTTGATCGCCTACCCCACGGACTCCTGCTATGCGCTGGGGGCACAGTTGGGCAACAAGGACGCCCTGGACCGGATCCGGTCCATCCGGAAGTTGGACGACAAGCACCACTTCACGCTGGTCTGCAGGGACTTTGCCCAGCTGGGGCAGTTCGTGAACATCGGCAATGACGTCTTCCGCAGCATCAAGTCCGTGACTCCGGGGAGCTACACCTTTATCCTGCCGGCCACCAAAGAAGTTCCGCGGCGCCTGCTGCACCCCAAAAAGAAGACCGTGGGAGTCAGGATCCCGGACAACCGCGTGGTGCAGGCGCTGCTGGCCGAGCTCGGCGAGCCGCTGCTCTCAAGCACCCTGCTGATGCCGGACGAGGAGGACCCAATGACCCAGGGCTGGGAAATCAAGGAGCGGCTGGACCACCAGGTGGACGCCGTGATCGACGCCGGCGACTGCGGCGCCGAGCCCACCACCGTGGTGGACTTCTCCAGCGGCGTGGCCGAGGTGGTCCGTCGCGGGACAGGTGACCCGTCCCGCTTCGAGTAGGCTGCTAATCCTGCTTTCGGGCACGGCTGGGCTGCACCCGCGGCGGTTCACCCGGCATCTTGGGGTAGTCCGGGGGAAAGGGCATCTCCTCAAGGCCGGCCTTGAGGTCCCGGTCCCACCACTCAAGAAGGGTGTCGATGGTTCCCGGGTTGTTGTGCATGTCCGCCCAGGGGTCACCAACGGTCTTGAGCCGGTCCGGCACAGTGAGAATCGTGAAGTTTTTCGGATCCGCGGTCTCCAGCTCATCCCAGGTGATGGGGCATGACACTGAGGCGTGCGGCAGCGCCCGGGGGCTGTAGGCGCCGGCGATGGTCCGGTCGCGGTTGGCCTGGTTAAAGTCCAGGAAGATTTTCTTGCCCCGTTCTTCCTTCCACCAGGCGGTGGTGACTTTCTCCGGCATCCTGCGCTCCACTTCCCGGGCCGCAGCAATCACGGCATGCCGCACATCAAGGAACTCGCGGGTGGGCTCGATGGGCGCGTACACATGCAGTCCCCTGTTTCCGGAGGTCTTGATGAAGCAGGTAAGCCCGGCCTCGGCCAGCACTTCCTTCAGCAGCAGCGCCGCCGGGACAGCGTCGTCGAAATCGGTGCCCGGCTGCGGATCCAGGTCGATGCGCAACTGGTCCGGGTTGTCCGTGTTCGCGGTACGGGACGGCCACGGGTGGAAAACGACAGTGTTCATCTGGACCGCCCAGATGGCCGCGGCCGGTTCGTCCAGGACCAGCATGGGATGGGAACGGGCGCTCGGGAAAACCACCTTCATCGCCCGGATGAACTCCGGGGTGCCCTTGGGCGGGTTCTTGGAGAAGAACATTTCGCCATCAACGTTGTCCTTATACCTCTGCAGGGCAACCGGCCTGTCGCCGTTAGCGGTGATGAACGCCTCCCCCACATCGGCGAAATACTGTGCGAGGTCGAGTTTCGTGAGTCCCAGGTCAGGCCAGAGCACCCTGCTGGGACTGGAGATGCGCATCTCGCGCTCGCCGTCGGGGCCCGTTACGGTAATGGTGGTCTGTTCGCTCGCCATGGGGACAACGTACACCCCGGCTGCTGTCTGCGTTGAGATTTGGGGATCCGGGTCCGGCATGATGGAGGCATGCCTGGCTCAGAAGTGCCCCTGACCCTCGCAGTGGGCGGCGTCAATGTCTCTGCTGCGTACGCCCGCCCGGATGATCCGACCGCAACGGTTGTGGTGGCCCACGGGGCGGGGGCCGGGATGGAGCATCCCTTCCTCCGCGGGTTCACGGCGGCGCTTAATACGCTGGGGACCGCAACGCTGCGCTTCAACTTCCCCTACCGGGAAGCGGGCCGGAAATTCCCCGACCGGCCGCCCGTCGCCGTCGCCACCTGGCGTGCTGCGATGGCCGCGGCGGCGGAGCAGGCAGCAGCCCATAACGACGCTGGCCCGATCTGGGCGTGCGGCAAGTCCTTTGGGGGCCGGATGGCTTCCATGGCGGTGGCCGACGGGATGGAAGCGGCAGGACTTTTGTACCTGGGCTATCCCCTGCATCCGCCCGGCAAACCGGACAAGCTAAGGGATGAACACCTGTACGGGCTGACAACGCCCATGTTGTTCCTGCAGGGAAGCCGGGACACTTTCGCAACACCGGAGATCCTGACGGGCGTGGTCTCGAGGATCGGGACCAATGCCGTTCTCCAGTGGATGGAGGGCGGTGACCACTCTTTCGTCGTCGCCGGGTTTAAGCGTTCGGCGGATGAGGTGGGTGCTTCCCTTGCCGAACCCGTGGTTGCCTTTATCCGCGGCCACTCCTGACAGCGAACGTCCAGCCACGACAGCCTGCCCAAGCGCTCAAGCGGCCGCCAGGGGGACAGCTGCTATGCAGCGTCGTCCTGCCACCAACCTTCCCAGGCGGCGGAGGTCAGCTGACCTTGTGAAAAATCGGACTGTCCATCGCTACCACTGTGGGACCGGCTGTCATCGTTCCGCTGGCCGTCGAGCAAGAGGTTGAGGCTGTTGAGGAGAAACATCTGCACGTCCTTAATGTGAGGGTGTGGACAACGCCGTCCAGGTGCAAACGAGCTTATCCACGGGATGTTTCAGTCCATCGCCGCGAGGTTTCAACTGTGTATCGGAGATCTCACGTTGAACTCCGTGGAGCCGGAATCCGCCGCTTGGGCGGCTACTTCCTCCGCTTGACGTGTGCGGTGGCCGGAGCCGTCCAGGGATCCTCGGGCCAGGGATGCTTGGGGTAGCGGCCCCGCATTTCGGCCCGGACCTGCGCGTAGGGGCCGGACCAGAACGATGTCAGGTCGTCCGTGACGGCAAGCGGTCGCCGGGCCGGTGAGAGCAGGTGGAAGAGGACCGGTACACGGCCGCCGAGCAGTCGCGGCGTCTCCGCCCACCCAAAGCACTCCTGCAGCTTGACCGCCACCACCGGCCGGGCAGTGCGGTCCGCAACATCCGGGTAATCGATCCGCACCCGGGACCCGCTGGGCACCTCGAGCCACTCCGGGGCGAGGTCGTCCAGTTTGGCCGCCTCGGGCCAGGGCAGCAACCGGCGCAACGGGTCGCCGAGGCTGATGGAGCGTGCGGCCGCTCCGCCGGCGAGGGCTTCCAGCTCCGGTCCCAGCCAGTCCCCCAGCCGCGACAGCAGCGCCTGGTCCGAAACGTCCGGCCACGGCGAGCCCAGCCCGCGGTGCAGGAAGGCGAGACGGCGGCGCAACGCCTCTGCCGCCGTCGACCAGTCAAGGACGCCCAGCCCTCCCCGCTGCAGGGCTTCCGCTACGGCCGCGCGCCCCTCGGCGGGCGACGGGCGGACCGGCGTGGATGCCAGGATGATGGCCCCCAGGCGCCGCACCCTCCGGGCAGAGAGGCGGCCCTCGGTGAATTCCGCCTCGACCGCATCGGTCAAAAGGTGCGACGCAGCAGCTTCCGCCAGTTCGGGTGCTAGCGGCGCTGCCGAGCGGATAACCGCGCCGGTTCCGGCGGCGTCCCTCCCGCCGGCGCGGGTCACTTCCGCCACGGCCAGCCATTCATGGCCGGACAGCGAACTGCCGGCCGGCAGCCCGGCACGGGTACCCGAGGAAAGGAGATAGCGGTTTGGAATGTCGCCGTCCACCCTTCGTGCCACGCGGTCAGGAAAGGCGAGTGCGACGACGGCGCCCACCACGGCTGCACCGGTGACCTTCCCGGGCAGGGCGGGCTGTGCCGGCGAAGCAGTCGGCGCGCCTTGCTTCGAAAGGGCTGCCAGGCGGCGGGAATCCTCCGCCCAGCGGCGTGCTTCCGGTCCGGTTTCGTTTCGCAACTGGGACTGGAGGCGGGGCAGGTCAGCGCCGGGAGCGCGGTAATCACCCGCGACCAGCGCCACCGCTTCAGCTGCCGGCAGATGACCCGCGGCGGCTGCCCCGTCGAGCAGGGCCCGGGCCAGCCGGGGATCCGCCGGTATGGTGGCCAGCAGCCTGCCCATGCCGGTGGCCTGGTCCTCGCCTGTCACCGCCCCAAGTTCGCGCAGGATCTCCATGGCATCGTCCATGGCCTGCTGTGGCGGCTGGTCCGGCAGCGCGAGCCCCTCTCCGCGCGGGGCACCCCAGGATGCCAGGAGCAGGGCAGCGCCGGTCAGGTCCGCCACCTTGATTTCCGGCGTCACATGGGCAGGGGCGGCACCAAAGGCCTGCTGGTCATAGCACCGGACCACCCGCCCGGGACCCTGTCGGGCTGCCCGCCCCGCACGCTGATCGGCGGAGGCCCGGGAGCAGGAAACGGTCACCAACCCGCTCATCCCCCTGCCGGCGTCGCGCCGCGGCTCCCGGGTGAGCCCTGAATCGATGACAAGCCGGACACCCGGCACGGTAAGGGAGGATTCGGCAAGATCGGTGGAAACAATGATTCTGGGGCTGCCGCCCGGTGTGCGGCCCGAAACTGCGCGGTCCTGTTCCGCTGAACCCACCTGGCCATGGAGCTCCAGGACGTCCGCGGCCGGACCCAGCCGGCGGCGGAGGCCCACCGCCACCCGGGAGACCTCCCGCGCGCCGGGAACGAAAACAAGGGCATCGGTGGAGCTGTCACCCTTCAGCGCCTGCGTGAGCTCCTCCGCAGCTGTGGCGGCAACAAAATCGAGGTACGCGGGCGTCACTCCCCTGTCGTCCAGGCGCGGCACTGCAGCAGGCCGCCACTCCGTTTCCAGGGGGTGGAGTACCGAGGGGCAGTCCACGACGGGAGCGGGTGCCCCGCCGTCGCCACTGCCGAGCAAGGCGGCAAAGCGGGGTGCGTCCAGGGTGGCGGACATGGCGACGACGGTGAGGTCACCGCGCAGCTCCCGCACTTCGACGAGCATGCCGACGAGCAGGTCCGTCTCAAGTCCGCGTTCGTGGACCTCGTCCAATATCACCGCGCCCACACCGTCCAGCCCCGGGTCGGAGAGCAGGCGGCGCAGCAGGATGCCGGGCGTCACAAACTCGATGAGTGTTTCGGATCCGGCCTGCCGTTCCCCCCGCACCGAATAGCCAACCCGGCTGCCCAGCCGGGTGCCGTCCAGGACCGAGAGCCGGCGCGCGGCGGCACGGGCAGCGACCCTGCGGGGCTGGGTGACAACCACGCGCCCGGTGCCCGGCGCCAGAAGGTTCGCGAGCAGCGGCGGAACCAGGGTGGTCTTACCGGTTCCCGGCGGCGCCTGCACGACGGCAGAGCGCGGGCCGTCGCCGCCGTCGTCGCCGCCGGTGAGGGCTTCCGTCAGCGCCCGGGCCGAGCTGGCGAAGGCCAGGCCCGCGCCGATGGCTGCAATGTCAAAGGGTTTGCCGGCAGTCTGCTGCTGCCCGGCTGGAGAAGTCATCCGTCCATTGTGCCCGGAAGTTCTCTCAGGGCTTCCCTGGCCCCTTGCCCTTTCCTTTGGCTTCCTTTGCGGGCTCCGGCAACTCCGGTTCCTCCTGGACGGGAACCACCTCAGGGGCGGGTGCCTGAACGATCAGGGGCGGCTGGGGTACAACCTGCGCGGGCTGCTGCACGGGTTCCGGAGCCGAGGAGGAGCTTGCGGTGCCCGCCGTTGGGGCTTCAGCAGCGGCAGCCGACACCGCTGCAATCTGGCCGGTAATCTCCCCACGCACGGAGTCCAGGGCTGCCTCGATGCCGCGATACCTCGATACCGAGATCAGGCCTTGGCTGGCGGCGTCGTTCAGGTCTTTCTCCAGCGCCTCCAGCGCGGCAAGGGCACCGTCCATGCGGTTTTCGGCTGCAGCCTGGCTGATGGTGAGCACCCTGATTTGCAGCCCCCGGAGCGTGCCTTCGTCCGAATCCGACGGCCGCGCGAGCGGGGAGGCGGCATACAGCGCCGCGGCAAGCCCGGCAACTGCCAGTAGGGCGCAGGCGGCCTGCCAGGCGCGGAGGCGCTTCAGGGGTGGCGCGCCTTCTGTGCCTTCACGCAGCGGCTGCGTTTTAGGCGGCATGCCTGCCCCGCAGCGGTGCCATGGCCGGCGGCCTGGTGGGCAGGACGGTAACCGTGGCGAGCTGAGCCGGCTCCGGCGCAGTGACAACTGCCTCCTTGCGTGCGGATCGGCGGGCTATCAGGCGCCGGGTTGCCATCCGCAGCAGGATGGCGATTGAGTGACCGAGGCCCAGCCCCAACAGCACGTGACCGGCCAGGTACTGGCCCCCGTTCCCGGCAGCGCCAAAGGGGGCACTCAGAGCCGCGGCTGCGCCGGCAACGGTAACCGCCAGCGCCGTGGCGGCAGAAAAAACTGTGCCCATGGCCCTACTCCTAACCTCAATTAATCAGCAAGCTTACTAGTATTGGTCAGCAAGCTTACTACCTGATCGCGGTGACGCAAGAACTCCAGCCCGCACAAATCACCGGCTACCAGGGCCCGCCTACACCAAACTGCCGCCCGGGCCCGCGCAGATCTGGACACAAATAGTCAGTAGTCTTAGCATTTTTCCATCGGCCAGCTCTTCGGAGCTGTCAACCACGAACGACTCCCCGAAGGGCCACCCGACCCCGCCGCAGACACGGCAGGGCATGGCAGGGCACGGCACTATGGATGGAGGAGACGATCATGGCAACGGCGCGGGAAATCATGACCGGGGGCGCAGAGTGCGTGGGCGAGAAGGAGACGCTCGAGGCAGCAGCCCGGAAAATGAAGGAACTCGATGTGGGATCACTCCCAATCTGCGGCGAGGACAACAGGCTCAAGGGCATGCTGACAGACCGGGACATCGTCATCAAATGCCTGGCAACGGGCGGGGATCCACGCACGGCCACAGCCGGAGAATTTGGTGAAGGAAAACCCGTCACCATCGGCGCTGACGATTCGATTGAAGAAGCAATCCGAACCATGCAGGACCATCAGGTGCGCAGGTTGCCGGTGATCGATGGCCACGACCTGGTGGGGGTTCTGAGCCAGGCGGACATTGCCCGCAACTACCCCGAGGACCGGGTGGGCGAACTGGTCGCGTTCATCTCATATTGATTGGCAGCCGCCGGGAGCGCTGGCCCGGCACGGCGGCGCCGCCAACAGAACCTATGCCTAGCTGGCCGCTTCAAGCACGCGGCCAGCGGGGGCAAGCCCGGCGTACCGGCCCCTGAAGAACAACAGCGGCTCGGCGTCCTCCCGGGCGCTCAAGTGCCTCACGGCAGCAACCACAATAGTGTGGTCACCGCCGTCGTACTCCGCATGGAGTTCGCAGTCGATCCAGGCAAGGGCATTGTCAAGGACGGGGTTGCCCAACGGCGAGGCCGAATAGCCCACACCGGCAAACTTGTCCGTTCCCGACCTGGCGAACTGCCCCGCGAGATGCTGGTGCGTTGCGGGGAGAATATTAATGGCACAGGACCCTGCCTGCCGCAGTACCGGCCAGGTACTGGACGTCCTCGCCGGACTAAAGGTCACAAGCGCAGGTTCGAGGGACAACGACGCGAACGACTGGCAGGTAAATCCAGCCGGGCCACCTTCCGTGGCGCTGGTGATCACGGTCAAACCGGTGGCGAAAGTTCCAAAAATGTCGCGAAGCCGGCGGGGAGCAAGATCTGCTGTGACTGTCATGGCGTGGCCCTCTCGTTGGATCGTCACCTCACCAAACCATCAGCCGCTCCCAGGATTCAACCGCTCTGAAACGTGCGGACGCGGACCGACACGGAGGGTCATACCGGTACATCGTCCGTCATGGAGCGTGGGCCGGCGGAATCTTTTTCAAAGTTTTTTTCATGCATGTGCATCCGGATGGGCACTGCCGCCGGTAGTAGGGGTGTAAGCAAAAACCGCCCGCCCAGCGGGCCGAAGAAGGAGAAATCATGCGCACCAGCATTTTTGCATCAGGAGCAGTGGCAGTCGCGGCAGCACTGGCTTTCGCCGGCCCGGCCCAGGCGGCTGAAGGCGACGCCCAGCTGTCCGTCCTGCACGGAGTGCCCGGCCTGACCGTCGACGTCTGGGTCAATGGGGAGCGGACCCTGGACGACTTTACTCCCGGCACCCTTGCCGGACCGCTGGCTCTTCCGGCAGGAAACTACGCCCTCGCCATCACTGCCGCGGATGCAGCAGACGCATCAGCCGCCGTGATCGGCCCGGTGAACGTGACCCTCGCCGCCAACGGCAACTACACCGCCGTGGCCAACCTGGACGCCGCCGGCAAGCCCACCGCGAACCTCTTTACCAACGACGCCTCGCAGATTGAACCCGGCAAGGGCAAACTGACAGTCAGGCACACCGCCGCCGCTCCCGCCGTCGACGTCCTGGCCGCCGGTTCCGCCGTCATTTCCAACCTGGCCAACCCGAACGAACAGACACTGACGCTGGATCCGGGCACTATCCCGGCAGCTGTGGCAGCGGCGGGAACCACCCAGCCCGTCATTGGCCCAGCTGACGTGACAGTCGCCGAAGGCACGCACACCATCGTGTACGCCTGGGGCAGCCTGACCGACCAGAACCTGCAGCTCGCAGTGCAGACCATTGGAGGCCTGCATTCAGCACCGGGAGCAGTCCCGGGCGGACGCTCGGGTGCTGCTGACGCTGGCGCCGCAGGACAGGCCATGGCAGTCGCCGGATTTGGGGCTGCAGGGATCGCACTCCTGCTGGGCGCGGTCGCGGTTTCCCGCTCGGCTGCCCTCCGCAGGGTGAACTAGCTGCA
This sequence comes from Pseudarthrobacter sp. R1, assembly GCF_024494415.1. Lineage (NCBI taxonomy): Bacteria > Bacillati > Actinomycetota > Actinomycetes > Micrococcales > Micrococcaceae > Pseudarthrobacter > Pseudarthrobacter sp. R1. Next base: position 400,623 of record NZ_JAMKFI010000007.1, on the reverse strand, counting down.
CGGCAAGGCCAGGCACGGTGACCAGACCGACGCCCTGGCACCGAGGGCCCGGCCGGCCGGCATTCTTCGCCGGCCGGCCGGGCCCGTCCCTTCCGCTCTCCATTCAGGAGGCGGAGCATTTAAGCATTTGGGCAGCGTTTACAAGAGGAGGTTGTCCCCATGGAAAGCACGACGACGGACCAACAGTTCCGGTACTGCCCCGAGGTGCAAATGGCCACCGGGCGCAGCGCAGCGAAGGCACGCACTATTGTGGCCGCCGTCGTCCTTGCCGTGATGGCGCTGCTGTCCGGATGCGGCACACCGGCACCAACGGAAGCGGCCTCCCCTGCCCCCACCACAGCAGCCGCTGCCGCCACCGCATCATCACCCGCACCTGCACCTGCAAGCACACCCGCTGCGCCGCCCAATGTTCCAGTCCGCCAGGCCACCCCGATGCCGGCTGCGCCCAAGGACCCGGCACCACGCTCCCTGACGGTCGAGGGCACCACCATCAACATGGGCATCGTGGAAGTGGGTGTTTCTCCGGATGGGGCCATGGAGATTCCTGAAGCCTTCGACCAGGCCGGCTGGTACCGGCACGGACCGGCCCCCGGAGCAGCAGCCGGGGCAGCCGTTGTGGCGGGCCACGTGGATACCACCTCGGACCTGGCTCCCCTCTCCCAGCTGAACGGCCTTACAGCCGGCACGCGCGTCACCATCGAGCGAGACGGCGCACCGGCCCTGAACTACCGCGTGCGCTCCGTTGAGCTGATGGCCAAGGACAAGTTCGACGGTGGTTCCCTCTTCCGCCGCGACGGGCCCCACCAGCTCAAGATTGTCACCTGCGGAGGCCGCTGGCTGGACGACAAACAGGACTACAGTGACAATGTCATTGTCACTGCGGAACTGGAATGAGCCGCTCCGCAGCCCTGACGCTCAACGCCGAGGTGGGGAAGGAGGCCGATGTGGCACCTTCCAGCCAGCCGCCTTCCGGCGACGGGCAGCGTGGTGGCAGCGCTGCTTCCGGGCCTTCCGGCTTTGGGAGATGGGACCGTCAATACGACCATTCCTTTGCTGCCGGCGACGAAACTGCCCTGGCCGAGGCCTACCGCCAGTTCTCTCCCCTGGTGTATACGTTGGCGCTCCGGGCGCTGCGGAACCGGAGCGCAGCCGACGACGTCACCCAGGAAGTCTTCATCCGCGTCTGGAAGTCACGGTCCACCTTCGACCCCTACAAGGCGGAACTGCCGGCGTGGATTGTCGGGATCACCCGGAACGCGGTCACCGATGCCCTGAGCGCGTCCGCCCGTGAAAACCGCAAAGTGTTCGCGGCTGCTGGTCTTCAGCCCGGGGCGGAGGACGCCGCCGCCTCATCGTCCGCTGAAGTCCTTGCCGACAGGCTGCTGCTGGACGGGGAGCTTGACCGCCTCGGCGAACCCCAGGGCTCGATTATGCGCCTGGCGTTTTACGACGACCTGACCCACGACCAGATTTCACGGCAACTGAACCTTCCCCTTGGTACGGTCAAGAGTCATATCCGCCGCAGCCTTAGCCACCTGAGACACCGATTGGAGGTGGATCATGCAGCACCTTGACCCCGAAGTCCTGAGCCTGTTCGCCCTGGACGAGCCTGTGGACGCGGGCAGCAGCAGCCACCTTCGTTCCTGCCCTGAGTGCGCAGCCGAGTACGCCGCGCTCCGCCGGGCCGTCAACGCCGTCCGGACCACCCCCGACGCCAGTTCCCTGGAGAGCCCGGGACCGAACGTATGGGAAGGAATCCACCGGAAGCTGGGACTTTCCGACGCCGTTGCGGCGGATCCGCTTGGCCCCGCAAACGCGGAGCCTGTTGAACCCCAGCCTGCTAAAGGAAGCAACAACGTCACCTGGCTTCGCCGGCCGGCGACCTGGCTGGCAGCCGCCGCGGCCGCCGTCGTGATCACCACCGGCGTTGTGGTCGCGGTCAACCAGATGGTCGCCCCGGTTCCGCTCGCCTCTGCCCGTCTGGAACCGCTGGAGCAGTTCTCCGCCACCGGATCGGCCACCGTGACCGAAGCAGGCGACGGGACGCGGACCATCGAAGTGCAGTTGGACAAGACGGAGGCACGCGGTTACCAGGAAGTCTGGCTCATTGCCCCGGACCTTTCCCGGCTGGTCAGCCTGGGGATCATGAACTCGTCATCCGGCCGCTTTGACGTTCCGGCAGGGCTCGACCTCTCCGGCTACCCCATCGTCGACATCTCGGATGAGCCGCTCGACGGCAATCCCGCGCACTCCAGTGTCAGCATCGTCAGGGGCACCCTCAGCTCCTGACCATGGCGCCGCCGCCGCGGAGCGGGTACAACTTATTCATGATGTCGCCCCTGGTGCTCGGCCCCATGATGCGGTACGTGGATGAAACCTCAGCGAGCATCTGGGTGGAGACGCGCGGTTCCGCCGAAGTCACCGTCCACGCGGCCGGAAAATCCTGGACCGCCCGGACCTTCGCTGTCCACGGCCACCACTACGCCCTCGTGGAGGTGGCGGCGCTGGAACCGGGAACCGTCACCCCCTACACTCTCCAGGTCAACGGGACCAGGGTGTGGCCCGATCCGGAATCCGGCCTGCCGCCGTCGAAAATAGCCACCCTGGTTCCCGGGAGGCCCCTTCGGCTGGCCTTCGGTTCCTGCCGCACCAGCGTCCCGCACGATGCCTCCGGAAACCGAAGCCACGGCGTGGACTCCCTGCGCGCCTACGCCCTGCGGATGGCTTCCGACGACGGCACTCCCTGGCCGGACCTGCTGGCGTTCCTGGGCGACCAGGTCTACGCGGACTCCACCAGCAAGCACATGCAGGAGTTCATCCGTTCCAGGCGGGATATCAAGGAACCGCCCGGGAAGGAGCTCAAGGACTACGAGGAGTACGCCCACCTCTACTATTTGGCGTGGTCGGACCCGGCCAACCGGTGGCTGCTGTCCACGCTGCCGAGCGCCATGATCTTTGATGACCACGACATCCGGGACGACTGGAACGCCTCCCGGACGTGGAAGCAGAAGATGGCAACCACCCCGTGGTGGCAGGAGCGGGTGGTTTCGGGGCTGGCTTCGTACTGGGTCTACCAGCATCTGGGAAACCTCTCCCCGCAGGAGCGTGCCCAGGATGCCCTGTGGCAGCGGGTGGCCCGCCACGCCGGCCCGGACGAGCTGGACCTCAGCGACGAGCTGGACAAACTCGTGGAACGTGCGGACAGCAACCCCGAGACCTACCGGTGGAGCCTCTGCCGCGACTTCGGCGATACAAGGCTCATTGTGCTGGACTCGCGCGCCGCCCGGGACCTTTCCCCGGACCGGCGGGCGCTGCTGGATGACGGAGAGATGGGCTGGCTCGACGAGAACATGCGCGGCGGTTTCCGCCACTTGCTCATCGCCACGTCGCTGCCGTTCCTCCTGCCGATGGGCCTGCACCACATGGAATCCTGGAACGAAGCCGTGTCCGAGGGCGCCTGGGGAAGCCGGGCCGCCAAGGCAGCCGAAAAGCTGCGCCAGGCCCTCGACCTGGAACATTGGGCGGCGTTCCAGAAAAGCTTCCGGCACGTGGCCATCATGGCGGCCGAAGTCGCCGACGGCAAACGCGGGAGCGCTCCTGAGACGGTTATGTTCCTCTCCGGCGACGTCCACTTTTCCTATGTTTCGGAAGTGCGGCGGGCAACAGGGAGCAGGATTATCCAAGTTGTCTGCTCGCCCATCCGTAACCCGCTGCCGCGCCTGATGCGGTCCGTTACGGCCATCCTGTCCTACGGGCTCGCCGAATCCCTGGGGGCCCTTGCGGCGCGCTCTGCCAGGGTGCCGGACCCGCCCTACACATGGGCAGGCATCAAGGGTCCGTGGTTCGACAACAACCTGGCATGCCTGGAAGTGACGCCTGAAGGGCTGGACCTGTGGTGGCAGAAAGGCGTGGTGGAGGGCGGTGACCATCTGCACCCCAGGCTGGAGCAGGTGGCTTCCCTCACCATCACGCCCAGGAACGTGGAGCAGCCGGCGTCCCAGGCGCCCTAACTCCGCTTGGGCGCAGCGTCATCTGCCGGCCCCGGCAGCCGCCACGTTGCCTGGTACGGGATCGTGCCGGAGGTACTGGCGGTTGAAGGTGCCGGTTCCCGCTGTCAAAGCACGGAGTTCCACCGCGTATTTCAAGAGTTCCTGGTCCGGCACTTCCGCCGTGATCTCCGTCCGGTCCCCGCCGGAGGACGTGGTGCCCGTCAGCCGGCCGCGGCGGGCGGAAAGGTCGCTCATTACCGTCCCCACATGTTCGTCCGGGACGCTGATCGCCACTGACGAAACAGGCTCCAGCAGCTGGATTTTGCCCGCTGCCGCCGCCTCCCGCAAGGCAAGGGCACCGGCTGCCTGGAAGGCTGCGTCCGAGGAATCGACGCTGTGCGCCTTGCCGCCCACCACGGTCACGCGCACATCCACCACCGGGAAGCCGGACGCAATGCCTTTCTGCATCTGGGCACGTACGCCCTTCTCGACGGATGATATGAAGGTTCCGGGGATCACGCCGCCCACTGTTTTGTCGATGAACTCGAATCCGGTGCCCCTGGGCAGGGGCTCAACCTCGATGTCGCAGACGGCATACTGGCCGTGGCCGCCGGACTGTTTGACGTGGCGGCCGTGCCCGGCAGCGCGGCTTGAGAAGGTTTCCCGCAGCGGCGTCACGACGTCCACGGTGTGCAGCTTTACGCCCTGGTCACGCAGCCTGTCCAGCACCACCTCGGCGTGTGCCTCTCCCATGCACCAGAGGATGAGCTGGTGGGTCTCCGCATTCCGCTCCACCCGAAGGGTGGGGTCGCCGGCGGCCACCTTTCCCAGGCTGCGGGCCAGGGCATCCTCGTCGCCGTGCGAATCGGCTTCAATGGCCACCGGCATCAGCGGTTCGGGCATCTCCCAGGTGGCCAGCAGCAGTGGCTGGTCCTTGGCCGAGATGGTATCCCCGGTTTCCGCGCTGCCCAGCTTGGCTACCGCCGCGATGTCGCCGGCGACACAGAAGGGCACGGGCCGGAGGTTGGCGCCCAGCGGCGAATAGAGGTGGGTGAGGCGCTCGTCGGTGTCGTGGTCCTGGTGGCCGCGGTCCGCCAGCCCGTGTCCGCTGACATGTACCGGGGTGTCACCGCGCAGGGTTCCGGAGAAGACCCGGACCAGGCAGACCCTGCCCAGGAAGGCGTCCACCGTGGTGCGCACCACTTCAGCCGCAAGAGGCCCCTCCGGGTTGCAGGCAAGGGCGCGGACCGGCGCTCCGGTAAGGTCTGTTGCCCGCGGCAGGCTCCGCTCCGGCGGCGACGGAAACGCTTTGGTGAGGAGCTCCAGAAGTTCAGCCGTGCCCAGCCCGGTGAGCGCCGAAGCGGGCACCGCAGGAAAGAAGGACCCCCGGGCGACGGCGGTTTCCAGGTCCGTGATGAGGACGTCGGCATCGATGTCCTCCCCGCCCAGGTAACGGTCCATCAGCGTCTCATCTTCGCTTTCCGCGATGATCCCCTCGATGAGCTCGGCCCGCGCAGCATCCGCTGCTTCGATTTCCTGGGGTTCGCCGGTACGCGCCGTGGCACCGGACGTCCCCGGCGAATACTCGAAGACCGTGCCGGACAACAGGCCGAGGAGGCCCGTGGCCTCCCCGTCGGTGCGTACAGGGACATACAACGGAAGCACCGTGTCGCCGAACGCCGCGCGGCAGGCGGCGAGGACGGCGTCGTAATCAGCCCGGGGATGGTCGAGCCGCGTGATGACCACGGCACGCGGCATCCCCAGGTATTGGCACTCCTGCCAGATTGCCGTGGTGCCTGCATCCACCCCCTCAACGGCGGAGACGGCGAAAAGGACGGCGTCCGCGGCGCGAAGGCCGGCGCGGAGTTCGCCAATGAAGTCCGGATAGCCGGGGGTGTCCAGGAGGTTGATCTTCATTCCGGCCACAGGCAGCGGGACCACTGACAGGGCCACCGAGCGTTGTTGGTGGATGGCGGCGGGATCGGAGTCGCTTACGGTGGTCCCGTCAACCACCGAGCCTTTCCTGGTGATCATGCCGTTAGCCTCAAGCAGGGCCTCGACGAGAGTGGTTTTGCCGGCACCGGACCGGCCAACGAGTGCCACGTTTCGAACCATGGCGGGGTCCCGCGGGGTGATGCCGGCAGTGCCGTTGCCCTGGCGCCCTTCCGGCCCGCCCCGCCCTGCAGGACCTGCTGCGTCCTTGGTGCCTTTGACCGACATCCGAACCTCCTGGCGTCTTTGCCTGGTTGTTTTACTTTTCGCGTGCCTTGCGGGTGGCGGCTTCGTTGGCCTTTTGCAGCGCCTTGACGAGTTCGTCCTTGTCCATGGTCGAACGGCCGGGGATATCCAGTTCCCGGGCGCGCTCCAGCAGGTGTTTCTTGGAGGCGTTGGCGTCCACGCCGCCGGCGGTGGGTTCGGCTGCCCCGGCTCCCTTTTCGGCCCGTTGGTCTGAGGGCCCGCGTTTCTCTTTCGGCTCCCAGTGGTCCCCCACCTTTTCGTAACTGTGCTTCAGTGATGCGTAGGCGGCCCGCGCAGCGCGGCTTTCGTCGTTGTCATACGACTCCATGGCGGAATCGTAGGTTTTGGCAAACGTGTCCTGCGCTTTCTGGTCCGAGCGCTGAAGGGTCGAAGGAAGCTCGTCCTTGCGGGCGTGGTCGTTCTTTCCCGTCTTCGGCATTGCACTCACCGCGCTTTCGTCAGCAGGCTGAACGTCCGGACACACCAAGCTTAGCCATGCCCTGGTTTGCTTGTCTGCTGCCGGTGCCGGCCGGGAACCTACGTCTGGAAGACAGCACTATCGCTGCTCCGGCCAGGAGTCAGGGTCGTAGCCGTAGAGGCGTGGGCTGCGGGGTTCCACATCGGGGGCGGCGGCGGGGGCGTCCGCCTGTTGCTCCGCATCCTCTGCATCGACTACTGCGTCGTCGGGACCGCTTTTCTTCCGGTCCCTTTTGGTTTTGCCGCGCTTATCCGGGCCGTCAGCCATGAGCAACTCCAATCCCCCAATTGAGAGGTCCGGCTGCTTGAACCACTGCAGCCACCCTAACGGCAGGGAGGGCAGCCCACCATGTCACTTTTGCTCAAGAATTAGGCAGTTTCGCCGCTGCTTCCAGGCCAAGGGTGGCCGCGCCCGCAAGGTCTCAGCTGGGCCGGGTCCGGTCCAGCGCGTCGAGGAGCCGCCTGACCGATCCGCCAAGGTTCCATTCGGTGGCAACGCTTTCGAGTTCGGCGCGGGCCCCGCCGGTGACGGGGTGCAGTTGGGCGCCGGCTTCCTCGAGGGAGGGCAGGTCGAGGTCCCGCACAAGCCGTACGACGGCGGGCGCGGCCACCAGGTAATCGGCGGCAGCTTCCAGCTTGGCCCGGACAGGTGACGACAGGCCGCCGTTCGGGTCCGCCGCTGCCTCGAGGAGGTTTTCCAGGGTGCCGTACTTCAGGAGCAGGGATGCTGCTGTCTTTTCCCCGATCCCGGCCACACCCGGCAGGCCGTCCGACGCGTCGCCGCGAAGGGTGGCGTAATCCGCGTACTGCTGGGGCAGCACCCGGTACTTGCCCACTACCGCCGCTTCGGTCATGACATCGAGGTTTTTCATGCCGCGCGCGGTGTAAATCACCCGGACCTGGCGGGCGTCATCGCAGACCTGGAAGAGGTCGCGGTCCCCGGTGACGACGTCGACAGGGAGGTCGGCGTGGCTGGCGTAGGTGCCCACAACGTCGTCGGCCTCGTGGTCAGCGGCACCGACAATGGCGATTCCGGCCAGGCCAAGCGCGCGGCGGATCATGGGAAGCTGCGCCTCGAGGGCGTCCGGCACAACCTCCACATCAGGGGCATCCGTCATCGCCTCCGCGACGCGGTGCGACTTGTAGGTGGGCAGGAGGTCCACACGCCATTGCGGCCGCCAGTCGTCATCCCAGCACGCGATGAGATGGGTGGCCCCGTAGTCCGTGGTCAGCCTGGCGATCATGTCCAGCAGACCCCTGACGGCATTGACCGGCGTCCCGTCCGCGCGGCGGATGGAATCGGGCAGGCCGTAAAAGGCGCGGAAGTACAGCGAGGCAGTGTCCAGCAGCATCAGGCGGTCAGGCATACCTTGATCCTGACACGGAACGGACTCCTCGTGGGAGTTGTGCGTCTTGCCGCTGGGCGGGTGCTGTTCCCATCCTTCGATTCTGCAGTAAGTTCATCACAGCAGCGACGTCCGAAGGAGGGTACGTGAACGCAAGGGCTCCGTCCAGGTTCAGTATCGAAAGGCTCCGCCGGCCGCTGCCGGCCGTCGCCTGCCTGCTTGTTATGGCCGCCGTTACCAGTTGCGCCCCGGATACTACGGGCGCGTCGTCAACGGCACAGGGCTTCCACGAAGCCGTAAGGTCCTCTGACTGGTCCACTGCCTGTGCATTGCTGCAGCCCGATACGCGCCAGCAGGTTGCAGAGCAGAACGGCGGCAGCTGCGAATCCGGCCTGGAATCCTTGCAGCTGCCCGCAGCAGGGACGCTTTTGAAGACCGAAGCGTACGGGCGGGAGGCTCTGGTGGAGTTCGAGGGCGATGTGGTTTTTATGGCCTCCTCCGGCTCGGCTTGGCGAGTCACAGCCGCGGGATGCACCCCCAGGGGAGATTCCCCATACTCGTGCGAAGTAGGAGGCACATAAGAATGCGGTGGTCCTTCCTTCTCTACCTGATCCTCATCTTCGCTGGGCTGGCGTACATGGCGTTCGTCGGGCTGGTCCGCGGATAAGGATCCTGAAGTGAAAAACGGGTTGAAAAACAATGGACTGAGTCTCTTCTTCGGAGGAATTTTCCTGCTCGCGGTCCTGGGGCAGGCCATCACGGGGCAGGCTGTCTTCAATGAAGAGCAACTCGCCGCTGGACTGGACGAGATCAGTTTCGCGCAATACCTGACCTCTTCAAGCTTCGCTGTCGACGTATCGGAGAACTGGCAGTCAGAGTACCTTCAGTTCCTGCTCTATATCGTGGCAACGATCTGGCTGGTCCAGAAGGGGTCGCCGGAGTCCAAGGAGCCGGGCAAGGAGGGGCTTGAATCCGATGAAGAACAACTGGTCGGCGAGCACGCCAACGATAAATCCCCTGCCTGGGCAAGAGTCCGCGGCTGGCGCCTGACGATATTCTCCAACTCGCTGGCGGCCACCATGGGACTAATCTTCGTCCTGTCCTGGCTCGTCCAGTCGCTGACCGGACACGCGGCCTACAACGAAGAGCAGCTGCGGAACTTCCAGGATCCCGTCCCGTGGCTCGAGTACGCCGGTTCACCCGACTTCTGGAACCGGACCCTCCAAAACTGGCAGTCGGAGTTCCTGGCCGTGGGGTCCATGGTTGTCCTGTCCATCTACCTCCGCCAGCGCGGGTCACCCGAATCCAAACCTGTCGGATCCGCACACGACGATACCGGCACCACCGGCTGAGGCGACGGTTGGCAGCACAGCGGGTGGATTCGCTGACCTGTTCCAGGTTGCTCCGTGGACCGCCGAGGATCGGTTTGTTGGGGGCTCTGGCACCGGGAGCCTGAACGGGGTGAGAATGGCCTCGTGTTCCTTGCACGGAGGGGCCGGGCCAGCGAACCGATGAACGCCGCAGCCCGAAGGATCCAGCGCATCTACCTGACGTTGACGCTGGGCAATACCCTTGCGGCTTCGTTCATTTGGGGCGTCAACACGCTGTTCCTGCTGGACGCGGGCCTCAGCAATTTCGAGGCCTTCGCCGCCAACGCCTTCTTCACGGTCGGAATGGTAATTTTCGAGGTCCCCACCGGCGTGGTCGCGGACAGCTGGGGCCGCCGGGCGTCATTCCTGCTCGGCACCGTGACCCTGGCCGGATCCACATACCTCTACTACCTGCTGTGGCAGTTCTCCGCCCCGTTCGCCTGGTGGGCAGTCGTGTCCGTATTGCTTGGCCTGGGCTTCACCTTCTTTTCCGGTGCGGTTGAGGCCTGGCTTGTTGATGCGCTGCGCTACTCCGGCTACGAAGGCGGGCTGGAGGCGGTGTTTGGGCGCGGGCAGATGGTCGCGGGCGTGGCGATGCTCGCCGGCTCGGTGGCCGGTGGCGTGATCGCCCAGGCTACGGACCTCGGTGTGCCCTTCCTGGTGCGGGTGGGCGTGCTGCTGGCCATGTTCGCGGTGGCCTTTGGACTCATGCACGACGTCGGGTTCACCCCAGAGCGTTCGACGCACCCTTTGCGCGCAACGCGGGCAGTGCTGACCGCCTCGATCGAGAACGGCCTGAAAATCCCGCCCGTACGGTACGTGATGCTGGCCGCCCCCTTCAGCGCCGGCGTCGGAATCTATGTCTTTTATGCCCTGCAGCCGTACCTGCTGGAGCTTTTTGGCGACCCCCGCGCCTATTCTGTTGCCGGGCTTGCGGCGGCCATTGTGGCGGGCGCGGAGGTGGTGGGCGGCTGGCTCGCACCCTATGTCCGGCGCCTGTTCCGCAAACGCACCTCCGTGTTGATCCTGAGCGGCAGCATCAGTGCCGTGATTCTCCTGGTGCTCGGGTTTGCCCGCGTGTTCTGGGTTGCCCTGGTCCTGTTGACGCTGTGGGCTGTGATCGATTCCGCCGCCATGCCGGTACGGCAGGCGTACGTGAACGACATGATTCCGTCCAAGCAGCGCGCCACCGTGCTGAGCTTTGACTCGCTGATGGGATCCAGCGGCGGCGTTGTGGTGCAGCCGGTGCTCGGCAGGAGCGCCGACCTGTACGGCTATCCCATGTCGCTGGCCCTGGCGGGGATCTTCCAAAGCCTCGCGGTTCCGTTCCTCCTTGCCAGCCGGCGGCAGGGCGCCGCAGCGGACGAAGCCAATGCGTCAACGGAGCAACCGGATAAGGGACCGGCCGAGGAGCCGCGCCCCTGAGCGTCCGCGGAGCAACTCCCGGATTGAGGATAATGGCGGGACAGCTATTAGTGCGTGGGAAAGGTGCCGCATGATTGAGATCCTGAACTCCGCCGAACTGGGCCGGGCAAAGGAGGCCGGTGCCCTGGTCGCCCACATTCTGCAGACGCTGAAGGCCCGCAGCACGGTGGGCACCAGCCTCCTGGACGTCGACCGGTGGGCAAAGGCCATGATCGTCGAGGCTGGAGCGCAGTCCTGCTACGTGGACTACGAACCGTCCTTCGGGCGCGGGCCATTCGGCCACTACATCTGCACCGCCGTCAACGATGCCGTGCTCCACGGACTGCCGCACGATTACACGCTGGCCGACGGCGACCTGCTGACGCTCGACCTCGCCGTCTCCAAAGGCGGCGTCGCTGCAGACTCAGCCATCAGTTTCATCGTTGGCGGCTCAAAGCCCCTGGAGAGCGTGGCGATGATCGATGCGACCGAACGCGCGCTGTATGCCGGCATAGCCGCCGCGGGCCCCGGTGCCCGCATCGGTGACATCTCCCACGCCATCGGCTCCGTCCTCAGCGAGGCAGGCTACCCGGTCAACACGCAGTTCGGCGGCCATGGGATCGGATCAACAATGCACCAGGACCCCCACGTGCCAAACACCGGACGGCCCGGCCGCGGATACACGCTGCGGCCCGGGCTGCTGCTGGCATTGGAGCCGTGGGTCATGGCGGACACCGCCGAACTCGTCACCGATCCCGACGGCTGGACGCTCCGGAGCGCAACAGGGTGCCGGACGGCCCACAGTGAGCACACGATCGCCATCACCGACGACGGTGCGGAAATCCTCACGTTGCCGGGGCAGGCCCTTTCCTGAAGCCGCCGTACAACAACATCCCCGGTCAGGATATTCAGGACGCCCAGTCGGCATCGCCGAAGGCACGCCCCCGGAAGTGCGCGCGCAGGTACTCCCCCACGACGGCGGCCCCGAGGCCCCCGACGTCGCGCGCGCCTCCCCTGTCGCTGACCCGCCGCACCATGCGCTGGACGAACCGCTCAAGACTGGGGTCATCGCCGAGCCGGAAAAACGTGGCCTGCACCCCGGCACGCCCCAGGCGATCGAGCTCTGCCACCGTGACGCGGATGGTTTCCGGGTCCGAAGGCCAGCAGAACCAGGGCTCGCCCTCCGGCAGCAGATGCGCGGTGGGTTCGCCGTCGGTCACCACAAGGAGGACAGGCTGCATGGACGGGTGCCGGCGGAAGAACCGCCCGGCGAGCAGCAGTCCGTGGTGCAGGTTGGTTCCCTGCTCCCGGCGGACCGGCAGTGCCGTCAGCTCGCCGATGTCCATCGCCTGCGCGTAGCGGCCGAACGTGATCAGCTCCAGCCGGTCCCCGCGGAACCGCGTGGAGACGAGGTGGTGCAGGGCCAGGGCGGTCCGCTTCATGGGCACCCACCGCCCCTCGGCGGCCATGGAGAACGACACATCAACGAGCAGGACGACGGCGGCCTGGGTGCGTGCCTCTGTTTCGCTGATTTCGATGTCTGCCGCGGTTAGGCGCAGTCCCCCGGCGGGGTTCCCGCCGTCGGCCGCGGTACGGCTGATCGCGTTGGTCAGGGTGCGCGTGACGTCCCAGGGCTCGGCGTCCCCGAACTCCCACTGGCGGCTGGAACCGGTCTGCTCCCCGGCGGCGCCGGCCACCCGCGTGTCCCGCCGCCCCTGCCGGCCTGACAGCTGCTTGGCGGCGTCCCGCAGCAGGGACTTGCCCAGCCTCCGCATGGCCTGCGGGGACAGCCGCAGGTCGCCGTCGGCTCCCCGCCGCAGGTAGCCGCCGTCCTGCATGGCCCGCTCCACCTCGGCGAGGGTGCGGGCGGTCACGGCGGCATTCTGGCCGAGCTGGCGGGCAAGGGCATCCAGATCCAGATCGCCGAGGTTTGATCCGTTGTAGGACTGGGACAGCTGTTCGGCCAGCCCGTCCAGCTCGGCGATGTCCTGGAGCACGCCGGTGCCGTCACCCAGGCCCAGGCCCTCCTGGCCCTCAAAGCGTTCGGATCCGGACCAGTCCTCGCCCGGGCGCAGGGCCCGCAGGCTGGAATCGAGCTGATCAAGCTGGGCCATCAGGTCCGGCGAGCCGAAAGCCTGGGCCGAGAGCCGCATGAGCTCGTCGCGCTGTTCGTCAGACATGGACTGCAGGAGCCGCTGCGCCGCGGCCGCACGCTTGGCGAGGGCATCAATCAGTTCCTCCACGGACTGGGGGTTCTCCGGAAAGAAACCGCCGTGCCTGGCCATGAAGTCCTGGAAGTCCGCATCGGTGTCTTCGCCGCGCCGGTGTTTGTCCAACAGCCCGTTGAGGTCCCGCAGCATGCTGTTCACCGCCGCCCGGTCCTCATCCGTGGCGTTCTCGAGTGCCTGCTTCATCCCGGCGAACCGCTGGTCCAGGACCTCACGGCCCAGCAGGTCCTTGATCTGCTCGTACGCCTCCCGGGCAGTGCTGGACTGCCAGTCATAGGAGGCCAGCTCGTTGACGGCTGCCGCCGTGGACTGGGGCAGGTTCTGCAGCTGCATCTCCCGGAAGGCCCGATCGGTGTTGTCCATCATGGCGTCCCGGGCAAGCTGCTTGCGTTCCTCCAGCACGGCCGTTTCGAGCAGCTTCCGGACCTCGTTGAGGGTGCCGTCCAGCCGGTGCCGGCCCAGGAGTTCACTGCGGCGCTGCTGGACACTCCGGGCGAGGTCATCGAGGCCTTCCCGGTTCCGGCCGCCGCGCCGCAGGAACTCCTGCAGGGCGTGCCGGGGCGAGTAGCCGGCCATGACGTCCTCGGCGACGGCGTCCAGTGCCTCCGCCAGGTCAACCGGCGGCGCGAGCGGGTCAGGCCCGCCCGTGTACCGGCCGTACCTGGCGGAGTGGTTGTGGATGCCCATGATGCCTCCGGTTCCTGTCCTCGCCGCCCTGCTGCCTTCGGCCTGCTGCTGGGCGTTCTCCTGCTAGCCGTAGATGGTTTCCTCGTCGTCGGACTCCTTCGAGATCCGCCGGGCGAGGTAGAGGCCTTCCAGTGCGAGTTCGATGGCAGCTGCACGCTGCCCTTCGTTCGTTGCGCCGAGCCGGCCGCTGATTTCGTCGTACAGGCCCGATCCGTTGAGGGACGGCAGGTTCTGCAGGAATTCCTGCGCCGTGACATGTTCTCCGGTGGTCACGGTCCTGTGGCCGTCGAGCGCAGCGACAAGCGGACCGAGGTCGATGCCTTGATAGTGCGCCCGCACTGCCTCGGCGGTGGCGGTGCGCAGGAGGTGGTCCAGGACCGCCTGCTCGCGGCCTTCTTCCCCCGACTCGAATTCGATCTTGCCGGTGAGGACGTCCACCGCTGTGCCAAGGTCCACGATCCGGGCCACGGCTTCCTCCTCGCCGCGGACACTGGCCCGGCGAAGCGCTGCTGCGGCCACTGTTTCCGCGCCGGCGATGGCGAACCGTGCGGACACCCCGGAGGTCTGGTTGATCGCCGGGGACTGCCGGAGCGCGCGGGTGTAACGGGCCAGGATCTCAAGGATGACGGGCGGGACATCGGCCACCAGCTGCCCCTCCTGCCGGATCACCGCCACTTCGTCGGCCAGCTCTATCGGGTAGTGGGTCCGGATCTCGGCGCCGAACCGGTCCTTCAGCGGCGTGATGATCCTGCCGCGGTTGGTGTAATCCTCCGGGTTGGCCGATGCCACGACCAGCACGTCCAGCGGCAGCCGCAGCACATAGCCGCGGATCTGGATATCGCGCTCCTCCATCACGTTCAGCATCGACACCTGGATCCGCTCGGCAAGGTCCGGCAGTTCGTTGATGGCGATAATGCCGCGGTTGGAGCGCGGGACCAGGCCGTAGTGGATGGTTTCCGGATCCCCAAGGCGGCGCCCCTCGGCCACCCGCATCGGATCGACGTCGCCGATAAGATCGGCAACGGAGGTGTCCGGCGTGGCGAGCTTCTCTACATACCGTTCCGACCGGTGGCGCCATGCCACGCGCATCCGGTCGCCTTCGGTGAGGGCGCGGGCGCGGGAGTGCTCCGTGATCGGCTCGTACGGGTGTTCGTTGAGTTCCGAGTCCTCGATCACCGGTGACCATTCGTCCAGCAGCCCGGCCAGTGTGCGGAGGAGCCGGGTCTTGCCCTGCCCCCGTTCGCCGAGCAGCACCACATCGTGGCCTGCTATCAAGGCGCGCTCGAGCTGGGGAAGGACGGTCCTGCTGAAGCCGTACAGCCCGGGCCACGGATCGCGGCCGGCGGCGAGCGCGGCGAGCAGGTTGTCACGGATCTCGTGGCGCAGGTCCTTCTGGACGTGCCCGGCCGCACGCAGTTCGCCAACGGTGAAGATATCGGGTCGATCAGTCACCACTCCACGGTAGTCCCCTCCTGTGCTGTGAATCGAGGGATTTCTGCAAACATCTGCGTTCCGCAGCCGTTTCCGGGCATACCCTGATACGGATGATCGCAGCAACGCCCACCACGCCGCCGCCACCGCCAGCGGGACCGGAGCGCACCCTCCTCCTCCTGGTGCGCCATGGGGAGACACCCACCACCGGAAAGGTCCTGCCGGGACGGGCGCCGGGGCTCTACCTGTCCGAGCGGGGCCGGGTGCAGGCCGAACGCGTGGCCGAACGCCTCGACGGGCTTCCGGTGGACGCCATCTATTCCTCGCCTTTGGAGCGGGCCCGGGAAACTGCAGAGCCCGCCGCAGTGCGCTCCGCATTGGAGGTGAACGAAGAGCCCGGGCTGCTCGAATGCGACTTCGGCGACTGGACAGGGGCCGCGCTCGCAGAACTCGCCGCTTTGCCCCAGTGGCAGGCCGTCCAGCAGAGTCCATCAACGTTCCGCTTCCCCAACGGGGAAAGCTTCACCGAGATGCAGGCGCGGATGGTCGCGGCACTCGAGGTGCTGCGCACCGCCCACCCCGGAGGCGCCGTCGTATGTTTCTCCCACGCAGACCCGATCAAGGCCGCCGTTGCCGACGCCCTGGGCACCCCCCTTGACCTTTTCCAGCGCATCGTGATCAGCCCCGGCTCGGTGTCCGTCATCTCCCATGTCGAAGGCCAGGCGCCCGCGGTGCTCATGGTGAATTCAACGTCCGAGCCCCTGAGCGGACTGAGGGCGCAGTGAAACGCGGCGGGCATAGCTGGGACAGTCGATGAACAGGAACAGCCGGTGCCGGGGCGGGAACTGACGCTGCTCACCGAAGGCCGGGTGGAACTGCTGGCACGCATCCCGCGGAGCAGCAACGCCACGTTCCTTGTGCGGGTTTCCTCCGGGGACGACTCCGCCCATGCTGTCTACAAGCCGGAGGCCGGAGAACGGCCGTTGTCCGATTTTGAGCCCGGGCTGTACCGGCGCGAGCGCGCTGCGTACCTGCTGAGCGATTACCTGCAATGGGGGCTCGTGCCGCCAACAGTGATCCGGGACGACTCTCCCTTGGGAATTGGGTCGCTGCAATGGTTCGTGCCCTGCGACTACCGGGACCACTACTTCACCCTGTACGAGGAATCGCCGGAAACCCACGACGCCCTTTTCCGTATCGCCCTGTTCGATTTCATCAGCAACAACACGGACCGCAAAAGCGGACACATTTTGCGCGGACATGACGGGCGGGTATGGGGCATCGACCATGGGCTGTGTTTCTCCGCCGGCTTCAAGCTGCGCACCGTCATCTGGGATTTCGCGGGCGAACCCATTCCTGCCTCGTTGCTGCAGGACATCAGCCCGCTCGTGGAACGCGTCCCGCCCGGCGTCGCGCAGCTTCTGGACGACGCCGAAGCGGCCGCCCTGCAGCGGCGCGCGCAGCGTGTGCTGCGGGATTGCGTGCTGCCGCTGGACCCCACCGGAATGCGTTACCCCTGGCCCCTTGTGTAGGTGACGGACGCAGCTCTATGAACGGGAGCGGCCGCTACGATGGGCCAGTGCGTTCCACAACCTCCGGCTGGCATCCTTCCTCCCGCGTTTCCGAGCAGGCGCCTGGTGTCTTCCTCGTTGCGGGACCAGCCTCGAACTGGACCGTGGTCCGCGACAGGTCGGGTTTTATGCTCATCGACAGCGGCTACCCCGCCGACTGCCCCCTGGTGCTGGAATCCATCAGGCACCTGGGACTGCAGCCGGCGGATGCCCGGGCCGTGCTCATCACGCACGGCCACGTCGACCACACCGGTGCTGCTGCCCACTTCTCCGGCACGTACGGCACCCCCATCCTTTGCTCGCCGGAGGAGTTGGCCCACGTCCAGGGCAAGGAAAAGCACCAGGTCACGTTCGGCCAGGTCCTCGTCCGTGCGTGGCGCCCCCGGGTTTTCCGGTGGATGGTCCACGTCGTCAAAGCCGGAGCGCTCACTGCCCGGCCGGCAACGCGGGCCCGGGCGTGGGACGCTGCGACGCTGCGACGCCTGCCCGGCCGTCCGGAAGCCATCCTGATACCGGGGCACACGCCCGGGAACGCCGCGGTCCTCCTTCCAACGGCAGGAGCAATCGCGGTCGGAGATTCCTTTGCCTCAAGCCATCCGCTGACCCGAAAGACAGGGCCGCAGATGCTCCATCGCATGTACCACTCGGACCCGGACGCCGCCCTGGAAGCCATCCGACGGTTGGACGGCGTCCATGCCTCGGTGGTGCTTCCCGGCCACGGCCCTGCGTTGCGCATGCCTTTGGCCGAAGCCCTGGCGGCGCTTCGCCGGGGCGAAACCGGTTAGTCCTCTCTGACTCTGCGTGCCGGAGCTATTCCAAGGCGTCAGTGTCAGTTGGGGCGGCGCGGTGATCCACTCCGGCTGTCAGCTCGTCGATGCGGTCGAGTGCCGTGTTCAGCTGTTGGACAGTCGCCCAGAGACTGGGATGTTCCGCACGGATCTGTTCAAGCGAGGCGCCAGCCGATCGCAGCGTTGCGAGGTCAAAACTGACGTTCGTGCGCGCCCCGGCCACCGCTGCCCGGAGGGCACCGAAAGCGACAACCACATCGGCGATCAGCGCAGGGTTTCCATGGGAACAGAGCCAGCCCAGGTCTTCGATGGCATCCATCGCCCGTTCGCCCAGCAGGGCCGAAGCCTTCGCGGCGTTAACCGACGCCGCGTGAATGGCGTCATCACGCTCCCGCCCAGGTGCCAGCCGGAACGCCGCGCCGAACGCTTCGGAGGCGGCAGCGTCGTCGTCGGCCAGTCGAAGGGCGGTCTCACGGAGCGATCGCGCACGTGCGTGGATGTCGGCGAGCTCCCCGCCCCTGCCGTCGCGTGGCTTGGTGTAGCCCGCCACCATGGACACCAGGGATGCGGCGATGGCAAGCATGACCCCCGTCCCTGCCCCTCCGCCCGGCGAACCCTTGGACTCTGCCAACGCCTGCGTCCATTCCTCAACCGTCGAGCCCTGGGTTGTCACCGCTTCAGAATCAGCCATGGCACCTATTGTGCCCTTGGCAGGCGGACGGTGGCACACGGCAAGGGCTGGCGAACCAGCACCATCAAGAAGTTGGTGTGGCGCCGCGGGAGGTCTCAGCCCTTCCGTTCCGCCCGGTATCCACTGGGGCTTACCCCGTGCATCCGGCGGAACTGGCGGGAGAAGTAGAACTGGTCGAAGAGGCCAATTTCGCGTCCCACCTGGGCGACCGTCAGCTCCGTCGTATCCAGCAGAAGCCTCGCCCGGGCCATCTTCAGGGCAGTGTGGTGAGCCAGCACTCCCCCACCAGTAGCTTCCCTAAACAGCTTGCTCAGCTGCGACGACGAGACACCCACCACTGCAGCCAAGTCGGGCAACCGGATGCTGCCGTCAACCCGCTCCTCCAAAAATTTCATGGCCTGCTGGAGGGGCGTCCCCTGCTCAGGGAGGCGGCGCTCTACAGCGAGGGTTGCGAGGAGTTTCCAGGCCATTCCTGCCGTGGCAACCAGGCGGGCCGGCGACTGGTCCTGTTCCAGGGCGGAAATGATTTCGTCCAACATGGCCGTCAGCCGGTCCACGGCTACCAGCGGGATGATGGGCCGGTCCGGACGCACGCCGGATTCCTCAACAAGTTCGGCAGCATCAGAGCCGAACACGTGGCACCACCAGATGGTCCATGGGTCCTCGCTGGAGGCACCGTAGGCATGGGCCTCCCCCGTACCGCCTGGAAGAACGACGGCGGTCGACTTGCCGACGTCGAACCGGGAACCGGCGGTTTCCACCCACCCCTTCCCCGCGACGCAAAGAAGGACGATCGTTTCCTCGGCGCCCGAGGGACGGTGCCGCCCATGAGCCTCTGCGACGGGAAAGACGCCCGCATCGGTGACCATGAGGCGCCGTGTAACGGGACGGGTGAGCGCGTCCCGGACCAGCGGCCGCGGGACCACCACGAGCCGCTGGTTCTGGAAGCCCGTTGCCCGTTCCACCTGCGCTCCCTCCGTTGAAAGGCTCAGTGTATGCCGGGTCAGGATGACTGTTCCGTCCAGCCCGTCCACACAAGCAGCTCCACCCTGTCCAAGGCGGCCAGGTCGCCGTCGACCGCGTCACGCCTGCGCTGGGCCTCCAGCGGCACCCCCACGTTCGCCTCCTTCGGGAGGGGAAGGATCTGGAGCAGGACCTCAGACCCGGGGCGGATGCCGGCATCGTGCGCTTGGAGGACCCAAGGCGAACCGTCCCAGAAGCGGTCGGCAACCACGCGCCCGTCAACAAGGAGCCGGGCAACGTCCCCGGCCCACATGATCTCCAGCTCAGAGTGTCCCTCGCCATCAAAGGACGCCGCCGCCGTCGTCAGGTCAAGCCGGTACACCTCGGCCAGTTCCTCGATGGCTCCCCCCGTGGGTGCGGCAGCCCGGCCGGCGAGTGAACCGAAGGAAGCAGGAACGGGCCCGGCGGCCCGGACCAGCTCGGCTGGTAGGGTCAGCCGCGCCCGTTCAGGTACCAGCGCTGTCACCTGAACGTCGTGGAACTGACAGGTCGCAGTGGAAAAACGCCGGGCGGAAGGTGATCCCTGCGACCTGCCGGCCAGGAGTCCGTCGGCACCTACCCAGAGCGGGTCCGCTGACAGAACCAGTTCACGGCCGCGCGGGGTATCGAGGACCCAAGCCTGCTCAGCCAGCTCAGCCGGCAGGACGAGGATGGCCAGGGAGCCTTCAGTGGACTTCACCGTGAGGGCGGCCGGCTGCGTGGCGTCAATCGCGTAGGTGTTGCCGCCCAGGGCAGAAACGGGGCCCTCAAGCTCCGTTCCTTCCGGCAGGCAAACCTGGGGCTCGATTCCGGCTTCGGCAGCGAGGACCAGGGCCGGTGAGGATTCCGGCCCCAAAAGGGTCAGCGCCGATGCCGTTGCCCAGCGCAGCCGGACCCCTGCAATCTCGAGGTTCACGGGCCAGGCGGCGATCGTTCCTGCGGGAATCGCCAACGGCTTGCCGGGAAAGGTTACCGTGTCCTCCCCCAGCGACAGGCTGAACTGCGCCGACGGGTAATCCTGCAGTGGAAGGTGGGGTTGGTGCCAGGTGATGAACACAAACCCGGACTGCCCGTCGCTGCGCAGAGCCCAGCGAAGCGTCGCCGAGTCCTCGACGCCGGCAGGTACCTGGTCCGGGAGGGTGGACGGCATGGGGGCGAGACGGTCGCCGAATGCGGACAGGAAAGCGTGCTGCCTGCGCAGGAGGCCGAAGCTGGGTGCCAGCCGGCCGGACGCACCGATGGGCGCGTGGAAGTCGTAGTCGAACACCGGAAGATCGTTGGGGTAGCCCGTTGCCTGCGACTCCTGCAGGCCGCCTGAAGGATTCATTCCGCCTGTGAACATGTAATAGCCCTGCCAGCCGGAGCCGCTGCCGATCTTGTTGTTGGCCACGGCGGCCACGTCCTTGCCCTTGGGCCATGGCCGGCGCTGGTAGGCCGTGGCCATGCCTCCCGTCAGCTCGCAGGTGGCCGGCGGGTAGAGGGAGGACGGGGACCGCGGCGGTGCGGCGTCACTGCCCGAGAAGTGCCCGCGGAGGTCGGCACCGATGCCGGGGTCGTCCCACTCGTGGCTGAAGAAGTAGTGCTGCCGGAACGTCGGGTCCCAAGGGGCGTCGGCGTCCACCCAGAAGCCGTCACCGTAGCCGCCGAAGACCGGCAGGACGTCGGCCTCGGGGATGTCGGCCCCACCCCAGGCAGTGGCTGTCCAGATGGGGGCACTGAGACCCGCGGCCCGGGTGAGCCTCTTGAGCTCGGCGATGTGCCCGGGCTGGTCGTAAAGTTCGTTTTCCAGCTGAATGCCGACGACGTTGCTGTCCGCCCCGGTCAGGCCCCCCAACTCCCCGCCGAGGCGGTTGAACCAGCGTTCCACCATCGCCAGGTAGGCGGGGTCATTCGTGCGGTGTTCGACGGCGGCCGCCTGCACCCAGTCGGGAAAGCCGCCATTGCGGACCTCGCCATGGCACCAAGGCCCCAAGCGCAGGACTACATCCACGCCGAGTGAGACGCACGCCCGGACGAAGGCGGCAACGTCCAGGTTGCCATCGAAGCGCACCTCCCCCTCGATCTGTTCGTGATGGATCCAGAAGACGTAGCAGGCCACCACGGTGATGCCGCCGGCCTTCATCAGCCGCAGCCGCTCCTCCCACCTTGCCCGGGGAAGCCGGCTGAAGTGGATTTCTCCTGACACGGGCACCGCCGGCCGGCCCGCGCACTCAATGTAACGGCTGGTGAGCCGCCATCTGCTGTGCGGGTCCTCGGTGTTGCTCATGGGCGGGAGCTGCAGGGCCAGTTCGTGGGGCCGGTGGGTGACCATCAAAAGCCCGTGGATTCCCTGTGATTCGAGGGTGCTGTGTTCAAGGCGCATGTGTGGATTCTTTCAGCTCCCGGGAGCGGTGAGGATGAGGGTGTTCATGCGGCGTTGCCAGGCCTCATCGGCCCAGAGGGGATGATGGGGTGCAGCGTTGGAGCACAGGACCATGCCCCAGATTCCGTGGTTCAACGCCGCGCGGATACCTCTCTCTGCAAGGTCGCGCCCGATGGGGCCTTCCTCGAACGTGCCGTGCAGCGGGGTGTAGCCGATCCAGCCTTCGCCCACCACGGCGGGGACGTTCTTCCAGCGGGCCCATGCTGCGATCGCGATGACCCGCGACTCGATTTCCCGGCGCATCACTTCCCGGTAAATCCCGTACTCGTTGCAGAGCCAGGTGTCCCAGGCATCCGGATCGATCCAGTCGTAGCCGTAGAACATCTGGTCGGTTACCACGGTGGCGCGGTACTTCCACTCTGCCAGGCGCCCGTACTCTTCGACTGTGGGGGCATCGGGGCGGAGCAGCGCACGCAGCGCCGGGTTGGGAAAGTCGGCCGTGCCTTCGGAACGGATGTCGATCTGCTGCTGCAGCGCGTCCAGCACGCCGTAACTGTAGACGTGGAACTGCGCGGCGCCTGGCCCGTCAGGGACGGTGTGCATGGCCAGGTGCGGCGGTTTGCCGTAGCTGGCGGTAACCAGCAGGTCGGGGTGGAGCTCCCGGAGCCGGTGCAGTTGCCCGCTGCCGCCATCGGCAAGCGCGGGCAGGATGGAGAAGTCCACCTCGTTGTGCAGTTCCACCATGGCGATCCGCTCCCGGTGCCCGGCATCGGTGAGGGCATTGATGAGCCGGTCCCAGGCGTCAGCGAGGACGCGGTACCTGTCGTTTAGCGGCACGGCGTCTATGGCCTCGAACCATTGCGGGGACCGGGCGAAGACCGTGGACTGCTGGTACTCCCAGCTGGCCAGGATGACAACGAGTCCATGCCGGGCGGCGGCGTCGAACAGCTCCAGGAGCCGCTCCTTCATGTTGAGGCGGTAACCGCCGGGAGCGCCATACCAGCGGGTGCCCCTGCCGTAGATTCCGCCGTCCGGTGCTTTCCCGAGCCCTTCAATGTCCAGGTCCCGGGCCAGGCCCTCAAGACCTAAGCCACCAAAGAGCAGCAGCGGTGCGGCGCAGATCCTGATGGTGTTGTACCCAAGCTCTGCCGCCTTCGCACAGGCAGCGTCCAGATCCGGGTATGGGCCGCCGTCCTCGGCACGGGTGTACCAGGAAAAGTCCCAGAGGGTAATGGTCAGGCGGGATGGAAGGTGCGACGGCGGCGCTCCCGTCAGGGATGCAGTGCTGGCGTCGAGCGTTCCGGAGCCGAGGTACCTCAGTTCTTCGCTCACAGCTTGGCCGTCTCTTTCTCATGGTCCCGTCCCAGGGCGGCGAGTTCCCGCAGTGACTTCGCCATCTCAACTCGGGATGAAGCGGTGACAGTATCGAACAACAGCAGTTCGGGAAGGGAGGTGGCGAAGTAGTCCGGAACCGAGGGGACGGATTCCAGCTCGTCGGCCCGGGCCTCCAGGTTCTGCCATACCCTTTCCGCTTCCGCGGGCCTGCCGAGCCGGCAGTGGGCGATCCCCCGCCAGTAGTCTTCGCAGCTGGTGGGCTTGGGGTCCACGGCGAGCGCATTGCCTTCCTGGCACGCCTGCTTCCACGCGTCCACTGCCTCATTGGCGTGCCCGGCGAGTTCGAGGGCATCCCCCAGCGCCACCAGTCGCTCGGCCATGCTGTCCGCCGGGTGCCGTCCCTCGCCCAGGTTGGCGGGAGCATCCACGCCCGCGCGCAGCAAGGCGATGGCCGCCGTCGGGTCCTGCTCCGTGAGGGTGGTTGCGTGTGCGACGGCAGCACGGTCGTAGGCTGCGAGGGCCATTCCTTCACCGCCTTCAAAAGGCTGGAAGGTCCGTGCGGACATCATGTCCAGGGCTTCCTCGGCGCGGCCCGCGTCGGTCAGGAGATTGACGTAGAGCACCGCCAGGTCATCGCGCTCAAGAACAACCGGGTCGTGGCGTTCAATGGCAGCGATGCGGTCTTCGACAGAAGCTCCTCGCAGGCTGGCCAGGATTGCCCGTTCAAACACAAGCCTCGGATCATCCGGGCTCAGTTCCAGTGCATGCTCCAAGTACTGGTCCGCAGCTGCGGGATCTCCTCCGGTGTTGACCCTGGCGATGGCTGCGTTGCGCCAGACCACAGGGTCTGTTGAGCCGAGCAGCAGGGACTTTTCGAGATAGGCCAAGGCATCAGTGGTGCGGCCCGCGTCCAGCAGCCAGCACCCCAGCAGTCCGTGTGCCACCTTGTCCCTCGGGTCAGCCTCGATGGCCCGTTGAAGCGCGTCGTAGTCGTCAAGCCCATATGGAAAGGCATAGGCGGTGTTACTGCGCCTGGCAGCGGAACGTTCTGCAGAGGCCGCGTCCGGGTCCAGCAGTTCCTCAAGCCAGCCGGCCCGCAGGTAGCGGCGAAGGGGTTCGGGATTGCCGAAGACTTTATTGGCGTCGGCGGCTGCGGGGTTTTCGGTGAGGTTAAGCGCGAGCTGCCACTGACCGGCCCTCGCGAGCCAGCAGGCCACTGTCAGTGCTGTCTTCGGGTCCGCAGCGTCCAGGGAACCGTCCAGCGCCAGTGCCACAGGGTCCAGTGGATCCGCCGCGAGGATATCCCGCAGGAGCCGGGCGCTTTCCTCCCGCCGCCCGGCTTTGTTCAGGGCCAGGTACAGGAGGTGCTTCGCCTCGGGGCAGGCCGGGTCCAGCGCCAGTGCAGCATCGGCGTGCCGATGTGCCTCGGCTGGTTGTCCTGACTGGAGGGCCAGGCGCGCCAGCGCCAGGTGCGCCGGCTGCGCCCACGCCTTGTCCCACGCTGCCTTGCCGAACCTCTCCCGGGCTTCCTCCAACCGGCCCGTGCGCTCCAGGACCAGGCCGAGGCGGTAGCTTGCCTCCCCGCTGGGCGGATTCAGGTTGCGGCGGGTGAGCCTGCCCAGGGCGTTCTCCAGCATTTTCCGGGCCCGGGCGTAATCTCCGATTTTGTACGCCGCGGCTCCCACCGCAATTGACGCGCGCGAATCCAGCGGATCCCGGCGCAGCATCTCCTCGAAGTACGGCAGCGGCGAACGTGTGGGGTGCCGGTTCTGCGTCAAATGGGTTCCGGTGACAAAAAGCTCGTCCATGCTTGCCATGCCGGCGGCGGGTTCGGGTTCAGTGGCAACCCACGGCTCCTCACGGCATTCCTGCGGTTCCCTCGGAGTCCAGAGAATTAGTTCCCGGTCCCCGTCCAGGACGACCTGCAGCGTGAGGTGGGATTCATCTGCCGGTTCGGGCAGCTCAAAGGCTTCGGTGAAGGGATGGGCCGGCGAGATCCGGGCAGCCCATTCCCGCACTGTTGCGTCCCGGTGCTTGAGAACAACCTTTGCATCCTCCCGATCCGCCGTACTGGAAACGCCCACAGTGACCGTGCGCCCCGTACTGTCCAGCTGAAGCGACACGGCGACCTCGAGGTTCGCCTGGTGCGCCGGGCCCATCTGCCGGATGGGGTACCAAAACTCACTGAAGGTGCGGGTCTCCCCGGGAGCCAGGTAGCTGAAGTCCGGCTGGTTGTCCGTAAAGACGCCGGACATCAGCTCGACGTACGGCCCGTCGTCGTCGGTTAAGTGCGCGTCCCAAGCCTTGCCCGCAGGGCCGTTCCCCCACGTCCACTGCTTTTTGCCGGGGGAAATGCTGCGGTCAGCCCAGTGGACAAACCCGGCACCGGCTTGATGATCGTAGCCGCCAAAAAAGCTGTCTTTCGTGTCGGTGATCATGTACGAGGTGGGGACCGGGACGTTGGCGTAGAAATCGATGCGGTCCGCGCCCTGATGCCCGCCCTCTCCAGCCAACGCCGGGTAGTCCACCCCGTAGTAGGGCCGATCAGCCTCCGGGAAGGCGGTGATGGCGCGACGGGCATGGTCGGCAACGAAGTTGACGTCGGTGGGAAAGAATGACTGGTACTTTTCATGGGCGCGGGCTGCAACGTTTGCCCACCACAGGAAGGTCTGTGGTTCATCAGTCCGGTTGTACAGCCGCGCTTCGACCTCAATCAGGGAACTGCCCGGGCGAAGGCGCACTCCATGGGAGCCCCGCATGCGTTGCAGGGGGTCCAGGTCGCTGTGCCACACGGTAACCTTGCCGTCGCCGCTCCTGTCCACGGAGGTTTCCACGGGCAGGAACGTCGCGGGGCGGTGGTGCTGGGGCCAGTTGAACTCCACGCCGCCGGAAATCCACGGGCCCGCCAGCCCCACCAGGCCGGGTTTGATCACGTTGTTCCGGTAGAAGAAGTCATACCCGGCCGTCTTGTCGAACCCAATGTGGATGCGGCCCCCAATCTCCGGAAGCAGCATCAGTCGTACAAACTCGTTCTCCAGGTGAATGGCCTGCCAAAGACGGGGTTCCTTCGTCGCCGCGATGCTGTCGATGAAAGGCATCGGGTACACCTTGCCGCTGGAACCCTGGTACACGCGCCGGTCCAGGAACAGCGGGTAGCGGTCCGGTTGCCCGGGAGCGTACGTGTCAATTGACACTGGTTCGGACCAGCAGGCAACGCCACCTGTCTCCAGAACGGCCTGCTGATCCGGCGGCGCGTCGGGCAGGACTATGTGGCTCTTGTGTTCGTTTGCATCCATCACGGTGCAAGCCTATGAAGTTCCCTGGCCTGTTCCCATGGCATAAGCGCGCGAGCATATGGACGATCTTCTACGCGGCAGGGCTCACTCTTCTGCCTTGCTTCAGGCCGGACTAACGCCAGGCGGACCGCTGAGTACTCTGGGGACGTACTCGAGCAACTGGAGCCGGCCGTCGAACGTCCTGCTCTCCACCATCTCCAGCGAAACGTCAGGATAGCCGTCGTAGATCCGCTCCTGCCCGGTGCGGCCTGTGATCACCGGGAACACGACCAGCCGGAACCTGTCCACGAGGCCGGCCGCCAGCAGCGACCTGCACAGGCTGACGCTGCCGAGAGTGCTCAACGGCCCGGTCCCGGTCCGCTTCATCTCCTTCACAGCCTCAACGGCGTCCCCGGTCACCAGTTCGGAGTTCGGCCACGTCAGCGGCGCCTGCAGGGTGGACGAGAAGATCACCTTCGGCACGGCGGCAAGGCCGGTGAGGCTGGCTCCCTCTTCCTCGGAAAACTCCGAGCCTTCCGCCGCGGCCTCCTCAGACATGCTGGACATCAGCCGATAGGTGTTCGCCCCCATCAGCAGGGTGTAGTCCTTCTTCCCTTCCTGCTCGAGCCAGGCCAGGTATTCCGGCCCCTCCAGGCCCCACCAGCCCGGCCATCCCTCGGCCGAGGCGTACCCGTCCAGGGAAATGATGAAATCAACCATCAGTTTTGATGGCGCCTCGGAAGGTGTCTCACCCATGACCGTCTCCTTTGATGGCAGGTGCGGGCAATGCTATCCCCGCCGCGATCAGGCCTTCAAGGGCCCGCGGGATGGATGGGAAAGGGTGGCCCGGTTATCCCCTGGAAGGCAATCGAATCCACCCGACCGCCTCGCTGGCTGGGAGTCCGCCTGGTCGAAGCGCGCGGCGCCCAACTTCCCGACGTGATCCTGCCTGCCGCCCGCTCAGGCACGGCGGACGCAGGCCTTCCCGCCGCCGTCGAACGCCCTTAGCATGGCCGTTATCGAACCACGCTCTGAACATCCCTCCCACCACAGAAGGAAGTCATGAACAGCGTCACCTGCGATCTCACCGTATCCCTTGACGGCTTCCTCGCCGGCCCCCATCAAAGTCCCTCCAACCCGTTAGGTGAGGGCGGCGAGGACCTGCACCGGTGGCAGTTCGAAGAACCCGAGGCCAACGCAGGAGCGCTTAAGGGCATTCTCTCCGCGGGCGCGTACATCATGGGCCGCAACATGTTCGCCGGTCCTTGGGCGGGCCCGTGGGATGAGGGCTGGCGCGGCTGGTGGGGTGAAGAGCCGCCGTACCACGCCCCCGTTTTTGTGCTCACGCATCATCCGCGCCCTCCCGTGCGGATGCAGGGCGGCACAACATTCCATTTCGTGAACAACGGGATCGAGTCGGCACTGGCCCAGGCGCGGGAGGCTGCGGCCGGAAAGGACGTGGCCATCGCCGGGGGCGCAGAAACTGCCCGGCAATTCCTCTCCGCCGGGCTGATCAACGAGCTCCGGCTGCACATCGCGCCGCTTATCCTGGGCGCGGGCGAGAGGCTGCTGGACGGCGTCGGAAACCTCAGCCTTGAACCGACGGAAGTAAGCGGTACGCGCCTGGTGACCCATGTGCGCTACCGGCTGGTGCCCAGCGCCTAGGTGGAAACGACGGGCGCCGCTGCGGCAGTGGTCCTCGCGCTCAAGAATTGCGCGCGGCAGCATCCCGGGTGGTAGTGCGGATCCGGTACAGACTCGTGGTTGCGGTGATGTAGAGGTCTTGGCCGTCCGGACCTCCGAAGCACACGTTTGATACTTTTTCGGGCACCGGGATGGCACCCAGGAGATCGAAGGACGGCGAATAGATTCGTACGGTGTGGCTGGCTGATGTCCAGATCCTGCCTTGGGCATCCACACGCAAACCGTCAGCGGCATAGCCTTCTTCAAGCTCGAGGAGGGTTCCGTTGCGGTGGCAGGTGCCATCGAGCACGTCGTAGGCAACGATTCTCAACGGCACGCCGTGAGCCGGACCGGCTGTGTCCGTAACGTATAGGACCGACTCGTCCGGTGAAAACGCCAACCCATTCGGATACACGAGGTCCGTGATCACGGCAGTGACGATGCCCGAAGCGGGCTCGAATTGGAAAACGTAGCAGCCGCCGTACTCCTGCGCTCCCTCGTGCCCTTCCTTGGTGCCCGGAAGGATCCCGTACGGCGGGTCCGTGAACCAGATGCTTGAGTCGCGTGCAATCACGACGTCGTTGGGTGAGTTCAGCCGGCGCCCCTGGAAGGAATCAACCAGTCCCGACACCGCTCCCCCGCGGTCACGCTCAACCCGGCGGCGCCCGTGGCTGCACTGCACCACAGCTCCGTCGGCGTCGAGGGTTCGGCCATTGGTGAATTCGACCCCGAGTCCGTACTCACGGGTCTTCCCCATGGCGGGGTTGAACTCGAGAATGCGGTTGTTCGGGATGTCGCTCCAGCGCACCGTCTGCGACGACGGCACCCATAAGGGACCCTCCGCCCATACCGAGCCAGTGAACAGGCACTCCAACCCGCCACTCGTCAGCTCAGCACTCATCCGGCCCCCTTTCGCAAGCAGTTTTCCTGGCGTTGCACTGCAGAACGTCCGCCAGTGGCAATTCTTCCGGGTACGCGCATTACGGGAAACGATAGCGCGACGGGACCTCTTGGCCTACCACCACAAGGTGGCGCTGCCCAGCGCACCGAACACCGCGCGCCGAACACCGGGACGAAAGCTGTTCTGGCGCCGTCGCTGAGGCTGGCGGTAGCTTTGGATTACTTTTCCTTTGAAGCAGCCGAGGTACCGGAGGTACCGCTGATGCAGGGCTTGTCCACGTCATTGGTTTTGATCGCTCTGCTGGCTGTTGTAGCGCCCCTTGCGGCCCGCTTCCTTGACCGGGCGGTCAAGGTGCCCATCGTGGTGTTCGAGATCGTCCTGGGAATCGTACTCGGCCCCAGCATTCTGGGGTGGATCCAACCCACCGAGTTCGTGGACACGTTGGCCCAGTTCGGGCTGGCCATGCTTTTCTTCGTTGCCGGCAATGAGGTCGATTTCGCAGCCATTCGCGGCCGGCCCATCACCCGCGCCTCCGCTGGCTGGGTCATCTCCCTGGCGGCCGGCATCGGCGCTGGCTTTGTGCTGGGCCCGACGCCGGCTGCCGCAGTGATCATCGGCGTCGCTTTATGCTCCACAGCTCTGGGCGCGCTGTTGCCCATCCTTCGCGACGCCGGCACATCGAAGTCGCCAATGGGTATCGCTGTTACAGCGCTTGGTGCCGCCGGGGAGTTTGGACCCCTGGTGGCGATCTCGCTGTTCTTCAGCGGCAGGGAATTGGGTCCTGCGACGGCTGTCCTTCTCGGGTTTGTTCTCCTGACCGGGCTGGCGATTCATCTCGCCTCACGGGCACGCCACTCCCTCTTCCACTCCCAGGTCACGAGGACCCTTCACACCAGCGGGCAGTTCGCCGTCCGGTCCATCATGTTCATCCTCACCGTGCTTGTTGTGCTCAGCATGGTTCTGGGCCTCGATATGCTGCTGGGC
The DNA here is from genome assembly GCF_024494415.1 of Pseudarthrobacter sp. R1. Taxonomy (NCBI): domain Bacteria; kingdom Bacillati; phylum Actinomycetota; class Actinomycetes; order Micrococcales; family Micrococcaceae; genus Pseudarthrobacter; species Pseudarthrobacter sp. R1. Next base: position 370,861 of record NZ_JAMKFI010000007.1, on the reverse strand, counting down.
GCCTTCGCCGCCGGTGTCCTCTGGAAGGTCGCCATCGCACGCGCTCCGGAGCAGGACCGGCACGTCATCGAGGCGAAAGTCGACGCCATCGCGTTCGGATTCCTGGTGCCGGTCTTCTTTATCGACACCGGCATCGACTTCGACCTGAGCGCGCTTACCGCCAGCCCGGCCGCGCTGGCACTGGTCCCCCTGTTCCTGCTCCTCCTGCTCGTCATCCGCGGGCTGCCGTCGTTGCTCGCCGCGCCGGCCAGATCCAGCTGGGCCGATAAACGGGCCATCATTCTGTTTGGGGCCACGGGCTTGCCGATCATCGTGGCGGTGACAGCCATCGGCCGGAACGAAGGGCTCATCTCCAGCGCAATCTCGTCAGCACTTGTCGGAGCAGGAATGCTCTCGGTACTCCTGTTTCCGCTGCTCGCACTCCGGCAGCTTCAACGGGAACCTTCAGGAACCGCCGCACGGCACCAGGACACGTGTTAGGAGGAGCCGACAATGACGTCTGAGAAGACACCGGGGCAACCAACCCCCTCAGCTGTGCCGCGGCCCGGCAGCGGAATTGCACAACTCACGCGGCGTTCCATGCTCGGCCTTACGGGACTCGCCGTGGCGGGAGCTACGGTAGGAGCCTGGCCGCGACTGACCGGGACTGACATTCCCGGCCGTGCCAGTAAGGCCTTGAACATCGCCATCCTTGGGACCTCAGCGGACGCCGCGGCCCGCCAGGGCCTGGTTCAGGCCTTTAACGCCGCCCACCCTGACATTCCGGTCCAGGTGCAGGCCATCCAGGGCGCGGACTGGAAAGACTTCTTTTCCAAAATCCTCACCATGGTGGCCGCCGGAACACCTCCGGACGTCGTCTACGTGGCCACCGAGGGCGCCCAGCTGTTCGCCGACAAGCTTGCCGAGCCGCTTGATGGTTATGTCCGCCGGGACGCAGCCGACATGAGCCATTACTTCGATGACGTTCATCCGAGCCTGCTGGAAGCCTTCATGTACCAGGGAAGCCTGTACCAGCTCCCGCTGGACTGGAACGCGGCGAACATGTACTTGAACACCACCACCTTTGCCCAGGCCGGCCTTGACCGGCCGAAGGACGACTGGACGCAGGATGACTTCAGTGCAACCCTCCGCGCCCTGCGGAAAGCCCGCCCGGCCGACTTCACACCTTACTACTGGACCAACAGGCTTTTCGGCGGAGTAGTGCCGTGGCTGTACGCCAACGACACCAGCTTCCTGACCGAGAGCAAGGCTTCAGGCGGGGACTGGCTGTGGGACGGTTTTTATCCCACGGACCCTGCCCGGGCGACGCGCGGAGGCGGCTATCAGTGGCTCGCTCCCAACGCCGAGGACGGGAGAGTGATCGAGACCTTCGACTACCTGCGCGAACTCGCGGCCGAAGGGCTGGGCGTGCGTCCTGAATCCGGGGGTGGAAACGCCCTGGTCGGCCTGTTCGGCAACAACCGCATCGGCACCACGCCGGCAGGCGGCTACTGGGCGCAGGGCCTCCACGACGCCGGAATGACCGCCGACCAGTTCGATGTTCAGTTCTTCCCCCGCTGGCGGACACAGCGGCATCAGTTCGGTGCTGCCGGCTACGCGATCATGCGCACAGCCAAGGACAAGGACGCAGCCTGGGAATGGGTCAAGTTCTGCTCCAGCCGCGAAGCGATGCAGCTGGCCATGCCCAAACCAAACACCACCCCCACCCGCCGTTCCATGGTGAACGAGTCCTTTTACGCCGCCACCGGGCCCCGGCATTGGAAAGTCTTCTACGACACCCTCGACAGGTTCCCCACGTCCGGCCCGATCCCCGCGCCGCCGCAGCAGGCCGCCGTCGAAACTGCCCTGATGAAAAACGTTTCCACTGCTGTCAGCGGCAGCTCCGCCGGCGTACGGACAGCGATGGGCACCCTGCAGCGCGACCTCGAACTGGCCCTCAGGAGGAACTCATGACCACCACGTCCACGGCCGCACGCCAAGCCGTCAAGCCGCCGGCCGCGCGGAAATCATTTGTCGAACGGTGGCTGGCGATGATTTTCCTTGCCCCCACCCTGCTGGGTATGGCCTTGTTCACCTTCCTGCCGATCGTCGGCTCGTTGATCCTGGCCTTCTTCCGCTGGGACATCATTTCAGCACCCCAGTTCGTCGGTTTCGCCAATTTCGCCTCCCTGGCACAGGACCCCACCGTCCGCGTGTCGTTCCTTAACACCATCGTGTTGGTCGTCGTTGCCGTCATCCTTGAACTCGGCATCGCACTCAGCCTGGCTTCCATGCTCCAGGCCAGGATGCCGTCCTGGCTCAGGGTGTTCCTGCGTTCCACCTTCTTTTTCCCCCTGGTGCTGTCCGCCGCGTCGGTGTCCATCTTCATGCGGTACATGTTCAATGAGCAGTTCGGCGTGGTGAACTGGCTCCTGTCACTCGTCGGCATTCCCGCAGTGCCCTGGCTGACCAGTCCCACGGCCTCCGCCGCCGTCGTCGTCCTGGTCTATGTCTGGCAAAACTTCGGATTCTCCTTCCTGCTCTTCCTCGGCGCCCTGACCAACGTCCCCAAGGAACTGCACGAGGCAGCAAACCTGGACGGTGCCACAGGCTGGAAGCAGTTCAGCAACGTCACCCTTCCGCTGATCAGCCCCACGGTCCTCGTCGCCTCTGTCATGGCCATCATCAGTGCACTGCAGGTCTTCGACCAGCCCTACGTCCTGACCAACGGAGGTCCGGGGGATTCAACCCGCACCGCAGTCATGGTGATCTTTGAATCCGCGTTCCAACAACTGGAATTCGGCGAAGCCTCGGCCATCGGCCTGGTACTGACCGTGCTGATCCTTGCCGTCACCGCCCTGCAATTCCGCCTTAGCCGCCGCTTCGTCTTCTACCAGTGAGGCCCCTCATGTCCAGCCAGACCCTGCACACCGGGACCGGCGAGCATTCCGGTTCCACCACCGGCACGCCAACCACCCACAAGCCCTACCGCAGCCGCCGCCTGCCCGCGGCAGGAACTGTCGGCAGGTATGTGGCGTTGGCGGTGGCTGCTGCGTTAACCCTCGGCCCTGTCCTGTGGACCCTTTCCACCTCGCTGCGGACGCCGTCGGAATCCTTCAACCTGCCGCCGTCCTTCCTGCCCATCAACCCGGACATCACCGCGTACCAGGAGGTGTTCAGGCAGATCAACGTCGGCCTCCTGGTCCTGAACAGCGCCCTGGTGACCGGGCTGATCGCGCTTGGCCAGATGGCTTCCGCCACGCTGGCCGGTTACGCTTTCGCCCGCCTGGATTTCCGTGGCAAGAAGGCCATCTTCTCGTTGGTGCTGGCCACAATGATGGTTCCGGCGCAGGTCACCATCGTCCCGGTGTTCATGCTCATCCGCGGGATGGGTCTCTCAGATACCCTGCTCGCCTTGATCCTGCCGGCCATTCCCACCGCCTTCGGCACGTTCCTGATGCGCCAATACTTCCTGGGCCTTCCCAATGATTTTGCGGAGGCCGCCGCCCTGGATGGTGCCGGACCGTGGCGGATCTTCCGTTCCGTTTATGCACCGTTGGCGGTTCCGGGTATGGCCATCGTCGGGATCCTCGCCTTCAACTTCCACTGGAACGAGTTCTTCCGGCCACTGATCCTCACAATCAGCGAACAGAACTTCACGCTTCCCCTCGGGCTGGTCACACTCCAGGGCAACCTCGGCACCGGGAGCATATCCGTGGTTCTCGCCGGCGTGATCCTGTCCATGCTGCCCGCCCTGGTCGTCTTTATCTTCGGCCAACGCACCCTCCGCGAAGGCCTCACGGCCGGCGCGAGCAAATAAAACAGACTGTCAAAGGAACTTCATGGATACGCTCACCTCGACCGCCACGACAGCCGAGACCTTCCGGCCGGCCCTGCATTATGCCGCCCGGAACACCTGGCTCAATGACCCCAACGGCCTGATTTTCCATGACGGCGTCTACCACCTCTACTACCAGAACAACCC
>NZ_JAMKFI010000007.1:166909-366797 GCF_024494415.1 Pseudarthrobacter sp. R1 | reverse complement strand
AGAGACCGAGCGTGTTGCCGCTTTCGCCGACTGGCTCCATCACTACAATCATCATCGAGGCCACACCTCACTCAAAGGTCAGCCACCGGCCAGCCGCGTCACCAACCTCTCAGGTCAATACACCTAGGGTTCCGCCGCGGCGGGGCCCGGACCTCGTCAGGCCACATCGCGGGACACACTGGGGACAGGCGCCCGGTCAAGCTCCACGCGGGCCTCCAGGCGAAATGGCAGGACCAGCGGAGAGCCAGGACGTGCCTGCAGGTAGGGCACCATCAGCCGGAAGGCGACGGCAACGGCGTGCGGTCCGCGCGGGAGTTCGCGCCGGCCCGCCAGGACGAGCCTGTCCTGGACGAACCACCAGCCGGACTCTGCCTGCAGCGCATCAGGCGGCACGGTGCGGGACCCGAGCACCACCGCCAACTCCCCTGGCGCCAGCGGAACGCCGTCGACGTCAACTGACAGGCCGGCAACGCTGGACAATGGCATCGAACGGATCCACGGCAAGCCAATCCGGAGCTCAAAGCCTCCCCGGGTGGCGGTCAGCGCATCTTCACGCAAGGCGGTTTCCAACATGACTTCCATCCTTTATCCTGAATCTGACATAAGTTTGTCATTAATAAGCATAAAGGGGAAGACGCCCTATGGCTCCCGAAATTCCAAGCGACTGGACGTTCTGCGCCAGCTCTTTCAACTGGACCCCGGACATCATCGCCGCCCGCCGCTCTGCCCAGGACATCGTCACCGGCATCGCTGACTCGGTGGTGAAGACAGTAGAGCTCGAGCCGGGGCTAATGTGGCGTTCCTTTCCCGCTCCGCAGAACGACGAGGTGGACGGACTGCGGGATGCCCTGGCGGCAAAGGGCGCATCTGTCAGCATCGTGGGGGCCAGCCTGGACGACTTCACCTCACCCACAGACCGCCGCTCGCTTCAGGAGCGCCTGGATTTCCTGGTCCCCCAGATCCATGCCGCATACCGTGTTGGAGCCCGCGGAGTCCGGCTCCCGATCGGGCAGGCGGGGGCGGAACTGCTTACGCGGCTCCAGCCTCTCCTGCACGAGCTCGACCTGGTGCTGTACGAGGAAATACAGGGGCAACAGGCCCCCGGAAGCCCCGCCGTCCAACCTGCACTGGAGGCGATCGCCGCGCTCGGTGATGACCACGTGCGGGTGCTCGTGGACATCAGCATGCTGATGCCGGCCCTTCCGGTCACCTACCTTGAGGAGCTGCGGCAGGGCGGCGTTTCCACGGATCTGCTGGCGCGCCTGGAGAACGACTGGCGGAATCCCGCCACCTTCGACGCCGTCACCGCCCTGCTCCGCTCAGGAAACGTGCCGCCGCGGATCCACACCCTCTTTATGAACCTGCTGATCCGCTTTGGCCGCAGTGACGCCGCGGACCTGCAGGGCATCCTGCCCCTGGTGGGCGCCTTCCATCTGAAGTTCTGGGACCTGGACGACGACGGCGGCCGGGTTTCGCAGCCGCTGCGGGACCTGGGCGGCCTCCTGCGCCGTAACGGCTTCAGCGGCACGCTGACCAGCGAATGGGGCGGCCACGAGTGGCTGCAGGTCGACCCCACCGACATGACGCGGCGACACCTGGCCCTGGCCGAGGCGGCCCTTGCGCAGGGGGCGCCAGCTGCCCTCGGCGTCGGCGGTTGAAGCAACGCTCCATCACCTCCCGCCACTTTCCCGGCAACGCTCCATCACCTCCCGCAGCTTTCCCCGCAACGCCCCATCACCTCCTGATGAAGTTCAACTGGAGTCCTCCCCGGTCGTGTGCGTGCGGCAGCCCCGGGCAAACCCAAAGATGATAGAGGGTTGCCCGATTCGTCGCAGGACGTGATGGCGCGTGCTCGCATTTGTTGCAGGAGGTGATGGAGGGTGCCCCGATTCGTTGCGGGAGGTGATGGAGGGTTTCCCGACCTAACGTGCAAAACAACTGAGGCCGGCCCCGGAGTTCCGGAGCCGGCCGTTCTGCTGTGACCTGTGTTGTGCTGGGTGGTGCTACTGAGTGCTGAAGGCGGCGTCGAAGGCCGCTGCCGAGGGCTCGTAGCCGGAGAGCCTGCGGACGAATGCCAGCGCTTCGGGGGCGCCGGCCAGGCGGTCCATTCCGGCGTCCTCCCACTCCACGGACAGCGGGCCGCGGTAGCCGATGGAGTTCAGCATCCGGAACGCGTCCTCCCAGGGAACGTCGCCGTGGCCGGTGGAGATGAAGTCCCAGCCGCGGCGCGGATCGGCCCATGCCAGGTGGGATGAGAGCCGGCCGTTGCGCCCATTGCTGAGCCGCTTCTTCGTGTCCTTGCAGTGCACGTGGTAGATCCGGTCCTTGAAGTCCCAGAGGAACCCTACGGGGTCGATGTCCTGCCACACCATGTGGCTCGGGTCCCAGTTCAGCCCGAAGGCCTCGCGGTGCCCGATGGCCTCCAGCGCCCGCTGGGTGGTCCAGTAGTCGTACGCAATCTCGGACGGGTGCACCTCATGGGCAAACCGGACGCCCACCTCGTCGAAGACGTCGAGGATGGGGTTCCACCGGTCGGCAAAGTCCTGGTAGCCGGCGTCGACCATTTTTTCGGAGGCAGGCGGGAACATCGCAACGTACTTCCAGATGGACGAGCCCGTAAACCCTGTCACGGTCTTCACGCCCAGCTTGGCGGCGAGCCGCGCAGTGTTCTGCAGTTCCTCGGCGGCGCGGCGGCGCACTCCTTCAGGATCGCCGTCGCCCCACACAACGTCCGGCAGGATGCCGCGGTGCCGTTCGTCAATGGGGTCGTCGCAGACGGCCTGGCCCTTGAGGTGGTTGGCGATTGTCCACACCTTGAGGCCGTGGCGTTCCAGGATGTCGAGCTTTCCCTGGACGTAGGCGTCGTCATCCCAGCGCCAGGGGTCCAGATGGTCACCCCAGCACGCGATTTCGAGCCCGTCGTAGCCCCATTCGCCGGCGAGCCGCGCCACTTCCTCGAACGGCAGGTCGGCCCACTGGCCGGTGAACAGAGTGATAGGTCGTGCCATTATTTCCCCTCCTACGAAACTTGCGCCGGGACGCCGGCGGCGACGCGGGTCCAGGCGGAATCATTGCCGGAACTGCGCTCTACGGCGTCGAGCACCCGCTGCACCCTCAACCCGTCAGCAAAGGTGGGATGCGGATCAGTGCCGGCCACAATGCCCTCCACGAGGTCCTTGACCTGGTGCGAGAACCCGTGCTCGTAGCCGAGCATGTGGCCTGCCGGCCACCACCCGGAGACGTAGGGATGCTCCGCCTCGGTGACCAGGATTTTCCGGAAGCCCTGGCGGTCCGCAGGTGCTGTCCGGTCGTAGAACTGGACGCTGTTGAGGTCCTCGAGGTCAAAGGCAAGAGCGCCCTTGTCCCCCGAGACCTCGATCTGCAGCGCGTTCTTCCGTCCGGTGGCGAAGCGCGAAGTCTCGAACGACGCCAGGGCACCCGATTCGAAGCGGCCGGTGAAGATGGCGATATCATCCACCGTCACCTGGCCCTTGCCCACACCGGCAGTGCCGGAGAGCCCGGAACCCGAGTCAAGAAGCGGACGCTCGTTCACGATGGTGTCGATGGTGCCGGACACCTTCTCCAGGTCCAGCCCGGTCACGAACTGGGCCAGGTCGATGGAGTGGGCCCCGATGTCCCCCAGCGCGCCCGAACCGGCGTGCTCCTTCTGCAGGCGCCAGGCCAACGGCATCTCAGGATCAACGAGCCAGTCCTGCCGGTAGGAGGCACGCACCTGGTTGATGGTTCCCACGGCGCCTTCGGCGATGAGGTTGCGCAGGAAAGTGACGGCCGGGACGCGGCGGTACGTAAACCCCACCATCGCCCGGATGCCCTTTGCTGCCGCCCGCTCCGCCGCTTCGGCCATCGCTTCGGCCTCGGCCACCGTGTTGGCCAGCGGCTTCTCGCAGAGCACGTGTTTGCCCGCTTCCAGCGCTGCGATCGCGATCTCTGCATGGGAATCCCCGGGGGTGACAATGTCGACGACGTCGATATCGTCCCGTGCGATCACCTCGCGCCAGTCCGTGGCTGACTCGGCCCAGCCCCACTTGTGGGCGGCGGCGGCCACCGCTTCGGCGTTCCGGCCTACCACAACCGCCATTTCCGGCTCCGCCGGCAGGTCAAAAACACGGGGCGCCGTCCGCCAGCCCTGGGAGTGGGCAGCGCCCATAAAGCCATATCCGATCATGGCCACCCGAAGGGTTGTCATGCCAGCACTACCTTGCGCTCAACCGCCACCCGGTTTCCGACGTAGCGCATGGGCGCGATCTGCATGTAGAGCAGGCGGAGGGTGAGGATGACTTCGACGTCGATTTCCTCGCCGGCATCGGGGATGCGGTCCAGTGGGATGATCACATCGGGCTTGTCGGCGACGAACCACAGCGTTTCCCATTGTTCGGGAAGTTCCGCGATGGAGTAGGACTGGCCCTGGAGTTCGAAGCGGAGGGCTTCCTTGGGGATCGCCACGCCGTTGACTGTGGCGGCGACATCCTCCACGGCGGACAGCCAGAGGCTGCGGTACCAGGGCAGTTGGACGGACACCGAAATGCCCTCGGGGTGCCTGCGGACGTCAGCGTCCTGGAACAGGGAGTTGTGGGTTGCCATGGCTTTCCTTACTTCGCAGTCTCGACGAGAGACGGGTTGGAAACAGTTGCATCAACGGATTCTTCGATGGCACGGCGCATGAGCGAATGCTGCTTCTTGACCAGGTCGATGGGGTCCGATTCGCCCAGGTCGGCGAAGGCATGGCCTTCCCATTCGCTGGAGAGGAATCCTGTGTAGCCGCCCTTGACGAACTGCCGCACGATGCGCGGAATGTCCATGGCGGGCTCGTTGCCGTTCTCGTCAATGTCGTAGAACTTCGCGTGGACGTGGAACATCTGCGGCATGATGTCCAGCCATTCCTCCGGCGGGACCAGTCCGTGCATGTTGAACGCCAGCCGGGTGAAGGGGCCCAACCGGGCTGGATCGAAGTTGTTTTCGCGCAGGTAGTCCTCGAACTCCTGGTTGCGCTCCTGCATGGGCAGGGGCTTGCGCCAGATGTCCTGCATGACGGCGAAGTGCTCCTCGGGCAGCCCCATCTGGGTCAGGGTGCGGAAGAGGGTGGGCGAAAGGCTGTGCATGGTGGAGCTGAAATCAGCGGTGAAGCCCAGCCGGTCGCTGCCGAGCTCCTCATACATTTCGCGGATCTGCAGGATCTTGGGATCGTTCGGGCCCTGCGGTGCGTGGATCTCATAGCCGAGCTTCTGGTCGTACTTCTCGGCCAGCGGCAGCAGCCGGCGGAGCAGTTCCTTGCCGGCGGAGCGGATGACGATCTTGTTGAAGCCCAGCGTGTTGGCGGTCTTGAGCTGCCTGGCGAAGAAGTCATACTCCTCGTCCGGCGTCATGTCCCGGTCTTTACGGCGGCCCATGTCCAGGTTGGTACCCACGGCGCTGGGGGTCAGGCCGTAGCGGTCCATGCTGTCCCGCCACAAGCGGACAAAGTCCTCGTCCACATCGGGGTAGGTGCGCAGCATCTGGGCGATGTTGAACTCGACGCCGGGGCCGAGGCCTTCATCGGCGACGGCCTTGATGAGCGTCTCCGGCGTGTAGAGCCCGGCGGCGAACTCGGAGGTGAGTGAATAGAGTGTGATGCCAAGCTCGATGCCCGAGCCTGCGATGCCTTCTGACATGTCTGTTGTTTCCTTCGTTGTCAGCCGCGGACGGGCTGGGCGAGGTGGCTGCTGAGGATGCGGCGCGCTTCTGAGGCGTCGGTGATCATGGCCGAGCCGGCATCAGCCGCGGCAGAGCGCTGTACGGCCTGCTCGGCGCGGATGATGTCGAACGGGTCCTGCCAGTTGTTCCAGTGCCAGCCTTCGTATTCGCTGGAAATGGCACCGGTGTAGCCGTTTTCTACGAGCTGGCGGATCAGGCCGCGCACCGGAACCGAGGGCTCCTCGCCGTTCTCGTCGATGCCGAAGAACTTGCCGTGCACGTGGCGGACCCACGGCATGATTTCCAGCCAGGTGTCCAGCGGTGCGGGGCCAAACAGTCCCGTTCCGTTGATGCCGAAGTCGATGCCGAGGTCCGGCCGGCCGTTGCGGGCGGCCAGGCCAATGAAGGCACCGAAGCGCTCACCGTGGACCTTCTGCGTGTTGGGCGGGCCTTCCGCATAGAAGCCGTTCCACAGCTCAACAACCTGCCGGAGCAGGTCCTCCGACGCACCACGACGGCGGTAGGCCTCCAGCAGGGAGGGGGCAAAGCCGGTGACGGTGGCGCCCCAGTCGGCGGTGAAGCCCAGCAGCGGGGAATCGAGCTTTTCGTAGCGGTCGCGGAGGGCAAGGACGCGCTCGTGGGCGCCGTGCTGGTCGGCGTGGACTTCGAGGGCAAGGGTGACGCCGTACTTCTCGGCCACCGGCAGCAGGCTTTCCATGGCGTCGGGTGTCAGCGAGATCTGCACGCGGGCAATCGGGAAGCCGAGCCTGGCTGCCACCTCGATCTGCTTGCGCATGTATTCGACCAGTTCGTCGTGGTTCATGAGCCGGTCCCGGCGGATCCCGGTGTCAACGTTGACTGCGAGTGATGTGGGGACCAGGTCCACCTCAGCCACCAGGTCCCGGAACTGGCCCACGAAAGCGTCGTCGATGCGGTCCGGGAAGCCCCGGAGGCTGGAGAATCCGATGACCTCAAGCCCCGGGCCGAAGCCTTCGGCGGCCACTTTACGGATCAGGCCGTCGAGGTCGTACTGCCGTGCATGGGAGGCGCGGGTGAAGCTGTAAAGGGTGACGCCCTGGATCGGTGTGCCGAGGCTGTTCATCGCTGTGCCACCTTCATGGTCTTGGTGTCGTGCTCTTCGATGTGCAGGACGCCGTGGTCGGTGATGATGTACGGGATGTAGAGCTTCAGGTCCACGCGGACCTCGTGTTCTGCATCGGCATCCTGGAGGAGGAGGTCGCCGGAGAGGATGGCCGAATCCAGTGGGAACCACCACTCGCCGGTCTCGTCCACGAGCTCCTCAAACCGAAACGTCCGGTTGTTCATGGTCCAGCGCAGCGTGTCCTCGGGGGCGGCGACGCCGTCAACAGTCAGTGCTGCCCCGGCGATGCATGAGCCCGGAAGGGCGCGGTACCAGGGGATGCGGACTTCGACGGCGGTACGGCCGTCCTGGGTACTGAGTGTTCCCTGCTCGATTATGCGATCGGCGATCATCGAGACCTCCTTGTCTGCGGCATGCCTTGCCGGTGAATGAAATGCCTGTGATTGAACGAAAGGGCCACACGCTCCCACTTCTTCATTATTTGATCATTCTATTGTCTGATTCAGACATAAGTAAAGTGCTTGCCAGTTCTCCTGCGATTTTTCGGGCCCCCCGCACGGCGAGCGCCACCGCCGTCAGCGTGGGATTGCACGCCGTGGCGGTGGGGATGACGCCGTTGCCGGCCACGAAGAGGCCGGGGACCTGCCAGACCTGGCTGTCGGGAGAGCAGACGCTCCCGCCGTCGTCCGTTTCACCCATCCGCGTCGTGCCCTGGTAATGCAGGGACGCTCCGGGGGGCATCACGAACGGACGCTCGTCGAGCGGTTCACCCAGCGCCTTGCCCAGGCGGACGATTTCCTGCTTCGCGCGCTCCACCACCTCGTGGTCCCGCTCGGTGAGGCGGTAGTGGATGCGCATGGCGGGCATTCCGTAGGCGTCGCGCGCGTCGTCGTCGAACGCCACCCGATCCTCCCGCTGCAGGTCCTTTGCGCAGAACAGGCCCAGCCCCACAATCGATCCGGGAACAATGGGATCATCGTCGGCCAGCGGGACCGGGGACGCATCCAGCTGCATGATCTGGCCGTGGAACGGCGCCTCGTCCAGGTAGGGAACCCACGCCACGCCGCTCTGCTCGCTCAGGGCACCGTCCGCAGCCCGCGTCACGTGCTCGGCGGAAACGCCGCGCAGCCTGCTCGCGAACACCACCTGCGCCTGGTCGTTGAGGTAGCGGCCCAGGGCGTCGGGCCTGATGCCGGAAGCCCACAGCAGCTGCGGCGTGCGCAGCGCATCCCCTCCCACCACAACGTAGCGGGCGGCCACGAGATGGGTTTCGCCGCTGCGGCGGTCCTGGACTTCGACGCCGGAGGCAATCCCGTCCTCCACCAGCACACGGGTCACCAGCGACTCGTCAAAGAGGTCAAACTGGGGGTTTTCGCGGGTGACATTCCCCATCACGACGTCGGAGCCTGACCACACGAGGCCGCCGTCCTCCCGCCGGTGGACAGCAAGCGGCATGGGCTGGACGCGGAATGCAGGGTCGCGGCCCTCGTCCAGGACGGCCGACAGGCGGTTGATGACGAGGTCCGAGAAGGGTGCGTTGTCGAAGGCGTGCGTGGTGACGCCCAGCAGGCGGTCGGCGTCGTCAAGAAGCTGCTCCAGGTCCGGCAGGAACGGAATGCGCTCCGTGCCTCCGGGACGGGGACAGGCGGCGGTCCAGTGCGCCGCCATGCCGCCCACGTTGCTGGACATGGCGGCGACGGGCAGACCGTCCTCTCCGGGGAAGGCGTAACCGTCCGGCAGGAGGTACGTGCCTGCCCTGGCCCGGCGCTCTCCACTCTTGGCGGCGCCGGGGGAGGTGATCGTTGCGGCCCCTGCCCCCGGTCCCTCGGACGCGCGCTGGGCGATGCTCCGGCGGTCTGGATCCCCGATGTTCTTCACGTGAGCCCCGGGCGGATTGCTGACGGTGGGGCCCACTTCGAACATGGCGATGGTGGCGCCGGGGGCTTCCTCGCTGAGGATCCGTGCGTACGCCGATGCTGTGGGACCGCTGCCGACGATGGCGACGTCGACGCGGGCGGGGTAGCGGCTACCGGCCATGGCCCGCCACCAGTTCCTGGATGCGCCGGACGGACTTTGCCGAGTCAATGGTCGGGTAGTACTCCAGCCCGATCGGGCCGGCGTAGCCGCTGTTCTGCAGGTCCGCGATCCGGGCAGGCCAGTCGATGGAACCCGACCCGGGTTCCCCGCGGCCCGGAGCATCGGCGATCTGCACGTACTTGATGAGGTCCCCGGCGTTGGCCAGTTCGGCGGCCACGTCCTCGCCCTCGATGGTGGAGTGGTAGAGGTCGTAGAGGACACCGAAGTTCGGTGACCCCACGCCCCTGGCGATGTAGACGGCTTCCGAGGTCCGGTCCAGGAGGGCTCCGGGGTGGTCCACACGGGTGTTCACCGGCTCGAGGACCAGGGTGATGCCCGAACCCTCGATGTGCGCCACGCCGCGGGTGAAGATTTCGATCAGTTCGTCCAGCTGGTCCTGCCTCTTGCGGCCGCCAAAGCCGGTGCCGCTGCCCACCACAATCCGTGGGCAGCCGAGCTGCTGGGCCACCTCGACGCCGGCATCGAGGCCGGTATAGAAGGGCGCGTGGTCCTTGGGCGGGATCATGAACTGCATGCGGGGTTCGGCCAGTTGGGCGGTGAGTTGGACTCCGGTTTCCTCGAGGGCTTCCTTGAGGGCGGGAATGTCCTTGCCGGTGGGGCCCCACATCTCCACGGCGTCGAAGCCGGCGGCGGCTGCTGCGCGGACCCGGTTTGCGGCGCTGTCGCCTGCTTCTGAGAACAGGAGGTCGATATTGGGCGCAAGCTGGTACATGGATTTCTCCTTGAAGTTGAAGTTGAGCTGAAATTTTGGGGCGTCAGCGCCCGGATCCACCGGTTTTTGGGTGTGAAAGACCGCCGCGCAGCGGTCGAAACGCTGAGCGGTGGTCAACCTGTGCGGGTCAGCCCTTCAGGCCGCCGGAGAATCCCTGGATGAAGCGCTTCTGAGCGAACAGGAACAGGGCAAGGATGGGGATCATGGACACGATGACAATGGCGAAAATCGAGTTCCACTGGGATACCAGGGAGCCGATGTAGTAGTACATGGCTACCGGCAGCGTCTGGTTGGCGGAGCCGCCCAGGAAGATCAGCGACGTGAAGAAGTCGTTCCACACAATGAGCCCGGCGAAGATGGTCACCGTGCCCGTGGCGGGAGCCATCATGGGGAACACCACCTTGGAGAAGATCTGGGATTTGCTGGCGCCGTCGATGGTTGCCGCTTCTTCATAATCTGTGCCGAGGCCGCGGAAGAAATTTGCGTAGAGGAAGATCGACAGGGGCAGGAGCATGCCGGTGTAGAGGACAATCAGGCCCCAGGCGGATCCGGTGAGTCCCAGGGCGCGCGCACCCATGTACAGGGGGACGGCGCCGAGTTGGCCGGGGAGGATGATGGCCACCAGGAAGAGGTAGTACGCGCCCTTGCTCCAGCGCCGGGTGCTCCGTGAGATGACGTATCCGGTGATGGAGCCCAGTGCAATGAGACCCACGATGCTGCCCGCAGTGATGATGAGGCTGTTGACCAGGCCCATCATCACATTGGAGTTGCCGGTGGCGGTCAGGACGTCGACAAAGTTGCTGAAGTCAGGGCTTGTTGGCGGAGCCAGGGCCGAGGTGGTGAACAACTCGGTGTCCGGCTTCAGGGCGGTAGTCACCAGGAAGTAGAACGGCGCCAGGAACAGCAGGGCGAGTGCCCACAGGCCGACTTCGCGGAGCAGGGTGAGTTTGGTGTAGCGGAACATGGCTTAGTCCTCAGGGTTCGAACGCGTCAGCCGCTGCTGGAGTACGGCGAAGATCAGGATGATGGCGGCGAGCACCAGGGCCAGGGCGGCACCGCCCCCAAAGTTCCCGAGCGCAAAGGCCTGCTTGTAGACCTGGGTGGCCAGCGTTTCGGTGGCCCCTGCGGGGCCGCCGCCGGTGAGCGCCATGATGGGGTCGAAGACGCGCAGTCCCTGGACGATTCCCAGCGTGGTGGCGATGGCGACGGCGGGACGGATGGCGGGCAGGATAACGTTCCGGAACCGCTGCCACAGGTTGGCACCGTCAATGGCGGCCGCTTCCTCGACTTCCACCGGGACACCGGCCAGGCCGGCCATAAAAATCACCATGGCAAAGCCGGTTGAAGACCAGACAAGCACCACCAGGACGGTCCAAATGGCCCATTGCGGGTCGGCCAGCCACGGCTTCGCCTGGTCGCCGGCACCTATTGCCGTAAGGAAGGCATTGAGCGGACCGTCGAAGTCGAAGATGTATTTCCAGATGTAGGCCGTCGCCAGCGGGCTGAGCACCACCGGCATAAAGAAGAGGGTCCGGAGGATGTAGCGCGTCTTGAGGACCCGGTTCAGGCCCAACGCAATGACCAGTCCGGCGATATTGCCCAGGAGAACCGAGCCAAAGGCCAGGAAAAGGGTGTTGGAGAGGGCCCCCACTTTTGTGGGGTCCTTGAAGATGGCCTCGAAGTTGGCCCAGCCGGTGATTTTGAACGAGCCGATGCCCGTCCAGTTGGTAAAGGCGAAGAATCCGCCGATCCCGGTTGCCACGTAGTGGATGGCAAACACCAGGGCGATTCCCGGCAGGGCCCACCACCAGTGTCCGAACTCCAGGCCGCGGCCCCGGGAGCGGGTGTTCTGCCCCGCCCCCGGAGTGCGCCTGCCTCGCCGGGGTGCTTCTGCTGCTTCGCTTTTCGGTTGCATCGTCGCAGTCATGGTATTCCTTGCTTGTCCCTTTGAGTGGTCGGAACGTTGATGGGAACGGCTTACTGGCCCCAGGCGGCGTCCATGGCCTGCAGGACCTGGTCAGGGCTCTTCTGGCCGGTGATGATGCCCTGGACCCCTGTGGCCAGCGCGTCGTACACGGCGGAGTTAGGCCACTGGCTGTTGGGCAGGGGGCCGTACTTGCCGTCCTTGATCAGGTCGCCGATGTTCTTGTAGGCGCCGCCGTCGAAGTCGTAGGTGTCCAGGCCGGTGACCGGAAGGGCGCCGTCGATTTCCGCGAAAGCCTTGGTCTGCTCAGGTTCAGCCGCCCAAGCAAGGAAGGCTTTGGCCGCCTCCTTGTTCTTGGCGGCCGCGTTGATGGAGAAGGCGTAGTTGGCGCTGGCGTAGACGAAGCTCTTGTCCGGGCTCTCGGCCGGGAGGGCGCGCACGCCGAATTCGGAGCCGGCAGCAGCGGACTGCAGCTGCTTCCAGCTCGTGGCCGGGATAAATCCTGCCAGAGACGTACCGCTGGCAAGGCCCTTGGTGATGGCGTCAAAACCGGCACCTGCGGCGCCCTTCTGGAAGCAGCCCGCGTCCTTCAGGGTGTTGACTGCTTCGAGTGCCGATTTCCATCCCTCCGAGCCTGCGAAGGTGACTTCCTTGGCCGCGCGCTTTTCGTTCCACTGGGGGTCTTCCCCGTAAACGCGGGAGGCTGCCAGCGACATCGCGGTAAGGCCCGTATTGGGAGGCGCTGCACCGGCAAGGGCGAAGAGGGATTTCCCGGACGATTCGAGGGTTCTGCACTGCTCTTCAAGAGCCGCGAAGTCCGCGGGGAACTCGCCGGCAGCCTTAGCCGCAGTCTCGTTCGTGACCAGGGCGGACACGGTGATGGCCGTAGCCTGGCCGAAAACCTTGCCTTCCGGGCCGAAGGTGCTGGCACTCCCTTCAGGCAGGAGCTCCTTGGCGGCATCGTCCAGCGGCTCAAGGAACCCGGCCTCCGCCAGCGGCAGGATACTGCGTCCCTGGCCGCTGCCGGGCGAAGTCACCACGATGTCCGAGGCGTTGCCGGCCTGCAGCTGGGTCCGGAGGGTCTGGTCATAGGAGTCGTTGGGCTGCGGGTTGAACGTAATCTTCACGTCCGGGTTTGCCTCCATGTACTTCTCCCCCAGGACCTGGAAGGGGCTTTCGATGGTGTTGGAGGTAGCAAAGGACAGGGAAAATTCCTTCGAGCCGCCGGAGGAGGCGTTGCTGCCGGCGGGGGCCGAGCAGCCGGCAAGGACGAGGGCTGCGATGGTGGGGACGGCGAGGGCGCCGACCTTCAGGCCCGAATAGCGACGGTGCTGTGTCATGTCCAGCCTTTCTGACTTCGTTGTCGAAAAATATCCGGGAGCCGTGACCCCGGTCACTCATCAGTATGCAGGAGATGTGCAGAAAAAGCACATAAGTATTGCCGATAGGAGACATAAGTTTCACGGGGGTCTGCGGAAGCTCCCCCTGCATTGGAGAATGTGATGCACCACACGGCTCGTATTGATGCCGCTGATACACTGGCGGGACGAAAGTTCACCGTTGAAAGATCGCCGTGCCGTGACGAATAATGTCCTGCTTTCCCGGCTCGACCTCAACCTGCTGATCTCGCTGGATGCCCTCATTACCGAGCGGAGCGTGACGAGGGCGGCCGAGCGGCTCCATCTGAGCCAGCCGGCACTGAGTGCTTCGCTGGCGCGGCTCCGGTCCCATTTTGGGGATCCCATCCTGGCCCGCCGCGGCAACGCCTACGAACTCACTCCCTTCGCGCTGCGCCTGGCGGAACACACAACCACAGCACTTGAGGCCGCTCGCCGGGTTTTCGAGAGCCAGGCCACGTGGGAGCCCAGCGAATCAGAGCGGGAATTCTCCATCTACGGCTCCGATTATGGCTTTACCACCATCGGGCGGGTGGTTTCCGAGCTTGCCGCCGAGCGAGCCCCCGGGGTCCGATTCCGGTTTATGCTGCACAACCCGATGGTGGTGGAGGATGCCGCCAACCGCCTGCGTTCGGTGGACGGCATGGTGATTCCGCACGGCTTCCTGACCGGGCCGCCGTACCTGGACCTGTGGCGGGACGGTTGGGTCGCCGTCGTCTCTTCCTCGAATAACGCCGTCGGCGAGAAAATCACCATGGAGAACATCGCCGAGCTTCCCTGGGTGATGACCTACCAAACCCGCTCGGCGTCAACCTCGGCGGAACGCCAGATCATGCAGCTCGGCGTTGAGCCCCGCGTGGACGTAGTGGTGGAGAGCTTCCAGTCCTTGCCGCACTTTGTGGTGGGCACCAACCGCATCGCGCTCATTCAGGCCGCACTGGTGCCGTTCGCACTGCGGGTGGGCGGGGTGCGGATCCTGCCGCTGCCCTTCGATGCCATGCAGCTGGTCAACGCCCTGTGGTGGCATCCCGTGCACAACCGGGATTCGGAGCACGAGTGGATGCGGGACCTGTTTAAAGAGGCTGGCGAGATCGTCGCAGCGGCCGCGGCCAAGGAAGCCCCGTAAACGCCGTGAGTGCTCGAACGCCTGCCTGCCCTTAAACGCCTTTGCGCCCTTAAACGCCTCAGTACCCGCCGTTGGAACGGACGGGCACTGAGGCAATCGGTCAGGGTCAGGCTGGTGCCAGCGCCGACCGCATGCTCTTGCGGATGAGGTCGTGCTGCTTGCGGACCAGCAGCAGCGGATCAACCTCGCCGAGCTCGGCGAAGGCATGGCCCTCCCACTCGCTGGACCAGTAGCCGCGGTACCCGCCCTCGACGAATACCCGCACGAGTTCCGGATAGTCGATGGCCGGCTCGTTGCCCTGCTCGTCGATGTCGTAGAACTTCGCGTGGACGTGCATGATCTGCGGCATGATGTCCGCCCAGTCCTTCGGGCTGACGCGGCCGTGCATGTTGAAGGCAAGGTGCGCGAAGGAACCGAGGCGGGCCGGATCGAAGTCCCGTCCGCGGAGGTAGCTGATGAACTCCTCCTGCCTTGCCCGCATCGGGGCGTCGGTGGCCCAGATCGCCTGCAGCTTTTGGATGGCTTCGTCGTCGAGCCCGGCTCGGCGGACGGCCCGCAGGAGCGTGGGCGACATGCTGTGCATCGTGGAGGAGAAGTCCGCCACGAACCCCAGCAGTGGTGAGTCAAGCTCGGCGTAGACGTCGCGGACCTTCATGATCTCGGGCGAGTTGGGGCCCAGCGGTGCGTGGATCTCGTAGGCCAGCTTGAGCTCCAGGTCCTCGGCGAGCGGCAGGAGCCGGCGCAGCAGTTCAGGCTTGGCGCTCTGGATGCGGACCAGCGGGAAGCCCAGCTTCTTGGCGCCGCGGAAGAGCGTCTGCGTGAACTCATACTCCTCGTCCGGGGTCATGTCGCGGTCGCGGCGGCGCCCCATGTCCAGGTTCGCGCCGAAGGAGCTGGCGGTGAAGCCGTGTTTGTCGAAGGCCTCCTGCCAGGAACGGGCGAAGTCATCGGTCACGTGCGGATAAGTGGGCAGCACCTGGGATGCCACAATTTCGATTCCCGGGCCGATGCCCAGTTCCGCCACGCGGTTCAGCAGGCCGTCAAAGTCGTACCAGCCGGCCCGGAACTCGGCACTGGCTGAGTACAGGGTGAGGCCCAGCGAGAACGGATCGTCGGTGGCCTTCGGCGGAGGCGGCGTGAGCGCCGTCGTGAGTTCCGGAACCGCGGCAGCCCTGTCCGTGACGGTCAGCTCCAGCGTTTGGTTCACGAAGTTGGGGACGTACATGCCGGGACCGCCGTCCTGGCCCGGGGCGATCTGCATGTAGGGCAGGCGCAGCTCCCCAATAAGCTGGATGGTGTGTTGCTCGCCCAGGGCCAGAGGGGTGTCCCGGTTCGCGATGAGCAGGGGGTGTTCCTGCAGGTACCAAAGGGTTTCGCTTTGCGCCGGCAGGTCGGGAAGGGTGTAGCGGACACCGCCCAGTTCAAGGGACAGGTCCTCCGTGGGAACTGCCTGGCCGTCAACAGTGAGCCGCAGGGCTGAGACCGAGGAGAGCCACAGGCTCCGGTACCACGGCAGGGTGAGGGCCAGCGCGAAACCCTCGGGGTGGGCGCGGAGGCTTGAATCGTCAAGGAGTCCGTTTGGCATGGTTGTTCTCTTTGTTCGTGGGATGGAAGGGATCAGGGAAGTTCGGACGCGATGCGGCGGATGAGGGAGTGCTGCCGCCGCACCTGCTCCATGGCACGCCAGGGAGTGCGTTCGCCTTCGTATTCACTGGAGAGATAACCGGTGTAGCCCGAGTCTTTGAGAGCTTTCAGCACCGGGCGCCAGGGAATCTGCTGGTCCTCCAGCTGCTCGTTGATGTCGTGGAACTTCGCCTGAATGAACACCACGTACTGGGCGATGTCCGCGAAGTCGGCGGGATCGACGCCGATGCCGTCCAGGAACGCGGGCCGGGTTTCGCGGGTCTCCCCTTCACGCAGCGGGATAGGCCGGTCCTGGAAGATTCCCGTGTCGATGAGCAGGCCGAAGTTTTTGGTTCCGGTCCGTTCAATGAGGCCGATGTAGTCCTCGACGACGGGGTGCTTGATGGGCGTGGGCGAGTGGATCTCGGGGCAGATGATAACTCCCAGCTCGTGGGCCAGGTCGAGGGAACGTTCCACAGACTCCGTCCAGATCGGGTCCGGAACCAGGTCACTGGAGACAACGCCGATCTTGGGCCGCACGAAGCCGAAGCCAAGCCGGTGCGCAAGCCTGAGGTCCCGCTGCAGAGCCTCCGAACCTTCGGCAGCAGTCATGGTCCGGCCCGGGTGCAGCCGGGTGTCAATCCAGGAGCCGTAGTTCGTCGGTTCCAGCGAGTACTTCTCGAGCAGGCTGAACCAGTTGTCGATCCACGCCGGGGAAGGTTCCGGGTAGCCGGGGACGTGGCCCTCGCCGAGGATTTCGACGCCGGTGGCGCCCACGTCAGCGACGGCGGCCAAGGCGGTTTCCAGGTCCATCACGGTGCCGTAATCGCCCATAAAGCTGTAAAGGGAAACGCCGTAGCGGAAGGTACCGTCGCCGCCTTCCGGTGCCAACGTTACTTTCCGGCTGACCCGGTGGGTGGTGGGCTGGTGCTCGACAGGTATATAGGACATCCGCAGCCGCAGTTCAATGGCGAGTTCATGGACGCCCTGCGGCAGGCCGCCGTCGAGCGGAACGGTGACCACTGCCGCCTCCTCAAGGGGCCACCGGACGCCGTCGCTCTCCCAGAGCTGCTGCAGGGTGTAGGTCCGCCCGCCGAAAGTCCACAGCGGAACGCCAGGGCCGACGTCCACGAGGTTGCCCACTCGGACTGCAATACCGTCGATCAGCGACGCGGCCATGCCGCGGTAGGAAGGCATCCGGACGCGGAACTGGAAGCCGGTCACGCGCCCGCCTTCGGTGACGTTGCGGAAGCCGACGGACTGGATGAGGTCTCTTTCGAGAAGCATCATTGCTCACTCTCTCTAGGTGCAAAACCAGCGTAACAGCATTATGTCGGTTTCACACCTAAGTTTGTGAGTATTCTGCCTAACTCTCCCCGGACGCCCCGTTCAGCTCAGCCCTGGTGGGCGGGTTGGCACCGGGCCGTGACACCGTGACTGCGGCCGCCTTGGCAGCATGAGCCAGGAGTTCGGCCAGGCCCTCAGCGGGAAGTTCACGCAGGTCCTTGCGGTTCTGGGCGCCGTCCAGGCCGCGGTCCACCAGGCCGGAGAGCAGCGCCGCCATGAAGGAATCGCCCGCGCCCACGGTGTCTGCCACCTCAACCCGCGGGGCCTCGGCCTGCGCCTCGCCCGCCCTGGTCACTCCCCATGGTCCGTCGGCTCCGCGGGTGACCACCACCATGGCGGGCCCTTCATTGCCGCCCAGGTCAAGCCAGCGGCGGGCGGCGTCCAGCACGTCCAGGTCCGGGTAGAGCCAGGCCAGGTCCTCGTCCGATGCCTTCACCACGTCCGCCAGGGACACGAACTTCTCCGCGTGGCGGCGCGCGTAATCCACATCCGTGATGATGCTGGGCCGGCAGTTGGGGTCGAAGCTGATGGTGGCGCGCGGGTGGGCGTATTCGACGGCGGCGAGGACATCCGTGGCACCCGGCGCCAGCATGGTCGCGATCGATCCGGTGTGCAGCAGGGTGGTGCCCTGCAGCATAAAGGCAAGCCGGTCGGCGATGCCGGGGAGCTCCCAGGTGAGGTCGAACGTGTAGGTGGCGGCGCCGTCGTCGTCGATCAGGGCGGTGGCCACGCTGGTGGGCAGTTCATCAGGGCCGAGCGGAAGCATCACGGAACTGGAGCGCAGGTGTGCCGCGACCGAATCGCCGTACGCGTCCCGGCCATACCGGCCGATGAACTGCACAGGGTGGTCAAGGCGGGCCAGGCCCACCGCAACGTTCAGCGGGCTGCCACCCACGTGCGCTTCAATTCCTGAGGCGCGCTGGACAACGTCAACAAGGCCTTCGCCAATAACAGTGAGCATGGTCATACTCTGCCAGAAGAGGCCGTTCGGCGGCGGTCCGTGACGTGGGCGGGACAAACGCTCAGTGCAGGGCGCCGTCCGGCTCCATGGCCCGCCAGGCGTGGAAGGGCACGGTAAGGCCGGCCCTGGTGGGCGCACAGGTGAAGGGCCCGGCGCTGGCTTCCGCAGCCGGATCCAGCGATACTACCCGGACCAGCTGGAGCGGCCCGCCGGCTGCCCCCGCCCGGATGGTTAGGGCATCACCGCTCCGGCTGACCCGGATGAGGACGCGGGATCCGCTCCACGCGGGCACCGGCGCCAGGGACCAGTCGGACTTCCCGTCGGTGACCACTGCCCCCAGCTGGCACGCGCCGTCCGCAAACTCCACACCCGCTTTGATCCAGTGCTCAGCTGACACCCGCACAAAAACACCGGCCTGGTCGAACTGCTCCGAAAATGCTGCAGTAAATTCCACCTCCACCGCCGATCCGTCCGGGAACGGCGCCAGCAGCGCATGCTCGCTGTCATGGATGAAGCCGTACGAGGTGGTCCGCCACGCATCACTGCCCTCCTTCGCTGTGACCAGCAGGTCCGTTCCGCGCTCGACGGCGGAAACGGGCGGGTGCGTCCAGGTGCCTTGCAGCCAGGGAATGTCCATGGCCGCCACTGTACGGCAGGACAATCCGCCGCTTCTGCCCGCCGCCCCGCTCAGCGCAGGAGCTCCTGGACCAGCTCCCGGCACCTTAGGTATGCGGGCGCTTCGGGATCGATCAATGCGAAGTGGTCCCCGGGTACCGTGACCAGCTGTGCGGGAGTGGACCCGGTCCGGCTCGCCTCAACGTAGGACGACGACATGCTAAGCGGCACGTCCTCGTCCCCCGTTGTGTGGACCGTGTAAACGGGAACGGACAGGGGCAACGCTGCCATCGGATCCGCGTACCGGTGACGGCCAGGAAAGTCCGACGACGGGCCGCCCAGCAGGTTGGCCACCGCACCGTTGCTGAGGTTGAGCCTTTCGGCTTCGGCCAGGTTGAGCACCCCGGACTGGCTCACCACCCCGGTGAGGCGGACGCCGTCAGTACTCGCGCCCGCTTCTAAGTGCTCGGCCTCCAGCCCCAGCCCGCCCAATCGGTCCCGCCCTGCCGCCCACACCGCCAGATGCCCGCCGGCCGAATGGCCAAGCGCCACCACCCTGGTCAGGTCCAGGGGATACGGACCGGCGAGCTCGCCAAGCTTGTCGACGCCCGCCAAAATGTCCTGGAAGGTGTGCGGCCAGCCGCCGCCGTTTCCCGCACGGCGGTACTCCAGGTTCCA
The DNA here is from genome assembly GCF_024494415.1 of Pseudarthrobacter sp. R1. NCBI lineage: Bacteria > Bacillati > Actinomycetota > Actinomycetes > Micrococcales > Micrococcaceae > Pseudarthrobacter > Pseudarthrobacter sp. R1. The sequence continues at coordinate 347,524 of NZ_JAMKFI010000007.1, read as the reverse complement.
GGCAGCCAACCCCTGGGCAGCAAGGTCCGCTGCCAGCGGCTCCCCCAGCTCCGCACCGTACCGCGAGCGCCAGTAGCCGCCGTGGATGACCACCACCACGCCGCGGGGCTTACCGTCATCAGGCAGCTCCGGAAGGAACAGTTCGCCCCACTGGCTCGGGTCATCGCCGTACTGGTACCGGTGCCGTTGGACTGCTGCTTCGTTGATGGGGTCCTCCGCTGCTCTTTCGGGTGGCTGGCCGCTTGGCGGCACCCCTGCGCAGGCGGCGAGGCCGGCGCCTGCCGCAGCTGCGCCGACGAGGAAGGTCCGACGACGGAAGCCAGTCATGAGCCGAGACTACCCGCCGCAGCGACTCCCAACCCTAGTGTTCGACAAGCGAACTTTTGTGCGTGAAATGAACATGGCTGTACTCTTGTCGACGGACAAGGGCATGCCGTGGGTCACGGATGGCTGTGGCAGAGCTCTCGTTTGGTTGCGCTTCACTTCTTTTCCCTAAATCAATGAGGATTCCATGACAACTTCCCCTTCTGCCCGCCCGTCCCGCTGGCCGGTGTGGCTCTGCTGGCTGGCCATGGTCCTGGACGGCTTTGACCTCGTGGTGCTCGGCACCGTCATTCCCACCCTGATCAAGACCGGCGAGCTTGGCTTTGACGCGGTGGGCGCTACTTTCGTCGCCACGATATCCCTCGTGGGCGTGGGCCTGGGGGCGCTCTTTATCGCACCGCTCTCGGACCGCTTCGGGCGCCGGAACCTGCTGGTTGCCTGCGTGCTCTGGTTCTCGCTGCTAACCCTCGCTGTGGTGTGGGCTCCGAATGTTGCCGTTTTTGGGGCTCTTCGGCTTTTGGCCGGGGCCGGGCTTGGGGCATGCCTGCCGGCCGCCCTTGCCTACATGAACGACTATGCCCCGGCAGGTTCCGCCGGTAAGTCAACCACCCGCACGATGACTGGGTACCACGTCGGTGCGGTGGCCACAGCGTTCCTGGCGATGATCGTCATTCCTGATTGGCGCATCATGTTCGTGGTGGGAGGCGTTTCCGGCCTGGTCCTCCTGCCGTTCCTGTGGTTCAAACTGCCCGAGACCCTGCCCGCAGCCCGGGCTGCCCGGACAGAGGAGCAGACCGGGTTCCGGAACCTGGTGAAAAAGCCCTACCCCCTGATTGCCGCGGCGATCGGTGCGGCGTCGTTCATGGGGCTGCTGCTGGTATACGGCCTGAACACCTGGCTTCCGCAACTGATGGCTTCCGCTGGATACCCTGTCAGCGCAGGGCTTTCCCTGCTACTTGTCCTGAACCTCGGCGCTGTTGCCGGACTCATCATCGCCGGCATCCTGGCTGACAAGCACGGAACCAAACCCGTCGTGTTGCTGTGGTTTGGCCTTTCGGCGGTGTGCCTTGGCCTCTTGAGCATCAAGGTGGACAACGCGGTCCTGCTGAACGCCCTCGTGTTCGTTACAGGAGTGTTTGTCTTCAGTTCCCAGGTCCTCGTTTACGCCTGGGTCAGCCAGTTGTTCCCGGCCCGCCTGCGCGCAACGGCACTCGGGTTCGCTGCCGGCGTGGGCCGCGTCGGCGCCATCGCGGGACCTGCTGTGACAGGCGGCCTGGTCGCCGCCGGCATCGCCTACCCGTGGGGTTTCTACGTCTTCGCAGCAGCGGGTGCCCTGGCCGTGGTTGCCCTCCTGGCGGTCCCGCACGCCATGGCTGCCGCCGGCACCAGCGCAGGGCTCAGCAAAGACCTGTCCCGCAGTTGATCCGACCGGGTGGGGCCTTCCTCAAGGCCCCACCGAGGGCGGCTATCTCCCGAGCAGCCGCGCCACGTCAGCCGCCTCCGGGTACGCAGCCTGCGTTCCCTTCCGGGTGGTGGCCAGGGCAGCAGCCACCGAGGCAAAGGCAGCGGCGTCGGCGAGCGCATGGCCGGCGGCGAGCCGGACGGCAACGGCCCCCGTGAAGGCATCGCCCGCCCCGGTGGTGTCCACGGCCTTCACCTTCGTGGGCGCGATCCGCACCACCTGCCGGCCCTCGGCGGCCAGCGAATCCAGCACCACCGAACCCTGCGAACCGAGCGTCACCAGGACCTGCCGGATCCCCCGCTCCACAAACCGCATCCGAACCTTGTCCCATTCCCCGGCGGCCGCCTCCGGGCCGGGAACGGCGGCGCCGTCACCCAGGAACAGCGCGGCCTCATGGGCGTTGACCAGCAGGACATCGGTGAGGCCAGTCAGCGCCTCCGGAACCTCACCGTACGGCGAGAGGTTCAGCAGAACTGCTGCGCCGGCGTCGTGCCCTGCCTGCGCCGCTGCCAGCACCGTCTCCATGCCGACTTCCAGGCAGAGGCAGACGACGGCGGCGTCGTCCAGAACGTCCGAGGCCTCCGCCACGTCCGCCGGTGAGAGCGTGCCGTTGGCACCGGCGGAGATGATGATGTTGTTCTCGCCGCTGGCGTCCACGGCGATAACCGCGACACCCGTAGGCTCACGCGACGCCCGGACATGCCCGACGTCCACCCCCGCGCCGGCCGCGGAGGAGAGCAGCATGTCGCCGTTGGGGTCCTCCCCCACCGCGCCGACAAGGCTGACGATCCCGCCCAGCCGGCTCGCGGCCACCGCCTGGTTGGCGCTCTTGCCGCCCGGGTTCACGGCGAACCCGTTGCCATGCACGGTCTCGCCCGGGAGCGGGAGGCGTTCACAGTAGATGGTCAGGTCCGCGTTCAGGGAGCCAACAACGACGATCCGGCCGTTCTTTACGGCAGCTGCGTTCATTCGGCCACCTCGGCTTCAATCGGTTTGGGGATCAGCAGCGAGGCGGCGAAGGCCGCCACAGTGAGGGCGAGGCCCACCACGATCACCGTGAGGTAGGAGGCCCTGGCGTCACCCAGGGCGGAGGTGGCCACCAGGACGGCGGGGAGCACCAGGAAGCTGAGGCCGGCGCCGAGGTTGAAGGCGCCGGCGTTCATGCCGGGCAGGAAGCCGGGGTTCCCCGCGGGCGAGAGGACAACGCCGAGTCCGTTGAGCATGATGTTGACCGTACCGGCGTACATGATGCCCAGCAAGACCGTGCCGGCGATCATCAGGGGCAGGCTGCCCAGGCCAAAGAACGCCATGATGGCCAGCGCCGCGATGCTGCCGAGGAGGCCGATCCGCAGCACCTTGGTGTAGCCCAGCACGGGGGCGAGCTTCCCGCTGAGCGGCCCCACAATCCACCCCAGCAGGGCGTACGGGGTGAGGATGATCAGCGACATTTCGGTGGGCCCGATGCCGAAGCCGTCGGCCGCCTGGACGTAGGCGGGGACGATTCCGTTGATGACGGCGAAAATGCCGGTCATGGTCAGGGTGGTGGTCAGCAGCGGCGCCCAGGTGGAGCGCTGGCGCAGGTGCACGGTTTCCACCATCGGCTGCTTCGCCCGCTTCTCCACGGTCCAGAAGGCATAGAAGGCGACGGCGGACACCAGTACCAGCGCAAGGCTCAGCATCAGGGTGCCGGACGAGAAGGCGCCCACCAGCTTGGCGCCTTCGTTCAGGGCAGTCAGCAGCGCACCCACGGCAACAACGATGAAGAACACGCCCAGCCAGTCCATCCGCGTGCCGGCGGCCGGCTTGCTTTCGCCGGCCAGGAAGGCGATCAGTGCGGTGGCCACCAGTGCCAGCACCACCATGAGCCAGAAGATGCTGCGGAACCCGAAGTGCTCGGCGAAGTAGCCGCCTACAAAGGAGTCGACGCCGGCCACGCCGCCGTTGACGGCCGTAATGAGGCCCATCAGCGTCCCGTACTTGCGGGGGTTGCTCACTGCGGAGCGCAGCATGATCAGGCAGAGCGGCACGGTGGGGCCGCTGACGCCCTGGATGATGCGGCCAACAAAGAGCCAGGTGACGTCCGGGGCGAGGGCTGCGATGACCGATCCGACGGCCATGAGCAGCATCATGCCCACCAGGATCTTTTTGCGGCCCACAATGTCGCTCAGGCGGGGCAGGAACAGGGAGAACAGGGCGGCCGCGGTAAAGAACCATGTCTGCGAGAGGCCAATGACGGCCTGGTCCGTGTTGAGCTCCTCGCCCATGGTCACCAGGGCGGGGCTGAGCATGGAAGCGTTGAGCTGGAAGGCCACGCAGGCCGCCAGCAGGGCGACCATCAGGGCGGTGACGTTGCCGCGGGTTGCCTTGGGTTCGAGAATGGTGGCAGCCATTACTTGACGCCCCCGGCGGTGAGGTGGGCAGGTTCCCGGCGTTCGACGTCGGCCGCGTTGGCGATGCTGCCGCCCTCACGGCCGAGGGGCTCACCGATGGCGGCCAGTGCGTCGGTGACGAGGTTCCAGAATCTCTCGTGGTCGAGGTCGACGGCGACGCTCGTGTGGCAGTCAGCCGGCGCCGGCGCACGGAAGTCCGCCACCGTCATGCCGAGCGTCAGGGTTCCCTGCAGCTCGATGTTTACCGGCACCTTGCGGGTGCTGACGATGGTGGGGTCGATGACATAGGCAACGGCGCAGGGATCGTGGACCGGCGGGGAGTCGAAGCCCTGGGCGTCCTTGTAGGTATGGGCGAAGAAGTCCATCAGTTCCGTGACGAACTTCGCCGGCTTCGTGCCGATTGCCGCGATCTTTTCCACCACGTCCGGGGTGGCGAGCGCCTGGTGGGTGAGGTCAAGGCCCACCATGACCACCGGCCACTTTTCGTTGAAGACGATGTGGGCGGCTTCGGGATCGATGATGATGTTGAATTCGGCCACGGCACTCCAGTTGCCCACGTGGTAGCCGCCGCCCATCAGGACAACTTCCTTTACGCGTTCCACGATGCGCGGTTCCTTGCGGGCCGCCATGGCGATGTTGGTCAGGCCGGCTGTAGGCACCAGGGTGACGGTTCCCGGTTCGTGGGCCATCACGGTGTCGATGATGAGGTCGACGGCGTGCCGCGGGTCCAGCTCGATGGTGGACTCGGGGAGGGCGGGGCCGTCCATGCCGCTGTCGCCGTGGATGTCCGGGGCGGTTTCGATGCTGCGGACGAGGGGGCGCCCGCAGCCGGCGGCGAAGGGAACACCGGCGATGCCGGCGATGGTGCCGACGGCCAGCGCGTTGCGGGTGACCTTTTCGAGGGTCTGATTTCCCACCACCGTGGTGACGGCCAGCAGTTCGATGTCCGGGTTGCCGTGCGCGAGCAGCAACGCCACAGCGTCGTCATGCCCGGGGTCGCAGTCGAGAATGATTTTCTTGCGGTCGGGGGAATGCCCCCTGAGGGACTGGGCGGTGGGTTCCACGATGATCTCCACGTCATTGGGGCCCGCGCCGGGTGTATTAGCCGCAGCGCGGGGAGCGAAAGCGTTCAGGAAAGATCATGGCACCGTTAGCAGCATCACGTCAAGCGCTTGACGTAGCTGCAGGTCAAGCGCTTGATGCCCGCAGTCTATGGGGCTGCAGGTTCTCCTTTCGGTCCGTTTCGCGGAATGGCGTACTAAGGCTGGACGGTGCCGGCCAGCCCCACCTCCGGCTCGCCCTCAACGGCGTGATGTTCGTGCTTTTGGCGTGCTTCCTGAAGGTGGTGTTCCAACTTCTCCTCGGCGTCCCGCCGGCGCTGCCCGACGGTCCTCATCTGCTGGGTACTGGGTGCCGCATGCGCATGCTGGTGGGGACCAAGATCGCGCGTGCCCCCTCCGCTTATATCGCTCATAAGGGCATCGTCCCACCTGGCGTCCCCCTAAGGAAGGGCTCCCTCAACCCACACTCCCCCTCCTTCCGGCGCATGCTAGAAGTGCACTAAAGGTGCAGTATGATGCACTAATGGATAAAAGCACATCAGCCTTGGCGGCGGCGATCGGCAGCCGGGTCCGGCAGGAACGCCAGTCGCGGGGCTGGACCCTGGACCAGCTGGCAGAAGCCGCGGGAGTGAGCCGCCGCATGGTGGTCAACGTCGAACAGGGCGCTGCGAATCCCAGCGTGGGGACCCTGCTTCGAATCAGTGACGCCCTGGGCATCGGATTGCCGGCCCTGGTGGACTCGCCGCAGCCCAGGCCCGTGACGGTCACCCGGAGCGGCAACGGCGCAGCCCTCTGGAGTTCTGCCTCCGGCGGCCGCGGCGTGCTGGTGGCCGGAACTGAGTCCCCCGACGTGGTTGAGCTGTGGGACTGGACCCTAACGCCCGGTGACCGGCACGAGAGCGAAGCCCACGCAGCCGGGACCAAGGAACTGCTCCAGGTCCGCGGGGGATCCGTCACGGTTGTGGTTGCCAGCGAAACCTTCGTCCTTGAGGCCGGTGACGCCGTCTCCTTCCCTGGCGACGTCGAGCACTCATACGCCAACCCGGCCAACGAACCGGCCACGTTCTCGCTGGCGGTCTTCGAACCGGGCGTTGGCTCAGGGCACCGCCCGGAAGTTAACGCCACGGACCCATCAACCACCGAAGGAAACTGACATGCTCAAGCGAAACGTTCCGGTACCGCCGTGGGGGCTGGCCGTCACCGCAATCCTCTCGGTCCAGTTGGGCTCAGCCCTCTCCGTGGGCCTGATCGAGGACGTGGGCCCGGCCGGCACCGCGTGGCTGCGCCTGAGCATGGGAGCGATCATCCTGCTCGCGATTGGCCGACCGCCGCTGCGCTCCATCCGGCGTCCGGACGTGCTGCCGCTGCTCGGCCTCGGGATTACCACTGGCGTGATGACCATCGGGTTCCTCGCCGCGGTGGAGCACATACCGCTCGGGACCGCCGTCGCCATTGAGTTTCTGGGTCCGCTGACGGTGGCCGCCATCCGCAGCCACAACCGGAAGGCCCTCGCCTGGCCTGCGCTGGCGCTGGTGGGCGTGGTCCTGCTGACCCAGCCCTGGCAGGGCGACTTCAATCCGGCCGGTGTCGCCTTCGCCGCCCTGGCAGCCGTCGCCTGGGGCTTTTACATCCTCCTCACCCAGCGGATCGGCGACCGGTTCACCGGCATCGGCGCGCTCACCCTCACGGTGCCCATCGCAGCGGTGACGGCCGCCGTCGTCGGAATCCCGCAGGCCGCAGGCCACCTCAGCCTTGACATTCTGGCTGCCGCCGCCGGGCTGGCCCTGCTGTTGCCCGTGCTGCCGTTCGCGCTGGAAATGCTGGCCCTGCGCAGGATGACACCCACCGCGTTTGGAACGCTGATGGCCCTCGAACCCGCCGTCGGCGTCCTCCTCGGACTGCTCATCCTGCATCAGCAACCCTCTGCCATCCAGGTGGCGGGAATCCTGTTGGTGGTCCTGGCCGGTGCCGCGGCGCAGCGCGGTGGCAGGCGCCGTTCGCCCAGGAAGCAGGCAGCCAGCCCCGCCGATCTCGACTTTGTGGGTTGAGCCGATGTTCACTGGCTTGAGCGCGTTTCCGCTCACCCCACTGGCTCACGATGGCGTGGACGAGGCTTCGTTCGTCCGCATGGTGAAACGGCTGCACTGGGCGGGCGTTGATTCCATCACGGCCCTTGGCTCCACCGGTTCCTACGCTTACCTGAGCGGGGAGGAGCGGAGCCGTGTTGCCCGGCTGGCGGTGGAGCATGCCGGTTCCACCCCGGTGATTGTTGGGATCGGGGCGCTGCGGACGTCGCAGGTGCTGGCCAACGCGGAGAACGCCGAGCTGGCCGGCGCTGCCGGCCTGCTGCTTGCGCCGATGACGTATCAACCGCTGACGGAGGACGACGTGTTTGAACTCTTCCGGACGGTCACGGCGCACACGTCATTGCCCGTCGTTGTCTATGACAACCCGGGGACCACCCACTTCACGTTCAGCACCGAGCTCTACGGGCGGATCGCCGCGCTGCCGCGGATCGCGTCCATCAAGATACCGGGCGTGCCGGGCGGCCTGGAGCAGGCAGCGGCCCGGCTCCAGGAGATCCGTGCTGTTGTCCCGGCGTCGGTGACCATCGGCGTCTCCGGTGATGCACACGCCGCCGCCGGGCTGGCGGCCGGGTGCGATGCCTGGTGCTCCGTCATCGGCGGCACCTTGCCAGCCCTTGCTTTGGGAATCACCAGGGCTGCACGGGAGGGCCGAATCGCCGACGCCCTGGCCGAGTCCGGGCGGCTTGCGCCGCTGTGGAACCTGTTTGCCGAATTCGGCGGGAGCATCAGGGTGGTCGCCGCCATCGCGGAGCAGCTCGGACTGGCTCCGGGGGCCTGCCTGCCCCTGCCGATCCAGGGGCTGAGCGTGGACCAACGCCGCCGGGTGGCAGGGGTCATCAAGGAACTGGGCCTCGACGGGTAGTGCTGTCCTCCGGCTGACCTGAAGCTGGTCCATCGCCTACTACGATCAAAGTATGGAATTCGCGGAACAGTCGCACCAGCCCGCGCGTTCGCGGCGGATCACGGCGGCGATGGTCGCTGCCCGTGCCGGCGTCTCCACCGCCACCGTCTCGCTGGTGGCCAACGGCAAGACTGCGGGCCGTGTTTCCGAGGACAACGTTTCCAGGGTCCGGGAGGCCATCGCCGAACTCGGCTACGTGGTGGACGGCATCGGCAGTTCCCTCGCCAAAGGCGTGAGCTCCATCGTGATCCTGGTGGCGCCGGACATCTCCAACCCGTTCTTCGCCAAGGTGATCGCCGGAGTGCGGGAGTCCCTGGGTTCGCAGTACCAGCTGCTGTTGTCGGTCACCGAGGCGGGCGAGTTCCCCCAGGCCGACGACGTCCGGCGGCTGATGTCCCTGCGTCCGGCCGGGCTGCTGGTGGACGCGCCCAGCGCCGGCTTCCTCGAAGACCTCGCGTCGCCGTCGCCGCTAGTCCTGCTGGACGCTCCCGGGCTGGAGGCGTACGCGCCGTCGGTGAACCTGGACGTGGCCAGCGGAGCGCGGGAACTCGCAGCGCACCTCGCCGACGCCGGGCACCGGGAGGCGGCGTACGTGGACAGCGTCACCGGCACGGAAACCTTTGCCCTGCGGCGGAAAGCCTTCCTGGAGGAGGCGGCGGCCCGCGGCATCAGCGTAGGGCAGGACCGCATCATCAGCACCACCATCGACGTCGGCACGGCGGCCGCCGCGTTCGCATCCGCCTGGCCGGCGTGGCAGCGCGAGGGGGTGACCGCCGTCGTCTGCGGTACCGATACCCACGCCTACGGCGTGCTGCAGGAGGCGCGCGTGGCAGGGGTGCGGATACCCGAGGAGCTGGCGGTGGCCGGCTTTGATGACCTCCCCTATTCGGCCACGAGCAATCCCGGCCTCACCAGCGTCCACCTGCCCGCCACTTCGCTGGGCCTTAAGGCCGGGGAGCAGCTGCGCCGCCTGATGGAGGGAAAGGTACTGGAGCAGACCGGGGCCACGCTGGAGAGTTCACTCGTGGTGCGCGGATCCACTGTTGCCGCGGAACGCTGACGGTTCCAGCCGCCGTCGTTCTGTCTGTGCCCGGCCGTAAGCTGGGACTATGCCAAGTAACTGGGACAGCCTGGACCCTATCCTGCGCGAATCTGTACAGCAGAACGTGGAGATCTATGAGCGCGTCCGGCCTGCCCTGAAACTGGTAACGCGGGATGTCCTGCTGCTGATGCGGGACATGCTGAAGGACAGTGAGGTCACCCCGCTGTTCGTCACCGGGCGCACCAAAACGGTGGAATCGTTCAAGGAGAAGATTTCCCGGATCGAGGAGCCGCTGGAGCCGGGCGGTCCGCCGGTGCTGAAGTTCCCGGACCCGTTCCGGACGCTGAATGACATGGTGGGCATCAGGGTGATCACCAAGCTGCCGGCCGAGAATGCCGCGGTGGCCAACATCATCAAGCGGCAGCGGCAGCTGTTCGACTGCCGCGGGGACCGGGAGAAGGACATCGGCTCCATCGAGTCCGGCACCTACGGCTATTCCAGCCGGCACCTGATCCTGCGGACCATCCAGAACGAGGCCGTCAAGGAGTACCAGCAGGTCTTCAACCCGGATGCCCAGCCCAACGGCAGCTACTTCTTTGAATGCCAGATCCGCACGATTTTTGCGCACGCCTGGAGCGAGATCGAGCACGACATCCGGTTCAAGGCCGAGGACCCGCGCGCCTGGACGCCGCACTTCGACCGGCAGTTCACGGCCACGGCGGCGATGCTGGAAACGGTGGAAACGGCCTTCGCGGACCTGCATGAACGGTACGAGGAAGTGCGCAGCTTTTGGGACACTGAGGGCGAGGGCGCCGCGCCGCTGACACCCAACCGGATCCGCGACGTGTGGCGCACCCTGCTCCCGCATGTGGACCGCAAGGTGGATGACGACTGGGGCTGGGCCGCGGAGCTCCTCGCCGCACACGGACTTAACCAGACCATGCAGCTCGCCGGGCTGCTGAGCGCCAACCGCATCACCGAAGTCCGCAAGGCCCTGGACCACCGCTACTCCCCCGGTCCGGACCGGCTGCTCGATGACCTGCTGCTGTGGCAGTACGGCACAAAACACATTGACCTCACGGCCGAAGCGGCCGACGCCGTCCCGCACCCGCGCCGCGACAGCCTCCTGCGGCGGCTCAAACAAATCGAGCGGTACCGGCTGACGAAGGCGTAGGGTACAGCCGGTTCAGACCCCCGCCCAGAACTGGCGCAGGTCCCGGCGGGGGTCCTCTTCCAGACGGGGCAGCTCATCCAGAATCATCGTTCTACGGCTGGGCCCGCACTCCGGCCAATCCGGCAAACCGGGAGCCGCGGGCTGGCCAGCAGACGCGAAGAGCGCCCAAGCAGTGCTCATCATGTCGCCCAAACTCTCCGGCGCCCTCCCCCGCGTGAGGAACTCGGCCTCAGGCGACCCGAGCTGCCGGAACACGAACGGGACGTCCAGGGCATGGCAAGCCCCCAGCTTCCCGCCCATGGCAGGACTCCGCCAAGTGAAGAGATAAGAAAAGGTCTTACCCTCGGAGCCGTGGCGGGCATCAAACAGCCGGTTGCTGGGCTGCCGGTATACGACGTCGGAAATGGCCGCTTCCAGCAGCTGCTTTCCACTGGGTTCACCTTTCAACGCCGAGGCAAGCGCCTGCCCATACTCCGCCTCGCGCCCAGGGGCACCGGCCTCCGCCAGCAATGAGGCGGCCCGGCCCTCGTACGAAGGCTCCGTGGGGTTCTTCGGGCGCATTTCCACCGCGAAGGACCCCTCGTTCAGGTTCGTCCCGATCAGCAGGTCCACGTCAGCGTTCAGGCCGTTCCGGATCGCCTCGAGCGGAGGCACCGGAAGGGAGGGTGTCCCCACGGTGGGCTTGAAAGGCAGCGAAACCGCGAACGTTTCCGCCCCAGCCCGCTGGTCCAGCTTCTCCTGCGCCTCGAGCAGCCGCTCCACCGGAAGTGTCAGGAGTTCGCCTGCGCCAGCCGGATCCAGCCCGCACAATTCCAGGAATTGGAGGCTGATGCGGGAGGACTCCCCGGCACTGCGGTACCTCTCAGCGGTGCCGCTTTGCATGATCGCCCGACGGAACAAGCCAGGGGAAGCAGGCATTCCCAGCAGGGTCCCAACGGCGGCAGCACCCGCCGACTCCCCGAAGATCGTTACGTTCCCCGGGTCCCCGCCGAACGCGGCAACGTTCTTCCTGACCCAGCGCAATGCTTCCAGTTGATCGAGAAGCGCGAGGTTGGAGGAGTCCGCATACTCCGGACCCAGGAGCTCAACCAGATGCAGCAAGCCCAACGCGCCCAGCCGGTAATTGATGGTCACCACAACCGTGCCGGTGGCACCCGCGAGATTGGCGCCGTCGTACATACCGTCACTGCCCGAGCCATACAAGTACGCGCCGCCGTGGATCCACACCATCACGGGCAGCTGCCTGCCGCCCGCAGAAGGTGCCCAGACGTTCAGGTTCAGGCAATCACTTTCGCTCCAGGTCCTGGCCGTCCGGCCCGGAGGAGCAGGAGTTTCCGGATTCTGCGGCGCCGCAGGGCCAGGCGCCGTGCAATCCAGCACACCCGCCCAGGCAGGAACGGGGACCGGTGGCAGGAAACGGCGCTCCCCGGCGGAGGAACCTGCGTCAGGGATGCCGAGGAAGCGGCGGACCTCGACGCCGTGGATGGAAAGCGCGGTTCCCCGGACCGTTCCTTCGGCGAGGGTGACGGTGGTGGCAAGGCTCATCCGGCTGGTACTCCTGGTGGTGTAGGCATGTCTGCCAGCATCCCAGCAAAGGCTGAAGCAGCACACTGGCCTTTCACCCAATGAAATTCCGGCTCCAGGCCGGAGTAATAGCACGCCATGATGGAGGTCACATTCCGGCGCAGCCGGACGACTGGAAAGAAGGAACCATGTCCCTCAGCGTGGAGGAAATGAACCAGCAACTGCCGGTGGCCAACACCCTGCCCGGCGAAGCTGTCCCCTACTACATGGCATCAGGCGAAGGCGCCCGCTACGAGATCAACAGCCAGCTCGTGACCGTCATCGCCCGCGCGGCGGACACCGGCGGAATCTTCAGCGCCGCCTACATCTCGGGCGGCATGGGTGCGGAATCGCCGTTCGTGAGCCACGCGGTGGAACACAAGACCCTCTATGTCTTCGACGGTATCCTGCACGTCTGGCTCCCCGGCGAAAGCCGTATCCTCACCCCCGGTGACTCGGTGGTCATCCCGCCCAACACGCCCCACGCCTACCGCATGGCCAGCCACTACACGCGCTTCCTCAACTGGATGACGCCCGGCGGCGCCGAGGCCTACTACGAGCGCGTCGGCACGCCCATCGACTCCCACATCCCGCCCGTCCGTGCCGGCCATACGGCCAGCCTCCAGGAACAGGCAGAGGTTGGCGCCGAGTTCGGCATCACGTTCCCGGACGTTGAGCGGGTGGAACCGTCCTTCAAGCACGACGCCGGCCTGCCGCCCACACAAAGCCCCTACTTCCTCAGTGCGCACGAGGGTGAGCGGCTGGTCAGCTACCAGACGATTTTCACTTACCTGTCCCGGCCCGCCAACACCGGCTCGAACTACTTCGCCGTGCACACCAAGGGCGCCAAGACGCCCTACATCCCGCTGCACTTCCACGAGCAGCACACCGAGAACTTCCTCGTTACCGAGGGCCGCATGTGGCTCTACGCGAATGGCCGGGAGATGCTGCTGACCAAGGGCGACTTTGTGCACGCCCCGGCCGGCACCATCCACTCCTTCGCGCTGGACTCCCACAACACCCAGATGCTGGGCTTCCTCACGCCGTCTGTCTTCAACGGCTTCTTTGAGTACTTCAACAAGCCCACCGAGGACTACATGTACACCGAGGGCGGCCAGCCTTACATGGACATGGAAGGCTTCGGCCGTGCCCAGGCCGAGATGGACCTGACAGTGGTGGGTCCCCCGCCCCAGCGCCGGATCGCCTTGGAAATCTCCTAGCGTTTCGGGAGCAGTAAAGAAGGCCCGGACTTTTCGAAAAGTCCGGGCCTTCCTTGCGCTCAAACCGCAGGGCGAGGTCGCCGGTTTAGAGCGCCTGCTTCACCAGTTCCCGGCCGTAGTCGTTCCCGTTGGGGGTGCGGACCACGGTGTGCATGTGGAACGGCGCCGGCTCGTCGTTGCTGAGGAAAACTCCCGTGTGGTGGTCCAGCTCCAGCACCACCACCGGGCTCTGCAGCCGGAAATAAAAGGCCTCCTGCCCCTCCCACCCGCCGATCCAGCTGAAAAAGCTCTCGTGGTAGTACTCCTGGATCTCGCGGCGCCGGGCTGCCCGCGGCCCGTCCGGGAGGTACGCGATGAAGTCGTCCACCACGGCGTCCAGAATGGCCCGGGCTTCCGCCGGCATGTCCGCCACCAGGATGCCCTCATAAGGAATCACCCGGTTGTCCTGGAAGCACCCGCCGAGGTGCCGCTCGTCCCCCGCATGGAGGCGCCCCTCAGGCATCGCGGGATCCACCATTGCCTCATACACGGTAGCTTCGGCCCGTAACGCAGGAGGCAGCGCCGCCATCAGCCCGCGGGCCAACGCGATGCGCTCCTTGAACACCGCCACGCCCCGGTACGGCCCGGCGTCGATGACATCCGGCTCCGCACCCATAAACACCGGCGAGATCACCAGCTGCGTTCCGGCCACCAGGCAGTTCAGCGCGGCGTGGTGGCCGATCAGCTGCCAGCCCCACGGCACCGTCTCGGACGGGTCCCCGTAGAGGGCAAAGTTGTAGCTGAACTCATTCATCAGCAGCGGCAGCTCCACCAGCTCGCCGAGGAAGCCGTTGATCCGCATGAGGTTGCGCACCAGCTCGAAGCCTTCCGGGCTGAGCGACGCTTCCACCACGGCGAACACGGCGTCCCGCACCGGGCCCTCCAGCTCATCGAGGCGAAGGCCGGTATCGTGCTGCATAAATTCAGGGTTGGCCCAGCTCTGCCATTCGGGCGCGTCCACGGCGTAGCTCAACCTGGACGCCTGCTCCAGGGTCAGGGCGTCCAGGAGCTTGCGGGCCGCGGCCACCATCTGTGCGGTAGGCGCCTCCTCCCCTGCCCGCGCCGGAGCCAGCGGGTACAGCCCGGGACGGAGGACGCCGTCGTTCGTGATGCCTGTAAAAGGCTGCGGATACAGCTTCTTCCAGCCCTCGATCATTGGCCCGGCAAAGGAATCCCTGGTAGCCGCCTCCGCGTACTCCCGCGCGTCCAGGCCGCGGATCTCCGCCACGCGCGGGTGGTCAGGGGCAAAAAGATAATCACGGAACGACGACGCGGACACGGGCCTTCCCTTCCTGCTCGATGTGCTGCTCTTGCTGCTGGTCTTCCGGCAAGGGCCAGCCCGCAGCCACGGCAAGGGCGGCCGCTGCCGCCTCTGCCGAGCTCCCCCGCCAGGCAACATGCTGGTCCGGGCGGACCAGCACCGCGTGGGCGCCCCACAGCTCGGACGGTTCCGTCCCGTCATCGAAAGGCCCGACGGCGGCAATCGCCACCGGGATACCGTTCCGGTTCCCGGCACGCACCACGGGAGCAAAGACTTTGGTGGCTGGCCCGCCGGCCAGCGCCGCAGCGTCAACAAGCAGGGTGAAGCCGTTGCCCAACAGGTCGTAGACGGAGGTGGCATCGTCCAGCCAGGCGTGCGGCAGCAGGGCGCCCGGACTGGCCGACGGAACGTAGACCACGGGATCCTCCACCGGAACGGGCGATCCGTCCGGGACCACCACCGGCGAGTCCCCGTACGCGTACCCGAGGACCAGGCCCAGGGAGTCGAACTCGCTTTGTTTTACCGCCAGGGCTTCGTGGGCCGCTTCCCGTGCTGCGGCGCCCGCAGCGCCGTCGTTGAGGAGCTCCGGGTCTGCGAAGTGGTACGCGAGCGCCTTGCCGTTGGTGGCGGCGTCGCTGATGGTGCGGGCAGCCACGGGGCGGCGCTCCGCTTCGTAGCTGTCCAGCAGGTTTGCGCCTGCCCACCCTGCCAGCACGGCGGCGAGCTTCCAGGCAAGGTTTGCGGCGTCCCCCACACAGGTGTTGAAGCCGTGCCCGCCCCACGGGGGATTGAGGTGCGCGGCGTCGCCCACCAGGAACACTCCCCCGCGGCGGTACTGGGGCATCAGCAGCATGCGTGCCGTCCAGGGATCCGTGGCCAGCACCTTGATATCCACCTCGGCACCCGCCAGCGAACGGACCATAGCAGCCGCCTCGGCCTCATCCACCGTCTCCTGCGGATCCACACCCTGGATGATGGCCCACCACGTACCCTCGAGGTCCATCGGTCCCACCATTCCGGAGGTGTCCGCGCCGACCACCCAGTACTGGACGGCCGGGTCCAGTTCGACGGCGGCGGCGAGCCCCTCGGACGTGAACAGGATGCTGATGTTGGACAACGCAGCGGAACCGCCTTCAAGGCGGACCCCGAGGCTGCGTCGCACGACGGAGGAAGCGCCGTCGGCTCCGACCACGAAGTCAGCGACGATGCGGTGCGTGGTGCCGGAAGCGTCGATCAACACCACTGCCTGGCCAGCCTCGAGCGGCCCGGAGTCAACGGCCTCCACCGTCTCCACCCTCCAACCCGTCAGCATCGTCACCAACGGCGACTCCGCAACGGCAGCGCGCAGCACTTCTTCGAGCACGGGTTGCGG
Organism: Pseudarthrobacter sp. R1; assembly: GCF_024494415.1. NCBI lineage: Bacteria > Bacillati > Actinomycetota > Actinomycetes > Micrococcales > Micrococcaceae > Pseudarthrobacter > Pseudarthrobacter sp. R1. The sequence goes on along the minus strand of NZ_JAMKFI010000007.1, from coordinate 331,628 downwards.
GACCTGCTGGCCGCACTCCGGCTGGGGACCGTAGCGGCCAGGCACCAGCTGGAAGGCGTTCCGGAACCTGCGCAGTTCGTGCGCCCCAAGTCCGGTGAGGCCGGTGCAGAAGCTGACATCCTGCGAATAGTCCACGGGCAGCGGAGAAGCGGCCCGCAATGCGTTCGCCAGCCCGAGCCGGCGCAGGTGGGTCATGGTGCGGGCGTTGGTGGTTTTGGCCCGGGGGCGGGCGTGGTCCACCGAATCCCGCGGTTCCACCACCAGGCTCGGGATGCCGCGGGAGGCCAGGTCCAGTGCCAGGAAAAGGCCGCTGGGTCCGCCGCCGGAGATCAGGATCTGCGTCTCTGCCGGCAGCTTGTCCGGGGAGGCGAAGTGATGGGTGACCATCAGGCACGGCTCCGCAGGGACAGCTCGCCCACGGGAGTGGCCAGGGTTCCGAGCTTGTCGATTTCCACTTCCACGGTGTCGCCGGGCTGCAGAAGCCACTGCGGGGTGCGGGCATACCCCACGCCTTCGGGGGTGCCGGTGGCGATGACGTCTCCGGGGTGGAGCGTCAGGGTCTGGCTGATCAGGGAGATGATGGCCGGGACGGAGAAGACCATGTCCCGGGTGTTGCCGTTCTGGACCTCGGTGCCGTTGACGCGGGTCCGCACCTGCAGTCCGTCCCGGAGGTCACCCACCTCGTCCCGGCTGACCAGGGGTCCCAGCGGTCCGGTGAAGTCCCCGTTCTTCCCGAGCGTCCACTGGGTGGTGAGTTTCTGCGCGCGGCGTGCGGTGAGGTCGTTGAAGGTGGAGTAGCCAAAGACGGAGTCCGCAGCCTCGGCTTCGTCTGCCGATTCCACGCGCCGGCCGATGTAGGCAGCCACTTCGCCTTCCCAGTCCAGCCCGTCTTCGCCGGCGGGCACGGGAACGGGGACGTTGCCCACCGAGAGCGACGCCGTCCAGCGCCCGAACAGGGTGGGGTACGCAGGCAGGTCCTGGTCCTTGTAGCTGCCTTCGGCGGCGTGCGCCTTGTAGTTCAGTCCCACACAAATCACGCGGGCGGAGGCGGGGACGAGCGGCACTTCGGTGACGCTTCCGCGCTCAAGCGAGGTGCCGGCGTCGGCCGTTAGGGTGGCCGCCTTGTCCTGCCAGCCGGCGGGATCGGTCCAGAATTCTGAAACCGGTGCAAGCGGGACAAGGTGCGAATCCACCAGGGCCGCGGCCCACGATTCGCCGTGGTGATGGATGCCAACAAACTGCATAGGAGGGCCTTTCAGGTCTTGCCCCGGCTGACGTGCCGGGGTTGTCTTAGGTCAGGGCTTGCGCGCCTGGCGGCGGAAGAAATCGATGGTGGCGTCTGTGGCTTTTATGGCAGCTGAGGGGTCCTGCCCCGGCAGCTGCCACATGTGGTCAGCGTCTTCGATCAGCAAAAGTTCGACGTCGGTGCCCACGGCTTCCAGCGCCGCAGCGAGCGTGGCGGACTGGGCCGGCGGGACAAACCGGTCCCCCGTGCCATGCGCCAGGAAGAACGGCGGGGCGTGATTCCCGGCGTAGGTCAGCGGGCTGGCAGCTGCTGCCTTTTCCGGCGCGTCGGCCGGTTGGGCGCCGAGGAGGAGTGCCTCGCGGGAGCCCGGATCGTCAGCGCTGGCGAGGGCGTTGGGCAGGGCTTGTCCGCCCATGCGGAGGAGGTCGGTGGGCGGATACCAGGCGGCGACGGCGGCAACGGTGTCGCTGATGCCTGCGTTGCCGGCCGACTCGTCGCCAAATTCTGCGGACCCTGCCGTCAGTCCCACCAGGCTGGCCAGGTGGCCTCCCGCCGAATCACCCCAGGCGTAGATGCGGTCCGGGTCCACGTTGTAGCTGGCGGCATGCGCCCGAAGCCAGCGAACTGCGGCCTTTGCGTCCAGCAACTGGGCAGGGAAATGCGCCACGGAACTCAGGCGGTAGTCGGCCGAAGCCACCACGAAACCGGCCTCCACAAGGCGCTCGATCGGGCTGAGGCCCAGGGAGTCCACCTGGGGGCCGAGGGAGGACCGGCCGCCCACGCGCCAGCCGCCGCCATGAAAGTGGACCACCGCCGGTGAGGACCCGGGCTGCTTCGAGGTCGGGGGAAGGTAGAGATCGAGCAGCAGCGGAGCCGAGCCCCCGGGATGAGCGAACTCGATCCCCTTGAGAACCTTCCCTGCCGTCATCGTTGACTCCATGTCCTACCGCGCCATTCCCTTCATGCGCCGGGCCACCGGTGTGGACCGCGTCACTACTCAACTTTGGCCCACCGGGAGTCCGTCCCGCGTGGCTGGTTTCACTGAGTGAAACAGCTTCGCTGAGGCCAGCTCCTGGGCCAGGAAATCCAGGACGGGCTGCGCCTCCGGGCTGCCTGCCGCATGGTTGAGGTGGCCATGGACGGCGCCGCGGGCCAGGAAATAGGACACCGGAACGCCGGCCTGCCCGAGATTGGCAGCGAAGAGCTCCGAGGAACCGCGGACGTCGTCGTACTCGCAGGCGACGATGGCCGTCGGCGGCAGCCCCGACGGGTCGGCGTAGCCGGGCATGGCATAGGAGGACGCCATGCTCACCGGCCCGCCCACATAGTTCTCGGCATTCCGTAGACAGTCTTCAAGCGTGAAACGGAGATGCCTGGGCAGCGTGGCCATCACATCTTCATCCAGCCCGCCCGCAGGAGCGGGCAACTCGGCGTGGAGGAAGGGATAGGCCAGCAGGAGCTTCGCGGGGAGCGGCTTTCCGGCGTCGGTCAGGTACAGTGCGGCACCCACGGCCAGGTTTCCGCCAGCGCCCGCTCCGCCAAGGCACAGCAGTTCCGGATCCAGGCCCAGCCGCGAGGCATTCCTGCGGGCCCAGAACCACCCGGTCAATGCGTCCTCGTGGGGCACCGGGAAGTGCACGCCGTCGCGCGCCAGCCGATAATCGACCGACAGCACCGGGGTCCCCAAGGAGGCCAGCACCCGGCCCAGGTAGTCCGACTCCGGCATGTCTACACTGCCGCTGACAAAGCCCCCGCCGTGAAGCCACACCAGCGCCGCTCCAGCCGTGGCGGCCGGCTCCCCGTAGATTCGGATGGCCACCGGACCATGCCGGCCCTCAGTGGTGACAGTGCGGATGGGAACGTCCGGGCCCACCTGTCCGGATGGTGCGTCCGGACCCTCCGGTGCCGCCAAGTACTCGGCGAATCCGGCATCGGGCGCCAGCGCTACGTCATCGGCAGGAGCGGGTGGCTCCTGCCGCCGGGCTGTCATGGCCGGAGCTTCTCTGTGAAAAAGCCGACGGCGGCCGCGAGGATGGCATCCAGCTGGTCCTCCGCGCCGAAGAAGCAGTGGTCCGCGCCTTTGATGGTGACCACCTCGTGCGCCACTCCAGCGTCCGCAAGCGCGGCTGCCAGGATGTCGGTCTGCGAATGCGGCACCAGGCCGTCCCTGTCGCCGTGGATCAGCAGGAACGGCGGTGCACCGGCGGTCACGTAACTGACCGGGCTAGCCGCGGCCAGGAGAACCGGATCGTCTGAGCCACCCACCAGCATGTATTCCGGCTGCATCGGCATCCCCGCCGGAACGGCGGCAGTCAAGGCCGGCGGGAACAGGCCCTCCGGAGTGTTCATGGGCGGGATGTCCACGAGCGAGGAGACGCCGTAGAAATCGACGACGGCGCTGATGCCGCTTGAGTGCCCCTGCGCCCCGAGCCCGCCGTGCAGGTCCTCCCTGCTTCCGGTCAGGCCCAGCAATGCCACGAGGTGGCCGCCCGCGGATTCACCCCAGGCGCCAAACCGTTCCGGATCGATGCCGAGCTGCCCTGCGAATTCCCGCAGGTAGCGGACTGCCGCCTTCAGGTCATGCAGCTGTGCCGGGAAGGGCGCCTCCAGGCAATGCCGGTAGTCCACGGTGGCGCAGGCAATTCCTGCCTCGTTCAGCAGGCGGAACACCGAGTCCGGCGCAAAGGTGGGCGGCAGCTCCCGGCGGTCACCCAGCTGGAAGGCACCGCCGTGGACCCACACCACCAGCGGCACCGGTCCCATCGCCTGCCGCGGAAGCCAGATGTCCATCTTGAGTGGGCGGAACCCGATAGCCCGCGCATAGGTGACTTCGCGGTGCACCGCGGAAGCGTCCGAGACCTCCTGCGGGACGCCCGGAGCGTCGAAGACGGGGAACGGGGGTACGTCCACACCCCCTGGCCGGGCGGGGTCGAGGGGTTCGGTTTCGTAGGCGGTGGCTTCGTTGACACTCATGGTGCGCTCCTTGCAAGCTCGGGTGTTGCGTGGGTTCCGCCGGTGGCGGTGAAGTGATGCTTTCCGGGTCCGGCGGCGACGGCAGGCTGGCCAGGGAGCCGGACTTCGGCGGTGGTGCCGAAGGGGACGGTGGCGCGAAGCTGCAGCCCGCCGTCGCACGCTGTCCACTCCACCTCAATCAGGCCGTGAGGTCCCTGATGCGAGGTGGCCGCGGACGTTAGCCCGGCGCCGGGGCGCGGCTCGATGATGATCCTCTCGTAGCCTGCGCTCCCGGGAGCCTGCCTCAGTCCTGCAGTGTAGCGGTGCAGGAAGGACACCACGGCGCCCTTGCTGTAGTGGTTCAGGGACTGGTGCGGGCTGCCCCCGGCATCGATGCCGTTCCACAGCTCCCACATGGTGGTTGCGCCGCGGTCCACCATCACCAGCCAGGAAGGTTCCGAGTCCTGCATCAGCAGCTCGTAGGCCAGGTCCGGTTCGCCGTTGTCGGCGAGGACGGGCAGCAGGTAGGGCGTGGCCAGGAAGCCGGTCCCCACGTGGGTGCCGGCCGCCCTGATCAGCGAGACCAGTTGGGCGGTGACGGCGGCGCGCTGCCCGGGACCGGCAAGGTTGAACGCGAGCGCGCGGACGCAGTTGGCCTGGCTGGGCTGGGTGACGTGTCCGGCCGGGTCCAGGTATTCCCTTTCCCAGGCCTGCCGGACGTTCTCGGAGAGTCCGGCGAGCGCGGCGGCTTCCTCCACGTGGCCCAGAACCCGCGCAATCTTCGCCATCAGGGCCGTGGTGTTCCGGTAGTAGGCGGTGGCCACAATGCCGTGGTCTGCGGAACGGGCGGCGAACAGGTCCGGCTCAGGGCCGTCCGGTTCCATCCATTCGCCCCAGTGGAAACTGGTGTCCCAGAGGTACTGTTCGTGCGGAGCTGGAACCTGGCTGGCGGCCGCACGGTCCGGGTGCCGGCGGGACTCTGCGGTGGTCCGGACAAAGTCCAGCCAGCGCTTCATCGCTTCCCAGTTCTCGGCGAGGACTCCGGCGTCGCCGGTGGCCAGGTACAGCTCCCAGGGCACCATCACGATGGCGTCGCCCCAGCCGGCGGAGCCGTTAACGAAGGCCATGAAGTCCACAGAAGTGGCGTCCGGACCGGGCGACGGCGAGATATTGGCGACGACGCCGTTCGCCCATTGGTCAGCCCGGACATCGTTGAGCCACTTCCGGGAGAACCCTGCAACGTCGAAGAGATATGCAGCAGTGGGTATAAACAGCTGCCAGTCCCCGGTCCAGCCCGCCTTTTCCCGCTGCGGGCAGTCGGTGGGAACTTCGCAGGCGTTGTCCCGGAAGCTCCACTGCACAATGTCGTGGAGTTTGTTCAGGCGCTCATCGCTGCAGGTGAAGGTGCCCAGGGGCTCCAGGTCGGTCTGGACCAGGCAGGCAGTGATGTCCTCCGCCGTCAGATCCGGGGAGAGGCCCTGCACGGAGACGTACTGGAAGCCGTGGGTGGTGTGCCGCGGTTCAAACACTTCCCCCGGAGCGCCCGACGCCGACACCTCGTCAACCTGCCCCGCTGCCAGGAACTGGCCGGGGTTGCGGAAATCGTGCGGCCGCAGATGGTCCTGGCCCACGTCGCCGCCGGAATCCAGCGCCTCGCCGTAGGCGAGCGTGACCGTCTCTCCCGGCGCGCCAAGCCTGGTGAGGCGCACCCAGCCGTGGATGTTCTGGCCGAAGTCCACCACCTGATGACCGCTGCTGAGCCGGGTGACGGATACCGGCGTCAGCTCTTCGACGATCCGGGTGGGCGGCGCCACCGGGCCGGTCAGGGTTTCGTAGCTGCCGTTGCGGACGACGGCGGCCCTCGCGTGCTGTACGCCGCTTCCGTTTGCTGCCGCGTTGCCCGGCCGCCGGAAGTCCACCCGCTGCCCGGCCATCAGGTCGGCGGTGAGGATCTCCGTTGGCGATACCAGCCAGGACTCATCGGTGCCGATAACCGTCCTGCTGCCCGCGGACAGTATCTCCAGCTGCACCAGGAGGGCGGTGCGGGTGCCGTACATATCGGCGTCGCGCGTGTACCCGAAGGTGCCTCGGTACCAACCGTCGGTGAGGACGGCCCGGAGGGTGTTGATGCCGGGGCGGAGCAGCGCCGCGATGTCGTACGCCTGTACCTGCAGGCGGGTGTTGTAGCTGGTGGAGCCGGGGGTGAGCTGCTGGTCGCCGATCCGCTGTCCGTTGAGGAACAGCTCGTAGATGCCGTGGGCGGTGGCGTAGGCACGGGCGGATTCAGGGGCTGCGTCCAGGCTGAAAGCCTTGTCCAGGGCGTAACCGGGGCGTTCTCCCGGAGCCGGGACAACCTGTTCGTCGGGGCCGATCCACTGCGCTGTCCAGTCGGCGGTGTGCAGGAGTCCGAGCTCCACAGCCATCGCCTCGGACCAGGCGCTTTGTGTTTCCGCGCTGTCCGCGTTCGTTGTCCAGGTCCGCACCCGCCACTCGAACCCGCTGCGCGACTCCAGCGCCGGGCCGGCATACGGCACCAGGATGTGGTCGGCAGACTCGACCCGGCCGGTGTCCCAGCCGTTGCTGGCCGTGATCCGGTAGGCAACCTGCGAGATGGCGCCCGCCGGCGGAGTCCAGCTGAGCCGCGGCGCCGTACTGGTAATACCCATGGCCTCCCGGAGGTGCTCCACGCGAAGCCGGGTTGGCGCGTACGGGGCCGGAAGTGTTTCCCCGACGTCGGCGTCGAGACTGATGGAGGTCATGCAGGAGGCTCCTGAACGTGGGACAACTGAGATTCCAGCTTCGTTTCCGGCAGCAAGCCTTCCACAGCCATCTTTCATTGGTTGGAATGATATTGTGTTCCAGCTCACGGACTCCCGTCCGAAACCCCCAACGGCACAAGGACCCTTCGCCATGACTGTCACCCCGGACACCGACAGCACTCCCGCCCGCGGGAAGCGGCCCAAGCAGGGCGAACCTGTCATCGACCGGGCGCTGAGCCTGCTCGCAGTCTTTTCCGACCGCCGTCGGGCACTGACCCTGTCCGAGCTCGCACGCCATGCAGGGATGCCGGCGCCCACAGCCCTGCGCCTGATAGCCCGGCTGGTTGCCTGGGGCGCACTGGAACGGCTCGACGACGGCCGCTACGTCGTGGGGGTTCGCTTGTGGGAAGTCGCCTCACTGTCGCCGCGGGGCCACGGCGTGCGTGAGATCGCGCTGCCCTACCTCGAGGACCTTTTCGAAGTGACCCGCCATCACGTCCTGCTGGCCGTGCGTGATAATGAGGAGGCGGTGCTGATTGAACGGCTTTCCTCGAAGGACGCAACGGAAGTGGCGTACCGGGTGGGCGGGCGCGCCCCGCTGCGGTCCACCGCCGTTGGGCTGGTGCTGCTGGCGGGCGCCGACCAGCAGTTCCAGGAAGCCACCCTGCGGAAGCCGCCGGAGAGTGAACCCGGGGTGGAGAACATGCCGGAAGGCCAGCTGCGCCGCACCCTGTCCGATGTCCGCCGGACAGGGATAGCCATGATCCGGCGCTCGTACCCGTCAAAGACCGTATCCGTGGCGTCGCCGGTGTTCGACGCACAGGGTTCCGTGGTGGCAGCCTTGTCGATCGTGGTGCCCGATGGTTCCACCCCGCCCAACGTGCTCGCTCCGGCGGTCCGGGCGACGGCACGTGCGGTGTCCAGGAACCTGGGCCACCACGCGGAGGTCAGCCCGGACGTCCGGACCCACTCCGAGGGGTGACGCTCTCTCACTCGATGCGGCTATTCCGGCAACGCTCTCTCACTCGATGCGGCTTCTCCGGCAACGCCCTTGCACTGCCCCGCCTTCCCTACCCGCCGAAGAGCGGCGAAAGGGAAGTCCAGAACTGGCGGATGCCCAGGACGACAAACAGCAGGGCGCACACTCCCAGCGCAATGTTGGAGTGCAGCTTGTTGGCCCAGGCCTTGGGGATCCGCCTGCCGTTGAGCAGGCCGAGCAGGGTCAGTGCCAGGAACGGCATAAACAGTGAACCCAAAGCACCGTAGAGCAGGATCAGGCCGATGGGCTGGCCCAGGGCGAAGAGGATCATGGGCGGGAACGTGAGCCACAGAATGTAGAACTTGAAGTATTTGCCGCCCACCCGGGTATCGGGGTGTCCGGATTCCTTGCCGCGCATATTGCCCCAGAAGTCGGCGAACATCAGGGAAACGCCATTCCAGACGCCGATGATGGAGGAGAACGATGCGGCCCAGAAACCGACGAGGAACCCCGTTCCCACCACGTCGCCGTACTCCGCTTTCAGGACGTCATAGAGATCCAGCAGCCCTTCATCGCTTGCGCTGAGGGAAACACCGGCGGAGCGGACCACCTCGGCACCCACGATGAGCATGGCGATCACGAAGATCCCGGTCATGACGTAGGCCATGGAGTTGTCGATCCGCATGACCTTCATCCACTTGGGGGTGTACCAGCCCTTTTCGCGGAGCCAGTATCCATAGGCGGCGAGCGTGATGGTTCCACCCACACCGCCGGCCAGGGCGAGCGTGTAGAAGATGCCGCCGTCGGTCGAGGGAATCATCGGGATCAGGCCGGTGAGCATTTCCGGAATGTTTGGCGCGGCAATGATGGCCAGGCCCACTACGGTCACGAACATCATGCCCACCAGCACGGCCGTGATCTTCTCGAAGGTGGCGTACTTGCCCCACCACACCATCGCGAAACCGGCCAGACCCATCAGGATGGCCCACGCCCACAGCGGCAGGACCGGGAACACGGCCGCGAGTGGCAGGGCGGCGGAGGACATGGCAGTGGCTCCGTAGACGAAGCCCCAGATCATGATGTAGGGCCCGAAGTACCAGGTGGTCCACTTGCCGAGGGAACGCCAACCCTCGAAGATCGTTTTTCCGGTTGCCAGCGTGTAGCGTCCGGCGCCTTCAACGAGGATGATCTTCAGGACCACGCCAACGATGACAGCCCAGAACAGGCCGTAACCGTACCGGGAGCCCGCCACCAAAGTGGCCACCATGTCAGCAGCGCCCACGCCGGTGGCGGCGACCACCAGGCCGGGCCCGATGATGCGCCACTTGGCGGGGCGGCCGCCGTCGTCATCAATCCGGTCGGCGTGGCCGGCCTTTGACGCTGCCTGCTGCTGCGCGGCCGCTGCCGGCCTGTTCGTTGGGCTGGTGCTGTCCATGGCGCCGTCGCTCATGACCCCTCCTGGTGTCGGCTGGTATACAAAGAACTCCTGCCAACTTATGCGCGGCTGGCCCCGCCACCAAGGCAACCCGCCCGGAAGTCATAAGTAGCCTGTCAGTGGTCCTTCGAGCCTGTCTGACGATGAGTGAGCTTGTCCAGGAGCCGGTCCACCATGCCAACGCCCGGTCCCACCGTCTTGTGGAACAGCTCCGAATGCGGGGCGCTGGGGTGCGGCCGGGTGGGTGCCAGCTTTTTCGCTTTCTCTACTTTCTGCCCCAAATCAACGAGTTTTTCACGGGGAATGTGCAGGCGGAGCTTTGGAAACTGTTCGCTCTCCTCGTCGTTGGCGTGATGGGTCAGCTGTCCCTCAAGCTCACCCACGAGTTCCATAAACTCCCGGTCGGAGGAATCAACCTTTTCCAGCCGCTTCATCAGCTTGACGATGTCGTCGTGCTCCTTCTTGTCGTGCTCCACCTCTTCTTTTCCGTTGGGCACGTGGTCCTCAATGGCGGGATAGACGTACATTTCCTCCGCGACGGCATGGCGCATGACTTCGGCAATCAGGGTGTCCGCAAGGTCCCTGCGCGCGGTGCCATCCTGCGTGCTTTTGATCTGACCGATCAATGCGACCATGTCCTTGTGGTCGCTGGTCAGGATGTCCACGACGTCCGCGTTCGTTCCGGCGGAATTGGTATCACTCATGAGCTGGCCTCCTCCTGGATCGCTTCCGGTAAGCGACGTAAGAGGGTCAAAGTACCATGCGGCAACAACACGATCCAGAGGCCAAAATCCGCTGTGCCTGCAGCAGGTATGGACTAACCGGCTCGTCCCGCCAGCCCCTGGATAAGGTCGCCCCACAACCGGGCAGGATTGACGTGGTGATGCACTACTGTTCCCGCGGCAACCCCTGGGGCAAGCGCATCGAAGGCGGGAACAAACGGCACCAAAACGCTATCGCCGAGAATCAGCGTGGCCCCCAGTTGCACAAAGGGCGGCACGTCCAGGAGCCGCTCCGCCAGCCATGAGCCGACGGCGGATGCGGCAGCCAGGTCATTCTTGACTGCGTCCACCGAAACGCTCATTCGGGTGTACTCCTCGCAAGGGATCCGGACAAGCGGCATGCCGGACGCCTGGACTTCCGCGGCTGCTGCAGGATCGGTCTGGGAGTTGTATTCTCCCCGGCCCGCGTCAACCAAAGTCCCGCCCACCCAGACCAGGGTTGCCCTGCCGGCAAGTGAAGGGTCCAGACGAAGGGCAGCAGCGACGTTTGTCAGTGGTCCCCCGCAAAGAACCGTGGTCCTCTCGAAGCCTGCGGACTCGCCGGCAATTGCGCGGGCTGCAGGGTTGAGCTGCCCGGTAGTGGTCCCGGTGGCCTCCGCGCCCGGGATCACCCGCACATCGTTCAGCCCCATCAGCTCCACCAGGTGCTCAGCGAGGTGGAGCCCGTGACTGGCTGTCGCCGCAGGGTCAGCACCTGCCGTTTCAGCCAGCCCCGGGTCCAGCGGTGACGTGGTCACCAGGACGCTGGCTTCCGGGCCGCGGCGCAACAGGATATGTGCCAGGGAGACGAGTCCGTCAGGGTCGCCGCCGAAGTCGTTGTCTACGATCAGCAGTTCCCCCGGTCCCTCCGTCATGGCTGCCAAAGCCCCTACGCCCCTGCCGGGACGGCCAGCGCGGCAGGCGAGGTGAACTGGTACGTCCCGCCGCTGACGCTCCGGCGCTCACCGCCCGGAAGTACGACGTCGGCCTCCACTCCCTGAGGTACGGTCGCCTCAAGGTGGAGGGCGCCGTCGTCGAGCTTCCACTCCACGCGGACGGTTCCGTGCGGCGTCTTTAGCGAGGTCTTGGCCCAGTCGATGCCTTCGCCCGGGACAGGCGCGATCCGGACCTTGCTGTACCCCGGCGCCGCCGGGCTGACGCCGCCAACACTCCTGTGCAGCCAGTCGGCCACAGCGCCCAGGGCGTAGTGGTTAAAGCTGGTCATCTCGCCCGGGTTGATGGTGCCGTCCGGCAGCATCGAGTCCCAGCGTTCCCACACGGTGGTGGCGCCCATGGTCACCGGGTAGAGCCAGGACGGGCAGCCTTCTTCCAGCAGCAGGCGGTAGGCCTCTTGGCTGTGGCCGGTGTCCGTGAGGGCGCCGGTGATGAACGGGGTGCCCGCGAAACCCGTGGACACGCGGTAGTTGTTCTTCCGGACCAGCTCGGCGAGGCGTTCGCCCGCGAAGTCGATGTGCTCGGTGCTGGGAAGGATGCCGAATGCAATAGCGAGCGCATAGACAGTGGTGCAGTCACTGCGGATGGTGCCGTCGGCACCCACATAGTGCTCCAGGAACGAGGCCTGGACCCTTGCCGCCAGCTGCTCGAAGTACTCGGCGTCCTCGAGGTGTCCCAGCAGCCTTGCTGCTTCGGCGGTGATGGAAGCGGTGCGGAACATACAGGTGGTGGCCACCACGCCGGTGTCCGCCTTTGCGTCCCAGGGCTTGTCCGGATCGGCGTCCGGGTCCAGCCAGTCGCCGAACTGGAAGCCCTGGTCCCAGAGGCCGGTGGGAGACAGCAGGCCTTCCACCCGCCGGGTGTGTGAGGTCATCGATTCGTACTGGTTCCTCAGGACCGTGTCATCGCCGTAGGCTTCCCACAGCGCCCACGGCACCCAGACGGAGGCTTCGCTCCACAGCGCGGATGACTCCGGCGACGGGAATTCGGCAGGCTGGGGGCAGTACTTCAGCGCGTCCGGAACGGTGATGGGCACCAGTCCGTCAGCCGCTTTTTGTTCGGCAGCAAGGTCCAGAAGCCAGTCCTGAAGGAAGCCTTTGACGTCGTACAGGAAGGCTGCTGTAGGTGCGAAAACCGCGATGTCACCGGTCCAGCCGAGCCGCTCGTCCCGCTGCGGGCAGTCCGTGGGCAGGTCCAGGAAGTTGCCCCGCAGCCCCCAGACAACGTTGCGGTGCAGCTGGTTGACTAGCTCGCTGGAGCACTCGAAGGTGCCGGTGCGCTCCAGTTCGGAGTGCACCACAACAGCCTCGAGCGAATCCTCGGTGAAGGTGCCGGGCCAGCCGGAAACCTCGGCGTAGCGGAAGCCGTGGAAGGTCTTGGTCGGCTCAAAGAAATCCTCCGCGCCGGACAGGATAAAGGTGTCCGTGGCCTTAGCGGACCGGAGCGGCCGGACGCCCAGCTCGCCGTCCTCCAACACCTCGGCGTGGCGCAGGGTGATCACAGCACCTGCTTCTCCCTGCACTGTGAACCGCAGCCAGCCCACCAGGTTCTGGCCGAAATCCACCAAGGTCTTGCCGCTGGGTGAGGTGAAAACCTTTACAGGCTTGACGACGCCGGCACGCACCACGGGCGGGCCCACCGGCTCTGCCAACCGGCCGGCGTCGAACTTTAGCTCGCGGACGCCTGTCCAGCCGACGCCGTCGAAATCCGGTTCGGTCCAGCCGGGCTGGTGCCGGCGGGCGTCGATGGTCTGGCCGTCGTAGAGGTCGTTCGCGATTGTGGGTGAGGGGCCGGACTGCCAGGAGGAATCCGAGCCGATGACCTGGACATGCCCGTCCTCGAACTCGATGTCCAGCTGCCCGAAGAAACCCAGCTGGTCCCCATAGAGGTTGGACATGCCGTGCCATGCCAGGCGTCCGCGATACCAGCCGTTGCCCAGCGATACGCCGATCACTGATGACGGCTGCACCAGGTGTGTGACGTCGTAGCTGCGGTAGCGGAGCCGCCATTCATAGGAGCTCCACCCGGGGCTCAACACATCCTCGCCCACCGGAACCCCATTGATCAGTGCCTCGTAGACACCGAAGGCGGTGGCGCGCAGGGTGGCCTTGGCCACGGCGCCGTGTCCCTCCGCCAACTGGAATTCCTTGCGCAGGAGCGGGGCGCCGTCGAAGTCTTCGGCAGGGGTGATCATGGCGGCGAGCCAGGGTGCCAGTGGCATGTGGTGGGAGTCCATTTCGTTTTGGCCGCCGGAAATCGACGGCGGGGAGGGGCAAGAGTTGAAAGGTTATGTAGCGTAATGGCAGGCGACGTCGGACCCGCCCACAGTACGAAGGGCGGGGCGTTCGGCGGCGCAGAGGTCCGTAGCCAGCGGGCAGCGGAGCCGGAAGGGGCAGCCGCCGGGACCGGGGGTGGCGGCCGCCCCCGTCCGGACGCCGAGGGACTCCCGGGCCTGCCGGCGCGCCGCCTGCTCCGCGGGCCGCGGCACGGGGGACGCCGCCACGAGGGCCTGGGTGAAGGGGTGCTTGGGGTTTTCGGTAACGGCGGCGGCAGGTCCGCTTTCCATCACCTGCCCGCGGTAGAGCACCACCACGCGCTGCGCCAGGAACTGGACTACGGCGATGTCGTGGGCGATAAACAGGTAGCCCAGGCTCCGCTCGTCACGCAGGTCGGCCAGGAGATTCAGCACCTGGGCCTGGGTTGAGAGGTCCAAGGCGCTCACGGCTTCATCGCAGACCACCAGTTTCGGGTCGCAGATGAGGGCACGGGCAACCGAGATGCGCTGGCGCTGGCCGCCGGAGAACTGGCTGGGATACCGGTCCACGGCATCCCGGGGCAGGCCCACGCGTTCCAGCATGTCCCCTGCGCGCTGCCGGGCGACGGCCGCACCCACGCCGCGGAGCCGGAGCGGCTCCGCGAGTGAGGAGCCGACGGTGTTGCGGGGGTTCAGGGAGGAATTGGGGTCCTGGAAGACGGCCCGCAGTTCCCCGCCCAACGCCCTGCGCTGGGCCGCGCCGGCGGACGTAATGTCCTTGCCCTGGTAGGTGACGGAACCGCCCGCGACCTTCTGCAGGCCCAGGATGGCTTTGCCGATGGTCGACTTGCCCGAGCCGGACTCCCCCACCAGCCCCACCGTCTCACCGGGGGCGATGCTGAAGCTGACGCGGTCGACGGCGGCGGGAGCGGCGGCTGCCTTGCGCCCGCGCCCATAGCGGACCACTAAGTCCTTGACCTCCAGCAGCGGCTGGGCGGCAGCGGGCAGCGGTGCTTCCGGGCGGATCGAGGTTGCGGTGCTCATGCGTGATCCTTTTCAACAGTCCTGTGTTCAGCAGTTCGGGCTTCAACGAGGTTGAGGACGTGGTGGCTGGGTACGTCGGTGGCCACCCAGTCCAGGCCTTCGACGGCGAGTTCGTCCGCTTTGACGCAGCGCACCACACCGTCAGCGGTTCCGGAGGGAAGCAGCGGGATGGGGACCAGGCAGGCGGAGCCGGCGAACTGGCAGCGGGCGGCGAAGCGGCAGGTGCTGGGCCAGTCCTTGGGCTGGGGAACCTGGCCGTTGATGGTGGCGAGGCGCTCGGGCATGTCAGCGGCGTGGTTGGCGTGGGGGTCCGCGGCCAGCAGGGCGAGGGTGTAGGGGTGGCGGGGATTGTCCAGGATGCTGTCTGTCCGGCCGTTTTCCACCACCTCGCCGGCGTACATCACGGCCACCTGGTCGCAAAGATCGGCCACCACACCAAGATCGTGGGTCACCATCACCACCGACATGCCGGTGTCCTTCACCAGGCTGCGCAGCAGCGACAGGATCTCGGCCTGCACGGTGACGTCCAGCGCCGTGGTGGGTTCGTCCGCCACGAGCAGGCGGGGACGGCCGGAGAGCGCCAGGGCGATGGCAACACGCTGGGCCATGCCGCCGCTGATCTGGTGCGGGTAGGTCTTCAGGATGCGTTCGGCATCCACGATGCCCACCTTTTCCAGCAGGCTCAGGGCTTCAACCTTCGCCTCAGCCCTGCCCATCCCCCGGAGCCGCCGGATGGCGGAGATGAGCTGGTAACCAACGGTGAACATCGGGTCCAGGGCGCGCATGGGTTCCTGCGAGATGAGCGCGACCTCGCGTCCGCGGATGCCTTCCATGTCCTTTTCGGTTGCCGCGGCCAGGTTCCTGCCGTTCCAGAGGATCTGCCCGCCGGTCACGGAAACCCCGGATGGCAGCAGGCCCAGGAGGGACAGCGCGGTCATGGTTTTGCCGCAACCGGACTCACCCACCAGGCCCAGCACGGTGCCCGGTTCGACGTCGAAGGAGACATCGGTGACCAGGCGGACGCCATTGCCTGCTCCCGCGGAGTCCACGCCAACGGAGAGGTTGCGGACGCTTAGCGTGTCCTTCCGGGCCGAAGCGTCGGCAGACGGAGCAGCGGCGGCATTCGCGGCCACGGCTTTTTTCACGGACGTGGTCCGCTGGCGGCGTGCTGCAGCCGACGGCAGGTGCGAGGCGGTGGCATTGGGTGACTTGCCGAGGGCGTTGCCAATGGCGTTGGCGGCCAGGACCGTCAATGCCAGCACGGCGCCGGTGGGGACCATCAGCCAGGGTGCGTCGTAAACATGCTGGGAGGCGCCCTGGATCATGCCGCCCCAGCTTGGTTCGGGAATGGGCGGACCAAAACCGATAAATGCCAGGCCGGCCTGGATGAGCATGCCAACGGCGAAGATCAGGGCCGACTGCACCACGATAGTGTTCGTCAGTCCGGGCAGCACATGCCGCAGGCTGATGCCCACCGTGCTGACGCCGTCCACCTTGGCTGCATCCACGTACAGCTGGGACTGCAGGGACTTGGCCTGGCCCAGCATCACCCGGTACATCCCTGCGGAAATGAGTACGCCGAGGATCGCCATGATCAGCGGGATGTTGGTTCCCACGGCACCGATGACGGCCAGGATGATGACAGTGCCGGGCAGCGACATCATGATTTCGGTGACGCGGCTGATGACGTTCTCCACGCGGGCACCGGCGGCTGCCGCCAGCATCGCCAGGAGGGTTCCGAGCCCGACGGCGACAATCACCGTGATCATGGACGTCCCCAGCGTGCCGGCTGCTGAAGCGAAGATGCGGCTGAGGATGTCGCGGCCGAGTTCGTCGGTGCCGAGCCAGTGGGCGGCGGTGGGTCCGGACAGAACGGCTGTGAAATCCTGGTCCTCGGTCCTGAACGGCAGCCACAGTGGCGCGGTCAGCGAGGCGGCCACCAGCGCGGCCAGCCAGATAACCCCGGCGACGCTGGCCGGTGAACTGAACAGTTTGCTGCCGGAGAATTTCTTCACCGCGCTTTGGCGGGATGCCTTGGGAAGGACGGCAGCCGCCGTCGGCTCCGCTGAGTCTGCAGGTGCGGGGGCAACGTTGGGGATCATGAGGCACGCAACTTCGGGTCGAGGAACTTGGTGGCGAGTTCCAGCACCAGGTTCACGGCGACCACCACCACGGTGGCGATCACCACCACGCCCTGCACGGACGGGGCGTCATGGGTGCTGACGGAGTTCTGGACGGCCTGGCCCAGGCCCGGCATGGCGAACAACTGCTCGGCGATGACTGAACCGCCGAAGAGCTGGATGAACTGAAGCGCGATGCCGGCCACGATGGGGAGGCTGGCGTAACGCAGGGCGTGCACATACAGGATCTTCCAGGTGGGGGTAGCCGTGGCCCGGAGCGTCCGGATGTGTTCCTGCTGCAGCGCCTCGAGCATGGAAGCGCGGGTCTGGCGGGCGATGAACGCCGCCCCGCCCACGGCCAGGGTGATCACCGGCAGCGCCAGGGACAGCGCCCAATCCTGCGGCGAGACCTCGAACGGGACGTAGCCGGTGGCGGGGAAAACGGAGGACTGGACTGCCAGGAGGTAAACAAAAATGATGCCGATCCAGAAGGCCGGGAGTGCCACCGCCATGCCGCAGACACCGCCGATGACGCGGTCCATCATGCCGCCGCGGACGGCTGCGGTGACGCCGAGCGCAATACCGAGAACGGCGCTGAGCAGGGTGGCTCCGGCAGCGAGGGACGCGGTGACCGGAAGCCTGCCGGCCAGGTCTGCGCTGACGGAGCGGCCGTCAATGAGCGAAATTCCGAAGTCGCCCTGGACTGCGGCACCGAGCCAGCTGATGAACTGCACCAGGAGGGGATCGTTCCAGCCGAGCCGCTGGTTGACCTCATCAATGGCTTCCTGGGTGGCGCCTGCCCCGAGGGACACGGCGCCGGGGCTGCCGGGCATTGCGTGCACCAGCAGGAATGCCAGCACCGCAACCACCAGCACGGTGGCCAGTGCCATCAGCAGGCGCTTGGTGATGAATAGTGCCATGGTGACCTCCATCGGTCAGGCCTTGCCGGGCGGGCCCTCCTGTTGGGGAGTGCCCGCCCGGCAGGTGCGGGAATTAGCTGGCCGGCTTGTAGGACGAGAGGAGCGGGTAGGCGTTGGTGCCGGCGAACTCCACCGGGGCCACCTTCTTGGTGTTGTAGCCCTGGTTGGTGAGTGCCTCGTACAGCGGGATCATCCAGCCGGATTCCATTAGGCGGGTGTTCAGCTTGGTGGCTGCTGCCTTGACGGCGGCGTCGTCCTTGGCGGCGGCCAGCTCGCCGGTGGCGGCGCTGAGCTGCTCGTCGGTGGCCTTCTGCACGTTGGTGAAGCCGTTGAGGATTGCCCCGTACATCACACCGACGGGGTTGTCCCAGTTCAGGGGTGCGTAGCCGAGGGGGGTGGTGGCGACGGCGGCGAAGGCTTCATCCGTGGAGGAGGACATCTTGACGTTCATGGTGATGCCGACGGCGGCGAGGTCCTTCTGGACTGCCTGCAGGTCCGTCTGGGTTTGGGCGCTGGCGATGATGGTGAACTCGAAACCGTTGGGGTAGCCCGCTTCAGCCAGCAGGCTCTTGGCCTTGTCCGGGTTGTAGGCGAACCTGGTCTCAAGGTCCTTGGTGAAGCCTGCGGAGTCCTTGGGCAGCGCGTTCCAGGCGGGGATGTCTCCCTTGTGCAGTGCGTCCACCAGGGCCTGGCGGTTGATGGCGTACTGGATGGCCTGCCGGGCCTTCTCTTCAGCGAACGCAGGGGCGGTCTTGCCGATCTTGTCGAAGGAAATCATGGTGTTGACGGTGCCGCCGATCTGGGACACGCCCACACCCTTGGACTTGGCGAAGTCAACGGTGGAAGAGGTCAGCATGGCCACGTCAGCCTGGCCGGACACCAGCGCGTTTGCCCGGGCCTGGGGGTCCTGGACCACGCTGAAAATGACTTTGTCGAAGGCGAACTTTGCGGCCTCCGGGCTCTTTTCGTTCTTCACCAGGACGTACTTGTTGCCCTTCACGGTGGAAGGATCCAGGGTGTAGGGACCAGAGCCCGCCGGGGTGGCAGCGAGGCTCGCGCTGTCCGTGACGCCGTTCTTGCCGACGATCATGCCGGTGGTGGAGGCCAGGTTCTTTTCGAAGCCGGGCTGCGGCTTGGCGAAGGTCAGGGCCACCTGGGTGGGGCTGACCACGTCGACGGAGGTGATTTCCTGTGCGCCGCCCTTGGTGACGGCGGAGTAGGCGCTGAGGGCGGGATCGGAGCGGCGGTCCAGGTTTTGCTTGACCAGTTCGGCGTCGAGCGTGGACCCGTCCGTAAAGGTGACGCCGTCCTTGAGTGTCAGCGTCAGGACGGTGTTGTCCGCGTTGTAGCTGAACTCCTTGGCCAGGCCCGGGCCTGCCGAGCCGTCCGGCTGAAGCGTCATCAGGCTTTCGTAGAGGCCCTCGAAGAACTGGCGCTGCGCAGCTGAGACGCGCAGCGGGTCAAAGCCGAAGGATGCCGAGTCGCTGTCAATGGCGAGTGTCAGGGTGCTGGTATCCACTTTGGCGGCGGCCTGGCCGGAACCGCCGCCGCAGGCGGTAAGCGATCCCAGCAGGAGCGCCCCGGCCAGAACGGCGGAGCCCGCACGGGCGGTGGAGTGCAGAAGTTTCATATGGTGCGCCTTTGCATTCTGATGTGACAACGGAGGAGAACGATTGTGGGGGCTGGCTGCTGGCCGGCTCCTTCCAAGCATCAGCCGGTAGCGCTGGGCACTCACACGAGAATGTCATTCATTGAAAAAGTATTGTGGCCCCGGTCACGCGGCGGGCAAGGATGGAAAGCCAGGGCAGAGAGGCCCCGTGCGCCGTTTGCCGGCGCTGAACCGAAAGGAACCACATGACCACCGCATCAGCATTCCCGCAGGACTTCCTCTGGGGCGTCGCGAGCGCAGGCCACCAGGTGGAGGGGAGCAACGTCAACAGCGACACCTGGTTCCTCGAGCACCTCCCGGGCAGCATGTTCTCAGAACCGTCAGGTGATGCCGTGGACCACTACCACCGCTACCGCGAGGACATCGCCCTGATCGCGGGCCTGGGTTTCACCAGCTACCGCTTTTCGATCGAGTGGGCGCGTATCGAGCCGGAGGAGGGGCTCTTCTCGCAAGCCGAACTCAACCATTACCGCCGGATGCTGGAGGCGTGCCATGAGCACGGCCTCACGCCTGTGGTCACGTTCCACCACTTCACGTCCCCGCGCTGGCTACTCGCCCTCGGCGGCTGGGAAGGCCCCCGGACGGCGGAGCTCTTTGCTCGATACTGCGACCGGGTGATGGCGCACCTGGGCGACCTCATCGGTGTGGCCTGCACGCTCAACGAACCGAATCTGCCATGGCTGCTGGAGTCCTTTGGGATCGGCGGCGAGGCGCCGGAGAACCGCGGCTCCGTACCCGTGTGGGCTGCAGCCGCCGAACGGCTGGGGGTGGAGGCCAGCACGGTGGCGCCGTTCCAGTTCTGCTCCACGGACGCCGGCTTCAACGTCAAGCTGGCGGCGCACCGCGCCGGCACCGCAGCCATCAAGGCGCACCGGCCGGACTTGCTGGTCGGCTGGACCCTTGCCAACTCGGACATCCAGTCCATCGACGGCGGGGCGGAACTTGCTGACCAGGTCCGCCGCGGCGTCAACGAACGCTTCCTGGAGGCATCCCGCGGTGATGACTTTGTGGGGATCCAGACCTACGGCCGGACAGTCTATGGCCCGGACGGGCATGCGCCGGCCCCGGACGGCGTCGCAACGAACCAGATGGGCGAGGAAATCTACCCCCAGGCCCTCGAAGTGACCATCCGGGAAGCGCACCGCATTGCCGGCATCCCGGTGATCGTCACCGAAAACGGCCTGGCCACCGAGGACGACACGCAGCGGGTGGAGTACCTCCGCGTCGCCGTAGATTGCGTGGCGTCCTGCCTGGCGGACGGCATCGACGTCCGCGGCTACATCGCGTGGACAGCCCTGGACAACTACGAGTGGGTGTTCGGCTACGGACCAAAGTTCGGCCTCATCGCGGTGAACCGGGAGACCCAGGAACGGACACCCAAGGAGAGCGCACGCTGGCTGGGCCGCCAGGCACAGCTGCGTAACACTCAGGCAAATGACGCCGTGGTCAGCAGGGCACCCCAGCCGGCCTGACCACCGTCGCGCAGTCCGTGGGCGCCCGGTGCACGTCTGCGTCACTATAAACGGAACCGGTAAGGACCTCCACAACGGCAAGCTGGCCGGTGGTGTCCGGGACGCCGGGGAATTGAACCTGCGGCTCCTCAGCCGGCACCACTGGCTGGGGAGCCGCTGAGCGCATGCGGAAAAGGGCGACGGCGGAGATCAGGAACCAGGCCACGTTGGTCACCACAGAAGGCCAGGCCTCGTGGACAGTGCCGTTGATGATGAAGGCGACGGCGCCGAACAGGTTTGCAGTCTGGAAACCTTTGCCGGCCTTCAGCCAGCCCATGGAGACGGCGAGGTAGGCGCTGAGGATCGCAGCCGCGCCGGCCCAGCCGGCGATTTCCCACAGCAGTTCCATGGTGTCCTTTCAGGGATGTCTGCCGGCCGTAGCCGGGCAGGGGTGATGAGGGTTTTGAAGGTTGGTTGTGCCGGACAAACCGTTGACTCGAGCCCGGGAGGGCGAGGACCTCGTTTGTTGGTCGGCGGGATAATCATACCTGCCGAAAGGGGCGGTTAACTCCACCTCTGCGGCTGCCGCCTTCAGCCCTGCACAGCGTGGATCCTGCAGGCTAGCGAGTGTGACTGTCCCGGCGCCAGGACAACCAGGTCCTGGCCGGAATT
This sequence comes from Pseudarthrobacter sp. R1, assembly GCF_024494415.1. Taxonomy (NCBI): domain Bacteria; kingdom Bacillati; phylum Actinomycetota; class Actinomycetes; order Micrococcales; family Micrococcaceae; genus Pseudarthrobacter; species Pseudarthrobacter sp. R1. The sequence goes on along the minus strand of NZ_JAMKFI010000007.1, from coordinate 310,412 downwards.
GAAGGCATCGGGCGGGCAGGTCATGGGCTCAACAGCGAGCCCTTTCCGGCCCCGCAGCTCCCCTGAGTAGAGCTGCAGCCAGGGCGCATCCGTACCCGTTGATTCCACTACCGCCGAGAGCTGCAGGGCAGGGTGCCGGAGCGTGACGTCCCATGTCCCGTCGGGGAGGGCAGTGAAGGCGTGGTCGAGTTGCTGCGCAGCCAGTAGGCGGGCCTGGGAGAAATCGAACTCCGTGCCCGCGATGTCCCGGAGCTCGGTGGGCTGGAGTTTTTCATCCGTCATCAGAACCTTGCCCGCGCGGAAGGTCAGCTCACACGTGGAGATGTCCTCTCCGCCTATGGTGATGTAGGGGTGCGAGCCGCAGCCATAAGGGGCGGAGGCGGCTCCCTGGTTCCTGGCGCCGAGCTCAATGGACAAGCCGCTCTCCCCGTCCAAGGCGTAACGGGCCGTCAGCGCGAGCTGGAAGGGGTACCCGGGTTCGCCGTGCAGCAGGTGCGTCAGCACTACCTCGGCGTCCGAGCGCCGCTCAACCTGCCAGGCGTTCCACAGCGCGAGCCCGTGCAACGCGCTGCCGGTGCCCGCCTCGTTCACCGGCAGTTCAAAACGCTGCCCGCCAAAGCTGTAGGCGCCGCCGGCCACCCGGTTCGGCCAGGGCATGAGGACCTTTCCGGCATAGGCCGGGGGAAGTTCCTCCGGCGGGAACGGCAGGACAAGGTCCGTTCCCCGGAAGGACAAGGTCACCAGCCCCGCCCCCACGCTCGCAACAGTTGCCTCGTAGTCCCCCGCTCGAAGGACGGTCAGCTCACCGTTGGGACTGGTTGTGGATGACATCGATGTTCCTTTCGAAAGGCCGGGCTCAAGCCGCGGGCGGTGCGGTGGAGTCGCGGACGATCACCTGCGTGGCCAGCTCAACGCGGCGGGAATCCAGGACCTCGCCGCGGGCCTGGCGGAGCAATGACCGCAATGCGGTCCGGCCCATTTCCTCGAGCGGCTGGGACACTGAGGTGAGGGCCGGGACCGACTCCTCGCCCTGGATTGTGCCGTCGAACCCAATGAGGCTCAGCTGCTCGGGGATCCTGACTCCCTGGCGGGCTGCTTCGCCCAGGACACCCAGCGCGATGCTGTCGCTCGCGGCAAAGATGGCCGTTGGCCGCTGGTCAAGTTTGAGCAGGGCCTGCAGCCCCGCGGTTCCGCTGTCGCGGCGGAACCTGCCGCCGGAAACGATGTACTGGGGATCCACCGGGACGCCGTGTGCCGTCAGGGCGGCCATATAGCCGTGCAGCCGCGCCTGGTTGCATTCAGCCTGTTCGATGCCGCCGATGTAGGCGATGCGCCGGTGCCCGAGTTCCAGCAGGTGTTCGGTTGCGGACTTGCCGCCTGCCCAGTTGGTGGCACCGACGCTGACCACGTCCGCCGGGGGCGGGTTGAGCGGGTCGATCACGACGACGGGCAGCTTGCGGCGCCGGAACGCCTGCAGTTGCGCCTCGCCGAAGGCTGATGTCACCACAATCATTCCCGCCCTGCCCTCGTCCACCATCCGCTGGGCACGCCGCTCAGGGCTTTGCGCGGTGGAAGCCATGCCCGATGCGGCCGGCCCGGTGGCGCTGATGAGGACTTCAACGCCTGCTTTCGCGGCGAACTGCAAAATGCCGTCAAGAACTTCAACGGTGTAGGCGGCGGTGAGCACGTCCACCACCACCTCCACGACAGTGCTGGTCTTCGTTGCGGTGCGGCGCTGCAGGGGCGACTGGTACCCGGCCTGTTCAAGCGCGGCAAGGACCCTGGCGCGGGTTTCAGGCGCCACGTCCTCCCGGCCGTTCACCACTTTGGAAACCGTGGGCGTTGAAACCCCGGCCTGCAGGGCAACAGCTGCCAGGGTGGTTTTTTCCGGCCGCACATTTGTAGCCAAGGGTCAGTCCTGTCTTTCGAAATGTTTCGATAGGTCCAATACTGCATCTAACAGAGCACCGGCGTCAACGGTCCAGTAGTTTCAACACCAATATCGCAAGAATGACCCCTTGACTGTGATGCGCCTCACCGTTAGATTTGCTTCACCGGTCGCAAGCTTTTCGAAAAGTTTCGAACTTTGCCAGTGCGGCCCAGAACCGAATTGATGCGGGCATCTGCTTCGAAGCCGAAGTGCATGCCCGCGTTACACGTTACCGGGACCCAGCGTTGAGCCCGGAGGATGAACGGAAGCGAAATGAACATTCGAAAGTTGCGCTCGGCAGCCATGGCAATTTCCGCTGCGGGAGTGGCAATCAGCCTGGCCGCCTGCGGTTCTGCAGGTCCTGCCGGTTCAAACGTGAGCAGTGACGCGGCCACCATGTGGGGCCTTACCGGCGGCAATCAGCCGGTCCTGCAGAAGTCCGTGGACGACTGGAACCAGGCAAATCCGGACAAGTCGATCAAGCTCGACTTCTTCGCCAACGATGCTTACAAAACCAAGGTCCGCACCGCCGTCGGTGCCGGCGAAGGCCCCACCTTCATCTACGGCTGGGGCGGCGGCGTACTGAAGTCGTACGTGGACGCCGGTCAGGTGGACGACCTGTCCGGTTTCCTGAAGGACAACCCGGAGGTCAAGGACCGCTACCTTCCCTCTGTATTGAAGAACGGCGAGGTGGACGGCAAAACCTACGCCCTGCCGAACAACAACGTGCAGCCGGTGGTCCTCTATTACAACAAGGAAGCCTTCGACAAGGCGGGCGCGCAGCCTCCCAAGACCTGGGACGAACTGATGGCCCTCGTGCCGAAATTCAAGGACGTCGGCATCGCCCCGTTCTCGCTCGGCGGGCAGTCAAAGTGGCCGGACCTGATGTGGCTTGAGTACCTTGTGGAGCGCATCGGCGGACCGGAGGTCTTCGCCAACATTGCGGCCAATAAGCCCGGCGCCTGGTCAGACCCGGCAGTAAAAGAGGCACTGACCAAGATCCAGGAGCTTGTTGACGCCGGCGGATTCATCAACGGCTTCTCATCCATTGCAGCGGACAGCAACGCTGACCAGGCTCTCATGTACACGGGCAAGTCAGCCATGATCCTGCAGGGCGGCTGGATCTACCAGGGCATGAAGAAGGATGCTGCGGACTTCGTCAAGAGCGGCAAACTGGGCTACACCACGTTCCCCACGGTGTCCGGCGGCAAGGGTGATCCCGCGAACGTTGTGGGCAACCCGTCCAACTTTTGGTCCATCTCCGCCAAAGCTACGGACGCCCAGAAGAAGGCCGCCCTGGACTACGTCAAGGACGGGATGTTCACCGATGCCAACACCGATGCCCTGATCAACTCCGGCGCGGTGCCGGTTGTCCAAGGCATCGAAAGCAAACTCGAAGCCTCGCCGGACAAGGATTTCCTGACGTTCGTCTACGGGCTGGCCAAGAACGCCCCCAGCTTCACGCTCTCCTGGGACCAGGCACTGAGCCCGGCGCAGGGTGATGCGATGCTCTCCAACCTGGACCAGATCTTCCTGAAGAAGATCACCCCGGAACAGTTCATCACCATGATGAACGCCACGGTGGGGAAGTAGGAACCGTGGCATCTCCAGTTACTGCTGGCCGAGGGGTCCGCGACGCGGGCCCCTCGGGGTGGCTGGCCGCTCCGGCGCTGATCTTCTTCCTCGTATTTGCGGTGGTCCCGCTCATCGGGGTGGTCTTCCTGAGCTTCACCAGCTGGAACGGCCTGGGCGAAATCAAACTGGACGGACTGTCCAGCTGGACCACGGTCCTGACCGATCCCGTGACAGGCAACGCCTTGGTAGTGACGGCCAAGATCATGTTCTTCTCGTTCATCGTCCAGGCGCCGGTCAGCCTGCTCCTGGGCGTCTTCACGGCGGGCGCCCAAAAATACCGTGCCGCCCTGGCCGTACTCTACTTCCTGCCCCTGCTGCTCTCCTCCGCCGCAGTTGCCATCGCCTTCAAGGCCCTGCTGGATCCGAACTTCGGCCTGGGCCCGGGGTTCGGGCTTCCTGCCCTGGCCCAGGACTGGCTCGGGAATTCGGACCTGGTGCTGTTCGTGGTGGTCTTCGTCATCGCCTGGCAGTTTGTCCCCTTCCACACGCTGATTTACCAGGGCGGCGTGAGGCAGATCCCGGCGTCGCTCTATGAGGCAGCAGAAATCGACGGCGCCGGACGGTTCCGGCAGTTCTGGAGCATCACGCTGCCCCAGCTGAAGTACACGATCATCACGTCGTCCACCCTGATGGTGGTAGGAAGCCTGGCGTACTTCGACCTCATCTTTGTGCTTACCGGCGGAGGCCCCGGTTACAGCACCCGGCTGCTCCCGCTGCATATGTACCTGACGGGGTTCAAGGCCAACGACATGGGAGCCGCGAGCGCCCTGGGCGTGATGCTCGTTGTCATCGGCCTCGGACTGGCTTTGTTGCTGCAGCGCCTGGGCGGCAAAAACCGTAATGCAAGCCAATTGGAAGGTGCCTGATGGCGTCCACAACACAACTCCCGGTTCCGCCTTCCCCGGCCGCCAGCCGCGTCGCAGCAGCACCTGTCACCCGCACCAAGGGGCCGGGACGGCTGCGTCCGAACCTTTTGGGCGGCCTGGGAGGTTGGCTCTGGCTCGCGATCATCATCGTCCCGATCTACTACGTGGTGATTACCAGCTTCAAGAACCAGGCAGGCTTTTTTACGTCCAACCCGATGCTTCCGTCAACGGAGCCGACGCTGGACAACTACAAGCTGGTACTGGAGAACAATTTTGTCCGCTACTTCACCAACAGCCTGATCGTCACGCTTGGCACGGTGCTTCCGGCCCTGCTGGTGTCCTTTATGGCCGCCTACGCAATCGTCCGCGGCAGGGGCCGGTTCCTGTCCATGACGAACAACCTGTTCCTACTCGGCCTGGCCATCCCGCTCCACGCCACCATCATCCCCATCTACTGGATGATCACCCGGGCGCACCTGTATGACACCCTGCTCGCCCTGATCCTGCCGTCCGTGGCGTTTGCCATCCCGGTCAGCGTGCTCATCCTGTCCAACTTCATGCGCGATGTCCCGAACGAGTTGTTCGAATCGATGCGGCTGGATGGCTGCTCGGACTGGGCCATGATGTGGCGGCTCGTCCTCCCCATGACCAAACCGGCCGTCATCACTGTGGGTATCTATAACGCCCTGCATGTCTGGAACGGCTTCCTCTTCCCGCTGATCCTGACGCAAAGCCCCGCCACCAGGGTCCTGCCGCTGTCGCTCTGGACTTTCCAGGGAGAGTTCAGCGTCAACATCCCCGCCATCCTGGCCTCCGTGGTCCTGGCCACGCTCCCCCTTCTGGTGATTTACGTCGTCGCGCGCCGCCAGCTGCTGGCCGGCCTCACCGCTGGCTTCAGCAAGTAGAAAGGAACTTTCATGACCGGATCCAAACCCCTGCGCGTGGGCATGGTGGGGTATGCCTTTATGGGTGCGGCCCACTCCCACGCCTGGCGCACCGCACCGCGGTTCTTTGATCTGCCGCTTCAGCCCCAGCTGGCCGCGGTGGCCGGAAGGAATGCCGACGGCGTCCGGGCCGCCGCGGACAAGCTCGGCTGGGAGTCGGTGGAGACAGACTGGCGGTGCCTGGTCGAACGGGACGACATCGACCTGATCGATATCTGCACGCCGGGCGATACCCACGCCGAAATTGCCATCGCCGCCCTGGAGGCCGGCAAGCATGTGCTGTGCGAAAAGCCGCTGGCCAATTCCGTGGAGGAAGCAGAGAGGATGGCCCTTGCGGCGGAAACCGCCGCCAAGCAGGGCATAGCCTCGATGTGCGGCTTCAGCTACCGGCGCACCCCCGCCCTGGCACTGGCCAAACGCTTTGTGGAACAGGGCCGGCTCGGCGACATCCGGCACGTCCGCGCACAATATCTGCAGGACTGGCTCTCGGACGGGAATGCCCCCATGACCTGGCGGCTGGACAAGAGCAAGTCCGGGTCCGGCTCCCTGGGCGATATCGGAGCGCACAGCATCGATGCCGCCCAATGGGTAACCGGGCAGAACATCGCCGGAGTCTCGGCACTGCTCGAAACGTTCGTCCCGGAGCGTCCTCTCGCCGGAGACCTCGTGGGCCTGGGCGGGCACGGCGACCTCAGCAGCGACACTCCCCGCGGCAGCGTCACAGTGGACGATGCTGCCATCTTCAGTGCCCGCTTTGAAGACTCAAAGTTCGACGGCGGTGCAGCCTCCGCGGGCGCGGTGGGCGTTTTCGAGGCAACCCGCTACGCGCTGGGCCGTAAGAACGCCATGCGCCTGGAGGTCAACGGAAGCAAGGGGTCGCTGTCCTTCGACTTCGAGGACATGAACGTCCTGTCCTTCTATGACGCAGCCGAATCCCACGACGCCGGCTTCCGCAAGATCTTCGTCACTGAACCCGAGCACCCGTACGTGGGGAACTGGTGGCCCACGGGCCACGGGCTGGGGTACGAACACGGCTTCACCCACCAGGTGGTGGACCTCGTCACGGCCATCGGAGAAGGCCGGCAGCCGGAACCGTCCTTCGCCGATGCCCTGCAGGTCCAGCGCGTCCTGGCAGCCGTGGAGTCCAGCGCCGCCAACTCCAGCCAGTGGCAAAACGTTTAGGACCGTGAATACAGGAGAAGGAACACCTATGACACGACCCATCACGCTTTTTACCGGCCAGTGGGCCGACTTGCCGTTCGAGGAGGTGGCCCGGCTCGCCGGCGAGTGGGGCTTCGACGGGCTGGAAATCGCCTGCTGGGGCGACCACCTGGACCCGCGCCGGGCTGCGGAGGACGACAACTACCTCCAGGGCCGGCTGGACATCCTGGAAAAGAACAACCTCCAGGTCTTCGCCATCGCCAACCACCTCACCGGCCAGGCCGTGTGCGACGATCCCATCGATGAACGCCACCAGGGCATCCTGTCCGCGGAAATCTGGGGCAACGGCGATCCGGAGGGAGTCCGCGCCCGGGCCGCCGAGTCGATGAAGGACACGGCACGGGCCGCTGCCCGCCTCGGCGTCAAGACCGTCACGGGGTTCACCGGGTCGTCCATCTGGAAGGCCGTCGCCATGTTCCCGCCCGCCCCCGAGTCAATGATCGACGCCGGCTACCGGGACTTCGCGGACCGCTGGAACCCCATCCTTGACGTCTTCGAGGAACAGGATGTCCGGTTCGCCTTGGAGGTCCACCCCTCCGAAATCGCCTACGACTACTGGACCACCAAACGCACCCTGGAAGCCATCGGGCACCGCAGGAGCTTCGGGCTGAACTTCGACCCCTCCCACTTCATCTGGCAGGACCTGGACCCCGTGATGTTCCTGCAGGACTTCGCCGAACACATCCTCCACGTCCACGTGAAGGAATCCGTCCGCCAGCTCGATGGCCGCAACGGACGGCTGGGCTCACACCTCGCGTGGGCGGATCCCCGCCGCGGCTGGGACTTCGTCACGGCAGGCCACGGCGACGTGCAGTGGAACCGGATCTTCAGGACCTTGAACGCCATCGGCTACGACGGCCCCACCAGCATCGAATGGGAGGACGCCGGAATGGACAGGCTCATCGGTGCACCCCAGGCGCTGGCCATGGTCCAGGAGCTCGCCCGGATTGCCCCGCCCGCAGCGGCTTTCGACGCCGCGTTCGCCAGCCGCTGACCCAATCCTCCCGCCGGCCCTCAGCGTGCCGGTGGATAAACAAAGGAACTCCTTAATGACAGATCGCAAGAATGCCCTGGTGGTCCGCGGCGGCTGGGACGGCCACCAGCCGTACGAGGCCACCGAACTGTTCATTCCCTACCTCAAGGACAACGGCTACGACGTCCGCGTCGAGGAGTCCCCCAAGGTGTACGCCGATGCCGATTACATGGCAGGCGTGGACCTGATCATGCAGTGCATGACCATGACCACCATCGAAAAGGACGAGTTCGCCGGGCTGCGGACGGCGGTGGAAAACGGCACCGGCCTGGCCGGCTGGCACGGCGGGATCGCCGATTCCTACCGCAACAACTCCGACTACCTCCACCTGATCGGCGGCCAGTTCGCCTGCCACCCCGGCAAGCACCCGGACGAGTGCATCGGCGAGCAGTCGGACAACTACGTGCCCTACACCGTGAACATGCTGCCCGCAGCCGCGGAACACCCCATCACCCACGGCATCAAGGACTTCGACCTGGTCACCGAACAGTACTGGGTCCTCTCCGACGACTACATCGACGTCCTCGCCACCACCACCCAAAAGGTCCGGGAATGGGACCCATGGAACCGCGAAGTCACCTCCCCCGCCATCTGGACCCGCCAATGGGGCAAGGGCCGCATCTTCGTCGCCACCCCCGGCCACCGGGTCGAAATCCTCCAGGACACCAACGTCCGCACCATCATCGAAAGGGGCCTGCTGTGGGCAAGCCGTTGAAAGTAGGAATTGTCGGCTGCGGAGCCATCATCGCGCAGTACCTGGCCAGTTTCCGGAAGCTTGAGGACATCGAGCTTGTAGCGGTAGCGGACCTGGACCCGGCGCGGGCCCAGGCGGTGGCGGAGCAATACGACGGCGTCCGCGCCGTCTCGGTGGACGAGCTCCTGGCGGCGGACGACATCGAGTTGGTCCTGAACCTCACCATCCCGGCCGCGCACGGCGAGGTGGCACTGAAGGCCGTCGCCGCGGGCAAAAGCGTATACGGCGAGAAACCCCTCGCCGCAACAACTGCCGAGGCACGCGAGGTGCTGGACGCAGCGCGCCAGGCAGGCGTCGTCGTTGGCTGTGCGCCTGACACGGTACTTGGCACCGGCATCCAGACCGCCCGCAAGGCGATCGACGACGGGCTGATCGGCGCCCCCATTTCCGCCTCCGCCACCATGGTGACACCAGGCCACGAGCGCTGGCACCCGAATCCGGACTTCTACTACCAGCCCGGCGGCGGCCCGCTCCTGGACATGGGCCCCTACTACGTCACCGCCCTGGTGACCCTGCTGGGCCCGGTCGTCTCGGTGATGGGCACAGCGAGCCACACCCGCAATGAACGAACCATCGGTTCCGGACCCCGGCAGGGCGAAAAGGTCCCCGTTGCCATCGACTCGCACGTCACCGGCGTCCTGACCCACGCCTCGGGTGCGCTTTCCACCCTTTTGATGAGCTTCGACGCCGTCAAGTCCAAGTCCCCGAACATCGAGATCCACGGTGAACGCGGATCGCTCGTGGTGCCGGACCCGAACCACTTTGATGGCGAGGTCCAGCTGTTCTCCCTGGGCGCCGACGGCTGGGAAACCCTCCCGGCGTCCGCGGGATACGTCGACTCCGGACGCGGCTTCGGCATCGCGGACCTTGCCGCCACCCCGGAAGGCGCCGAGCCCCGCGCGGGCGGCACCCTGGCCTTCCATGTCCTTGAGGTCATGGAGTCAGTGCTCGAATCAGCCCATACCGGTTCCGCGGTACGCATCAGCAGCACCGCGGAACGGCCCGCCGGCGTCGAGCTGACCGTCCTCACCGGGGACGTGCAGGAACTCCAGGCGCAGGAATCCGCTTCCTAACCAGGGCGCCAGCTTGCGCCCGTGCCGGGCAGGGTCCGCGAAAGCGTTCCCTGCCCGGCATTGTGCTGTTTCGGCCGGGTCCGCAACTCTGGACAACTCCGCCGGGGCGTAGCACCATCTGAAAGGTGACCACCAGCCCCATCTCCGACGCCCGCCTGCGTGAGCTCCGGGATCTCCGCCGCGTCAAGGACCGCATCGACCGGGAGTATGCACAACCGCTGGACGTCGAATCCCTCGCCCGGGGCGTCCACATGTCAGCCGGGCACCTCAGCCGCAGGTTCAGGCTCGCCTACCAGGAATCGCCCTACAGCTACCTCATGACCCGCCGCATCGAACGGGCCATGGCCCTGCTGCGCCGCGGTGACCTTTCCGTGACGGAGGTGTGCTTCGCCGTCGGCTGTTCCTCCCTGGGCACCTTCAGCACGCGCTTCACCGAGCTCGTGGGGATGCCCCCAAGCGTCTATAAACAGGAAGCCGCGGCATCGACGGCGGGCATCCCGGCGTGCGTGGCAAAACAGGTCACCAGACCGGTCAGGAATCGAGAAGCGCCCGCGCCCGAGCCGCTACTAGCATGACTGCCATGGACATCACCATCAGCTCAAGTTTCCTTCCGCACACCAATCCCGACGCCTCTTTGGCGTTCTACCGCGACGCCCTGGGCTTCGAGGTCCGCAACGACGTAGGCCGCGGGACCATGCGCTGGATTACGGTGGGCCCGGCTGGCCAGCCCGACGTTTCCATCGTCCTGCACCCGCCGGCGGTGGACCCGGGCATCACCGACGACGAACGCCGCACCATCGCGGAAATGATGGCGAAGGGCACCTTCGCAACCGTCATCCTGTCCGCTCCGGACGTGGACGCCGCGTTCGCCAGAGTGGAGGCGACCGGGGCCGACGTCGTCCAGGAACCCGTCGACCAGCCCTACGGCATCCGCGACTGCGCCTTCCGCGACCCCGCAGGCAACACCGTCCGCATCAACCAGCAGCCCTGAGCTGGGAGGATTGGAACCCAACAGATGGAGACCCGATGAGCACGGACACCAGTACCGCCACGAACACCGATCCCCGGGCGAACGGGCTGCACGTCGCCGACACCCACGACCTGATCCGCGTCCAGGGCGCGCGGGAAAACAACCTCAAGGACGTCAGCGTTGAGCTGCCCAAGCGCCGGCTGACAGTCTTTACGGGTGTGTCCGGCTCCGGCAAGAGCTCCCTGGTCTTCGCCACCATCGCCGCGGAGTCGCAGCGCATGATCAACGAGACCTACAGCGCGTTCGTCCAGGGCTTTATGCCCTCACTGGCCCGCCCCGAGGTGGACTTCCTGGAAGGCCTGACCACCGCGATCATCGTGGACCAGGAGCGGATGGGCGCGAACCCGCGCTCCACCGTGGGCACCGCCACCGACGCGAACGCCATGCTGCGCATCCTCTTCAGCCGGCTCGGCACCCCCTACGTCGGCCCGCCCACGGCCTACTCCTTCAACGTGCCCACCCGCAAGGCCAGCGGTGTGATGTCCACGGAGAAGAGTGACGGCCGGGTGGAAAAAGCCGTGGTCCAGCAGGCCGTCTACCTCGGCGGCATGTGCCCGCGCTGCGAGGGCATGGGTGCAGTCAGCGATATTGACCGCACAGCCCTGTACGACGACGAAAAGTCCCTCAACGAGGGCGCGCTAATTGTCCCGGGCTACTCCATGGACGGCTGGTACGGGCGGCTGTTCGAAGGCATGGGCCTGCCAATGGACAAGCCGATCGCCAAATTCACCAAGAAGCAGCTGGACACGATGCTGTACGCCGAGCCCACGAAGATCAAGGTGGAGGGTGTCAACCTGACCTTCGAGGGCATCATCCCCAAAATCCAGAAGTCGATGCTGTCCAAGGACCCCGAGGCGATGCAGCCGCACGTGCGCCGCTTCGTGGAGCGTGCCGTCACCTTCCAGACCTGCCCGGACTGCGAAGGGACCCGGCTGACCCGGCAGGCCCTGTCCTCCAAGATCAACGGCAAGAACATCGCCGAGCTGTGCCAAATGCAGATCAGCGACCTCGCCGGGTGGGTGCGCGACCTCAAGGACCCCTCGGTGGCTCCCCTGCTCAAAGGCCTCCAGCACCTGCTCGACTCGTTCTCCGACATCGGGCTGGGCTACCTCAGCCTCGACCGGCCGGCCGGCACGCTGTCCGGCGGCGAGGCCCAGCGCACCAAGATGATCCGGCACCTCGGGTCCTCGCTCACCGACGTCACGTACGTCTTCGATGAACCCACCATTGGGCTCCACCCGCACGATATCGAGCGGATGAACCAGCTGCTGCTCCAGCTGCGGGACAAGGGCAACACCGTGCTCGTGGTGGAGCACAAGCCTGAGACGATTGCCATCGCCGACCACGTCGTCGATCTTGGTCCCGGGGCCGGCACCAAGGGCGGAACCGTCTGCTTTGAGGGCACCGTCGAGGGGCTGCGGAGCAGCGACACCATCACCGGCCGGCACCTGGAAGACCGCGCGGCCCTGAAGGCTGCAGTCCGGAAGGCCTCAGGCGCAATGGAAGTCCGCGGTGCCTCGACGCACAACCTGCAGGGTGTCGACGTCGACATCCCCCTCGGTGTCCTCACGGTGGTCACCGGGGTGGCCGGCTCGGGCAAGAGCTCCCTCATCCACGGTTCCGTCGCAAAGCGCGAGGGTGTGGTGGTGATCGACCAGGGCGCCATCCGCGGGTCCCGCCGCAGCAACCCGGCCACTTACACGGGCCTGCTGGAGCCCATCCGCAAGGCGTTCGCGAAGGCCAATGGGGTAAAGCCGGCGCTGTTCAGTTCGAACTCGGAGGGTGCCTGCCCCACCTGCAACGGTGCCGGTGTCATCTTCACCGAGCTGGGCGTGATGGCCACCGTGGAGTCACCGTGTGAGGACTGCGAGGGCCGCCGCTTCCAGGCTTCGGTGCTGGAGTACACGCTGGGAGGCCAGAACATCGCGGACGTGCTGGCGATGTCCGTGACGGAGGCAGCTGCCTTCTTCGCCGAGGGCGAGGCCAAGACCCCGGCGGCGCGGGCCATCCTTGCGCGGCTCGAAGATGTGGGCCTGGGTTACCTCAGCCTCGGCCAGCCGCTCACCACACTCTCGGGCGGCGAGCGCCAGCGCCTCAAGCTCGCCACCCAGATGGCCGAAAAGGGCGACGTCTACGTCCTGGATGAACCCACCACCGGCCTGCACCTGGCGGATGTGGAGAACCTGCTGGGCCTGCTGGACCGGCTGGTTGATTCGGGCAAGTCCGTGATTGTCATCGAGCACCACCAGGCCGTGATGGCGCACGCCGACTGGATCGTCGACCTCGGGCCGGGAGCCGGGCACGACGGCGGGCGGATCGTTTTCGAGGGTACGCCCGCTGACCTTGTGGCTGCCGCCTCCACCCTCACCGGTAAGCACCTCGCGGCTTACGTTGGTGCCTAGGCGGCATGACCGAGACCTATAGGTACGACGTCGAGATCCTGCACCTGCTGGTCTCGCCTGCGCACGCCTATTTTGGCCGGGCTAAGGACGGCGCAGCGGACGTGCCAACTACGGATGCCGAAACGGCGGAGGTGATAGCCGGGAAGGGCATTGTGGGCGACCGCTTTTTCGGCAAGGCGGCGCACATGGATGCTGCGGTGACTCTGTTCGCCGTCGAGGCCCTCGAAGCCATGGCCGCGGAACTGGAGACCGGGCCGTTTGATCCCTTGGCCACCCGGCGGAACGTGATCCTGCGCGGGGCCCACCTGGCTCCGCTGCTGCGCCAGGACTTCGCGCTGGAGTCCGGGGATTCCGTAGTGGAGTTCCACGGCGGGCGGCCCGCTCATCCGTGCGCCTGGATGAACGAGGTGTTGGCGCCGGGAGCCCACGCCGCTATGAGGGGCAGGGGCGGCATCCGCTGCCGGGCACTCACCAGCGGTAACCTGCACCGCGGCCCGGCGGTACTGGTCAGCCCTGTTCCGTTGGATCCTGGGCAGGCCGGGCTGCCTTCGCTGCTGCGGCCGGGCCGGCTGCCGTAGCTAGTCCGAGTGCACGCCTTAGTCCAACTTCACGCCGCGGAGCAGCAGCAGTGTCCCGCCCACCACCACGGCTGAAGCAAGGAAAACACCCCCGGCACCAAGCCCTGCCGCAACCACCCCAATGGCACTCGGCAGGACCACCTGGCCCACCCGGTTCCCCGCGAGCCTAAGGGCCAACGCCCGTCCGCGCTGCCCCGCGGGGGCCTGCGCCGAAAGCCAGGACATGGTCAGCGGCTGGCCGATGCCAAGCCCCAGCCCGAGAACGGCCATCACAACAAACAACAGCCAAGCCGGCATGGGAACCGCCGCCACGGCCAAGGCGACGGTGGACAGTGCGAGGCTCAGCACCAGGAGCCTCATGCGGCCCAGCTTGCGGGACACCCGGCCCAGCATGATCCGCGAAACCATGGAAAACACTGCACGGACAGTGAGCATGGCCCCCACTGTTGCCGCAGTAAGCCCGCGTTCGGATCCGAGCGCCGGGAGGTACACCATGGTCAGGTCCACCACGGCAAGCACGGTGGCGCTGGTGGCCAATGCGCGGGCGACGCCAGGGGTCCTGAGCAGTGAGAGTGCGTTGCCGGTCTTGCCGTCAACTGCAATTGCCTTCCTTTTCGCGCCGCTGACATGTGCTGCCACACCAAACGTGGTCACGAAGAGTGCCAGGCTCATGCACGTCGACAGGAAGAAGATCGCCTGCGTGTCGGGGCGAATGGAGGCACCACCCACGAAAGAGATCGCCAGGGGTCCGAGGGCCTGGCCCAGGGAGGCGGCGAAAGTCAGGTAACCGAAGGCTGCGTCCATGCGGGCTGGGGCAGCGTTGTTGGCCACCACGGCCTGCTGCCCAACAACGCATGCGAGTTGTCCCGCACCCAGCAGCGCGGTTCCGATCACCAAGGTGACGATTGACGAGCCCCACAGCAGCAGGAAAGCAGAACAGGCAAGAACGATGGCGGACCCGATGGCCATCAGGCGGCGCTCACCCAAGCGGTCCACCAGGCCGCCCGTCGGGACCGCGAGCAGCAAGGGAAAAACAGCATAGCTGGCAGCCAGAAGGCCCAGGGCAAACCCGGGAACGTCCAGTTCAAGCGCACGGTAGGTGGCCGCGGGCCGGACCAGGAAGGTCACGGCCTGGATCAGCGCGGAATGGACCAGGAGGGAAGTTGTTGTGCGGCGTCCAAGTTCGCCGATCATGAGATGCCCAGGCGGCTGCCCGAAATGGCACGCACCGCGGCATCACGGGCGCCCATGACGTGCTCGAAAGCTATCTTCGCAGCGTTGTCCGGATCGCCTGCGGCCACGGCGTCCACCAATGCCCGGTGCTGGACCAGGGCTTGGTCGCGCCGTTCCTGGGTGCTGTTGGTGAAGTGCCGGTACCGCTCCATGTGGTTTGACACTTGGTCATGGAAACGGCGGGCCCAGGAATTTCCGGCAATCTCCGCGAGCCTGCTGTGAAGCGCCATGCCCTGCCGCATTGCGTCATCGGCGAATTCCACCACTGCAGCGTTACGTGCAAGGATGCCTCGGAGCGCTTCGATGTCAGAAGGCGTGGCCTTGATGCAGGCGTTCCGTGCCATTAACGACTCCATGGCCGCCCGGACCTCGTACAACTCTGAAATGGCTGCCTCGTCCAGGCTGGGCACCAGGACACCCCCGGTGGGCTGCTGCTCCAGGAGGTTCTCTGAGATGAGCCGCCTGATGGCCTCGCGCAGCGGCGTACGGCTCACTCTCAAGGAGGAAGCCATTGCAGGCTCAAAAATCCGCTCCCCCGGCTTCAGCTCAAGGCTGAGGATCTGCCGCTTGAGTTCCGCGTAAACAAAATGTGCGCCGGTATTCCGTGCCGGTAAATCAGTCATGTTCGACCTCCGGCACTGATCATACTTGTATAGATGTATACAAGTATCACCGACCCGACCGATAGGGTGTAGGCATGCGTGTTTTTGTCACTGGCTCCGTTGACGGGCTGGGACGGGCCACTGCCCGGACCCTTCTGGAGAGCGGGCACGATGTTGTTGTCCATGCACGGAGCACCGTCCGGCTGTATGCCGTCCAGGATCTGGTGGACGGCGGCGCCGAAGCCGTGGTGGGGGACCTGGCGGACCTGGAACAGACGCGCGATATCGCCCGGCAAGTCAACGAGATCGGCCGCGTGGATGCCGTCGTTCACAACGCGGGAGTCCTGCACAGCCCGGACATCTTCCAGGTGAATGTTGTGGCCCCGTATCTCCTCACCGCGCTCATCGAACGCCCGCAGAGGCTGGTCTACCTCAGCAGCGGGATGCACCGCGGCGGACACGCCGATCTCAGCAGGCTCGAAGCGGGCACGGGAAAGGTGAGCTACTCGGACAGCAAGCTCTACCTCACAGCTCTGGCAACCGCCGTCGCCCGTTTATGGCCGGACGTCCTCAGCAACACCGTCGATCCCGGCTGGGTGCCCACCCGCATGGGCGGCGCGGGGGCGCCCGATGACCTGCGACTTGGCCACCTGACCCAGGAGTGGCTCGCCACCAGCGATGACCCGGCGGCGCTCACCAGCGGCGGCTACTGGTTTCACCAGACCCGCGAGAAGCCGCATCACGCAGCCCGCGACGAGCGGTTCCAGAACGCGCTCCTGGACCACCTGGCCGTTGTCACCGGCGAGCGCCTGGCCTGACGGGGCTAACGCTTTCGGTTGAGTGCCCTACCGGCGGCACCTCCTGAGGCTCAGATGGTCTGCCCGGCGTCGGCCAGGAGGGTGCTTCCGGTCATGATCGTGGAGAGGTCGCTCGCGCAGAAGAGGACAACGCGCGCGATGTCGTCCGGGGTGCCCATCCGGCCGATGAGGCTGTTGGTCATGACGGCCATCGCCGTTCCCGATTCGCTGGGCGGATGCGCGGCTGCCGCGGCCATGTTGCCTTCGGTGGGCACGAAGGTGGGTGCTACCCCGAGGACGCGGATCCCGAGGGGGGCGAACTCAAGGGCCATCTGCTTTGTCATGCCGCGGACGGCGTGCTTGGATCCGACGTAAGCGCAGAGCCCGGTCGCTGTCCCGCTGAATGCGGCGGTGGAGACGATGTTGATGATGACTCCGCCCCGGTTGGCACCGGCCATATGCCGGGCGGCTTCCCTGGAACCGTTGAAGACACCACGGGTGTTCACCGCGAAAACCTGCTCCCAGGTGTCATCCGGTGTTTCCAGGACCGGAACGCTGGGGAAGACACCCGCGTTGTTCACCCAAATATCGATTCCACCGAACTCCGTGGCTGCGGCTGAAGCGGCGGCGCGGACGGATTCGGAGCCTGAGACGTCCATGGCGACGCCGAGCGCCCGCACGGGAAAGCGTTCGCTGATTTCGTCGGCCGCGGCCTGCGCCCTTTCGGCGTTGATGTCGCCGATGAGGACGTCCGCGCCCGCTTCTGCCAGCCGGAGGGCGATGGCCTTGCCGAGCCCCTGCGCACCGCCCGTGACCACCGCCTTCCGGCCGGCCAGGGACAGGAGCTCAGCGAGGGGCGCGGCGGAGACGTCGGCGAAAGCCGTTGTCATGAGAGGACCCTGGCGTTCAGTGCGTTGTGTTGGGCCACGCCGCCCAGCCAGGCAAGGCTCGGCTTCGCAGTCCGGACGAAGGTGTCCCTGTCGACGGCGATCAGACCGAACGTGGGCTCCCAGTGTCCCCACTCGAAGTTGTCCAGGAGTGACCAGTGCAGGTAGCCACGCACGTCGATGCCCTCAGCGATGGTGTCGTGGAGGCCGACGAGTGCTTCGGTGGTGTATCGGATCCTTTGTTCGTCATCAGCGGTGGCAATGCCGTTTTCGGTGACGAGGACCGGAACACCATCGGTCACGTCCCAGGCGTGGCGGACAGCCATGCTGAGCGCGTCCGGGCGGTACGCGGTACCCACTAGCGTGTTGTCGGGGTGCGGCGGGTGCGGGACGAGGCCGTTGGCGTCCACTTCCTGGCTGGAGTAGGCCTGGACGCCGACGAAGTCGTCGCCACGGCTCCCCTCCCAGTAGACGTCCTCTTTGCCGTACCGGATCTCAAGGAGTTTTTCCTCCCCGCCGGGCGCCGGAGTGAGTGCGCCGGCGGCAATGGTCCAACCGACCTTGGCGTTGGTACGTGCCCGGACAATGTCACGGGCGGCACGGTGGATGGCAGTGAAGGTGCGCCCGATTTCGGGATCCGCGTAGGTGAGGAAGTCGCTGTGCGTCTGCTTCTTCTCCCCTTCGGCCTCGACAGTGGGGCTCTGCCACTGGGCACTCTGGTTCTGCTGCATGCGGCGCATGGCGGTCATGATGGCCGCCTGCATATTGGGTTCGTTCATGGTGACCACCCATTCCACCCCGTCCAGGATTTCCGTGGCAGCGGTGACGTAGCGCTGGAACTTTTCGGACGCATCCGAAGCCAGAAAGCCGCCGTCGTTCGCAAACCACTGAGGTGTGGTGAAGTGCTGCAGCGTAACCACGGGCGTGACGTTCCGCTCGAAGCAGTACTCAATCATCCGGCGGTAGTGGGCAAGCTCGGCCTTGGAAAAGTGTCCGGGGACCGGTTCGATCCGGGACCACTCGAGGCTGAACCGGTAGGAGGTCAGGCCGGCGTCGGCGAGGAGGGCGATGTCCTCGCGGTAGCGGTGGTAGCTGTCGCAGGCGTCGCCGGAGAGCTCCATGCCCGGCATGGTGAGCTCGCGTGCCCACCAGTCGCTGTTGACGTTGTTGCCTTCAATCTGGTGGCCGGCAGTTGCGGCGCCCCACAGGAAGCCGTCGGGAAAAGTAGTCATGTGGTCCTCTAGGTTGCGTAGGTTAGGTGGGTGTTGGCGGAAGGGACGGCTCTTGCCGCCCGGTATCTGCCCGGGCCGGCGGAGTATTCGGTTCCGTCGGGGAAAACGATTCGGGCTTTTGTTTCAGCCGGGATATAGGCGTCGATCCGGAGTTCTCCGCCATCGAGCTGCCAGTGGACCTTGATGGTTCCGTTGGGTGTCTCGTGCGACCCGCCCGCCCAGGTCAAGTCCGCGCCAGGGGTTGGAGCAATGACGATGGACTGCCATGCCACCGACCCCGGATCCTGCCGCAGGCCGAGCGTATATTCGTGAAGGAACCGGAGGACAGTGCCCTTGCTGTAGTGGTTCAGGGAGTCGTGGGCGTTGCCCTCGCGGTCGATGCCTTCCCAGGATTCCCAGATGGAGGTGGCGCCCCTGTCCACCATGTACAGCCACGACGGCGCGCTGCGCTGCAGGAGCAGCTCGTACGCGACGTCCTCCCGCCCGGCCTCAACGAGAACCGGCAGGAGGTCCCCCGTGGAAAGGAAGCCTGTCCCCAGATGTGTGCCTGCCTGCCGGATCAGCTCGACAAGCCGGTTCACGGCTGGCACGCGGGCATCTTCCGGGAGGAGGCCGAACGAGAGCGCCCGGACGTAGCTGGCCTGGCTGTCCGTGGCAGTAGTGCCGTCCTCGAGAACGTAGGCAGCTTGCCACGCCTGGCGGACGGAATCGGCGATGATTGCATACTTTGCCGCGTCGTCGGTGCGGCCCAGGACGTGGGCTGCCCGGGAAAGTATTGACGCGGAGCGGTGAAGGTAGGCCGTGCCCACCTCGCCCTTGTCTTCCATGAACCAGGCCATCGGGTTGTCCTGGACGGGGTCGATTAGTTTCCCGTCGGCGTCGCGCTTCTTCGGCTCGGTCCATTCCCCCCAGTGGAAGGTGCCGTCCCACAGGTACTCCTCGAAGGGCTCGGTTGGGGTCTGGGCGCGGGCGTGGTGGCGGGTGGTGCGTGCCTTGTCGAGGGCCCATTGTACCCACCGGTCCATGGCGTCCCAGTTCTCGGCGAGCACCGCTTCATCCCCGTATTCTTCGTAAAGTGCCCAGGGGACGGTGACAATCGCATCTCCCCACCCGGCGGAGCCGGTCATCATCGCGAACTGTTCATCCAGGTTGTTCTTGATGCGGCGGCCGTCGGGGGAAAAGTTGGCGATGCGGCCGTCCTCGAGCTGGTCGTCGCGGACTGACCGCAGCCACTTCCGGCTGAATCCGAGCACGTCCCGCAGTCTCGTGGCGGTGGAGATGAACACCTGGTAATCGCCCGTCCACGCCAACCGCTCACGGGTGGGGCAGTCGGTCGGCACATCCACGGCGTTTCCGAGGAAGCTCCGTTCCCCGATGCGGTGCAGGCGGTTGAGGTCCTCGTTGCTGCAGGAGAATTCGCCGGTAAGGCGCAGGTCGGTGTGAACCACCTGCATGGTCAGCGTGGACGGATCCAAAGCGGCGCCGAGACGGCTAATCCGGGCGTACTGGAAGCCGTGGACGGTGTGGCGGGGCTCGAAGACTGCTGCGGCGGGTCCTGCAGTCACTTCATCGCGCTGCGAGAAAGTTATTGCCCGCTCGCCGGGGCGGCGGGAATCGAGGTGGGCGGTTGAGAGGTCCCCGTCCGGGCCTACGTGTTCGCCGTACTCGATCACTGTGCGCGTGCCCTCTGGTCCGAGGTCCTCGAGCCGGATCCACCCGGACGCGTTCTGGCCGAAGTCGGCCACCCACACGCCCGGCCTGACCTCGTCAATCTGTTCCGGCGGACGGGAGTCAATGACTCGTACCGGTGGTGCCGGCGACCATTCGATCGGTGGCGCCTCGACCTGGTCCACGAGTACTTCTACCCGTGGTTCATCATGCTTGCCGAAATCAACGCTTTGCCCGTCCATCAGGTCGGCGCGGGTCGTCGTCGAGGGTGTGCTCGTCCAGGTTCCGTCCGTGAGGATAACCTGGCGGGTTCCGTCGTTGAGCTCGATGTGCAGTTCAGCACGCGCTCCCAGGGTGGTGCCCCAGCCGGCCGGCAGCCGGAAGGCGCCCACCTGGCCGCGATACCAGCCGTCAGATAATTCAATGTCCACCCGGTTGCGTCCAGGCCTCAGCGAGGATGTCACGTCGAAGGCCTGCGCGTAGAGCGTGCGGTCGTACGACGTCGACCCGGGGGACAGTTCGGCGGTGCCCGTCCGTTCGCCATTCACCGCCGCTGTGTAGAGGCCCAGTGCCGTGGCGTAGAGCCTGGCTGACTTCACGGCGCCCGGCAGCTCGAAGTGAGTGGCCAGGATATGCGAAGGGCGTCGACCGTAACCAGGATCATCGTTCTCCACTGGGGAGATCCACGAGGCGGTCCAGTCCGGGTCGAGGAGTCCGACTTCGAACGCAAACCAGTCAGACCATCCGGCATTGATTCCCGTGACCCTGGCCCGCCACTGCACCCGCTGCCGGCTGCGCAACGGCTCCCAGGGCCACGGAACGTACAGGTGGGCCGTGGTTGTGGCGGACTGCTGCAGTACCCCGTCGATGAGCGCCTCGAGCTCAAACTCGGCGCCAGCAGTGGATTTCCACGACAGCCTGGGGGCGGGCCCCGCGACGGGGAACTGGTCCCCGCCACTGTCAACGGTCAGATCGTAGGGCACTCCGCCCATGTGTGGTCCTTCTTCCTTGAATTGGTGCACAGCGCCTAGCGGACTGCCTTGACCTTGAGCGCGATCACTGCCCCGCCCAGCAGGGCAAGGACGGCACCGGTGAGGTAGAGGAGCGTGTAATTCTTCTCTGCACCGACGGCTCCCAGGGTGATGACAAGGGACGCGATGAGCGGGGCGACGGCGCTGGGGATTTTCTGCGCGAAGGCCACGACCGCCATGTACCGCCCGGTTTCGGTACGGTTCGGCAGGATGGCAAAAATGATGGCCTGGTCGACTGTTGCGAAGACGGCGATGGCAGTCTGCATGAGGACGGCACCGATGATCAGCTGGGGCAGGGACCAGGCAAAGGCCTCGGCTACTGCGCCCGCGACGAAGAGAACGGCCGCGATAAGCACGAACAGGCGGCGGCGCTTAAGCTTGTCCGACAGGAACCCGCCCAGCAGCGCGCCCCCGGCGGCTGCAACGACGCCGAGCATGCCGATCGTTGCGACGACACCGGCGACCTCCCGCACAGGGAGCTCGAGGCGCTGGGCGTAGAAAAAGGTGCCAAAAGTGGTGTTGAAGTACAGGCCCATAAAGAACACGAACCGGCCCAACCAGTTCCAGGCGAAGTCCGGGTACTTACGGACGTTGAAGCCGTAGCTGGTGACCACGGATTTTGCAGTCACTTGGGAGGTAACGGCAAGGTCCTTGGAGCTTCCCTCAGGCTTGATCATCGGGAACAATGCCAGGAGCACGGCCCCGATCACACCCGGAACAACAAACACCAGCAGGGTGTTGGACGAGACTGCGTAGGCCACTCCAATGCCCAGCACGGGGGCGATCTGGGTCATCAGCCCCGTGAGTGCGGAAACTTTTCCTCGCTGTTGCTCGGGCAGCTTGTCAGCCATCAGGTTCTGGATCGCGCCGCCGGAAATAGACCATCCCGACATGCCCAGCACCCAGCCGGCGCCCACGATCAGCAGGTTCGGCGCTGATCCCATCACGATCAGGCCGGTCAGGCCGATCGCCGTGCCCAGGAAGATGAAGGGTGTGCGCCGGCCAAACCGCGATCGGGTGCGGTCGCTCCAGATCCCGATCAACGGGCTGATGACAAGGTAGATCAGCTGCGCGGTGCCGGTGATGTAGCCCAGAACCTCTTCCTGCCCTGGGGCGAGTTCGCTGATTCGGACCGCGATGCCGTAGGAGAGTGGCACCATCATCGCCATTGATGCCCCGAAGCTGGCGAGCATCAGCCAGAAAACGTACCCCCGGCTCACCGGTGTCTGGGGTTCCTCAGGGACGGTCGAAACGCCGTCGGAAGCTTCGCCGGGATTTTGGTTGCCGGGCACCGGCTGGGCGGCCGCAATGCCGCCAGCGAAGCCAGAAGCCTCGTGTTCGTTCGTAGTCACCTATGACTCCTTAATTGGATGGCTCCCGTCCGCAGCACCGCAGACGCTCGGACGACAGCTGTGTCGAAACCACGTAAATAGTAACCACCGTGGTTACTCTTCGAGAAATAGTAGCCACGGTGGTTACAATTGGCAATAGCCAGGGAAGAAAAGACCAAGCGAAGAAAAGAGACGATGTCCGTGAGCACCACTGCCGAGCGAGAGATTGGGAAAAAGGCCGTCACACGACGCCGCGGCCCATACGCAACAACTCCTGCCCGCCGGGCCGAGATCGTCAGGGCAGCGTCAGCAAGTTTCGCCGAGCACGGCTACGAACGGGCCTCCCTGAGGGATATCGCTGCCCGGGCGAACGTGACGCACGCGGCCTTGCTCCGCCATTTTGCCACCAAAGATGAACTTCTCCTGGCCGCCCTCGCGCAGCGCGATGCCGACGATTCGGAAACCGCACGCCGCATCATCGAATCAAAGGTCCCCAGGGAACAGGTACTGTCCACCATCCTCAAGGACGAGTTTGCCCATCCGGACCAGCAACGGAACTGGTTGGCTATCACCATCGCCGCAACCAATCCAAGCCACCCTGCGCATGAGTTCTTCATTGCACGCCGCGAGAAGATGCGCGACCACTTCACCAGCACACGGCTCGCCACCGCACAGGACAGCGAGGAACTCAGCGCGGATGACAAAGTCACCATGGTCATGGCAATGATGGACGGCCTCCGGATCCAGTCCCTCCTTGACCCGGGCCGGAAGACACTCCATCTCATGGAGACGCTGATGAAGTTCCTCGCGCCTGACGAGGACGGGTAGCGCGGCCAGCAAGGCGGCCGCCTCGGAACCGGAGCGGCGCAAGTCCGAGGCCTGCATAGTTGTGCCTAAAACGGCGGTGGCTCTGGCTGTTGGAGCGGATACAGGACTTTTCCGAGGTCCGCTGGTTCTGTGGTGTACTTCCTGCCCAGCGGTGAGCGCCACTCAAGGTCCCCGGAGGTTGAAGAGTGTCTGTAGCTCCACGCACCGATGGACTTCAGCGCGTGGTGCCTGCGGCAGAGCATTGCCAGGTTGCCGGGGTCGGTAGTCCCGCCGTCCTGCCACTCGATGGTATGGTGGGGCTCGCAGACACTGGCCCGGCGGGTGCATCCCGGAAACCGGCAGGTCCCGTCGCGGCACTGCAGATACCGGCGCAGCGCCTTCGGCGGACGATATGCCCGGCGCCCCACGCCCAATGCCTGCCCGGTAGTACTGTCCGTGAAGAGCAGGTGCCAAGTAGGTGCCAGGGCCGCCAAATGCCGGGCCGTTGCAGCATCAAGAGGGCCATAACCTTCGAGTTCAGCCGTTCCAAGTTCAGGTTCAGCGGATGCGGCACCGCCGTCGGAATCGGGGGTGCCGCCCATAACCTGTCCGACCGGAATAGTCACGACAATCTCAGGGCGGAACACCCCTGATTCCACCCCGTCTGGGCCACCAAAAAGCTTGTCAGGCCCGCCCAGTTCAGGACCCCCTAAGAGGCGGTAAGCCAACGCCTCGGCGCGAATCTCCGACAGCGTAGGCGGATCCGCAGCAGTGCCGGTTCCAGGTGCAGGGCCGGGAACAGTAGCAGCGCTGTGCCCCGGAATGTCCCTGAGCTCCGCGGCCCGCGCGCTGGCCAGCCGTGCATCACGATCGAGTCCGCCATAGATCGCCATTCCAACCTCCGCGGTGAGGAACGCCGTGAGCGTGCACATGCCGTCCGGCTCGGCCCTGAACCACACGCCGCGCTCACGCCGGGCCGCCTCCTTGCGGGCCGCGAGGCTTTCAGGGTGAAGCTGTTCGCGCAACCGCCGCAGACAGGCGCGCAATTCAGCGGGAGTGCGCCTGCGTCCGCGCCGGGTCCGCGTGCGCCGTAGCGCAATCGATGCAAACCCTTCAGCATTCCCGTCAGGGAGGGAGCGGGCTTGTTCGACAATGATCCGGGCATGCGCGTCGGAAATTTCGCCGGCCTCCAAGGCTTCAAGGACCTCCCAAAAGGACGTGGTCAGCTCCGCCGCATCATTGAGCAAGCGCGCAGCCGTGCCCTCCGAGAGGGCACAGGCAGTCGACACTTCGGTGACAGCAAGCGCATGGGCCTCGTCACCGCCAAACCGTAGCGGCTGGTTCTCCTGCCGCATGGGAGCTTCTTCCTGTCAACAGCAACTTAGAAATGACCGGACGCGGCATGTTGGTCTGCCCGCTGGCGGCAGGTGATTGACCGGGCACGGCAAGTATTTTTGGACAGGGTCAGGCGCCCCGGGCGTGCCGGGTTGGCGGGGCGCCTGACCGGGGTTTTGGGTTAGCTCATGGGGCAGGTTCCTTTCCCGTTTTGGGCTTGCATGAGCCGGACGGACTCGCCGCTGGTTTGGCAGAGGTGGGCGTGGTGGAGGAGCCGGTCCACGGTCGCGGTGGCAATGGTTTTGGGCATGAGCTCATCGAACCCGGACGGGTGGATATTGGAGCTGATCGCCAGAGAGCGCTTCTCGTAGGAGGCCTCGACAACCCGGTAGAAGCCCTCGGCCGCGTCCGCCGACACCGGCAAAAGGCCGATGTCATCGACGCAAATCAAATCCACGCTCGTGGCGCGGGTGATGGCTTTGTTGACGCTGTCATCGATCCGGTGCCGGCGCACGAGAGCGCCGAGGTCCTCCATGCTCAGCCAGGACACGGACATGCCCTGATCGATGGCCTGCTGGCCCAAGGACTCCAGCAGCAGGGTCTTGCCCGTGCCGGAGGGCCCGCAGGCAATCAGGTTCTCCCGCCGCCGCACCCACTCCAGCGTTCGCAGGAACGATGTTGTCGCCGCCGGGAGGGTGGAAAGGGCCTCGTCCCAGACATCGAAGATCTTCCCGGAGGGAAAGCCTGCGCGCTTGCGGCGGGTGGCCAGCATCGAGGCGTTCCGGCCTGTGGCTTCGGCCTCCAGCAGGACGCGCACGACCTCTGTCGGGTCCCAACGCTGGGCTTTCGCGGTCGCCAAGACGTCGGCGACGACGGCGCGGGCGTGCGGCATCCGGGTCGTGCGCATCAACCCGATCACGTTCTCGACCGCCGGGTCCGATAGCGAGCTGGGGGCAAGGGCTGTCGCGCTCATTCGGTGGCTCCTTCAAAGTCTTCATCACTGGTGGTGTCAGGCGCGGTGGTGGCAGGCGCGGCGGTGCCGAAGTTGGCCCAGCCGCTGGTGCCCTGGCTGAGCCATTGGCCTTGGTCGGTGACGGTGCGGGTGCTGGTTGTGTGGTTTTTACCGCCGGCGGTATTGATGATGGAGAGCAGGTCCTCGTGGGTGAAGCGCTGATGCACCGCGGCGGAACCGAGGCCCTTGTCGACCTCGTCGGTGCCCAGGACCTTGGCGAGGGTGACGGCACGATCCATTTTGTGCCGGATCTTCCCGGTCCCGGCCGCGGCGGCTTCCTTGAGCCAGAGCGCTGCGCCGGCGCCGAGGGCCAGGAAATCTTCCTCGGCCTTGTTGGTCGGGCGGATGACCCGTTCCAGGGCCCCGGCTGGGGCCGGCGGGAAATGGGCGTCAATGATCGCCGGAGTGCCTGGGCGGGTGAGTTTGTGCCGTGCAACCTCGACCGGGCCGGTAACCCCGACATGGACGATGACGACCTCGGTCTCGGTCCCGCGCACCCACACCATTTCACCCATCAGGATGTGTGGGACGGAGTACCGGGACTGTTCGAACGTGATCATGGGCATGTTCGGCGGGACCTGGCGGGTCTGGCCGAAACTTGCTGTCACCGGGGTTTCCGGGACCGGGTGCAAGCGGGGGCGTTCGAGAACCCGGAGCATGTCCTTGGGGACCTCCAGCGTGGCCCGGTGCACCCGCGAATTCACCTCCTCCATGAACGCCTCACACGCCGCTTCCAGCTCGGCGAAGGACCCGTACTCGGGCAGCAGGTTCGTCTCTTTGGGGACGAGGTCGGCTTTGGCGATCTTAACCGCGTTCTCCACCCCGCCCTTGGAGGCAGGGTCGGCCGGGATGCACGTCTGCATGGACGTCGAATAATGCCTGGAAAACGCCACAATCTGCGCGTTCCGCACGGGGATCCCGGCGATGTGCTCGATCGTGACGGTCTTCTCGTTATCCGTGAGTACGTAGGTCGTGACCCCGCCGACCAGGCGGAACGACCGGTCCAGGGCGGCGAAGACGCTCGGCATCGTCTTGTCCCGCAAAGCGATCACGATCCGGAACCGGGAGAAGGCCAACCAGGCCACGAACAGCACGGTCTTCACCCCATCAACGACGGGCCCGTCGCCGTAGTCATACTGAAGCCAGAGACCCGGCTCGGGCGTCCAGGGCCGGTGCACGCGCACGTTCCGGGCCCGGTATTTCGCCTTCAATGCAGCCAGCGTAGTCCTGGTCGTGCGCTCACACCCGGTGAAACCCAAAGCCAGGAGCTTCTCATGCACGACATCGCCGCGGATCTTCCCGCGGGACTGCTCCACCCAGGAAATCATCTGCGGCAGGAACGGGTCGGTCATCCGACCGCGCTGCCGGGCCACCGGCGCCTGCGCACCTTCCTGGCGGGCTTTCACATAAGAGCGAACCGTGTTGTGCGAAACGCCGCAGATCTTCGCGGCATCCCGGTACGACCGGGTCAAATCATAAGCAGCTAAAATTTCCATGAACTCTCCTGGAGACTTCACAACGAGCCCCCTCCTTCCCATAACGGGTGAAATACAGACGATCGACATCGCCATTTCACCGCGGAAGGAAGGGGCTCTCCCCGTAACGACACGAGGGGATGGACAAGGGAATCCCCGGCACGCGAGCCCACCAAAGGAGGCCAAATGCTGTTCAAAAATGCTTGCCGCCACGGGTCAAAACCTTGCCGCGAACGGTCACTCAGATTTTCCGACTCCGGTCAGTTTAAAGTTGCCGCTTACACTTCCGCAACAGCTTCCTCAACCCGGGCAAGCGCGCCATGCTTCATGCCCGTAGCCCAGGCGATCAGCCTGTCAGCCGACTGGACCACGCGGATCGCACCATCGGCGGTCAGGAAGGCAGGAGCCGGGAAGCTCAGCGTCCCGGCCAGGAGCGAATCCTCCCGGTCCGTGAACTCGACAGCTGGAACCCACGCCTCGTCGTCAGTGACGAACGGCTGAACCTCCATGCTGCCCCTCCTTCGCGGAACCAATGCCGGCCCCTCCTCTTCCGAACACTTTCAGACTAGGAGTAGGGTCTGACATTTGCGCCCAACCGATCCGCGCAGCATCACCGACAGGGGTGAGATGCGAGGTCACAGCCCGAAGCATGGAGTAACGAAAGGTACTGTGGGCCAATGGAGATGCGCCTTGAGGTTGTGCAGGTACCCGTGTCCGATGTGGACAGGGCAAAGTCCTTTTATACGGAGAAGCTCGGCTTCGTGCTCGACCACGATGTGGAGCACGTTCCCGGAATGAGGGTGGTCCAGCTGACGCCTCCGGGTTCGGCCGCGTCCATCGTTATCGGCACCGGTATGACAGCCATGCAGCCGGGTAGCCTGGAGGGGTTGCAGCTGGTGGTGCCGGACATGGGCGCCACGCGCGACGAACTCCTCCGCCGGGGCGCGGACATCAGCGACGTCCAGGACATGGGTGGCGTGTTGTTTGCCCACTTCGCCGATCCGGATGGCAACCGCTGGGTCCTCCAGGGCGCCACTCCGCCGGAGGTCAGGGATGCGCACCTCTAACGGTTGACGGACCGGGCTCGCAGGCCCTCAGCTGCGCGGCAGCCCGATCGCCCGGCTGATCACAGCGTCGAACTGGCGGTCACCGAGAAGGCTGCGGGCCGTAATCAAGGGCTTGGCGCCGAAGCCCATCGCGTAGCGGGTCTTCGGCTTCGCGGCGGTCACCGCCTTCCCGATCGCGTCCGCCACCACCGACGGCGGCGAGTTCCGGTTCCCGGTCGATTCCGCCCTCAACGTTCGGGCCACCGCCTCCGCCTGCGGCGCGTAAGGTCCGTGCCCGGATGTCGCCTCCAGGTTGTCCGCCGCGATGTCGCCCCACTCGGTGGCGATGCCGCCTGGTTCGATGACCACCACATCTATGCCGAAGGGCTTGACCTCCAGGCGGAGGCAGTCGCTGAGAGCCTCGAGGGCGAACTTCGTCCCGTGATACCAGCCGCCCAGCGGGGTATAGATCTTGCCGCCCATCGAGGTGACGTTCACGATGGTGCCCGAACGCTGCCCGCGCATGTGCGGCAGGACCAGCTGCGCCAGCCGGATCGCGCCGATGACGTTGACCTCGAACTGCCGGCGGCCCTCGCCGATGGGGACGTCCTCCAGCGCGCCATACGAGCCGTAGCCGGCGTTGTTGACCAGGACGTCGATGCGGCCGGTATCGGCAATGATCTGCTCAATGCCCGCGCTCATCGACGCATCGTCGGTCACGTCCATGGCAAGCGGCCGGATGCCGTCGGTCGCCAGTCCCCGCAGCCGGTCCGTGCGCCGGGCCGCCCCGTACACGGTGCAGCCGAGGCCCTGCAGCTTCCGGACAGTGGCCTCCCCGATTCCTGAGGATGCTCCTGTAACAAGTGCCGTCTTGGTGGTCATGCCCCTAACCTAGGGCGGATCCGCACCAGGTGGCCAGAGCTTTCGCAAGCCCCGCGTCCGTTCCCTCGCCCACCCACGCGACGTAGCTGTCCGGGCGGACCAGGACAGCGGCGGGAGCAGGAACCTCGCCGAGGACCGGCAGTTCCCAAGAGCCGGTGTACTGGGCATCAACCACTTTCAGGCTTCCGCGCCGCTGCACGTTGTCGAAGACGCCCGGAGCACCAAGGTTCAGCAGCAGCGGCCGGGCGTCGTGCAGCAGAGCATAGGCGGTTAGCGCGCCGCCCGGGGTAACAAGGTCGACGTCGGGCATCCGCCGCCCGAGCAGCGGGTGCCCCTCACCAAAGTCGTAGCGGACGTCCAGCCCGGACTGCATCCCTGCAAACCGCTTGCGCGGCTCCTCCATGCTGAGGAGCTCGGAAACCACCTCGCCCGCGGCCTTGATCCGGGGATCCGGACGGCGCAGCGCTGTCTGCGCCATGGTGTTTCGCAGCACCCGGGCGGCAACGGGGTGACGCTCGGCGTGGTAGGTGTCCAGGAGGGTTTCCGGGGCGGCCCCTTTGACCACCTGCCCCAGCTTCCAGCCCAGGTTCACCGCGTCCTGCACTCCGATGTTCAAGCCCTGCCCGCCGTCCGGAGCATGGACGTGCGCGGCATCACCAGCCAGCAGGATCCGGCCCGCGCGGTACGCCGCAGCCTGCCGTGTCATGTCCGTGAAGCGGGAAATCCAGGTGGGGCTGTGGGCCCCGTAATCGGTGCCGCAGACGGCAATCAGCGCCGCGCTGAGGTCGCCAAGGGTGGGTTCACTGGCAGGGCCGACGTGCTCTTCGGTCACCATGACGCCTACCGGGCCGCTGTCCGCGTAAACTACCTGGCCGTCCCGGATTTCATACTCCCGCCGGCCAAAGGAATGGATACCGAAGGCATTCTGGTGAATACCGAACTCCGGCTCCCCGGTCATCTCCACCTCTCCGATCAGGGCACTGGTGGTGGGATCCCACCCGGGGAAATCAATACCCGCCGCCTTGCGGACCAGGCTCCGGCCGCCGTCGCACCCCGCAACGTACCCCGCACGCAGCTTCCGGCCGTCCTTGAGGTAAAGGTCGACGCCGTCGACGTCCTGCGCGAGGCCTGTCACCTCTTGCCCGCGGTAGAACGTCACCCCCAGCTCCGCCACCCAGCCTGCCAGGAGGCGCTCGATGTGGTTCTGCCACAGCCCGAGCCCATAGGGGTGGCGGGTGGGAAAGTCGCTGATATCAAGGCGGGTTCCCCCGAACCCCGCCACCTGGGCAACCTGACCCTCCGAAAGGAACCGGCCGGCGATGCCGCGCTGGTCCAGGACTTCGATGGTCCGGGCGTGAAGGCCGCCTGCCCGGGCCCCCGCGAGGTCCTGGGTGGCACGCCGCTCCACAAGGGCCACGTCAACCCCCGCCAGCGCCAACTCCCCTGCCAGCATCAGACCGGTAGGGCCACCGCCAACGATCACCACTGCATGATCACTCACTACGCCTGCCCCTTCTCCCGCTTGTGGCCTCTGCGATTATGCGGCCCAGCCCGGCCCTTGCCGCAAGCCCCACCCCCGGGGATACATTGGAAATGGCAGGAGTGCTTCAGCCTGACCCGCCGATATCCGCGCCACGGCCGGGCAGCCCCCAGGCGCGCGGGCAGGGACTTCAGGAGCTTGCCGGGGCGTGAGGGCACCCGGCGCCTAGAATTTCAGGCATGAGTGATAACAAGGAAACCATCGGCAGCCCCACCCCTGAACCGGATGCA
The DNA here is from genome assembly GCF_024494415.1 of Pseudarthrobacter sp. R1. Classification (NCBI taxonomy): domain Bacteria; kingdom Bacillati; phylum Actinomycetota; class Actinomycetes; order Micrococcales; family Micrococcaceae; genus Pseudarthrobacter; species Pseudarthrobacter sp. R1. Next base: position 279,838 of record NZ_JAMKFI010000007.1, on the reverse strand, counting down.
GGCCTGAACCGGGACCCGGAAGACTGGGTGACCGGCGACGAGCCAATGACTGCGGCACAGCGAAGCTACCTGGATACGCTGGCCCGTGAAGCAGGCGAAGAACTCCCGGCGGACCTCAGCAAGGCCGAGGCATCCAAGCACATCGACCGGCTCCAGGGTCGCAGCGGACGGCTCTCCGGAGACGACTCCGGCAACGCCGGAGGGTAGAGCGCCGTCAGGAAAACACTCGCGCCGGGGCTACCAGGCCTGGTGCTCGCGGGTAAGACCGAAGGGGACGGCCTCGCTGAGGGCGACCGTGAACTTGTCCACGCCGTGCCGTGTCACCAGGATGCCGTGCCGCTTTTCAGCGAGCGCGTGGGCCTTGGCGGCCGTGACGGCGGCGTCGAGCTGGCTGTCCATGCTCTCGCGGTCGGCGACGGTCAGGGTCAGTGGGAAGTTGTGAGCGGTCATGTGGGGCAGGCCTTAGTGGTTGGGGTCGGGCAGGCGTCTTCCGCTCCCCCGAACTGCTGACGCCATGAGGCACGTGGTGTGCCCCGTTTATGATGCCTCAGGAAGCCACCACCAGCAACTTGAAAAATCAACTAATTTAGAACCGCAGGTCAGAGGCCCGCACTCCAAGCGGCAGGTACAACAATTACGGGCCGCTCGGCATGGTCACTTAGAGTTGATGGGGAGTGGAAGCTGTTTTTGAACGCCTCCAATGCCCCGGAGAAGCCTCCCGGCATGACCCGTGCACCATTGCGCAACGACCTTGCTGTGCAACGACCTGACAAGGATTCCGCCATTTCCACCGACGCTTTATTCGGCAATCTCACCCGGATCCGCAACCTCCTCATCCCGGCACCGGTTCGGGATCGGCTGAATACCGGGCGGGGACTGCTTGCCGGATTCATCGTGGTGCACCTGGTCTTCCTGGTCTTCGCCGCTTCACTCTCGCTGCGCGGCGAGGCCTTCAGTGACACGTTTATCTACCGCAACTGGGCCATGGCAGGGTTTGACGACGCCAACCTCACCGGCGGTCCCAGCCCCTGGGTCTACCCCATCCTCGCGCTGATCCCCATGGCCATCGCAGGCGTTGCCGGTCCCGGGCCGTTCTTTTTCCTCTGGGTCCTGATGACCGCAGTGCTCAACGGCTGGGCCCTGCTGAAACTCACCAACCGGGGCCGGGACCGCCAGGCCATCCCCGCCGGTTGGTGGTGGCTGGTCTTCACCTTCCTCATGGGCTGGCTCGGCTTCGCCCGCGTGGACGGCCTCACCGCGCCGCTGGTCCTGGTGGCCCTCGCCTACGGCGTGCGCCGGCCGTTCATCGCCTCCGTCCTGCTGGCCATCGGCACTTGGGTGAAGGTCTGGCCGGCCGCTGTCATGCTGGCCCTGTTCGCCGTCGCCAAGAACCGGATCCTGGTGGTGCTTGCCGGAATTGCGACGTCGGCGGTTGTGGTTGCGCTGGCCGCTGCGGCAGGCAGCCTTCCGAAGCTCCTGAACTTCCTCACCCAGCAGGGCGACCGCGGCATGCAGCTCGAGGCCACCTTCACCACGCCGTGGCTCTGGCTTTCCGTCCTGAACATCGGCGATTCCCGCATGTACATGAACACGGACATCAACTCCATGCAGGTGGACGGCCCCGGCACCGCCCTGATGTCCGTGCTGATGCAGCCCCTCCTGATCCTGGCCGCCCTGCTGGTGGCCGGCCTGACGTTCTGGGCGCTGCATAACGGCAACCAGCACAACGGCAAACCCAGCGGCGGGGCAGACCGCACCGAACTGCTCCTGGCCGGCGCACTCACCCTGGCCACCGCGTTCGTGGTCTTCAACAAAGTGGGCTCCCCGCAGTTCATGGTGTGGCTCGCCCCGGCGGTCGCCGTCGGGCTGGCCCACAGCTGGCGGGAATGGCGGGTCCCGGCGGCCATGCTGATCGTCATCGCCGTGGCCACGTACTTCATCTACCCCCTGTTCTACGACGCGCTCAGCCACAACAACCCGTGGATGGCCCTGGTGCTGACCATCCGCAACGTCCTCCTGGTGGTCCTGTTCCTCTGGAGCGTCCGGCGCCTCTACTCGCTGGGCAAAAAGACGCCTGCAGCCGCTCCCGTGCTGAAGGAGTCCTAAGATTTCCACGAAGTTCTTCGACCGGTTGGTCAGCGTCCGCACGAAATTCGTTCCCGCAAAAGTAGTGGACTGGTTCGCGCGTCCGTCCAGCGTGTGGTGGGGTTTCGCCGTCGTCCATCTTTACTTCCTGGGCTGGATGGCGTCCTTCTTCCTGCACGGCGAGACCTTCAGCGACACCGAGCAGTACCGCCAGTGGGCCACGGACGGCTACAACCCGGAGAACCTCGACGGAAAGATCAGCCCGTGGGTGTACCCGGTGCTGGCGCAGATCCCCATCTTCCTCGCGAACATCGCCGGGCCAGGCCTGTACCTCCTGGCCTGGTTCCTGATCATCACGGCCCTCAACGCCGTCGGGGTTGCCTTCCTCACCCGCGGTCCGCGGACGGTGAGCGGCGTGGCCCCGGCATGGTGGTGGCTGTTTTTCACCGTCTTTATGGGCTACCTCAGCTTTGCGAGGGTGGAAGGCATCACCGCACCCATCGTGCTGATTGCCCTCCTGTATGCGGCGCAGCGGCCGGTGGTGGCGGGCATCCTGCTGAGCATTGCCACCTGGATCAAGGTGTGGCCGGCGGCCGTGCTGGCGCCCATCGTTATTGCCAGCCAGAAACGGATCCAGGTGGTCCTTTCCGGGGTGGTGGTGACGGCGGTTGTCGCCCTGGGAACGTGGCTGTCCGGCGGGCTGCCGCACATCATGGACTTCCTCACCAACCAGGGCGAGCGCGGCATGCAGCTCGAGGCAACCTTCTCCACGCCGTGGGTGTGGCTGAGCGTCTTCAACATCGCGGGTTCAAAAATGGCGGACAACACTGCCATCAACTCCACCGAGGTATACGGCCCGGGCGCCAGCACTGCGGCGTTCCTGATGCAGCCGCTCCTGATCCTCGCGGCGGTGGGAGCGGCTGTCCTGCTGGTCCGCGCGATGAACCGCGGTGCCGAACGCGAGGAACTGTTCCTCGAGGGTTCCCTCATGATGGTCACCGCGTTCATCGTGTTCAACAAGGTGGGTTCCCCGCAGTTCATCATCTGGCTGGCGCCAGTGATCATTGCCGGCCTCACCCATGACTGGAACCGCTGGAAGGTCCCGGCTGCCCTGCTGATGGGGATCGCCATGACCACTTTCGTGATCTATCCCCTGTTCTATACACCGCTCATTCATGCCCACCCGGTAATGGCGGCCATCCTCACCACCCGCAATGTGCTTCTGGTGGTGCTGCTCTGGTGGTCGGTGAAGCGGACGGCGGAGCTGGGCCGGAAGTCCCCTGCCGCAGTGCCAGCCGGAGCTTAGCTCAGCGGCTTCCGAGCTGCTGCCGATCGGGCTGTTCAGCGCGGAGGCGGCGCAGTTCACGCCTCGCGGTGATCCAGTTCAAGCCCCGCCTGGCTAGGTCCAGCGGCTTGGCCTCAATCAGCAGTTTTCGTGTATGCACGTCGAGGAATAAAAGGTAGAACGTGAACCCCAGGGCCGTCACGAACGCCAGCGATGAGGCGTCGATGGGCAGCTCAACGAAGGACCACACGGAGAGCTGGTCCTGCGCCCCGAACACCACAAAGAAGGTGACGCCCACGTACAGCGACCGGATCTGCCAGTCGTCCCGGATGCCGGTGACAGCCAGGAACGGCAGGAACCACAGGATGTACCAGGGCTGGATGATGGGTGCCAGCATCACGACGGCGGTGAACGCCAGGGCCATCCGGCGCACCGCCCGGGAGTAGTCCCCGCGGAACATCAACAGCAGGACCAGCGCGATGGCCGCATACTTCATGCCCGTCCGCAGCAGGGTGGCAAAGGTCCCGCCCGGCAGTCCCAGCACATTGGCTAGGAACTCCACCTGCTGGCCCAGGAAGCCCGACGGCGAGTAACCGGTATAGCCGGGAGTGGGATCCATGATGGCCCAGGTCCAGCCCAGTCCCAGGTTGTACGGGATGCCGCTGACGGCCAGGACACCGAAGCTGATGCCCGCCGTCGCGCCCCAGATCAGGAACTTGCGCAGCCACGAGGCAGCGGGGCCCGCCCACATGACCCCAATGAACGGCAGCAGGAGCACAGTAATGGGTTTGATACCGATGGAGGCGGTGACCAGGAGGATACCCAGCACGTAGCGGCGTGTTGCCGCGAAGTAGACGCCGGCGACGGCGAGCCCCACCATGAGTGCGTCGTTGTGGGCGCTGGCGATGAAGCTGATCAGGAACAGGGGGTTGGCCACGGAGATCCACAGTGCACGGGCACCGTTGATACCGTGCAGCTCCGCCAGCTTCGGCACGTAGATGACGCAGAGGAGGACGCCGGCGCCCGCGACAAGGCGGAAGAGCAGCACGGAAACATCGGGCTGGGCTCCGGTCAGCCCGACGACGGCGCGCGCCAGCCAGAGAAAGTATGGTCCGTACGGGGTCCTGTTCTCAGCCCAGGCAGGGTCCGCCCCGAGCGCGAACCAGTTGTTGAGCGTGGAAATGCCCACCTCGTACGGGTTTTGGCCCTCCATCACCAGCCGGCCCTGGCCCGTGTAGGCGTAGACGTCGCGGGAAAAAACCGGTACGCAGAAAAGCAGCGGCAGGGACCAGGCAGAAATGGCGATCACAACGGACCGAAGGGACGATATTCCCCAAGCAGACAGCCGTTGTCCCAGCCGGAGCCACGATCGCATCAGCACCATGGCCCCCACCGTCAGCAGGATGGTGGAAACCGTCACTCCCCAGCCTTCTGTACGGAGCGCGATGACCACAGGCTGGCGGATCATGGGCGAGCCGTTGGCGATCCAGCCGGTGCCGATGGAACCGACGAACATCATGAGGGCGCCGAGGAAGCCCTCAATGATGGCCACGTACGCGCGGCGCTTGGCGGGCTCGGTGACGGCGGTTGCCGGCGAGCCTGGCTGGCTTTCCGACGTCCCGAGGTGTGCACCGCCTGCCGTCATGATTGTTGTCCCCTACTTCGTTACGGCGCTGGTTGCACCAGCGAAAAGGCCGCCCTGCAACCCCGCCATTTTACCAGTCAAGCTTCCCGCTGCTTCCGGATGACGGGCCGCGGGAAGCCACAGTTTGACAACATGCGCACGTGCAGGCTCCCCCGCGGCTCCGCGTAAAGTTGGAGAGTCGGGCGCCCGCAAACCGCTGGTGCCCCGGCCGACTCTCTCACTCCGGCGCAGGGCAGCGCCATCCTTCCTGACCACCACTCCCTGCGAAGGCGCGCGCCTCCCCTGCTGCCGCGTTTTCGATACCCGATTGGAGCCGGACCATGGCTGTTTCCACCGCAGAGGACAGGGCGCCCTCGCCCCGGCAACTGCAGTCCGTGCGCGCCACGCTGCGCTCCCCGCGGCGGCTGAAGACGGAAGCCCTGGCCGGGTTGGTGGTGGCGCTGGCGCTCATTCCGGAGGCCATCGCGTTCTCGGTGATTGCGGGCGTGGACCCGCGGATCGGCCTCTTCGCCTCCTTCACCATGGCGGTGACCATCTCGTTTGTGGGCGGCCGGCCGGCGATGATCTCAGCCGCCACCGGCGCCGTGGCGCTGGTGATTGCTCCGCTGATGCGCAGCCACGGCCTGGATTACCTGATTGCGGCAGTCATCCTGGCTGGCGTCTTCCAGATCCTGTTCGCGGCAGCCGGTGTCACCCGGCTGATGCGTTTCATCCCCCGTTCCGTCATGGTGGGATTCGTCAACGCGCTGGCCATCCTGGTCTTTATGGCCCAGTTGCCGGAGTTGATCGGCGTTCCCTGGCTGGTCTACCCCCTCGTCGCCGCCGGCCTGGTCATCGTGGTGGGGCTGCCAAGGATTACGACGGCGGTGCCCTCGCCCTTGGTTGCCATCGTGGTGCTCACCGTGGTCGCCGTACTCGCGGGCGTCGACGTGCCAACGGTCAATGACAAGGGCCAGCTGCCGGAAAGCCTGCCCGGCTTCTTCCCCCCGAACGTCCCGTTGACCTGGGAGACCTTCCAGGTCCTGGCGCCGTTTTCGCTGTCCATGGCGCTGGTGGGACTGCTCGAATCCCTGATGACCGCCAAGCTGGTGGACGACATCACGGACACGCGCTCCGACAAGACCCGGGAATCATGGGGGCAGGGCGTTGCCAACATTGTCACCGGGTTCCTCGGCGGCATGGGTGGCTGCGCTGTGATCGGCCAGACGATGATCAACGTCAAGGGCTCAGGAGCCCGCAGCCGCGTATCCACCTTCCTCGCCGGCGTCTTCCTGCTGGTCCTCGTGGTGGTGCTGGGTGACGTGGTGGGCCTCATCCCCATGGCAGCCCTGGTAGCGGTAATGATCTTCGTTTCGGCCATCACCTTCGAATGGCATTCCATCGCCCCACGGACCCTGCGGCGGATGCCCAAGTCGGAAACCGCCGTCATGCTGATCACGGTGGGTGTGGTGGTGGCGACGCACAACCTGGCCATCGGCGTCGGCGCCGGGGTGCTCGCCGCCATGGCCATGTTCGCGCGGCGGGTGGCCCACTTTGTCACTGTTGAACGGACGGTGCTCGAAATTAACGGCGAAAACGTTGCCACCTACACGGTGGATGGCGAGCTGTTTTTTGCCTCGTCCAATGACCTGTACATGCAGTTCGAGTACGCCCTGGATGCGGAGCCGGAGATCAGCCGGGTGGTGGTGGACCTGCACGCCTCGCACCTGTGGGACGCCTCCACCATCGCCGTGCTCGACGCCGTAACCGAGAAGTACCGCCGCCACGGCCGGGAGGTGGAGTTGCTCGGCCTGAACTCGGCCAGCGTCCAGATGCGCGAGCGGCTCGCCGGAAAGCTTAACGCCGGCGGTTGACGGCTTGGGCACCGCTGACCGCTCTAGCCCTTCCGATCGCTGCGGGCGACGCGGTTCCTGCCCAGAGACTTCGCCATGTATAAGGCGCCGTCCGCGGTAGCGATGAGGCGGTACACGTCACTTGTGCCGTCGTCGTACGTGGCAATCCCGTAACTGACGGTGGGCATGTCCATCCCGTCCACCGATGGTGCCGCCGCCAGGCGCCGGCTGATTTCTTCGGCAATCATTTCGGCCCGTTCTGCGCTGGTACCGGGCAAAAGAAGGACAAACTCTTCCCCTCCGTACCTTCCCACCAGGTCCGTGGAACGGACCGTCGCCGTGCAGGCGTCCGCGAAGGCTTGGAGGGCGAGGTCCCCGGCGGCATGGCCATAGGTATCGTTAACGGATTTGAAGTGGTCCAGGTCGGCCAGGATGAGGGTGCCCGAACCCCGGGTAATGGTACGGTCCGCCAACTGCTCGGCAGCAAGATCCAGGAAGGCCTTGCGGTTGAGGAGCCCGGTGAGGTCGTCGCGGGAAGCGACCACCCGCAGGGCCCTGGTCTGCTGTTCGCTGCTGAGCGCGGCCATACTGAACGAGACCACCACCAGCAGCACCATTGTGATCAGGGTGGTCACGGCGGAGCCGAAGACCGTGACGAAGATGGGCCCGTCCTGGCCCTCCACCACAAACGCCAGCCAGCGGAAGAAGTAGAAGACCGCGAGCCCTCCGGCGGATACGGCCATGGGAATCCGGACCCGCGAATAGCCAGGCTCCAGGCGCCACAGCTCCCGGGCCGCCAGCCCTATGGTGATACCCATCGCGGCGAGGAACACCGGCCCTCCGGACCACGTGTTGGTGGCCGGGTTGTCCACCACGGAGGCGACCAGGGTAACCAGCGGGATGCCGGTGAATGCCCACTTCGGCGGCGGCACTGTGCGCAGCGAACGTGCGCCTGCCCACACCGCCACCCCGCCGTGCACCAGCAGCACGTTGCCCGCCGGGTTGGCCCAGATCTGGTGGGCCGTCCCGTCCAGCAGGTAACAGGCAGACCCGGTGAGGAAGAAGATAAGGGCCAGGCACCACCAGCCGCTGTACGGCGAGCGCGTGGTCCGATAAGCGGAGAAGTAGAAGAGGAACACCAGAACCAGGGCCATCAGGCCAAACGCCATTCTCAGCGTGGCGGTATCCAGAACCATGTAACCGAAGTCCCCCCGATGCCGAAACGCGCGAATGACCCTCAGTATTGCACCGGCCGGGGACCCTGTCAGGCTATCCGCAGGACCTTTTCCAGGGCTTAGGGTTGTCAGATAGCCCGCAGGACAAGCCCGAAAGGCAAAGCCATGCTCCTTCTCTTCGGTTTCAAGACAGTGCTTAAGGCGCTCCCCGGCAAACCTGCCACCTGCCAGTACTGCCGCTCGTTTGTCCACCACCACCTCGAGGAGCGGGCCACCAAGTTCACGCTCTTCTTCATTCCGGTGTTCACTACGTCGCGGTCCTACCAGATCACGTGTACGAACTGCGGCTACGTCTCGCGAATCTCCGCACGGGAAAAGCGGGCTCTGGAACTTCAGCGCTAAAACCGTACCGTTGCCCGTTCGATCGCCCGGTCAAGCGCACTGAAGCCCGGAAACACGGGCTGCCGGGCGTTACTTCACGGGGCGGGCAACTGTTTTCTCTTTGCTTACCATCGAGGCGAGCATCCCGTAGTACGCCGGAATACCCGGCGAAACCACAGTTTGAGTCCCCAGTTTTATGGTGCCGGTGGAGGAGACGGGTCGGCTCTTGGTATCTGCCGACGAGACAAAACGAATACCCGCCGAAGCGGACTTGGACTTTACCCGCGTCCTGTCCGCTTCAGCCGTGGCGCGGAAGGACATATCGGCCGTCAACTGCGAATTAGCGGGATTGTCGGGATCTGCAAAGTTGGTGAACTCCATGGACATCTTCAGGCGCCCCCTGGACAACCCGTTTGGAGAGTCCATTTCCAGGGTCAGCGTCTCCCCAAACCCGTTAATCAGCGTGGTGCCTGTGCAGGTGTTGTCCTGGGTGACCGACACAAAGCCCAGCTTCTCAGGGGCAGTTGATCCGCGGACCGTGTAGACGCTGCCGAACACGCTGACCGTCGTCCGTATACAGCCATTCGTGTGGTCATATTCCGCGGTCATCGCCTCCCCTGTTGCCACGGTTTTCGTAATGACACGCGGCTCCCCCGCGATGCCCGGTCCCGCGCCAGCGAGCTGAGCGACGAGTGTCCCGGCTAGAGCCAGAACTCCGAGTGCTGTCTTTTTCATGGCGCCTCTTTCCCAGCCCGAGAGTCCTCAAGATCCTCGGATCGTAGACGCGCGAGGTTGGGAAAACATTGGAACGGCGCCGCGCGGGCTGGCCGGCCCTGACGGCAATACAGCTCTGGTTCATCCGGCTGCCGGCAGCTAGAGTAAAGCCGGGCCGGCACCACGTCGCCAAGCACTCGCCGGGCTGAAGCCGTTCGGCTCAAACAGGGGAACTTGATACCAGTCCCCTTTTCGGGAAAGGGAGGTGTTTTCGATGACTGTCACAGCCGCGCGCCCAATGCGCTCCGCACCCATCATCCAGACCCTTCCCCTGTACCGCACCGGCCCCGCCTGACCTCTCGCGGAGCGCCCAGCACCAAAGCCGAAAGCGGCCGGTGCGCAGGGGTTATACCCCGAGGTATCACAGTGAAAACATCTTCAGGCAGCGCCCTGGACCGCACCAGCATGTCAAGCAGGGGCCCTGTCCCCTACGGATACACGCCCGCCGTTGCCCGGCACTTCCAGGATCATGCCCTCCCGGACGCAACCGAGCCGGGACGGGTGGTCCGCGTGGACCGAAACCTGTTACTGGTAGCAGCGGGCGCGGACCTCCTGCACCTGCCCTATCCGCTGACCGGCGAAGCAGCAGTCACCGGAGACTGGGTCTGGATCGGACCCAACCGGGCCGGGGAGCGCCAGATCCTGGGCGTCCTTCCCCGCCGCTCGGAGCTCAGCCGCAAGCGCGCCTTCGAGGACTCCTCCGCGGCGCAGGTCCTGGCCGCGAACATGGACATGGTGGGCGTGGTGGTGCCGGTGGACCGGCCGCTGACGCACAACCGGCTGGAGCGCACCCTCGTGGCGGCGTGGGACTCCGGCGCCACTCCCCTGGTGATCATCACCAAGGCGGACCTCGCCGAGGTGGCGGACGACGTCGTCGGGAAAGTCATGGTGCAGGCCGCGGGCGTGGACGTGGTGACCACGTCCGCGGAGAGCGGTGACGGCATCGACGAACTGCTGGCGCACATTCCGGCGGGCGGCACCATCGTCCTCCTGGGACCCTCCGGCGCCGGAAAGTCCACGCTCATCAACGCGATGGTGGGCCGCCACGTCCAGGACACCGGGGCCGTGCGGGCCGGCGACTTCAAGGGCAAGCACACCACCACGTCGCGGGAACTGGTGCCTCTTCGGAACGGGACGGTCCTGATGGACACCCCCGGTGTGCGGGGCTTCGGATTGTTCGACGCCGAGGACGGCATCGGCGAGATGTTCGGCGACGTCGAGGAACTGGCGGGCCGGTGCAGGTTTTCGGACTGCGCCCACCAGGGCGAGCCCGGCTGCGCCGTGCAGGAAGCCATTGCCGGCGGCGTGCTGGAGGAACGCCGCTGGCACAACTACCTGAAGCTGCAGCGTGAGCTGGCCGCCCTGGCCCGCCGGAGCGACGCCACGGCGCAGCGCGCCTACCAGCGAGAGTGGCACCAGAGGGTGGTGTCGGCCGGGAAGTCCCAGCGGTGGGCCGAGCGGGAGACAGCAGAGCGGAAGGACCAGTCGGGCCGGAAGCGGCGTTGAGGCGCAACCCGCACACATGTTGCCGATTCAACGTTGTAAAATCGCAGGTACTGGCCTGCGGGCCGCGGCAGGAGCAGGGGGCAGGGATGGCGGCGACTCTTCACGACGTGGCCCGCGTGGCAGGCGTGTCCTTCAAGACCGTCTCCAACGTGATCAACCACCACCCCCATGTCCGGGACACCACCCGCGCCAAAGTGGAAAAGGCGATCGCAGAGCTGGGCTACCGGCCCAACCTGACCGCCCGGAGCCTGCGCTCCGGGCACACCGGGGCCATCACCCTGGCGCTGCCGCAATTGCGCCTTCCCTATTTCGCGGAACTGGCCGACGCCGTGATCGAAGCTGCGGCGAAGCGCGGGCTGGTGGTGCTCATTGAACAAACCGGCGCCGACCGTCAGCGCGAGCTGGAGGTGATGGCCAGCCCCCGGCTCAAAATGTCCGACGGCCTGATCTTCAGCCCGCTGGCACTTGGCCAGGAAGATGCGGGCCTGATCGAGGCCGACGTGCCGATTGTCCTCCTCGGCGAGCGCATCTTCGATAGTTCTTCAGACCACGTCACCATGCAGAATGTTCCGGCCGCGCGGGCCGCTACCGAGCACCTGCTGGACCTCGGCCGGAAACGCATTGCCGTCGTCGGCGCCCACGAGGGCGAGGTCATCGGCTCCGCGGGGCTTCGCCTGCGCGGGTACCGGGAGGCGCTTGAGGCCCGGGGCATCCCGTACGACGACGGGATCATCGCCTATGTGGTGGACTGGCACCGGTCCAACGGTGCCGCAGCCATGCACGACCTCCTGGACCGCGGAGTGTCCTTCGACGCCGTCTTCGGCCTGAATGACACGCTTGCCCAGGGCGCGGTGCGCGTCCTGCAGGAAGCAGGCTACCGGGTCCCGGACGACGTCGCCGTGATTGGCTTCGACGATCTCGACGAAACCCGCTACACCCTTCCCACCCTGAGCACTGTTGATCCCGGCCGCACGGAGATCGCCGAGACCGCCATCCGCATGCTGCTCGAGCGGATCAAGGACCCTGCCGGAACACCGCCCCGGGAAGTCGAGACGGCGTTCCACGTGGTGGCAAGGGAATCGACCATGGGCAGCGCGGCCGGCGCCGCGTAAGCCTACTCCCACCGCGCTTTAGGCCAACCGTCCTCCCACTCCAGCAAGGCAAGCCCCAGGCGGAAGGCGCCGTCGAGCTCTTCGGCGTAGTAGTGGAACGCCAGCGTATCGCCGGAAACGGACTGCCCGCCTGGCCCCACGCGCCCGCCGTCGGACGCCAGGAGGGGCGTGCCGCCGCCGTCGAGCAGTTCCTTGCCCTCGGCGTCCAGGTACGGACCGGTGATCCTGTCCGACCGCCCCACGGCGATGCTGTACGTGCTCTCGAGCCCCTGGCAGCAGAAGTCGCGGGAGAAGAACAGGTAGAACTTGCCGTCGTGCGGGAGGATGTACGGCGCCTCGATCGCATTGGGCGGCGCTTGCCGGTCTGCGATGGTGACAGGCGTGGCGCCCGCCCCCGGAAGGCCGCTCGGCCATTCGAGCTCCACCAGCTGCAGTCCCGTCCAGAAGGAGCCAAAGGACATCCAGGGCGTGCCGTTTTCATCCTCGGCGATGCCGGGATCGATGGCGTTGAACCTCTGCCCCTTGGAGGAGATCACCTGCCCCTGGTCCACCCACTCGTAGGCCGGGTCGGCAGGGTCAAGTGTGGTGTTCGTGGCCAGCGCGATCAGCGAGAGGTTCTTTCCGAACGTCGACGCCGAGTAGTAGAGGTACCAGGTCCCGTCATGCTCGTACAGTTCCGGTGCCCAGAGGTTGTCCACGCCCGGGACCGCTTCCTTGAGCCAGGCGGGTTTCTCCGGCCACACCTCGCCGGCGTACTCCCACTTCACGCCGTCGTCCGAACGCCGCACCTGGATGTTGCCGTCCGCCACCTGCCCGTTCCCCGTGGAGTAGATGAACCAGGGCTCGCCGCCCTCCCCCTTGACCAGCGCGGGATCGTGGGTGAAGAAGTCACCGCTGAGTTCGGCGGCCGGTCCCGCCTCTGGCGCAGGTGGCGGTGTACCGCATCCCGTCAGGACAAGGACGACGGCGGCCAGCACCGCCGCCAGCCGCGCCGCTGTCCATCGAACAGCAGGGCGGCTGGCATCGCGCCTGTCTGGCTGGGTCACGTCAGCCAAGCGCGACGGCGGACCAGGACACCGGCGGAAGCGTCACGGTGAGCGTGCCCTCGTCCAGGACGGCGCCGTCGAGCTGCTTCAGGCCCACGCGGTTCTGGTCCTGAAGGGTGTTCTTGGCGTAAACGTGCTCATCGTGCAGGGTCACGGCCTCGGTGATCGTCTTCGCGTTGAGTTCGGAGACGTTGATGGTCACGTCGATGGCCTCGGTCTGGCTGCGGTTGACCAGGAAGACGGCCGATTCTCCGGTAGCGGCGTCGGTGGTTGCCACTGAGTCCACCAGCGGGGCCTCGCCGTACACCGCCGTCGTGTAGGTTCCGGCCTCGATCCTGGGCCGGAGCACCTCGCCTTTCGCGAGGCGGGACGTGACGGAGAACGGGAAGAACGTGGTCTGCCGCCAGGTGTCACCGCCCGGTTCGGTCATGATGGGCGCGATCACGTTGACCAGCTGGGCAAGGGATGCGGCGGCAACCCGGTCGTGGTTTTTCAGGAGCGTCATCAGCAGGTTGCCGAACACCACGGCGTCGGCCACGGAGTAGGTGTCCTCAAGCTGGCGCGGCGCGTGCGTCCATTCCTCGTTGACCTCGTCGGAAGCCTGGTGCTCGTCCAGGTACCAGATGTTCCATTCGTCGAAGGAGAGCTGGATGGTCTTTTTGCTTTTGAGCTTGTGCTTGACGTGGTCGGCGGTGGCCACCACCGTCTCGATGAAGTACTGCATGTCCAGCGAGGACGCCAGGTAGGAGCCGATGTCGCCGTTGCGCTCCTGGTAGTAGGCGTGGCAGGAGATGTAGTCCACGTAGTTGTAACTGTGCTCCAGGACTACCCGCTCCCACTCACCGAACGTGGGCATGGAGGATCCGGAGGAGCCGCAGACTACGAGTTCGAGGTTCTTGTCCGCGGTCTTCATGGCCGAGGCGGTGCGGGCCGCGAGCTTTCCGTAATCCTCGGCGGACATGTGGCCGATCTGCCAGGGACCGTCCATCTCGTTGCCCAGGCACCACATGGTGATGTTGTAGGGATCCTTGGCGCCGTTGGCGATGCGCTGCTCGCTGAGTGCGGTCCCGGAGGGGTGGTTTGTGTATTCCAGCAGGTCGAGGGCGGCCTCGATGCCGCGGGTTCCAAGGTTCACGGCCATCATCAGCTCCGAGCCGGTGAGCTTGCACCAGCGGGCGAACTCATCCAGGCCCACCTGGTTGGACTCGAGCGAGTGCCAGGCGAGGTCGCGCCGGACCGGGCGCTGGTCGCGCGGGCCAACGCCGTCCTCCCAGCGGTAGCCGGAGACGAAATTGCCGCCCGGGTAGCGGATGGTGCTCGAGCCCAGCTCCTTGACCAGTTCGATGACGTCCAGCCGGAAGCCGTCCTCGTTGGCGGTGGGATGGTCCGGCTCGTAGATGCCGTCGTAGACGCAGCGGCCAAGGTGCTCCACAAAGGAACCGAAGATGCGGCGGCTGACGGGTGCCACAACAGCGGCCCTGTCGATAGTGACGACGGTGGGTGCCACAACGGCCAGTTCCGTCTGGTCGGCAGCGGCTGAGGTGATGGTCATTGGTTTGTTCCTGTTCTGTATAACGTTGTAGAAGTTGAAAAAGCAGTAGGAGCGGGTGGTGAGGGGGTCTAGGCGGGGGAAGTGCCTGCAGGTTCCAACCCTGCGAGCCGCTTCCCCACCAGCCAGCCGGAGAGCAGCAGGGGAACCGACGCGCCCACAAGGGGCACCAGCACCGTCATTCCGGAAAAAACGGCGGCGGCGGCCGCTAGGGTAACCAGCAGGGACAGGCTCATCACCGGCGACACCAGCGGCAGCACAAAGGCTGTCCGCCACGTCCTCGCCACCTTGTCCCGGTAGCGGCTGCACAGGGCAACAGCGGTTGCCGCGGCAGCCACCGTTCCCAGGGCGGCAACCGTTGAAAGCGCCAGGAGGACAGCGTGTGCGGCCGGTGGAATCGCAGTCCCGGTCTGTCCCAGCAGCGCCAGGAAGTCAAGGAGGAGTACGGCGCCGGCAATCCAAAAGACGCTTCCCACCCGGTTGGCGTGCCGGAACTGGAACCGGTATGCCGTGATGAAGTCCCGGACCAGCGTGTCCCCGGCCGCTCCGCCGCGCAGCCTGCCCAGGACTGAGGTGGCGGCGACGGCCGCGGGGAAGACCCCCAGGACCACCAGCCCGGCCAGGACTCCGGCCACAAACAGCACGTTGACCAGGACCAGCCGGGTTGCGAAGCGGAGCCAGTCCATCAGACGCCCGGCCCACCCCAGGGGAGCGTCATTCATCGCGGTGCATCCTGGGTTCCGGACCAGGCCACACCGTGCTGGTCAATGCCGCTGAAGGACAGGGCAGTCCGGCCCCTGGTCCAGTCCCAGGAACCGAAAATCACAGCATCAAGTTCGCGGGCGTCCGGCCCGCCAATGGGGGTTGCGGTCCGGAGCCGGATGTGGGCCGGCGCACCGGCGGAAACAGCGCGGTGGCCAATGGTGCTTTCGAGTTCCATGGCCACAGCCCTGACAAGGTCTGCGGACTCAGGAGCGAAACGGAGCACCTGCCAGGTTCCTGCCACCGGAACAGGTGCGGCGAGCGTTTCACGCTGCATCCCTGCGAAGGGCTGTGGTGAGACGAGGGGCCAGCCGGACGCGGTGAAGAAGACCCGCCGGAGCTGGACCACGTGTTGGCTCGGATCCGCGGCGAAGCGGACGTGGTGGACCGCGAAATACTCCATGCCGTCCGGACCTGCTTGGGTGAGGATTGAATTGTGGCCGGGGGCCAGCCAGCCGGTGCCGCCGTCGAACTGGTAGCCGCCCAACACCTTGGTTCCCACAGCCTCCGTAGGGGCGTCCACATCCGTCATCTCCGTGCCATGAAAGTCTCGGTAGGGACCGGTGATGGAGTCCGCGATGCCCACTCGCATGTTGTAGGTGTTGAACAGGGAATCGTAGGAGCAGAAGAGGACGTAGTGGTCCTCTTCAGGCCGGTACAGGACAAAGGCGCCTTCCACTGCCCCTTCCACGGACTTCGCCCGGCGGGCGATGACGGATCCGAGATCACCCTCCACCAGCGGCAGCCCGGAGTTCCGGTCCAGCGGGAGGATGTAGATACCGGAGAAGAAGGACCCGTAGGTCAGCCAGGGGAAGCCATCGGCATCAAAAGTCACTGCCGCGTCTATGGCGTTCTGGGAATGTTCTCCTTTCCTCGTGGCCACCATCAGCCCGCGGTCCTCCCACGGGCCGGCCGGTGAAGGTGCAACGGCAAGCCCGATGGCGGACGTGTTGGAGCCGAAGGTCGACGCCGAGTAGTACATATGCCATTCGCCGTTCGGCCAGCGGACCACGTCCGGCGCCCACAACCCCAGCGCCCCGGACCATTGCGCAGCCGCTTCAGGCACGCCGTCAAACGCTGTCCCGATGTACATCCACTCCACCAGATCAGCGGAGGTCCTGATATGTACTCCTGCCGGTATATCTTCCGAGTTGGCCACGGCGTCAGTGGAAAACATGTAGTAGGTACCGTCATCGTCCCGCACCACGGTGGGATCGTGGGCGTGGCGGGCTCCCCAGGAGGAAGGCTCCTGGCGGGCCCCTGCCGGGAGCGGAAGCAGCTCGCGGGAAACGTCTAGATCGATAGCCACGGTTCAGCCCTTGGAGCCGGAGAGCGCGATGGATTCGATGATCTGGCGCTGGAACACCACGAAGACGCTCAGCACCGGCAGGAGCGCCACGAAGGATGCCGCCATGATCAGCGGGTAGTCCGTCTGGATGGCGTACTGGGCGTTGAAGTTGGCAATGACCAGCTGCAGCGTCTGCGTTCCCGGTGAGTTCAAGTAGATGATCGGGGCAAGGTAGTCGTTCCACATCGCCATGAACCAAAGGATGAACTGGGCGGCGAGGGCCGGGCGGATGGCCGGCAGGATGAGCGTCCAGAAGATCTGCAGGTAGGAGGCGCCATCAATCCGGGCCGCTTCAACGATGGAGTCCGGGATGCTGTTCAGGAACTGGCGCAGGAAGAAGATCATGATGATGTTGCCGAAGAGTCCCGGCACGATCAGCGGCAGCAGCGTATCCACCCAGCCGATGCTGGCGAAGATAGTGAACTGCGGAATCATCAGGGTGGGGAACGGGATCATCAGCCCGGAGAGGAGTCCCAGGAACAGGACGTTCTTGAACGGCATCCGCATCTTGGCGAAGGCAAAGGCCGCGAGCGCGGAGGTCAGCGAGCCCACGATGGTCACCGAGCATGCCACGATCAGGCTGTTCTGGATGCCGGTAAGGAGTGGGCCCGCAGTCCAGATGCGGGCGTAGTTCTCCCACACGAACGGATCCGGGATCCACTGCGGCGGAAGCTCAAAGACGCCGTCCTTGGTCTTGAGCGAAGTGGAGAAGGTCCAGGCGAGCGGGGCGATCATCACGATGGCACCGACGCTGAGGATCAGGGTAGTGAGAATGTTTCCCAGGCGGAGCGTGTCCTTGGCGGACCGGGTGCCGCCGGTTGTCCGCGAAGCGGAGGGGCGTGAATTCCCGGCGCCGCCCGGAATTTCCTGGCTTGGTTCCAGTGGTGGGGTGGTGAGGACATTCTGTGCGGACATGGCTGCCTGCCTCAATCGATCGAGAACTGGTTGCGGCGGTTGAGCCGGAACTGGATGAAGGTGATGACGAAGACCAGCAGCCCCAGGACCACCGACATGGCGGATGCGTAGCCCATCTGGAGGTTGTCGAACGCTTTCTGCCAGATGTACCAAACGATGGAAGCCGACTGGAATTCAGGGCCGCCGGTGGGGGTCATGATGTTGATCTCCACGAAGATCTGGGATCCTCCGATGATGCTGGTGACGATGAGGAAGAAGGTGACCGGCCGGACCATGGGGATGGTGATGTGCCGGAACTGCTGCCAGGCGGTGGCGCCGTCCAGCGCGGCTGCTTCATAGAGGTAGCGGGGGACCGACTGGAGGGCTGCCAGGTACAGGAGCATGGAGTATCCCAGTCCCTTCCAGATGGCCATGATGATGAGCGCAGGCTTGACCGTCGCCGTGTCCTGCAGCCAGTTGGGGCCGTCGATCCCCACCAGGGCAAGGCCTTGGTTGATGAGGCCGAAGTCGCCGTTAAAGGCCCACTGCCAGAGGATGGCGACGGCGGCGATCGAGGAGATCACGGGCAGGTAGTAGACGGTGCGGAAAAACGTGGTTCCGCGCATCTTGCGGTTCATGGCCAGTGCCAGGCCCAGTGAGATGACCAGGCCGATCGGAATGCCGATCATCATGTACAGCGTGTTCCAGAGCGACTGCAGGAAGTAGCGGTCACCGAACATCTTTGTGTAGTTGTCCAGGCCCTTGAAGACCGGCGCTGAAATGCCGTTCCAGTTCGTGAAGGATGCATAGACCGAGAAAAGGAGCGGGAAAAGCGTAAAGAGGAGGAACCCGATCACCGGTATGGCAACAAATGCAAGGGCGGCCTGGTGTTCCTTCCGGTGAAGCCGCGAACGGCGCGGGCGCGTCATGGTTGTCATACCGGTGATCCCGCCCCTAGTTGCCGGATTGCTGGTTGGCGGAATCCAGGAATTCCTGCATCCTGGGCTGTGCTTCCTTCAAGTAGTCCGCCGCCGTCTGCTTCCCGTCCAAAACAGGCTGGATGTTGGTGAAGAGTTCGTCGTACCACTCAGCGTTGAAGGTATTGCCGCCTGGCAGCGCCCGGCCGTAGTCCTTCACGATCTCGAGGAACTCGGCCTTGTTGGCCGGCTTGGTGGTGGTGTCCGCGGCCCAGGTCTCGGCCATGTCCTTGAGGTTGGGGATCTGGATTCCGGCGTCCACCAGGCTCTTCTGGGCTTCCTTGTTGGCGGTGAGGTATTCCACCAGCTTTACAGCTTCTTCGGGGTACTTCGTGCTTTCGGAAACAGCGACGCCGAGGGTACCGATCCAGCTGGCCGTCTTGCCGGTGTCTCCTGCCGGGTAAGGAATAACGTCCCATTCAAAGCCGAGCTTCTGGTAGGTGGAGAGATCCCAGGGGGCGATGGGGAAGAACCCGATTTCGCCCTTCATCCAGCGCTGGTAGGTGTCCAGGGTCTGGGCTTCAGCCACCGAAGGCGTCACACCGTGGACATTCTGCAGGTCGGCGAACCATTGCAGTGTTTCAGCAAACTCCGGGGTGTCCACCGTGACCTTGGTGCGGTCCTCGTTGAGCCAGTCCCCGCCGTTGGACCAGACAAACGGCTGCAGGTTCCACTGGACGTTCAGGCCGGTGCCCCACTGGTCCAGGGTGCCGTCGCCGTTGGTGTCCGCCGTCAGCTTCTTGGCAGCTGCCACGAACTCGTCGAAGGTGTACGGCTTGTCCTTGTCCGGCAGCGGAATCCCGGCCTTCTCCAGCATCGTTTTGTTGTAGCCGAAGGAGAACGGGCCCACGTCCTTGGGCAGGGCGTAGATGGCCCCCTCGCCCACCCTCTTTCCGTCGTAGCGGTAGCTGTCCACGCCGTACTCCCAGATGTTCTCCAGGTCGATGGTGTCGGAGCCTTCCACGTATTCGGTGATGTCCTTGACGATTCCGTTCTGCACGTAGGCCTGGACGTCGCCGGGTCCGATGTAGAACACATCCGGGACCTGCTTGCCGGCAATGGCGGCTTTCAGCTTCGTGGCGTACTGGTCAGCGGTGGTAACGATGATGTCCACGTCCACACCATTGGCGGCCTCGAACTGCTCCACGGCCTTTTCATAGGCCTTCTTCTCGTCTTCACCTCCCCGGAACATAAACGTGAGCTTCTTTTCGCCGCCGGCGTCCCCGCCGGTGGGGGCGGAGCAACCGCCGAGCATAAGGCCGGCGGCGGTAAAGAGCGCCAGGGTTGCGGCCATGGGACGTGACTTCATCATCACGCAGTCCTTCCGGGTTGGGTGGAGCAAACAAGTGTATGGGCTGAGCTGAGCGGTACCGCACCCCGCACGCCGCGGTAGCGGAGCGTCTTTGTGGGTACTTTTGCAACGTTGTAAGAAACCATCACACAGGAGCAGAGGAATCGTCAAGGGTTGGAAAACGGACGGCTCCAGCGCCGGGGGGCGGCTGCTTGACGTGATCCAGGTCGCATGCCATATTTCCATTACAACGTTGCAAGCTTCTTGTTCCCCCCGCCTGCGGCGCCGCGTCGCACCCACTTCCGGAAGGACCACGTGATGATGAAGTCACGTCCATGGGCGCTGCGCGCTGCAGGATTAGCTGCAGCCATAGGTATCGCCCTCACGGCAGCAGCGATTCCGACGACGGCCAGTCCCGTCAGCACCGCGGCAGCAGCGTCAGAAGCCCGGCAGGCAACAAAGCCCCCGCCCGCATGGCCCGTCAAGGAAAAGGCCCAGCCGGACCTTCCCGGGGGCAAGACCGTGGTGGGCCAGACGTCCCCCATCCACGATCCAGCGCTGATCATCGCCGGGGACGGCACCTGGTACGTCTATTCCACCGGACTGGTGAACCGGGAAAACGGCGGCACCATCCAGATGTGGACGTCCCGTGACGCGGGAACCACGTGGGAATACAGCGGAACGGTGTGGGACCGGATCCCCGCCTGGATCGACGAACACTTTTCCGACGGCGAGCTGCCGGGCAATCTCTGGGCTCCTGAGATTACTGAGCACAACGGCACGTATTACCTCTACTATTCGGCGTCCCGGTTTGGCGGCAGCAACTCGGTCACGGCACTGGCCACCAACACCACCCTCGACCCGAACCACCCGGATTATGAATGGGTTGACCAGGGCCTCGTTGTTTCCTCGCCGGTGACCGGACTCGACCCAGGCAACCCGGGTAAAACCTTCAACGCCATCGATGCCGGCATCATCGAGGACGCTGACGGCACGCCTTACATGGCCATTGGCTCCTTCTGGTACGGCATCTTCCTGGTACCCATCGAGTGGCCAAGCGGGAAGCCGGTAGCGGACTGGCAATCAAAGACTGTGAACATTGCGGACCGCTTTATGCCCGGCAACCCCATCGAGGCGCCCTACATCACCCGGCACGGCGGCTACTACTACCTGTTTGTCTCGTTCGATTCCTGCTGCCGCGGGGGCGACTCCACGTACAAAGTAGCCGTGGGCCGGTCTACTTCCGTGAAGGGCCCCTACCTGGACAAAGAGGGCCGCGACATGTTCGGCGGGGGCGGTTCTGTGGTGCTGGATTCACACGGAGCCATCACCGGGCCCGGCGGCCAGTCGGTCTTCGGCGACTACCTGGCGTTCCACTACTACGACGGCTCCAACGAGGAGATCCCCTACTTCCCCACCCTGGGCGTGCAGAAGATTGAATGGGCTGACGGCTGGCCGGTATTCAACCAAACCGTGGGGCTGCCGGTGATTGCAAAGCAGCCCAAAGCCGTAGCGGCGGGGAGCGGCAAAAATGCCAGCTTCAATGCCGCCGCCACGGGAACACCGGGTCCGGTTGCTGCCTGGGAGACCTCTTCCGACGCCGGCGCAAGCTGGCACAGGGTCGGGACCCAGCCGGTCACCAAACGCACCGACGAGGGCACCTACCGTTCCACCCTCGAACTTCCTACCCCGATGCCGGGCGACCCGGACGTGCTGGTGCGCGCCGTGTTCCGCAACGCCCACGGTACGGTGACCACGGACGCCGTCGGACTCTCTTCCAAGCAGTAATGCCCGCCAGCAAGAAAGCCCATGCGATGACCAGCAGCACCGCCAATTCCAGGTCCGGGGCCGGGCGGCCGGTGTCACCGTTCCCCCTTGATCGGGTCCGACTCCTCGGCAGTGGCTTCAAAACTGCCCAGGAGACCTCCATCCGGTACGTCCTGGAACTTGAGACAGACAGGCTCTGCGCCCCCTACCTCTCGGAGGCCGGCCTGGATGCCGGCGCTGAACCGTACGGAAGCTGGGAATCGGACGGGATGGGCGGGCATATCGGCGGCCATTACCTGTCCGCCTGCGCGCAGTTGTTCGCGGCCACCGGGGATCCGCGCCTGCTCGAGAAGGTGCGGGCCGTCGTCGGCGTCCTTGGCAGGTGCCAGGACGCCGGTGGCGACGGCTATGTGGGCGGCGTACCCGGCGGCCGGAAGCTGGGGAACGAACTGGCCGCGGGCACCGTGGATGCGGACCTCTTCACCCTGAACGGAAGATGGGTCCCGCTCTACAACCTCCATAAAACGCTCGCCGGATTGCTGGACGCCTATTCGTACGCGGGATCAGCCGAGGCCCTGGAGATCGCCGCCGGCCTTGCCGACTGGTGGCTGGGCATCTCGGCCACGATTTCCGGCGAGGCTTTTGAGGAGCTCCTGCGTACTGAATTCGGCGGCATGAACGACGCCTTCGCCATCCTTGCCGGAATCACCGGCCGGGCCGACTACCTTCAGGAAGCCCACCGGTTCGCGCACCGCGTCATCCTGGAGCCGCTTGCTGCCGGCCATGACCACTTGGACGGGCTGCACGCCAACACCCAGATCCCCAAGGTGGTGGGCTACGCCAGGCTCGCCGCCGCCGGCCACCGGGAATACGAACATGCCAGCTCCAGCTTCTGGGACTCGGTGGTCCTGCGCCGCTCCGTTTCCCTCGGCGGAAACAGCGTGCGGGAACACTTCCATCCCTCAGCCGACTTCACGCCAATGATCCTGGATGCCCAGGGCCCTGAAACCTGCAACACCTACAACATGCTGAAGCTGGCCAAGCTGCGCTTTGAACACTTGGGCGACCCGGCCGCCGTCGACTTCTATGAACGGGCAACCTACAACCACATCCTGTCCTCCCAGCACCCCCGCCGCGGCGGCTTTGTGTACTTCACGCCCATGCGCCCCCGGCATTACCGCGTCTATTCACGGGTGCAGGAGTCCATGTGGTGCTGCGTCGGTTCGGGGCTGGAAAACCATGCCCGCTACGGTGAACTGATCTACAGCCACAGCGGGAATGAACTGCTGGTCAACCTGTACATCGCCTCGACCCTCGACTGGGCGGATAGGGGCCTGCAGGTCAGGCTCGAAACGGACTTCCCGCACTCCGACGAGGCAACGCTGCACGTCACAGCACACTCCCCCGTCGAGGCCACCATCACCCTGAGGCGTCCGGGATGGGCCACGGCATTTGAGGTCGACGGCGGTGCCGCGCCGGCGGGTGCCGGCCACGTCAGCATCAGCCGCACCTGGCAGGGCGATTCCGCCGTCCGGATCCGGCTCACCCCCGGCTTCCGATCCGAACGGCTGCCGGACGGTTCGCCCTGGGTCTCGTTCCTGTACGGCCCCGTGGTGCTGGCATCGCGGGCGGGAACGGAAGGCGTACCCGGGTTCGAGGCAACGGACGAACGGATGGGGCACGTGGCCTCGGGGCCCTTGCTGCCGCTTGCCGGAACCCCGGTGGTTCCCAACGCCGAATCCATCCGGCTTCGCGACAGAGCTACGGTAACGGCGGAGCTATCAGTAATTGACGCCGACGGGCAGCCCGGCACCGTTGTCCTGGAACCGTTCCACGCCATCCACGACGAGCGGTACACCGTGTACTGGCCCTTTGGTGAGCCCCGCGAGCGGTGGGAGGAACTGCTTGAACTGGACCGGTCCGCCGTCGTGCAGGGGGAACTGGTGGATGGCGTCACCGCCGGGGAGCAACAGCCGGAGGCGGACCATGGCCTCAGTGGTGAAGGCACCCGTGCCGGGGGCGGCGAGGGCATCCACTGGCGCAGCGCAACCGGGTGGTTCTCCTACGTCCTTAGTGATCCGGACGCCCGCGCCAGCCTGCTGCGGGTCCGCTTCCGCCCGGACGAAGACCGCAGCCATCGGCTGAGTCTGAACGGATTGCCTCTGGCCGAACCTGTCCGCCAGGAGCAGGAGGGCGGGGAGGTGCTGAGCGACTTTGGCATCAGTAATGCCCATCGGGCTGCATCCCCTGGCGGCGGGCTCGTTTTCACGGTCACGGCGCTGCCCGGCATGAGGACAGGGGATCTCCTGTCCGTCCAGCTCCTTGCACCCGGCCCGTAACTTCCAGACGCGCGCTCATGAACCGGCGGTCAGAGTTCCGGGGCGTGCTCCTCGGGCAGCGCGCCCTCGTCTTCCGGGTGCCGCTTCAGGTTGAGCAGCGCCAACGCCAGGCCGCCCCATACCGTGAGGACAGCGATGATCATCATGGTGATCGCAATGGGTGTCACCGTGCCGTCTCCTCTTCTTCCTCGTCCAGCATGGATTGGTACTCCGGGTCATCGTGCGCTTTGGATGTGCGGCTCCAGGGAATGAACGTCAGGACCAGCGCCACGACCACCAGCGCGCCGGCCATGCCCCAGCCGAACAGGCCCACAAACCACTCGGGATAGCCCTCGTAGGTGGTGGAGATCTTGCTGATGAATTCGCTGGACACCATGTAGATCAACGCGAGCGGCACCACTCCGGCCACGAGTACCATCCAGGTCCGGCGCATCTTGATCGTGGAGATGTGATTGAGGTGCGCTGACAACAGCGGCAGCTTGCGCAGGAACCATGCCAGCACCACCACGGTCACCAGCGCGCCAAGCGTAATGCCAAAGCTGTTGACGAACGCGTCGGAGGTGTCCAGGAGGTACAGGCCCGTTGCCGTGGGAAACAGAGCCAGGGACACTGCCGCGACCAGCCCGCTGACCACCAGGGACGCCTTGATCCGTCCCCAGCCGAGCTTGTCCTGCACTGCCGCGACAATAACCTCCAGCACCGAGATCAGCGAGGTGACTCCCGCGAACACCAGGGATCCGAAGAACAGCACCCCCATGAGGGCCCCGAGCGGAGCCTGCGAAACGATGGTGGGGAACGCGACAAATGCCAGTCCGATGCCCTGCGTGACCACGTCGTTGACGCCGGCCCCCGCAGCCTGGGCCATGAATCCAAGGGCGGCGAACACGCCGATGCCGGCCAGGATCTCGAAGCCCGAATTCGCGAAGGCAACCACCATGCCGGAGCCGGTGAGGTCCGTCCTGCGCTTCAGGTAGGAGGAGTAGGTGACCATGATGCCGTAGCCCACGGAGAGCGAGAAGAAGATGTGGCCGTAGGCCGCAGCCCAGACGGAAGGATCTGCCAGGGCGGACCAATCGGGCGTGAAGAACGCGTTCAGGCCCTCTGCGGCACCAGGGAGGAACAATGATTGGACCACCAGCAGCACAAACATCACCACCAGCAGCGGGAGCAGGATGGAGTTTGCGCGCGAAATGCCCTTACGGATCCCGGCCACCATGATGACGATGACCGCTATCCAGACCAGGAGCAGCGGGAAGAAGACGGACGGCACGTAGGTGAACCCGATGCCAGGTGCCTCGGCTACCCGAAGGAAGCTCCCGAAGAAGTAACCCTCGGCGTCGTCGCCCCATGCCTCGGTGAAGGAAAAGATGGTGTACATCAGGGACCATGCGATGATCACCGCGTAATAGGCCGCGATCACAAAGCAGACCAGGACCTGCCACCACCCGAGCGGCTCGGCGACGCGGTGGAGCCGGCGGTAGGCCAGCGGAGCGGAGCCCCGGAATTTATGGCCCACGGCGTAGTCGAGGAACAGCAGCGGGATGCCTGCCGTCAGCAAGGCCACGAGGTAGGGGATGAGGAAGGCGCCGCCGCCGTTGTCATAGGCGATGTAGGGGAACCGCCAGATGTTGCCCAGTCCCACGGCGGAGCCGATGGCGGACAGGATGAAGAGCCGGCGCGTGGAAAAGGTCTCTCGCTTCGCTGGCGCGGCCGGGCCGGCGGCCCCGGGCGGGCTCCCGGCTGCAGCGCTGCTCATGCCGCCCCGCCCCCGGCGCCTGGCCAGGCCTTGAGAAGGGTGCGCGCGCTGCGGCAGTACTCTGTCCGGTTCATGTGAAGCTCTTTCTCGCGTAGAGGTGAGTGCCCGGTGCAGTGGCTATCCGGGGACTCTACTGCGGATGCCACCCCTCCGGGAAGTCCCTGTGCAAGTCCCGCCCCGGAGGGGGAACGGGAATCGGGACTTGTGTCCTGCCCCGGTAGTAGGGTTCCGTCATGGACATCATCCTCGTACCCGGATTCTGGTTGGACGCCTCATCCTGGGAGGAGGTGACGCCTACCCTGGAGGCCGCCGGCCATCGGACCCATCCGCTCACGCTTCCCGGGCTCGAATCCGTGGACGCCAGCCGTGCCGGAATCGGCCTCCGCGACCATGTCGATGCGGTGGTGGCTGCCCTCGATTCCCTGGAAGGGAAGGTTGTGCTCGTGGGGCATTCCGGCGGGGGTGCCATCATCCACGCCGCCCTGGATGCCCGGCCGAACCGGGTGGAGCGGGCCATCTATGTGGACAGCGGCCCCCTCGGCGAAGGGGGCGTCATCAACGACGAACTGCCGGCCGACGGCGACGACGTGCCACTTCCGCCGTGGGAGGGCTTTGAAGACGCCGACCTGGTGGATCTGGACGAGGGGCTTCGCCAAGCCTTCCGCGCACGGGCCATCCCGCAGCCGAAAGGCGTCGCCTACGAGCAGCAGCACCTGAGTGACGAGCGCCGCTACGACGTACCGGCCACCATCATCGCCTGCGAGTTTCCGTCCTCCATGCTGAAGGAATGGATCGACGGCGGCCACCCCTTCGTTGCCGAGCTGGCCCGGATGCACGACGTCGAGTACGTCGACCTCCCCACCGGGCACTGGCCCCAGTTCACCAAGCCTGCGGAACTCGCCCGCGCCATCCGGGCGGCGGTGGAGCGGACGCCGTAGTCCGTCGTCGTCACGTGTCGGTGCGTCGTGCTGACCGCCCTCGGAGACGGGCGCACGATGCTACGTATGACCGAGCGAGGGTACGGCAACCAGGAAGCACGCGACATGTCGCAGCGCGGCCTTGAGCAGTGCCTCGACAAAATGGCGGCGCTGGTGGAGGAAACTGCCCGCTGAAGGCGGTCCCAAAAAAATCAGGGCGTCGCTCCCGCCCGCCAACTTCACCCGCCCGGAGGGACGGCCGCTGGCTGTGAATGTCCGGACCGGGGAGTACACTCGAAGTATCGAACATATATTCGAATAAGGGTGTGTTGTGGGCGTTATTGTCGGTCCCCGTGTGATAGATGCGGGGCTCTCTTTGCAGCTGGCTTGGGTGTCGCCGGTGCCCGTTGCTGCCGGCTATCCCTCGCCAGCGCAGGACTACTTCGACGGCCGGATAGACCTGAACGAGCACCTGATCAAGGACATCACCAGCACGTTTGTGGTCCGGGTTACCGGTGACTCGATGGAACGCGCGGGCATCAGCGACGGCGATGAACTTATCGTCAACAGGGCCCTCGAACCAAAGGACGGCTGCGTGGTTATCGCCGTCCTGGACGGTGAGCTGACGGTCAAACGGCTTCGGATCACTGCCACGGGCGTGGTGCTGCAGGCGGAAAACCCGAAGTACCCGGATATCAAGGTGCCGGCCCTCAGTGAGCTGACCATCTGGGGCGTGGCCACCCGGTGCCTGCACCATGTCTAATGCGCGCTTTTCCTTTAACGGGAACGCATCCCGCCCTGATGCTTGCGTTATTGCTCTTGGGGTAGCTTATCGAACCCTTGACGGGCCTGGTTTTCGTTTTGCCTGGGCGCGCGAATTCCCGTTTAATGCATGATTAGTGCATTAAACGGGAGGATATTATGGTTCGACGCGGGGTTCCGGAAGGAGCGTCGTCGCTGCACATTGCGGCAGGGGTTGCTTTCCTTGACGAGGGGAATTCCGTGTTTGAGGCGATGCTGGATGGTTGGTCGATGCAGCAGCGCGGCGGCAGGAACCTGCGCGAGAAGAGCATCCGGAGCGCCGTCCTGAGGGTTCGCGATTTCCAGCGGTTCTGTGGTGAGTGGCCATGGGAGTGGACAGCCGGGAACATGGATGAGTGGACGTCGCATCTGGTCGCCGTGAAGCACCTGAGGCCTTCGACGATCCGGGTTTACCAATACGCGATCAAGGCTTTCTGTGATTTTCTTTGCTCGGAGCATTATGGCTGGGCAGATGAGTGCATGCAGCGGTTCGGCACGCATCCGACCCAGATCTGTCATGAGTGGAACACCACGGCCCATCTTCAGGACTACGAAGGGCGGCCGGGTCGGCGGCCGTTGACCCGGGATGAGCTGCAGCGGCTGCTGGACCGGGTGGACTCAGTGGTGGAGGAGTGCCTGCAGTCGCGGCGGAAAGGTGCCCTGCCGGCTTACCGGGACGCAACGCTGTTGAAGGTGACGTACGGGTGGGGCCTACGCATCAATGAGGCCGTGCAGCTGGATGTGACGGACTTCTACAGGAACCCGCATGCCCCTGAGTTCGGCCAGTACGGGATCCTGCACGTCCGGAATGGGAAGGCGTCCGCCGGGGGTGCACCCAAGCGCCGTTCGGTTGTCTCCTTACATGCGTGGGCGGTCGATTCTGTCCAGGACTACGTGGAGAACGTATGGCCGAACGTGCGCGACACCGATTCCAATGCGTTGTGGCTCTCGGAGCGAGGGGGTAGGTCCAGGGTCCGTGAGATCCAGGACCGTTTCGCGGAAATCAGGGATGAGCTTGGCCTCGATCCGGCTCTTTCGCCGCATGCCCTGCGACACAGTTACGTCACGCACCTGGTCGAATCCGGCGTGGATCCGGTGTTCGTCCAGCAACAGGTCGGCCATGCATACCAGTCAACGACCGGCCTCTACACTGCGGTGAGCACAGACTTTGCCAACAAGATGATGCGTCAGACACTCGACCAGTTGCTCAAGCCCGAAGCCGGAGGCATCAAATGAAAATGATCGGTTACGAGTGGCGGCTCAGGGAAGTCATGGCCGCCGCCGGCATGTTCAGCACGTCCAAACTGATCCCCGAACTGCAGGATCGGGGCGTTCATCTGTCCCAGAGCCAGGTCTACCGGCTCGTCACCGAGAAACCCGAACGACTCAACCTGCACGTCCTCGCAGCATTGATGGACATCTTTCACTGCTCCGCGGACGACCTTGTCCGGTCCGTGGAACTGGGCAAACCAGCGGCCAGGACCGGCACGGACGGTCCGGCAGAGGGCGGAACTGCCGATTTCCTCAGGGAGCGGAACCTTCGCCCGAAACGAGCGAGGATCATGCCTGACGATGCATCGTGATGAGGTCTTGGAAGCCATCACCGACATCGTCTGCTCGATCGAGGCAGCTCTTCCCCGCACTCTTGTCCGCTCCGCCGTTGGCGATGTCGTGCCAAGGCACCCTCACGCGCTCCGGCTCCTGGCAGCACTACAGGCACGCCCAACCCCTGTCGTCTCGGCAGAGAACGCAATGCCGCCGGCCTTGGACCGCCTCATCCAAAGTCTGCTCGGCGAGGGCGCCACGCGGCTAAGGCTTCCCGCCTGCGGCCACTGCTTGCAGGAGCGTGCACTCACGGCCCGCGACGGCGCCGTCAGGATCTGCGATACGTGCGACGCCAAAAGACGTCACAGCCAGACCTCGTGCGCCTGCTGCGGGCAGTTGCGTCGGCGGCGGGCAACGGCAGCCGGCCAGCACTACTGCGGCACCTGCTGGGATACGCTGGCCAAAGATGCCGGGACCACGCTCCTGAGCGTCCTCCGAGCCCACCTGCCACGGGCAACGGATGAGCAGGCCCGCGCTGCAGTTGCTGCGCTCAAGGTCCCCGGCGACGGCGGGCTGCTGCGGCTTGCTCTTGAATACCGGGCCTTCGGCAGCGGCTGGATGGCAGACCCTTCCGCCGGGCCGAGGCCGTTCCTAAGGCTGTATGAGTCACTGCGGGCCGAAGGTGTCCCTCTTCCGCCGCCCGGCTGCGGTCACTGCGGGAAAACGGTTGAACTCAAACACGTCCTCGAGCAGAGGCTCTGCTGCCGCCGCTGCTACACCGCTTCCCGCACACAGGCCTGCGACGGATGCGGGACCATCTGCACGATTACCCGTCGCGAACCGGACGGGAAAGGTCTGTGCCAGGGGTGCGCGAACAAGCTGCCCGACCAGTCAGCGCCCTGCACCGGCTGCGGGAACCTCAGGAAAATCGCTCTGGACAGCCCCGACGGGCCGCTTTGCCCATCATGTCGTGCACGCCAGCGCGTCGACACCTGCCGCACCTGCCGCCGGGTCAAACCCTGCCTGTATGAGGGAACACCCCGAGCACGCTGCCACGACTGTTCCAAGCCGAAGGAACGGTGCGTCCGCTGCGACCGGACACGGACCGTCGGAACCCGGGATTCCAACGGTCAGCCGCTCTGCAAGTCATGCGGCCGCCGCCGTGAAGCCTGTGCGGACTGCGGAAGGGACCGGCATGTCGCGGGACGGTCCGGCACCGCACCGCTTTGCGAGGACTGCTGGCCCAAAAGCCCTGCGTCCTTCCGCACCTGCCAACGCTGCGGGCAGCACCGCTACGTACATCGAGACGGCCACTGCGACCGATGCGCGGCAAACGACAAGATCCATGGCCTGTTCCCGACACAACTGACCGCACGGGTCCCGGAAGCCCTGGCGCTCCGGGACTGGTGCCTGGGCGCGGACGAGACAGCAATCCTGAGCACCTTCGGCCGGAAACGCACGGTCGAACTCCTCCGCACCGTCCTGAGCGCACCGGGAAACCTGTCCCACGATTTCCTGGACGCCGCCGGGTCCGCCCAGGCAACCGGGGCCGTGCGGTCCCTGCTGGTCGAGCACGGCCTGTTGCCACCCCGGGACGAGAACCTCTCACGCCTGGAACGATGGGTTACCACCACTGCCGAACTGATAGCCGACCCCGCCGAACGTCGGGCCTTCGTCCGGTTCGCCCGCTGGCGCCATCTGAACACCCTCCGGCGCAGGCCACAGCCCATCCCCTCAACGCTGACAACATCCCGACGACGGGAACTGCGCATTGTCCGTGAACTCCTCGACTGGGCACCGCAGCACGGAAAGAACCTATCAACCCTCAACCAAGCCGACCTGCAACGTTGGCAAGCGACCACACACAGCGAAACGCACCGCGTAAAGGCATTCCTCGCCTGGGCACACCGCAACAAACTCGCCGGTCGCCTCAGCGTCAGCCGACCACCGCACCCGGGCCTCGCCCTCGGCGGACCCGGCCTGGAGGAACGCCGTGCCCTACTCAGAAGCGTCACCGCATCCGACAGCCATCTGCCCGCGGCCAGAAAACTGGCCGCAGCCCTAGTGATACTTTTCGGCCTGCAACCGCACCAAATCGTCAGGCTCCAGATCAGGGACATCGACCACGAACACGGAAAGACCCGCCTGCGGCTGGGCGCGGACCCGCTGCACCTCCCCGACGAAATCGCCGCTATCGCCCTGGAAGCCCGAGCCAACCGCACCGCGCCACGGCTGTTCCGGCCAACAACGGACCCGACGTGGCTGCTGCCCGGCACCCGCCACGACCATCCGCTGACAACCCAGGCACTGATCGGGCAACTACGCGCCCTCGGCATCGAGCCGAATCCACACCGAACCGCCGCATTGGGGACTCTCGCGCAAACCCTTCCCCCGGCCATCCTCGCCCGCCTCACCGGGCTGAGCATGAGCAACGCCGTCCGCTGGTCAACAACAGTCGCAGCATCCAACGCCCGCTACGCGCCACTTACCGACCTCGCCAGAACCGCCGGCCCCGAACCCGCGGGCAAAACACGGGCAAAACCCTCAGAATGAACTGGTCCCCGAAATTGGGCGCCACCTGTCTCATAACTAACGATGAGACCCCTATTCTTGCGTGAAGGTTGCGACACATAGTTACGAGAATCGCCCTAGCCATCGTAGACCCCGAATTTCGGCGAAAATCGGTGACAGCGCACGTGAGGCGGCTGTTCTCTCGCTGAGACGTCTCGCATCCCAAGGGTTTCGAGGCAGTCTGAGGCGTAGCGGTTAGGGCACCTTCACCGTGCATTTCATTGTTCGGGGTAAACGTACATATCAGGAGCCGGCAACGGAGCAGAGGGATGAATCCGTGCCCGGCTGAACGCTCGACGACCGGCTTACGGGCGGGCGCTTCAGCTCTGAACGAGCTTCTTGTATTTCGAGCTTGACACAAGAAAAGCTTCACGCTTGTATCTCAGTAACGATACAAGCATGGGGGGCGTTTGATGATGGTGTCAGCGATGGTCGCGATAGTAATCGCGGCTTTATTAGCCGGCGGCCTTTGGGTAATGGTGCGTCGGGCGGTTGGCGCTTCTGCACATCGCCCTGCCGAGGGCGGCGTGACATCGACTGCGAGCCGCGCAGATGTCGCTTTGGTGTATCAGAGTGAAGCACGCGCCTCGCAGGCGGCGCTGGCGACGGGTTGCGGCGTCGCAGTACTAATGTGGGCTTGGGGTACATGGTGGACGCAAGGCTATGGTCTTCCCACTTCCCTTGCCGGCAGCGTCGGTGCCGTCGTGGGACTGGCCGCCTATGCCGTGATTCCACGACAGCTCTGGACTTCAGATCCCAGTGCAGGCGCGGTCGCTGATCTCACCCCACGTCGGCCCACATCGTTTGCTCGTCAATGGGTTTTCGTTTTGCCGACGATAGCCGCGATCATCCTGGCTCTCGGGCTGCTGCTAACGGGCGTCTATTCTGCGACAGATGAGAATGGCCTCCATCGTGTCTTTCAGCGACGAAACCTGGTGGGATGGGGAGTCGAAAATGGCCAAGTCATAGGCATCCAGTACAACCTCACATCTACGGGACCCTTCCCCGGGTGGTACTACGGCGTTCCCGTCATGATTTGCACGGCCCTGATGATCCTTGCCGTCTACTGGTCACTAAGCCGAACTGCGGCAGCGCCCCGCCCTCCGTCGGCTGAACTCTTCCACGCAGACACAGTGCTTCGAGGAATGCGGACTACTTTCATCATGGCGGCATCGAGTTCGGCACTGACCTTCCAAATTGCTGGGCTATCCGCAATCTCCGGAAATGTCCTCCGCTCTGCGCATTACGACGCCGTCCCGACGGTCGATCTCATGGCGCCAGCCGGGATGACCCCAGT
Organism: Pseudarthrobacter sp. R1; assembly: GCF_024494415.1. Classification (NCBI taxonomy): domain Bacteria; kingdom Bacillati; phylum Actinomycetota; class Actinomycetes; order Micrococcales; family Micrococcaceae; genus Pseudarthrobacter; species Pseudarthrobacter sp. R1. The sequence goes on along the minus strand of NZ_JAMKFI010000007.1, from coordinate 247,183 downwards.
CGAGCCCGGGCACACCCTCGCGCTGACTTTGCTCCTGTCAGCGCTTCCTCTTGCCGTGGTCGCCGTTGCCCTCCTCGCCAAGGCCATTGCCGTCAGCGTGGACATGAGGTCCCTTACGCAAAGCACCCGCCGCATGCCCCAGGAACCTGCTCGATGATCAGGGTCGATCCAAAATCGGCGGTCTCTCCCGTCCAACAGATACGGTCGCAACTGGCCGCACAGATACGGTCTGGGAACCTCGAGCCCGACAGTCGACTGCCTACAGTGCGCCAGCTCGCCGCCGACCTGCGGGTTGCACCAGGATCCGTAGCCAAGGCCTATAAGGAACTCGAGAGCGCGGGACTGATTCGCACAGCTCGAGCTGCGGGGACGAGGGTAAATCCCGGCCAGACCACCACTAAACCACTGGTGAGAGCAGCCGAAGAACTCGCCAATCAAGCAACCCATGAGGGCCTCACATTGGAAGAAGCGCAGGGCATCCTCGCGCACGCCTGGGCCCAGACGCATCACAAGCACTCGTAAAGATGCATAACGTCCGCGAGGTCTGCACCTAAAATCTCAAGAGCCCGGCAAAAGATCCCCAGGGAAACATCGATAGGAATCGTTAGCCGTCCCAGAAGGCTTAGAGTCGTTCCTCATTCTTGGAGGGTTTCTCTACTCGCTTGGACTTGTTGGCTAGTCGAACAACGAAAAGTACAAGTGCCACGGCAATGACGACGCATACGATGAGGAACAACAGCCCTAGCACCCAGGGTCCTTCAAAGAATCTGCCCACTTTATTCCCCCTAATTTGCCTTCCAGAACTGGGCCAAGGCTACATTCATCGCGCTACTCGTCCTAGTGCAAGAAACATGGATTCAGTACACCCAGGACGTGAAAGAAGCCGCTGCTCCCTGTGGTCGGTTCGGAAGAGGCCTGTCCGCACATCGTCCCGTTAGCCGGTCCCTCACCGGACGTCTCCACTGGTTCTATCAATGTGCACGGAGAGTGATCCTTCAGCGGGCAGCTGCAATAGAGCATGAAAGACTCTTATAAACGCCGCCAACCCTGAAATCCCTTGCGGCGGAGAAGGGGCCCGTGAACTCTTTTACCGCCAGCTGGCAATACATAGTGTGAGCACAGACAACGACATCATCAGGCGGTCGCGTGACAGCCCCACAGCTTTCGGGGAGCTGTACGACAGGCATGCCTCAAGCATCTATAGATACGCGGCACGGCGGGCCGGCGAATTCGTTGCCGACGACGTTACGTCGGAAACGTTTCTGGTGGCTTGGGAGCAGCTGGAATCCTATGACCCTGGCAGGGAGGATGCCCGGCCTTGGCTGTTCGGAATTGCCACCAATTTGCTTCGGCGGCACCACCGCGCTGAAGCCAAGGTTCTGAAAGCGGCCGCAAAAGCGGCTTCAAGAGAATCCGTCACAGATGACACGGAGGGTATCGCCGCCCGCGTGGACGCCGTCAACGCGACCGGCCGCATTGCCGGTGCACTGAAGGCTATGGCTGCCATTGACCGCGAGACGCTGCTGCTCTACGCCTGGGCAGACCTGACCTACGAAGGCATCGCCTTGGCTATGGACGTCCCGCTCGGAACCGTCCGCTCCCGCCTGAACCGTGCACGTCGGACCCTGCGGACCGAACTCAACCTCGAAATACTTGATGAAACGGAGAACGACCATGGACGACTTGCAGCTGCTCCGCGAAATGCGTAACGACATCGGCACCGCGCCACAAGCTACGTTGGCGCGCGGCCGCAACAAAGTCATGGACAGAATCAGCCCGGCATCCAGCTCAAAGGCGACGGCCACACACGCCACGGCAACCGCCAGGCCGATCCGCTTTAAGCGCCGCGTCCTCCTCGCTTCTGCCGCTGCGGCCCTGCTCGTCGGCGGAATGGTGGTCGCGGACGTAGTCAAGCCCACGGGTCCAGGGGCTACCGCCCAAGCAGCCGAGGTTCTGAACAACGCCGCGGCAGCAACCATCCAGACAGCTGATCCTGTAGTAAACCCCGGACAGTATCTGAAGATTCAAAGCACCAACCTATGGGCCTCGGCGGCAGTGGACGAAAACCAAAAGGAGTATCAGTGGCTGGATACGGAGAAGCAGACGATGTATATTCCGGCCGACAGGAACCAGGAATGGGTATGGGAACGCTCAGGCCGGATTCCGACGACATTTTTTGACGACGTGTCGAAGGAATATGTAGAGCGCACTCAAGCCGCCGGGCCGGAAGCATACGTCTTGCGCGGGGCGAACGGGGCCTTCTACGGGCCAGGAAGCGAATCCACATTCCCTTCCCTCAGCTACCTGGACTCCCTATCCCGGGAACCACGTGCGCTTCTGGATGACATCTATCAAAAAACCTCAGGGAAGGGTCAGTCGGTTGACGGTGAGGCACTGGTATTCATCGCCGATCTCCTCCGCACCGGGGTCGTTCCCGGCGATCTCCGCGCCACGCTATACAAGGCCGCGGCGCTGATCCCAGGAGTGACAGTGACCGATGAACAAGCAACACTCGACGGCCGCAAGGGCATCGCCATCGGCCGCGTAGAAGATTTCTCGCACTTCCGTCAAGACCTCATCATCGACCCCCAAAACGGGCTTCCCATCGGCGAACGGCAAGTCCTCACCGAACCACGAGGAACGATGCCGGCCGGAACAGCGACCGCATGGACAACGGTAGAAACCACGGTTTCAAACACCGCCCCCTAGTCCACTGAAGACGCCCGCCTCCGTCCCATAACGGAGGCGGGCATTCCTGAGTGCGGTAAAGGATTCCCTTGCGGGACAGATGAATTCCTGTGTCTCATAACCTCAGCGCCTCGAATCCCTAGGGTTACGAGACAAAGGTGCTACCAGCCAGTTGACTAACACGCTTGGCGTGCCACTGAGCAGCAGCTTGACTGCTTACAGCCCCTCGGCGTCACGTAGGAGCTTCTGAAATTCGTGAAGCGAAACGGTGCTTTGTCGGTCGATGCTAAATTCGTCCTCCACAGTCGCCGTGGCTGTGTCAGCGTCGAGCAGCACGTTGAAGGCGTTGTAGGTGAAATAGCGCTTTCCGGTCTGCATCCGCTCAATCGCGGTGAGGATTTGGGTGCGGATGTAGTCGTTCAACTCCCCGGACAAGAACTCATCAAGCGGTGATCGCAACATCAATGTGTCCTTGCGCTAGGCGGGCTGATTATCGCGTCCGGGAAAGCTGGCTGCAAGCCGGTTACAGGGCGCGCTTTGCCGGCTACTTTAGCCTGCCTAGCGCGGGCGGCTACGGCAAATGACCGTTACAAAGGCCGCTACGTCCCCAAGATCCTTATGATTTCCCACCCCCAGCACTTGGAGAAACCACCCGAGCGGCGCCCGGTAGAAGTTGGGGCTCCTTTCCGGTCATCTGCAACGGGCGGCGTATTCGGGACATTCCAGCTTCAGCCCACTGCAGAAGGCCTTGAGGTGCAGCCCGGCCCAGTAACGGACCGGCTTACGGGGCAACCAGGACAGTTCCTCCGGGGCTGATGGTATCGGGAAGTGGGAATTTTCTTTCCTGCGGCTGCCCTGGCTGACCTGACCGGGGTCAAGCAGTAGGGGTCGAAAGAAGGGTCATTCGTTTCTTCTTCTCAACAGCGTAGGGTCATTGGAAAGCCGATGATTGCAACACTCGTACCGCCAGAATTGGGGATACTTATGATGCCTTTCCTTCCCAGCTACGGAGGAGTGGGACTTGACCCTGCACTCGTCGTAGTCTTTTCCGCGGTCCTGCTATTGATTCTTGGAATTACTGCGTTCGTGATCATGAGGCGACGTCAGAAGTAGTTGGAGATGTGTTCAGCGGGAATATACAGTGACTCGCTTGTCCGGTGAAGGATTCGTGTCTCGAAACCTCTGCGCCTCGAAACTCTAGGGATACGAAACGGATCGGCGCGTAGCGCTCTAGGCACCTTTACCGGGAAGTTTTGCGGCGCATCACCCGGGATCCAAGAACTTCCCGCCGTGCATCCTGCAGAGCGCAGGCGGAGCATAAGTGGTGGCCGGCAAAGCCCCATACTTACGGGCGATATGGTGGCAGCACCCGAACGGACGAAAGTGAGCTTGCAATGACAGGGGCAACTGCAGCCGAGGTAATAGTCCCGCGACTGAGCGTGTGGGCGAAACAGCTAGTACTCGAGTGGCGTGACGATGTCATCGTTTCCCAGGACCTTTCGCGGGCAGCAAATAACGCCGGCTGGCACTCCCCAGCCGATGAAATTGTGATGTCGATCGGACTGATTACCGAGCTATACGTTCACGGGCTGGCAGGGAATCATGCAAATAACCACAGCAAGGACGAACTGGACCTCGACTTCAAAGACATCTGCGTCGGCCTCGCCGCGGGCAAACCGGTAGAACTAGGGGACAGCGGATATCTTTACCCGTTCCCTTCCAGCGGCGTTCTCGTCTACATCTACGGAACGAGCCTAGGCGTGAGAGCTTCGGAAATCGTGGACCCGGATCTACCCCTGGCAAAGCTTCGCGATCGCAAGGTCTGGATTGACTCTTTGCCTGGAAATCGAGCAAATGAGGAGAACCTTGCGGCGCCGGGGGCTGTCGGACGTGCGGTCATAGAGATCGGGCGAGGCTCGCCGTTGACGCCGCATCAGTTCTTCCAGGCTGCGAACCTGCTCGGTTACGAGGACCATAGGGATCAGGCCGTCGTGGGTTTCGGCACTCTTGCGCACTTGTTGGTTATCGGCGCAATCCGCGCTGGGGTGCTTGATGGCGATACTTTCGTCCCGGACGGCCGGGACATCGCCGATATTTACCGTGACCTTGCCCGCTGGTGGTTCGAAGAATCCCCCGAGTTGAGATTCACGAAACAGATACAGTACGTACCGTCACCGGGCCTGCCCCCGACTCCTAAGAACACCGCATTCGCTCTAACCCGCAACTAAGACGGCCTAACGATCGAGATCATAGGCACCCATGTAAGCAGAGCTTGATATGTGCCTCGTAGAGAATCCACTCGAAACAGCTGAACCCTTGTGTCTCGAAACCAAACCGCCTCGAATCCCTAGAGTTTTGAGGCGGCAGACCCTTAATAACCCATTTGAGGTTCGTGTTTTGGTTGCCGCCCTAACCACCAAGGTCGGGTCCCTGTGTTTGCAACACCGCCGGAGACGATTGGAGCAATTGCCTAGTTAGGTGACCGCATAGGGTTGCCGCTACGTGCTTCCCTGGACTCTTGGGGCTTTCTTGAGCGACGGTGCCACTGCAATACTTGCCGAATGACAGAGCCCGGTTCTCGCAACGTGTGGTTGCGCATGACAGACAGGGCAGGCTTGACCGAACCTGGGAAAAAACCGCCGGCGCAAAGTCCCAAGTGGCTCCTGTTCCAGACAATCGTCTGGTCCGCGTCGTTCGTACTGTGGTTGTCATTTGTCATCCGTAGCGGAGGACAAATGAACTTCCTGCACGGTGTCCTCGCTATCATGTCACTGACCCTGGCAGTTGCTAACTTCCTAATGCTCATGAAGTCCAAAAGGCGGTAAGCCCACGCTGCCTTTGCTGCCGGGCGAGAACATTTTTTCGGCCTTCATTGTGCGCGTTCCGGAGCAGTAGGGTTAGCAATTTGTGGGCTGCTACCAAACGCAGGTGTTTCCCGGCGCGACTTGTCCCGATGCGGGTTCCCTATCCAACTCGTTGTCTCGAAACCTCAGCGACTCGAAACCCTAGCGTTAGGCGGCGGAGGCTTCCGGTCTTTCCTCGGAACTTGCGGGTTCTGTGCCGCGGAGGGTTGGCCGTGTGACTATCTCTAGCTGGCACTTGGCGGTAGGGTCTACCGCATTCGAGAGTGACCATCGCTTCCGGCGAGAGTACTGATCTTTGGGGGGAAAATCTTGTTGACCATAGCTCGCTCCACAATTGCGAATCCTGTGATTCCTGCATCTTGGCTGGCCCTGGAATCTGCCGTTGCTCTAGCTTGTATCGCGCTGTTGATTGGAGCCTGGATAAGCATCTTCCGGACTAAGGATCAACCACCTACGACGCTCTTAGTATGGGCCGTCATCGTCTTCGTGCTGCCGTTTATCGGTCCTCTTCTGTGGTTCGTTGGAGGGCGAAAGGCTTCGCGACGAAACCGCTCTTTATCTTCCTAGGCCAGGCTCAATCGAACTAGCGATACTTTGGACATCTAGTCGCGCCACGGCGGACCGAAACAAGAAGCTGAAGTGATACAGGCCGGCTGGCCCGTAAGAGTCGCACTGGAGGTTCCCACTCCGGCTGTCTCGAAACCTCTGCGCCTCGAAACCCTAGGGTTTTGAGACGGTTCGGCGCATAGCGTTGGTCGACGACAAGGGTCAGAGGTCGTCAACCGAGGGCGTTCCGCCTACCGCCCCCTCCTGCTAGAGGTTCCTCCCCGAGTTTCTAGGACCGCAGATTCCGCATCAACTGAAATTCTGCAAACTTCTACCATTGTCAGAGCATGGCCGTAGACTCAGATATCGAACATATTCGAATTAGGGTGTGTCATGGATGCCGAGGCGGACCGTCGTGTGATAGAAGGTCGATCCCCCGCGACCGCGTCAGAAGCGGGGAATAGCGCAGGAACCATAAACGCGTACTACCGACATAAGGGATACCCGTGACCCGCCCAGCCATCATGCGGCAGATGCCCGAGATCGCCCACGTGGACGTCAACTGCTTCTATGCCAGCGCCGAACGAGCCTTTGACCCCTCCCTTGAGGGAAAGCCCCTGATCGTGCTCTCCAACAACGATGGCTGCGCCGTCACGCGCTCACCTGAAGCGAAGGCCCTGGGCATCGGAGTGGGCGAGCCGTGGTTTAAGCTCGCACCGCGGGCCAAGGAATGGGGCCTGATCGCGAAGTCCAGCAATTACGAACTCTATGGAGACATCAGCGCCCGCGTAATGGAACTGCTGGGCCGCTACTCCGCTTGGCTGGAGGTCTACAGCATCGACGAAGCATTCCTCGGCGTTAAAGGCACCCCGGACCACCTGCTGGAACTCGGTCGCACCATCAAGGCCGCGGCAGCCCGGAACGTCGGCGTCCCCGTCTGCGTGGGCATCGCCCGTACCAAAACCCTGGCCAAGCTGGCCAACCAGTGGGCCAAACACAATACGGCGTTCAACGGCGTCTGCCGCTGGGATTCTGTACCGCCGGAGCAGCAGGAGGCACTGATGGCCAGGCTCTCCGTGATCGAGGTCTGGGGCGTGGCAACCAGAATCACCAAACGCCTCAACGCCATGGGCATCCACTCCATCCTGGACCTCAAGCGCGCAGACCCTGTCCGGATCCGCGAGCGCTTCTCCGTGGTGATGATGCGGACCGTCCTCGAACTGCAGGGGACGCCCTGCATCCCCATGGAGGAAGCCCGGGTTGGCCGGGACCAGCTGATTTTCTCCCGCTCCTTTTCCACTCCCATCACCACGGCCCACGACGTGCGGCAGGTCCTCAGCGTTTATGCCCAGATGGCCAGCGGCCGGCTGGCCAAGCACAATCTGCAGGCCAAACTCCTCACCGCCTTCGCCGGAACGTCCCACTTCAACGCGCAGGAAACGTCCTTTCCCTCCGTGTGCGTCCCGCTTCCCATGCCGACAGCGGACCCTGTCATCCTCACCAAAGCCGCCCACGCGCTGCTGCCCGCCATCGTCGACGGCACCAGGTACGCCCGCGCCGGCATCATGGTCACGGACCTGCGGCCCAGCGGCAACCAGAAACCGCTCGAGCCGTTTGAGAACCCGCACGAGGAGAAGCACATCGGCCCGCTGCTGGAGGACATCACCCGCCGCTACGGCCGCGGCTCCATCGGCCTGGGCCATGCCGGGATCCGCGGCGGCCCGGACTGGACCATGAAGCGGGACATGCGCTCCCCCAGGTACACCACCCACTGGGACGAGCTCCCGCTCGTCAAGGCAGCCTAGCTGCACCAAGTCGTCGTGACCCGGGGAAGCGCCCCCACCACAGTTGTCCCTATGCTTCGTCCTCCACGCTGACCGGTTCCTCGATCAGCAGCGCCGTGCCCTGGTAGGCGCCGAGCTCGATGAAGAAACTGTGCAGGTCATCCACCTGGCCCACGGTCTCCTCGGTGAAGAGGTCCTGAACCTGCGCCCCGGCTTCCAGATGGGTGGAATGGACACTGCCGGTGATGCTTTCACCGGAGAAGTTCAGGACCGTCACCTGGATCTGCCCTGATGCGAGGCGGTGCACCATTACCAGCAGGCCCCGGTGGGAAACGTCCGGGACGTCCAGGAGCAGGCTGGTGGCAATTCCCCACTCCTCACGGACCTTGAGGATTTTCTGGAGCCTTCGGGCGAAGGACTGGTCGTCCTTGAGCTGCTCGGGCAGAGGACCGTAAAGGCTGCGTGCCCGGGGCATTCCCGATGCTGAGACGGTGGCCTCGGCATTGGTGCCCATCAGGTCGTGGGCGCCGCGGTTGATCCACCTGGTATCACCCTGGGCTGTGAGCTCGCTGACCTGCGCCCGGTCCAGGGTTGTCATGCCCACCATGTCCCAGCCGGAAAGCGCGAAGACTCCTGGCTGCAGCGCGTTGTACATGGCCAGCAGCAGGTGGGCTTCCCGCACCGTCTCAACCTGCTCGGCAGTCAGCGAGGAAATGTCCTTGATGCCCAGGGCGGCGGTGATAACGCTGACCGTGGTGCAGGCGATGCCGTTGGTGGTGAAGACCGCGTTGTAGGGCCCGTTTTCGCCCGTGAGTTTGCTCCGGAGCGTGTCCTGGACATGTTCGGTCAGCTCCGCGCCGGTCAATTCGGAACCAGCCAACTCAAAGACGTCGTCCTTGTGCCGGGTGGCGAAGTGCACCAGCTCGTAGGTCAGCTCATCGTGGTTCTGCAGCGCGTGCACCAGTGATGCCTGGTCCACACCGATCTCCATCGCGAGCCGCAGGGTCAGCCGCAGGAACTCCGTGTCCTGGGTGACCAGGGCATAGTGGTAGCCGGGCCGCGTGATGAAGTCGTAGGACAGGTCCGGACCGGTTTCGGAGGTCGCCTTGATGTCATCAATGGTGAGGTTGAGTTCCTGGAACGAGAAGCCGCCCACCTTGCGCACCATGCTGCCGATGAGCTGGTTGGCTGCTTCGGAGAGCGGATGTCCTTCGGACCAGCCGGGCTGTTCCTCTGCGCTTTTTTCGACGCCAAGGAAGCCGTTGGCATCCAGGCGCAGCGCCCCGGTACCCAGGTCCAGCAGCGAATGCAGTGCGTCGCCCACCACCAGGCGCATGCCTGAGAAGGTTGGGTCCAGCCAGTTGATGGACGGCTGCCCGGCCTTGAAGTAATGCAGGTACACCCAACGGCGCTTCTGGCCGGTGGTGTCCACAATGGCCCGGGTGGCGCTCCAGTTCGTTTCCTTCACGCCGGGTTCATAGAAGATGACCCGCTGCAGCCGGCCGATGATGTATCCGGCCTTCTGCAGGGCCTGCTCGGCTTCGGGGCTGATGTTTACCGAGTCCTCACCCGGCGGAACGTCGGGCAGCAGGTGCCAGTCCGATTCCGGAATGTCGATCATGTGATAAATGCCGGGGTAATCCCGGTAGTTCATCTCGGCCAGGCGGAAGTCCGCCCCCTTGCCGGTGTGCCCAGGGACGATGTCATCGATGATGGTGCCGTCGTGTTCGCCGGCAACCTCGCACATCCGGCGGAACTCGTCTTCGGAACCGAACAGCGGATCGATGGCCATGCTGATGCGGTCAAAGTGGCCGTCCACGCTGGGCGTTTCTGCCCACCCCTGCAGGCCGCCGGCCTTCTTCACCGGTCCTGTGTGGATGGCCCGGATACCGATTTCCCGGAACGTCTTCCACAATTCAGGATCGCCGAGCGCCCCCAGGAAGGATTGTCCCGGCGTCGTCATAAACGAAAGCGGGTAGGCAGTGAACCAGACGGAGGCGCGCTCGACGGCGGCCCGCGGGTTGGGGTGGGCGTAGGAGTGCTGCCACATGCTCGCCTGCCCTGACAGTTGCCGGGCAAGCACATTGGCATCGCCGAGCATCGCCTGGTTCCTCAGCCACTCCACGTAGGTTTTGTTGAGGCCGTCAAGTTCCAGTGACGGCGCGTTGGCAAAGTACTGCCGGCGGCGGGCTACAGGCCGCAGCGCCTTGGGCCGTGCAGGGTAAAACTTTTCATCGAAGGTAATTTCCGGCGCTTCCGGGGCCTCCATAAGCTCCGCGGCTTCCGCTGCCTCCGCTTCGGTCACACCGCCGGTGTCCCCCGCTAGCTCTGCTGCATCACCATCAGAGACGCTGGCGGCAGCTTTTCCCAGTTCAGACACTGAGTTCCTCCCTCAACTCGACTGCATTCCACTCTGCCATGATTCAACCGCCGGCCGAACGGCGCCGGGCGATGAATTTCCGGTGAGCGGCGGCTCAGGGAGTCCGTACCCGCGAGAACCGGTAGAAATGCACACCGTGCGGCGGAACCTCAAGGTGCAGCGCCGGCCGGCCCAACAGCGGGCGGATCACGGCGTCACGCCCACTCCAGGCCTCATGGCCGCGCCACTGCACCCCGTCCAGGAGTGCAGCGCCGGAAAGGGCTGTGCCCGCAAAGGAAGCACCCGGGCCTGGAAGCCCAAGGTCCGCGAGCGGCAGGGTCCGGGACAACCCGGCCGTTCCGGTGTTGAACGCCGCCACAAAGTAATCGTCCGACGCCGTGCTGTCCGCCGCCCACACCACCAGGCCGCCGTCGCGCAGTAACTCCCGGTTGTTGGTGCTGGCGCCGTGCACGTCCAGGAGGTGCCGGTTGGTCAGGAGGTCCAGGGTTTCCGCGGGCGACGACGGCAGGTCGCACCCGAGCATCAGCGGCGAACGTGCAACGCACCAGAGTGTCAGCATGGTCCGCTGTTCATCAAGGGTGAGGCGGCTGAGCCTCTCGCTTCCCCGTTCTGCCCGCTGGGCGATCCTGCCGACGGGCAGCATGTCGGCGTCCGCCCAGGCACCGGCGCGCTGGTGTGGGGCCCACCGTGCCAGCCGGGCGAACTGGGCCTCCACGTCCTCCCACACGTCCCAAAGGTCGTCTGATACCCGCCACATCTGGGCATTTACGCGGAGGTGCTCCAGCCTCGCCAGTGACACCGCCCTGCCCGGCGAAAGGCTGAGGACCATGTCCCGGCCGCTGCGGTCCAGGGCTTGGCGGTAGGCCTCGATTTCAGCGCCGAAGTAGGGCCCCAGCATGTCGTCTGCCTTGACGAAGTCCACTCCCCAGCCGGCGAACAGCCGCACCTGGGAGTCATAGTAGGCCTGGGCGCCGGGGTGGCTATGGTCCAGTCCGTAATTGTCGGTGTTCCAATCGCAGACCGAAGACGTGTCTGCCACTTCGCCGGCAGTGAAGTCCGTGCCTTCAATGGGGAGCCCCTGATGCACCGCCTGCCGGGGTATGCCCCGCATAATGTGCAGACCGAACTTGAGCCCCAGGTTGTGGATCCGGTCCGCCAGGGGTTTGAAGCCGAGGCCGCCCGCGGCCGAGGGGAACCGGTTGACGGCGGGAAGCTGCCGGCCAAAACCGTCCAGTTCCAGCACGGCACCCTCATTGTAGCCGCCCGCCCTCGCCGCGGGTTCGTACCACTGGATGTCCACCACCACCGTGTCCCACCCGAAGGGCAGCAGGTGTTCGGCCATAAAAGTAGCGTTCGCCAGCACCTCGTCCTCTGTCACGGTGGTGCCGTAGCAGTCCCAGCTGTTCCAGCCCATTGGGGGAGTTTTGGCAAGCGTCACCGGAAGAATTTACAACGATAGAAAGACGAAGGCAACAGTAGCTGGGGTTGCCTCGTGAAACGACGCAGCGGCACGTGCCGCCGCCTTGACATGCAGATTGTGAGCGCTGACAGTTGAGTGAGCCGCCACCCATCCCCCACCGGAAAGCTGATTCATTGAAGAACTGGGCAGGAAACCTCGAATACTCCTCTGCAAAGGTCGAACGGCCGGAATCCGTGGCGGAACTGGCACAGATCGTGGAGCGGGCGGCCCGGGTCAAGGCCCTGGGATCACGCCACTCCTTCAACCGTGTGGGCGACACCGATGGTGTCCACGTCCTGCTCGACGCCCTGCCCCAGCACATAGCCCTGGACACCGATCGCAACACTGTAAGGGTCAGCGGCGGCGTCAGCTACGGCGCCCTCTGCCGAACCCTCGAGCAGTCCGGTGTAGCCATCCACAACCTCGCGTCACTCCCCCACATTTCGGTGGCAGGCGCGGTGCAGACGGGAACCCACGGTTCGGGGGTGGACAACCCGTCGCTGGCCGGGGCCGTACAGTCCATCGACCTGGTAAGGCCCTCGGGCGAAACCGTCACCCTGTCCCGCGAAGATGGGGACGAATTCCTGGCCAGCGTGGTGGGCCTGGGCGCCCTGGGGATTGTCACCGGCCTCGAACTGGCCGTTCAGCCCAGCTTTGAGATGCGCCAGCGCGTGTTGGAGGACCTGCCATGGGAACGGGCGCTGGCGGCCTTTCCGGAGATCATGTCCAGCGCGTACAGCGTCAGCCTCTTCACCAATTACGCCGGCGACACCATCAGCCAGGTGTGGTTGAAAGCGCTCGGCTCGGAGCCCCCGCTGACCGAACTGTTTGGTGCCACGGCCGCCCTCGGGCCCCGGCACCCGCTGCCGGATGTGTCGGCCGAAAACTGCACCATCCAGCTTGATGAGCCGGGACAGTGGCTTGACCGGTTGCCGCACTTCCGTCACGAATTCACCCCCAGCAAGGGCGAGGAACTCCAGAGCGAATTCATCCTGCCGCTGGAGCATGCACCGGCCGCGCTGCAAGCTGTCCGCAGCCTGGCGGACAAGCTCGCGCCCCTGCTGTTTGTCTCGGAAATCCGCACCGGTGCCGCGGACGAATTCTGGCTGAGCCCCTTCTACAGGCAGCAAAGCGTGGCCCTGCACTTCACCTGGAAGCCGCTGCAGGCCGAGGTGGAAGCCCTGCTCCCGGAACTCGAGGACCTGCTCCGGCCCTTCGGCGCCCGGCCGCACTGGGGCAAGCTTTTCTCCCCCGGGGGCCACGACTGGGAGACGCTCTACCCCCGCTTCGCCGGGTTCCGGTCCCTGGCTTCGTCCCACGATCCCGAGGGCAAGTTCCGCAATGCTCTGCTGGACAGCATCCTCGGCGTCCCCGCAGCGAGCGGCCGGTAACTGAATGGGTACGCCCGCCACTGCGGCGGGCCGCGGAATGATGCGTACGACGGCGGGTGCCCACCCGCCGTCGGACGCTTCCGTTGGTTACCGGTCGCTCCAGCCGGAACGCGGGGGCGAGTCCAGAAACGTTGTCACGACGTCCTGCACCAGCCCCGTCCTGGACGTGCCGCCCGCGCCGTGCAACTGGTAGTACATCTGCAGGCCGTTGACGGGGGCGTATCCCGTTTCGGGGGCTGGCGTCACTGGCTCAGGCATGTGGTGGTCCTCCGTCCGTTTCGGGTCATCCTAGTGCGGTGGCGGTTCCGGCGGGAGGGCCAGTGTGAGGCCAAGGCAGTGCCTCTTATGCAAACGCGGACGCAGTTTTAGCCCCGGCCTCTACCCGCCGGAACCGGATACGGCCGCCGATCGGCACCTGCCCCGCGAGGTCCAGCTGGCCAGCTCCCCCTGCCGGTTCCGCTCCAGCGCCTGGCCGGCGAGGCGCATTCCGATCCGGTTGGACCGGGGGGTGACCTCCCACTCCTGGGCGTAGAACGATTCCACCGCCGCGGCGCCAAACCAGTCCTCCCGAGGGCCGGGCACAACGTCCAGCACCGTCACTCCCTTGCCAGGAAAATCGGGCTGGACCTCGGGATTGCTCACCACTCGGGATGCGGTGGCATCGCCGGCATGGATGAAGTCTCCCGCCGCCAGCGGGGCGGGCCCCAGGCCGGACAGCGTATCGGTGGAACGGCTGCCCAGGACTTGTTCGGCCTCCACGCCTCCACGCATGGCCAGATAGCTGCGGAAGCCTTGCTCCGGCGGGCCAATGGTCAGCAACTCCCCGTCCAGCAGCACGAACGGTTCTGCCGGGGTTATATGCCGTTCGAGGTATGCATCCTCGTCCTCCGGATCCCCGCCCGGGCCCTTTATAGTCAGCGACGCCGGAGCCCCGGTGACAGCCAGAATCTGGTCACCAACCGCCTGCACCTGCAGTCCTCCGGCCACGGTCTCGACGGCGGCAGCTGGCGGGCTGTTGCCCACCAGCCGGTTCCCGCGGCGCAGGGAGGAACGGTCCAAAGCGCCGGCGGTGCCCACACCCAAACCGGTGTGCCCGGGGCGACCGAGATCCTGGATAAGACTCTGCAATCCCGGTGACAGTATGCGCAGCCCCGCCTCGCGCGGGAACCCTGCCGCTTTAGTCCCCTCGTCCGTGCCCGCCACGTCGATGAGTTCCCGGACTGGCCGGAACTGCACCCGGTCGCCGGGGGCTGCGAGCGCGGGCTGCTCCCGGCCCAGGTCCCACATAAGGGCAGCCGTCCGGCCGATCAACTGCCACCCGCCGGGGCTTTGCCGCGGATAAACGGCCGAGTAGCTGCCGGCGAGGGCCACCGACCCTGCCGGAACAGCAGTCCGGGGCGAGGGACGGCGCGGAACGTTGAGCACCTGGTTCTCGCCCACCATGTAGCCGAAGCCGGGGGCGAATCCGCCAAAGGCCGCAGCCACTACGCCGTCCGGACCCAGGCCGGTCAGCGTTTCCACTTCGGCGAGGTCTTCGCCGTCGTACACGGTATCTATGGTTACCAGCCTGCCCTCCGCCCGCTCCTGGACCGCAAGGTCCATTGCGAGCAGCAGCTCCGGCATCCGGCGCGCCGCCCGCGGCGAATCGGCCATCACCAGCACTGTTTCCGCAGCCGCCAGGACATCCACCTGGCCTGGGAGCGGATGCTTCAGCAACAATGCCTGCAGTGCGAGAACGCCCGGAAGCCCGGAAAGCTCGGCGAGAACCACAGTGGTCCCCACCGCCCGGACCGCCAGCACCTTCAGTGCAGCGGACGGGACGGGGGATGCCGGATTTCCGGGAGCAGGCGGCGGTGTCCCCATAGGAACCTCATGGTACGCGGAACGTCAATACGCTGGATTGTTAGGCTGTACCCATGAACCGCCGCCTTGCCACCCTGTCCGCTGTGCCCCTCTTGCTGCTGCTTGCCGGCTGCGGCGCCGTAGAGGAAGCCGCCGGGAACGCAGCCAGCGATGCTGCTTCGAAGGTTGCCACTGCTGCCGCCGACGAAGTGAACCGGCAGATTTGCGCGGTGGTCCAGGACGGCCTGGTCAGCGTGGAGGACAAGCGGGTGCTCGGGGGGCTGGTCTCAGCCGCCCGTACCGCCGGCATCCCGCCAGAAATCACGACGCCGCTGGGCGAGATCGCGGAGGCCGGAGACCAGGTGCCCGCCGGGTCAGTCCAGGCCCTGAAGGATGCCTGCACGGCGTAAAGCTATTCCCTTTCATTGCCCCTTTTGGCCGCCGCGTCCTGGTGCTACCGTGAAATGACGAACTAGTAAGCCTGTGATACTAAATTCACGGAGCGAAGGAGATCGTCATGGCTGAACGCGGCAATACCAAACACGGTCCCAACGTGGACGACCAGATGAAACACGAAGCCCAGGGCGTGGTCCACGGAATCCAACCGCCCCACGCGGAGGAATGGCGCGAAACCGAGCCTTTCCCCGACGATACGGATCCTGCTGAGGTCCAGGAAGCCCTTAATCCTGTAGCCTCCCCGGACTCCATCAGCGATGAGGAGGACGAACAGTGACCGGCAGCCTGAAGGAATACGCGGAGCTGTACCGGCTGGGCGGGCCCTGGTGTACGGCATACGTGGATGCCGGAACCGGCACAGTTGACACCCTGGAAGCAGCCGACGTCAGGCCCGGAAATATCCGGGCCGCGCTCGAAGCCGCTGGCGCATCCCCGGCAGACCTCGATGCCATGGAACAGGCACTGCAGCCCGAAGTGGGGGTTCCTTCCCCGGTTTCGAGGTTCGTCCTGGTGCACCAGGGCAAGGCGGAGCTCAACGAGGTCCTGCCGGGAGACCGGGCAGGGGCGGAACGGATTTCGGTGGATCCGATCCCTGACCTGCTCCCGCTTGTCAAGCACCGTCCCGAGGAATTCCCGTATGTTGTTGCCGAAGTGAGCCGCGAACACGGCGAGATCCGGCTGCACTACGCCGGGGCAGGCACTCCTGCCAGCACCCAGGAGGTGCAGGGAGAAAGTGAGCATGTCAGCAAGTTCCAGGGCGGCGGCTGGGCCCACCTCCGTTTCCAGCACCACACCGAGGATGTGTGGCGCCGCAACGCAGACCAGGTGGCCGAAGAGATTGACCGGGTGGTGAGCAGCAGCGGCGCCCGGCTGGTGGTTCTCGCAGGAGATATCCACGCCCGCAGACTGGTCCAGGAGCAACTTTCCAAGGCCAGCCAGGCGCTTGTGTCAATGATCGACTCCCATACTCATACAGCGGGCGCGGACAGCGCCCTCCTTGAGGACCAGGTCAACCAGCGGGTGGCGGAACAATGGGCTGCCGAGCAGCAGGAGATCATGGAGCGCCTGGCCATGCAGGAGGGCCAGGCCAACCCGGAGTCCGCCACCGGAATCGGCGCTGTGGTGCACGCGCTGCAGCAGGCACAGGTTGAGGTGCTGATCTTGGACGAGGCAGCCCTTTCCGAGCGGACGCTGCTCGCACTCGACGCGGAGCCCTGGGTTGCCACCGCGGAGGAGGAGTCCCTTGGAGCGAACTTCCTGGGCAAGGTTCCCGCTCCGGCGGCACTGCTGCGGGCTGCGGCCCTGACCGACTCGCGGGTCCTGCTGGTCCCCGGCCCTGTCCTGCCGGATGGCGTGGACGTGGCCGCCCTGCTCCGTTGGCCCACCGGCCCGGCGGTGCCGGCGTCCTGAACCAACCACCACAAGCGACAGGAAGGTGAATCATGGCAACTTCGAATGAGGACCAGGACCGTGCGCCCGGTGGCGCCATCATCCCGGAAGGAGACGCGCTGCCGAATCCCACCCGGACGGGCCACGGCAAGATGCCGGAAAACATAGATGACGACGTGTACGAGGCAGCGGCCGAACAGGAGCGGGTGGCGGCGGGGCTTGCCGACTATGCGCCCAGTGACGTGCCGCCGGCTTCCGATCCATTGCCGCCTGAAGCATCAGAGGCTGCGGATTTCGCCCAGCGGGGCCTGCTGGAGGACAACGACGCCACCGGGAACCAGGAGAACAACAAGTAGACCGCCACGGACAAGAGGGGCAAGGCCATGCGGCCCTGCCCCTCTTGCTGTGTCATCACTGTCCTGGCATCACTGGTGCGGCTGGTCCAGCCCGCGCAGCCCGCTGCCGCGGCCGCCATGGGGACGGCGCATGTTCCTGTGCTCAGGAGCAAGGAACGGAACCACCTCGGGATCCCGGGTAGCCGGCAAAGCCCGAATGAACTTCGAAAGTTCCTCGTGCAGGACCTTCCACGCGATGTTGGGATCGTCGGGATAGGCATCGCTTTCTGCCTGCCGTGCCGCATCCAGCGCAGCCTTGCCGGCTTCTGTCAGCTCGACCTTAAACTGCCGGCGGTCTGCCGACTGCCGGGTCCTGCTGATATGCCCTGATGCTTCCAGCCTGGTAAGTACCCGGCCCAGGGTCTGGCTCTGCACACGGACCACTTCCGCAAGCTGCTCCTGGTTCAAGGGCCCGGCAGCCAGCCCTTCCAGTGCAATCACCGCGGCGCGGGTCAGTCCAAGGGGCGCCAGAGCATCATCCTGACGCCTTTGGACCAGCCGCGCCGCCAGCGTAATAAGGCGGTAGCTGTTCCGTGCATCCGGATCGAGGTTGCTGGTCATCGGCCGCGGCCTTCCTGTAGGTGGCGAAGTGCGGGTGTCCTCACCCCTTCATGCGTCGCTACCTACCTACAATAAGCATGCTTAGCATCCTATTCGCAAGTAGGCTTACTATTCAGCGCCAAAACATCGCTGCACCCCTCGGGCAAACACCTCTCAGCGAAACGTCCACCAACACACCCCCTTGCAAAGCAAATGGGAAGTGTGCTTAGTATCTAAGTAGTAACCATGCTTACTAACTACAGCCAGCACTGCTGGTTCTTGATCGCCAGCTGACCCTTCTTTCGAAAGAGAGCATGATGACAGAGAACCAATGGCCCCAGACGCCCAACCCCGCCATCCCGGACCCTTACGGCGCCTCAGAAGTTGGTGCTGAAGACACCTTCACTACCTCAGGCACACCGGATTCCGGCGCCAACTCCAAGAAGCAGGCAGCCAAGGAAGAGGCTTCGAACGTGGCCGGCCAGGCCGCCACCGCAGCCCAGGGAGTGGCCCAGACGGCGAAGGAAGAAGCCGCCCACGTCGCTTCCGAGGCGAAGTCCAGCGCGCAGGACCTGCTGTCCCAGGCAAAATCAGGGCTTTCCAGCCAGGCCGGCACCCAGCAGCAGAAGGCGGCCCCAGCAGCGCCGCGGCCACCTCGGTGTCCGTCTCGGACAGGAACGTTACGCCCTTATCCAGCAGCTCAAGCTTCAGCTCGGCGAAGTTTTCGATGATGCCGTTGTGGATCACGGCGAGCTTGCCGTCATCGGCCAGGTGCGGGTGCGCGTTCCGGTCCGTCGGCCCGCCGTGGGTCGCCCAACGCGTGTGGCCGATACCAGTGACGGTCTCCGGCAGCGGACGGGCCTCCAGCTCGGCAATCAGGTTGCTCAGCTTCCCCGAATTCTTCCGCGACTCAATCAAACCCTGGGACACCACGGCGACCCCTGCGGAGTCATAGCCCCGGTACTCGAGGCGGCGCAGTCCCTCAAGGACAACATCCAGCGCACTGTGACCGTTAATTGCACCGTCAACCAGACGGCCCACATACCCCGTGATTCCACACATAAAAAGTCTCCTGAACTAGGATCTTGGCTAATTTCCTGTGCCCTGTAAGGCACTTCCAACAGCCTCCCCCGTCCGGATTGGATTGTGGCAGAAGCGGTGGTTCGAGGGCAGGGCGGTCAATAGCCCCGTGCCGTCAGCCGCCCATGGCACGCTTCACCGCGTCGTATGCGGGAGTGGGCCGGCCGTTGTTGAACAGGTGGTCGTGGCCCTGCCGCAGGTTGCCGCCGTCGTCGATCCACCAGTCGTAG
The DNA here is from genome assembly GCF_024494415.1 of Pseudarthrobacter sp. R1. Taxonomy (NCBI): domain Bacteria; kingdom Bacillati; phylum Actinomycetota; class Actinomycetes; order Micrococcales; family Micrococcaceae; genus Pseudarthrobacter; species Pseudarthrobacter sp. R1. The sequence goes on along the minus strand of NZ_JAMKFI010000007.1, from coordinate 228,139 downwards.
CGGTCGTCCACTCCCCAGGTGGTGTAGGAGACGCAAGTGGGCGAGTGGAGGCAGGTGGCCAGCACGGTGGCGTACTGCTTCGCCTGAGCGTCCGTCCCCTGGCCGTCCGTGACGTCATTTTCCGAGATGCGGACATACAGCCCGGCGTCACCGAAGCGGTTAAGCGTGCGGGTGAGTTGTTCAGCGGAGATGGCGTCCGTCTCGAGGTCGTAAACGTGGGCCTGTAGGCCGGCTCCGTAGATGTGCCCGCCCTTGGCGTTGGTGTCCCGGATGAGCTGGAGCAGGGCGTCCTGGCGCCGTCCCGGCACGTCGGCCCCGTTTTCATTGATGTACTGCTTGACCTGCGGATCGGCGGCGTAAACCGCTTTGGAAATGATGGCCGGATAGTCCGGACCGAAGACGCGGTACCAGGTGTTCTGCTGCATGCTGGTCCCCTGGTTCACGTCGAACGGCTCGTTGACGACGTCCAGCGATGCCAGCCGCCCCTTGAAGTGCATCGTTACGGTGGTGACGTAGTCCAGCAGCACGTCGGCGCTGGCCCGACGCTCCTGATCGGAGTCTGCAGGGAGCTCCTGCATCCAGCGGGGCATGGCCTCGGTGAAGGCAATGGTATGGCCATGTACCACCATGCCTTTGGCTTGGGCCATGGCCAGGATCGCATCGGCTTCCTCGAACGTGTACACCCCCTGCTGCGGGGAAAGGAATTGCGGCTTCATAGCGTTTTCCGGGGTAAGGGCACCGAAGTTCTCGACGAACTGCCGCGCGTAGTCCCCGTCACCGGTGAGGGGGCCCAGGGCCACGGCCGCTCCGACCAGGAAGTCCGGGCGGATCCTGGCAGCCAGAGTCTGCAGCCCGTCGGCTGACCGCTTCACGCCCGAGGCGGCAGCACCGGAGGTTTGCAGGCCCGCGCTTCCCGGTGCAACCGCCTTCAGAGAGGTGATTTGAAAGTCTCCGGAATCACTGGAGAAGCCAAGCCACAGGGCCCCTGACGAGAACACCTTGCCGAAAGGCAGTGAGGAAAGCGCGTCGCTGCCGCTGCTGACCGTGAGCGTATCGCCCAAGCGGTGTACCGTGAGCGCGGCGCCCGGGTCCTTCACTGTTTGGTGCTCCTCGTGCACCGGCACCGGCTTGGTGACGTCCTTCTTCTGAGTTCCGTCAAATACTGCGATGTTCAGGTCATTGCCTTGGAGGGTCAGCCGGAGGCCTGGCGGTTCGACGCGGAACTCGTCCGCGATGACCGGTGGCCGGTCATAGACAGCCCAGGACGCGTCCGCGGTCACATTCGCGAACGTTGCGCTGAGCGAAAACTCCCCGCCGACCACCAAGTGGGTACCGGCCAGGTTGAGCGGCGGGTTCGGCTGGCCGCCCTCCCCGCTCTGCTCCACAATTCGTCTGGCGGTGGGAGTGACATGAAGGCCGTCGCTGCCCATCCGAATCCCGGGAACTTCCCGCCAGTCCCCCTGCAGCAGGTCAACCGTCTTTTCTGGCTTAGGAGCAGAACAGCTGTACAGGATGCCCAGCATAAGAAGGACCACGAGAAGGGCGGACGCCATTCCCAGCACCCGTGATTGCCGTCGTTCCGCCATCCCGTCTCCTCTTCCCCGTCGTCAGGACCTGGTGCTGTTAGGACTTGGTCCAGCGGACGTCGTCGAAGTATCCCTGCAGCCCTGAATTGCCCTGGACGATGACCTGCAGGCTTGCCTTGGCCACGGAACTGGTGCTCGGCGAATACGTGAGATCGACGTTGGTCACGCCAGCAGCCGATGCCCCGAGCTTCCACTGCCCGGAGATCCACTGCCCCGCGGCGTTGTATTCGTCAATGTAGAAGCCCATCTCGCCGCTGGTCCGCGCCGTAATGTTGAGGTAGCTGGCGATTTTGTAGGTCCCGGGTGTAACAGCGACCTGAGGGGAGAACAGGTGTCTGTTCGCCGTGGTAGCCGTCAGTTTTACCGAATTCACTGGGTTGGCCGGGCTTCCGCGGTTGGCGCCGTCTGCCTGGATGGTGGACGCCGAGTCAGTCGTCCAGCCCGAGCTGATGCCGGCATCGAACGCGCCGTTGGCGACGAGGTTGACGGATGCCGGCGGGGTCGACCCGGCGGCAAGCGCCAGCATCTGAACATTATCCAGATACGCTGTGACGCCTGTTCCTGTGACATAGACCTGCAGGCTCGCCGACGCCACGTTGGTGGAGCTCGGGGTGTAGCTGAAGTTCATGGACTCTACCCAGCGGCTGTTCTCCCGCTTGCGGAACTGCCCGGAAATCCATTGCCCGGCGGCGTTGTACTCGTCGACGTAGAACCCGACCTCACCGGAAGAGATTGCCGCGACGTTGAGGAAGGACTTGAACAGGTAGTTAGTCCCTGCCGTGACCGGCACCTTCGGCGAGAACAGGTGGCCAGCGGCTGAACCGGAGACTATTTTCACCGACCTGGCGGAGTCGGGGTAGCTCCCGTTATTCCCGATGTCAGCAGTAATGGTGGAAGGGACATCCGTGCGCCAGCCGTCGGCAATCCCATTGTTGAACGTCGGATTGGCGAGCAGGTTGGGGCTGCCGTTCACGAGGCCTTTGCTGATGTTGACGTTCCTGATTTGGCCGGCCGCCACTTTGCTCTGCACGTAGGCGGCCAGCTGGTCGAGCTCGGCCGTACCGTACTGGTAGTCGTCTGGGTTCTGGCTCGGCGAGGGCCGGATGTCGTGGAACGTGAACACAGCCCACGTCTTGTTCGCAATTGCCTCGTCCACCTTTGCCTTCAGGGTAGCGACGGGTGTGGTTCGCTCCTGCACGGGGATGTTACGGATCAGGTAGTCACCGAGCGGCCAGGGGTTGTTGCCGGTGTCGGCGAAGCCACGCATGGAGCTGTAGTACTTGGCTATCTGGGCGAGTGCCGACATGTCGTAGTCACCGTAGGGCGGTGCGAATGCGGTGGCGTTGAAGCCCTGTGCCGCCAGTGTTGCCTTGCTGTTGGTTAGCTCGGCATCGACTTGGGCTGCCGTCAGCTTGGTGGCCTGGCAGTCGTTGCCCACGCTGACAAGGCATTGGTGGTTCACGGTGTGGGAGCCGATTTCCCAGCCGTAGGTGTTCTGCAGCTGCGTGATCTGGTCCCATGTCATGTAGGGCACATCGGTGTTGGCGCGGCAGGTATTGGGCACGGTGGTCATGCCGACGCAGTTGGTATTGACGTAGCTGGTTCCGGTGAGCCCGTATTTCTTGAGGGTTGGGGCGGCCTGCGTCAGGGCATTCTGCATACCGTCGTCGAAAGTGAAGGACACCAGCGGGGCTGGTGCGGGGTTGTCCACGGCGGCGTTGGCGGCCGCCGGAGTCAACAGTGTGGCAGCGACAGCCCACACCGCCACCCCGATGGTCAGGAGCCTGGCGCGATGCCAGGTTAATCTTGCTCTTGTATTGATCATGACTTTTTCCATTTCTCGGGGTGGCGGACGCGCCTCGGCGCACCGCACGGTGGTGGTCAGGGGCCCTGCAGCTGCTCGAATGCCTGGGCGACCGGTTGGACTTGGATGCCGCTTTCGTCGATGAGCTGCAGCTGGGTGGCGAGGACGTCGCTGGTGATGGTGCTCCTGTCCGCCGCAATGGTGTTTTTCACTGTGCCCGACGAGTCTGGGGCAGCGACTTGGTGGTAAACGAGGATGAGCCAGCCGTTGGATCTGGAGGTCTCAGCGAGAGCCTCCTTCAACGTGTCCGGCGTCGTCTGGTCAGTCACGTAGAGGACCTTCAGGTCGCGCACGTCAAGGTTCTGCCTGGTATTGATTCCATCGTCCGTGCCGCGCACAAGCCGGAAATACTTGTTCGCGTACCAGTCCACTTGGGCGTCGGAGCGCCCGTATGGGGCTGCCAGGCCATCGATAGGAAGGCCGGCGGCCGCCAGGGACTCCTCGCTCCTGCGCAACTCGTCGTCCAGCCGGTCCCTGCCGACAGAGGTAAGGTCCACGTGCTGGTAGCTGTGGGCGGCGATTTCGTGTCCGGCCTGGTGCATCTGCTGGACCTCCGCCGCGGTGAGGAAGTTGGCCGTTTCGATGGAGCTGGGGTTGACATACTGGGTGGACCGGAAGCCATGCTTGTCCAGCAAGGGCAGGGCGCGGTCGTACACGGACTGCCAGCCGTCGTCGAATGTGAGCGAGACCATGGGCTGGCTCCAGCGCAGCGGACCCGGTTTGGTGATGTCGGTGAGCGAATAGTCGCGGACGCCCGTGATGCCGTTTCCGTGTGAAATCAGGGTGACCATGGCGGTGGTCGCCCCGTCCGGGACCTGGAACGCTCCGGTGAGGGTGGTCCACTCCCCCGCCGGCGGCACGGTCTCCAGGTTCTGGAACCTGCGCCCGCCGCCCGCGAGCTCAAATTCGGCCACGACATCAACCTCGAGGTCCGACTTGTAGGCCGCGCCGAACCTGAAGTAGCGGTCCGGAGCCGCCGGAACGGGCTGGTACTGCCATTTCGCTTCGCCGTCCTGGTAGTTCCCGATGCGGGTCCAGAGGAAGCTGCCGCGGCTGTCCTCACCGCGCCCGGACTCAACCGTTGCCGTCCCCGAAGAGTACGGCGACCAGAATGCCGGCTGGCCGGGCTGGATACCGGCGAAGCCGGGATTTGGGATCAGGTTGGGTCCCGCCGGTGCGGCTGGCGGCACCTGGACATCGTCCGCTGGCTCCAGGTATGTGCCCTCCACACTGATGGTGCCCGCGGAATAGAGGCGGAAGACGTACTCCACCGCGGTGACACTTTCGCCGCTGTTGAACGCGTCGCTCACCGTGAAGGCCGACGTGCCTGGCCGTTCCAGTGGGTTCCGCAGCTGCTCCAGGCTGGAGCTGCCGTCCTTGTGGTGCTTCCTAACGAGTAGCCTGAAATCCGCATTCGCGGTGGCGAACGCCTTGAAGAAATAGGTCTTGCCGGTAGCGACATCCACCCGCGGGCTGGTGAGCGTGACATCGCCCGTGGCGTACTGGGTGATATCAAGTTTCAGAGCCTGTCCGCCCATTTGCCCAGCCACCAGCCCCAAGGAAGTCTCCGCATCCCCGCTGTGCGCGGCAGTCCAGCCGCCGGAAGAAGCCAGTGACGATCCGGCCGACGGCGACGGGCCGGGTGTCGCCGGAGGTCCCACTATGGCGGGAAAGAGCGCGGGCAGCAGGTTGGCCCCGGGCCTCGCGTGGGCGAAGCTGCCCAACCTTCCGGTGTACGCCATCCATCCGGCGCTCATCAGGAGGACCAGGACGGTGATGATGACGAGTGGATTGAGCAATACCCGGCGGACTCCCCGGAGCTTAGCCATGACTTATCACCGCCGCGCTGCCTGTCCGCTGCGGAGACTTCCAGGTGTTGATCTCGGGACGCCGGACCAGGCCTCGCGCCCGCGTGATGCAGCGGACTGCGGCCACCAGCTGCACCAGGTCCATGATGTAGAACAAAAAGTAGGCTGTCGGCGCGTACATGCACAGCCTCGTTTGTTCCCGCCGTGAAAGGTTTTCATCCATCAGGATCGTCAGCAGCGTGTAGGCAGTGATGGTGGCGTAGGCACCGATGATCAGGGCAGGGGTGTAGGTGGCCAGCGACCAGTAGATGGCGTACGTCCAGGCCAGGGGCGAGACGAGCAGGGTGAACTCGCTCAGCAGGGCCATGGGCATCCGGTAATAGGTCAAGGTGCGGCTGTAGCGTCGGCTGGAGTTCAAGGTCATGGCGCGGTACTTGATGAGGTTCTGGATGCTTCCGTACTTCCACCTGTAGCGCTGCTTGGCCAGCGCGCGAAACGTAAGCACCCCCTCTGTCTTGGCCACGATGTCGGCGCCGTAGACCAGGCGGAAGCGGCGGTTACCCAGGTTCGTGATCTTCGCGCTGAGGCCGATGTCCTCCGTCAGCGTGTCCGTGTCGTAGAAGTCGACCTTGCGCAGCACGCGCATCCGGTACGTGGACGCCACACCGCCCACTACAAACTCACAATTCAGCAGCGAGTACAGCTTTTTGGACCGGTAGCCGATCATGTGTTCAAAGCGCTGCAGGATGCCCAGTGCCGTAGTCTGCTCCATGATCTGCACGTTGGCTGCGACACCCGCGACGTGCGGGTCCTCGAAATAGCTGAGCGCATTCTTGATGGCGTCCCGCCTGATGATGGAATCCGCGTCGAGCGTCATGACGAACTGTCCGCGTGCATGCCGTCGAAGCGCTGCATTGAGCGCAGCACCTTTGCCAACATTCTTTTTCATTCTCACGATGCGCAGGTCCATTTCCGGATGACGCAGTTGATAATCACGGACCAGCCGCCCGGTGAGGTCACCGGAGGCATCGTCAGCGACTAGGACCTCGAAGGAACGGTAGGTACTCCGCCGGATCGATTCGAGGGTCCGCACGATCACGGCTTCCTCGTTGTGAGCCGCGATCACCACGGTCACCAGCCCTGGTACCTCGGGGAACCCTTTGCGGGTCCAGGTGGCCGTCACCGCACACTCAGGCTGGTACGCGGCGGGGAGCCGGACGCCCTTCATGCCCTTTCGCCGCTGCTGCCAAACGTCGTAGAAGTTGGCACCCGCCAGGTAGAGGCCGAAGTGCACGACATAAAGGATGCTGACGCCCGCGAAGAGCCAAAAGACCAAGAGGGCGAAGTCCATGGTTATGCCCCCGTCGAGTTGCCAGCGAGCCCGCGTACCTGCCCGGCGGACCGGTTCTCCAGGTGCACCTTGTGCATAGCAAGGCCTGAAACTGTCGCACCCGCGACCTCGGTCTGCCGTCTGGTGGGCTGCAGGGCCCCACCGAGAGGGGCGTTCCTACCGGCGTCGGCCCTTGTTGTTGCGGACTGAGCCTTAGGGGACCCGACCGCGGGGATCTTGGCTGGAGTTGCGCGCGTAGTGTCCCGATAAATCCAAATACCCACGAAGCGGACGATCATGGTGAGGACCACCAGAACCCAAAGCACCAAGCTGAGCTGAGCGATAAAGCCAACAAAGCCGTCGAACATCGCCCCGTCGCGGCCGAAGGTCACCTGGGCAGACACAGTGACATTTTCGAAGTGCCTCACCGGATAGGCCCCTTTGCTGAACAAACGGCACTGGACAGGTTCTGTTCTGCTGTCCTCGACCACGCGGCACTTAGCCGCGTGGCGCCGACAACGCGCAACGAAGAGTCCCACGATTGATGTCGCGTGGTTGCCACGGCGCCGGCGGAACGAGGGCGGGCGGTTTGGTGATGTTTGGACATTGAAAGCTGGATCATCGCAGTCTCCCTGCCTAAAACGAATGTTAGTTGTCGCCCTTTTTGGAAGCAGCTTCCAATTCAGGGGAACGTAGCCAATAACGGCAAAACGGTTTATGGGTGGACGTGAAGCTTTGATGGTGAAGTTTAGGAACGTGAACGCCGGCTTCGACAACCACCGGAGCGGGTTGGCCGCTGACTTTTGGTACTTCGTATGCAACACCAGCAATAAGGTCACGCGAGTCAAGCCACAAGAAGTGACTCGACGCTTCAACCATAAAGGGCGCCGGAACGAAAAACATGAGTAGTAAGTACTCAAAAAAGAAATTAGGGACTACCTGCTAATCACGCTTAATTTTCACGCGAAACCGTCCCCTTTCCAAAAGTTATCCCTTTGTTCATCAAGAGATAGTTTGCCTCATCTTGCAATGGAGGTATTTGCGGATATGGTTCTGTGGCCGCTCGTCCATCGATAGGGCATGGCTTCGTTGTGCAGACAAAGCCGTGATCAAAAAAGTCGTGGTGGCAGTGCTACCGGGATTAAAGGCCAGAGCTACTAAAGAAACACCCCAAGATGTCAGGCAAACATCATCCGCAGGACACGTGGAGGCCACCGTAGGCCTGCAAAACTCAGGAAGGGATCCGTCGAATGTGGAGGAACAAGTATGGCCAGCGATGACGGCATCATCGTCTCCTGCCACGAGCACTCCCCAGGAGAGGCAATTGACGCGTTCTTTCATGACACCTTAGTTTCAGGGGACCAGTGAGGGGCAGTGCGCCTGGCCTGGCCTGTTATGGATCCTGACACAGTGACAGGAGCGCGGCGGCTTCCCGCTATTTCCGCATCCACGATCGCCACGGCGATGCCGTGAAGTGGTCTCGGTAAGGCGCACCTACTAGTGCCGGATCAAACGCAGTTTCTGCGAAACGTGTCCCTACTTCATCACTACTGTGAAACGGAAATAGGGAGGATGCGGGCCAGAAAGGATCTTACCGTTTTAGGTCTTCATCATCTGCGCTTTTTATCCCAAGATGCCTTCAATGAAAAAGAGAACCCCACCGATCGTCTCATTATTGGCAGCAACAGCCTGCCCTTCTAAATGGCGCCAACTTTCTTAAGTCAGCTTGGTGATCGCGATATTTAAGCTGGACTGTGTCAGATTCGACCGACAAGCCAAGGATTCGCCACCTTTTGAAATTCGCGTTAACCCTCTGCCGAGGGGGACGTTCTGCTACTGCTGACGGCATTGCGGACAAAGGACATGCTTTTCGTAGTTCCGTAATCAGGTGAATCCCGCCCAGTCGTTTTTGGTGTCCTTTATCGTGGTGTTTTTGGCTTCGCGCCATTGTCGCATCGGTGGCAACGAGGACTTAAATTTCATTCTGACGGCGGCAGCTGGTGCGCCAAGCCAATTCACTTCGCTTGCGCGACCCTTTCCTTGAAGGCAGCGTCGACCAGGAAACCTGTGGCGACCAAGGTCCCGACCTGTTGACCCAACCGGGGGCCTGCAGCTTCTCAGTGGCCTCATCAGTCGCGAAGACGGAGCTGAGCCTGTCCCGGACCCGGTCCGAAAGTGTGAACTCTTCGCTTCCTCCCAGAATGACGCTTCCGTGCAGGGCTGTTGGCAGGTGATGCTGCACCAACTGGTGTAGAGGCCGAAAAGGGGGTCCGGTTCAATAGTGGTGCCTGACTAAGGGTCAAAAGCGGTCGCGTCCCGGAGGAACACATCAAACAGGTCATCTGCCACGAGAAGCTCGTTTCAATGGCTGCCGGTGCTGGAGTGCGTCCGCAACCGGGGCCTACACGCCGGTTTAGGGAGAACGGGCGCTAATAACCTGGTAGCCCGACAAGGACTTCTCGATGGTGCGTGGGCAAGCGCACAATCTCGAGTTCGGAGGTGTCGAGAAGGCGGCGGCTCCCTGTCAACGTGTCCAGGATCCATAATAAATCCTGGTCCGGGGCGACGTCGGTGATCGGCCCACGATGGACCAGAACGCTCCCATGAAACGCTTCGATGGCGTCCCCCGGCTTAAGCTGGTCGTAGGAGCCAATGATGTCGCGATTTCTGACCATTTCAGGTCCTTTCCATTTCGGAGGGCTCCCCCTAGTCACAGTCTGCCGTCCGAAGGTTGCGCTGAGATGTCTTTCGGGTGATTTTCAGCTGACCCTTACTGTCTCATTCGGGACGGCTCCCGGGTTTGACGGAGGCCTCCCATGCCGACGGCCTATTCCATATTCGGACCAGCTCGAGCCGATTTCCTTTCAGCGGGCCGGAAGTCAGTAGCGGCCGTAAGACAGAGCTCGGCCTCGGCCTTGCTATAAGTCAGCACCGTCTTTTCGTTCTTTCATAGCGGACCGGCTTCGTTGTCCACGGCGTCAGCTCTATCTAGCCCCTGCTCGATGACTCAAAATGGACCCGCACGGGGTGTCCCACAGAGGCGACGCGAAACGTCCCGTGAGAGGTCAGCAGGATCCGTCAGTTGACATCGGCCAGCAAGATCATCTTCGAGGGCATCGGCGAGGTTTCCGGCCTCGATGTCGTCTCCACCGAACACCCGTTGCGGGAGTTGGTGCTGCGTGACGTGCGCAGCTGGCCCCAACCGACAACCCGTGGCTGATTCAGGCCGAGAAGATCACTGTCGAGGGTCGCCCAACGTTATGAAGTGGGTCAACGAAGCTCTGCTGCATCGGCCCGACGGCTGGGACCAGCGCTGGGGTTCGGCCAGAACCGGTCGCCCTAGACTCACGCCGCGCTGAACGCGCTCCGAACCGGTTTTCGCCTCGCTGGTCACCCGAAGATGTCAGGTGGGGTTTACCCAACCTGACATCGGAAAGTGGTTCTCTCCTTCACCGTGAAGTAGAACATGCGACTGCCGCCCACAGCCGGGGACAGTTCTCATAGGTTATCTACCGCTAACGCTGCCACAGAGCTACCCCAACGGCTCCCAATCGCAGCCGTGGATAACCTGAATTTTCCCCAAGCCATGGACGAACGAGAGTCCCACCAGTTCCGGCAACAGGATCAGCAGGCAGGGGCGTTCCCTTCCGAGCCAGCCTCACAGAATTTTTGTTCTCGGCGTTTAAAGCCGAAGTTTCCACCTCGATCACACGACGGCAGGATCGGGCGATTTGGTAGTCGACGTCCTGCCAAAGGTTTGTTTTTTGAGACGAACCCGAACGGGCCGGAATCCTACCGTTACTTGTTGTAGCCCCGTGAGTTTCCTCTAGGCGTAGGTGGTCCGGTTGATGGTGACGACGTCGTCGGTGGTGAGGGAGTCGAACTTCTGGCCGATGGTGGCCATGGCTTGATCACGCCGGCTGGGCAGGAGGTCCTTGTCCGCGCGGGCCAGGGCGTCTGGCAACTCGTCACGGGTGAGCTCGGTGCAGTAGGCGGGCGCTCCGGGCTGCTGTCGCCAGGAATCAGCAAGACGGCCAGCGTAGATGGCGTCAAACCCAGTGTCCTCCACCAAGCTCATCGCGATCTGCTGATCTGCCTCGTGGTCGGCTGCCACGGGGATGGCGAGACGGCCTACTTGTCCTGCTGCGACCCCTTTGGCTTGGAAGGTCTGGGAGAGAATCGCGTTCCAGGCTTTCGTGACAGGGCGGCCGATCTGCTCCGCTACCCAGATGCTTTCAACCTGTCCCTCATCGAGGGCTTGTACGTGCCCGTCCCGGAGAGGGTAATAGTTTGACGTGTCGATGATGATGGCACCCCTGGGAAGATCTGCGACAAGGGGTTTGATTGCCGGCATGGCGCTGAGCGGGATCGAAGTGATGAGGACTTCAATGTTGTGCCTAACGGTGGCCGCTTCCACTGCGGTCGCGCCTGTCACGAGGACATCGGAGTTTATTGTTTCCGGTCCCCGCGAGTTGGCCACCTTGACTTCGTGGCCTGCTGCAGCGAGTTTAAGGGCCAATGCGGAACCAATTGAGCCTGCGCCGAGAATGCCGATTTTCATGAATAGCCTTCCTTGGAGAGTGAATGAGCATTCTAAGTGTCAAACCTTCCAACAGTGTCAAGGTCAAGTAGAGACACCAAAAGCGCCGCCCTCCGGGTAGTGCAGTTCGTCACATCAGCTCCGTGAACTTGACCTTCTCATAGGTGGCAAGGTTGCACGATGATCTGGTGAGTTTCCCATTCCTGCCTTTGTCACGCCAGCACCTTCCCGGGTGGGGTGCCTGTGCGGTGTCCAGTCTGTCCGCGTCTCGCGGAGATCTCTTTCGCCCCGGCGCCCCCTATCGACCCTCATTCACACCGGAGACGCATCACTGGCTTCCGGTATCCAGTCGTGCTACTGAACCCCGTCTCCAAACCATCCCTCTATCAGGAGAGCCCTATGCCGGCACCTAGTCCGAACCAGTCCACAATAGAAACCCTTCCCTCAGGGTCGGCCGTCGGCGCCCCTGCGGTTTCGTCCAATGACCGGTTGGCGCCGGGTAGCGCGATAATCATCGGGCTACTGATGGTCTCGGCCTTCGTGGTCATGCTGAACGAGATGATGCTCGGCGTCGCCCTGCCGACGCTGATCACCGATCTGGACATCAGCCCGACGACCGGTCAGTGGCTGACGACGGGGTACCTGCTGACCCTGGCCGTGCTCATTCCTGCCACGGGCTTCGTGATGCGCAGGTTCAACACCCGAGCAATCTTCCTGGGTTCCATGACGCTGTTCCTGATTGGAACGGTCATCGCCGCGGTCGCCCCGGGCTTCGGTGTGCTCTTCACCGGCCGGATCATTCAGGCCGTAGGTACTGCGGTGTTCGTGCCCCTGCTGATCACGACGACCATGCGCCTGGTTCCGGCGTCCCGGCAGGGCAGGATGATGGCCCTCGTCACGGCGGTTCCCGCCATCGCGCCGGCCGTCGGCCCCGCAGCCTCCGGGCTGGTCCTGTCCCAGCTTTCCTGGCGGTGGCTGTTCATCCTCATGCTGCCGATCATCGTAGCGACACTGATCCTCGGCGCAGCGAAGCTCAGGAACGTCACAGTCCCCGAGCGGGTCACCCTGGACGTGCTCTCCTTGCTGTTGTCCGTCGTCGGGTTCGGCGGGCTGGTCTTCGGGCTGGCATCCATCGGCGAATCGGTCTCCGGCCACGCACCCGTCGCCCCCTACATCCCCATCCTGATCGGCCTGATCGGCGTCGCGGCGTTCGTCCACCGTCAGATCCGGTTGCAGCGCAACGGGAACCCTTTCCTGGACATGCGGATCTTCCAGACGCGCGCTTATGTCCTGCCCACGATCGTGATGGTCTTCGTCGCGATGAACGGCTTCGGCGTCGTCCTCGTCCTGCCCCTCATCCTGACGGCCGTCCTCGGACTGGACACCCTGCAGATGGGACTGTTCCTCTTCCCCGGCGGAGCGATGATCGCGATAGTCTCCGCACTCGGCGGACGCATCTACGACAAGGTCGGACCGAAGCCCCTGGCGATTCCCGGCTCGATCGTCTGGGCGGCGGCCATCTGGTTCCTGACCACCATCGATGAGAACACCAGCGTCTGGCTGGCCCTGGGCACGTACCTGGTGATCACCGGAACACAGGCACTGATGTGGGCTCCGATGACTACCTCAGCCCTCGGCTCACTGCCGGCCGAGCTGTACGCGCACGGCACCGCAGCGTTTTCCACCGTCCAGCAGCTGGCCGGAGCTGCGGGAGGCGCGATCCTCATCTCCGCCTTCACCATCGGAGCGAACGCCACCCAGACAGGCGCCCTCAGCCCTTCTCAGAGCATCGACGCCGGACGTGCCGCCTTTACCGTCGCCGCGATCCTCGCCCTCGGCGCAGTCATCGGCACCCTGTTCGTTAGCAAAGCCCCTACCGCGGCCGACAACACCTGAAGTCTGGTCCGAGCGACGATAACGGGGGCATGGCTCGGGTTGAGGTCGCATGAGTAGCGAAGGAGTGGAGGTCAGAAGCGGGACTCTTCCGGCCTCCACCTTGAGACACCCGGGGCCGGAAAACGATGCCCGGTGGCTAGCTGGCACGTGCGGTCTGGCGTGACGAGCTCATGGCATTATCAATGGCCTCGATGTACCGGGTGATCGAGTCCCGGTTCTGGATGAGGACGTCGATCTTTTGCGACATGCGGTCCCGCTCCGTCACCAGCTGCTCCCGCAACCCGGGCTCGGCGTTCTTCACAACGATGGTCTGCGGCTGGTCCAGGCACGGCAGGATGTTCGAGATGATCCGCGTCGGGATCCCGGAATCGACCAGCCCTCGGATCTTCTTCACCCGATCGACCAGGTAGTCGTCATAGGTCCGGTACCCGTTCTCCAGACGACGAGGAGAAATCAAGCCCTGCTCCTCGTAGTACCGCAGCATCCGGGCAGGAACCTCCGTCTTCTTCGCCAACTCACCAATCCGCATAAACCCTCTCCATCACTTGTCCGGCAAACTTGACCTTCACATTAGTGGCAACGTTGGAACTGGACAAGTCACCCGGTACCACCAGCTCATCCGGAAGGACCGGGGCACAGCGGCGCCCGGCAAACCGCACTCCACGCAGCATGTCGAGCATCAAGACAGGCACCACAGCAAGCACCACGGCAAGCACGACATAGCAGTACAAGGAGAACCAATGACCAAGCCACAGATGATCCTGGGCATGCACCTGGGCAACGGATACGGATCGCAGACCTCAGCCTGGCGCGCCCCCAACGTTGATCCTGCAAACTACACAAGCTTCGACGCGCAGGTCCGCTACGCGCAGGCCGCTGAACGGGGAAAAGTCGCCTTCCTGTTCCTCCCGGACTCCCCCGGCCTGCAAGCCGACGTCGATCATGAGGCACCACAGATCACCCTCGAGCCCATGATGACCCTCGCGGCAATCGCGCGGGCCACCGAACGCATCGGCCTCGTTGCCACCGGTTCCACGACCTTCAACGAACCCTTCAACATCGCCCGCCAGTTCAAAGCCTTGGACGTGATGAGCCGTGGCCGCGCCGGATGGAACGCAGTCACCACCAGCGACCCCAACTCTGCGGCCAACTTCGGCCAAGGCATCGCACCGCGGCCGCAGCGATACCAGCGCGCCCACGAAACCATCCAGATCGCCCAAGCACTCTGGGGAAGCTGGCAGCAGGACGCGTGGATCAAGGACCAAAAAACCGGGCGGTTCGCCCACCCCGACAAGGTCCAACCCATCAACATGCAGGGCGAATACGTCGCCTCCCGCGGGCCACTACCCATCCCACCATCCGAGCAGGGACAGCCCGTCATCTTCTCCGCCGGAGGTGGCGCCAACGGACTCGACCTCGCTGGATGGTACGCCAACGGTGTCATCGGCTCCACCTTCACCATCGACGACGCCCGCAAGCAGCGCCAGGCCTACCGTGACGCCGCCCGCAGGGCAGGACGAAACCCGGATGAGATCAAGTTCTTCGCCGGAGTCATGCCCGCCATCGGCAAGACCAAACGCGACGCCCTGGACCGACGCGTGCAATTGGGCGAGCTCACAGCAGCATCGCGGGTCCCCTACCTCGGCTCGATGCTGAACCTCCAGCTCGACGCCGGCCAGCTCGACGAACCCCTTACGCCCGTTCAGCTGGCGGCCGCGTCTCCAAGCCCGTTCGACCCCCGCTCCCCACGGGCGCTGCAAGTCGCACGTGAAGGATGGACCATCCGGGACATCCTCGCCCACGGCGTCATCGACTACCACCCCACCCCCGTCGGCGACGCATCAGTCACAGCGGATCATATGCAGGAATGGTTCGAAGCCGGAGCCTGCGACGGGTTCTGGGTCTCCGTCGACGTCAACGAAGACGGTATCGACACCTTCGTTGACGAGGTCGTCCCCCTCCTGCAGGACCGCGGCGTCTACCACCACGACTACGACGGCACCACACTCCGCGACCACCTCGGCGCACCCGCACAATACGGACTGGACCCCCGCCTCACGGACCCCATACCAGGACAACCACCAGCACAGACAACCCAGCCACCAGTAACACCACCAACACCATTGATCAGAGCCGTTTTCGGGATACGGTCGGCCAGTACGCGTCAGGGATCACCATCATCACCGGCCACGATGCCGAAGGTCCGATCGGTTTCTCCTGCCAATCGTTCTACAGCGTCTCCGTCGACCCACCCCTGGTGTCCTTCAGCGTCATGAAGACCAGCACCACCTACCCCCGCATCCGCGGCACAGGAACCTTCGCAGTCAACATCCTCTCGGTCAGCCAAGAAACCATCTCCAACCAGTTCGCCGGTCGAGGCACCGACAAATGGGCCGGCATCACCTGGAACCCCACTAACAACGCCAACCCCATCCTCGACGGCACCCTCACATGGCTCGATTGCATTATTCACGCCGAACACGACGCCGGCGACCACATCATCGTCATCGGACACGTCAATGAACTAGGAGCACCTCAGATCCATCAACCCGACCCGCTCCTCTACTTCAAAGGCCAGTACAGGAGCCTCCTCCCGCCATCCAGAACCTCATCGTGAATCGCTGGCAATCTCGTTCTCTGAAGCAGAGATCGATGGATCTTTGGACTGCACCAGGCGCCAAATAGCACTGTCAAAACGCTGCCATTTACCGCCGAAAGTCACAGGCAGCAGGAGACGTTACCAGGCAAACCTTGCTCGCGTGCCAGGCGTATGTCCGGTTGAGGAACACCCCAACCTGACGTAATACGAAGCCTCTGGGCATCAGAATCTGGCTTCATCCCTATCTAGCTGGCGATCGGCGAAACAGAACTGAGCCCCTATCGGACATCCGCGGCCCTTGCAGTGCGCGTCAGTGAAACTCCGTGGACGTTTTGCCGGACGCCATTATGCCGTCCGGTCATCGCCTCAAAGTGATGGATGTTGGGGCTGGGATATCGTCGACGTTGCTCGATCAAGCGACAGCTCTGGCAACGCCTAAAGCAGATGCAAGTGTTGACACTGTCAACACCCTCTTTGGCACGCCAAACACCCCGGCAGCGCTCCTGATCACCCGCGAAGAGTCTCGCACGAAGCTCCGAAAGGAAAAGTCTATGAGGTCATGTAGTACCCACAGCCCCGAAGCATAAATAGGTGTTGGCCACCCACGACCAACCAGACAGAACCGGAACGAGGAACCGCATAACCTCAGTACAGCAGACGGGAACCCCACTAGCCACGGACTTGAACCCCCGCCACCCCACACGCCTGAATAGGCCCCGCGGGCAGCCAGGCTCCAGCCCGCGCACCTAGCGTCAGAGGGACGCCACCACAAACCATGTCAACACGTTAAAGCAAAAGACCCCTCTGAGGAGGGGTCATGCTGTGCCCGAGGTGGGACTCGAACTGCATTCAAGGCCTTGCAAACACTGGGAAGCCGCTAAAACATGCGGAAACGGGACCAGTCCGGTGGCTGTACGAGGCACTCCGAGGTGAAAAGTGTGGACATTATCCACAAGCTCTCGTCCGCTCTATCAGCACCATGCGCCAAGCCCATAGATCGCCTCGTAAAGCTGTGCCAAAGTCAAATATGGACCAGGAGCGATTCCCCGAAAGCGCCGGTGGCTGTTGGAGTGGCAGCGGACGAAAACTACAGCGCCCAGTCTAGGAGCCCGCGCCGCGCTTCGAGGAGATGCAGTAGTAGCGATCCTGCCCGACGCGCTTGATCAGGCCGTTACGGACAAAGCCTTCCAGAAGATCCAGGAGTTCAGCGCGATCGAGGTTTGCCGAAACTCGTTCGTCGTGCGCTCTCCGAAGCTTGTGCATCGCTGGCAGATCATTCAAAGTGAGCGCGACCTCTCTGTTCAGAAATCCGTGCAGGGCAAGCAAGTGCTGGACGTCGTGCCGGTTGAGCCCCGGTGTACGGCCCGTGTGGTTACGATGGTTCAATTTAACGAATACATCCTCAAGGGTTGGCTCGGAGCGGTTCTCCGGGTAACGACAGCCTAGGCAAACCCACGGGTTCTGAGCGGAACGGCGGGGCTCTGGCAACTTGAAAATTCTGCCCCCAGGGATCAAAGAGGCTCCGCAAACACCGCAGACACCGGAGTACTTGGCAAGGATGCCGAATCGCTCCTCATAGTTTCCTCGCGGCTGATTCCTAACCAACTGAGGTCGAGAATTAGGCAAGGGATCAAAGGTTGTCATGTCTCAAAACCTACTGTGTCAGCTGCCGAGAACTGCCATCCATGGCGATGCACCAAGGCGAGGCCTCAGACATCCTCAAGGCGCTTCAGCAGGTCCGCATCATGGCTCATCACGAACTCCAGACCCTCGCTGATCTCTTGCCTGCGCCGGTGACCTTGGACGTCCGAACCGTAAAATTGGCCATAAAGCACCGACTTGGAGGTGTGCGCCGTGGCAGCAGGCGCACCCGGACACCGGTCACCATCTTCCGAAACATGGAGGTGCATGTCCATAGTTCGATGATACTGAGCGGGATCAGGAAGTTCACTGGCGTGAGACGCATTCGCCTGCTCGGAAGGGCCCTCTCGACAAAACCTTCCGAGTGGCCGCGGCAACGCAGACACAGCCGTCTACCGTCCTGGGGACGATGTCATCTGCTCATGAGCTTGCGCGGATCCGGGAACCCGAGCGAGACATAACCCGGCGACCGCTTGTTCAGGGACGCGGCCAGTACGGGTGTTGATTCGTCGTAGTAGTCGTGAACAGTCGCTACAGTTTTCCCTGGGTACGGCCGAATTACCCGGCCGACGTACTGGACCAATCTGCCCTTGAACGACACAGGCGCTGCAAGGAACAGGGTATCCAGTTTGGGGCAGTCAAAGCCTTCTCCAATGTAGGAGCCGGTGCCCAAGACTAGCAGAGGATGCGCATCATTCGTGCTGGCAAGGAGGTCGACGGCGGCCTGGCGTTCCTTGGCCTTCATCGCTCCAGTGAAAACCACCGGCTCCAAACCAGCCGCCTCGAACCGGGATCTTAGGGAATCAAGATGGGCTTTCCATGTCGTCAGTACAAGTATTCGTGAGTTCCGTTCGTAAGCTTCGATGACGTCATCGTAAATTTGCTGCAGGCGTTCCTCATTGACGATCAAGTCCTTGTAGATGGCGGACATCCCACCCGGTTCGCTGGGCTCTGCGGCCCCGTCATACGCATAGGAGGTCCGGTGCAGTTCCAAAGTTAGCGCCGGTTCGGCAATCTCGTGTGCGTGCGTTGGAAGCTGCTGCGGAACAGCAGGGGTCATAGTGTGTGAGATTTGGCCGAGCTGGTGGTAGATCAGCGAGTCCAATTTGTCCCGCCGATATGGTGTTGCCGTCAGTCCCAGCCAGTACCGGGCCTGTATCTGGTTCACGACATGGCTGAACGCTGCCGCCGGGACGTGGTGGCATTCGTCCACGATGACGAAACCGTAGCCTTCGGTCAGCTCGGCAACATTTTCCCGCCGTGCCAGCGTAGGCAAAAGCGCGACATCAACCCGACCCGTGGTCTTGGCACGGCCACCCCCGATTTGGCCGCACTTCTCGTCCAGGAACTCACGGATACGACTGCGCCATTGCTCCGCCAAGGCTTTGCGATCAACCAGAATGAGCGTTGACACGCCACGCAGTGCCATCGCAGCACACGCCATAACCGTCTTTCCTGTACCGGGCGGGGCCACCAGAACTCCGTGCTCGGCGGCAGTGGCGGCGTCCACAGCATTTTGTTGTTCCGGGCGCAGGCGGGCCGAGCACTCGAAGCTGTGGGCCACGCCTTCCACGCGTTGGTCATCGATGCGCAGCGAGCTACCACTCGACTCCACGAGTCGCTGCAACAGGAGCAGCAAACCACGGGGCAAGATAAGATCGCCCTCCAGCGTTTCGTCGTAGTTGCGCAGGTATCGAGGAATATTCCACGTCGATCGCCTCTGGCGCTGGCGTTCATAAAACTCCGGGTTCGGCATGGACGCAGCATGCTTGACGGCTGAGACCATGGCCGGGCCAAGGTCAGCCGCTTTGATGGTCAACCGTGATGCGAACCCTGCCCGAACAATCAGTGCGGGGCGTGGAACAATCGCGGACGATTGCGGCATTTCCAGCCGCCGAACGTCTCCTCCCAACCTCACGGCCGGAAGCCTACGGATATGCTCGCGAACCTCGCGCTCCGAAAGCCGAGCCAGACTGGATAGATACGCCCACTGGTCCTCGTATGGTTCCAGGGTTGTTGTGTCGAGGAACAGCGTCGTGCCATGCTGGCGGCGCTTGCCGTTCAGCGGGGCGGCTATCAGATTCCCCATACCTTTGCCTGAATGAACGTCTTGAGCGGGAAAAAGCCTGTCATAGCTGGCCAGACTCATGCTGCCCCGCAAGGCCATCGCCTCATGAATGAGACCGGTGCCAAGCTGGCGTGCTGCAGAAGCCGGGACTGCGGCACTAAAGAAGATCCAGACATGG
Source organism: Pseudarthrobacter sp. R1 (assembly GCF_024494415.1). Classification (NCBI taxonomy): domain Bacteria; kingdom Bacillati; phylum Actinomycetota; class Actinomycetes; order Micrococcales; family Micrococcaceae; genus Pseudarthrobacter; species Pseudarthrobacter sp. R1. The sequence goes on along the minus strand of NZ_JAMKFI010000007.1, from coordinate 208,629 downwards.
CCGCCCCGACCGGATTGGGACACCTCCAGCGCTGCGGGGATACCTCGAAAGCGAGCAGCTTTGGCGTATGCCAATGCATCCAGCATTGCGGCGCCGCCATCAAAGTCCGCTGCCACCCACCAACACGCGTCCTGCTCCGTCAAGGGATAGAGACCAATATGCAGCGCTCCGCGCAAATGATCGGCAACAACGAACGGAGTAAGCGGCATGAACTTTGCGTTTTTAATGTCCGCGCCTTTACGCCAGCCACCGGCAACTGCAGGAACCCAGCCGGAGCGCCCATCCCGCGAGTTTTCCCAACGGACTGCATAGACATCTTTGCGCGCCCCGAATAGATCCTGGAACAGTCCGACCTTCTCTTCCGGCGATGAATTCATGGTCACCGGCCCCTGGTGCACCACAGAAGGGATTACAGCCTGAGCCAGGTGTGCTGCCTTGGACTCCGCCTCCGTGATTTCCAAGAGTTTCCGCAATCTAGCATTATCCAGCCGCAGCTCCTCGAGCTCGCGTCTTAGGGCCCGGCCTGCTGGATCGAAAAGGCCCGGCAATGCAGCTTGCCCACCCGGTTCAGGAGTGCGTTCAATCACGGTTCCATTTTGCTCGGCTGAGGCCAAAATGCCGAAATCAATATTTGTCATACAGCCGGCAGGGGCACGGAAACATGCGGAATCCGGGGCAGTTCAGGCGCTGCGCGTGACAGTCCGGGACGAAAAGTGTGGGCGTCGTCCCCACTTTCTTTTGGGCCGATCCCGGCACCGGAACATTCAACAAGGCCCTGCAGGTTGAGGACTGCTAGTTCGGACGAGGCCTACAAAGTGGCGGAATCCTTGTTATCAGCATTCGCTGCATCTCCGCGTTGAAGGTCGGGGACTATCCGTATTCCGCTATGACTTTGTTTCGTTTGGATGGCTTGTATGAACCTGCTCTAAGTAGACAACCTGGTCCACGACGTAAAACCAGATGCGTGCATCACCCTTCAACGTGGGCTTGTGCTGCCATCTGTCGTGGTGAACACCGCCTCGCGACACGCTACCCAGATCACCACGCAGCCTATAGTTCGTAGGTGTCGTCACCTGCGGAGTTCGGGTAAGAAAGTCCCACGAATCCACCAGTGAATTCCTGATCGTAGCTTTGAGGTCCGTCCAACCGCGCTTTGCCTGCACCGATGCAAAACGCAGCTCGTATTCACTCTTCTTCGTCGGCCGCTCGACCTTTTCGCTCTTCGCCATGCCTTAGGGACGCTCGACGGTTTCAGCGTCATCAAGCCATTCGAGGGCTTCCTTGCCGAGGCCGGCGGCGATGGCAGTTGCGGTCTCTCGCCAGGCATTGAGTTCCGCAATGGCCAGATGGGGCTGGTTGGTGGCGAAAGAAGCTCGCGCTGCCGCCACGATCTCCGAGGCGCATGTTTCCCGGTCGATCTGGCTCAGTGCAAGCATCCAGGGAAACCGATCACTCATGCGGTTCGCAAGCGTCCCCTCAGTACTCGTGGTGACAGCGATTAGCTGCGCGGCTAATTCCAGCAGTGACGCCCGTGCCCGGTCTGCGCTCTCGGACATGAGCACCAGAGATTCGCCGTCGCGCCGAGTAATTTGGATCGGGTGATCCGCTGCGGCGGCAAAGGCCTCAGCGGAGGCGCGGCTTAGTTCGGAAGACTGGAAGGTCGTTCGGGAAGTGGCTAATGCGCTCATACACTTACACTACTTCAGATCCTGTTCTGAAGTGTAGTACCGTCAGGTAGCGATGAAGAACAGGTATAAGTGTGGACACTGTACACACCCTCATTGACTGGACAAACACCGGCGGCAGGCTCGTACTGGCGGATCCCAGCACAGCCTTCCGGAGCCAGGCGCAATAATTGCCTCAGTCATGTCGTTCCTGATCCCCCGGCACATGAATAGGTGTAGACCACCAGCGGCCACCCGACAGAACCGGAACGAGGAACCGCATAACCTCAGTACAGCAGGCGGGAACCCCACTAGCCAGGGACTTGAACCCGCCATCACACACACTTGAATAGGCTCCGCGGCAGCCAGGCCACAGCGCGCAAACCTAGCGTCAGAGGGACGCCACCACAAACCATGTCAACACGTTAAAGCAAAAGACCCCTCTGAGGAGGGGTCATGCTGTGCCCGAGGTGGGACTCGAACCCACACACCTTTCGATACCGCATTTTGAGTGCGGCGCGTCTGCCAATTCCGCCACTCGGGCGCGGATTACAAGAAGCAAAAGGCTACGCCCACAGCTGATTGTGAGCAACGCGATCGCTTCACGTACGCGGAATTACTCTACATGCAGATAGGCTGAATTCCAGAATCGCGCCGCCGTCGCCGCACCTGACCATGCAGATCAAGTACAGGACCGGGCGCACCTAAGATAGTGATGTCCCCGCCGTACCTTTCCAAGGAGATCCCGTGACTGAACAGACGGAGTCAAAACCCACGTCCCAGCCGGCGCGCCGCGTCGTTGTGGCCGAGGATGAAACCCTCATCCGCCTCGACATCATCGAAATCCTGCGCGGCGAAGGCTATGACGTCATCGGCGAAGCAGACAACGGCGAGAAGGCCGTCCAGCTGGCTGAAGAGCTGAAGCCGGACCTGGTCCTGATGGACGTCAAGATGCCCGTGATGGACGGCATTTCCGCAGCTGAAAAGATCGTCAAGGCCCGCATCGCCCCCGTGGTGCTGCTGACCGCCTTCAGCCAGAAGGAACTCGTGGAGCGCGCCCGCGACGCCGGTGCCATGGCCTACGTGGTCAAGCCCTTCACCCCGGCCGACCTCATCCCGGCGCTGGAGATCGCCCTCTCCCGCCACGAGGAGATCAAGGCCCTGGAAAGCGAGGTCTCCGACCTCCAGGAGCAGTTCGCCACCCGCAAGCTCGTGGAACGCGCCAAGAGCCTCCTCACCACCAAGATGGGCCTCACGGAACCGGAAGCCTTCCGCTGGATCCAGAAGACCTCCATGGACCGCCGCCTCAGCATGCGCGAAGTGGCAGAGACCATCATCAACCAGGTCAACTAACAGCACTGTCGTAGACAGCAGAAAGGACCCCTGCCAACCGGCAGGGGTCCTTTCTGCTGTCCGAAAGCCTAGGCCTTCTTCTTCTTTTCCGGCCAGGGGCCGAGCTTTTCCTTGTTGCTGGCGGCTTCACCAACACGTGTGGAATCGGCGAGGTCGCCCACCTTGTGCACCTTCAGGGAGTTGGTGGAACCGGCCTTTCCGGGAGGCGAACCGGCGGCAATTACCACCAGGTCGCCGTCGTCCACGAGACCCATCTCCAGGAGGCTGCGGTCAACCTGTGCGGTCATCTCGTCGGTGTGGTCCACCATCTGGACCAGCACCGGCTGGATGCCCCAGGTGAGCGCCAGCTGGTTCCAGACCTGCTCCACCGGAGTGAAGGCGAAGACCGGCTTGATGGGGCGCAGGCGCGAGAGGCGGCGTGCGGAGTCGCCGGACTGGGTGAAAGCACAGATGTACTTGGCGTCCAGCTGGTCGGCGATTTCGACGGCGGCACGGGTGATTGCACCGCCACGGGTCTTGGGCTTGGTGCCCAGCGGAGGAACGCGCTCAAGGCCGTGGACCTCGGTGGACTCGATGATCCGGGCCATCACCTTGACCGTCTCGATTGGGTACTTGCCCACGCTGGTCTCGCCGGAGAGCATCACCGCGTCCGCACCGTCCAGCACGGCGTTGGCGCAGTCTGAGGCCTCCGCGCGGGTGGGGCGGGGGTTGTCGATCATGGATTCCAGGACCTGGGTTGCCACGATGACTGGCTTCGCCCAGCGGCGGGCCAGCTCAATCGCACGCTTCTGGACGATCGGCACTTCCTCCAGCGGAAGCTCCACGCCAAGGTCACCACGGGCCACCATGATGGCATCGAACGCGTCGATGATTTCAGGCAACTGATCAACAGCCTGCGGCTTTTCGATCTTGGCGATGACCGGCACGCGGCGGCCTTCCTCGTCCATGATCTCGTGCACACGCCTGATGTCGGAGGCGTCACGCACGAAGGACAGGGCCACCAGGTCAACACCGCGGCGCATGGCCCAGCGGAGATCGTCCTCGTCCTTTTCGCTCAATGCAGGGACGTTGACGGCCACGCCGGGCAGGTTGATGCCCTTGTTGTTGGACACCATGCCGCCGACCGTAACCTCTGCAACCACCTTGACGTCGTCCACGGCCGTGGCTCGCAGCGCCACCTTGCCGTCGTCGATCAGCAGGGCGTCGCCCACGTTGACGTCCTCGGTGAGGCTCTTCAGGGTGGTGGAGCAGATGTCCTTGGTGCCGGGAACGTCCTCGGTGGTGATGGTGAAGGTGTCACCAACGGCGAGGGCGTGCGGGCCGTCAACGAACCGGCCCAGGCGGATCTTCGGTCCCTGCAGGTCAGCCATGATGGCCACTGCCTTGCCGAGATCAGCTGCTGCCTTCCGGACGTTCTCGTAGGTGTTGTCATGCACGGTGTAGTCGCCGTGGCTCATGTTCATGCGGGCGACGTCAACGCCGGCCTCCAGCACCGCGAGGGTGTTTTCGTAGCTGGCAATTGCCGGGCCGAACGTAGCCACAATTTTTGCGCGTCTCATATACCTACCCTATTGGTCTCTTGCATTGGTTAAGTTGTCGTGGAGGTGAACCCTCGATGCTGCACTAGAGGACGGCGATGGCCCTGTCGGTGGGCGCCACGGGTGCAGGCAGGATGGTGCTGCCCATCAGGTACTTGTCCACTGCGGCTGCGGCGGCGCGTCCCTCGGCGATGGCCCACACAATCAGAGACTGGCCACGCCCGGCATCGCCGGCAACAAAGACACCCTCGGTGTTGGTCATGTAGTAACCGTCGCGGGACACATTGCCGCGGCCGTCGAACTCGGCGTTGACCTGTTCCGTGATGCCGGCCGGCTCAGCCCCTGTGAAGCCCAGGGACAGGAAGACCAGGTCCGCAGGGATGATCCGCTCGGTACCGGCCTTGGGCAGCCGCTTGCCGTCAACGAACTCCGTCTCGGCAACCTTCACGCCAGTGAGCTTGCCGTTTTCGCCAACGAACTCAACGGTGGAGGCGAGGTAGGTCCGCTCGCCGCCTTCCTCGTGGGCGCTGGCCACTTCGAACAGCGTGGGGAACGTGGGCCACGGCTGGTGGCCCGCCCGCTCTGAGGGCGGCTGCTTGCCGATGGCAAGCGTGGTGACGGAGGCAGCACCGTGGCGGTGCGCCGTGCCCAGGCAGTCCGCCCCGGTATCGCCGCCGCCAAGGATGACAACGTGCTTGCCCTGGGCGTGGATCTGGTTTTCCACCGTCTCCCCCGCAACCACACGGTTCGCCGGCACGAGGTAATCCATGGCGAAGTGCACGCCTTCAAGGTCGCGGCCCGGGATGGGCAGGTCACGCGGAACGGTAGCGCCGGTGCAGACCACGACGGCGTCGTAGCGCCTGCGCAGCTGCTCCCAGGTCACATCCGTGCCCACCGCTACACCGGTGCGGAAGCGGGTTCCCTCCGACTTCATCTGCTCGATGCGGCGGTCAACCTGCTCTTTTTCCATCTTGAAGTCGGGGATGCCGTAGCGCAGCAGGCCGCCGATCTTGTCATCGCGCTCGTACACGGCCACGGTGTGGCCCACGCGGGTGAGCTGCTGCGCGACGGCCAGGCCGGCAGGGCCGGAGCCGACGACGGCAACGGTCTTTCCGGTCAGGCGTGCGGGAGGCAGCGGGCTGACCCAGCCGTTGTCCCAGGCTTCGTCGATAATGGAGACTTCCACCTGCTTGATGGTCACGGCAGGCTGGTTGATTCCCAGCACGCAGGACGCCTCGCACGGGGCGGGGCACAGCCGGCCGGTGAACTCGGGGAAGTTGTTGGTGGCGTGGAGGCGCTCGATGGCTTCCTCGCCCTTGTCCCGCCACATGAGGTCGTTCCACTCGGGAATGAGGTTGCCCAGCGGGCAGCCCTGGTGGCAGAACGGCACGCCGCAGTCCATACAGCGGCCGGCCTGGGCCTTCAGGGTGCCCTTCTCCTGCGCCTCGTACACTTCCTTCCAGTCCATGATGCGGACGGGAACGGGACGGCGCGGCTGGGTTTCACGCTGACGTACTTTCAAAAATCCGCGTGGATCAGCCACCGGTTACCTCCAGGATTCGAGACCACACTTCTTCGCCGTCGGGGTCCAGGCCCTCTTCGATGGCGTCGAGACGGGTTTGCAGCACAGCCGCGTAGTCGCGCGGCAGCACCTTGGTAATGCGGGCGGCGGTGTCATCGAAGTTCTCGAGGAGGCGCGCGGCCAGCTGGGAATCAGTTTCTTCAACGTGCTTGACCAGGAGGCCGTGCACGATGTCGCGGTCTTCGGCGTCCAGCTCGCGGAGCTGGAGTTCACCGGACTGCAGGGCGTCCTTGTTGACCTTGGCAGCGTCCAGGTCAAGGACGTAGGCGGTGCCGCCGGACATGCCGGCACCGAAGTTCCGCCCGGTGCGCCCGATGATCAGCGTCTGGCCGCCGGTCATGTACTCGCAGCCGTGGTCGCCAATGCCTTCGACGACGGCGGTGGCGCCCGAGTTGCGGACCAGGAAGCGTTCGCCCACCTGGCCGCGCAGGAACATCTCACCGCTCGTGGCGCCGTAGCCGATCACGTTGCCGGCGATGACGTTGGTCTCCGCCTTGAACACATTGGTGCGGTCCGGCCGGACGATGATGCGCCCGCCGGAAAGGCCCTTGCCCACGTAGTCGTTGGAGTCGCCGAACAGCCGCAGGGTGATGCCTGCGGGCAGGAAGGCGCCCAGGGACTGGCCGGCGGTGCCGCTGAGGGTGACGTCAATGGTGTCCGTGGCCAGGACGTCCGTGCTGAACGTCTTGGTGACCACGTGCCCCAGCATGGTGCCCACTGAACGGTCCGTGTTGATCACGTCCACCGAGATCTTCACCGGGCTGCGGTCCGTGAGGGCCTCGGTCGCCATGGTGATCAGCCGCTGGTCGAAGTGCTTGTCCAGCTCGTGGTTCTGGCCCGTCATGTTCCGCAGCGGGGCGTCGTCGTCGAACTCCAGCCCGTGCAGGATCGGATCCAGGTCCAGGCCGTCGGCCTTCCAGTGGTTGACGGCATCCCGGGCGTCGAGGACCTCGGCGTGGCCGATGGCCTCTTCCAGGCTCCGGAAGCCCAGCTCAGCCAGGATTTCTCGGACTTCCTCGGCCAGGAACTCGAAGAAGTTGACCACGAACTCGGGCTTGCCGCTGAAGCGTGCCCGGAGCTCCGGGTTCTGCGTGGCCACACCCACCGGGCAGGTGTCCAGGTGGCAGACGCGCATCATGATGCAGCCTTCCACCACCAGCGGAGCGGTGGCGAACCCGAACTCTTCGCCGCCCAGCAGCGCGGCGATCACAACGTCGCGGCCGGTCTTGAGCTGGCCGTCAACCTGCACCACCACGCGGTCGCGCAGGCCATTGAGCATCAGCGTCTGCTGCGTCTCGGCGAGGCCGAGCTCCCAGGGCACACCGGCGTGCTTGAGCGAGTTCAGCGGCGAGGCGCCGGTTCCGCCGTCGTGGCCGGAAACGAGCACGACGTCGGCCTTCGCCTTGGTCACGCCCGATGCCACGGTGCCGATCCCCACTTCGGAGACGAGCTTGACGTGAACGCGGGCCGAGGGGTTGGCGCGCTTGGCATCGTAGATGAGCTGCGCGAGGTCCTCGATGGAGTAGATGTCGTGGTGCGGGGGCGGGGAGATGAGTCCGACGCCGGGGGTCGAGTGGCGGGTACGGGCCACCCACGGGTAGACCTTTTGCGCCATCAGCTGGCCGCCCTCGCCGGGCTTTGCCCCCTGCGCCATTTTGATCTGGATGTCGTCGGCATTGGTCAGGTAAAGGCTGGTGACACCGAAACGGCCGGAGGCAATCTGCTTGACGGCGGAACGGCGCTTCGGGTCGAGCAGGCGCTCCACGTCCTCGCCGCCTTCACCGGTGTTGGACTTGCCGCCCAGCTGGTTCATGGCGATGGCCAGCGTCTCGTGGGCCTCTTGGGAGATGGAGCCGTAGCTCATGGCACCCGTGGAGAACCGCTTGACGATGCTGGAAACCGGCTCCACTTCCTCGAGCGGAACCGCGGGACGCTCATTCTTGAACTTGAGTAGGCCGCGGAGGGTCATCAGGTTCTGGGACTGGTCGTCCACTCCCCTGGTGTACGCCTTGAAGATGTCGTAGCGGCGCTCACGTGTTGCGTGCTGCAGCCGGAAGACGGTCTCCGGGTTGAACAGGTGCGGCTCGCCGTCGCGGCGCCACTGGTACTCGCCGCCGCCCAGCAGCGGACGGTGGGGCTGCTCGATGCCCCCCTCGGGGTACGCCATCTGGTGGCGTGCCGAAACTTCGGCTGCAATGACATCCAGGCCCACGCCGCCAAGCTGCGAGTGGGTGCCGGCGAAGAATTCGTCCACCAGTTCCTGTCCCAGGCCCAGCGCTTCAAAGGTCTGGGCGCCGGTGTAGGACGCAACGGTGGAGATGCCCATCTTGGACATGATCTTCAGGACGCCCTTGCCCAGGCCCTTGATGAGGTTGTAGACGCCGTCCTGCGGGGTGACCCCGGTGACATCGCCGGCAGCAATGAGCTGCTCCACCGATTCCATGGCGAGGTACGGGTTGACGGCGGAGGCGCCGTAGCCGATGAGCACGGCCACGTGGTGCGTCTCGCGGACGTCGCCGGCCTCGACCACCAGGGCGGTCTTGGTCCGGTTGGCGCTGCGGAGCAGGTGGTGGTGCACCGCGCTCACCAGGAGCAGGGACGGGATGGGCGCCCACTGCGCGTTCGAATCACGGTCGGACAGCACGATGTACTGCACGCCGCGGTTGATGGCGCCGGATACCTGCTCACAGATTTCCGTCAGCCGGGCACGGAGCGCGTTCTCGCCGCCTTCGGGGCGGTAGAGCCCGCGGACCTTCATCGCCACGCGGTTGCCGTCGGCATCCTCAATGTTGGCGATCTTGGCGAGCTGGTCGTTGTTGATGACCGGGAACGGCAGCTGGACCTGGGGCTGGCGGACCTGCTTGGTGTCCAGAAGGTTGCCGTTGGGGCCGATGGCACACGTCAGGGACGTGACCAGCTCTTCGCGGATGGCGTCCAGCGGCGGGTTGGTTACCTGCGCGAAGGACTGCACAAAGTAGTCGAAGAGCAGGCGGGGGCGCTTGGACAGCACGGCCACCGGGGTGTCCGAGCCCATGGCGCCCAGCGGCTCGGCGCCGGTGCGGGCCATCGGGCCCAGCAGGATCTTCAGTTCCTCGGTGGTGTAGCCGAAGGTGCGCTGGCGGATGTTCACCGACGCGGCGGTGTGGACCACGTGCTCGCGCTCGGGAAGCTCGTTCAGGTCGATCAGGTTGTCCTTGACCCACTCGGCCCACGGGTTGGCGGCGGCCACTTCGGCCTTGACCTCTTCATCGTCAATGATGCGCCCGGCGTCAGTGTCCACCAGGAACATCTTGCCCGGGGACACGCGGCCCTTCTTGACCACCTTGGAGGGTTCGACGTCGATGACGCCCACCTCGGAGGCGAAGACGATCAGGCCGTCCTCGGTGATCCAGAAGCGGCCCGGACGCAGGCCGTTGCGGTCGAGGGTTGCGCCCACGAGGTTGCCGTCGGTGAAGGAAACGGCTGCCGGGCCGTCCCACGGCTCCATGAGCAGGGAGTGGTACTCGTAGAACGCGCGGCGGGCCGGATCCATGGTGGCGTGGTTTTCCCACGCCTCCGGGATCATCATCATGATCGAGTGCGTGATGGGGCGGCCTGAGAGCCACAGCAGCTCGGCTACCTCGTCGAAGGACGCCGAGTCCGAGGCGCCGGGGGTGCAGATGGGGTACAGCTCTTCCGGCGAGTCGCCCAGCAGCGGGTTGGCGAGCTGGGACTGGCGGGCGCGCATCCAGTTGCGGTTGCCCTTGACCGTGTTGATTTCGCCGTTGTGCGCGATGGTGCGGAACGGCTGGGCCAGCGGCCAGGACGGGAAGGTGTTGGTGGAGAAGCGCGAGTGGACGATCGCGAGCTTGGTCTTGAAGCGCTTGTCCGAGAGGTCCGGGTAGAACGGCTCGAGCTGGGCGGTGGTGAGCATGCCCTTGTAGACGATGGTCCGCGAGGACAGCGACGGGAAGTAGACGCCGAACTTGTTCTGGGCGCGCTTGCGGATCCGCCAGGCGCGGGAGTCCAGTTCGTTGCGGTCCAGTTCCTCGCCGATGGCGGATGCCAGGAAGGGCTGGGAAAAGTAGGGCATGCAGGCGCGTGCCATGGCACCGACGAGGTCGGCGACGATGGGCACCTCACGCCAGCCGAGGACCTTGAGGCCCTCGTCAGCCGCGAGGCCCTCGATGCCTGCCTTGGCGGCGTCGGCCTCGCGCTGTTCGGCGGGAAGGAAGGCGGTGCCGGCAACGTACTGGCCGGGGGCGGGAAGTTCGAACTCTGTGACCGCGCGGAAGAACTCATCCGGGATCTGCATCAGGAGGCCTGCGCCGTCACCGGTGCCTTCGTCAGCGCCCACGGCACCGCGGTGCTCGAGGTTGCGCAGGGCGGTGAGGGCGGCGTCCACAATGTCGTAGCCGGGCTCGCCGCGGAGGGTGGCGATGATCGCAAGCCCGCAGGCGTCCTTCTCCTGCTCCGGGTTGTACAGCCCGGAGGCCTCCGGCAGGGCTGCAAAGCGCTTGAACGGCGGCATGGCGGCCTGAGGCTGGTCCGGTTCGGACCAGCTGGGAGTGTGAAGAGTTTGGCTCATGGGAGACGTCCTTCCTCCTGATCGTGCGTATGGAAGGGACACCGTTGGCCCCACTCGTCGGCGCCGCGGTTATGGGCACAACAAAGTGTTGATTACTGGAAATTGTAGGTCAGCGTGGCCTGCTGAACTAACAGTTACGCAGGCCCCTGCCCCGGGCAACACTGGGCAGCAGCTCTATGCTGTCCAGGGTGGCCCCGATGCCACGACACTGTGGTGATTGGGCGCTTCGAGCGGTGGCTCTGCTGCCCTGCCTGGCCCGCGCGCTACTTGGTAGCGCCGGCTTCCGGCGCGGTTCCTGTGGCCGTGCTGCCGGAACTTCCGGCAGCGGTTGCGTCCGGTCCGGGCTTGGGGCCTGCCGGCGCAGCCTCGGCTTCTTCCGTGGGGACGGAAGCACGCCGGGAACCGCTTTGGTTATCAGGGAGATTATCACGCGATTCACTATCTGAGACAACGGAGTCCGCATCACGGACCGGATCGCCGGATGCTGATACAGCGTTTTTATCCGGCTCCGCCTCTTGTTTTTCCGCCGGTTTCCGGCCGTCCAGGTACACACTGTCCGGCTCGGTCCGCTTCTTCCTTCCCAGCAGGATGAACGCCGCAAGGGCAGCCAGGAAAACGAAGATGCTGGTCCAGACGTTGAGGCGGGTGGTGATGCCGAACAGCGAGATCTGCTCGGCGTCATCGATGCGCATGGCTTCGATCCAGACCCGGCCCAGTGTGTAATACATCGCGTAGAGCCAGAACAGCCTGCTGCGGCGGAAGTTGAACTTCCGGTCCAGGGCGAGCAGGATGACGACGCCGGCCAGGTTCCACAGCGATTCATAGAGGAACGTGGGGTGGAACAGGGTGTCGGCGGGGACGCCGGCCGGGAAGTTGGCGTTGTCGGCGTCGATCTGCAGCCCCCACGGCAGCGTGGTGGGGCCGCCGAACAATTCCTGGTTGAACCAGTTGCCCCAGCGGCCCACGGCCTGGGCCAGCAGCAGCCCGGGCGCGGCGGCGTCAAGGAAGGCACTCAGCTTGACCCCGCTGCGGCGGCAGCCGATCCAGGCCCCCACCACGCCCAGGACCACGGCGCCCCAAATGCCCAGGCCGCCGCGCTGGATCTGCGGGATCAGGGAGAGGTCCCCGGTGCCGTCGAAGCCGGGACCGAAGTACGCGTCAGGTGAGGAGACCACGTGGTACAGGCGGCCGCCGATGATGCCGAAGGGAATCGCCCAAACGACGATGTCCCAGACGCTGCCCTCAGGTGCTCCGCGCTTCGCCCAGCGGGCAGAGGTCAGCCACAGGCCCGCCACGATGCCTGCCAGGATGCACAGGGCGTAGGCGTGGATGCGCAGCGTCCCCCAGGGCAGGGGAATGTCGAAGCCGGACCAGTCCGGGCTGGGGATGCTGGCGGGCACCATGGCGGCTGCCTGAAGGAGCGTCTGCATGAATTAGGCTTCTTCCTCTATCAGTCCGGTGTTACGGCTCAGCCCGGTGCTGAGGTCTTTGGTGAGGGCAGCGACGGCGTCCACGCCGCCGTCGCGGATTGCGGCTACCAGCGCGGTGCCCACGATGACGCCTTCGGCGTACGCTGCGATCTCGCGGACCTGGCCGGCGTTGGACACGCCGAGTCCAACGCAGACGCGCTCGGCGCCGGCGGCGTGGGCCGCGGCCACTACATCCTTGGCTGCCGTGCTGACGGAGGCCCGGGCGCCGGTGACGCCCATGATGGACACGGCGTAGACGAAGCCGCGGCTCGCGTCCACGGTCCGCTGCATGCGCTCGGTGGTGGAGGACGGTGCCACAAGGAACACCCGGTCCAGGCCGTACTTGTCCGATGCCTCCATCCACTCGGCTGCCTCGTCGGGGATGAGGTCCGGGGTGATGAGCCCGGCTCCCCCGGCCTCCGACAGGCGCCGCGAGAACTCGTCCACACCCATCCGGACCACAGGGTTCCAGTAGGTCATAACCAGGACGGCGGCGTCGGTCTTGCTGGTGATGCCTGCCACGACGTCAAAGACCTGGCGCACTGAGAAGCCGTTGGCCAGGGCCTCCGTGGTGGCGGCCTGGATGACCTGGCCGTCCATAACCGGGTCTGAGTAGGGGATGCCGATTTCGATGAGGTCGGCGCCGTTTTCCGCCAGCGCGATGCCGGCGGCGATGGTCTGTTCCACGCTGGGGTAGCCGGCGGGCAGGTAGCCGATGAGGGCGGCGCGGCCCTCGGCGCGGGCCTTGTCGATGGCCGCCGCTGACTTGCTGATGGTCTGTGCCCTGTTCGTCATCTCTGCGCCGCTCACAGCTGCTCCCCCTCTTTGCCGATTTCCGACTCCGCGGAATCCTTGTCCAACAGGTCAAACCATTCGGCTGCGGTGGCCACGTCCTTGTCGCCGCGGCCGGAAAGGTTCACGATCACGATCTTGTCCTGCGCCGTCCCGTTTGCGGCGGCGGTTTCGTCAGCCAGCCGATGCCCCACCTTGATGGCGCCGGCCAGAGCGTGCGCGGACTCGATGGCGGGAATGATGCCTTCGGTGCGGCACAGGAGCCGGAAGGCTTCCATGGCCTCGCTGTCCGTGATCGGCTCGTAGCTGACGCGCCCAATGTCGGCGAGGTAGGAGTGCTCCGGACCCACACCGGGGTAGTCGAGGCCTGCCGAGATCGAGTGGGACTCGATGGTCTGGCCGTCGTCGTCCTGCATGAGGTAGGAGCGGGCGCCGTGCAGCACGCCGGGCTTGCCCAGCGTGATGGTGGCCGCATGGCGGCCGGTCTCCACGCCGTCGCCGCCTGCCTCGAAGCCATAGATCTTGACCGACGGATCGTCAAGGAAGCCGTGGAAGATGCCAATGGCGTTGGAGCCGCCGCCGATGCAGGCGCAGACGGCGTCAGGGAGCCGGCCTTCCTGCTCCAGGATCTGGGCGCGGGCTTCTTCGCCGATGACTTCATGGAAGTACCGGACCATGGCCGGGAACGGGTGCGCGCCGGCTGCGGTGCCGAGGAGGTAGTGGGTGTTGTCCACGTTGGCCACCCAATCCCGCAGGGCGTCGTTGATGGCGTCCTTGAGGGTTTGCGAGCCGCTGGTGACAGGGATGACAGTGGCGCCCAGGAGCTCCATGCGCGCAACGTTCAGCGCCTGGCGCCGGCAGTCCTCCGCACCCATGTAGACCACACATTCCAGGCCCATGAGGGCGGCGGCGGTGGCACTGGCCACTCCGTGCTGGCCCGCGCCGGTTTCGGCGATGACCCGGGTCTTGCCCATGCGCTTGGCGAGCAGGGCCTGGCCAAGGACGTTGTTGATCTTGTGTGAACCGGTGTGGTTCAGGTCCTCGCGCTTGAGGAAGATCCGGACACCGCCGGCGTGCTGCGAGAAGCGCTTTGCTTCCGTCAGGAGGGAGGGACGGCCGGAGTAGTTCTTGTTCAGGTCCGCGATCTGGGCCCGGAATTCGGGATCCTCCTTGGCCTTGTCGAAGGTCTCCTCGAGTTCGTCCAAAGCAGCGATGAGGGACTCCGGCATCCAGCGTCCCCCGTAGCTGCCGAAGTAGGGTCCCGGGGCGTGCTTGAGGGAGCCGCCCTGCAGGAATGCTTCCGCGGCGTTGTTGTCAGCGTTCGCTGAGGGTGCGTCAGCCATCAGTCCCGTCCTGTTCCAGTTGATCGTTCAGTAAGTGTGGTGTTCCGGCTGGGGGCCGGGACAAATCCGCGGGCGGCAAACAGCCCCTGTCCACACTGGTGTGTGCAGGGGCGTCCGGTCAGCCGCGGGCGGCGATGGCGGCGGCGCCTGCGGCCGTAAATTCGGCAATCCGCTCACGCGGGGTGGAGTGGCTCACCAGGGCCTCGCCCACCAGGATTGCGTTGGCACCGCTGGCGGCGTAGTGCGTGACGTCGTCCACGTCGCGGACGCCGGATTCGGCGACCACGAGGGCCTCGGCCGGAATCAGCCCCGCCAGGGAGGCGAACACGGAACGGTCGACGTCGAGCGTCTTCAGGTTCCGCACGTTGACACCGATGATGCGCGCCTGGGCGGCGATGGCCCGTTCAATTTCCTCTTCGGTGTGCGTCTCCACCAGCACGTTCATGCCGAGTTCGGAGCTGAGCGCCGAATACTCGGTGAGCTGTGCGTCGGAGAGGGCCGCCACGATCAGCAGGATCAGGTCCGCGCCGTGGGCGCGGGCTTCCCAGATCTGGTACTCGTCGAGGGTGAAGTCCTTGCGCAGCAGCGGCACGTCCACCGCGGCTCGCACGGCATCGAGGTCCGCGAGCGAGCCGTTGAAGCGGCGCTGTTCGGTGAGGACGCTGATGACGGAGGCGCCGCCGTCGGCGTACTGCCGTGCGAGGGAGGCGGGATCGCCGATGGCGGCGAGGTCGCCCTTGGAGGGGCTGCGGCGTTTGATTTCCGCGATGACTTTCAGCTGTTCCCGGGACGGGGAGGGGCCGCCGAGCGCAGCCCAGGCGTCGCGGGCGGGCGCGGCAGCCTGGGCCCGGTCCTTCAGTTCAGCGAGGGAAACGAGGCGTTTCCGCGCGTCCATATCCTCCCTGACACCGGCGTTGATGTCATCGAGAACAGTTGCCATCAGTGGCCGGAGTTCTTCAGCTTGCTGCCTTCGACGCCGTAGCCTGCCTTGCGCATGATGTAGCCGAGGATCAGCCCAAGCACCATCACGGCGCCGCCGGCGATGAAGATGGGGGTATTGGCGATGACGAAAGCGATGGACATGATGAGGGCGCCCACCAGCATCACGATGACGCAGGTCCAGGCCGCGGGGCTGTTGCCGTGGCCGAGTTCCTGGCTGTGGTCAATGGCGCCGGGGGCTACCGTGCGGGTGCCTGACTTGGAAACGGACGCAGGTGCTTTGCTCATGGAAAATCTCCTCAGGGTGGATACTGCTTACATTCTGCCATTTATTGGCCGGTGGCCGCGTATCGGCGGCCTGCCCGCGGCGCCGGCGCAGGGCCGGGACGGCTCAGGTGGGGTCGTCGCCGCGGGAGAGCCGGTCCCAGCTGTCGATCTCATCCACCGGACCTGCCGGCGGGGCCGCGCTGCCCGCGGCGGGCGCGTCATATTTCGTCCGGGTCTTCCAATGCCGCCCGGCAGGGATGATGAGCAGGGCTGCCAGGGCCAGCAAACAACCGGCGACGACGGCGAGCACCGGGAAGGCCGTCACAGCCACGTGCGCCTGGCTGCCGGTGATCCCGGTCGCCGCTGCGATGGCTCCCTGGGCAGCAGCCAGGGGATTGGCCAGGACGGTGGCCGCTGCGGCGACGATGCCGGCAGCAGCCAGGACGATGATGGCCGTGATGATCCACCTCGCGATCCTGCCGGCGATCGCGGCGGCGAGCCCGCCCGCGAGAGCCACCAGGGCCAGCGCCGTGACGGCAGTGGCGGCCTTGCTGCCCTGGACCTCCAGCGCCGTTTGCGCGGCACCGGCCTGGCCCACCTGGTTCGGGTCAAGCGTGACCGTCATCCATGTTTGGGTGGTAGTGCCGAATACTGCCAGCGCCAGGACGGCGATGAGCAGGACCAACGTCGACTTTCGTGCCCAGGCACGGGTGCCGGAGCTCTTTTTGGCGGTGGCTGTCTGGCCTGCTGCCGGATCCGGGCCGGACATCAGGAACCGGTCCCGCCCGGCAAGGTGTCCGCCGAGATGTTCTGCAGCGAGCCGGCCGTGTGCACCGCGCGGAGCGGAGCCGCAGCCTTGTTGACCGTTTCGAGGGCTTCAGTGGTGTTCACCGAGTCAGCCACGATTCCTCCGCCGGCCTGGACGTATGCCCGGCCCTCCCGGAGCAGCGCGGAGCGGATGGCGATGGCCATGTCCATGTCGCCGGCGAAATCCAGGTAGCCCACCACTCCCCCGTAGATGCTGCGGCGGTGCGGTTCAAGCTCGTCGAGGAGCCGCAGGGCGCGGGGCTTGGGGGCTCCGGACAGGGTTCCGGCCGGGAACGTGGCTTTCAGGACGTCGTAGGCCTTCGCCTTCGGCGAGAGCTGGCCCACCACGGTGGAGACGAGGTGCATGATGTGGCTGAAGCGTTCCACCTCCATGAACTGGGTGACATCCACGGTTCCGGCCACGCACACCTTGGAAAGGTCGTTGCGGGAGAGATCCACGAGCATCAGGTGCTCTGCCCGTTCCTTCTGGTCCGCCAGGAGCTCCTCAGCGAGTGCCTTGTCCGCCTCGACGGTTTTGCCGCGCGGGCGGGATCCGGCGATGGGGTGCGTGATGACCTCTTCACCGGTGACGGTCACGAGGGCCTCGGGCGAAGACCCGACGATCGAGTACTCCCGGCCCTCGGCGTCCTCAAGGCTGAAGATGTACATGTAGGGGCTGGGGTTGGTGTTGCGCAGCACCCGGTACACGTCCAGGGCGGAGGCCTTGCACTCCATCTCGAAGCGGCGCGAAATCACCACCTGGAACACCTCGCCGTCCACGATGGCTTCCTTGCCGCGGTCCAGCGCGGCCAGGTACTCGGCTTCATTCCAGCGCTCCTGGACGCTGGAGGCGAAGTCCAGTGCCGCCGGCGCCAGGACCGAGACGGGCTGCGCCACCGGGGTGCTGACCTTGGCCAGGAGCGCCTTGACCCGCGCCACGGCGTCGTGCCAGGCCTCGTCCACGCGTTCGGAGCTGTCATCGAAGTTGATGGCGTTGGCGATCAGCAGCACCGTGCCGTCGACGTTGTCGTGCACGGCCATGTCCGTTACGAGGTTCAGCGCCATCTCCGGCAGCTGCAGGTCATCCTCGGGCGGGCTCACCAGGCGCTCCCAGTGCCGCACGGTTTCCCAGCCCAGGAAACCCACCAGGCCGGAGGTGAAAGGCGGCAGGCCATCGAACCTGTCCGTGCGGAGGGCTTCGATGGTGTCGCGGACGGCATCCACCGGGCTGCCGTTTACCGGGACGCCCGCCGGCGGCTCGCCCAGCCAGTGCGCGTTCCCGTCCTTGGTGGTCAGTGTTGCCCGTGACCTGGCGCCGATGAACGAGTAGCGGGACCACGCCCCGCCCACGGCAGCGGACTCCATCAGGAACGTTCCGGGCTGCCCCTGCGCAAGCTTCCGGTACAAACCAATGGGCGTCTCGGCGTCGGCAAGTACCTTGAGCCGTACGGGGATCACGCGGCTGTGGCCGGCCAGTTCCCGGAACTCCTCAAGGCCCGGGCTGATGATTCCAAGGTCCTGCATGGCTATGTTGTTCCGCCTGTTCTTGTAGGGCCGGCTGCGCGGCGCCTGGTGGTGTGCTTGCAGGGGTGGCCAGCCCTCCCCCGCGTTCCGCAGCAACCTGCGGTGAAGAGTGTCAGCTTGCGTGGCCTGCGGTTACGGCCAGGTCCCTGCCGTCGAAGCAGGTTCGGGTGCCGGTGTGGCACGCGGCGCCCACTTGGTCAACGCGCACCAGCAACGCATCGCCGTCGCAGTCCATGGCCACCGACTTTACCCACTGGACATGCCCTGATGTGTCTCCCTTGCGCCAGTACTCCTGGCGGGAGCGGGAGTAGAAGGTGACCCTTCCGCTGGTCATGGTCCGGTGCAGCGCCTCGTCATCCATCCAGCCCAGCATCAGCACCTCGTTGGTGTCGAATTGCTGCACGACGGCGGCCACCAGGCCTGCGCTGTCGCGCTTGAGTGCCGCGGCCAGCTCGGCCGGGAGCGGACTTGCCGGCGCGGACGACGTTCCGGCCGGTGCTGCCGGCGGCGCTGCGGGCACGGCGGAATCGGTGGTTGGGGCGGGGGCGGGCTGCTCAGACATCAGGTCAAGTCTAGTGCCTTGGCCATGCCCCAATTCCTGTGTGAACAACGGCACGCCTGCCCCGCCGGGCACGGTGCCCAACTGCGGGGCTCTCGTGCTAGTTTCACAAGTGATGCATTTCGTCGACCCGTCCCGAGAAGTCCTGGCCGAAACCCTCCTTGCGGCCGGTCCCGACGCGCCCACGCTCTGCAAAGGCTGGCGCACCAGGGACCTTGCCGCGCACCTTTACCTGCGCGAACGCAAAGCCGCCGTGGGACTTGGGCTGATCATCAAGCGCCTGGCGAAGGCATCAGACCAGGCCACGGCCAAGCTGGCTGCGAAGGTCACCACCGCGGACGCCTACGCCCGGCTGGTGAACACTTTCCGTGCCGGGCCACCGGCCCTCTCGCCCATGAACATTAAGGGACTGGACGAAAGCGCCAACCTGATTGAGTACTTTGTCCACACAGAAGACGTGCGCCGTGCCGTGGACCGGTGGGCGCCAAGGGCGCTGGACGAAGCCTATTCTGACGCGCTGTGGGACGAGCTCGTCAAGCGCGCCGCCATCCTCTACCGGGGCGTCGACCTGGGCATCGTTCTGGTGCGGCCCTCGGGACCGCGCCATGTTGCCAAGCGCGCTCCCGTTTCGGTGGCCATCGTCGGCGAGCCGGGCGAACTGCTGATGCACGCCCACGGCCGCACCCGCCACGCCCTGGTCACCTTCGAAGGCCAGCCCGACGCCGTCGCCCTCCTCCAGTCAGCCGAAGTAGGGCTTTAAAGCCCGACGCGGGGTCACCTACGGCCCAATAATCCGAGGTTTTTGGGCACGAAGTGACCTCACGTTGCTTTTAGACGGAACTGTTACCTGACTTCGAAGCCGGCTTCCCTGATTGCGGTTTTGACCTGCGACATCATGTCATCCGGTCCCCAGTGGAAGATGGATGCGGCCAGCACTGCATCGGCGCCCGCTGCGACGGCGGGCGGAAAGTGTGCCGGCTCCCCCGCGCCACCGGAAGCGATGATGGGCACCTTGACGGCGGCCCGGACCAGGCGGATGAGTTCCAGGTCGAACCCGTCCTTGGTGCCATCGGCGTCAATGGAGTTCAGCAGGATCTCCCCCACGCCGCGGTCCGCGGCTTCCTTTGCCCACGCGATGGCGTCAATCCCCGTGCCGGTGCGTCCGCCGTGGGTGGTTACTTCGAAGCCCGACGGCGTGGGCTGGGACCCGGGGCGGGTGCGGCGGGCATCAACCGAGAGGACAAGGACCTGGGAACCGAAGTGCCGGGTGATCTCGTCGATGACGTCGGGCCGCGCCACGGCTGCCGTGTTGATGGATGCCTTGTCCGCGCCGAAGCGGAGAAGCTTGTCCACTTCTGCCACGCCGCGGACCCCGCCGCCCACGCACAGCGGAATGAATACTTCCTCGGCGGTCCGGCGGACCACGTCAAAGGTGGTTTCGCGGTTGCCCGAGGATGCGGTGACGTCCAAAAAGGTCAGTTCGTCGGCACCGGCGTTGTCGTACCGGTGGGCCAGCTCCACGGGGTCGCCGGCGTCGCGGAGGCCCTCGAAGTTGACGCCCTTAACGACGCGCCCGGCGTCCACGTCGAGGCATGGAATGACGCGTACGGCTACTGCCATGGGAACTCCTGGAATTCTGGGGTGCGTTGATGCAGCGGTGCGTGCGGAATCAGATGCGGCAGGCGTGGATGCTGCTGACCAGGATGGCGCGGGCGCCAAGGTCGTACAGCTCGTCCATGATCCGGTTGGTTTCCCTCTTGGGCACCATGGAACGCACGGCAACCCAGTCCGAATCCCGCAGCGGAGAGACCGTAGGTGATTCCAGGCCAGGCGTCAGGGCGGCGGCCTGCTCAACGAGTTCCTTGCGGATGTCATAGTCCATCAGCACGTACTGGCGGGCCACCAGCACACCCTGCAGGCGGCGGATCAGGACCTCAATTTCCTTGGCCGTGCCGTTTGCGGCACCGCCTTCTTCGGTCCGCCGGATCAGGACGGCTTCGGACTTGAGGATCGGCTCGCCGAAAATCTCCATCCCGGCCGCCTTGAGGGTGTTGCCGGTTTCGACGACGTCCGCGATGGCGTCCGCAACGCCAAGCCGGACAGAAGATTCAACGGCACCGTCCAAGCGGACCACCTTGGCGTTGACACCGCGTTCGGCGAGGTAGCCGCGAAGCAGGCCGTCATAGCTCGTGGCCAGCCGCTTGCCCTCCAGCTCCTCGACTTTGGCGAAATCCCCTACCGGACCGGCGAAGCGGAAGGTGGAGGCGGCGAATCCCAGCGGCAGCAGCTCTTCGGCTTCCACCTCGGCGTCCAGCAGCAGGTCACGGCCGGTGATGCCGACGTCGAGCGTTCCCTGCCCCACGTAAACGGCGATGTCGCGCGGACGGAGGAAGAAGAATTCGATGTCGTTGTCCGGGTCCACCATGACCAGTTCGCGGGTATCGCGGCGCTGGCGGTAGCCGGCTTCGGACAGCATGGCGGAGGCGGCTTCGGACAGGGAACCCTTGTTGGGGACGGCTACTCGCAGCATGGGAAATCTTTCTGGATTCGGGAGGTCTAGGTATTCAGGCAGTGCAGGCCACGGCGGGCACCGGCGGCAAAGGCGCGCCGGACCGGTGGCTACAGATGCTTGTAGACGTCTTCCAGGGTCAGGCCTTTGGCGAGCATCAGAACCTGCAGGTGGTACAGCAGCTGGGAAATTTCCTCGGCCGCAGCTTCATCGGATTCATATTCGGCAGCCATCCATACTTCGGCTGCTTCCTCAACGACTTTCTTGCCGATGCCGTGGACACCGGAGTCCAATTCAGCGACGGTGCGGGAGCCTTCCGGGCGGGTGGCTGCCTTCTCGCTGAGTTCAGCGAACAGCGTCTCGAAATTCTTCACGCCCTCCAGCCTACTTGCTGCGGCCCGAAGGGCGCCTGTCGGGCCGTTGCATGACGGGCGCGATGTGAGTGAACACACACGCGCCCGCCTGCCCCGGTGTGCTAGTTGCCGTACTGCTTGAGCACGACGGCGGTGGCCAGCGCCGCGGTAACGGCTTCGTGGCCTTTGTCTTCCTTCGAGCCGGGGAGGCCGGCACGGTCCAGGCCCTGCTGTTCGGTGTCGCAGGTCAGGACGCCGAAGCCCACCGGAACTCCGGTGCGCACGCTCACGTCGGTGAGGCCCGACGTCGCCGCCTGACACACGTACTCGAAGTGCGGCGTACCGCCGCGGATCACAACACCGAGGGCCACGACGGCGTCGAAGTGCGGTGCCAGCCGGGCGGCAGCGACAGGCAGCTCAAAGCTGCCCGGGACGCGCAGGACAGTGGGCTCGGCGATGCCGGCGTCCTTCGCCGCGCGCAGTGCACCGTCCAGGAGCCCGTCCATGATCTGGGTGTGCCAGCTGGCCGCAACGATGGCGAGCCGGAGCTGCGAGGTTTCGGCCGGGTTGAGGGTGGAGAGGTCGATATCGGGGGCGCCGTGTCCGCTCATAGGTAAATGCTGTTCCGTTCAGTCTTGTTGGTGGGTCAGTCTTGCTCGTGGTCAAAGGAAGTATCAGGGGTTGTGACGGGCACTGCGACGCCCACGTGGGTGCCCAGAACCAGGCGGTGCTCCATGCGGTCCTTCTTGGTCTGCAGGTACCGGATGTTCTGGTCGCGGGACGGGACCTCGGTGGGGACCATTTCCACAACCTTGACGCCGGCCTTTGCCAGCCTGTTCTGCTTGTCCGGGTTGTTACTCAGGAGCCGGACTTCATGCAGTCCCATCTCGGCCAGCACCTGGGCGGCTGCCTTGTAGCACCGGGCGTCCACGGGCAGGCCCAGCTGTTCGTTGGCCTCCACGGTGTCGAAGCCGGCCTCCTGCAACGCGTAGGCCTTGATCTTGTTGGCGAGGCCGATGCCCCTGCCTTCCTGTCCGCGCAGGTAGAGCAAGGTTCCGCCATGCTCACGGATCATCTCCAGCGCATAGGCCAGCTGCTCGCCGCAGTCGCAGCGGTAGGAACCGAAGACATCTCCGGTAAGGCATTCCGAGTGCAGCCGGACCAGCGGGGCCTGG
Source organism: Pseudarthrobacter sp. R1 (assembly GCF_024494415.1). NCBI lineage: Bacteria > Bacillati > Actinomycetota > Actinomycetes > Micrococcales > Micrococcaceae > Pseudarthrobacter > Pseudarthrobacter sp. R1. Next base: position 186,188 of record NZ_JAMKFI010000007.1, on the reverse strand, counting down.
CCGTCTTTGGGCGGATTGGGGGAACTGACGGCCAGGTGTTCGGCACCGGTCTCCAGGTCTATCCATGCCTGAGCGATAAAGTCACCGAAAGCCGTGGGCAGCTGGACGACAGGTCCGCCGCTGACGGGATGGGGTACCCGGCCGTTGCCGGACTCAGCCTGGTGATGGCCGTTGGCAGGCGTGGCCCTGTGGTGGCCGTTGCCCGAATCGGACAGGTGGTGGCCGTTTCCCGAAGCTCCGGAAGCCGTCATCGTATCTCCTCTTCTCCGCCCTGGCGTCCTGCCCGGGTGTTGCTGTCAGCCGACGTGCCCGCTGCCTCAAGGTACGCCACCAGGTCCTGGATTGAGATCAGGGGGCATCCGTGTTCCGCGGCAAAGGCACGGAGCCCATCCAGCCGCATCATCTCGCCATCGTCGTAAACAACTTCGGCGATGACCGCCGCAGCTTCCAGGCCGGCCAGGCGGCACAGGTCGACAGCGGCCTCAGTGTGGCCAGGACGTTCCCGCACACCACCGTCAACCGCACGCAGCGGAAAAATATGCCCGGGGCGTGTCACGGACGACGGTTCGGACTGCGGATCCGCGAGGACCCTGGCCGTGAGGGCCCGGTCCGTCGCGGAAATTCCGGTGCTGACGCCGATGGCGGCGTCGCAGGACACCGTGTAGGCGGTGCCTTTGGCGTCCTCATTGACCGCCACCATGGGAGGCAGCGCCAAGGCGTCCGCGCGGTCGCCTGACAGCGGTACACAGATGACGCCGGAGCTGTACCGGATGGTCCATCCCATCAGCGCCGGAGTGGCGTGCTGGGCGGCGAAAATGATGTCGCCCTCGTTCTCCCGGTCCTCGTTGTCCACCGCCAGCACTGGCCGGCCGGCGGCGATGGCCCGCACCGCTTCCTCGATGGTGTTCAACCCGGAGACTCTGTCCGTCCGGGTGCCGGCGGCGGGGGCAACTTCGGGTTCGAACCGTACTGCTGCGTTCATCGTGCTCCTCCTTCAACAGCGGCGGGCGCTGGGGTGCTGAACGCAAGGAGGCGTTCGGTGTACTTGGCCAGGACGTCCACTTCCAGGTTCACCCGGCGGCCGGTGTTCTTGGCGCCGAGCCCGGTTTCGGCAAGGGTGGTGGGGATGAGCCCCACCTCGAACCAGGGGCTCTGCTCCGCAGCGGGGCTGACCGCCGTGACGGTGAGTGAGACGCCGTCGATGGCAATGGATCCCTTTTCCGCGATGTAGCGGGCCAGGTTCCCGGGCACCCCGAAACGAAGCCTTTCCCAGTTGCCAAGGGGCTCGCGCTCCAGCAGCACGCCGACGCCGTCCACGTGGCCCTGGACCACGTGCCCGTCCAGCCTGCCGCCGGCCGGGACGCAACGCTCAAGGTTGACGGCGTCACCGGGAGCCAACTCGCCGATGGTGCTGCGGACCAGGGTCTCCCCCATCACGTCCACGCTGAATTCCTTGCCGTCGATTTCGGTGGCGGTGAGGCAGACACCGTTGACGGCGATGGACCCGCCCAGGGCGAGGCCTTCGGTGGAGCCGGGTGCGTGCAGCCGGACAGTGGCACTGGCATCCCCGTCCCTCTCGACGGACAAAACGTGCCCTTGCTCGGCAATAATTCCGGTGAACATCAGTAGCCTCCCTGGGCTTGCTCCGCAGTGGCGCGGGACGGTTGTGGGTGAAGTGTTGTTTGTGGTTCCAGGGCAACGGCGCGTTGCGGTCGAAGGTGGAGCCGCAGGTCCCGGCCCAGCGTACGGACGGCGCCGCCGTCGGAAGGGTCCCATTCCCACTGCTGCGCGTCGGCGAGGGTGGTAATTCCCAAGCCGGTGAGGGCCGGGGTTCCGGAGCCAAGCAGCGTGGGGGCCAGGTAGACAATGAGTTCGTCAACGAGCCCGGCAGTAAGGAATGCGCTGAGGATGCGCGAGCCTCCCTCGACCATGAGGTGGCGGATTCCGGACCCGTAAAGGGAGGACAGCGCTTCCTGGGGGTCGCGGGTGGGAAGGTGCGTTACCAGGCCGTCGCTTCCGTGGATGGCGGCGTCCGCCGGGATGTCACGCAGTCCCATCACGGCCCGCAGCGGTTGTTTCCCAGCCAGGGTTCCTGCCGGGTTGCGGGCAGTGAGGCGGGGGTTGTCCACCAACACGGTCTGGGTTCCCACGAGGATTGCATCGATGCGGCCGCGGATTGCATGGTTGTCGGCCAAAGATTCCGGACTGGAAATCCACTGGCTGGTGCCGTCCTCTGCTGCAATGCGACTGTCCAGCGTCTGCGCAATGTGCAGCGTGACGAACGGACGTTTTGCCGCCACTGCCTCAAACCACCGGCGGTTCATCTCCAGTGCTTCGCCGGCAGCCAAACCGCTGCGCACGCGCACGCCCGCCTCCCTTAAGGTGGCGGCCCCGCCCGCAGCCGGGTCGTGGGGATCGTCCACGGCATAGACGACGTCAGTGATCCCGGCAGCAATGATCGCCTGGGCACAAGGGCCGGTGCGGCCGACGTGGTTGCAGGGCTCCAGGGTCACCACCATGGTGCAGCCGGACAGATCAATCCCTGCGGCAGCCGCCTGCGCTATCGCGTCTGCTTCCGCGTGGGCGGTGCCTGCCCCGCGGTGGTAACCCGTGACGAGTTCGCGGCCCTCTGAATCGACGACGACGGCCCCCACCAGGGGATTGGCGCCGCGGGGCCCCTGCAGGGCCGCGTTCAGGGCAGTGTCCATCGCAGCCGTCTCGGCGGCAGTAAAGGCTGTAACAACTCCGGCCGTCACGCGGGAGCCTCGATGGTAGTGCTGCCGGGTGTGGCGGCAGCGGAGTTTGTGGCATCTAAGAGCCATCGCAGCAGGTTCATAGTGCTTGCGTCGTTCCTTCCCTCTAGAACCGCGATGGCTCCGGGGGTATACGACAGCAGAAGGCCGCGGCGTCCCATGACGCCGCAGAAACAGCTGTACGTGCTTCTCTCATCCAGACTTTAACTGTCGGTACCGGAATTTCACCGGTTCAACCGTCCGCCGGGATTCTCCCAAAGGAAAACCACCGGCTCGCGGGTCGCGGACTGTCACCGCCGGTTCGGACTTACACCGACCCCGGAGCACGTATGTGTGTTGCTATTGTGCCATAACGGCGTACGGCTCCCTGCTATTCCGCCGCGGTGCGTAACTTTTGGGTCCCGGCCTCGCGCAGGCGGTTGATCGCCGCGGCCGGATCCACCGCACCGTACACAGCCGAACCTGCCACGAAGACGTTGGCGCCCGCCTCTGCTGCACGGGTGATGGTGTCTTCGGTGATGCCGCCGTCAACCTGGATGGCCACACCGATCCCGGAACCGTCGATGGCCTGCCTGGCTCGCCGGATTTTCGGCAGGGTTACATCCAGGAACGCCTGGCCGCCGAATCCCGGCTCCACCGTCATGATGAGCAGCATGTCCAGCTCGGGGAGCATGTCCAGGTACGGCTCAACAGGCGTACCGGGCCGAAGCGCCATTCCTGCCTTGGCGCCCCTGGCCCGCAGTTCGCGGGCGAGCTTGATGGGCGCAATGGCGGCCTCGGCGTGGAAGGTGACCGATGCCAGGCCGGCATCTGCAAAACCGGGTGCCCAGCGGTCGGCGTCGGCAATCATCAGATGCGCGTCGAGGGGCACCGGGCTTACGGCCTGGATCCGCTGCACCACCGGCAGGCCGATGGTGAGGTTGGGCACAAAGTGGTTGTCCATCACATCCACGTGCACCGCGTCCGCGTTACTGATGCGCTGCAGCTCAGCCTCAAGGTTGACGAAATCGGCGGACAGGATGCTCGGGTTAATGCAGCATTGCGTCACAGTGGGAACCTTTCACGGATCAGGTCTCTTTGCCGGTCAGGGCTTGGGGACCAAGGGCTTCCAAAAAACCAGGATTTTTTGTGGATCAGGACTCGCGGCTCAAGGCTTCTTGTGGATCAGGGCTTTCGTGGCTCAGAGCTTCTTGTGAATGAGGGCCAGGAACATGGCATCGGTGCCGTGGATGTGGGGCCACAGCTGCGCGGTCGAATCATGCCCGGCGCCGAGGTTGCCCGGCAGGCTGACGCTGTCCAAAGCCTGGCCGGCCTCCAGCAGTTCAAGGTCATCGCGTTTGCGGAGCACATCCGTGACCACGGCGGTGGTCTCGGCCGGGTGGGGCGAGCAGGTCACGTAGGCAACCACTCCACCGGGGCGGACCGCGGCCAGGGCCGATTTGAGGAGATCCCGCTGGAGCTGGCCGAGGTCTGCCAGGTCCTTGGGCGTGCGGCGCCAGCGGGACTCGGGCCGCCGCCGAAGCGCGCCCAGCCCGCTGCAGGGGACGTCTACGAGTACCCGGTCAAAAAATTCAGGCTTCTCCGTGCCCACCTCGCGGCCATCACCCGTACGGACCTGCCATGTTTCCCGCGGTACAGCGGAAAGCGCCTGGGTCACGAGCCTGGCGCGGTGCGGTGCAGGTTCATTCGCCAGCAGGGTTGCGCCCCTCTGGCTGGCCAGCGCACCGAGCAATGCTGCCTTGCCGCCCGGCCCGGCGCACAGGTCCAGCCAGGCCTCACCAGGGCTTTCGCCATCTGAGCCGCTGTTCCGGCCCAGGTCCACGGCTGCCATGGCGCGCGCCACCAGCTGCGAGCCGACGTCCTGCACCCTGGTGCTGCCCTCCCGCACGGAGGCAAGCCGCCCCAGGTCTCCGCCGCTGGACAGCGCCGAGCCTTCCACCAGTTCGCCGGGCGTGGCTCCGTTTTCCAGGGCCTCGTCGAGGCTGCCGATGCCGGGCAGGGCCACCAGGTTGACCACCGGCGCGGCGTTGTCCGCTTCCAGCAGGTCGTTGATTTCTGAGGCAGAGCGCCCGTGCGCCACGAGTGACTGGCGCATGGCGCGGACGATCCACTCCGGATGGGCGTAACGGAGGGAGGCGACCTTGGTTTCGTCGGTTTCCCCGGCGACCAACTGCTCCAGCCACTCCTCGAGCGTGTGCGCAGTAACCTTCCGGAGGACGGCATTGATGAGCGCCGATGGTCCGGCACCGATGACTGCACGGGCCAGGCCAACGGTTTGGTCCAGGGCGGCGTGCGCCGGGACGCGCATGGCCAGCAGTTGGTGCGCTCCGATCCGAAGGGCGTCGAGGATGGCGGGATCCAGTTGGTCCAGCGGCCGGTCCACGCACCGGGCAAGGACGGCGTCATAGGTTCCCTGGCTGCGGAGCGCCCCGTAACTGAGTTCGGTGGCGAAGCCCGCGTCCCGTTTGTCCAGCCCGTGGTGCCGGATCCGGGCGGGCAGCACCAGGTTGGCGTACGCGTCCTCGGCGGCTACCGCGCGAAGGACTTCGAAGGCAACCAGTCGGGCGGGATCTGCCCTGCGGGTGCGCTGGGAAGGGGCGTTGTCGGTGAAACTGCGCTTAGGGCTGCGGTTCCGTTCCCGTCCCTTGGCGTTTCGGTTGCTCGAATCACGGGGCCCGCCTTGGCCGCGGCCACCGCGCTGGCCGCCGCTCCCGCTGCCCGCGGCGCTTCCGCCTCCGGCTGAGCTTCCTCCTCCGTTTCCGCCCCCGGCTCTGCCGCGACCGCCTTGGTTGCCGCCGGACCCGCTCATTCGAACACCACGCTTTCAAGGGAAGCCATACCGCGTGCCCAATCGGCAGCGGCCATCATCTTTTTGCCGGCCGGCTGGATCCGGGTCAGCTCGACAGCATGGGAGCCGGTTCCCACCAGCACGCTTTTGCCCTGCAGCGAGACGGACCCGGGCGCGAGGCCGGAAACGTCCGGCCGGAGCCGTACGGGAGCCAGCTTGATGCGCTGGCCGTCCATCACCGTCCAGGCTCCGGGCTCGGGAGTGACACCCCGCGCCTGCCGCCCAAGTGCCAGGGCAGGGTGTTCCCAGTCGAGGCGGCCGTCATCGAGGGTCAGCTTGGGGGCGAGGGAAACCTCGCCGGACTGCGGCACTGCTGCTGCCTTGCCGGCGTCAATGGCAGAGAGGGTCTGGGCCAGGAGCACTGCCCCGCTGTGGGACAGCCGCTCCAGCAACTCCCCCGCGGTATCGTTTGGCCCCACCGTTTCCGTGAGGGTGCCAAAAACGGGCCCGGTGTCCAGGCCCTCCTCCAGTTGGAACGTCACTGCCCCGGTCACGTCATCACCGGCCATCACTGCGCGCTGCACCGGCGCGGCGCCACGCCAGGCGGGAAGGAGCGAAAAGTGCAGGTTGATCCAGCCATGCGGCGGGATACCGAGCGCGGCGGCGGGAACCAATCCGCCGTAAGCGACAATCGCGGCCACATCAGGGCTAACGGCAGAAATCCTGGCGGTGGTTTCCGCATCAATCCGGGCCGCGTGGATGACCTCAATGCCAAGCTCCGCTGCACGGGCAGCAACGGGAGAGGGCGTCAGCACGCGTTTGCGGCCTATCGGCGCGTCCGGTCTGGTCAGGACTGCAACAACATCGAAACCTGCTTCGACGAGCGCACTAAGGGACGGTACAGCGACGGCGGGGGTCCCCGCGAAAAGGACCCTCACCCGTTGGTACCAGCCGCGCCGGCACCGAAGCTGGACGCGGAGGCAGCGCCGCCGAAACTTGAGCCCACCGTTTTGGCGCGCTTCGCCGTCGTCCGTTCGGTGACGGAGTCGTAGTTGGCGTTGCGGATGGAGCGCAGGGCAGCTTTCCGGTCCTCGCCCTCCAACCGGTCCGTGTAGAGGATCCCGTCCAGGTGGTCATTCTCATGCTGGAAGCAGCGCGCCAGCATCCCCTCGCCCTCGACTGTGACGGGGTTTCCGTGCATGTCCACTCCGGTGACACGGGTGGAGCGGAAACGGCGCACAGGGAAACCAAGACCGGGGATGGACAGGCAGCCTTCCACCTGGTCAGGCTGGAAATCCTCGCTGTTGTCCAGCACGGGGTTGATGATGTGCCCTTCCACGCCGTCGATCCGATAGGTGAACACGCGCTGGCTCACCCCCACCTGGGGCGCGGCCAGGCCGGCACCATCAACGTCTTCCATGGTTTCGGTCATATCCGCCACCAGCTTGGCCAGCTCAGGCCCGAATTCCGTCACAGGATCGGCAACTGTGCGGAGCACAGGATCGCCGATGATGCGGATATTCAGAATAGCCATGCGCTGTTTTTCCTTACAGTTGGCGGTAACGGGAACCTATCCAGTTTAGGCGCAGACACCGCGGGTGCAGGCAACGCCTAGACGGTCTGTACCTGTGCGAGCGGCGGCGGGGCAATGGGCAGCAGCGCGGCCCCAGCGGAAATCGTGTCCGCTGACAATTCCCACACCCGCCGGAGGGCGCAGAACTTCCACCAGTGGTGCTTCAGGACCTCAGGGTTGGCACGGACCGGGCGGACCTCGGTCTCGCCAATGGCCACGGCCAGCAGGACGGGGTTGTCGCCGTACTTCCAAGGCTCCCAGCTCCCGGCCTCCGGATCCACCAGGCTCTCTTCCGCCTTCATGCCGGCCACCAGCTGCATCACCACTTTGTCGTCCAGCGGCTTCACCAGCCCGTCCCGGGTGGTGCCCTTGGTCTTGTAGTCGATGAGGCAGATCCTGCCGTTGATCCGGGCAACAAGGTCGAGAGTGCCTGCGTAGCCTACGGCGTTGTTCCAGACGGTGATCTCCGGGGCGATGGGTTCCACCCGGTAAAGCTCCCACCATTCATCAAAGCGGACGGCGAAGGCTTCTTCGCCGTTGGCGGCCAGCGCCTCCCGGGCTTCCTTCATGGCATGCGGCCGGCCCAGCGCCCGCAGGGCCACCTGCTCACAGTAGTAATGCACGCGGTCCCCGCGCCTGGCGGCCTCGTCCCGGTACGTTTCCGCTGCCTTGGCCGCGCGGTTGACGGCCTGCTTGATTTTGGCAGGGCTGCCGAGGCAGTCCGCGAGCAGCGGATCCTTCGCCAGGCTGCTGGCCCCCATGTATCCAAACCAGCCGTCAAGCCCGTGCGGCTGCTGGCCGATCACAGTGGTGATAGACGGCACGGAGAAATGCTCAGAGGTGGACCGGGCGTACATCCGCCCGTATTCCGTGGCGTGGGCAAGAAGTGGAGCAGTCATAGAAAAGACTCTTTCACAGGGGGCTGACATCGTGTCCGGGCGCACAAAAAAGGTCCGTTTCCGCTGCAAATGAGCGGAAACGGACCAATATGCGGTGGGCGATACTGGGTTCGAACCAGTGACCTCTTCGGTGTGAACGAAGCGCGCTACCACTGCGCCAATCGCCCTGATGCATTTGAATGTTAGCCGACCCTGCAGCCATTTCGGAAATCGGCAATCAGCCCGCAGCAAAAGGGGCACCCAGCCAGGCACCCAGGCCGTCGGCTGACCGGACAACGCGAACAGGACACAAGGAGCCAGGCCTGCGCAGGATCATTCACATGCCAGCCCTGCCCAAACCTCACCCTCGCACCCAGCGCCACCACCCGCCGTCGGGAATTACACGTTTGTAACTCAGGAAAATCCCCGCCATTACAGGGAAGCACCGCCATTGGCCCTTCATGAAGGCGGCTCGATTTGGAGAATCCCGGAACCTCCTATATTGTTTTTACTCGTTGGAAAGCGAGGAAATGCCGGGAACGGCAGCGAATCGGCCCTCCAAAATGCGGACGTAGCTCAGCTGGTAGAGCACCACCTTGCCAAGGTGGATGTCGCGAGTTCGAATCTCGTCGTCCGCTCGCAGGACACTGTCACGGCAAAGGTTCTTTTGAATCGGCGCTTACACGGTGGGTTGGCCGAGAGGCGAGGCAGCGGCCTGCAAAGCCGTATACACGGGTTCGAATCCCGTACCCACCTCGGTGAAAACCATGGTTTCCGGTCTGTTCCGGATAAGCATGGGCGATTGGCGCAGCGGTAGCGCGCTTCCCTGACACGGAAGAGGTCACTGGTTCGATCCCAGTATCGCCCACCAAGCAAGGAAACTTGCTTCATGCAGTTCGACCGGCCCCGGCCGGAACGTACTTCATATGCGGACGTAGCTCAGCTGGTAGAGCACCACCTTGCCAAGGTGGATGTCGCGAGTTCGAATCTCGTCGTCCGCTCTCTTACTCCTTACAATCCCATAAGCCGGGCTTCCGGTTCCGGGCGATTGGCGCAGCGGTAGCGCGCTTCCCTGACACGGAAGAGGTCACTGGTTCGATCCCAGTATCGCCCACATTCAGCAGCTCCCCGGAGCTGCTTTTTTCTTGCCCTGCGGCCATTGCCCCGCACAGGAGCCCAGCAACTCTATCCGCTGCTGGCGAACGCCCAAAGCCCCTGATTTCCTTGGCACGGCTCCGGCTGCAGCGCTAGGATCGAATGCGGAGGAGCGACCTGGCTCCGCGATTGAAGGGAGGTGCTCGTGGGACTGATTGGCGACCTAAAGGGCAAGGCTCAAGGTCTTATCCGCGGTAACGAGCAGGCCATCAAGAACGGCATCACCAAGGCCGGCGATTTCGTCGACACCAAGACCGGAGGCAAGTACTCAGGTCACGTCAACAAGATCCAGCATGGCGCTTCCAAGCTCGTTGACCAGAACGGAACTCCGGGCCAGGCACCTGCCCCCGGGCAGGTTCCGCCGGTCAACCCGGTTCCGCCGGTTGACAAGGCTCCGTAAAAAGGATTTGGCCAGGGCTTTGCCCTAGTACGTCAAGGGGGTGCGGGTCCCGCCGGGAGGCGGCACCCGCACCTTTGGCGTTTAAAGCCCCGCCGTCAGGCACCGCTCCCTACGGAGCAGCGCCTTCCGTCTATTGAACGGACGACGGCGGCCGGCGGCTGGCGCCGGCAACCCTAGGACGGCTCGTGGTTCTGCCCCTCCCGGGCCAGGGCAGTGAGGCGGGAGACAGCGCGGAAGTACTTTTTCATGTAGCCGCCGGTCATCATTTCCTCGGTGAACAGCTGATCGAACGGAACACCGCTGGCCAGGATGGGCACGTCCTTGTCATAGAGCCGGTCAGCGAGGACCACGAACCGGAGCGCCACCGCCTGCTCCGTGATGGTTTCCACGTTCCGCCACACAACGCCGTCGATCCCGTGGATCAGTTGGCGGTAGCGGCTCGGGTGCACCCCTGCGAGATGGTGGATGAGCGTTGAGAATTCGTCCTGCGCCACCGTCTTGCCGTCGAACTCCGCTTTCATGTGCGCGGACAATTCACTGTTCTTAAGTGGCGCCGGGGCTGCCGGCAGTCCGCGGTGGCGGAAGTCCTCCCCATCGATACGGATAACGTCAAACTGGTCTGCCAAAACCTGGATTTCGCGCTGGAAATCCACCGCGGCGAACCTGCCGTCACCCAGCGAGCCGGGCAGGGTGTTGGAGGTGGCAGCAAGTTTCACGCCGGCGTCGGCAAGTTCACGCATCAGCCTGGACATCAGCACGGTGTCGCCGGGATCATCGAGCTCAAATTCGTCAATGCAAACGAGCTTGTAACCGCTCAGGGCATCCACGGTCTTGCGGAAGGACAGGGCGCCTACCAGGTTGGTGTATTCCACAAATGTGCCGAAAGCCTTGGGCCCCGGGGAGGCGTGCCACAGGGAGGCCAAGAGGTGCGTCTTGCCCACGCCGAACCCGCCGTCCAGGTAGATCCCTGCGCGGGACGTATCCTTTTTGGCGAACAGTTTCTTGAACAGTCCCCCCCCGTCACTTGCCCCGACGCCGCCGGCAAATCCTTCAAGGGCCCGGACGGCATGCGACTGGCTGGGCTGTTTGGGATCCGGGCGGTAACTCGCAAAGGAGACCTGGCCGAAACGCGGCGAGGGAAAGAAACCCTTCAGGAGCTCATCCACCGATACTGACGGAGTTCGGGCGGCAAGCTGTTCGATCTGTACCAAGGTGGTCCGTTCTGCTGGTGGTTCGTCCCCAGAAAGGATACCGGCAACGAACCCCCGCTCCGGGTGGCGCGGGGCCACCGGCCGGCCAGCGTGACGAAGGCAACATTTCCTCCTATTAACGGAAAACGGACATCGCAGTGGACCGTGGCTAGGGTGGGAGGAGGTCCCCATGCCGGTCCCGCGGATCAGCCGTGTTCTCGATGAAAGGCAAAGATATGTCCTACCCAGTTGAACAAAACGAGAAGTTCGCAGCCTACGCCCACCCCGAGCGACTGGTTTCCACCGAATGGCTTGCTGCCGCCATCGACAACGGAGCCGTGGCCAGCGGCCAGCTGATCGTGGTGGAGTCTGACGAAGACGTGCTCCTGTACGAAACCGGCCACATCCCCGGTGCGGTGAAGATTGACTGGCACACCGACCTGAACGACGAAGTGACCCGCGACTACGTGGATGGCGCCGCGTTCGCTGAGCTGGCGGCGTCGAAGGGCATCTCGCGCGACAGCACCCTGGTCATCTACGGTGACAAGTCCAACTGGTGGGCTGCCTACGCACTGTGGGTCTTCACCCTCTTCGGCCACCAGGACGTGCGGCTGCTCGACGGCGGCCGGGATAAGTGGATTGCCGAGGGCAGGGAGCTGACCACCGAGAAGCCGGCTCTGGCCAGGGGCGAGTACCCGGTTGTTGAGCGCGACGATGCTCCGATCCGTGCGTTCAAGGAAGATGTCCTGGCCCACCTGGGCAAGCCGCTCATCGATGTCCGCTCCCCTGAGGAGTACACCGGCCAGCGCACCCACATGCCGGCCTACCCCGAGGAAGGTGCGCTGCGTGGCGGCCACATTCCCACTGCGGCCTCCATTCCGTGGGCGCGCGCCGCCGCCGCTGACGGCACCTACCGCAGCCGCGAGGAACTTGAGGCCCTTTACCTGGGCGAAGCAGGCCTGGCTGAAGGCGACGACGTCGTGGCCTACTGCCGCATCGGCGAGCGTTCCAGCCACACCTGGTTCGCCCTTAAGTACCTTCTGGGCTTTGACTCTGTCCGCAACTATGACGGTTCGTGGACCGAGTGGGGCAATGCCGTGCGGGTGCCCATCGTTAAGGGCGCGGAACGCGGATCCTTTCCCGTCTCCGTCGGGGTCTGACGGCGCACAGCCAGCCCTACCTGCGTAAACTTGGAATGATGACTACTCAAGCCTTGCCCTCCGCCTTGGCGGCCATTGTGGACGACTTCCAGGCCCTGTCCGAGCCCGAGCGCCTGCAGCTGCTGCTCGAGTTCTCCCAGGGACTGCCGGACCTGCCTGAGCGGCTCAGGGACCACCCCGAGTTGCTCGAGCAGGTGGTGGAGTGCCAGTCCCCGCTGTTCCTGACCATCGAGACGGAACAAAGCGGAGGCACGTCCGGCACCGTTCGGCTCTACTTCAAGGCTCCCGCAGAGGCTCCCACCACACGCGGTTTTGCCGGCGTCCTGCATGAGGGCCTGGACGGGCTGTCCGCCGAAGAGATCCTCTCGGTGCCTGATGACATGCCTGAACTGCTGGGCCTTACCCGCGCCATCACCCCGTTGCGGATGCGTGGGATGACGGCGATGCTGGGAAGGATCAAGCGCAAGGTCGCGGCTTCGTCCGCGGTGCGCTCCTAGCCGCGCAGGCATCAATGGCACGCAAAAACGCAGCACAGGGAACTCCGGCCACCGCCGTGCTGGCGGCAGCCGGGGTTCCCTTTGTGTTGCATCCCTACGCCCACGACCCCTCCGCTGCCAGCTACGGCGCGGAAGCAGCCGAGGTGCTCGGCATTGATCCGTCGAAGGTTTTCAAGACGTTGCTGGTGGAGGTGGAGGGCAGGCTGGCGGTGGGAATCGTACCCGTCAGCGGCACCCTGGACCTTAAGGCCTTTGCGTCATCACTGGGAGCCAAAAAGGCGGCCATGGCCGATCCCGCTGCAGCCCAGCGCCGCACCGGCTATGTGCTGGGCGGCATCTCCCCGCTCGGCCAGCGGCTCCCCTCCCCTACCGTGCTGGATCACAGCGCACTGGCGCTGGAAACGCTGTTGGTTTCGGGAGGCAAACGGGGCCTGGACATCGAGCTCGCCCCTGCCGACCTCATTCGTCTCACTGACGCCGTCACCGCTCCCATCAGCTCGCTGTCCGCCTCGTAGGAACCGCACGGTCAATCGTACTGGTTGCGGGCCTATAATCGTTGCACCGGCATCACTGCAGAGCAGAGCCGCTGTTAGATGGACGATCCTCATGCTCAAAACCCTGTTGTGCAAGACCAACCTTGGGCACCATTGGGTGGCCGAAGCGGACCGCGACGGCAACTTCACGCGCCATTGCGGGTACTGCGGAAAAGTTGATCCGCATGGCGCCCGGTGGTCAGAACGCCTCTCTCAACGCGACCATCCCGCCCACTCCAACTACGCGGACCCCTTCACCCCTCCGGACATGCCCGGCGGCTACTGAAGCCGCTTCCCAGCGGTTGCAGCATCCCCCGCATTTGCCGGTTGGGACCCCTGCCTGATCCCGCCTGGATTCAGGCGGGGCGCAAGCTGCTGCCGCAGCCATGCCTTCACCACGCTCTCCCACCGTGCAGGATCAACGTTCCACTCCTTTGTGTGCCGCGCATGGTTGAACGCCTCAAAGGTCACCATGTCCGGATTCCGCTCAGCCAGGAGCGCGGACGGCCCGTAGGGCACGTATTCATCGTCCACGCTGTGGATGATCAAAGTGGGAGTCCGCAGTTCCACTGCTCGCGAAACCCAGTCCATGACCTTCAGGTCCACCGGCGCGGAGAGTCCCGTGAGCCGGCGCCCCAGCGGGTGCCCCAGCATAAGCTGCCCGTAGCGGCCAACGAGTGACGGAATTCTGTTAATTTGCGCGTGGTGGGCGAGCACATTGACCCAGTCGGTGACCGGTGCATCCAGCACCATGGCCCGGATCAAATGGCGGTAGCGGGACAAGTCAGCAGTCTGCAGGCAGATGGCACCGCCCATGGACCAGCCGAAGAGGACAATCTCCTCGGCCCCGTTGGCAAGAGCGTATTCAATGGCTGCCTCGATGTCCCGCCATTCAGTCGACCCCAGGCCGTAGCGCCCGTCGTCGGCCGATGGGGCGAGCCCGTCATTGCGGTAGGACACCAGAAGGCTGGTCAGGCCAAGCTCCAGCGCGGGCCCGACGGCGCGCAGCGCCTCCTGCCTGCTGGCCCCGCGACCGTGGACCATCACAGCCCAGGTGCGTGCGGTGCCACCGGCGCGGACCAGCCAGGCGGGTGCCTGCCCCCGGTCCACTTCGATCACCACGTCCTCTGCCGGAAGTCCGGCCGCGGCCGGGTCCGGATAGACGGCGCCGCTCCACCAGCCCCAGCGCGCGGCAGTGAGGTCTCCCGCGTAGACAGCTTCAACGTCGCGCAGCACCGTACGTTCAGCGGGCGAGTACGAGATGATGCGGCCGATGCGCGCGTGCCCCTTGCCGCCGTCGAAAAAGAACCCGTACACACCGTCAACGGTGGTGTCCTCGTTAGCCGCCAGGATCACCTGCTGCCTCTGGCCGTCGCGAATCACGGCCAGCACTTCCTGGTCCGACGCCCGCTGCCGGGCCGGGGGGGTGACGCGGTCTCTTATACACACCGCCCGTGCCGACGATCCGGTGGCCCGCACCCCCGCCAATGCCCCGCCCCCGATGGCTCCGCCAATCGCCCACTTCGTCCGCAGCGACATGCCCGCGCCGGAATCCTGGGTGCGGGAAGCTGGGGCTGGGCTGGTCTGCTGGAAAAGTGCCATGGAACTATTCTTACCGTCCAGCCACCCAGAGCCCGTATTTCCGGCGGGCCGGTGGGAATTGCCTGCACCGGCAAAGGAGTGCAGCACCCCAGGCTCGGGACTAGGCTAAGGCCATGAGTGATCCCATCGTCATCCTGACCGAAGAACCCCTGGGGGCGGACGACCGCCTGAACATCGAGCGCCTGGTGGATGGTGCAGACACCCGGCTCGTGGTGCTGGTACCGGCAAACACTGAGCGGCACCTGCTGGTGGACTTCCTGGAAAACCTCTCCCTGCTGGACATCGCCAAGGCATTCCGGGAGCTGACATCCCACGCTCCGGACCCCGCGACGGAACGGGCGCAGGCAGCCGAAACGCTGGCGGTATCCCTGGCCACGCTCGCAGGACTGGGCGGAGGCGTCACGGGCGAGGTGGTGGACGGCGGGGCGGTCCAGGGCCTCGTGGCCAAAGTCAAGGAAACCGGCGCCGCGCAGGCCGTGGTGATCACCAGGCCGCATGCAGTGGCAGATACGTTCCACACCGACTGGGCCAATAAGGCACAGGACCAGTTGGGCCTCCCCGTCCTGCACCTGTACGCAGGTTCGGGATTTATCGGCGACTCCTGAGCGTTGAGAAGGCTATGAGCATCTTCGGTAACAACATCCTGGGAAACAGCATCTTCGGAAACAAGGCCACGGATCCGGCTCCCGAGTCCCCCGCCGCCGAGTCCCCCTCCGCCGAGCCCACCGTGCAAAAGAGCGACGCCGAGTGGCGCGAGGAGCTCACGCCCGAGGAGTATCACGTGCTCCGGCAGTCCGGGACCGAGCGCCCCTTCACCGGTGAATACTGGGACACCCATACGGCGGGCGTCTACCAGTGCCGCGCGTGCGGGGCCGAACTCTTCACCAGCAATGAAAAGTTCGATTCCCACTGTGGCTGGCCTTCCTTCTGGGCGCCGCTGGCTGAAGGCACCGTCCGGTACATCCATGACCGGACGTTGGGTATGGACCGCGTGGAGGTCCGCTGCGCCACCTGCGATTCCCACCTGGGGCACGTGTTCGACGGCGAGGGGTACGGCACGCCCACGGACCAGCGCTACTGCATCAACTCCGTGTCCCTGAAACTCGTTTCGCAGGAAAAACCGCAGGTCAGTGGCCCGGGTACGGAAGCCTGACACTGCTGAACGCTGGACCTACAAGCCATACAAAGCGCCCCGAGCACAAGGCTTTCTTAGGCTAAGCCTCTTTTCAGATTAGTCCTGCTGGTTGCTTGCTACGCTCACCGTAGATAGCAAGCAACCAGAAAGGCAGCCGACGATGACCGAAACTCTGATCACCGCCCCCACCGGAATAACCGCGGAAAACCAGGACTGGCTCCGGCTTAAAGCCGCGGCCTCTTCCCTCCAGTCTTTGCAGGTTAAGGACGGCTCCATCCCCGATGCCGGCGCCCACGCAGAAGCGTCCCGGCACGTGAGTGACATAGTGGAAGCAGTTCGTGTCCTGGCCCCCGCCTTTCCGCATGATGCCGCCTACCTTGACGCAGTCTGCGCGGACTTTTCCACTTGGGAAGCCAACGGCTTCAACGTCCCGGACTTCCTGTCTTCGCTCCTGGCCTTCCAGCCGCAGGAACAGCGCCGCGACGGGCTCCAGCACCTTGTGGTCTTTCCGATGTACACCCAGAACGGCAGCAGCAACCGGCTGGTCGAGGCAGTCCTGATCGAGGTGATCTGGCCCGAGTTCATCGCCGGCCTGGAGGCAGGGGAATACTCGAACAAGCTGTTCGTCCCCATCCGCTTCCTGGATTTCACCGCCGGCTACGACACCAACTCTGCCGTGCTGTTCCCGGAAACCGTTGCCGTCCGTGAAACCCCCACCTTCACCTGGGGCGCCATCTTTGCTGACCGCGAGGCTGCCCGGTTCCGCCGAGTGCTCAAGGCGGCCGCCGAGACCACCCGCCTGGAACTTCCCGAAGGCGCCGCGGAACTGCTCGCCGACCAGGACCTGACGGAAGCCACTTTTGTGATGTGGGACCTCATCCACGACCGCACCCACATGCGCGGCGACCTGCCGTTCGATCCGTTCATGATCAAGCAGCGGATGCCCTACTTCCTGTACTCCCTCGAAGAACTGCGCTGCGACCTGACGGCCTTCCGTGAATCCGTCCGTATCGAGAAGGACGAGGACGCCGATCCCGAGGCCCGCCGCCACGCCAAGCTGGTGCAGTACGCCATCATCTTCGACCGGATTTTCCGCTTTGCCATTACCGGCAGCCGGGTCCGGAACTATGACGGGCTGGGCGGCCAACTCCTTTTCGCCTGGCTGCACCAGCAGCACGTGCTGCACTGGACCGATACCCGGCTCACCATCGACTGGGACGAAGTAGCCGACGCCGTCATCGCCCTGGGTGCCAGCATCGATGAGCTGTACTGGCGCTCCATCGACCGCCCGAAAACTGCGCACTGGATCGCGGCGTACCAGTTGGTCTCCGCTACCGTTACGCCCAATCCGGCATCCGTCTGGGCGAAGGGCCCTGACGCGCTGGCCCTGGCCGGTCCGCCGCGCGGCCTGACGGACCAGGTGCTGGATGACGAGTTCCCGCTGTCCATGTTCTACGAAGCACTGGAGAAAAAAATGCGCCCCGTCATTGAGTCAACTGCCGGCATCACCGGAGCTACCGCACTGTGACAGAAGAGTTGGGGAACCAGGCACCGGACGCGGCTGGAGCCGGGACGGCCGGGACTCCGCGCCTGAACGTCCTGGTGACCGGCGGCAGCGGAGCGTCCGGCATCGCCGTCGCCCGGGCGCTTCACGCCGCAGGCCATCGGGTGTTCACCGTGGGTTCGGACCAGGCAAGGATCGATGCCGCGGCGGAAAAGGCGGGCGACGGCGTCACGGGCCTTGTGTGCAACCTGTCGCGGCTCGATGACGTGCGGCAACTGGGCAAGGACGTGTCAGCGGCTGCCGGGACGGTTGACGCCGTCATCCACCTGGTAGGCGGCTGGCGCGGTGCCACAGGCATTGCCGACCAGACGGACGAGGACTGGGATTTCCTGGAACGCGGCGCCATCACTACGCTCCGGAACGTGTCCCGCATCTTCTTCGACGATATCGCCGCTTCCCGTTACGGCCGCTTCGCGATGGTGTCCTCCACCGCTGTGGCCAAGCCGGCAGCAGCCACTGCCAGCTATGTTGCCGCCAAGGCCGCTGCCGAAGCGTGGACCATGGCCATGGCGGACGGCTTCCGCCGGGCCAACGCCGCTGCCGGCGATGACACTGCCGTCAACGGTACTGCCGGGAACACCGGTCCCGGGGAAGCGGCCGCCGTCGTCCTGGTGGTCAAGGCCCTCGTGGACGATGAGATGCGCCGGAACCACCCGGAGCGGAAGTTCCCCGGCGCAACTGACGTCGAAGACCTGGCCAGCGCCGTCGTCGGACTCTTTGACACCCCGGCTGGCGGCCTGAACGGCAGCCGGCTCGTGCTGGCCCCCTGAGAGTCCGTTCCCTGCCTGCAGGGCGGCTGACTGTATTTAGACTGAAAGCGTGAGCAAAGCCATGACAACAACAGCAGAAACTGCCGCCGGAACCCGGCTGCACGATCCCACCATCCGCGGATTCGCCTCGGACAACTACTCCGGGGTACATCCGGAGGTCCTCGCGGCCCTGGCCGCGGCCAACGACGGCCACCAGGTTTCCTACGGGGAAGACGACTACACGGCCAGGCTGCAGGAACTGATGGAGGAACACTTCGGGCCCGGCATCGAATGCTTTCCCGTCTTCAACGGAACCGGCGCCAACGTCCTGTCGCTGCAGTCGCTGCTCCCCCGCTGGGGCGCCGTGGTGTGTGCCTCCACTGCCCACATCAACATGGACGAGAACGGCGCGCCGGAACGGATTGGCGGCATCAAGCTTTTGCATGTCCCCACCCCGGACGGCAAGCTCACGCCGAAACTGATCGACCGGGAGGCCTGGGGCTGGGGCGACGAGCACCGCGCCCAGCCGCTGGCCGTCTCCATCACCCAGACCACGGAGCTCGGAACCTGCTACACGCCGGACGAGGTGCGGGCCATCGCGGACCATGCCCATTCCAAGGGGATGAAGCTGCACATGGACGGGGCCCGGCTGGCCAATGCGGCGGCCCACCTCCAGGTCCCGCTGCGGGCCTTCACCCGCGACGCCGGCGTGGACATTCTTTCGTTTGGCGGCACCAAGAACGGGCTCCTGTTCGGTGAAGTGGTGGTGGCGCTGAACCCGGAGGCCGCCCATGGGCTGGTGTACCTGCGGAAGATGAACATGCAACTGGCGTCGAAGATGCGCTTTATGTCGGCCCAGTTCATTGCCCTCCTGGAAGGCGACCTCTGGCTGCGGTCCGCCTCCCACGCCAACGCGATGGCCACCAGGCTCCGCACCGCCGTCGACACCATTGACGGCGTACAGCCGACGCAGAAAACCGAGTCCAACGGCGTCTTTGCCATCCTGCCCCACGGTGTAGCGGACCGGCTGCGGAAATCGTTCCGCTTCTATGACTGGAACGAGGCCGCCGGGGAAGTCCGGTGGATGTGTTCATTCGATACCACCGAGGAGGACATTGATGCCTTTGTGGCAGCAATCCGCCATGAGCTCCGCGCTGACGGCAGCGGGCAGTCCAGCTAGATGATTAAGTCCTATTGGATTTAGTGGTCGTAGGCAATGAGTGAGCGCTTGCGGGGCGCGTTGATGCGCCAGTTGTGCCAGATGCCTGCGGCGAGGGCGAGGAGTCTGGCTGCCACCCGGGC